>NZ_GL831080.1:0-6914 GCF_000188255.1 Actinobacillus ureae ATCC 25976
AAATAAAGTGGTCGGCGAGATAGGATTTGAACCTACGACCCACTGGTCCCAAACCAGTTGCGCTACCAAGCTGCGCTACTCGCCGTCAGTTACTCATAAGAGTATGTTTTAAATGGGGTGGCTAATGAGACTCGAACTCACGACAACCGGAATCACAATCCGGGGCTCTACCAACTGAGCTATAGCCACCATTGCCGATTGAATATTGCTTTTGACCACTGGCGCGCTCGACAAGATTCGAACTTGCGACCTTTGGCTCCGGAGGCCAACGCTCTATCCAACTGAGCTACGAACGCTTACGATTTTTATCGTTTTGTTTAGTGCGTCGCAACGGAGGCGTATATTATAGATTTCACCTTACCTTGTCTAGCACTTTTTTTAAAAAAAGTTACAAAAACATGTTTGCCTGCTTTTAATTTATTCAAAATGAATAATAATTGTCAATTTTGCTGCTTTTTATAGCTGTTTTGTGTAGTAGTAATATGCAAAGCGAAGTAAATTTAATTGACGTTGCCAACGTGTCGGTTGGCTTAATAAACGATACAACCATTCTAAGCCAAGATCTTGCCAAAGTTTAGGTGCACGTTTAACTTTACCGGTAAATACGTCATAAGTTCCGCCTACACCCATATATAAGCAATCAGGATGGGCTTGTTGAGCTTTTTGCATAAAAAGTTCTTGTTTCGGTGAACCCATTGCGACACTCACAAACTTTGCCCCTCTCTGATGAATTCGTTCAATTAGTGCATCTTCATCTTCCGCTTTAAAGTAGCCGTCTTGTGACCCGACAATATTGACATTCCAAGCGGTTAATTTTTGCTGTACTTTTGCCAATGTATCCGCTGTGCTTCCCACTAAAAATACCGGAACCGCTAACTCGCCGGCTTTCTGCATTAGCACTTCCCATAAATCGGCGCCGGCAACTCTTTCGATTTCTTGTATATTCGGATATTTCTTTTTAATGGAACGAACAATACTAATACCGTCCGCATATTTGTACTCTGCATTATCCAGCAGTATGCGAATCTCTGGTTGCTGTTCGCTGATAATGAGTTTTTCTGCATTAATTGCAATTAATTTGCCAGTTTTGACCGCTTGCTGGTTCATTAAAAACTCTACAAAGGTCATTTTGTCTTTTACTGCCAGTAATTCAATACTTCTTATTGTGACGCTTTGTATCATATTAACCTTCTTTTATATGTTTAATGTTGTTAGCAAGCGAACTAACCAGATAAGCGATTCCCCAACATAACGCAAAAGTCACACTGAAAAAACCGAATCGAGAAAAGAAAGCATCGCTCCCTTCTCTAACTAACACAATGATATTGAATACATTGGCAAAGCAATAAGCCTGAATAATTGCAGCTTTGCTGCATTGAGAATCTGTTATGCCATAATCCAGTAATCTATCGAAAGCTTTAATAAGTAAGCCAATAAATGCCATACCTAAAGCGATCATCGGAAAGCCCCCCATAATATAGAAAGAGCCTAAGAGCGTCGGCGAAATGGCTAATCCGGAAAAATTACCTAATATTTCCCACGTAAAATAATTTGCCGTATTTAAAACATAGTCCGGTCTGTCCAACCATAGCCATTTAGGAATATATACATAAAAATCTCGCACTATCGGCATCAATCCCTGATGTTCCATCGGTTGATCTAAAATTAAGGCAACGTTTTCCCACGGTGAGAAGGTGTCGCGTGTTAAATATAAGAAAGTAAATAATGCTTCTTTACCGCTAACATTCAAGCCGTAACGTACCAGAGCTAATACAAACATTGCACCGATCATCGCGACTCCTGCCATCACTAACCATTTAAAGCTAAGGTAGCGTTTATAAAGACCAATAAACAAGAACAACACAAATGCCAATGCTATATTAGCTCTGGTTCCGCCCACTGCTAAATAAGTGAGTACTCCAAATGCCACACCACAGATCAGAAAAGTAACCCACGCTTTTTTATTGTTAGATAGGAAAAACATAATCAGTAGCGCAGGAATAAAGAAATAGAAGAAGCGTTTTAAAGCCACGCCGCTTACCGCAGCGGAAAAGATTTGGTTATATTGCGTAAGTTTAAATAGCAACAGCCCATTCATTGCAATAAACGCCACCAAGCTCGCAGTCGCAACGCCAGCTAATAGGTAAGCGGTCACTTTTGCTTCAAATTTTGCAAATTTCTGTGGAAATTCGACCGCTTGTTGTCTTGTATCCACTCTTGATAATAATGAAGAGTGATAGATAGCGTAATAGATGAGATAACCGGATAAAGCACTAAATAAAGTGAGCAACAAGTTATCCGTACTTTGTAGCTCAACATCAAACCCAAGGGATAATGTTAGCGATAACGGAAAACCTAAATAAAAAGTCACAAAATAAATCACACTAAATAATAAGTGGAAAGAAAAAGGCTTGCGCTGATAAGCCATATAACACAGTGACAGGATCAACCATGCCGATAAAATATAAAATCCACCGAGTAAAGCATATTCCATGATCATATTATTTTTCACTTACCTGTGTTAAAAGCACTAACCATTGCGTACGATAATTCGGCGCAAAAAAACCAATCGTATTTTTATCTAAATTTGCCAATTGCTGTTGAGCTTGTGCGAGCTTGGCTGGAGTTACCTCTTCACTATAGAGAAAAGGAACATTCTCCGCTTGCATATCCAGCGAAAAAGGATTGTTACGACATAAAATCGTAGGGATATTTAGCTGCGTCAGTAAACAGATGGCCCCGATACCCTGTTGGCGTTCAAAGTTAAAATAGCCCACATCACATTTTGCTAATAGCGCCAAATAATCTTCAAAATTCAATTGCTCCGTTAGAATTTCAATTGCATTTTCCGGAAATAATTTGACCGCTTGTTGCCTTACCTGCTCGATATAGTGCAGGTTGTTCGCCGGATAGCCCATCGGAATAATAATGCGAACCTGATCACCTAACTGCTGCTTAAGCTGTACCAATGCATCTAAATGGCGATTCGATCGATCACCGGAATTGCCTAATAAAATGGTTAATGACGAATGATTTGGCGTAATTTCTCGAGGCTGAAGATTTGCCATCTTGGTCGGAAAATATAATACGCTGTCTTGTGTAGGCTCACGTTGCAACTTTTGATGTGCAAAAGCCAAATCTCCTTTCGTTCCCCATAACACCGGCAACTTATTTTGTGCCATACGGCGAATGGGATACATCAGTTTAAATTTCCACGCTTTTGAGTCTTCATATAAATCCGCTCCCCAAATATGCCAATAGCAACGAGAAGCGGGTAAATTTCCAGATAAAATGGCAAACCAAAGCGGAAAATTATACTGACCATGTAAAATAAATTGTGCCTGCTTATCTAAGTGAGCTGTACTTACCACCGCTTGAGCAATACTTTTTTTCGTATCGAAACAAGAAAGAGCGAGATCCGGATAGGCTATCTGTAACGACTGATCCGCCACAACATAAAAGAAATGCTGTTGACCATTTAATTGAGGTAACAGTTCATTCTGGAAAAAGCTCAACACCGTATGATTATGGTGCGGAATATCTGAACCTAAAATATGATAAATCGGTTTCATAAAATGCTTTCTAACAAATAGAAGATAAAAGGCGACCAATTCTGATCGCCACAATACGTTTAAATTACATGATCATTTCCGATGCAAAATACAGTATCGATTAAAAGTTTATCATATGCCGCTTAGAATCAAAACAAGCGGTCAAAAACCACGAAAACTTTACCAATAAAATTAGGAATAATTTGCAATAAAAATAACCTATTTTAAGTAGAGAACTACGACTAGATTAAATTCCTTGCAGTTTTCAAAATTTTCTTCTTTTTCTCCATTTTTGTTATCGCTATGATTGCGAACATTAATTCCTACTATTTTAGTAGGTTACTTATTTTACTATTTAAATTGGAGTAATTTTATGTACTGTGTTCAATGTGAACAAACTATGGTAACCCCAGTGGGAAATGGTTGTAGTTTCGGTCAAGGTATGTGCGGTAAAACGGCGGAAACCTCAGATTTACAAGATTTATTAATCGTCTGCTTACACAGTCTATCTGCGTGGGCGTTAAAAGCGCGTGAACACGGCATTATCAACCACGATGCGGACAACTTCGCCCCTCGAGCTTTTTTTGCCACTTTAACCAACGTTAACTTTGATTCAAATCGCATCGTTGGCTATGCGCAACAAGCGATTATTTACCGTAACGAATTAATTAAGGCGGTCAGCAAATTTGAACCGAACCCAACGATTAACCATCCGTTAGCACACATTGAACTCAAAGGCATTTCGATTGATCAACTTGCCGAACAGGCTAAAGAATTTGCGTTAGATACTGATCGAGCGGAAATCAGTGAAGAAGTTCACGGCGTGCGTTTATTAGCGCTTTACGGCTTAAAAGGTGCGGCGGCTTATTTAGAACACGCTTACGTGTTAGGCAAGTTCGATAACGATTTATATGTGGAATACCACGGCTTTATGGCTTGGTTAGGCACAAAACCAAGCGATTTAAACGAATTACTCGAAAAATCACTCGCTATCGGTGCAATGAACTTCAAAGTAATGGCGATGTTAGATGCCGGCGAAACTGAAACCTTTGGTAATCCTGTGCCAGCAAAGGTAAATATCCGTCCGGTGAAAGGCAAATGTATCCTGATTTCAGGTCACGATCTAAAAGACTTAAAAGAATTATTAGAACAAACCGAAGGCAAAGGTATTAATGTTTATACTCACGGCGAAATGCTACCAGCACACGGCTATCCGGAACTGAAAAAATATAAACATTTAGTCGGTAACTACGGTTCAGGCTGGCAGAATCAACAAAAAGAATTTGCACGCTTCCCTGGGGCGATCGTGATGACTTCAAACTGTTTAATCGATCCAAATGTGGGCGATTATGCCGATCGTATCTTCACTTGTAACATCGTAGGCTGGCCGGGTGTGGTGCATTTAGAAAAACACAACTTTGCACCGGTTATCGAAAAAGCGTTGGAATGTGAAGGCTTCCCATATACCGAATTAGAACATTACATCACAGTAGGCTTCGGTCGCAGGACTTTAATTGACGCATCGGATGCAGTAATTGATTTAGTCAAAGCAGGCAAATTAAGCCATGTATTTGTGATTGGTGGTTGTGATGGCGATAAAGAAGAACGCCATTACTATACGGATTTAGCCTATGCGTTACCGAAAGATACTGCGGTGCTTACGCTTGGTTGCGGTAAATACCGTTTCAACAAATTGGATTTCGGTACTGTTAGTGATATGGGTGATGGCGGCTTACCTCGCTTATTAGATGCTGGTCAATGTAACGACACCTATTCAGCGATTATGTTAGCGGTAACGCTTTCGCAGAAATTAGGGATTGGCTTAAACGAATTGCTACTTTCGATTGTGCTTTCTTGGTTCGAACAAAAAGCGATTATCGTGTTATTAACGCTGTTAGCGCTTGGCGTGAAAAATGTTTATTCAGGCCCTAGCAAACCGGCGTTCTTAAACGACAACGTGATGAATTTATTACACGAAAAATTCGGTTTAAGCGGTTTAACCACCCCTGAACAAGATTTCGGTCATATCATCAATAAATAATTGGCTAATTAAAAAAGAGCGGTCAAATTTCGCAAAATTTTTGCAAATTTAAACCGCTTGTAGGGGCGGGTCCAGTGCCCGCCCGAAAAGAACAAGAAGGAATAATTAAAATGGCAAATACCAATAAAAAACCCTTTATGTATTAATGAATTACAGGTTTATTCAATCGTACAAGAAGCGCCAAAGGTAAAAACGATTAACTTTATCGCACAGGATTTCTACCCATACCAATCAGGGCAATATGCGTTAGACAGCATTCAAAACACTCCGCATATTACTCGTGCTTATTCGCTTTCTTCCACCCCAAGCAAAAGCCGTTTCGTGTCGATTACCGTGCGTAAAATTGAAGGTGGGGTCGGTTCAACTTGGCTCAACAATGACGTTGAAAGTCGGCGACCAAGTGTGGTTCTCCAACCCAATGGGCGAGTTTTCTTGCCAACAGGTATTAGCAGATAATTACTTATTAGTCGGTGCAGGCAGCGGTGTTACCCCGATTATGTCAATGGCTCGTTGGTTATTAGCAAATCGCCCAGAAGTGAACTTAACCGTTATCCATTCCGTACATTCACCGGAAGATGTAATTTTCAAATCGGAATGGCAAGAGCTACAAGCTAAATATCCGAAACTCAACTTAGTGATTAACGCTTCGGTCGTAGCAACAGAAGGCTTTGCAAGCGATCGAATTTCGGCAGAAATTATCAAAAATGTCGTGCCGAATGTGAGCGATTACACCGTGATGACCTGCGGCCCCGAAGCCTATATGACAACGCTAAAAAAATATCGTAACCGATTTAGGCGTAAGCGAAGATCGATTCTTTACCGAAGCTTTCTTTAATACCGCCTTAGCCGGTGAAATCAGTTCGGATAAGAAAACCACTCTTACAATCAACGCTGCAAAACAAATCACTGCAGAAGTACCGGTCGGACCCTATTAGCCGCATTAGAAGCACAAGAACAACCGGTGATTGCTGGCTGTCGCACCGGTCTATGCGGTTTATGTAAGACTAAAGTAACGGGTGGGGAATATGAAGTGGTACACACCGGCGATTTAACCGAAGAAGAAATTGCACAAGGCTATGTGCTGGCGTGTAGCTGTCGTGTGAAAGAAAATGTGAGCGTTTCAGTCTAAAGCCAACCTCAACAAATAATTTTAGTAGGTATTGTTAACACAAAGCCCTCAGATTGATCTGCCCCCCAAAAGTTGGACTAAACCTCCAACAGATTAAGGTGCAGATTTTTTATGACTAAATATAACTCGCTATTCAAACAACAAGTCATCGAGTTTTATCTTCAAAATGACAAAAACCGTTTATTCACCCAAC
>NZ_GL831080.1:6964-19412 GCF_000188255.1 Actinobacillus ureae ATCC 25976
CTTCTTGGGGTCAGATCGCAACAAAGGGCTTGTGATTTTTAAAGCAAAATACTACCGATCAGAGCTATGATAAAACCGACTACACCAATGGAGGTTTCTAATGCCGTCCAGGTTTTTAATGTGGTTTTGGTATCCATTTCTAGGAAGCGGCTCATTAGCCAGAAACCGGAGTCATTCACGTGAGAAAGTACTGTCGCACCGGAAGCAATTGCAATCACGATAAAGCAAAGGTCAAATTGACTTAAATCGGTTGAAGCGGCAACACTTGGTGCAATTAATGCCGCTGCAGTGGTTAATGCTACAGTTGCTGAACCTTGTGCGACACGCATCGCCACCGCAATAATAAATGCCGCCACAATAATCGGCATACCGGTATCCGAGAGCATTGAAGATAAGACATCGCCGATACCACTGGCACGTAAAACACCGCCAAACATACCGCCCGCACCGGTTACCAAAATAATCGAACAAATAGGGCCTAATGCATTATTACATAAACTTTCGATTTGTTCGTAGCTACGTTCGCCACGTAATAACATAATCGCCAGTAATAAAGTGATTAATAATGCCACCGGCGTTTTACCGATTAAACGTAGGCTTTGTACCCAAAGTTCAGAACCGTCAATCGCTTTAGCCACACTTAACGCATTTAAGCCGGTATCAAATAAAATTAAGAAGATCGGTAATACTAAAATAAAGAGAACACGTCTAAATGAAGGCGGAACTTGTACAGAAGTTTCGCTGATCGCCGCCGCATTTAAAAATGCTTTCGGTAATTCTACATGGATACGTTTACTGATAAACATACTGAAGAGGTAAGTACCAATATACCAAGTTGGAATGGCACAGATTAAACCGACAATCACCATTAGCCCCATATTCACACCAAGTAAATCACCGGAAGCGACCGGGCCAGGATGTGGCGGTAGAAAAGCGTGCATCACCGCAAACGCACCGGCAACCGGAAACGCATAACGTACTACCGAACCGCCGAATTGTTTTGCTACGCTAAATACAATCGGTAACATCACCACTAAGCCGGCATCAAAGAAAATCGGGAAACCGAAGAGTAATGCTGCTACACCTAAGGCAAACGGAGCTTTTTGTTCACCGAATTTATTGATCAGCGTATCAGCTAATACTTTTGCCCCGCCGGTAATTTCCAGTAAACGACCAATCATCGCCCCTAAACCGACTAATAACGCCACGGAAGCTAGTGTGTTTCCGAAGCCGGTTAATAAGGTCGGCAGGATTTTATCGACTGGAATACCTGCGGCCAGTGCGGTTAATAAACTAACAATCAGCAATGCGACAAACGCATGTACTTTGAATTTTATGATCAATACCAATAGCGCGATGATCGCTACTGCCATAATGAAAATTAACATAAGAACCTCGAACAGAAGAATTTAATTGTTACTGGTAACATAAATTTAATCGTTTGCGATGTAAATAGATTGTTAGAATTAATTTTAAATTTGAGATATGCGTCACAATTTTTAATGTTACCTGTAATATTGAGCAAAAAAATCTGTTATGTTGGAAGTAAATAGGAGGAAGCTCAAATGAAGTCAGGTCAAAGTTTTATTTTAATGGGGGTATCAAGTACCGGTAAAACCACAATAGGCAGTGAAGTGGCTCGTCGTTTAGGCATTAAATTGATTGATGGAGATGATCTGCACCCGAGAGCAAATATCCTCAAGATGGGGCTGGGACAACCGCTTAATGACGAGGCTCGTTTCCCGTGGTTGGAACGAATTAATGATGCTGCATTTAGCTTAGAACAAAAAAATGAAATCGGAATTATTGTTTGTTCGGCGTTGAAAAAGAAATATCGAGATCAAATCCGTCAAGGTAATCAAAAGGTAAAATTTATTCATTTGCACGGTTCGTTTGAACTTATTTTAGAGCGTATGAAAAAGCGTAAAGGTCATTTTATGAAAACCGATATGCTGAAAAGCCAGTTTGATACGTTAGAAATTCCGCAAGCGGACGAACCAGATGTGATTTCGATTGATATTAGTGGCAGTTTTGAAGATGTAGTGCAACTGTGCGTACAGGCAATTCAAGCACAGTGATAAAGAGAACGGGATTAAATAGGACGGAATGTTGAGTAGAACAAGTGGTCATTTTCTGCCAATTTTTTGCAAAATTTGACCGCTTTTTTCTCGTTTAAATCGTTTCTCCAATATGAATTTTATAGCCAAGATTGATGACTTCATCTTGAATATTACCGCCATTTAGACGGCTTAATAATTGTTCGGCAGCAACTTTGCCGATTTCAAATCGAGGGGTAATCACGCTCGCCAATTGTGGGGTAATCGATTGACCAATATCGTGTCCGTGAAAGCCTGCAATTGCAATTTGTTGCGGCACTTTAATGCCTAGGCGTTGACATTCGAACAGTGCGCCAATCGCCAAATCGTCATTGGTGCAGAAAATACCGTCGATATTCGGATATTTTTCTAACGCAATGTGTAATTGACGAGCACCTAACGTAAATGAAGAGGATTCTTCTGTTGCAATAGTGTAAGGCGTTAGTTTATGCTTTTGCATGCCGAGTTCGTAACCACGCATTTTTAAACGAGTACGTTTATCCATTCTTGCCGAAAAATAAACCACTTGGCGGCAACCACGTTTGATCATGGTTTCAACCATAGCTTGAGCAGCAAAAATATTGTCAAAACCAACCGCTTGTTGTTGCCCTTTTTCACTGGTATCCATAATCTCAATCACGGGGATTTTTGCGATACTTAACATTTTGAGCGTACGCTCACTGTGGTGATTTTCCGATAAGATCAATCCGTCCACATGATAAGAAAGGAGTGATTCAATACGCTGTTCTTCTTTTTGTTCGCTATAGCCATAGTGAGCGAGCATGGTTTGATAACCGGCGGCATCGGTTACATTTTCAATCCCTTTTAACACATCGGCAAATACCTGATTGGTTAAAGACGGCAGCAACACGCCGAGCGCTTTGCTCTTGGCATTGGACAGAATATCCGGCGCACGATTCGGAATATATCCGAATTGTTCAATCGCAACGGCGATTCGTTTACCGGTCTCTTCCGCCACTGAAGCCGGATTGCGTAAATAGCGACTAATCGTCATTTTGGTAATGCCTAAATGTTCGGCAATATCTTGTAAAGTAGGGCGTTTATGTTTGCTCATAGGGTTAATTTTTGTGAAGTGTGTCGCTATTTTAACGGAAAGTATGATTTTATGTTTTATTTGCAAAATAACAAGCGGTAAGATTTTAGCAAAATTTAAACTCAATGAAGGCAATTTTATGGCAACAATGAAAGATATTGCTCGTATTGCGGGCGTTTCCACTTCCACCGTCTCCCACGTGATTAATAACTCACGTTTTGTGAGTGACGAAATTCGTCAGCGGATCGAAAAAGTGGTGGCGGAACTCAATTATACGCCTTCATTGGTGGCTCGCAGCCTAAAAGTAAAAGAAACCAACACAATCGGTATGTTAGTCACCACCAGCAGTAACCCATTTTTTGCGGAAGTAGTGCGTCATGTTGAACGTTATTGTGAGCAACATAACTATCATTTAATTTTGGTCAATACTGACGGTAACAGTACCAATTTGGAACAACATTTAGCCCGCTTGTTACGCAAACAAGTGGACGGCTTATTATTGATGTGTTCCGAGCCGCAAGATTTAGATGAAGGCGTGATGGCAAATATTCAATTACCGATGGTGGTGATTGACTGGTGGCAACAGGCGCTAAAAGCGGACAAAGTGCATGAAAATTCAGAATTAGGTGGTTATCTTGCGACAAAAGCGTTAATTGATGCCGGCTATAGCGAGATTGCGGTAATTACCGGCGAGCAATCGAAATCCCACACTTTAAATCGTTTACAAGGCTATAAGCGGGCTATTTTAGAGGCAAATTTGCAAATTTATCCGGAATGGATTGCTGAAGGTCATTTTGATTATCAAGCCGGTTTGGAATGTGCAAGCCGATTATTAGCGCTAAACGCTCGCCCTCAAGCGATTTTTGCTATGAGCGATAGCATTGCAATCGGAGTATATCAAGCCGCTTGGCAAGCCGGTTTGCGTATTCCACAAGATATTGCGGTGATCGGTTACGATAATATCGAATTAGCACAATATCTCGCTCCGCCGCTTTCTACGATTCATCAACCTAAAGCCCGTTTGGCGAAAAATGCGGTGGAACAGTTAATCGCCCGTATTCATCAGCCGGATAAAGCCTATCAAGAAATCGAACTTACCCCAGAATTAGTTGTTCGCCGTTCTTTTTAAAAAATTTGTGATAGACCTCTCAAATCCGACAAGAAGCGTTTGCTTTTTTTCGTGATTTTTTCTATTTTTTATTCATCGAAACGTTTCGATAAAATAAAAAGTAACCTAAAAGGAGGAAATATGAAAAAAACAGCGGTATTAAATGCACAACTTTCCGGTGTGATTGCCAGTCTTGGACATACGGACGGCTTAACCATTTGTGACGCCGGCTTGCCGATTCCTTCTGAACAACAATGTGTTGATTTAGCCCTAACTAAAGGTGTGCCAAGTTTTTTATCTACCTTAGAAGTGGTGTTAACAGAATTCTTTGTCGAACGTATTTTATTGGCGGAAGAGATCAAACAATTTAATCCGGCAATTGAACAACAATTAATTGAAATTATCGATGAGCTTGAGCAAAAACAGGGGCGCCGCATGGAGATTGAATATGTCGCGCACAGTGAATTTAAGCAACGTAGTAATCAAGCGAAAGCGGTGGTACGTACCGGCGAATGTTCGCCGTATGCTAATGTGATTCTTTACTCGGGCGTACCGTTCTAGAGCGAGGAAACTATGAAAACCTTGTTGAAAATCAGTGGAATTGATAAAGCCTTTCCAGGCGTGCAAGCGTTAAAAAATGCCTGTTTAAATGTATATGCGGGCAGAGCGATGGCGCTAATGGGCGAGAACGGCGCGGGCAAATCGACACTGATGAAAATTCTGACCGGTATTTATCAGCGTGATGCCGGTACGATTGAATACCTAGGTAAAGCAGTCAGCTTTGCCAATCCAAAAGCCTCGCAAGAAGCCGGTTTAAGCATTATTCATCAAGAACTAAATATTTTAGGTAACTTGTCGATTGCGGAAAATATCTTCCTCGGGCGTGAATTTACCAATGCTTGGGGCGGTATTGATTGGCGCAAAATGTATGAGGAATCCGACCGCTTGTTGGCGCGTCTCGGGGTAAAACATTCCAGTCGTCAAGCGGCAAACGAATTATCAATTGGCGAATTACAAATGGTGGAAATTGCCAAAGCCTTAAGTTTTGAATCACAGGTGATTGTGATGGACGAACCGACCGATGCGCTGACCGATACCGAAACCGAAGCATTGTTTAGTGTAATTCGAGAACTCAAAGCGGAAGGACGAGGCATTGTTTATATCTCCCACCGTTTAAAAGAGATCTTCCAAATTTGTGATGATGTAACCGTATTGCGTGACGGTCAATTTATCGGTGAAAGTACGGTGGAGGATTTAAACGAAGATCGTTTAATTGAGATGATGGTTGGACGTAAGTTAGAAGATCAATATCCACATATTAATAATCCGATCGGCGAGGTTTGTTTGTCAGTGAAAAACTTATCGGGTAGCGGTGTGAATAACGTTTCGTTTGAATTGCATAAAGGCGAAATTTTAGGTGTTTCCGGTTTGATGGGCGCAGGGCGTACCGAGCTGATGAAGGTATTGTGCGGCGCATTACCGAAAACCGCCGGCGAAGTGCTATTAGACGGCAAAACGATTGATAACCGCTCCAGCCAAGACGGCTTAAATAACGGTATTGTCTATATTTCGGAAGACCGTAAAGGTGACGGCTTAATTTTAGGTATGTCGGTCAAAGAAAATATGTCGTTGACCGCTTTGGAATATTTATCGAATTGGGGACGCATTAACCACGAAAAAGAAAAAATGACCGTGATGGATTTTATCGATCTATTTAATATTAAAACCCCAAGTCCGGATAAGATTATCGGCGAATTATCCGGTGGTAATCAGCAAAAAGTGGCGATTGCCAAAGGTTTAATGACTCGCCCAAACGTGTTGATCTTAGATGAGCCGACTCGAGGTGTGGACGTTGGGGCGAAAAAAGAAATTTACCAACTAATCAATAAATTTAAAGCGGAAGGGTTAAGCATTATTTTAGTTTCAAGTGATATGCCGGAAGTATTAGGGATGTCCGATCGCATAATTGTGATGCGAGAAGGTACTATTCGTGGTGAGTTTTCTCGCATGGAAGCTACTCAAGAAAAATTATTAGCGGCGGCAATCGGCAAATAGTTGAGATTTTTAAGCGGTCAAATTTAGCAAGAATTTTGCAAAAGGAATCAATATGAACAAAGCATTTAATCTAAAAAAATTCCTAATAGAACAACGTTCGATCATTGCATTACTCGCATTAATTGCAGTAGTGTCATTTTTAAATCCGAATTTTTTTAGTGTCGATAACTTACTGAATATCCTCCGCCAAACGTCGGTAAATGCGATTATCGCAATCGGTATGACGTTTGTGATTTTAATTGCCGGCATTGACCTTTCGGTCGGTTCGATTTTAGCACTAACCGGAGCGGTAGCGGTAACCTTAATCGGTTTAGAACTCTCGATTTACTTAGTCGTTCCAGCGGTATTATTACTCGGTGCGGCAATCGGTTTATTAAACGGTGCGTTAGTCGCCTTCGGTAAAGTACAGGCATTTATGGCAACGTTAATCACTATGTTGTTATTACGTGGCGTCACGATGATTTATATGGAAGGTCGTCCGATTTCTACCGGTTTTTCTGATAATGCCGATTACTTTGCCGAGATTGGTACTGGTGAGTTATTCGGTGTACCGGTGCCGGTTTGGTTAATGTTTATCTTATTTGCTATCGGTTGGTTTATTCTGACTCAAACCCGTATCGGTCGTTATATTTATGCGCTTGGTGGTAACGAATCGGCAACCGCTCTTTCCGGTATCAACGTGAATAAAATCAAACTGTTTGTGTTTGCGGTCAGCGGCGTGTTAGCGGCACTTGCAGGTTTAATTGTCACCTCTCGTTTAGGTTCAGCACAGCCAACAGCAGGCACAGGTTATGAACTTGATGCAATTGCGGCGGTTGTGGTCGGCGGAACCAGTTTAATGGGCGGTAAAGGTCGTATTATCGGCACCTTAATCGGTGCGTTAATTATCGGCTTCCTCAGCAATGCGTTAAATTTATTAGATATTGACTCTTACTATCAGCTTGTCGCAAAAGCGTTAGTAATTTTAGCAGCGGTTATTTTGGATAACTTCCTTGGCCGTAAAAAAGCGTAACCTACTCTCAAAAGGATATTCCTATGAAAAAATTAACTTCTTTAGCTCTTGCATTAGGTTTGATATTCGGTGCAAAAGCAATGGCACAAGACACATTAGCGTTAGCGGTTTCTACGCTGGATAACCCGTTCTTCGTTACCTTAAAAGAAGGTGCGGAGAAAAAAGCCAAAGACCTCGGTTACAAATTAGTGGTGTTAGATTCCCAAAATGACCCGGCAAAAGAATTAGCGAACGTGGAAGATCTCACGGTGCGTGGTGCGAAGGTATTACTCATCAACCCGACAGATTCGGAAGCGGTTGGTAATGCGGTGGCGATTGCGAATAAGAAAAATATTCCTGTAATCACTTTAGACCGTGGTGCGAATAAAGGTGAAGTGGTGAGCCACATTGCATCTGATAACGTTGCCGGCGGTAAAATGGCGGGCGATTTTATCGCGGAGAAAGTCGGTAAAAATGCTAAGGTTATTCAATTAGAGGGTATCGCCGGCACATCAGCGGCTCGAGAACGTGGTGAAGGCTTTAAACAAGCGGTAGCGGCAAACCAATTTGAAGTATTGGCTAGCCAACCGGCGGATTTTGACCGTACCAAAGGTTTAAACGTAACCGAAAACTTGCTGGCAAGTCACGGTGCGGCAAAAGCGGTATTTGCACAAAATGACGAAATGGCATTAGGTGCATTACGTGCGATTAAAGCGGCTGGTAAAGATATTATCGTTGTCGGCTTTGACGGTACGGACGATGCAGTAAAAGCGGTAAAAGGCGGAAAACTGGCTGCAACTATCGCACAACAACCGGATAAAATCGGTGAATTAGGTGTGGAAACAGCGGATAAATTGCTTAAAGGCGAAAAAGTTGAAGCGAAAATTCCAGTGCCGTTAAAAGTAATTAGTCAGTAATTTTGGCTCCGGAATCGTTATTTTGACGGTTCCGGCATCGCTAGGTTTGTTTGAAGTCGGTTTGGGGTAATTATGAAAAAACTTTGTGTGTTGGGCAGCGTAAATGCGGATCATGTTATTCGAGTTCCTTATTTCCCGAAAGCGGGCGAAACGCTGAAAGGCGGTAATTATCACATCGCTTATGGTGGCAAAGGGGCTAATCAAGCGGTGGCTGCAGCTCGTGTGCGTGATACATCATTAGTTGATGTGGATTTTATCGCTTGTATCGGTGCTGATGATATTGGACGAGCAATGAAACAAGCTTTTGTGCAGGACGGTATTAACCCCGAACACATTGTTGAAGTGGCTGATCAAATGACCGGCATTGCAATGATTCAAGTGGCAGATTCAGGCGAAAACAGCATTGTGATTTCCGCCGGTGCGAATGCAAATTTAGATGAAAACATGGTGGCACAACATCAAGCCACGATTGAAAGTGCGGATTGCCTACTGGTTCAGCTGGAAACGCCGTTACAAGCGGTCGAAAAAGCGCTAAAAATTGCGAAAGCTCATCACACCCAAGTGATTTTAAATCCGGCACCGGCACAACCGCTCTCGGACGACATTTTGGTGAATATCGATATGATTACCCCAAATGAAACCGAAACCGCCTTACTGACAGGCGTTCAAGTGGTCAATGAACAAACTGCCCAACAAGCGGCGAATGTGTTTCATCAAAAAGGTATTCAAACCGTGTTAATTACGTTGGGGTCGAAAGGGGCGTTTTTAAGTGAAAACGGCAACGGTGAAATCATAGCCGGCTTTAAAGTCACACCGGTGGATACCACCGCCGCCGGTGATACCTTTAACGGCGCACTGGCGGTTGCTTTATTAGAAGGCAAATCAATGCGAGATGCGGTAATGTTCGCACACAAAGCCTCTTCGATTTCCGTCACCCGTATGGGCGCACAAAGTTCGATTCCTACTCGATTAGAGTTAGTTTAATCGTTTAACTTAATTAACAAACGGTCAAATTTTTGTAGAAACTTGCAAAAAGTTGACCGCTTGTTTTTTTACATAAATGGCTGGTTCGCTCCAGTTTTAACCCTCTATCTCTTTCTATCAATCTCGTTATAAAAATCATTATCACTATCGTAACTTGTTGATCCTTATCAGCTTTTATTCCCTTTAAAAGTAAAGTTACTTTATCTTCTTTACAAAACAACCATAGAATGAAGTTATACCTTTATTGAGTTATTTTTAATTTTTCTGGAGTGAATATGTCAATTACAAGACGTGGATTCCTAAAAGGAACATCGGCAAGTATGACCGCATTAGCGGCATCCGGCGGTATATATCTCCCTTTTGTTGCTAAAGCCGAAACAAAAGATAATGTTACTGGGCAAGCACAAAATGAAAAAGTGGTTTGGAGTACCTGTACAGTAAACTGTGGTAGCCGTTGTCCATTGAGAATGCATGTAAAAGATAATCAAATTTTATATGTGGAAACGGATAATACCGGTACGGAAACCTATAATCTTGATCATCAAGTTCGTGCTTGTTTACGCGGTCGTTCAATGCGCCGTCGTGTTTATAATCCTGATCGTTTGAAATATCCGATGAAACGTGTAGGTAAGCGTGGCGAGGGTAAATTTAAACGTATTTCTTGGGATGAAGCATTAACGGAAATTGCACAATCATTACGTAAAAATATTGAGAAATACGGTAATGAAAGTATTTATCTCAACTATGGTACGGGAACATTAGGTGGAACCGTAACAAAATCTTGGCCGCCGGGTTCAACTTTAGTTGCGCGTTTGATGAATTGTATCGGTGGCTATTTAAATCATTATGGTGATTATAGTACGGCACAAATTGCGGTAGGTTTAGATTACACCTATGGCGGTGGTTGGGCATTAGGTAATGGTTTAGCTGATATTGAAAACACAAAACTTATTGTTCTTTTTGGTAATAATCCAGCGGAAACTCGCATGAGTGGCGGTGGTGGTTATTTACCAAGCATTCGGATTAGCGCATATTCATAGTTCGGTACAACAAGCGGTTAATTTAGTACCAGATTTTGCCATTATGCAAGTGTTACGTCTCTGTTTGTTAGCGGTGGCAGCGGCATTGATTGTAAAAGGTAGAACATTGCCGTTACTTTCACTCGCCGTACTTATCACGTTAGCGGCTGAAATGATTGGTCGAGTATTATTCTACGGTTTACATATGACCTCAGGAATGGCGGTATAACCTAAAATATAATGGTGGGGAAACCCACCGTTATGAGATAAATAAGGAAAATAAAATGCAAAACGAATTACAACAATGGATTTCTATCAGCGGAAGATTATTAGGTTCGTTATTCTACTATGCACCGGGCGATGACAATGTACAGTCGGCTTTGCATTTTTTCCAACAAGAAAATTGGGAAAATGAATGGGGAGAATTAACCAAATGAATCCCAAATTAAGCAGTTAATTGCCCAAGGTTTAACACAAGATTTGTCCGAACAATATCAGCGTCTTTTTATTGGACCGGAACAATTGATCGCATCGCCATGGAGTTCAGTCTATCTTGATCCTGAATCAGTTATTTTTGGTAATTCGTTATTAGATTTACGTAATTTTTTACGCAAGCTCCAAATTGCGTTAACTCAGAACGAAACTGAGCCGGAAGATCATATTGGCTTAATGTTATTACTTGCCGCTTATCTTGCGGAAAGTAAGCCTGAATTACTGCCAGAATATTTGAGTAAACATCTGTTGATTTGGGCAGTTCACTATTTCGATTTAGTTGCTCAACAAACGGATTTTCCGTTCTATCAAGGTTTAGCGTTACTGGCCCAACAAACCTTAAAAGATGGCAACAACAGTTAGCAATTATTGTTCCTCAAGTTTCTTTTTATCGTTAGGCTATGTTAGGCAAAAACAAATTACCACCGCTTGAACTTACACCGAGAGTTTTTTCTCGTCGGAAGTTATTTACCGGTTTTTTCGCCAAACGCAAGCTCATCAAAACCCAATTAGAGCAGAAAATCGACCGCCTTTTGCCGCACAGGAACACTTATTCCAAGCGGCTTGTGACGGCTGTGGTAAATGTGTCATGGTTTGCCCGGTAGGGGTTATTGATATTCGCCGACAACAAGCGGTATTAGATTTAACTTTCTCTGCTTGTACACTCTGCGGCAAATGTGCCGAAAGCTGCCCGACTCAAGCACTACATCTCTCTTTTAAAAAAGATACAGAACTCCGCCCTCAATTCTCAAATGATTGCTTACAAACAAAAGGACAATCTTGTGATAACTGTATCCAAAGTTGCCCTCAACAAGCGATTTCATCTGAACTTACCATTAATAATGATCTCTGCAACGGTTGCGGAGAGTGTAAACAAGCCTGCTTTATGGCTGCGTTGAATTTAAAATAGATGCGTTACTCTTTTATTCTCGATCACAAATATAAAAGCTAAGTTCAGCAAAATATATAATATATTAGTGCGGATTTTCTGCGTGAGTTTCATTTTGTTCATCGTTACAATATCGTGCCTAAAAAGAGGAATGCAAAAATGTCAGAAAATTTAACCGCTTGTCCGTGTCAGTCGGGTAAGCATTCTGTAGAATGTTGCCAGCCGTTTCATCTCAAGCAAGCTTATCCGGCAACGGCGGAGCTGTTAATGCGTTCACGCTATGCGGCTTATACTCTGGTCAATATTGATTATATTGTGGAGACCACCGTCCCTAGCCAGCAGAAATTTTTGGATCAGGCAGCGATGAAAGCGTGGGGTGAAAGTACCAAATGGGCGGGATTAGAAATTCTCTCTCACAAGCCGAATATTAGTAAAATTCACAGTTTAGTAAAATTTAAAGCCCTATTTAACACAGAAAACGGCGTAGAAGCACATCACGAATTGTCACTGTTTGTGTTAGTAAATAACCGCTGGTATTTTGTTGACCCAACGGTGCCGCTGCCTTCGCAAAAGCAAAATTGTGTATGCGGTTCGGCTAAAAAATTTAAACATTGTTGCGGCGCATATCTTGTCTAGTCTTGATTACAAGCGGTTATTTTTTTGCAAAATTTCCGGTATTATGTAGCAGTTGTACAAAGATTTAACCGATTAAAAACCTTAAAATCCCTATTGAAATTTTAACTCAATAGGGATTTTCATTATGACACAAAAGCCGCTGAAACACGAATTGATTGAACGCTTATTAAAGCTGAAAGAAAAACAAGATGAGTTGACGGTACAAAT
>NZ_GL831080.1:19462-27774 GCF_000188255.1 Actinobacillus ureae ATCC 25976
CATTGTGGAAAACGGCTTTAGATTTTGGCGGTTAAAACCATTGAAATAGGGATAAAATAGCGGTAGAGATACCGCTACTTTATCAAAATTTAAAAATACTCTTATTTTTGGTGTAACAAATTGATCAGATATTCTACAAGATCAACTATTTTAGTGGATGGATTATCCGTAGACGTTTTTTTAGCGACTTCATTTGCTCTTCTAGCATTTGATATTGCAAGTGATAGACTATTTTTTATTAGATTGAAAATATTAACATTCTTCTCGTAATTTGGAATGTATCGTTTTAATTCACTAATGACATTATCAGCTGATGATTTTTTATCTGTTCCAATATAAGGTTTTGTTGTATAGGTAAAATGTAATAGAATCCAATATTCAAAACAAGGAACTGATGTAATAGCAAAAAAGATATTTTTAGGTGGCATGCATTCTAAGCTCTTAATTGCCGAATCATAATTTGTATGTTGATCTTTATCAAAAACACAATATACCCTTTCAAAAGGATTCCCTTCATTTTTAGCGGCAACATATCGCTCTTTAGCATACTTTATAATACTCATTGGATCTGAACCTGAAGGGTTACAGATCTCTATATTTGCAGTATGCAATTGATATTCTTCTCTCAGAGCTTTGAAATATAAAGGTTCAGTTTCAGATCCCTCACATACAATTAACACTCGATCATAAGCCTTTCTTATTCCTATTTTTCTCTGTTTTTGTTTTAGTGTTTGAGCTTTTCTTTTTTTATGTAAATCATCACTTCCCATTTATTGTACTCCAAAAAATGTGCTAATAAATGGTAATGCACCATATCGACCTGAAAGATAGCCTAACTCTAAATTTTCTTTACCTTTTTTAGGACTAAAGTCTGACAATGGGTATAATACAGATGATTGTTCTTTTGAGCGTTCACAAAACCAAATTTGATCCCTACGGAAAACATCCTGCGTTAAAATAGAAGTTTCATGTGTAGTAAAGATCAATTGAGCATTTTTAGTATTACTCTCTTTACTATGAAATAACTCAACTAGGAATTGAACAAGTTTAGGATGTAAATTTACATTCAATTCATCAATACATAAGACATAACCATTTTTAAGAACATCTAAAATTGGACCAGCAAAAGCAAAAAACTTTTGAGTACCATCTGACTCATCATGGAAATTAAATGGTACTGGCTTACCATTATTATCAACATGAACAGTTTCTAACTGTAATTTCTTTTCACCTTTGAGATTTTGACTTAAAAAATCCTTTAATGGTTCTGGCATATCAGCTGGTAGTTCAGCGATATTAAATTCTGTTGTTTCAACTTTGATGTCTGAAATATGAAAATCTGCCATTTTTAGAAATTTTAAAACATCTCTTTTTCTATCATCTTCACATAAATTTGCTGTAAAGATAGGTGCGAACCCATCAGAATTCGCAAAATGTAAGGTATCATTAAACCAGTCAAAAATAGGTTTTAATTGTTCGCTATTTAATTGTACTGCGGTTGCTAAAAATAGAGCATTTTCTCTCGTTGATTGTAACCAGATTTGTTTCGAACCTAACAAGAATGAACTAAATTTCCAATCATATGATTTATTTTCTTCATTCCAAATCCTCTCAAACCATTTTTGAGCATGATTTTTAGGATAGGCAAATAACCACTCATCATAGATTTGGGTTGAAGATGCACTAAAACCATACTGATAGCGTACGTTATCAACAATAAATGTAATCTCAAATTCTGTTGGCTGATTAATTGTAGAACTATTTAGTTTAAACGGAACAACAGGGAGTTTATCTCCGCGTTGATAATTTCCAGTGACAATGCGTTTCATTGTTGATAATGCCTTCAAAAAATTGGATTTTCCACTAGCATTAGCACCATAAATAGCAGCTGTTTTTAACAAGCTAAAGTTTGAGTTTTCATTAATATTAAAAGAATTATTTAGATTCTCATCACTTTTACTCTTAATTAAACTAAAATCTTGTCGCTCATTAAATGAACGGAAGTTCTTTACATTGAAATCAACAAGCATAATAAAACCTTTTTAATGTTATTTTTGGAAATTTTTTCCAAAAATAACATTAAAAAGCTGTTCATGCAAGAGATCTAATCATTTTTTCAGTCAAAACAACGAGACTTAACATAACTACTATTGCCTCCATTGCCAATGCACTTCTTTTTGACTAATTTGTGTTCGGCTAATCCAGCCTCTTTGATAGAACTCATTGAGTTGCTTACGGACGGAATCAAGATGTTTTTCGGATGGCGTATCGGGATTTTGCTCAATATCGAAAATGCGTTGCGTGAGTTCTGCAATGGTGAAGGCTTTATTTGGCTCTTCTCGCATCATTTGTACTATGTACTTGCGAATTTTACCCTTGAAGAGTTTATATTTTCGACGATAAACAAAGTTCTGTGTGTTGTAGAGTGTGACATCACTTTCTTGTTGAGTGAGTTCAATGGCGCGTTTCAAGGTGGCAATGTTCGCATCAAGCAAGGCGAGATGATGTAGGACTTGCTTACGCTCGAACTCAAATTCTTTCAGTTTCTTATCAAGGTTATACGCCATAATCTACTGCCAAATCACTTCTTGATGAATAATCTTCCGCTGCCAATAACCGCACCATTCGTTATTGTCGTTGGTGGTTTTTAAACATCGGCTCAGTACGTCGATAAATTGGGTTTTGTTCGAAGTACGGCGATTGTCCTCACGGTACGCAATTTCATTGGCATAATTAAGCAGATATTCGTTACTAATTCTATGAACTTGTCCGTAGTACATACGTTTGAAACGACTAAATAGACTTTCTGCCTGATTGTTTGTTACACCTAAGTCACTGCGATATTCTTCTTTATGGTTTACAGTTCTCAAGTTATAGTAAGGCAACAAGACATCATAAGCCGTGCTTTCATCAGTATTGATTTGTGTATTCGGTTTAATGAACTTATCGGCAAAACTTTTTATCACCGATTGCGATTCAGTATGTGCCACAAAAACGTGAGAACGTTTTGCCCCACAATGCAACACATTATTGGCTTTTTCTTCTGACGAATAATGCTCACGCGCAACCATGACACAACGTTTATCAGGATTTTGATTTTCCTTTAAACGATAGTCAATGCGGTCAGATTTCTTATTTGCTTTGCGTGGTGCAGGATGAACATAAGTGCCGTCCATATCAACTACGCCTGAAAGAGGTTTCATATCACGACTTTCTAATAATGCCTTGCGGAATTTATGTGATAAAACAAATGCCGTGCGAGGATTAAGTTTTGCATTACGAGCTAATTGAAGGGAAGATAATCCTTTGACGGCATTTACCCACTCCATTAAAGCATAGAGATAAACCTTAATTGGTTTCTTGCGATTGGAAAAAAGGGTGCAAGAAGTGACACTAAAAGTGTGATTGCAATGTTTGCAACGCCATTGTTTACGTGTAGAAATATAATAAGGCTTGTGTTGCACCCCACATTTAGGGCAAGTGATGAACTCTTTGCCACCCCATCTTAATTCACAAAGCAAATCGTATGCTTCTTCTTCCGAGAGTTGTGCAATCTCGTAGGATGAAAGCGAGCGAGCTTTGCTAGAAAGTAAGAAATGCTGAGTCATCGTCTTGTTTAAAATTTATGTTAATAGAGATTTTAAATATGCTCAAACGTGATAAAATGCGTTTAAACTAAAAACAAATATACGCTCATTTGCGTAATTTGTCAATTGTAAATTGAAAATGGAACGCTCAAATGTGCATATCAGAAAGATTAAGACAAGTTTGTGAGGCTAAAAATTGGAAAATTACGGACTTCGCAGAACAAACAGGAATAGCCTATCGTACGATGCAAGGTTATATCGGTGGTGAACGTGAACCCAATGCAGAAGGAATGTCAGGCATTGCTAAAGCAGGAGTGAATTTAAATTGGCTCGTGAGTGGTGAAGGTGAAATGTTTCAGTCTGAACCACAAAAAGGTGCAATGTCAGAGCAAGAAACGAAATTAATTACAGACTACCGCACAATGCCTGAGAATTTAAAAGATGCTTTTTCAATTACTTTTAGAGAAATTTCCTATAAGAAATAATTTATTATTTAAAAATAAACATAGAAACAATATATGCCCTATCTGATAGAAAATCGCCGTTACATTGGCAACAAAACCAAGCTCACACAATGGATTAAGCAACTGATTTTATTACACACATCTAGCAATGATACATTTTTTGACGTATTCGCAGGAACAGGCAGCGTAGCCAATGCACTGTCTAGCCATTTTCAGTGCGTGCTGGTGAATGATCTATTACACGCCAATCACGTGATTTATCAGGCGTTTTGGGGCGTGGGCGAAGTTGATAAAACCAAAATTCAGCATATCGCGCAAACCATTCAAACATGGCAACCTGATGATTTACCGAATAATTATTTTTCGGATAATTTTGGCGGTAAATTTTTCAGCGAAGCTGTTGCCAAACAGATTGGTTTTGCGCGTGAATATTTAGACAGCCTGAATTTAACACCAAAGGAACACAGCATTTTACTGGCTTCCTTGATTTACAGCGCGGACAAAATCGCCAACACAGTCGGGCATTTTGATGCGTATATCAAAAAAGACATTGCGCCCAAACCTTTGCCGTTTGATTTGGTTAATTGGTCCATTCAGAAAAAATTCCAAATTTTTCAGAAGGATGCCAATCAACTCGTGCGCCAACAATCCGCTGATGTGGTGTATTTAGACCCCCCATACAACTCACGTCAATACAGCCGTTTTTATCATGTTTACGAAACATTGGTTAAGTGGAATAAACCCATGTTATCGGGCGTAGCGATGAAACCTCCTGCCGAAAACATGAGCGATTATTGTCGCAGCACCGCGCCGACAGTGTTTGCTGATTTAGTTGCCAACATTCAGGCGAAGTATATTGTTGTTTCGTATAACAACACTTATTTTTCCAAAAGCAATTCTTCACGCAACAAAATTGAATTGCAACAAATCGTGGATACGCTCAATTCTCGCGGTCAAACGCAAATATTTACCCAAGAACATCGCGCATTCAACACAGGCAAAACCGAATTTAGCAATCATCAAGAATTGCTGTTTATTACCAAAGTTACTGATTAAATGAGTCAATTTAAACGTTCGCCTTTATTTTATATTGGCGACAAATATAAATTATTAAATGAAATCACCCCAAAATTCCCACAAAATATTCAGCGTTGGATTGAGCCGTTTGTTGGGGGCGGTTCAGTTTTTTTGAATATTCAGGCGCAATCGTATTGCTTGAATGACATCAATTCTTGGGTTATTCAACTACATCAATTTTTGAGTCAGCATAGTGAAAACAGTGAAGGCTTTTTTCAAGCGGCCTTTGATTTAATTCAACAATATGGTTTATCTTGTTCTTATTTGAAAAACGATATTCCCGATGAATTAAAACGGCAGCACAAAAAAACCTATATTGCGCGTTACAACAAAATCGCGTTTGAAAAATTGCGCAATGATTTCAACCGCGACCAAACAGATTTATTGCGGTTTTACGTTTTGCTAATTTACGGATTTAATCGCATGATACGGTTTAATCAGTCAGGCAATTACAATTTGCCTGTGGGAAATGTGGATTGGAATAAAAACGTGGTGAAAGCCTTGCAGAATTATTTTGCGTTTTCAGGTAGCCTGAAAAATCAAATCGCGTGGTACAATCAAGATTACGAACAATTTCTTGAAACGGTGCAGCCCAATTCACACGATTTCATTTATTTAGACCCCCCTTATTTGATTACATTTAGTGAATACAATAAGTTATGGCAATTAGATGATGAACGGCGTTTGTTGAATTTGCTTGATGATTTGAATCGTCAGAATATTCGTTTTGCGATTTCCAATGTAACGCATTACAAAGGGCGAGTGAATACGCTGTTCGAAACATGGGCGCAGCAATACCACACGCACCGTATTAACAGTAATTACATCAGTTATCACGACAACAGCAACAAAGATTTTACAGAAATTTTGGTGTGCAATTATGACTAAACCTATGCAAAAAACGCCACGCGCCAAACGTGCTGCCGAATACAAACAAATGGCATTTGAAACCGCCATCCGCAATCCCGAGCGCTATAAAAGCATCTTACAAACGGTTGCACCGTTTAAAGATAAGATTTTGAATGATGATGTTTTACTAGACATTGTTAGTTCATTATATTTACAAGAAATTGTAAAAAGTGATGGTGTACCAATTGATGAAAATAGTACGATTGATAGTATTAAGGAGCGAGTGAAACAAGTCAATTCAACCCGAAACAGCGATGGTGGCTTTCCAAAAGGTTACGCAGCGCGTTTTTGGACATATATGCGAACACTGTCTGAATTAGGTTTTGTGCTGGCACAATATGAACAGCCATTTCAATTTTCTGCGATTGCCAATAAATTGCTTGCTGGTGAAATCAGCGAGCAAGTGGCTTTTGCGGTGCAAGCGATGAAATACAATCGCCGTTCTCCATATCGCAATGTAAAAAACGATTTTAATTTTTTCCGTTTTATTATCAATGTATTGAAAGAGAAATCTCATTTATCTTATCCACAATTTATTGTGTCGTTATTTAGTCGAGATGGCGATGTCACAAAATTTCGTCAATTAATCGATGGTCACTCACTGACTTTGGATAATGTAGCAGAATTTGTGCGAGATCAATTTGGTTCAACTTTAAAAGATCAAACAATTACACGCGATTATCCTGATGTGGTGTTGCGCGTGTTGATTTTGACTGGTTTTGTATCGGTTACTTATCAAGGCACAACAATGATTGAGCTGAATCAAGATAATCGCCAAATGATAGATAATTTATTGAATATAAAAATAGAATTGAGTAAAGCAGAAAAAGAAAATCCGCACTTGTATTTTCAGAAATTGGAACAATTAACCGATAAATTATTAGAGATTGCAGCCGATACACCTAATCGGGTTACAAAATTTAACCAAAAAGCACAAAAGCTGCTTGAAAACACTGAATTGAATTTGACTGAAGCGCAAATTGTTCAAGAGCTTAAACGCTTGGCTCAAGGCAAAAATAAAAGCAAAAACGTTTTACCGATTTTGTATTATGTAGCAGAACCTTTGCTATTAGAATTTTTATTGAGTTTGTTGCTGGTTTTAAAATATCAAAATCAATTTAGTGTTCAGCCAAATTTTGTTGCCGACCATAATGGCTTACCAATTTCTCACGCCCCAGCACGAAAAGGTGATATTGAATTGTTTTCCAATGATATTTATTGGTTAATTGAAGCTACACTAATTAAAAATAAGCAGCAGCAACTGAACGCAGAAACAACTTCAGTTATCCGTCACTTTAATGATGCATTAGCAAATTATCAGGCTCATTATTTGTCATTTGTCGCGCCATTGGTTCATTCGGATACGCACCAATTTTATCGGGCGCAAATTGTGTTGAATAAACTTGAGTCAAAGCAAGCCAACATTTATTTAAAACCTTATGCGATTGATGAATTCGTTGATGTTACACTCGCAGAAAATAATTTGCTAGATATGCAGAGCCATACACAGGATTTAACGCAAAAAATTGAAAATTTATTTAATCTCCCATAACTTTGGATAAATACCTGTTTCTGAATTTGATTACCTTAAACTCAGAAACAGGTATTTCTTATTGACTTCTCAGCAATTTTTTCTCATATTTCGTTGGCTTTGAATCGAATTTCTATACGCCCTCTATTCAGGCGATAAGGGCTGATTAGCCCACTGGCGATAAATAACATTTGATGGTTTTTTATTTGCATTAAGACGAGTTCATCTCGTTTAGCATTACCGTAAATATTCGGTGTGTGTCTGTTGGTATTCAAAGCAATCAAAAAACGCTTTGAGCCGATCTGAATTTTTCAGATGGGTATTTTTTGTGTCTAGCGTTTAGAAAATCTTGAATGCCTTGTACCACACAAAGAAATTCTTAATTACTTAACATTTATGGTTTTATGTGCTGGTTCATTATCTAGTAATAATTTGCTTTGAAAGCCATATCTAAAATAGAAAGGTTTATTTTATATAGTTACTTTCTCTATTGCAAATCGATCAAATTTTGTTCTAGAATACTGTCACTTTTTTAAAGCGAATCTTCTCGTTTGCTTTTTCGGGAAATTTCCCATTTTTTGTTCAACCAATTTAACAAGAGAAAAACGGCTTATTTGGTAATAAGTCAATGTTTTTTTATGTATATTGAACAAATAAATGAAAAAGAATAAAAAAATATCTCTATATGTGTCTGCTGTGCTTCGCAATTTACCTAGCGTTGCAATCTCGGATTTATCCGAAGCC
>NZ_GL831080.1:28048-43328 GCF_000188255.1 Actinobacillus ureae ATCC 25976
CGGAAAAGCGAGTAATGGAAAAATAAGTATAATTCTGTAAAATACAATTATAGTAAAAACAATGCCCTTATCGAAATAAGGGCATTTTTGTGCAGTTTTGTTTAAATTTTGGTCTTTGTGCAACTGCTACATAATACCGCGAAAATTTCTGCAAATTTGACCGCTTGTTTTACCTCCAATTCGTTCAAATTAACATCCTTACAACATTTAGCTAATTATTATTCCATTTAGTTATTTGAAGCCCGCATAAATTTCTCTAATAATTCGAAAAAAACACAACATCATATATTTTATCTATTAATTTTCTCGAATTAAGAGGGTTCCTACTATGTTAAAACAATTATCAGTGATTGCAGTTTCTGTGATTGCACTTGCAACATCAGCAACTTCGTTGGCTAAAGAAACGTTACTCGAAAGAATTAATGCCAAAGGCACGATTATAGTCGGTACAGAAGGTACTTATGCGCCGTTCACTTATCATGATGCAAGCGGTAAATTAACCGGTTATGATGTGGAAGTAACTCGTGCGGTTGCAGAAAAATTAGGCGTTAAAGTTGAGTTTAAAGAAACCCAATGGGATGCAATGTTAGCTGGTTTAAAAGCGGATCGTTTCGATTTAGTGGCAAACCAAGTAGGTTTAACCACACCGGAACGCCAAGCGACTTTTGATAAATCAGAAGCGTATAGTTGGTCTGGTGCGGCGTTAGTTGTGCGTAACGATGAAGAAAAAATCAAGCAGGCATCGGATGTTAAAGGCGTAAAAACCGCTCAAACATTAAGCTCAAACTACGGCGAATTAGCGCGTGATAACGGTGCGAACATTGTGCCGATTGACGGTATGGCGCAAGGCTTATTGCTCATTCAACAAAAACGAGCGGATGCAACTTTCAACGACAATCTTGCGTTATTAGATTATCTGAAGAAAAATCCGAAATCAGGTTTAAAAATTGTTTGGGAATCACCTGAAAAAGTGGGTGCCGGTTTAGTGGCGAACAAAGGTAACCAAGAAGCGTTAAACAAAATTAGTGCGGCAATTGTTGAGTTACAAAAAGACGGCACGTTGAAAAAGCTCGGCGAGCAATTCTTTGGTCGTGATATTAGTATGAAATAACTCAATACGTTCGGACTCTTTGAAGCAAGCGGTCTAAATCTGCAAATTTTTAGCAAATTTAGACCGCTTGTTTTTCTTTTTAGATTATTTAGACGTCTAAATGTATATATTTCTATCTATATCCCTTAGAATTTCATTAAATCAATTTTTATTAGGATAGTTTGTGTTAGAAAATTTATTACTGCAAATTCCATTTATGGATGAGGCACGTGTGAAACTGGTGATGGATGCTTTCTTCCCAATGGTTGAAGCGGCGGTCTTAGTTTCGATTCCGCTTGCAATCGCTTCTTTTATTATCGGTATGGCAATTGCGGTCGGTGTGGCGTTGATCCGAGTTACCCCAGTAAATGGTATGTTGCATCGCATCGCACTTGCGATTGTGAAAGTGTATATCTCGATTATTCGAGGCACGCCGATGTTGGTGCAAATCTCGGTGGTGTTTTACGGCTTACCGGCGATCGGTGTGTATATTGATCCGATTCCGGCGGCGATTATCGGTTTCTCGCTGAATATCGGTGCATACGGTTCGGAAACCGTGCGTGCGGCAATTTCTTCCGTGCCGAAAGGGCAATGGGAAGCGGGTTATACAATCGGTATGACTTATATGCAAACCTTCCGACGGATTATTGCACCGCAAGCAATTCGAGTCGCAGTGCCGCCGTTAAGCAACACTTTTATCGGCTTGTTCAAAGATACTTCATTGGCTTCTGTGGTAACAGTAACGGAAATGTTCCGTGTCGCACAACAAATGGCGAATATGTCTTACGATTTCTTGCCGGTATATATTGAGGCGGGTTTAATTTACTGGTGTTTCTGCTGGGTGCTTTTCTTGATTCAAGCAAAACTCGAATGCCGCTTTAACCGCTTTGTGGCGAAATAATGGTTAACCACGGAAAACAAGATGATCAAAATTAGCAATATTCATAAAACCTTTGGCGACAACACGATTTTACGAGGCATTGATCTAGAAATTAAAAAAGGTCAAGTGGTGGTGATCCTCGGGCCTTCCGGTTCCGGTAAAACTACGTTTTTACGCTGTTTAAATGCGCTAGAAATGCCGGAGCAAGGCACAATCACGTTTGACGGTTCAGAGCCGTTAAGCGTGGATTTTTCAGCAAAAAATATCAAAAAACAGATTCTTGCCTTACGCCGTAAATCGGGTATGGTGTTCCAAAATTACAACTTATTTCCACACAAAACCGCATTGGAAAACGTGATGGAAGGCCCGGTATTTGTGCAAGGCAAAAAGCCAGAACAAGCCAAAGCGGAAGCCGAGAAATTATTGGCAAAAGTCGGTTTGTCCGATAAAGCGCAGCTTTACCCGTTCCAACTTTCCGGCGGTCAGCAACAGCGGGTCGGCATTGCACGTGCGTTAGCGATTCAACCGGAACTGATGTTATTTGACGAGCCAACTTCGGCACTCGATCCGGAATTGGTACAAGACGTCTTGAATACGATGAAAGAACTGGCGGTAGAAGGCTGGACAATGGTGGTAGTGACCCACGAAATCAAATTCGCATTAGATGTGGCGGATGTAGTCGTGGTGATGGACGGTGGAGAAATTGTTGAACAAGGCTCACCGGCACAGCTCTTTCAGAATCCGCAACACGAACGTACCAAGCGTTTCTTACATCAAATTCGTGCGGATTAACCCTTATGACAAGCGGTTTAAATTAGCAAAAATTTTGCAATTATCGAGAAAATGCATAAAGAGTTTTATTCTAAATAGCATATCTATAAATGTGATAAGGGCGAACACTGTTCGCACTTACAAATTTTTATTTTAATGATAAACGGATAATTTGTGTTTTATCTCCTTCAATACCAAAATCATTATCATTAATTAAAAGCCATTCCGTAGGAGAGATAATAGCTAATCCTTCAATTTTAGAGGGAAAATCAGCCAGATTATCCGTATTAACAACTAATTCTTTATTAACAGCTTTTTCCATTGCATTCGGATCAAGTTTAATTTTATAAAATTTTGTTGTTTTACTGATACGTTCTAAAATAATTAATTCATCCTCACTAGTGGCTACCATTTCACTAATTTTTACATCATTTTGAATGCGTGGTTTCTTAGCGTTGTCTTTAAGAAATGTTTCCGGAGTATCCAATTCATATAACCACTGTCCGTTGATTGTTTGTGACGGAATATCCATAGAATATAATGTGATCATCCGTTTTTCTGAGTCATAAGGACTTTGCAACATAAAAAAGAGCGTTTTTTCATCTTTGCTTAAGGCAATGGACTCAAAGCCACGATTCAATTGACGATTTCTTAATTCGGAGGGTAAATTTTCCGTCACCGTATAATCCGCTCCATTTAATTCGGATTTTACGCCTTTCGGAACAAAACGATTTTTAATTGTGCCATTTTTATCGGCATAAATAATACTCGGACCATATTCATCTGCTAGATAAAATTCGCCTGTTTGCGTAACGACTAACGCTTCGGTATCAAAGCCGTTTACATCATCGTTGAGTATGTTTTTCTTAATATCATAAGCTGTTTCAGTATTGGGATTGGATATACCGGAAGCCATTTTCCCGGATTGGGTTTTCAGAGGGATTTTCTCTAGGATCTGTGCCGGGGAATGATTATTTTCGGAAAGTTTCAAGCGATAAATTGTCGGTGTGAAATCAGGGATGGGGAAAACTTTTCCCTTTGAGCAATATGAACTGCCTAAAATTTTAAGACTATCTCCACAATCAATATTCGGTCCCCTATCCGTAACGGTATAAAAAATATCCGCAGGATCATTAGGGCGATGAAATGCGCTGCTACCAATGCCCACGGATAAAGTTAAGCGTTTTTCTGAAGTAGCTATCGAACCAAGCTCTTCATTAAAAAATGAACTGTTATAGGTGTTGGCCATAACAATACTCGGTACACAAATAAATAAAGCCAATTTTTTCATATTTTCCTCTATTAGTGTATTTACTAAGCGTAAACACCTTATCAGTCTTTAATGACAAAAATGTGACTATTTTTTAATATTTATTGTTTTTTCTATACGGCAAGTCGTAAAAATTTTGCAAATTTAAACCGCTTGTTCCATTTATCTGATCATTTCCTTAGTCATTCCTTTTACGCTCGGCAGTTTTTTCCACTTCCTCAATCTGTTACACTAACCGCCAATTTTGATTAACTAAACTGCAGACTTATGGCTCAAGATCTTTCTAAACATACCCCAATGATGGTGCAATATTTGCAACTTAAGGCGCAAAATCCCGATATTTTGTTGTTTTATCGTATGGGCGATTTTTACGAATTGTTTTATGACGATGCGAAAAAAGCGGCGGCGTTGTTAGATATTTCTTTGACTAAGCGAGGTGCTTCGGCAGGTGAGCCGATTCCGATGGCGGGCGTGCCTTATCATGCGGTAGAAGGCTATTTAGCCAAATTAGTCGCATTGGGCGAATCGGTAGCGATTTGTGAGCAAATTGGCGATCCGGCAACCAGCAAAGGGCCGGTTGAACGTAAAGTGGTACGTATCGTTACCCCCGGTACGGTGAGTGATGAAGCGTTATTACCGGAACGGCAGGATAATTTAGTCGCAGCGATTTACGAAGAAAAAGGCGTGTTTGCGATTGCCACGCTGGATATGGCTTCCGGGCGTTTTTTAATTACCGAATTATCAAGTAAAGAAGCACTCGCTGCCGAATTACAACGCTTACAACCGGCGGAAATTTTATATGCGGAAGATTTTTCTGCTGCTGAAATTTTGAATAATTATAAAGGTTTACGTCGCCGTCCGGTGTGGGAATTTGAGTTAGTCACCGCAATTAATTTATTAAATCGCCAATTCGGTACGCAGAGTTTAGCCGGTTTCGGAGTGGAAAAAGCCGTAGTGGCATTATGTGCGGCAGGCTGTGTTTTACACTATGCCCAAGAAACACAACGCACCGCCTTACCGCATATCAACAGTATTCATCTGGCGCAAAATAGTGACACTATTTTGCTGGATGCGGCAACTCGTCGTAACTTAGAATTGACCCAAAATTTAGCCGGTGGAACGGAAAATACTTTAGCGGCGGTATTAGATAAATGTGTCACGCCAATGGGTAGCCGTTTGCTGAAACGCTGGATTCATCAACCGATTCGTGACTTAGAAAAACTGAAAAAGCGTCAAGATATAATTGACACTTTACAACAAGAGCAACGTATCGAACAGCTGCAACCGTTATTACAAAATGTAGGCGATATGGAGCGAATCCTTGCTCGAGTGGCATTACGCTCGGCTCGCCCACGTGATTTAACTCGTTTGCGTACCGCATTGGCGCAATTGCCTGATATTGCAAAAAATGCGAAAAATTTGACCGCTTCACTTGATGCACTTGTGGCACAAATAGGCGATTTCAGTGAATTACACGCTTTGCTTGAGCGTGCGATTATTGAAACGCCTCCGCAGTTGATTCGTGATGGTGGTGTGATTGCGGAAGGTTACAATGCGGAGTTGGACGAATGGCGAGAGCTGTCTGCCGGAGCAACCCAATATTTGGAAAATCTCGAAATTCGAGAACGAGAAGCGACCGGTATTGATACGCTTAAAATAGGCTTTAATGCGGTACACGGTTACTATATTCAAATTAGCCAAGGACAAGCTCATAAAGCCCCGATGCACTACGTTCGCCGCCAAACCCTGAAAAATGCCGAACGCTATATTATCCCCGAGCTGAAAACCTATGAAGATAAGGTTCTGAAAGCAAAAGGTGCGTCATTGGCATTAGAAAAACAACTTTATGATGAGTTGTTCGATTTACTTATGCCACGTTTGGGGGAATTGCAATTAGCGGCAATGGCGTTATCCGAATTAGACGTACTGACCAATCTTGCCGAGCGAGCGGAAAGTTTGAACTATGTGCGCCCGATTTTCAGCTTACAACGAGGTGTGAATATCAAAGGCGGTCGTCACCCAGTGGTGGAACAGGTATTGAAAGATCCGTTTATTGCTAATCCGGTATTCTTAAACGCACAACGTCATTTATTGGTGGTAACCGGCCCGAATATGGGCGGTAAAAGTACCTATATGCGTCAAATCGCATTGATCAGCTTAATGGCGTATATCGGCAGTTTTGTGCCGGCGGACAGTGCGGAAATCGGTGCGTTAGACCGCATTTTTACCCGTATCGGCGCAAGTGATGATTTAGCCTCGGGCCGTTCAACTTTTATGGTGGAAATGACCGAAATGGCGAATATTTTGCATCAGGCAACCGAAAACAGCTTAGTGTTGATCGATGAAATCGGGCGTGGTACTTCCACTTATGACGGTTTATCGTTGGCATGGGCGTGTGCCGAATGGCTAGCCAAGAGAACCCAATCGCTTACCTTATTTGCGACGCACTATTTTGAGCTGACCAGTCTACCAAGTCAGTTAAAAGGCGTGGCGAATGTGCATTTGGATGCAAGAGAACATCAGGATTCCATCGTGTTTATGCACAGCGTACAAGAAGGTGCGGCAAGTAAAAGTTACGGTTTGGCAGTAGCGGCGCTTGCCGGTGTGCCGAAACAGGTGATTCAATTGGCGAAACAGCGTTTAGCGCATTTGGAAGAAATCTCATTACAAACCAAAGAGGCGCACGACAACCCGCAAGGTGATTTATTATTCGGTGCTGATTTGCAAGAAACGCCGCAAATTCAACCGCTTGTTGTACAACAAAGTGAACTGGAAAAAGCATTAATGAGCATCGACCCAGATGAACTCACTCCTCGCCAAGCGTTGGATGAGTTATATCGTTTGAAGAAATTAATTGCTTAAAGGAAAAGAACTAGACGCTAAGTCTTTTAGATACAAGCGGTTGTATTTTTATAAAAATTTGCAAATACGACCGCTTTACTTTTGTCTATTTGTTATATTGCAACGAATTTGTGTTAAAATTTAACGTTTGTATTTTAGTAGTAAATTTGAAAGAGAACTGAACGTGGAACAAAATTTAGTCGAATTTTTAACAAAAACTTTAGATGATTCAAAAGCGCAAGATATTTTAGCGATTGACGTGCGTGGTAAATCGAGCATTACCGATACTATGATTATCGCAACCGGTACTTCGGTACGTCACGTGGCTTCAACCGCAGATCGTTTAAGCGCAGAAGCAAAACAAGCGGGCTTTGAAGTATTTGGCGAAGAAGGTAAAGTGGTGGCGGATTGGATCGTGGTCGATTTCGGTCAAGCGATTGTGCATTTATTACAAGCGGATGCCCGTGAAATGTATCAATTAGAAAAACTTTGGGCATAACTGTCATTTTTGTGGTAGCACAATGAAAATACAACTAATTGCGGTCGGGCAAAAAATGCCGGATTGGGTAAAGGTCGGTTTTGAAGAGTACCAACGCCGTTTCCCGAAGGATATGCCGTTTGAGCTGATTGAGATTCCCGCCGGTAAACGTGGCAAAAATGCGGATATTAAACGCATTTTAGAACAAGAAGGCAAAGCGATGTTAGCGGCAGCCAGTAAGGGAAAAATTGTGACGTTGGATATCCCGGGCAAACCTTGGACAACCGAACAATTGGCGAGCCAATTGGAAGCATGGAAAAATGACGGACGAGATGTGTGTTTGTTGATTGGCGGGCCGGAAGGACTTTCGCCGGAATGTAAAGCAGTAGCAGAACAAAGTTGGTCGCTTTCACCTCTAACCTTACCGCACCCAATGGTGCGAGTAATCGTAGTGGAAAGTTTATATCGTGCGTGGTCACTGACAACAAATCACCCTTATCATCGAGAATAGCTTGATCTCGAATAGACATGGAAAAAAATTCTAAAATTTTGACCGCTTGTTCCGTTCGCTAGAGAACAAAATGAGATAAACAATGTTTGGTAAACTCGGAAAATTAACTAATCCAAAGCCTCGTGAAAAAGTGCGAGATGGGCAAGCGGAGAGTAATCTGTTTGCCCGTCGTGCATTAGTCGCATTTATTGGGGTATTGGCGCTTACGGGCGTGTTATTAACCAATTTGTATCATTTACAGATTGTGAATTATGACGATTACCAAACTCGCTCTAACGGCAACCGTATCAAATTACTCCCAGTTCCGCCTACCCGTGGTTTAATTTATGACCGCAACGGTAAAGTATTAGCCGAAAATATCACCTATTTCGGGCTTTATATCATTCCTGAAAAAACTGAAAACTTAGAAGAAACCTTAGTTGAATTGCGAGATGTGGTTGGGCTAACCAATGAAGATGTGGAAGCGTTCCGCAAAGAGAAAAAACGTACCTCTCGTTATACACCGATTTTATTAAAGGGCAATTTAAACGAAGAGCAAATGGCACGTTTTGCTGTAAACCAATATCGTTTCCCAAGTTTAGACGTACAGGCGTACTACAAACGTAATTATCCTTACGGAGAGACCTTAACTCATATTCTCGGTTATGTAGCGAAAATCAATGAAAAAGATAAGAAAAAGCTCGAAGAAGAGGGTAAGTTCGGTAATTATACCGGTTCGCACGATATGGGCAAATTAGGCATCGAAAAATATTACGAAGACCAATTACACGGACAAACCGGTTTTGAAGAGGTAGAAATCAATAACCGAGGCAAAGTGATTCGCAAATTGCGTGATCAACCGGGCGTTGCTGGCAGTAGCATTCGCTTAACCATTGATGTTGAGTTACAACAATATATTCAGAATTTGTTGGGCAACCAAAAAGGCTCGGTCGTCGTGCTTGACCCTCGTGACAGCAGCGTATTGGCGATGGTAACCAATCCAAGCTATGACAATAATTTATTTGTCGGCGGCGTATCGGGGGCTGACTATAAACGCTTATTGGAAGACCCCGCTCGTCCGTTATATAGCCGTGCCACGCAAGGGACTTATCCTCCGGCTTCTACGGTAAAACCGTTTTATGCGGTAATGGGATTGGCAGAAGGCAAAATCACGCCTTATGGTGCGATTTATGACCCAGGATTTTGGGTATTGCCCGGTACAACACAGCGTTATCGAGATTGGAAAAAAGGCGGTCACGGTTCAACCAATGTGAATAAAGCGATTGCCGAGTCTTCCGATACATTCTTCTATCAACTTGCATATGATACCGGTATCGAAAAAATGTCGGAATGGATGCGTAAATTCGGTTTCGGTCAGAAAACGGGTATCGATATTTTTGAAGAATCTGCCGGCGTATATCCGAATCGTGAGTGGAAACAACGCCGTCATAAAAAACCTTGGGTACAAGGCGATACCATTCCGGTGGGAATCGGACAAGGTTACTGGATTGCAACACCGTTACAAGTGGCAAAAGCACAAGCGATCTTAATTAATAACGGTCGTGTTAATACGCCGCATTTGATGATGGAAGTGATCAGCAGCGATAAAGTCGAATCGTATAAAGACCCACTTAAGTATGAAGATATTAAAGGCGTGCCGGAGCGTTTCTGGCAAGTGGCGAAATTCGGGATGTACAACGTAATTAATGCGGCAAACGGTACCGGACGCAAAGCAGGCGGTTCATTCTATCGTGCTGCGGGTAAAAGTGGTACGGCGCAGGTATTCAACTTAAACGGCGGTAAATACAATAAAAATGCGTTGAAAAAAGAGCTGCACGACCATGCGTGGTTTATTAGTTATGCACCGTATGAAGATCCGAAAGTTTCGGTGGCGATTATTTTAGAAAATGCGGGCGGTGGCGGTTCAAATGCCGCACCGGTGGCGCGCCAAGTGATGGATTTTGCATTAAGCAAAACGCTAAAAGAACCGATTGGAACGGCAGAACAGCCGTTGCAAAATATTGAGCAAATTCAACCGCTTGTAGACGAGCAAGGAAATACTCACAATGAATAGTGGCTTTAAAAAACTTTTTTGGAAAATTTTTTCTCTCGACTTATGGTTATTGCTAGGTCTGTTATCAATCACCGGTTACGGGCTGTTAGTGCTATACAGCGCTAGTGGTGGAAGTGAGCGAATGTTCTCTAACCGAGTGATTCAGGTGACGCTTGGGTTGGGAGTTATGTTTTTTATGGCAATGATTCCTCCTCGTTTTTATGAGCGAGTTTCGCCTTACCTCTACTTAGCCTGTATTGTGATGCTGATATTGGTGGATTTGGTCGGTGAGACCAGTAAAGGGGCGCAACGTTGGCTGAATTTGGGCTTTGTACGTTTCCAACCGTCAGAAATCGCTAAGCTTTCCGTACCGCTGATGGTAGCAACTTTTCTGGCAAAACGTGATTTACCGCCAAGTTTGAAAGACACCTTTATTGCATTGGGTATTATTATCGTGCCAACCTTATTAGTAGCGGCACAGCCGGACTTAGGTACTTCGATTTTAGTCTGTGCCGCCGGTATTTTCGTGCTGTTTTTAGCCGGATTAAGCTGGAAATTAATTAGCGCCGGTGTGTTTTTTTTAGCCGGTTTTATTCCGATTATGTGGTTCTTTTTGATGCACGATTATCAGAAAACCCGTGTAATGACCTTAATTGCCCCGGAAAAAGACCCGCTTGGTGCCGGTTACCATATTATTCAGTCGAAAATTGCGATCGGTTCGGGCGGGATTAACGGTAAAGGCTGGATGGAAGGTACTCAATCGCAGTTGGAATTTTTACCTGAACCGCATACGGACTTTATTTTTGCGGTGTTGAGCGAAGAACACGGTATGATTGGTATATTGATCTTATTAGCGATTTATTTGTTTATTATTGCTAGAGGATTGGTCATCGGTGCTAAGTCGGACGGCGCTTTCGGACGCTTGATTTCAGGCGGTACATCCCTGCTATTCTTTGTTTATGTATTTGTAAACATTGGTATGGTGAGTGGTATTTTACCGGTAGTTGGTGTACCCTTACCGCTGTTTAGCTATGGGGGAACCTCCTATGTGACCCTAATGGCTGCGTTCGGATTAATGATGTCAGCCTATGTTCATCGTAAGCGTGCGTACACAAATAATCCTTACAGCAAACTTTAGTCAGACTTTACAGACTGATTTATAAAGTCTAAACCTTTGCTTTTTTGCGGTATCAAAAAGCACATACAAGAGCAGTTATCTATCAAAAGAAAGATAAACAGCCACCACAAGATAATCCTGTTTTGTGGGCAAAACACATCGTTACACAGTACGATATCTAAATGAGGAAAACTTATGCGATTAAGTAAAATGGTAACCCTGTTGTTAGCTGGATTCTTAACATTCGGATCATTGAATTCTGTTGCAGCAACCAAACACGCAAAACCTAGAGCAGTAAAGAAGTATTTAATTGCTAAAACTGCAAAAAAATCAGTAAAACAGACCGTTTTAACCGCGAAAGCGAGAGCGCATAAAGCTTCACTTGTTAAAAAGAAGTCGCTTAAAGAATTACATAAAAATACTGCACGTAGCCACTATCAGTCTGGCATTGCAAGCTACTATGCAGATAAATTTAACGGGCGCCGTACCGCAAACGGCGAAAAATTTAGCAATTCAGCGATGACTGCAGCGCACAAAACGTTGCCGTTTGGCACTTTAGTAGAAGTGACCAATATGCGTAACGGACGTTCGGTCGTGGTTCGAGTAAATGATCGAGGGCCTTATGTACATGCCCGTGTTGTGGATTTATCTAAAGCGGCAGCGCGCCAATTAGGAATGCACCACAGCGGGATAGCTCGCGTCAAATTAGCAGTGCTAAATAAAAACAAGAAAAATACCCAAGTAGTAAGAGAAGAGGGCTAATTGTTTAGCTTTTCTTGCATTAGGTTTATTGAGCAATCAACAAACCCTTGCTTACGTTATGTAACCTGTCATTTCCTGAAGGATTGGATGCTTTTATATGAAAAAAACATTATTTAAATCAGTAGGCCTTTGTGCTTTAGCTTTCTCCCAATTTGCCGTTGCTGACGCAAATGTGGATTTTGGTATTTCGGCACCGCAATTAAATGCGCAAAGTTATATCTTAATGGATTATAACTCGGGCAATGTTTTAGCAAGTTTAAATCCTGATCAGCGCCAATATCCGGCATCGTTAACCAAAATGATGACAAGTTATGTGGTAGGTGATGCGCTTAAACAAGGTAAAGTGAAAAACAGCGATATGGTGACGGTGACTGAGAATTCTTGGGCACAAAAATTCCCTGGCTCATCATTAATGTTTTTAGATTTAAATACGCAAGTATCGGTTGAGGATTTAATGCGTGGTTTGATTATTGTGTCAGGTAATGATGCTGCGGTGGCATTAGCAGAACATACTTCAGGTTCACAGCAAGCATTTATTGACCAAATGAATAAATTTGCACAGCAGTTTGGTCTTAAAAATACCCACTTTACTACTGTACATGGCTTAGATGAGCCAAACCAATATTCTTCAGCACGTGATATGGCAATTATCGGTGCGCATATTATTCGTGATCAGCCGGAAGAATATAAGATTTACGCTGAAAAAGAATTTAAATACAACATTAAAAAACCACAACCAAACCGCAACGGTTTATTGTGGGATAAAACAATGAATGTGGACGGTATGAAAACCGGTCATACTAGCCAAGCGGGTTATAACTTAGTTGCATCGGCAACTAACAGCAATACCCGTTTGATTTCGGTAGTAATGGGTGTAGGAACTTATAAAGGCCGTGAAGTTGAAAGCAAAAAATTGTTACAATGGGGCTTTGCAAACTTTGAAACGATTAAGTCTTTGCCAGCAGGTCAAGCGGTTTCTGAACAAAGCGTTTACTACGGTGAAGCAGACAAAGTTCAGCTCGGTTCAATTCAAGACAGCTTTGTTACCGTACCAAAAGGAAAAGCTTCAGAGTTAAAAGCTCGCTATGAACTTGAGCGTAAAAACCTTGAAGCACCGTTAGTGAAAGGTCAAGTCATTGGTAAAGTGATTTATCACTTAGATGGTAAAGACGTTGCAAGCAGTGATTTACAAGTGCTACAAGATGTGCCTGAAACGGGCATTTTCGGCAAAGCATGGGACTGGGTCGTATTAACGGTTAAGAGTTTATTCGACTAATTTCTGTTAGCTTGTAATATTCAAAATCGCCCCCATATTCAGGCGATAAATTAACAAGCGGTGTGATTTCGCAAAAATTTTGCAAAATCACACCGCTTAGTCTTAATATCAAAAGAGAGAAAAGGATATAAATATGACACAATCAAGAACAGTAAACCTACAAGATTTACCCCAAGCAAAATTAAAAGATTTATTAGAATTTCCATGTTCATTTACATTCAAAGTGGTGGGGACACATCGTGAAGATTTAGTGGATGACGTAGTGGCGGTCACACAAATTCACGCAAAAGGTGATTACAACCCACGTCAGCAACGTAGTTCAAAAGGCACTTATAACTCCGTTTCAATTGATATTATTGCAGAACATATTGATCAAGTTGAAACGCTCTATACTGAGCTTGCTAAAATTGCCGGTGTGAGAATGGTTTTATAAGAACCCTTTTTCCGGACGGAGATAATTTCATGAATCAACTCATCATTCGCCAACTTGGCGTGCAACCGTATGAAGAAATCTGGCACAAAATGCAAGATTTCACCGATACTCGTGATGAAAATACCGCAGATGAAATCTGGCTCGTCCAGCATCCGGCGGTATTTACTCAAGGTTCAGCCGGTAAACCGGAACATTTGCTCAATCCGACTAATATTCCTGTGGTGCAAACCGACCGTGGCGGGCAAATTACCTACCACGGTGAAGGACAGCAGATTATGTATGTGCTGATTGATATAAAACGCTTAAAAGCGCAAGGTAAAGAGGTTTCGGTGCGAGATTTGGTGACCGCTTTGGAGCAATGTGTGGTAAAAACATTGGCGGATTATGGGATTGAAGGTTATCCGAAACCGGATGCGCCGGGTGTGTATATTGACGGTAAGAAAATTTGTTCGTTAGGGTTGCGTATTCGTCAAGGACGCTCGTTTCATGGTTTAGCGTTTAATGTGAATATGGATTTAACGCCGTTTAGAAATATTAATCCGTGCGGCTATGCCGGATTGGAAATGGCACAATTGAAATATTATATTGCGGAAGCAGAAGCACAGTGTGATTTGGTTGCCCCTAAATTAGTAGCTCACTTTTGCAACATTTTAGGTTATAATGTTCAACAAATTGTTAACAAATGATGTTCGTAAGGCATTTGCCCGTTAATAAAAAATTATCAGAATTGTGAGTTCTGTGTAGGGCGGGGTTTATTCTCGCCCTTTAAAATTGCATAGAAAGGGATAGAACTTAATGACAACTGCTACAGGCACCAAGCCTACAAAAATGGAAGCATTTAAAATGGAGCGTGGCGTTAAATATCGCGACGCAGCCAAAACTTCTGTAATCCAAGTGCGTAATATTGACCCTGACCAAGAGTTATTACCAAAACCAAGTTGGATGAAAATTAAATTACCGGCAGCTTCGGCAAAAATTGATAGTATCAAACACGGTATGCGCCGCCACGGCTTACATTCTGTGTGTGAAGAAGCGTCTTGCCCGAACTTGCACGAATGCTTTAACCACGGTACGGCAACTTTTATGATCATGGGCGCAATTTGTACCCGTCGTTGCCCGTTCTGTGATGTTGCACACGGTAAACCGTTACCGTTAGATTCGGAAGAACCGCGTAAAGTAGCGGAAACCGTACAAGATATGAAGCTAAAATATGTGGTAATTACTTCGGTTGACCGTGATGATTTAGCTGATCGTGGTGCGGCACACTTTGCTGCCACTGTACGAGAAATCAAAGCATTAAATCCGGAATGTAAAGTGGAAATTTTAGTACCGGACTTCCGTGGACGTGTAGAACAAGCGGTTGCAATTTTAAAACAAAATCCGCCGGATGTGTTTAACCATAACCTTGAGAACGTGCCGCGTTTATACCGTGAAGTGCGTCCGGGTGCAGACTATAAATGGTCGCTTGAGTTACTTAAAATCTTCAAACAAGAATTCCCAGATATTCCGACAAAATCAGGTTTAATGGTCGGTCTTGGCGAAACCAATGAAGAAATTTTAGAAGTAATGCAAGATTTACGTGATCATGGTGTAACGATGTTGACTATCGGTCAGTATTTACAACCGAGTCGCCATCACTTAAAAGTAGAACGTTATGTTCCGCCGGAAGAGTTTGATATGTTCCGTGATGAAGCGGAAAAAATGGGCTTTGAACATGCAGCTTGTGGCCCGTTTGTTCGTTCTTCATATCACGCTGACTTACAAGCGAAAGGCGAATTAGTTAAATAATCGCGCCATATAGATAAAGCCCTCTCTTTGT
>NZ_GL831080.1:46755-61350 GCF_000188255.1 Actinobacillus ureae ATCC 25976
GCAAAAAATTTAGAAAAATCTACCGTTTGCTAATTTTTAGAACAAAATTAACAAATTATTAATAAATTATTAACAATAATAGAATAAAGCTTAATTCTTTTTTAAGTCTAAGAATTTTCACCGCAACGATATATAAGAATCATATTAATAAAATGCAGGAAAATAATTATAAAGAAGTAAAAAAAGAAAAACCTCAGTGAAAACACTGAGGTTTTTTGATTAACGTCTATTTGCTAATTTTGAATTTACGATTTCATAAACTCGTAATTTAGCAATTTCACGAGATAGTTTTGCAGAAAGTTCCGCATTATTTGATTTGCTTAATGTATCTTCTGCTTTACGTTTTGCAGCAAGAATTCGTTGTTGATCTAACTCTTCACCGCGAATCGCAATATCAGCAAGAACAGTTACGATAGTTGGCTGAACTTCTAAAAAGCCGCCAGACACATAGATAAACTCTTCTTTACCATCTTCAAGTGTATATTTAACCATACCAGGTTTAATCGAGGTTAATAAAGGTGTATGTCCTGCATACACACCTAATTCACCATCTACACCCGTTACACGAACGCTAACTACATCGCCATTGAAGATTTCTTTTTCAGCGCTTACGATACTAAGCTCAAATTGAGATGCCATGTTGTTCTCCTTTAGTTCCTAATTGAGATCTGGGAACAATTACATCTTGCTCGCTCTTTCCACTACTTCGTCAATTGAACCAGCCATATAGAATGCTTGTTCTGGGATATGGTCAAATTCACCTTCCAAGATACCTTTGAAGCCACGGATTGTATCTTTTAATGATACATATTTACCCGGAGAACCGGTAAATACTTCCGCAACGAAGAATGGCTGTGATAAGAAACGTTCGATCTTACGTGCACGAGCAACCACTAATTTATCGTCTTCAGATAACTCATCCATGCCTAAAATAGCGATGATATCTTTTAACTCTTTATAGCGTTGTAATGTACCTTGTACGCCACGTGCCACATTATAGTGTTCTTCACCAACAACTAATGGATCTAATTGACGAGAAGTTGAATCTAATGGGTCAACCGCAGGGTAAATACCAAGAGATGCGATATTACGACTTAATACCACTGTTGAGTCTAAGTGTGCGAAAGTTGTTGCTGGAGAAGGGTCCGTTAAGTCATCCGCAGGAACGTAAACCGCTTGAACAGAGGTAATAGAACCTGTTTTAGTCGAAGTAATACGTTCTTGTAATACCCCCATTTCTTCTGCAAGTGTCGGCTGATAACCTACCGCAGATGGCATACGACCTAATAATGCAGATACCTCTGTACCAGCAAGCGTATAACGGTAAATATTATCTACGAAGAATAATACATCACGACCTTCATCACGGAATTTTTCTGCCATAGTTAAGCCTGTTAAAGCAACACGAAGACGGTTACCTGGTGGCTCATTCATCTGACCGTAAACAAGTGATACTTTGTCTAATACGTTAGAATCCGTCATTTCGTGATAGAAGTCATTACCTTCACGAGTACGCTCACCAACACCTGCGAATACTGAGTAACCAGAGTGTTCGATTGCGATATTACGGATTAATTCCATCATATTAACGGTTTTACCTACACCGGCACCACCGAATAAACCTACTTTACCACCTTTTGCGAATGGACAAATTAAGTCGATAACTTTGATACCGGTTTCAAGTAATTCAGTACTGTTTGATTGTTCTTCGTAGCTTGGTGCTGCACGGTGAATATCCCAACGAGCTTCTTCGCCGATAGGACCTTTTTCATCGATCGGTTCACCTAATACGTTCATAATACGACCAAGAGTCTTAGTACCAACCGGTACTTGAATCGGGTTGCCCGTATTTTCAACTTTTAAGCCACGTTTTAAACCGTCTGATGTACCTAATGCGATACAACGCACAAGTCCACCACCTAATTGTTGTTGAACTTCAAGTGTTAAACCTGATTCAACTTTTAAGGCATCATATACTTTTGGTACTGCATCTTGCGGGAATTCAACGTCGATTACCGCACCGATAATCTGTACAATTTTTCCTGTTGCCATTACCTATTCTCCATTAAATTGCTGCGGCACCCGCAACAATTTCGTTTAATTCATTTGTAATGCTTGCTTGGCGAGCTTTGTTATACACCAATTGTAATTCATCAATTAATGTACCCGCATTATCTGTTGCGGCTTTCATTGCTACCACTCGAGCGGCTTGTTCAGAAGCAAGGTTATCGACAACTGCTTGATATACCTGAGTTTCTAAATAACGAACAAGTAAACTGTCCAATAAAACTTGTGGACTTGGTTCATAGATATAATCCCATGAACCTTTAGTTTCTAATTCATCATCTTCTAGTTTAGGTAATGGAAGTAATTGTGCAATAACAGGTTTTTGCGACATCGTATTTTCAAAACGGTTATAAGCGATATAAACCACATCCACTTCACCATTGCGATAAGCGTTAATCATTTCATTAACCGCACCGACAATACGTTCCATTTCAGGATTATCACCTAAGCCCGTTACCTGAGATCTCACATTTAAACCGAGACTTTGGTAAAAGCTCACGCCTTTTGAACCTACTAAGCCAAGCTCAACACTAACGTTTTTATCTTTCCACGTTTTAAATTCATTCAAAGTCGCTTTGAATAAATTGATATTAAGACCGCCACATAACCCACGATCGGTTGATACGACAAAGTAACCAACTTTTTTAATATCTCGTTCAGTTAAAAACGGGTGCTTATAACCAATGCTTCCTTTAGCAATATGGCTAATCACCTTACGGATTGTTTCCGAATAAGGACGACCGGCAGCCATACGCTCTTGCGTTTTACGCATTTTAGAGGTAGCAACCATTTCCATTGCTTTGGTGATTTTTTGGGTATTTTTCACACTCGCAATTTTGGTTCTTATCTCTTTAGCACCTGCCATAATCTTTCTCCGCTAGTCGTGATTACCACGCACCGTTCTTTTTGAAGTCTTCTACGATAGCTTTTAATTGATCCTTAATTGAATCGTTATAATCGCCAGATTTTGCTAAATCCTTCATAAAATCAGTGTGATTACTATTTGCGTAAGCAAGTAAGGCAGCTTCGAATGAACCTATACGCTCAAGCTCTACATCATCTAAATAACCAAATTCAGCCGCAAAAAGAACTAATGCTTGTTCACTTACCGGCATTGGCGCAAATTGTTTCTGTTTAAGTAATTCTGTTACTTTCTGACCATGAGAAAGCTGTTTACGTGTTGCATCATCTAAGTCTGATGCAAACTGAGCAAATGCTGCTAATTCACGGTACTGAGCTAATGCTGTACGAATACCGCCAGATAATTTCTTAATTACTTTAGTTTGAGCAGCAGAACCTACACGAGATACCGAAATACCTGGGTTTACCGCAGGACGGATACCTGAGTTAAATAAGCTTGATTCTAAGAAGATCTGACCATCAGTAATTGAAATTACGTTTGTAGGAACGAACGCAGATACGTCACCAGCTTGTGTTTCGATAATAGGTAATGCCGTTAATGAACCAGTTTGACCTTTTACCGCACCGTTAGTGAAACGCTCTACATAATCCGCACTTACACGTGCTGCACGCTCTAATAAACGAGAGTGTAAGTAGAATACGTCACCTGGGAATGCTTCACGACCTGGTGGACGACGTAATAATAATGAAATTTGACGGTAAGCAACCGCTTGTTTAGATAAATCATCATAAACGATTAACGCATCTTCACCGCGATCACGGAAATATTCACCCATAGCACAACCAGAGTATGGTGCAAGGTATTGTAGTGCCGCAGATTCAGAAGCAGATGCTACAACAACGATTGTATTTGCTAATGCACTATGTTCTTCTAATTTACGTACTACGTTAGCGATAGTAGATGCTTTTTGACCGATTGCGACATAGATACATTTAATACCCGAATCTTTCTGTGCAATGATCGCATCGATTGCTAATGCTGTTTTACCTGTTTGACGGTCACCGATGATTAACTCACGTTGACCACGGCCGATTGGCACCATTGAGTCAACCGCTTTATAACCGGTTTGTACAGGTTGATCTACTGATTGACGGTCGATAACACCCGGCGCAATAACTTCAACCGGAGAGAAACCGTCATTATCGATTTCACCTTTACCATCAATTGGTTGACCAAGTGTATTTACCACACGACCTAATAACCCGCGACCTACCGGAACTTCTAAGATACGACCGGTACATTTAACCGTCATACCTTCAGCTAAGTCAGCATAAGACCCCATTACTACCGCACCTACAGAATCACGTTCTAGGTTTAACGCAATAGCATAACGATTGCCAGGTAATTCGATCATTTCACCTTGCATTACATCAGTAAGACCATGGATACGAATAATACCATCGCTTACTGAAACGATTGTCCCTGTGCTTTGAGCTTCGCTCACCACATCAAATTGGGCAATACGTTTTTTAATCAATTCACTAATTTCAGTTGAATTTAGTTGCATTTTTTATTCCTCTTACAAGCTCAACGCTTGGCTTAAGCGATTTAACTGACCACGGCTACTACCATCAATGACTACATCATCATATTTAATAATAATGCCAGCAATGAGAGAGTTATCTAATTGAACAGTTAAACGTACTTTTTGATTTAAGCGTTTTTCCATCGCGCTTGCGATTTTATCGATTTGTGCTTGACTTAATTCGCTTGCTGAAACAACGATAATATCTTTTACCGCTTCATGTTGCGCACGTAACTCAATAAATTCATTAAGTACTGCAGGTAACACAACAAGACGTTTGTTCTCAGCCATTACACGAATAAAATTTTGCCCATATTGGTCAAGCTGGTCGCCACAAATTTGGAGAAAAGTTTCCGAAATCTGACCGCTTGCAAGAGACGAATTAATATAATCCGCCACCTGTTCATTCTCAGCAACTAATGCTGAAAACTGTAACATTTCTTGCCATTTATCCAACTGACCTTGCTCTAAAGCAAAATCAAAAGCTGCTTTAGCGTAGGGGCGAGCTACTGTACTTAATTCTGACATCTGCCCCACCTTGTTATAGTTCTGCAACTAGCTTATCAATAATGTCATTGTTCGCTGCTTGATCAACGGAACGACCAACAATTTTTTCTGCACCGGCAACAGCCAATGCGGCCACTTTTTGACGAAGCTCTTCTTGAACACGTTTACGCTCGCTTTCTACTTCTGCACAACCTTGTTCAATAATACGTTGACGTTCGATTTCAGCTTCTGCTTGTACAGATTCTAAAATTTCATTACGACGTTTGGTTGCTAAATCAATAATTTTCTGTGCTTCTTCTTTTGCTTTGAGGATTTCTTGATCCGCTGCCGCTTTAGAATCTGCTTGTTCTTGTCTCGCTTTTTCAGCTGATGCTAAAGCGTTAGCAATATTCGCTTGGCGCTCTTCGATCGCTTTAATAAGCGGTGGCCAAACATATTTCATACAAAACGCAACAAACAGTGCGAATGCAATAAGTTGGCCAATTAGTGTTGCATTTAAATTCACAACGCCCTCCTAAAAGTCGGTTAAGTTATTCAAAGAATAACGGAAAAGAGAGACCCGACTTATTTCAATAAATCAATGAACGGGTTCGCGAAGATGAAAAGTAAAGAAATACCTACAGCGATCATTGCGATAGCATCTAAAAGACCTGCCACGATGAACATCTTAGTTTGTAAGCTACTTGCTAATTCAGGTTGACGAGCAGATGATTCTAAGAATTTACCACCTAAGATAGCAAAGCCGATAGCTGTACCAAGAGCAGCGAAAGCTAATAAGATTGATGCACCAATAATTGTTGCTGTGATTACTGATTCCATAATGTTCTCCATTAAGATTGAGGAATTCGCCCGAAGGCAGGTTGTTGTTAATACAAATAATTCAAGCGCTCAAATTTTTGCAAAATATTGAGAAAATTTAACCGCTCTTTAGGTTCGTTTAATGATCCGCTTTGTTATAAGCGATACTCAAATAAACAATCGTTAGCATCATAAAAATAAAGGCTTGAAGCGTAATTACTAAGATATGGAAAATAGCCCAAACCAAATGCAATAGAATACCTAACGCTTGTAATGCAAAGTTATCCGCCATATACATTACTGCGATAAGGATAAAGATTAGCTCACCCGCATACATATTACCGAATAAACGGAATGCTAAAGAAATCGGTTTTGCAAGTAGAGTTACAGTTTCAAGAATAAAGTTTACTGGAATAAATGCCCAATGATTAAACGGATGGAGCGTATATTCTTTTACTAAGCCGCTAAAACCTTTTGATTTTACGGTATAGAACAGAATTAAGAAGAATACGCAAATAGACATACCTAATGTAGCGCTGATATCAGCTGTAGGTACGGCACGAAGGTAATGAATACCTAACATATTCGCTAACTGAGGTAAGAAATCTACTGGAACTAAGTCAATGGCATTCATAATAAATACCCAGCAGAAAATAGTGAGTGCAAGTGGAGCAATTACATTACGAGGTCCATGGAAGTTATCTTTAACTAAACCATCAACCCATTCAATAATAATTTCCACTAGGCATTGTAATTTTCCTGGTACTCCGGCAGTCGTATTTTTAGCAACTTTAGAAAATACAAAAAGGAAAATAACTCCAGCAAGAAGAGAAAAGAAGAGCGTATCTAAATGCACAGCCCAAAAACCATCACCCGAAGCCAAAAAACTCAAGTGGTGGCTAATATATTCTGCGGTAGTTCCAGCCATAATGAATCCTTTTAGAATAAAAAATTAATGAGTTCGTTTACTTAAAATAAACGGAATGACATTATTAAAAAATAACGCCATTAAATACCCTACAAAAAACAGAACAATATGGAGAGAAGGAAGTAATTTAAAACACATAACCACTAATAAAATAGTGATTAACCATTTTAATCCTTCACCACGGTAAAATGTACCCATTCTTGACTGATTTTTTGTAGTCTTTTTGAAAAAAATCCAATAAACAAAGACACAATGAGGGAGAAAACTTGATAAAGCACCGCCCAAGAATGAAATACCATCAACACCTTTCCAAACTATCAAGAAACCGACTGTACTTAGGAGAAGTAAACTCTCGATTTTTAATGCTCTTATATAGTGTTGTTTGGCTTTATTTATTACAGTAGACATCTTATTTCCTATCTAACAGCCTAATGCCCTCTGTAAAAAATGAAATGTTTCTTCAGATTATACGATACAAAACAATAGATTAAAATATGAAAACTTCACAAAAAAGCGATTTTTGCCTTTTTTGTTACAAAAAGGTTAACATTGCATTTTTTTATAGAAAAACATAAGAAAAAGTAAGCTATCGCCAGTATTCTTTTTTCACATTCTATTTACATTATCAACAAAAATTTGGAAATTTTCCTATAATAAGAAGACTTATAACTAGCATATAAATAATACCCTTTATTCAAAGGGTAAAAAGTATCACTTAATACAAACACCCAAAATTTGACGGCACTTCATCATCACTTCATAAGTACAACTAAGTGACGTTCTCCGATTAATTCTGGAACTGAGAGTGTAAGCACTTGCTCTAACTGAATCGGCTTTTCAATGTCTTGCACTTCACTTTCAGCATAAATCCCTTTAAGCGCATAAAATTTACCTTGCGGATTCGGTAAATGGTAACACCAATCCACCATATCGTTTAGGCTAGCAAAAGCTCGGCTTAACACCCCATCAAAGGTCTGCTCCGTATATTCCTCTACGCGAGAAAGAACAGGGGTTACATTTGTAATTCCTAATTCACGTAATGCATTTTTAATAAAGGTAATTCGTTTGCCAAGGCTATCTAATAATACAAATTGTTTATCCGGATTTGCAATCGCAAGCGGAATCCCCGGTAATCCTGGTCCTGTTCCTACATCAATAAACTTTTCGCCCTGTAAATGCTCGCTTACCACTAAACTGTCCAAGATATGCTTCACTAACATTTCATCCGGGTTACGCACAGAAGTCAGGTTATAGGCTTTATTCCATTTACCTAATAAACGCACAAAACCAACCAATTGCTCTTTCTGCTGATCGGTCAAATTAATTTGAGCTTGTACCAGCAAGCGGTCTAATTTTTGTTTCATTTTGCAAAATCCTTATGTTTTACACAATAAAACACGGAACATACTGAAAATAATCATTAAATTAATTTCCGTATATTCCGTGCTTCCTAATCAGCAAATTATAATTCGCCTCGTTTCAACATACCTTGCTTTTTCAAATTCACCAGCAGAATTGAAATCGCAGCCGGTGTAATACCTGAAATACGGCTTGCCTGCCCAATCGAAACCGGACGATGTTGCATCAGCTTCGCACGCACTTCGTTTGATAGGCTCTCAACTTTGTCATAATTAAATTCAGCCGGAATTAAAGTATTTTCATGACGTTTATGACGTTCAATCTCATTTTGCTGATGTTCGATATAACCTTGGTATTTAATCGAAATTTCAACTTGTTCAGCTGCTTGTTTATCGTCTAAAGCAGGCGCAAAAGCAGCGACTTGCACAAGTTTTTCATAGGTCACTTCCGGACGGCGTAATAAGTCTTCACCGCTTGCTTCACGGGTAAGCGGACTACTTACCAACTCGTTGACTGCCGCTAAATGTTCCGATTGAGGGTGAATCCAAATTTGTTTTAGACGTTCGCGCTCACGCTCGATATTTTCCATTTTTTGATTAAATCTCGCCCAACGTGCATCATCAATCAAGCCTAATTGGTGTGCAATCGGGGTTAAACGAATATCAGCGTTATCTTCACGTAGCAATAAACGATATTCCGCACGAGAGGTAAAGACACGATACGGCTCTTTAGTGCCGAGCGTGCAAAGATCGTCAACCAATACACCGGTATAAGCAAGATCACGTGTTGGGAACCATGCCTCTTTGCCCTGAACCTGTAATGCGGCATTAATACCTGCTAACAAGCCTTGGGCTGCTGCTTCTTCATAACCAGTCGTACCGTTAATCTGACCGGCAAAGAATAAGCCTTCAATCGCTTTGGTTTCTAAAGTCGGTTTTAGATCACGAGGGTCGAAATAATCATACTCAATCGCATAACCCGGTTTGATAATACGAGTGTTCTCCAAACCTTTCATCGAATTTACGATACCCATTTGAACATCAAACGGTAAGCTGGTTGAAATCCCGTTCGGATAAACTTCAATTGTACTTAAACCTTCCGGTTCGAGATAAATTTGGTGACTGTTACGATCGCTGAAACGCATCACTTTATCTTCGATCGACGGACAGTAGCGAGGACCGATCCCTTCAATGATACCAGTGTACATTGGGCTACGATCTAAGCTATTGCGGATCAAATCGTGCGTTTGTTCATTGGTATGTGTGATATAGCAAGGAATTTGACGAGGATGAAGATCAACTGAGCCCATAAATGACATTACAGGTAATTCTGCATCACCATGTTGTTTAGCCAATACATCAAAATTGATCGTACGAGCATCTAAACGTGGTGGCGTACCTGTTTTAAGACGATCAACGCGTAAATTTAGATCACGTAAACGATCTGCAAGCATCGTTGCAGCAGGATCACCTGCTCGACCACCAGCATAGTTATCTAAACCAATATGAATTTTACCGGCAAGGAAAGTGCCTGCCGTTAATACCACAGAACGAGCTTTAAAGGTGAGCCCCATTTTAGTTACAGCGCCCACCGCACGGTTATTTTCAACTAAAATATCAACCACTTCTTGTTGGAAAATATCTAAATTTGGCTGATTTTCTAATGCAGTTCGTACAGCTTGGCGGTAAAGTACGCGGTCGGCTTGTGCTCGAGTCGCACGTACGGCTGGCCCTTTCGAGCTATTTAAAGTACGGAATTGGATTCCTGCTTGGTCAGTCGCAATTGCCATTAAACCGCCCATAGCATCGATCTCTTTTACTAAATGGCCTTTGCCGATACCACCAATCGCTGGGTTACAAGACATTTGTCCTAAAGTATCTAAATTATGTGTTAAGAGTAGGGTTTTTAGTCCCATACGAGCAGGAGCAAGAGCTGCTTCTGTCCCTCCGTGACCTCCACCAACCACAATTACATCGTAAATTTCACGATAAATCATATTCTTTGCCTTTGCTGTTTTATATTCTGTTTCGCCTAAATAAAAAGATCGCTATTCTACCTTAAAACATATTGATCTGGAAAATGCAATTTTGGGGCTGAAACGTGATCTTAAGTTCGGATCCGCGGATCGTCAATAGTAATATAGATCTCTATATAGAGATCTTTATTGTTATAATTATTAGTGCTTTAAATATTTGAGGATAAGTCTATTTTTAATAATAGAATTATAACGTTACAGAAGATCTTTTTGTGTAAAGATCTTGAATGTTATGATGATCTTAATTGTGGATAAAAGGCTTAGTTATCCACGGAATGGTGAAAATTTAAAGTTATTCTATAATAGATCTCAAGTTTTAAAGAGGAAAATATAAAGTTATCCACAAACGAAAAAATAAATTATTGATGTAAAAATTCATTGAAAAGGCGTATAGTAAGCATACTATTTAACAAATAAAAATGGAGTGAAGATAATGCAAACGACTCACTATCAAGCCGTTTTTAGCGATATTGACGGCACGTTGCTTAATAATCAGCATCAAATAACACCTAAAACGGCAGCTGCTATTCAGCGTATCGCTCAACAGAACATTCCCTTATTCTTGTCTCCGCTTACCCGCCTCTAGCTATCACTCCTTATTCTCTACAGCTTCAAGCGAATCAGCCTATTATATGTTATAGCGGAGCATTAATTTTAGATCGTAATCTAACCCCTCTTTATAGTATCTCCATCAATGAAACGGATCTTATTCAATTAGATGTACAACTACAAAGTTTTCAGCATTTATCTATTAATTACTATGCGAATACCTTATGGTTTAGTAATGATGTTGATAATTATTGGACCAAGCAAGAGGGGGAAATTACCGGTTTACAAGCGGTTAAAAAAGCCGAAAAACTTACCAATGTACATAAGATCTTGGTTATGGGTGAGGCTGATGAAATTTTGCGATTAGAAACGTTATTGAAATCACTTTTTCCACAACTTTCCATTCATCGTTCTAAAGCGGAATATTTAGAGATTATGAATAGTAAGGCAACGAAGTCGAAAGCGATCCGCTTTATGCAACAAAAACTAGGGATCACTAGTGAACATATCGTTGCCTTCGGCGATAATTTTAATGATCTTGATATGTTACAGTATGTAGGTTTCGGCGTGGCGATGGCGAATGCGCCGGATGAGATTAAAGCTGCAGCGAGCTATGTGACAGCATCAAATAATGAGGATGGCATTGCGTTAGTACTAAATAAGCTATTTCCATAAAGAACAAGTGGTCGTCTTTTGGCAAAAAATTGCAAGAATACGACCGCTTATCCATTATTGGCTATTTTGTTTGACAAAATTGAGTAATGTGTCTATTTCGTGTTTTGCTTGCTCGGAAAGCACTTTATTGTCATTTAATATTTGTGTGCCGCGCAAGCGGATAAATTCTAAATAATCTTTGTTTTTGCTCTGCTCATATTGCTGTTTTGCCGCATACATCTCCGCAAAATATTTACGAGTTTGACTAATTAACATCTTTTGCCCGAACATCACAATAATCGCTAATACAAGTGCAATCACCGATCCGTAGCCGTCAGTCGGGTAATATAAAACGCCAGCAATAATAAATAAGGCGGTAACTAACATCGAACTGTTTTTGATATATTGTTGTTCCGGCGCTTTTAACGCTTTCTTTAAACCCATTGTAAAATTTCCTGTAAATTTGACCGCTTGTATTATAAAAAATACCCCCTCTAGGATAAAGAGGGGGTAAATCATTTGTATGGGATGATTAAGCTAAGATACCTAACCAATAGCCTAAAATACCGACGCCGAATAGTGCGAAGATAATGTACATTGCATTTACTTTCCTACGTAATAACCACATACATAAGAAGATTAGCAATAATGCCGCTAAACCCGGTAATAAGTCGTTAAGCACGCTTTGCACGGTGGTAACCACTTCTTCACCCATTACGTTTTATAGCGAGAAAGCTCAAACGGTATGTTGATACTGGTCCACTTCGACACCAAGGAACCCATCACAAATAAACCGAGAATAGAAGCGCCTTGCGTCACTTTTTGCAGACGACCACCGCCCATATCAGAAACGATTTCTGTCCCTTTTTGGTAACTATACTTGAAGCCGTACCAACGAGTAAGTGCACGGCAAAGGTTAATACCGATAAAGAATAATAATGGGTCGAGAATGCTACCACTAATCGCTAAGCCTGCGGCTAATACCGGACGTAATGTTTCCCAGAAAATCGGGTCGCCGACACCAGCAAGAGAACCCATTAAACCGACTTTCACGCCGCTAATTGCCGCATCGTCAATCGCTGCGGTTACACCCATAATCGCCGAACCGACCCATGGTTGCGCATTAAAGAACTCTAAATGGCGTTTTAATGCTGCCGCTTGATCTTCTTTACGGCTGTAAAGACGTTTAATCGTTGGGATCATTGATACACAGAAGCCCATTGATTGCATACGTTCAAAGTTAAATGATCCTAAGAGGAAAGTTGAACGCCAATAAGTCGCACGAATATCTGCACTGGTAAGTTGTTTTTTCTCTGACATAATTTGCTCCTTATAGACCTTCTAACTCGTTATCCGCTAATTTTTTAGTGGTGCGAGGCGCTGCTACCGATTGGTTGAATTGTGGATTTAATTGGATGTAAAGCATTGCTAAACACGCACCTAAGAAACCAAGTCCCACTAAGTTGTAGTTTGAGAATGATGCAATCACAAAGCCCATAAAGAAGAACGGCATTAACGCACCGGCACGCATCATATTGATGACCATCGCATAACCTACCACCACGATAAAGCCACCAGCGATTTGCAAACCGCGAGTTACCACTTCAGGAATCGCATTTAACGCTTCGGTTACAGTATCCGTACCTGCTACCAGCGCTACGAAGAAAGTTGGAATCGCAACAGGTAATGCTTGTAAATAAAGACCGGCAAAGTGACAGAATTCAATGCCGCAGAAGTTTGCTTGTTCTGCAAATTTATCTGCTTTATGTTGTAAGAAGATGGTTAATACCTGACCTGCCGCAGCCACCGGAATGGCGATAGCGATTGCCGTACCTTTATCTTGGCCGCCTTTGATTACTAAGATTGCCGCAATCACTGATGCTAATGCTGCATCCGGTGCCATTGCCGCCCCCACGTTCATCCAGCCTAAGGCTAACATTTCAAGTGTACCACCCATGATAATACCGGTTTGTAAGTCGCCTAACACCCAGCCGATTAAAGTACAAGCCACAAGTGGGCGGTGAGTTTGGCGTTCATAAAGTACGGAACCCATACCGCAGATTGCAGCGACTAAGGTTACTAAAATAATTTCAATACTAGTCATAATAAAATCCTTAATTAGAATTTGATTGCATCAAGACGTGCTTTATCAAGCGGTTCTTTTTTGTTTGCCGCCACTTGTTGTAATGACATATCTACGCCTAACTCGAGGAGTTTGTAGAAGGCGGCTAAATCGGTTTGGTTTATCGCCACCGCTTGAGAGATAAGTTTGTCGCCTTCACGGAAAGTCATACCGCCGACATTGACATTTTTAATGTTCACACCGCCTTCAATTAAGCGAACGATATCTGACGGGTTGGAGACCAACCAAATAATGTTTTTACCGGCGTATTTAGGGTTATGTCAGACTTTGATCGTTTTATCGACCGTAATCACATAGCCTTTTAAATGTTCAGGAACGATTTGTAGCAATAATTCACGGCGAATATCGTCATTTGCCACTTCATCACTGATCGCAAAAATTGCTTCGCATTTCACCGTTTTCGCCCAAGATGTCATCACTTGACCGTGAATTAAACGGCTGTCGATACGCATTAATGAAATATTCATACGTCCGTTTGGATCGAAATTGGCAGGAAGAGATGAGGATTATTCGGAAGAGGCTTCCTCTGATGGAACTGGAGATGTTGGTTGTGGAGTATGAAAAGTTTTAACGCTTAAGTGCCCTACTTCTTTTGCCGTTATAGCAAGTTCGGTTGCCGTTTTTGCATCGGCTGAAGCATCTATAACTTCAAGTAACATTGGTAGGTTTTTACCGGTCACTATATCGTCTTGCGGGCGTTTTGCGACAATTCTGGCTGCTGCGTTGTACGGGCTACCGCCAAATAAATCGACCAAGAACAGGACGCTATCGGTAGGCTGAAGCGTGGCAATAATCGCTTCATATTTTTCGACTAGCGTATCTTGACCTTCTCCCGGCACAAAGATAACCGGATGAACATTATCTGTTTCTCTATATACCATTTGTGCGGAATTGACCAACTCAAGGGCTAATTTTCCATGAGCTGCAATGATCAAATGCACCATTTTTCACCTCTGTATTTGTATAATTTCTTAATTTGCTAAACCGCTTTAGTGGTGTTGCGAGAATATGTAATCGTTTGCCTTTTTGCAAATGGATAATGATAAATATGAGATCTAGATCAGTTTTTTTATAAAAAAAGCCCTTTGTTAATCATGATCTGCACCCC
>NZ_GL831080.1:61400-66832 GCF_000188255.1 Actinobacillus ureae ATCC 25976
CTTTTTGGGGGCAGATCACTTTGGGATAGCTTTTTGATTAACTGGTAAAGCGTTTATTTTTTATTTTCCGTAGCAGTAGCGCCGATTACACCTTGCCATTTTTCACTAATAGCGCTTCCTGCAAGTACTTCGCCATTTTTACCGAAAATCCCACCTGAGAAGTTTGCATCTGGGGCCAGTTTTAAAGGAGATCCATCTATTTTAGAATATAGCATTGCGTTAACAATTGTACCGTCTTCACTCACAGAGACCTCCTTGAGCTTACGTGATTCTAATCTATAGCGACCAGCCTCGCCTAGCTTCCAATAATCTCCTCTATCCCCAAAAACTTCCATTGATAACGTTTTAGCTTCATCGCGATAAGTTGCTTGTACAGTCGCTTGTAACATTTGTGAATCATCATTGTAACTATAAAGCATATTTCCTTTATATATTATAGATGTAATTGGACGAACCTTTTCTTCTTCATTCATAGATAATAAATAGTGGCTATAAAGATGTGCACTATCCGTACCATAACGCTCATCTTGCTTTACTTGACTAAACTTCATATGCCCGTAATAACCCAATAATTTATTCGAAGCATCTTTCAATGTTTTAATTTCTTGAGTTGGAATTGTATTTGTAATTTTTAGACTATTACGCGTTATATCACTTTCACTTAGTATGATCTGAACGTTTTCCTTCCCATCTAATGCTAAACTAAGTACTATATCCGGACGACTAATAATCCCTGTTTTAATATCCTTAACTTCTAATTCTTTAAGAATGTCCGTATTACTTTTATTCTTATTTAGCTCTTCCGGTTTTAAGGTATCTTTTTGTGAAAGATCTACTTGTGATTGTGAAATTACTTCTTTAGGCTTATCTGCTGCTGAATTAGCTACTTTCTGAACTACTTCTTTTGGCTGCCCCACTTTTGAATTATCCATTTGTGGAGCCGCTTCTTTAGATCTCTCTACTTTTGGCGCAGGTATATCAGTTTTAGCTTTTTGGTCATTAGACTTAGTTGCGGAACCCGATGATCCACTACTACATGCCGTAATAACCAAGCTAGCCAACAAAGTGGCTGTTAATTTTGTTACAATATTCATTTAAAAATCCTTACGATTAAACACTATCACAATTAAAACATTAACTTACAAAGCAAGTTATATAAACGTAAACATAAGTAAATCATAATAACAAAAAAGAACACAATAATCTCTAAAGTTTAATCACATTGCAACCTCTGCAAAAGCCTATCCATCGCCCGATAGCCTAATGCTTCAGCAAGATGGATTTGTTGAATATTCGGTTCGTTAGCCAGATCGGCAATTGTGCGGGAAACTTTTAAGATCCGATGATAGGCACGCACCGAAAGTCCTAATTTGGTCAGTGCATTTTCTAGAAATAGCGCGTCTTTTTCTGCAAGGCGACAATCTCGTTCGATTTCTTTGGTGGTTAACTTGGCATTAATTTTTCCGGCTCTCGCCATTTGTAATTCTCTTGCCAAAAATACCCGCTTGCGTACTTGCTCAGTGGTTTCGCCCCGATTATCGCTACTTTGTAATGCACCTTTCGGTAATAAAGGGACTTCAATCGAGAGATCGAAACGGTCTAAAAACGGGCCGGATAAACGATTTAAATAACGCATCATTTGTTGCGGAGAAGTACGGTTGTGCGTGCCTTGATAATGCCCAGTCGGGCTTGGGTTCATTGCCGCAATTAATTGAAAACTAGCAGGGAATTGCACCTTAGCATTCGCTCTGGAAATAATAATCTCTCCGGCTTCCAACGGCTGACGTAATGCGTCCAGCACTTTGCGTTCAAACTCAGGCAATTCGTCTAAAAAAAGCACGCCATTGTGCGCCAAACTGATTTCGCCCGGTTTAGGAATAGAACCGCCACCGACTAACGCTACCATTGAAGCACTGTGATGCGGTGCTCGAAACGGGCGCTCTTTCCAGTTGTGAAAATTCAATTCGTTTTGTACCAAACTGGTGACCGAAGCGGTTTCAATCGCTTCATCATCACTCATTGCCGGCAACAGATCCGCTAAACGGCTGGCGAGCATTGTTTTACCGGTACCGGGAGGGCCAAGGAAAAGTAAATTATGTTGTCCAGCAGCCGCAATCATTAGTGCTCGTTTAGCGTGTTGTTGCCCAATAATATCGGTTAAATCACGTTTTACAAGCGGTTGAATTTCTTGTGTTTTTTGCGGAATCTGCTGAGCAATCGGCAGGCTGTCCCGCTTGTTCATAAAATTGACCACTTGCAATAAGGAGCTGGCAAAATAGGTTTCTGCATTCGAAACTAACGAGGCTTCATTTACATTCGGGTGGGCAATAATCATCTGTCGCTTGGCTTTTTCGGCGGAAATTACCGCCGGAATCACGCCGTGAACGCCTCGTAACGATCCCGTTAAAGCCAGTTCCCCCAAAAACTCAAACTGTTTTAAGCGATCCGAATCCATCTGCCCTGATGCAGCTAAGATCCCGATCGCAATTGGCAGATCAAAACGCCCTCCCTCTTTAGGTAGATCCGCCGGTGCCAGGTTAATCGTGATCCGTTGCGGAGGATACATAAAGTTGGCATTCATTAACGCACTACGTACCCGATCGCCCGCCTCTTTTACCGTGGTTTCCGGTAAGCCAACAATCGTTAGCCCCGGTTTTCCGTTACTCAAATGCACCTCAATCGTTACCAACGGTGCTTCTACACCAATCGATGCACGGCTATAAACAATGGCTAAAGACATCTTCCCTCCTAAAAATTGTTAGGAGGGTAAAAGATAAATGTCCTACGTCACAGCAACAAAATCTCTTTTCTCGATCAGGATCGCAAAAATAGGTTTCTTCTCTATTAAATCCAAGCTAAAAATCCTAAAAGCACTAAATATAGAGTTAGTTCCGGTGATTAAAACGTTATAATATGGCATCAATATTCAGCAAATGAGGGGCAAAATGAAAACACAGGATATTATCATTATCGGTGGCGGTATGGTCGGGGTAGCGGCGGCGCTCGGCTTGGCGAAGCAAGGGTTAAATATCGCATTAATCGAAAAAAATCCGCTTCCCTCATTTGATGCGAATGCTGCTTATGATTTGCGTATTTCCGCTATTAGTATTACCTCGGTTAAACTGCTGGAAGAGCTGGGCGCTTGGCAGGCGATCAGCCAAATGCGAGTTTGTCCGTATGACGGTTTGGAAACTTGGGAAATCGAAGGGTTTAATACCGTCTTTCACGCGGCGGAAATCGGCTTGGATAAGCTCGGCTTTATGGTGGAAAATAATGCGATTCAGCTTGGTTTATGGCAAGCCTTAAACCAGTATCCAAACTGCCAACAAGCGGTCGGATTTTCGCAAATTTCTGCAAATTATCACGAACAATTATGGACGGTAACCGTTGATGAGCAAACATTTACCGCCCCATTGCTGATTGCTGCGGACGGCGCAAGCTCACAAGTGCGTAGCTGGGCGGGTATTGGGCTAACCAGCTGGCAATATCGCCAACATTGTTTGCTTGCCACGGTGAAAACCGAATTACCGCAACAATCGGTTACCTGGCAACAATTCTTCCCGAGCGGCCCTCGTGCATTTTTACCTCTATCAGATCACAACGGTTGTATCGTGTGGTATGACGCACCGCAACGCATTACTCAGCTAAAACAACTGTCCTCAGAAAAACTCACCGCCGAAATTCAGCAACATTTCCCTGCCCGTTTAGGCAAAGTGGAAGTAGTAAACGCCGCCAGTTTTCCGCTGACTCGCCAACACGCTCAACATTATGTTAAAAACGACGTGGTATTGATTGGCGATGCGGCACACACTATTAATCCGCTTGCCGGACAAGGGGTTAATCTCGGTTTTAAAGATGTGCAAGTGTTATTGGAAGTGCTTGAACAAGCGGTCAAAAAAGGCGAAAACTTTGCAAATGAAGCGGTGCTTAAACGTTATGAACATAAACGTAAACCCGATAATTTATTGATGCAAACCGGTATGGACGTTTTTTATAAGGCATTCAAAACCGGGTTATTGCCAGTAAAAGTCGCCCGAAATTTGGGCTTGATACTGGCGGAAAAAATCACACCACTCAAGAAAAAAGCATTGCGCTATGCGATAGGTTTATAGCTTTTCATTACAAGCGGTCAAGTTTTGCAAATTTTTTGCGAAATTCGACCGCTTGCTTGTTTCGTAAATACTCCAATTTATGTCGGTAAGATCACATTTTCCAGAAAAACTCTTTCGATTGATTACAAATTGTAATCAGCCTAAGCCAAAATAGCTTGGAATCTATCTATCCCTACTTATCTCACAAGGAGAGCATCATGAAAAAAGTACTCAGTACTTTATTTGTATTGTCTGCGGCGAGCGTTGCAGTCGCTAAAGAAGTGAATATTAAATTTTTAGGTACATCGGATGTTCACGGGCGTATCGTACCTTGGAACTATGGCGCGGATATTGAGGACAAATCCGGTTCTTACGCACAAATTTCCACCTATGTAAAAGAGGTACGCCAAAATAATAAAAATGTAGTGTTAGTCGATATCGGTGATGCGATTCAAGACAACCAAGTGGAAGTTTTTGCTAAAACGAAAAAATACTACAAAGACAGCCCGGTTCCTAAAGTATTAAACGAAATGAAATACGACTATTTCATTTTAGGTAACCATGAATTTAACTTCGGTATGACCGCTTTAGATGAAATCATTAAAGACATTAATGCCAAAGTATTAACCGCCAACTTCTACTACAAAAAAGATGGTAAACGTTACGTTACCGCCACCGATATTATTGAAAAAGACGGTGTAAAACTCGGTTTAATCGGTTTAACCACACCAATGTCGGCAACCTTCGAAAAAGATACCCATCACCTTGATGAGATGAAATTCAGCTCACCAAGCGAAGAAGCGAAGGCACAAATTGCCGAGTTAAAAGCGAAAGGGGTTGATGCGATTATCGTGTTAGCGCATATGGGGATTGAAAACGAAAATAATATCCCTGATACCGGCGTGGCGGATTTAGTCAATAACGTGGAAGGCATTGATGTGATTATCGCCGGTCATATGCACAAAAACGTCTCAGCGGAAACGATTAAAAATACACTGATTACCGAACCACACCGCTACGGTACTGTGGTTTCAGAAGTGAATTTAGCCTTTGATGTCGCAGATGACGGCAAAGTGAAATTACTTTCAAAAAATGCAAAAAACGTACCAGTTAAAGCATTGGCTTCAGATCCTGCAATCGAAAAAATTTATCAGCCATATCATGACGAATTACGCCGTTTGAACAATGTGAAAATCGGCGAAACCGCACAAACCATGATTCCGCAAGGTAAAAATCACGGCGTAGTGATTGCCTTCACGCAAGATACCGGTTTATCTTCATTGATTAATGACGTGCAACAACATTACAGCAAAGCGGACGTGGTGTCTTTTGCCTTCGACC
>NZ_GL831080.1:66925-73388 GCF_000188255.1 Actinobacillus ureae ATCC 25976
CCACATGTTTTTTTCTCATAACGAATCATCACGTTTTCAGTTCGAACGGATTGGTATTCGGTGGGAGCTGAATCAGTGGTGCAGTGTTGTCCGGTAAAGGCGCATTCACATTCTGTTCTGCAAATTTTAGCTGAGAATAGACCGCTTGTTGCTCAATCGTTTGGCGTTCGCCTTGTAAAATCAGTTGTAGATTATCCAATAAAGCGATATGTGTAGCACAGTCGGGAATATCATTAAAACGGTTAGAAATCAGTACCACCGCCATTTGTTCGCTAAGTTGTGCCATCACCTCTTGCCAATAAGCGACTGAGGCTTGGTCTAACCCTTCAAAAGGCTCATCTAGAATCAATAAATCCGGTTCGCTGACCAACATTTGGCAAAATAGCACTTTGCGACTTTCGCCGGTCGAGAGCTGAATAAACGGGCGATCTAATAACGGTTGAATCCGTAATTTCGCCGCATATTCCTCGCATAATTGCGTTTTTTCACTACCATTTAAGATAATTTGATGGGCGGTTAAACCAAAGTCATCGGGTGAAACCATATCATTATTTCGGCTTTTAAAAATTTGCTCAATGATCTTTTGTTGCTGCTCAAAAGAAAGTAAGGCGATATGTTAGAAACTGTTTTGATATTCGCCCGAATATAACGAAAGTGAATTGTGTAATGCTTGTGCAAAGGCGGTTTTGCCGGAGCCGTTACCGCCAACGATTACCCAAAAATCGTGAGTTTTGATTTCCAGTGATTCAATCGACAGTTTATTGTGTTGAGCAAGGGAAAATAAGGCGTTGTGAATGTTGATGTTTGGCATATTGTGTTCCTGAAATGACATAAAACAACGCATACACCGAATAATTATGATAGATGAGTGTATGCGAAATTTCCCGTTAAGAAATGTGTTTATTGTTAGAGTTGTTTACCCACCACAAACCAATCGGCACGTCCGTTAAGGAAGTCTTGCACAGACATCGGTTTTTTGCCGGAAGGTTGTAATTGCGTGATATTTAACACACCGTCTTGCGTAGCAATTTGGATACCGTTTTTATCCACTTGTAAGACCGTACCGGCAACCTTAGCTTGATGCGGTAACACATTCGCTTGATACACTTTGACACTTTGCTCTACACCGTCCACCTCTAACGTGAGGAAGCTAATCGGCCACGGGTTAAACGCACGAATATTGCGTTCCAACTGACAAGCGGTCAAATTCCAGTCTAATTTTGCTTCCTCTTTTGAAAGTTTTTCCGCATAGTTGGAAAGCGCTTCATCTTGTTTTTCCGCTTTAAACGCTTGGCTTTCCAAACCGTTTAACACCTCTAATAACGCCGGCGGTGCAAGTTCGGCTAATTTTGCATATAATGAAGCGGAGGTTTCGTCTGCAGCAATCGGTGTGGTAACTTTGTGTAACATATCGCCGGTATCTAAGCCAATATCCATTTGCATAATAGTCACACCGGTTTCTGGATCACCTGCCCAAATAGCACGTTGAATCGGTGCTGCACCACGCCAGCGTGGTAATAATGAACCGTGTACATTTAAGCAACCGTATTTCGGCGCATTCAGTACCGCTTCCGGCAAGATTAAACCGTAAGCTACCACGACCATTACATCCGCATTTAATGCTTTTAATTCCGCTTGTGCTTCTTCGTTGCGTAAGGATTTTGGTTGATATACCGGAATGTTATGTTGTTCGGCTAATTGTTTAACTGGGCTGGTTTGCAGCTTTTTGCCCCTACCGGCAGGTTTATCCGGTTGAGTATAAACCGTGATCACATTATGTTCTGAATCTAATAACGCTTGTAAGTGTTGTGCGGCAAAATCAGGCGTGCCGGCAAAAATAATATTAAGTTTTGACATAATTTTTTATTGATAAGTGAATGGATAACGGAATTGTAACAGAAGAAATGCAGTAACTGTGTTTCATGCTCAACATTTTTAACCACGGAATGCGCAGATTGCACGGAAGATAGCGCTCGTATCCCGACGGGTGCTGATAATTATTGATATATGAAAAATACAGGCTCGCGTCAGAGACGAGCGCCATTAGGGGGATATTTGAAAAGCTGCAGAAGGGGTAATTATAACGAACCGCGTTCTTTATAATATTTCACAGCGCCTGAATGGAGCGGAGCGGATAGTGCATTTTTGACTATTTCCGCTTCGGATAAATGGGCAAATGCGGATGTGATTTTTTGAAGCGATCAAAGTTTTCGAATACCGCTTTCACCACTCTGTAAACTTGTTCTTCACTTACATCGCTTGACGTGACTAACGTTGCATAAACCTCAAAAGAATCGACCGCTTGTTCAACATTTTTATAAACGTTAGCGGGAATAGTTGCTTTAGCGTAATAACCTTGTTCCTCCACTAATTTGCTCACAACATCATCAGCAACCGGAATTACACGAATATCACAACTGTTAGCCGTTTCTTTTAACGCAACATTCAGGTGACCCACATTATAACTAATCGCATCTACATCTTTCTCGCACAGTGCTTTGCCCATGTCAGCTGGCGTGAGTTTTAATGCTTCTTTAAAATTCGCTTCCGTCCAGCCTTTGGTTTTTAGTAGAACATTCATCGTTGCTTGTGTACCGGAACCGTCCACGCCGACATTCACTTTTTTACCTTGTAAATCATCGACTGATTGAATAGCGGAATCGTTGCGTACTACTAAGGTAAACGGCTCGGGATAAATCGAGAAAATCGCACGTAGTTTATCGTTCTGTTTGCATTCAAATGAACTGGTACAGTGATAAGCATGATATTGCCAATCCGACTGCACAATCCCCATTTCTAACTGACCGTTCGCAATTTTATTCAAATTATCAACCGAAGCATCGCTGGCAAGCGCTTTACAAGCGGTGTGATTTCCACTGCGATTGGCAAATTGCATTGCCGGTCACGAAATAAAGTCCGGTGTCACTGCCTGTGCCTAATTTAATTTGGGTTTGTTCCGCTTGTGCGAAGCCCGCAAGTAGTATTGTAGCTAAGAATGAGAGTTTTGGTGGGATTTTCATGGAAATTTCCTCAAAATAGAATGGTGTTTGCCAGTTGAAGATATCTTTTTTTGTACAATATATGCAATTTTCTTCTCTATTTTTTAACCGCAAGCGGTCAAAAATCGCCAATTTCTTGCAATTGGGGTATGATCTAAATTTTTATTGAGCATGGTGACAATGGAATACTTTATCCCTCAGCAGTCGGTGATTTTCGAAGAAGAGATCAAAAAGAGCCGATTTCTCACATACTTACGTCATACGGAAGGTATGGAACAGGCGAAAGCGTTTTGGGCGGAAATGAAAATGCTTCATCCTCAAGCTCTCCATTGGTGCTGGGCGACGGTGGGGGGGATGCCGAATGATTCGCAACAATACGGTTTTTCGGATGACGGTGAGCCTTCCGGTACTGCCGGTAAACCGATGCTAAATTATTTATTAGGTTCAGGGCTGGGTGAAATTACCGCAGTTGTAGTGCGCTATTACGGTGGGATTCAATTAGGTACCGGCGGTTTGGTTAAGGCATACGGTGGCGGCGTGCAACAGGCATTATTGCAAGTGGAAAAGCAGCGCAAAGTGCTGCGCCAAAATTACCGCTTGGTATGTGAATACGATCAATTCAACACCGTGCAATACTTGCTGAATAGCTACGATATTGAGCTGCTTGAGCAGCATTTTACCGATGTGATTGAGCTAAATTTAGCGATTAATCCGGCGGATATTGCGCTGCTAAGCGAACAATTGACGCAACGTTTCTCCGGTAATTTGCAGCTTAACAAACTGGATTAATTTATGTATGGGCGTTTTTTTGCTAAAATTCTGCCTTATTTAACCGCTTATAGAAACACTTTGAGGACTTTGTGCAGTTTTTAACTATTATCCGCATTGTCGGAATTTTGGTAATGAGCTTTTCGGTTACGATGCTTTTACCGGCGTTTGTCGCACTGATTTATGGTGATGGTGGTGGCCGAGAATTTTTACAATCGTTCCTACTCACATTTTCGGTCGGTGCACTTTTATGGTGGTTTTGCCGAGATCGAAAAGAAGAACTCCGTTCACGGGAAGGTTTTTTAATCGTGGTCTTGTTCTGGGTGGTACTTGGCTCATTAGGGGCAGTGCCTTTTATTATTTTAGAGCACCCGAATTTAAATATCAGTGAATCGATTTTCGAATCGTTTTCAGGGCTTACTACCACCGGTGCAACGGTGATCACCGGTTTGGACAGCTTACCAAAAGCGATTTTATTCTATCGCCAGTTTCTGCAGTGGTTGGGCGGTATGGGGATTATCGTATTAGCGATTGCGATTATTCCGCTAATCGGTTTGGGTAAGTTATACCGAGCCGAAATGCCGGGGCCGTTAAAAGACCAAAAAATGCGCCCTCGGATTGCGGAAATTTCCAAGTTACTTTGGCAGATTTATTTCACTTTAACCGTCTTATGTACCCTCGCATTTAAAATGGCGGGGATGACATGGTTTGATGCGATTTGTCATAGTTTTGCCACGATTTCTAACGGTGGCTTTTCAACGCATGATGCAAGTATGGGCTATTTTAACAGTGGCGCAATTAATCTGATCACCGTGGTGTTTTTATTAATTTCGTCCTGTAACTTCGGGCTACATTTTGCCTTAATCGACCGTTTGAAAGATAAAAATAGCAAAAATACCGGCAATATGTTTAAGCGTTTATATTGGAAGGATTATGAGTTCCGCTTATTTACTTTTATCCAGTTGAGCTTATTTTTAGTTTGCTTGGCAATTTTAAGCGGTTATAACTATTTTGAAGATTCGCAGATGACTTTCCAGCAAGCGTTATTCCAATCGGTCTCGATTTCAACCACAGCCGGTTTTACCACCAATGATTTCAGCCAATGGCCGTCATTTTTACCGATCTTATTGGTGATGGCATCATTTATCGGTGGTTGTGCCGGCTCAACCGGCGGCGGTTTGAAAGTGATTCGTGTGATGTTACTGTATCTGCAAGCTAATCGAGAAATTCACCGCTTCGTGCATCCTAATGCCGTGAAACCGATCAAGCTAGGTACGCATATTTTTTCAGATCGCATTGAAGAAGGGATTTGGGCATTTTTCTCTGTTTATGTTTTTGTGTTTATTATGTGCTGGCTTGGCAGTATTGCCTTTGGTATGGAAACTTTTGATGCATTTAATGCGGTGATCGCCTCATTAAATAATCTGGGGCCGGCACTAGGCAGCGTAAGCAGTAACTTTACCCAAGTACCGGACGGCGCTAAATGGGTGCTGACGATTGCGATGGTTTGCGGACGTTTAGAAGTATTTACCTTATTGGTTATTCTAAGTCCGGTGTTTTGGAAAGATTAATCATAAAAACGGAATGAATAAATGAAAACTCTAATTCTCTATTTTACGACGGACGGGCAAACTCAGCGTATCGCACAAGCGATTGCCGCTGAAATTGAGCATGAAGTGGAATTGGTTTCACTTAAGCAACAAGCGGTCGATTTTGCCGAAAAACTTGCAAGTGCCGATCAAATTGTGATTGGCGCTTCGATTCGATACGGGCATTTTGATCAAATGGTGTATAAGTTTATTGAGCAGTATCATCCACTGCTTAACCAAAAAACTTCTGCATTTTTCAGCGTAAATTTGACTGCGCGTAAAGAGAATCGTAAAACGCCAGAAACCAACGTTTATACCCGTAAGTTTCTGGCGAAAATTAAGTGGAAGCCGACAAAAGTGGAGGTGATTGCCGGTGCGTTGTTATATCCTCGCTATACGTTATTTGATCGCCTCTGTATTCAGTTAATTATGAAATTAACCAAAGGCGAAACGGACGCAAGTCGAGAATATGAATATACAAATTGGCAACAAGTTGCGCAACTTGGACAAATGTTAGACAAACTCTGATGAGTGTAAATTTAGTTAAATATGTTAATCGGATTCTAACGTTTGCTTTAGAATCGCCCGCCACTGCCTAATAGTGGGCATAGAGTGTTTTATTTTTCAAAGGAAAAGCAAATGAGTATCTTAAAAGACTTTCGTGAATTCGCCGTTAAAGGTAACGTAGTTGATATGGCTGTCGGTGTGATCATCGGTGGTGCATTCGGTAAAATCGTATCTTCATTAGTAAGCGATGTAGTAATGCCACCTATCGGCTGGTTAATCGGCGGCGTAGATTTTAAAGATCTTGCAGTTGAAATCGCACCGGCAAAAGAAGGTGCTGAAGTGGTGATGTTAAAATACGGCGCATTCATCCAAAACGTATTTGATTTCTTAATTATTGCAATCGCAGTATTCGGTATGGTTAAAGTGATCAACAAACTTAAAAAAAACTGCAGAAGTAGAAGCTGCACCGGCTGAACCGTCAGCAGAAGAAAAATTATTAACAGAAATCCGTGATTTATTGAAAAAATAATTCGGATAAAAAAGAGGGAGCGTAAGCTCATCTTATCTAAGGAATAAAAAATAGCGAGTAGATTACTCGGT
>NZ_GL831080.1:74915-81687 GCF_000188255.1 Actinobacillus ureae ATCC 25976
TTATTTAAAAATAGGCGAAACGGCTTTTTTACTTTTTCATTACCACAATTTGTTTTAGAATCAACAGATAATTCACTCTTAAGGATTTACGATGAAAAAATTAATTTTAGTGGCTTTGGTTGCCTCATTCGGGTTAGCGGCTTGTGGTGTAAAAGGCCCGCTTTATTTTCCTGAGCAGCAACCTGTTCAACAACAAACAAAATAATTTCTAACCACGGCAATTCAAAAACACCTGTATAACAAGCGGTCGAATTTACCCGATTTTTTGCAAATACGAGTGTGGCTACTTTGCCGTGGTTTTATTTTTCAAACACAACGGACAACTAAATAAATGAACCATTTCAACTATAAAAACCAACAGCTTTTTGCGGAAGATGTTTCCGTCTCAGACATCATTAATCAATACGGCACACCGGCTTATATCTATTCTCGTGCAACGCTTGAACGCCACTGGCACGCTTTCGATAAAGCGTTCGGTTCTCACCCACACTTAATTTGCTTTGCGGTAAAATCCAATTCCAATATCGCTTTATTAAATGTGATGGCTCGCCTCGGTTCGGGCTTTGATATTGTGTCGCAAGGCGAACTTGAACGAGTACTTGCCGCAGGCGGTGATCCGAGCAAAGTGGTATTTTCCGGTGTGGCAAAGTCACACAGTGAAATTCAGCGTGCGTTGGAAGTCGGCATTCGTTGCTTTAATATTGAATCTATTGCGGAATTACACCGTATTAATGAAGTCGCCGGTCAATTAGGTAAAATTGCGCCGATTTCATTGCGTGTAAATCCGGATGTGGATGCGCATACTCACCCTTATATTTCCACCGGTTTAAAAGAAAATAAATTTGGGGTAAGCGTGAACCAAGCACGTGAGGTTTACCTTTTAGCAAAAAGCTTACCAAACGTGAAAATTACCGGTATGGATTGCCATATCGGTTCACAATTAACTGAATTACAACCGTTTTTAGACGCGACGGATCGCCTGATTGTGTTAATGGATCAGTTAAAAGAAGACGGTATCGAATTACACCACTTAGATTTAGGTGGTGGTTTAGGCGTGCCGTATAACGGTGAAGAGCCGCCACACCCGACTGAATATGCCAAAGCATTACTCGAAAAATTGAAAGGCTATGCAGATCTTGAGATCATTTTAGAGCCGGGTCGTGCGATCACGGCAAATGCGGGGATCTTAGTCACTAAAGTGGAATACCTTAAAGCGAATGAAGATCGTAATTTTGCGATTGTCGATACTGGTATGAACGATATGATCCGCCCGGCGCTTTATGAAGCTTATATGCAGATTACCGAGGTAGATCAATCACTTGTGCGTGAAAAAACGGTCTATGATGTGGTTGGCCCGATTTGTGAAACTTCAGACTTTTTAGGTAAAGGTAGAGAACTGGCGATTGAACAAGGCGATCTGATTGCAATGCGTTCGGCAGGTGCTTATGGTGCGGCGATGTCTTCAACCTACAATTCACGTCCACAAGCGGTCGAAATTATGGTTGACAGCGACCTAGCGCACTTAATTAAAGCTCGTGCAAGTTTTGCGGATTTATGGCGTTTAGAAAGATTATTGCCATAATTTCTATTTCCTCGGCGAATGAATAGCCGAGGGTATTTGATTTGGAGAAAGAGATGAAACTTTATTGTTTAAAAAGTGCTTGCTCATTTGTTCCCCATGTTGCGTTAGAATGAACGGGGGCAGAATATCAAACGGAGCTCGTGAGCCGTGATTTTATTAAATCGGCGGAATTTTTAACGTTGAATCCACATGGTGCAGTACCGTTATTAGTCGACGGCGATTTAACGCTTTCACAAAACCAAGCGATTTTGCACTATTTGGATGAGAAATACCCGGAAGCAAAATTATTCGGTAGCAAAACCTTACGTGATAAAGCGAAAGCGGCACGTTGGTTAGCGTTCTTTAATAGCGATGTACATAAATCATTTGTGCCGCTATTCCGTTTACCAAGCTATGCGGAAGGTAATGAGGAGTTAACTCGTATTATTCGTCAACAAGCAGCAGAAAAGATTTTAAGTCAGCTAGCGACCGCCAATGAACATTTAGAAAGCCATATTTTCTTCGGTGAAAATATCTCGGTTGCAGATGTGTATCTTTACATCATGTTAAATTGGTGCCGTCTGTTAGGCTTGGATTTATCACACCTTGAGCAACTCTCGCTGTTTATGCAACGTGTATAAGCGAATGCCGGCGTGGATACGGTACGTATTGCCGAAGGTTTAAAAGGTTAATCCTTTATAAGTAAGCGAAAAAGCAGAGCAAAGTTCTCTGCTTTTTTTATGCGAATAATTCCTGTTAACTTGACAAAAGTTGATAAAAATCAATATCATTTACAACTATATTCGGTATAACTCTCGCTTTATTCTGTGACAGATCGAGAGAGTGAGTGATTATGATTACAACAACAAATTGGCGGGCAACCCAAGCTGCTCCAAAAGCATTCCCTGAACGTCAGGCATTAATGCCGATCTGGGGTGGTGAAGCTGTACCGCAACAAGAATGGCAGAATGTATGGGGACAAGCTGCTATTCACGCCCTCAAAGAAGACGGTTTGGCGTATTTCCATATTCCTTTTTGTGCCAATCATTGTATTTTCTGTGGTTTTTACCGCAATGCGTGGAAACAAGACTACAGTAAAATTTATACCGATAAACTGATTGAAGAATTGGCATACGAAGCCGGTATCCGCCAAGGTAACGGTAAAATCAAAGCGGTTTATTTTGGTGGCGGAACACCAACCGCACTGAATACCGAAGATTTAGTCCGCTTAATCAAAGCGTGCTACCAATATTTACCGCTGGCGGACGACTGTGAATTTACGATTGAAGGTCGTATTAGCCATTTTGATATTGAAAAGGCGCACGCTTGCGTGGCCGCCGGCGTGAATCGTATTTCAATCGGTATTCAAACCTTTAACTCAAAAATTCGTAAACGTTTAGGACGTAAACATAGCGGAGAGGAAGCTTACGAATACCTCAAAGTTTTGTGTGAATTGGATGCGGTTGTCGTTGCCGATTTGATTTTTGGTTTACCAAATCAAACGGACGAAGTCTGGGCGAACGATATTAAAGTGGCAAGTAGCCTACCGTTATCCGGTTTGGATATTTATGCGTTTAATAATTATCCGTTTTTACCGATTAATAAAATGATTGAACACGGTTCTCTGCCTGCCGCCGCAAGTTTTGAAGTACAAGCGCAACATTACGCCTATGCGGTAGAGAATTTATCAAAAGTTGGTTGGCAGCAAGTCAGTAATAACCACTTTGCTTTCCCGAATCGCGGGGAACGAAACCGTTATAACACGTTAGTTAAATCCAATATACCGTGTCTTGCTTTCGGCTCCGGTGCAGGCGGTAATTTCGGCGGTTATAGCTTCCAAGTACATTCCACACTACAAACTTATTTAGACACACCGGCAGATAAAAAAGCACTGTCGTTTTTAAGTAAACACGGTGCAAATAAACCGTTGCTTGGTGTGGTACAACACGGTTTAGAACTGGGCTATCTGGATATTAAGTTATTTAAACATAACCCAAAAGCAATGAAATTGCTGATGCAATGGCAGCAATTATCTTTATTAAACATTGATCAAGACGGTATCGCTCACTTAAATATTAGCGGTCGATACTGGTCACCGACTTTGATCCGTAAATTAATGCTCACGCTACCCACAGAAGATAAAAAGGAGAACAGCATGGTTAAATTAAGTGAAGAACAATTAAGCGAGTTACGTCAATCACTTGCCGAAAATCCGGGGCAAATTTTAGAAATGGTTGCCGGTATGAAACAATGTAGTTTGGAAGAAGTAATTAGCTGCTTACCGGCGGAAATGGTCACTAAAACGGATGGCGCACGTTTTGTAGAAATTATGCAAGCGTTAGCAACGCTAGAAGATGCAGTGACCTTTATTGCACATACGCCGGATGCGGTGGTTGAGGTAACCGGCAAGCTACCAAGCGGTCAAATCGGCAGAGGTTTTTACAATTTCGATCACGGTCAAGAAGGTGGCGTACACGGTCACCTACGCTATGAAAACTGTGCGGCGATTTACTTACTTGAGCGTCCATTTATGGGCAAACAGACCGTATCGCTTAACTTTATTAACCATCAAGGCGGCGCAATGTTTAAAATCTTTGTCGGACGTGATGAAGCACGTAACTTACGCCAAAACCAAATCGACTTTATGCGCCAATTAATTAAGGGTGAGTAATGATTTTATTATTTGGAGCCAATGGCTTAGCCGGACGCGCATTACTGGCGGCGGCTGATCAGCCGATCGTCTCAGTATTGCGACAATCTTCGACCGATCCGTTTTTTACGGATCTCCAGACAGCGGTTGCTGATGTAATGTCACCGGAAGCCTGTGAAACAGTGATGCAGCAATATTCGCCAAAAGTGGTAATCAGCTATATCGGTGGTAAAAAAGACGGTGTACGCAGTGATGCTGCCGGTAATATCAACATTATTCGTGCCATGCTGAAATATGCGCCTGCCGCTCGTTTTATTTTTATTACCAGTATGGGTTGCGGTGAACAATGGGTTTTCTTGCCTGAACCGGTAAAACAAGTGTTGGGTGAAGCGCTACAAGAAAAAACACAGGCGGAAAACTTACTGCGTGAAAGCTCGCTAAATTGGACAATTCTCCGCCCGTGCGGGCTGAATACCACGGAAGGCGAAACCTTCCGTTTAATTGAAAGTGCAGCTGAACTGCCCGGCAGTTATATGAGCCGTAAAGCATTAGCCAATGCGGTGTTGTCCGTGCTTAATAGTGAAAACACAAACCATAAAATCTTCTCAGTCTGTGCCTAACTTCACAATCCCTTTCACTTTGGCACAAGCCATCCGCTTGTGCCTATTTCAAAATTTGTTTTAGTAGTTCCAATAAAACCGGTAATTCAGTGACGCCTTCTCGATCAATAAAATGCCTACCCTGCGCCAAGCGAATATAATCCGCTTGTAAATATTGCGCTAATCTGTCGCTGAATAGATGCGGCACAATCTCATCATCTAAGGCAGAAATTACATAAGATTTTGTCGGCAAACAAGCGGTCTGATTTGCGTAAAAAGTTGCAAATGAATCCAGTTCCGGCAAAGTTGGTAATTTTTCATAAAAGCCGGAAACAAAAATTGCGGTATTCACTTTTTGTTGTGTTACCGCCAGATAATTCAGTAACGCAATACAACCCAAACTATGCCCGATCAACACCGTTTCTTCATTTAATTTAAGTGTATTTTTATGATGCTCTAACCACACTCGCGGATTCGGGTTATTAGAATCCGGCATAGCTAAACACTCACACGCAACCCCTAACTTTTCCAATACTTGTTTTAGCCACGGAAACCAATTTCGGCTCGGATTCGCCGTATAGCCATGGGTTACATATACTTTTTTCATTCTTTATCCTTTTTCTCTGAAATTTAGAAAACGTTTGCTTTGCGCTTAATTTAGCAAAAAAATGCTCTTTGGAAAGTGAGATCTCTGTCACAAATTGAAAAAATTTTTTATAACCAATTGATTATAAAAATTTTTAGTTTTTCCATTTAATTGACTTCCTCACGAGCTAAGCTTAACTTATGAAATACAATTTTACTATTTGAAACGACATAAATTAGAGGTGTCCAATGAGAGTTTCTTATCAAGATTTAAAAGCTGAATTTAAACGTGTTTTATTGGCTCGTAACGTGCGTGAAGAAATTGCCGAAGAGTGTGCAACGGTATTTGCTGATACCACTCAGGCCGGTGCGTATTCACACGGAGTAAACCGCTTCCCACGTTTTATTCAGCAGTTGGAAAACGGCGATATTGTACCGGAAGCCGTACCGACTAAGGTGCTTTCATTGGGCGCAATCGAGCAATGGGATGCTCATCAAGCGATCGGTAACCTCACTGCAAAAAAATGATGGATAGAGCGATGGAACTCGCTTCGCAAAACGGTATCGGTGTAGTGGCGTTGCGTAATGCCAACCACTGGATGCGTGGCGGCTCTTACGGCGGAAAAAGGCTATATCGGTATCTGCTGGACCAATGCGTTAGCGGTAATGCCGCCTTGGGGTGCAAAAGAATGTCGTGTTGGTACCAACCCATTGATCGTTGCCGTACCGACTACGCCAATCACTATGGTAGATATGTATTGTTCAATGTATTCCTACGGAATGTTGGAAGTCCATCGCTTACAAGGTCGCCAAACCTTTATCGATGCCGGTTTCGATGATGACGGCAACCCAACCCGTGATCCGGCAACCGTTGAGAAAAACCGCCGCTTAATGCCGATGGGCTTCTGGAAAGGTTCGGGTTTATCAATCGTATTAGATATGATTGCCACCTTACTTTCTAACGGTGAATCTACTTGTTCGGTAACCGAAGATAAAGATGACGAATACTGCGTTTCACAAGTATTTATTGCGATTGAAGTGGATCGTTTAATTGATGGTAAAACCAAAGATGAAAAACTTAACCGCATTATGGATTATGTGAAAACCGCTGAACCGGCGGATCCGAACGTACCGGTACGTTTACCGGGTCACGAGTTCACCACCATTCTTGCCGACAATATCGCCAACGGTATTCCGGTTGATGAAACCGTATGGGCAAAATTGAAATCGTTGTAAAAAACACTCTCGCCCCTAGCGAGAAAGAGACAGTTTATTGAAGCGTTCAGCGAAATAAGCAGAGAGAGGGGATTCCCCTCTCCCTCCGAAAATCTAAAGATTTTTTCCTCCCTCTCCCACAAGGGGTGAGGGTTGAAAAGA
>NZ_GL831080.1:82284-88400 GCF_000188255.1 Actinobacillus ureae ATCC 25976
AGAGCAAGCGGTCAAATTCTTTAAAAATTTTACGAGGAACAAACGATGTTTTTCGGACATATTTCAAACTACAACCCGAAATAATATCCGGAAGCGATCCAATACGCATTGCGTTATTTAAAAAACACCGATTTTGATGCGATGGAAGTGGGCGTTTACGAGCTGAAAGGCAGAGATATTTACGTCCAAGTATTGGATTTGGAAACCAAAGACATTTCGGAATTCCAACCCGAAGTCCACCATAATTACTTAGATGTGCAATATCTTCACAAAGGTAAAGAAAAAATGGCGTTTGCGGTAGATAGCGGTAAGAATCCAATTCACACCACTTACCTGCCGGAATGAGATATTCAGTATTATCAAGCAGTCGAAAATGAGCAAATTTTTACCTGTGAAACCGGTAATTTTGCCGTGTTTTTCCCCGGAAGATTGCCATAGAACAGCGATTTTTAACGGCACGGAGAAAATCCGCAAAGTGGTAGTAAAAATTGCAATGTCTGAAACTAAGTAAAACGCTTCCCTCTTTACTAAAGAGGGGGATCTTACAAGTAGTAAAAAAATTCTAGATTTTTACAAACTCAAGGAGCAAAAGATGAAACCCATCGCTCAATTTATTGGAAAAGCGATTGAGGCGTTTGCCGTGATTATTTTATCGGCAATGTCGATTTTGGTTTTTCTCAATGTAGTGCTGCGTTACGGTTTTAACAGCAGTATCAATGTGACCGAAGAAGTTTCTCGCTACATGTTCGTTTGGCTCGCCTTTTTAGGTGCGGTATTGGCATTTAGCGAGAATCAACACGTTAGCGTCACCGTACTTACCGACAAACTTTCCCCTATCGGTCGTAATGTTTTAAAACTATTTACCGATGCGGCAATGTTATTCTGCTGCTATCTGATTGTGGACGGCAGTTGGATCCAATTCCAACTTAACCTCAACAACCTCGCACCAATTTCAGGCTTACCAAAAGGGATTACTTTCCTCGCCAGCGTGGTTGCAGGTGTGTTAATCGGTATTTTGATTATTGCAAGAATGGTGACAAATTTGACCGCTTTAGTTAAGGGAGAAGTACAATGACAGTCGTAATTTTCCTTGCCGTATTACTTGGTGCTATTATTTTAGGTGTGCCGGTTGCCTTTGCGTTATTGATTTGTGGTGTAGCGTTAATGCTTCACTTAGATTTATTTGATGCACAAATTATTGCCCAGCAACTTGTTAGCGGTGCGGACAGCTTCTCACTCATGGCGATTCCCTTCTTTATTCTCGCCGGCGAAATTATGAATGAAGGCGGACTTTCCAAACGTATTATCGACTTACCGATGAAATTGGTTGGTCATTAACGTGGCGGTTTAGGTTTCGTGGCAATTCTTGCCGCAATGATTATAGCGAGCCTTTCCAGTTCGGCGGTAGCGGATACCGCAGCGGTAGCAGCAATGTTATTACCGATGATGAAAACTACCGGCTATCCGATTGACCGTTCAGCCGGTTTAATCGGTACTGCGGGTATTATTGCACCGATTATCCCGCCAAGCATTCCGTTTATCGTATTCGGCGTTGCAAGTGGCGTATCCATTACCAAATTATTCTTAGCGGGGATCTTCCCCGGCATTATGATGGGCCTCTGTTTAGCCGCACTCTGGTGGCGGCAAGCGAAACGTCTCGACTTAATGACCTTCTCAAAAGCAACTAAACAAGAACTTTGTATTTCGTTTAAAAACAGTATTTGGGCGTTAATGTTACCAGTGATCATTATCGGAGGTTTTCGTTCCGGTATGTTCACCCCAACCGAAGCCGGTGCGGTAGCGACATTCTATGCGTTAGTGGTTTCACTGTTCGTTTATTGTGAATTGAAATTTAAAGATCTCTATAAAGTGATTTTAACGGCGGCCAAAACCACCGCAGTGGTAATGTTCTTAGTCGCAGCGGCAAACATCACAGGCTGGTTAATTACCGTGGCGGAATTGCCGACCATGTTAACAGAATTACTTGAGCCGTTAATCGAAAGCCCGACAACGTTATTATTAGTGGTGATGTTAGCGGTATTCGTGATCGGTATGGTAATGGACTTAACCGCAACCGTTTTAATCTTAACTCCGGTGTTAATGCCATTAATTGAAGAAGCGGGAATCGACCCGGTTTACTTCGGTGTGTTATTCATTCTTAACACCTCAATCGGCTTAATTACCCCACCGGTCGGTAACGTATTAAACGTGATTACCGGCGTGTCAAAACTGCCGTTTGACCAAGCGGCAAAAGGCATTATGCCGTATCTATTTATGATGATTGGTTTATTACTGCTCTTTGTATTCGTACCGGATTTAATTTTAGTGCCGTTAAGCTGGATGCAGTAATCATAATTCTCCCCTTTGATAGGGGAGAGGGTTAATAAAGTAACAAATTCCCAACCTACTTAGGAGACCCCTATGAAATTTTTTAATCTAAAAACTTTATCAGCTTTCGTTGCCAGCGCAGTGGCATTTTCTGGTGTAGCAAATGCGGAAATCTTGCTTTGTTTCGGTTATGAAGCACCTCGTTCCGACAGCCAACACGTTGCGGCGAAAAAATTTGATGAATTATTAAAAGACAAAACTAAAGGGGAAATCAAACTCAAATTGTTCCCGGACAGCACATTAGGTAATGCACAAACCATGATCAGCGGTATGCGTGGCGGTACGATTGATATTGAAATGTCAGGTTCACCGAACTTCACCGGTTTAGAACCGAAATTAAACGTGATTGATATTCCGTTTATCTTTAAAGATCGTGAACACGTTTACAAAGTGCTAGACGGTGAAATCGGTCAAGGTTTATTACAAGATCTTGAAAAACAAGGCTTAAAAGGCTTGGCGTTCTGGGATGTCGGCTTCCGTGCTTTCTCTAACTCAAAACATGCAGTAAACAAACCGGAAGATATTAAAGGCTTAAAAGTTCGCACCAACCAAAACCCAATGTATATCAAAGCTTTCAACTTATTGGGCGGCAATCCAGTGCCGATGCCGCTTTCTGAACTTTATACCGCACTTGAAACCCGTGCAGTGGATGCACAAGAACATCCAATCGGTATTTTCTGGTCGGCAAAATTATATGAAGTGCAAAAACATTTAAGCCTAACCAACCACGGCTACACTCCATTAATCGTCGTGATGAACAAAGCTAAATTTGACGGCTTAACACCGGAATTGCAAAAAGCAGTGTTAGACGCAGCAAAAGAAGCAGGGCAATTCCAGCGTGATCTCAACGTGAAAAACGAAAAAGACATTATCGAAAAACTTCGCAAAGCCAGCGTAGAAGTGATCGAACAAGTGGATAACGCACCGTTTAAAGCGGCAATTGAAGCGGAAGTTCGCAAAGATTTTATCGAAAAACACGGCAAAGAATTAGTCGAAAAAGTAGATGCATTAGCGAAATAATGCCGTAACAAGCGGTCTGATTTGCAAACTTTTTTGTAAATCAGACCGCTTGTTCTTCTCTCCCTGATTTTTCCTCTCCCCCAGAGGGAGAGGGTGTATAGGAAACTGCTTAGTCCCTTTTTGGAGAACGTTATGAAATGTTTTAATCTTAAAGCACTTGCGACATTGGTTGCGAGTTTCTCTTTATTTAGCGGCGTTCAGGCGGCGGAGACCACTTTCCGTTTCGGTTATGAAGCGCCACGTTCCGACAGCCAACATATTGCCGCCAAAAAATTTAACGAGTTATTACAACAAAAATCCAATAAAGAATTAAAACTGAGCTTGTTCCCCGATAGCACGCTTGGTAATGCGCAAACCGCAATTAGCGGTGTACGTGGCGGCACCATTGATTTAGCGATGTCCAGCTCCTCAAACTTTACGGGACTTGCCTCCGAACTAAACGTGATTGATATTCCGTTTATTTTTAAAGATCGCAGCCACGCTTACCAAGTGTTAGACGGCGAAATTGGACAAACACTGTTGGTAAAATTAGAAGCACACGGCTTAAAAGGTTTAGCATTCTGGGAAGTGGGCTTCCGTGGTTTTACTAACTCTAAACATCTGGTAACCAAACCGGAAAATATTAAAGGTTTGAAAGTACGTACCAACCAAAACCCGATGTATATCAAAGCGTTTTCGATTTTAGGTGAAAATCCGATGCCGCTTTCTGAGCTTTATACCGCATTAGAAACCAAAGCGGTGGATGCACAAGAACACCCTATTGGTATTGTATGGTCAGCAAAACTGTATGAAGTACAAAAATATTTCAGCCCGACTAATCACGGCTATACACCGCTGATTGTGGTAATGAACAAAGCCAAATTCGATGCATTATCGGCGGAGCAACAAAAAGCACTTAGTGAAGCTGCGCTTGAGGCGGGTAAATATCAACGCCAACTCAATTTAGATAATGAACAAGGCATTATCGAAAAAATGAAAAAAGCCGGTGTAGAATTTGTCGAGACACAGGATACTGATCCGTTTAAAGCGGCGGTTGAAGGTGAAACTCGCAAAGCTTTTATTGAAAAAAACGGCGACAACCTTATCAAACAAATTGATGCGTTAGCGAAATAAGCTATTACAAGCGGTCTGATTTGCAAAGTTTTTCGCAAAAATGACCGCTTACAAACTAGGATAAAAACATAGCAATGATGGGAGGCAATCTTTCACCTCTCGAATAATTGGAGCAAAAAATGAACTACTACCTAGGCATAGACTGTGGCGGTACTTTTGTCAAAGCCGCACTTTTTGACCAAACCGGTGAGTTGCACGGTATTCATCGTGAGAATGTGGCGGTTATCAGCGAACCTGCGGGCTATGCCGAGCGAGATATGCAACAACTCTGGCAAGTGTGTGCCGAGATAGTACGTCAAACTATTGCAAAAAGTGGAATAAATCCGACTGCTATCAAAGGGGGGGGCATTTCAGCACAGGGTAAAGGTGCATTTTTACTTGATCAGCAAAACCAACCGCTTGGCAGAGCGATTTTGTCTTCCGATCAACGTTCGCTTTCAATTGTGAAGCAATGGCAGGCGGACGGTATTCCGGAAAAACTTTATCCGATTACCCGCCAGACGTTATGGACCGGGCATCCGGTTTCGATTTTGCGCTGGGTACAAGACAATGAGCCGGAACGCTATGCAAAAATAGGCTCGGTACTGATGTCGCACGACTATTTGCGTTTCTGTCTAACCGGCGAATACGACCAAACGCTTGCCGAACTGCTCGGTTTGCAAAATATTTTAGAAAAGCTACCGCCTGTGATTAAACCGAATCAAATTGCCGGCTATGTTACCGAAGCGGCAGCCGAACTAACCAGCTTAGCAGCAGGAACGCCGGTGGTCGGCGGTTTGTTTGATGTGGTTTCGACCGCACGTTGTGCCAACTTAGATGACGAAAGCAAACTGAATGCGGTATTAGGCACATGGTTGGTTGTCAGCGGCATTACCGATAATCTCGACCCTACTCAAACCTTGCCATTTGTCTATGGTCGCTATGCGGATGAAGGTAAATTTATCATACACGAAGCCAGCCCAACTTCTGCCGGTAATTTGGAATGGTTTGTGAAACAATGGAAATTGGATTATGCGGAAATTAATCAGCAGGTGGCGAGTTTACCGCCGGCAGCCAGTTCCGTGTTATTCGTGCCGTTTTTATATGGCTCGAATGCCGGCTTAGGTATGCAAGCGGGCTTCTACGGCTTGCAATCGCACCACAGCCAAGCACATTTATTGCAGGCGATTTATGAAGGCGTGCTGTTTAGCCTTATGCACCACCTCAACCGTATGAAGCAACGTTTCCCGAATGCAAATGTATTACGTGTAACCGGTGGGCCGACCAAATCACCGATTTGGCTGCAAATGCTCGCCGATTTAACCGGTATGCAATTGGAAATTCCGCAAGTGGAAGAAACCGGTTGTTTAGGTGCGGCATTAATGGCGATGCAAGGCACCGGTGCAGAAATTTCACAAGTGCTGGTATTAAAAGCGGAAATGTTAAAAGTACAACCGAATCCGGCAAATTTTGCCGCTTACCAACAAAAATATCAGCGTTATCAATAGCTCACCGAAGCGTTAAAAGCGATGCTTTAAGCGTAAAAAAGCGGTCGAAATCTGCAAATTTTTTGCAAATTCCGACCGCTTGTCATTTCAAACTGTTCGTTATAAGGC
>NZ_GL831080.1:88771-110588 GCF_000188255.1 Actinobacillus ureae ATCC 25976
GGGGGGCAGATCAGTTAGGCATCTTCTCTTTAGCACTTATGGTAGCTTACACCTAATTAAGTAGCACTTATGGCAGCTTACGCCCTTACAGATAATATAAGCCTTTTGATTTCGAATTACAAGTATAAAAATTACCTTCATACAAGTTGCTAGAGTAATTTATGTAAGGCTAGATATTAACGATTTAACCACGCCATATATTCTTTAGTGCCTTCGGCTACAGTTTTGAATGTGCCTGTATAGCCTGCCGCACGGAGTTTGGTTAAATCCGCTTGGGTGAAGGTTTGGTAGCGAGATTTTAAATGATCCGGGAATGGGATTTTTTCGATTTCGCCTTTGCCGTGGAAGTCGATTACTGCTTGTGCTACCGCTTGGAACGATTCCGCTTTGCCGGTACCAAGGTTATAAATGCCGGAAATACTGTTTTGCCACGCCCAGATATTCACTTTCGCCACGTCTTCCACATACACGAAATCACGTAAGAAGGTTTCTGAACCTTCGAATAATTTCGGATTTTCGCCTTTCAGCATTTGATTGTTTAAGTGGAACGCTACGCTTGCCATTGAACCTTTGTGTTGTTCACGCGGGCCATACACGTTGAAATATTTAAAACCGCATACCGGCGAATCCGCTTCCGGTAAAACTTGGCGTACATATTCGTCAAATAGGAATTTTGAGTAACCGTAAGCATTGAGCGGTTGTTCAAATTTTCGCTCTTCAATAAAGTTATCCGAACGACCGCCGTAAGTTGCCGCACTTGATGCGTAGAAGAACGGAATTTGGCGATCTAAACAGAAATGTAATAACTCTTTTGAATATTCGTAGTTATTGTGCATTAAGTATTTGCCGTCCCATTCGGTGGTCGCCGAGCAAGCTCCTTCGTGGAATACCGCATCAATATCGCCGAAATCATCGCCGGCAATGATAGAAGCGATAAAATCTTCTTTATCACAATAATCCGCAATATCTAAATCCACTAAATTTACGAATTTTTCGCCGTTTTTTAAGTTATCTACAACAAGAATATCTTTTCTGCCGATTTCATTTAATGCTTTGACGATATTGCTACCGATCATACCAAAGCCGCCTGTTACGATAATCATAGCTTTTTCCTTTTTGAAATTAAAAACAGGGATATTATCGGTGGATTAGGGCGGATTTGCAAATTTTGCAGCAAATTAGACCGCTTGCTAGCAAACAAAGAAAAAGCGAGACAATGCTCGCTTTTCTTAATGGGTAGGATTATTTCGCACGCTCAATTTGTTTTTTGAGTTTTTGCATTTTTTCTTTAATGCGTTGGCGTTTAAGTGCAGAGATGTGGTCCACGAACAGCACACCGTTGAGGTGGTCGATTTCGTGTTGGATACAGATAGCGAATAAGCCATCCGCATCGTAAATCACTTCTTCGCCTTTACGGTTTAACGCTTTTACCTTCACTTTTTCTTTACGTGGCACTAACGCACGATAACCGGGGATCGATAAACAGCCTTCTTCGATACCGGTTTCGCCGCATGATTCTAAAATCTCTGGGTTAATCAGTACCACTTGGTTAGTTTTATCGCCTTCAATATCAATGGTAATAACACGTTTTAATACGCCCACTTGCGGTGCAGCAAGACCGATACCTTCGTTTTCGTACATCGTGTCAAACATATCATCGATGAACTGATTTAATTCATCGTCCACCTGTGCGACAGGCTCACACACTTTTGCTAACCCTTCATCTGGGTAAAGTACAACTTCTAAAACTGACATTTTTTTGTGATCTCAATCGAAAAATAAAAAATTATAAATTGGTTAATTAACTCGTTTTCTTATGATTGGCTATTTTGTGAAAAACATAGACAAATAAGACGAACGTCCGACTAAATTACCTGTTTAATTGCGATTTGTCTATGTTTCCTTTCAATAATCCATAATTAATTTGGGGAACTTATTAATGTCACAGACTGATTTACTGAAATTATTACAAATCCCGCAATTGGGTGCGCAGCGAATTGCTCGCCTGTTATCCGAAGTAGATTTTGCCCAATTTTGCCAATATGACAAACGCCAATTACAACAAATCGGTTGGAACGAGAAACAGATTCAACGCTGGTTCAATCCGGAGATGCGTTGGATTGAGAGTGCATTGGCGTGGGCGGAACAACCGAATCAACGCTTATTAGCCTTATTTGATGAGGAATATCCGTTTTTATTACGGCAAATTAGCACTGCACCACCGGTGTTATTTGTGCGAGGTTCGATAAGCTGTTTGAGTCTGCCGCAAATTGCGATTGTCGGCAGTCGAGACTTTTCCGCCTACGGAGAATACTGGGCGGGCTATTTTACTGAGCAACTGATTAAACATCATTTGGCTGTTACCAGTGGACTCGCAATCGGCATAGACGGTTTTTGTCATCAGCGAGCGGTAGCGGAACAGGGTATCACCATTGCCGTTTTGGGTAGCGGTTTAGATCAAGTTTATCCGGCAAGGCACAAAAAATTGGCGGAGCAAATTGTCGAAAGCGGTGGGGCGTTAGTGTCGGAATTTTTTCCGAATCAACCTCCGCTTGCCGAGAATTTTCCGCGTCGTAATCGAATTATCAGCGGCTTATCGCTTGGTACGTTAGTGGTGGAAGCCACATTAAATAGCGGTTCGCTGATTACCGCCCGTTATGCGTTGGAGCAAGGGCGAGAAGTTTTTGCGTTACCGAATTCGGTACAAAATCCGTATGCACAAGGCTGTCATAAACTGATCAAAGAAGGGGCGGTCTTAACCGAAACGATAGAGGATATTTTACAAGCGATTCAATATCAATTGCCGGATCAGCCTCGGCAACAGGCTATGTTTGAACTGCCGCAAGCGGTTGAAAACGCACAATTTTTCGCAAAAGCCAACGTGCCGAATAGGGGTAATCACCTTGCAAAAAAATTGCCGGAAATGACCGCTTGTCAGCAACAAATTGTGGAACATATCGGTCTTGATCCGATTTCGATTGACGATTTGGCGAAAGCAACCTCGTTGGAAGTGGAAACGCTATTAGTTGAGTTACTGGGTTTGGAATTATTAAGTGTGATTAAGCAGGTGAATGGTGGTTATGTAAGGCAATAAAAAACGGCATCTATGGATGCCGTTTAATTCAAAAGAAGAAAAATTTATTTTTTCGCTTGTAGTACACGACGAGCGAAAATAATGCAGCCGATCACAAATAGCGTTAAGCCGAGTAATTTCGCCATGCTATCCCAGTTTTCAAGATCCAGTGCTAACGGCGCATCGGAATCGCCGGAGGTTACCGAACCTGCGATCACAAAGGCTAACAGTACGCCGACTAAACTTTCACCAACGATTAAACCAGCGGCGAAAAGTGTACCGTAGCGCTCTGCTTTTTTGGTTGCGGCTTCAACATCTTTACCGCTACGTTTTGCATGGCGTTGAATATGACGATTAACCAAGCAAGAAAGTAATGCGCCGATAATTAATGGGACGTTTACTACCGGCGGTAAATAGATACCGATACCCACGGCTAAAGTCGGTAAACCTAAACGACCTGCGCTGGATTTTTTCAGTAATGTATCCACGATAATTAAACAAATACCGAAAGTAACACCGACTAAAATATAAGTCCATTCAAGGCTGTTTGAGAAAATACCGTTTGAAATGGTCATCATAATCGTAGCTTGCGGTGCAGAAAGTGCTTGTGCCGCATCCATTCCTTCCCGTGGCATTGCACCAGCAAAACCGTATGCGTGGTAAAGAATTTCCAATACCGGTGTAATGACAAACGCACCTACGATACAACCGATAATTAACGCAAATTGTTGACGCCATGGTGTTGCTTTCACTAAATAACCGGTTTTTAAATCTTGTAGGTTATCATTTGAAATGGTTGAAACACAGAACACGATTGATGCGGTGAAAATGGTTAATGCTGTGAGGAAGCGTTGTCCGTCCGCATTTTCCATTAAGCCGATCGCATTACCCACTACCATCAGAATTAAAGAAATGATTACGATCGAGATGATACCGATACCTGAAATCGGGCTTGATGATGAACCAACCAAACCAGCCATATAACCGGATGCCGCTGCGACTAAGAAGCCGACTACCACTGCAAGAATCGTACAAAGTACAACTAATAAGAAAGCTAATTCCATCGGTAAACCGACCGGTTGTAAGAAGCTGACTAATGCAATAATGATTAATGCGACGCTAGCGAGTACGGTATAAATCATTGTTTTCGGTGACAGATCTTGTGCGGTACATTCTACATTTTGTAATGTTGGATCTTTTAACGCACGGAAAGCTTGTGACATACCTTGTAGCATAGGTTTGAACAATACGAGCAATGTCCAGATTGCCGCAATACCGATAGTTCCTACCCCGATAAAGCGAACTTTACTTTTCCATAAACCCATCGCAAAGCTAATCATATCCGCATCGGCCGGCATTGGTGTAGTCGCTGTGAAGTAAGGGACCGCAACACCCCAAGTAAAGAACGTACCGATTAACATAGCGATACCGCCCATCATACCGACTAAATAGCCTGCACCGAGTAATGCAAAAGAGAAGCCCATCGGTAATTGGAATACCGCATTACCACCTTTAAACCAGTAGCTTGCACCGTCAGCAACTACACGTAAACCGTTAGTCAGGAAGCTCACTAATGCAGCTAATGCACCACCGGTAACGATTTCTTTAACACCGCTGTCTTTGCTATCGCTTTCATCACCGGCTTTTAAAATTTCTGCCGCGGCAACGCCTTCCGGATAAGGAAGAACACTTTTCACTACCATTACATTACGTAATGGAACCGTGAAGATAACCCCTAAAATCCCGCCGGAAATACAAATTAGTAAAGTTTGCCAAAACGGGAAGTTTTGCCAATAACCCATCATTAATAATGCAGGGATAACAAAGATAACCGATGAAAGTGTACCGGCAGATGATGCTTGGGTTTGTACCATATTGTTTTCTAGGATATTTGACCCCTTAAACATTTTGAGTACAGCCATTGAGATAACCGCAGCAGGAATTGATGACGCAAACGTCATGCCCACTTTTAGGCCTAAATAAACGTTAGATGCTGTGAACACCACCGTGATGAGCGCCCCTAAAATCATTCCGCGTAGGGTCAACTCACGTAGAGCAGTAGGATTATGCATAAGTCCTCCAAAATAAATAAAACAACATATTATAGGAAAATGTACAAATATAGATAATTATTCAGCTTATTTTACGTGCATTTCAACGAATATTTACACAAAATTGTGATTTTGAGCAAAAAATAGAGCCAATTCCGATAAGAATTGGCTCCAAATGAAAGGATGTACAATTGCATTAAAATACATTTTTTGCAATTTTTTATGAGAATTAGACCGCTTGTTATTCCGCTTCGGTCACCGGTTTCTTAGCCAGATAGTTATAAGCGACTAATAGCGCAAATAATCCGACAATAATCGCTGTGATCACATCTTTATTGAAGAGCTGTGCCATATAACCTAATACGATACCGACACCGCCGAAGTCTGCATCTGAGAAAGTGGTATTGGCAAAACCTAACGAACCGAGAACAGGCAATAAGAACACCGGTAAGAAAGTGATTAATACACCGTGTGCGAATGCACCAATAATCGCACCGCGGCGACCGCCGGTTGCATTACCGAACACGCCTGCGGTTGCACCGCAGAAGAAGTGCGGTACCACACCCGGTAGGATTAATACCCAATTTAATTGCCCTAATATCGCTAAACTGATTACCCCACCGGCAAAACTCGCTAAGAAACCGATTAACACCGCATTCGGTGCATAAGGGAAAACAATCGGGCAGTCTAGTGCTGGTTTGGCGTCCGGTACCAATTTTTCCGAGAAGCCGGTGAATGCCGGTACGATTTCTGCTAAAATTAAACGTACCCCTTGCAGAATGACATAGACACCGGCAGCAAAGGTAATCGCTTGAATCGTCGCATAAACCAAACAGTGTTGTCCGCCACTGAGGGTAGAAACATATTCGCTACCTGATGCAATGGCTAATACATAGTAGATCACCATCATCGTAAGTGAGATTGAAATCGAACTGTCACGCAAGAAGCTGAGGTTTTTCGGTAAATCCATTTCTTCGGTAGATTTTGAGCCTTTTCCGACCGCTTGTCCGAGAGCGCCTGCTAAGACATAACCTAATGTGCCGAAGTGACCGAATCCGACATCATTACTACCGGTTACCTGACACATATAACGATGCGCAATTGCCGGAAAGAACGCCATAATTAGACCTAGGGTTAATGCACCGACAAACACCAGTTGTACGCCCTCAAAACCGGCCACGGTAAGAATCACGCCGATCATACACGCCATATAAAAAGTGTGGTGGCCGGTTAAGAAGATAAATTTTAGGCGGGTAAAGCGTGCAACGATAATATTGGCAACCATACCAAACGCCATAATCAGTGCGGTAGCGGTACCATATTTCTCAATCGCCATGGATACAATCGCTTCATTATTCGGAATAATGCCTTGTACATTAAATGCGTGTTCAAACATACCACCTAACGGTGTTAATGAACTGAGCAACACGGTTGCACCGCCGCTTAATACCAAGAAACCAAGAATGGTTTTTACCGTACCTTTAATAATATCGGGTAGCGCTTTTTTCTGGGCGACTAAGCCGACTAAAGCGATTAAGCCGACTAAAACAGACGGCACTTTTAATATATCTAGAATAAAAAAGAGAATTGAGTTCATAACCCACCTCACGCACGATTAAAATAAGCGGTTAATTTTTCTTCGAATTCACTTACACTAATAATATTTTTAACGACAATAATTTTGTCTTTGGCAATATTACTGCTGCTGGCAATATCTTTCGCCATCACAAATACATCCGCATCAGCCGGCGTAACAGAGGCCAAATCGGTATGCCCGACTTCTGCTTCAACCCCAATTTTGGCTAAGGCTTTTTTGATGTTCATTTCCATCATAAAACTGCTGCCGATACCATGACCACAAACTGCCATAATTTTCATTTTTGCCTCCATTTAAGAAAAAACTCGTGAATAACTTCGCTGAATTCGAAGTGGGATTGACTATAAAATAGAAAGATTGCCTGCTGCAATGAGCAAAAACGAAAAATGTGAACTGGATAACATTTATTCTGATAAGAAAGTGAAAGCCATTTTGTTGTTTTATCCGAATAAAGATCTTTGCAAAATATTTCGAAATAAAATTTTTGGATAAATTTGCATAAAAGATCGTGGCAAGTAAGGCTAAAAATGTTAGAATCTAACGCTTTTCAAAATAATTGTTCTCTTTTTTCACAACATTTTAGGTTTTATATGGCTACTGAGATTAAAAAGAAAACCCCTGAACAGATCGAAGAAAAGGGCGTTAAAAGTAAGGGTGTAAATGGTGCACTATGGGTTGTTGCTATTGCATTACTTGCTGTAGCTGCGATTGGTAATGCGTATTTCGCATCGCATTTTTCATTAGTTGTACGCGTATTATTGCTTGTTGTATTAGTAGTAGGCGCTATTGTACTTGCAGCAATGACTAACCAAGGTCAAACAGCGATTGGCTTTATTAAAGAATCTCGTACAGAGCTTAGAAAAATTATTTGGCCAACTCGTCCGGAAGCGACCCAAGCTACATTAATTGTACTCGCAATGTGTGTAGTAGTGTCATTAGTATTATGGGGTATCGACTCTATTATCGTTACATTGATTACGTTTTTAACAAATTTAAGGTTCTAAGATGAGCGAAGTAGAAAATACAGAAGTAACAAAAATGCGTTGGTATGTATTACAAGCATTTTCAGGTTTTGAAAACCGTGTTGCAGTAACATTACGTGAATATATCAAGTTACACCAAATGGAAGATCAGTTTGGTGAAGTATTAGTGCCGACTGAAGAAGTCGTTGAAAACGTAGGCGGTAAACGTCGCCGTACAGAACGTAAATTCTTCCCGGGTTACGTATTAGTGCAAATGGAAATGAATGACGACACATGGCACTTAGTAAAAAGTGTGCCGCGTGTAATGGGCTTTATCGGCGGTACGGCGGATAAACCTGCACCGATTTCTAAACGTGAAGCAGAACGTATTTTAAACCGTGTTCAAGAGACAGCGGAAAAACCACGTCATCGTAACGAATACCAACCAGGCGAAAACGTTCGTGTAACCGAAGGTCCGTTCGCAGACTTTACCGGTACGGTCGAAGAAGTGGATTACGAAAAAGGTCGCTTAAAAGTGTCTGTATCGATCTTCGGACGTGCGACACCGGTTGAACTTGAATTCGGTCAAGTTGAAAAACAAGCGTAATTGTTTTTTATACAGAATCTAGCTGAAAGTAAGCGGTTTATTTTCACGTAATTTTTGCAAAAATTTTTTAAAAAATGACTGCTTGTTGCATTCTGTAATGTATCTTTTACGATACATTTTAGCTTTCAGCAATGAAATTTTATTATTCTAAATAGTTTTGCTTGAAAAATGATCGCAATTTATTTAGAATAATCAATCTATACGAGTTGGCTTGCTAACTCGTTTTTTGTGTAACAGGGGAGCCGATTTTAGGCGTTATTACCCACTTAGAGGAAACTTAAAAATGGCAAAAAAAGTCCAAGCATACGTTAAGTTGCAAGTTGCAGCTGGTATGGCTAACCCTTCACCACCAGTTGGTCCTGCATTAGGTCAACAAGGTGTTAACATCATGGAATTCTGTAAAGCATTCAACGCTCGTACTGAGAGCTTAGAAAAAGGTTTACCAATCCCTGTTGTTATCACAGTTTACGCAGACCGTTCATTCACTTTCGTAACTAAAACTCCACCGGCAGCAGTATTACTTAAGAAAGCTGTAGGTATCAAATCTGGTTCAGGTAAACCGAACAAAGATAAAGTGGGTACAGTAACTCAAGAGCAATTACGTCAAATCGCTGAAACTAAAGCGGCAGATATGACTGGTGCTACTATCGAAACTAAAATGAAATCAATCGCTGGTACAGCTCGCTCAATGGGCTTAATCGTAGAGGAATAATACAATGGCTAAATTGACTAAAAAAATGAAAGCAATTAAAGCTGGCGTAGATTCTACTAAAGCTTACGAAATCAACGAAGCGATCGCAGTTTTAAAACAATTCGCAACAGCTAGATTCGTTGAAAGCGTAGACGTAGCGGTGAACTTAGGTATCGACCCTCGTAAATCAGACCAAAACGTACGTGGTGCAACAGTATTACCACACGGTACAGGTCGTACAGCTCGCGTAGCAGTATTCACACAAGGCGTGAACGCAGAAGCAGCTAAAGCAGCAGGCGCTGATTTAGTAGGTATGGAAGATTTAGCAGAGCAAATAAAGAAAGGCGAAATGAACTTTGATGTTGTTATCGCTTCTCCGGATGCAATGCGTGTTGTAGGTCAATTAGGTCAAGTATTAGGTCCACGCGGCTTAATGCCAAACCCGAAAGTTGGTACTGTAACACCAAACGTTGCTGAAGCGGTTAAAAATGCTAAATCAGGTCAGATCCGTTACCGTAACGACAAAAATGGTATTATCCATACAACGATCGGTAAAGCAGACTTTGCACCTGAACAATTAAAAGATAACTTAGTTGCATTATTAGCGGCGTTAAACAAAGCTAAACCAACAACAGCTAAAGGTATCTTCATCAAGAAAGTAAGCATCTCTACAACTATGGGTGCTGGTGTTGCTGTTGATCAAGCATCACTTTAATTTCTAATAGAAGTTAAAACTTTACAAGGTCGTAGATTATTGTATAATTTGCGGTCTTAACTTGCGAGAGCAAGCTGATGGTGCTTAGCCTAATCTAAGCCCCGTCTAAGACTGTAGGGGTGAAAACTTAATTATCCTACATAGATGGTGAACAGACAGAATTCTCTGCTTCTGTACACCTTAGGCTCAGAAGATTGCAACTTGTTGTAAAACAAGCGGTGATATTTTTGGGATTTTTTGTAAATTCTACTTGAAAGAGTAGAGTGTATCAGGAGCTAAAACCAATGGCATTAAATCTTCAAGACAAACAAGCGATTGTTGCTGAAGTAAACGAAGCTGCCAAAGGTGCACTTTCAGCTGTTGTTGCGGATTCACGCGGCGTAACAGTTGAAAAAATGACTGAGTTACGTAAAGCAGCTCGCGAAGCTGGTGTTACAATGCAAGTTGTACGTAATACTTTATTACGTCGTGCAGTGGAAGGCACAGAATTCGAGTGCTTAACAGATACGTTTACCGGTCCAACTCTTATCGCATTCTCAAATGAACACCCGGGTGCAGCAGCACGTTTGTTCACTGAATTTGCGAAAACAAACAAAGAGTTTGAACTTAAAGGTGCAGCCTTTGAAGGTAAAGTACAAGATGTAGAATTCTTAGCTACATTACCAACTTACGAAGAAGCAATTGCACGTTTAATGGGCACAATGAAAGAAGCTGCGGCAGGCAAACTTGTTCGCACTCTTGCAGCATTACGCGACCAAATGGAAGCAGCTGCTTAATTTTAGCAGTACTTCTTTATTCGTTTAACTTTATTTACTTTAGGAATCGATTGTTATGTCATTAACTAACGAACAAATCATTGAAGCGATTGCTTCTAAATCAGTATCAGAAATCGTTGAATTAATCACAGCGATGGAAGAAAAATTCGGCGTTTCAGCAGCGGCAGCAGTTGCAGCAGCAGCTCCAGCAGCGGCAGCAGCAGAAGAGAAAACTGAATTCGACGTAATCTTAGCAGAAGCTGGTGCAAACAAAGTTGCTGTAATCAAAGCGGTACGTGGTGCAACAGGTTTAGGCTTAAAAGAAGCTAAAGACTTAGTTGAATCTGCACCAGCAGCATTAAAAGAAGGCATCTCTAAAGGTGAAGCTGAAGCACTTAAGAAAGAATTAGAAGAAGCTGGTGCGAAAGTAGAAATCAAATAATTTTTGATTTAACTTTTCCCGAACTTCAAGTTCAACAAACCCCGATGGAAACATCGGGGTTTTGTTTTTGCAAGCGGTGATTTTTATCCGATTTTTTGCAAAAAACGAAAGAAAAACAACCGCTTGTTATTAGATTTCAATAGATATGTTTATTGTATAAACATATCTATTGTGCATAAAACCGGCTATTGCAATCAATGAAAAATAAGCATAGCATATACTCTTGATATTTAGTGTATATATTGAGGTGTGGTATGCGAACAAAAGTCTTCCAAAGTGGTAATAGCCAAGCGGTGAGGATTCCGTTTGATTTCCGTTTTGACGTAGATACCGTCGAGATTCTACAAGGGCAGAATGGCGATGTTATTTTGCGTCCTGTGAAACTCCAAGCCGATATGGAGTTTTTGGCTTTATTTTCCAATTTTGATGATGATTTTATTCAGGCATTGGAAGATAGAGATACATCTCCACCACAAGAGCGAGATGATCTATATACTTGATACCAATATTTTGATTTTTATTTAATGAAAAATCGACCGCTTGCAGTGGCAGAACGTGTGGCACAACTTACGCCAAGTGATCAATTAGTTATGAGCTTTATTACCTACGCTGAGTTACTTAAAGGAGCAAATGGCAGTGCTAATCCAGAAAAAGCCTTAGCGAATATCGAAAAGTTAAAACAACGTATTTCGGTTGTTTACCCAAATGAAAAAATCTGTGAATTTTATGGTGTTTGGGCAAATAAATTGAAGTTACAAGGCAAGCCCATTGGTGGAAATGATTTATGGATTGCTTGTCACGCTTTAGCTTGTAATGCGATATTGGTAACGCATAATGTCAAAGAGTTTGAGCGAATTGAACATTAAATTGGCAAGATTGGACGTGTTAAAAATGTAGGGGCAAAATATTTTTTGCCCTTTTTGGTATTTGATATTTGAATGGGGTGAAAGATGTTTCGCCCCTACGTTATCGCAATGATGTAATCAAAATCGCAGTGGTGGGGCAAGCCCCACCCTACGTTCGGATTATTTGCAAAAAATGGTAGAAAAACGACCGCTTGTTTTTATTTTTGAATCAAATCATCTACTGAATAGTCACTTTTCAGTAGGTCTATTAGGCTGACGTTTAGAGCGTCGGCTATTTTCCCCATAGCATCAATTGAGGTGGCTCTTTTCCCTCTTTCGACATCACTTATATAAGCTCGGCTCAGTTCGGCGTCAAATGCTAATGCCTCTTGAGAAATATCCTTTAATCGGCGGATTTTTCTAAGATTATTGGCAAAAGTATGGCGAATCGGGTGGTTGGTCAGCGTTTCATTTTTCATTCTCTTAGTATTATTGTTAGTCGATTATTCAGCAATAACTCAAGAGATACAAAACATAAACTATAGTTTACATAAGTTATTTTTTAGACTAAGACATGAAATCGAAAATTGATTTTAAAATAATCAATTTTTCAAGGGAGTATACTCCCTTTACTTCCTATTGACATAGGAAGTAAAACAATATTGATAAACTTATTTAAGGTAAAATACTATGAAAATGAAATTTATTATACTAGGAGCTATTTCTATACTTTTATCTGCTTGCGTTACTCATAGAGTGGGTGATTTTACAGTGTTAAGTACGAAAAATATTAATTTAAATAGTAATTCGTTAGGTACTGGTCCTAGAGTAAAAGGCGAAGATTCAAGTGCTTCAATCGTATATATGAAAAACGCAGTAGATGCAGCTATTCAAACAGATAGATGCGGTGTTGCTTTATCTGATGCAGTTATTAATCTTAAACAAGGACTTTTCCACGTAAGTTACATTGTAGAAGGAAACATTGTTTATGATAAATCAATTGCAGGCTGTTCAACTAAATAGTTCTTCCCCATAAAAACAAGCGGTCAAATTGTTGTAAAATTTTGTAAAATCCGCTATAATTTACAACCATTTTTAGTAAAAATTGGCTGACGGCTTGACCGGTCAGCCTTTTGTGCTTGAACGCAAGTGTTGGTTTTGTCATTTTAATCAACAAAATTTGCAAATTTCCTGCCCAATTTGACCGCTTGCAGTAGTGATTTCTGACTGCTTGATTGGCGATTGGAAAATGACACCTCGTACAGTTTTTTATAATGCCACTTCCAACCGAGTCTTTCGTGTCGGATTGTGTAATCTCAACCAAAATATATTTCAGAGGCTATCTTAAAAAATGGCATATTCATATTCCGAGAAAAAGCGTATTCGTAAGAGCTTTGGCAAACGTCCACAAGTTCTGAACGTACCTTATCTATTAACAATTCAGCTTGATTCTTTTGAAAAATTTATTGAAAGAGATCCAGATGGACAACAAGGTTTAGAAGCGGCATTCCGTTCAGTGTTCCCTATTGTGAGCAACAATGGTGCGACTGAATTACAATACGTTTCTTACGAATTAGGTGAGCCGGTATTTGACGTTCGTGAATGTCAAATTCGTGGTACAACCTATGCAGCACCATTACGCGTAAAATTACGTTTAGTGACTTTTGATCGTGAAGCGGCAGCAGGCACGGTAAAAGACATTAAAGAACAAAACGTGTATATGGGCGAAATCCCATTAATGACCGACAACGGTACTTTCGTTATCAATGGTACTGAGCGTGTAATCGTATCTCAGTTACACCGTAGTCCGGGCGTATTCTTCGATTCTGACAAAGGTAAAACCCACTCATCAGGTAAAGTGCTTTATAACGCACGTATTATTCCTTACCGTGGTTCTTGGTTAGATTTCGAGTTCGATCCGAAAGATAATCTTTATGCGCGTATCGATCGTCGTCGTAAATTACCGGCAACCATCATTCTGCGTGCTTTAGGCTATACCACAGAAGAAATTCTTTCGATTTTCTTCGAAAAAGTAACCTTTGAAATCCAAGATAACAAATTATTAATGACATTGGTGCCAGAGCGTTTACGTGGTGAAACCGCTGCATTTGATATTGAAGCGGACGGTAAAGTATATGTAGAACGTGGTCGTCGTATTACTGCGCGTCATATTCGTACTTTAGAAAAAGACGGCATTACTCAAATCGAAGTACCGGTAGAGTACATCGTAGGTAAAGTCGCAGCGAAAGATTATATCGATCTTTCAACCGGCGAATTAGTTTGTCCGGCAAACATGGAAATCTCAATGGAGATGCTAGCGAAATTATCGCAAGCAGGTTACAAAGAGATCGATGTGTTATTTACCAACGACTTAGATCACGGCCCTTATATTTCAGAAACATTACGTGTTGACCCGACTTATGACCGCTTAAGCGCATTAGTTGAAATTTATCGTATGATGCGTCCGGGCGAGCCGCCAACGAAAGAAGCAGCGGAAGCGTTATTCGATAATATGTTCTTCTCTGCAGATCGTTATGACTTATCTGCGGTAGGTCGTATGAAGTTCAATCGTTCACTTAACCTTGCTGAAGGCGTAGGCTCAGGTATTTTAAGTAATGATGACATTATCGGCATAATGCAAAAATTACTCGAAATCCGTAATGGTCGCGGTGAAGTGGACGATATCGACCACTTAGGTAACCGTCGTATCCGTTCTGTAGGTGAAATGGCAGAAAACCAATTCCGTATTGGTTTAGTGCGTGTGGAACGTGCAGTGCGTGAACGTTTATCATTAGGTGACTTAGACGGTATTACTCCGCAAGATTTAATCAATGCGAAACCGATTTCTGCGGCAGTGAAAGAATTCTTCGGTTCTTCACAACTTTCGCAATTTATGGACCAAAATAACCCGCTTTCAGAGGTTACACACAAACGTCGTATTTCGGCATTAGGTCCGGGCGGTTTAACCCGTGAACGTGCAGGCTTTGAGGTTCGAGACGTACACCCGACTCACTATGGTCGTTTATGTCCAATCGAAACCCCAGAGGGTCCAAACATCGGTTTGATCAACTCACTTTCTGTGTATGCACGTACCAATAACTACGGTTTCTTGGAAACACCATTCCGTAAAGTGGTAAACGGTCAAGTAACCGAAGATATCGAGTATTTATCAGCAATCGAAGAAGGTAACTACGTTATCGCTCAGGCGAACTCTAACTTAGATGAAGAGTTCCGTTTCACTGATACATACGTAACCTGTCGTGGTGAACACGGTGAGTCAGGTTTATACAAACCGGAAGATATTCACTATATGGATATCTCAACACAACAAGTTGTTTCTGTGGCGGCGGCATTAATTCCGTTCCTTGAGCACGACGATGCGAACCGTGCGTTAATGGGGGCGAACATGCAACGTCAGGCAGTTCCTACATTACGTGCGGATAAACCTCTTGTTGGTACCGGTATGGAAAAACCAATTGCACTTGACTCAGGTGTTGCGATTGTGGCGAAACGTGGTGGTACTATCCAATACGTTGATGCATCTCGTATCGTGGTGAAAGTAAACGAAGATGAAACGATTCTGGGCGAAGCAGGTATCGACATCTATAACTTAATTAAATATACCCGTTCAAACCAAAATACCTGTATCAACCAAATTCCTTGTGTGAATTTAGGTGAGCCGGTAGCGCGTGGTGAGATCTTAGCGGATGGTCCTTCAACAGACTTAGGTGAATTAGCATTAGGTCAAAACATTCGTGTGGCGTTCATGCCATGGAATGGTTATAACTTCGAAGACTCAATGTTAGTTTCTGAGCGTGTGGTACAAGAAGATCGTTTCACAACAATCCACATCCAAGAATTATCTTGTGTGGCGCGTGATACTAAACTTGGTGCGGAAGAAATCACTGCGGATATTCCGAACGTGGGCGAATCAGCATTAAGCAAACTTGATGAGTCAGGTATCGTGTACGTTGGTGCGGAAGTTAAAGGCGGCGACATCTTAGTAGGTAAAGTAACGCCTAAAGGTGAAACCCAATTAACACCGGAAGAAAAACTTTTACGTGCAATCTTCGGTGAGAAAGCATCTGATGTTAAAGATTCTTCATTACGTGTACCAAACGGTACTTCAGGTACGGTTATTGACGTTCAAGTATTTACTCGTGATGGCGTTGAAAAAGATAAACGTGCATTAGAAATCGAGGAAATGCAGCTTAAAGAAGCGAAGAAAGATTTAACTGAAGAGTTAGAAATTTTAGAAGCTGGCTTATTTACTCGTGTTCGTAACTTATTAGTTGAAGGCGGCGTATCTGAAGCTGAATTAGATAAAGTTGCTCGTGAGAAATGGTTAGAACAAACCTTAGATGACGAAGAGAAACAAAATCAATTAGAACAGCTTGCGGAACAACACGAAGAATTACGTAAAGAGTTCGAACGTAAACTTGAAATTAAACGCAACAAGATCATCCAAGGTGACGATTTAGCACCGGGTGTGTTAAAAGTTGTTAAAGTTTACTTAGCGGTTCGTCGTCAAATCCAACCGGGTGATAAAATGGCGGGTCGTCACGGTAACAAAGGTGTTATCTCGAAAATCAATCCTGTTGAAGATATGCCGTACGATGAAAACGGGCAACCGGTTGAGATCGTATTGAACCCGCTGGGTGTACCTTCACGTATGAACATCGGTCAGATCTTAGAAACACACTTAGGTTTAGCGGCGAAAGGTATCGGTGATCAGATTAATAAGATGATCAAACAGCAACAAGAAGTGGCTAAATTACGTGAATATATCCAAAAAGCGTATGATTTAGGTCACGGTTCACAAGTTGTTGATTTAAGTACCTTTACTGATGAAGAAGTAATGCGTTTAGCAGAAAATTTACGTAAAGGTTTACCGCTTGCAACACCAGTATTTGATGGTGCGCACGAAGCTGAAATCAAAGGCTTATTAGAATTAGGTGGCTTACCGACTTCAGGTCAGATTACATTATTTGACGGTCGTACCGGTGAGAAATTCGAGCGTCCTGTAACCGTAGGTTATATGTATATGCTCAAATTGAACCACTTAGTTGACGACAAAATGCACGCGCGTTCAACAGGTTCTTATAGTCTTGTTACTCAGCAACCACTTGGTGGTAAAGCGCAGTTCGGTGGTCAGCGTTTCGGTGAGATGGAGGTTTGGGCATTAGAAGCATACGGTGCTGCTTACACCTTACAAGAAATGTTAACGGTTAAATCGGATGACGTGAACGGTCGTACGAAGATGTATAAAAACATCGTAGACGGCACACACCAAATGGAACCGGGTATGCCGGAATCATTCAACGTATTGTTGAAAGAGATTCGTGCCTTAGGTATCGATATGGAGTTAGACGAAGACTAGTCGTCAACCGTCAAGCGGTCGAATTTGGTAAAAAATTTGCAAAATTTGACCGCTTGTAAAACCAGATTTCCTCGTTTAGAGCCCTGTGTTCTAAGCAAAACTTTAATTCCTCACTAGGGGCAAAAAGTGAAAGACTTAGTAAAGTTTTTAAAAGCACAATCGAAATCGAATGATGATTTTGATGTAATTAAAATTGGTTTAGCATCACCGGATAAAATCCGTTCTTGGTCTTTCGGTGAAGTAAAAAAACCGGAAACAATTAACTATCGTACCTTTAAACCTGAGCGTGATGGTCTTTTCTGTGCACGTATCTTCGGACCGGTAAAAGATTACGAATGTCTTTGTGGTAAATATAAACGCTTAAAACACCGTGGTGTAATTTGTGAAAAATGTGGCGTTGAAGTAACCCAAACTAAAGTACGTCGTGACCGTATGGGTCATATCGAACTTGCGTGTCCGGTTGCGCACATTTGGTTCTTAAAATCACTTCCGTCCCGTATTGGTTTAATCTTAGATATGCCTTTACGTGATATCGAACGTGTACTTTATTTCGAATCTTATGTTGTTACTGAACCGGGTATGACTGATTTAGAGAAAAATCAGTTATTAACCGAAGAACAATATTGGGAAGCGGAAGAGCGTTGGGGGGACGAGTTTGAAGCGAAAATGGGTGCAGAAGGTATTCAAGCACTTTTACGCGATATGGACTTAGAGCACCAATGTGAAATGATGCGTGAAGAGTTACAAGAAACTAACTCTGAAACAAAACGTAAGAAAATCACAAAACGCTTAAAATTATTAGAAGCATTCCAACAATCTGGTAACAAACCGGAGTGGATGGTAATGACTGTGTTACCAGTGCTTCCACCGGATCTTCGTCCATTAGTACCACTTGATGGTGGTCGTTTTGCGACTTCAGATCTGAACGATTTATATCGTCGTGTGATCAACCGTAACAACCGTTTAAAACGTTTATTAGATTTAGTTGCGCCGGATATCATCGTACGTAACGAAAAACGTATGTTACAAGAGTCTGTTGATGCGTTATTAGATAACGGGCGTCGTGGTCGTGCGATTACAGGTTCTAACAAACGTCCATTAAAATCTCTTGCAGATATGATCAAGGGTAAACAAGGTCGTTTCCGTCAGAACTTATTAGGTAAACGTGTAGACTACTCAGGTCGTTCGGTAATCACCGTAGGTCCTTACTTACACCTACACCAATGTGGTTTACCGAAAAAAATGGCATTGGAATTATTCCGTCCGTTTATTTACTCTAAATTAGAATCTCGTGGCATTGCTTCAACAATCAAAGCTGCGAAGAAAATGGTTGAGCGTGAAGAACCGATCGTATGGGATATCCTTGCAGAAGTTATTCGTGAACACCCAATTTTATTAAACCGTGCGCCAACACTTCACCGTTTGGGTATCCAAGCGTTTGAACCGTTATTAATCGAAGGTAAAGCAATCCAGTTACACCCACTTGTTTGTGCGGCGTTCAACGCGGACTTCGATGGTGACCAAATGGCGGTACACGTACCATTAACACTTGAGGCTCAATTAGAAGCTCGTGCGTTAATGATGTCAACTAACAACGTACTTTCACCAGCAAGTGGTGACCCGATTATCGTACCTTCTCAGGACGTTGTATTAGGTCTTTACTACATGACGCGTGAGAAAGTAAATGCGAAAGGTGAAGGAATGTATTTCCTTGACCCACGTGAAGCGGAAAAAGCATACCGTACCGGTCAAGCTGAATTACACGCTCGCGTAAAAGTTCGTATTACTGAACACGTGAAAAACGAAGCGGGTGAGTTAGTTGCGGAAACTAACTTAGTGGATACCACTATCGGTCGTGCAATCTTATGGATGATTGCACCGAAAGGTATGCCGTTTAAAGTATTCAACCAAACGTTAGGTAAAAAAGCGATTTCAAAATTAATCAACGAAAGCTACCGTCGTTTAGGTTTAAAAGAATCGGTAATTCTTGCTGACCAAATCATGTATGCCGGTTTCGCATACGCTGCTCGTTCAGGTGCGTCAGTTGGTATCGATGATATGGTAATTCCGGCGCAGAAAAATGAAATTATCCGTGTGGCGGAAGCAGAAGTTGCAGAGATTCAAGAACAGTTTAACTCAGGTCTTGTAACTGCAGGTGAACGTTATAACAAAGTAATCGATATTTGGGCGGCTGCAAACGAACGTGTTGCAAAAGCAATGATGGAAAACCTTTCAACGGAAGAAGTAATCAACCGTGAAGGTAACCCAGAAAAACAAGCGTCATTCAACAGTATCTTTATGATGGCTGACTCGGGTGCGCGTGGTTCTGCAGCTCAGATTCGTCAGTTAGCGGGTATGCGTGGTCTTATGGCTCGTCCGGACGGCTCGATCATCGAAACACCGATTACCGCAAACTTCCGTGAAGGTCTGAACGTTCTTCAGTACTTTATTTCAACCCACGGTGCGCGTAAAGGTCTTGCGGATACCGCATTAAAAACAGCGAACTCAGGTTACTTAACACGTCGTTTAGTAGACGTAGCACAAGACTTAGTAATAACTGAAGATGACTGTGGTACACACGAAGGTATCGTGATGACTCCGTTAATCGAAGGTGGTGACGTTAAAGAAGCATTACGTGATCGTGTATTAGGTCGTGTGGTGGCAGAAGACGTATTAAAACCAGGTACGGAAGAAGTATTAATTCCACGTAACACCTTAATCGATGAGAAATGGTGTGACGTAATTGATGCGGAATCTGTGGACGTAATCAAAGTACGTTCAGTGGTAACTTGTAACACAGACTTCGGTGTGTGTGCGAAATGTTACGGTCGTGACCTTGCTCGCGGTCACCTTATCAACCAAGGTGAAGCAGTGGGTGTTATTGCGGCGCAATCAATCGGTGAACCGGGTACACAGTTAACCATGCGTACGTTCCACATCGGTGGTGCGGCTTCTGCGGCAGCAAAAGAATCTAGCATCCAAGTGAAAAACGCAGGTACGATTAAGTTAACTAACGCTAAATTTGTAACTAACAAAGAAGGCAAAATCGTATTAACTTCACGTAACACAGAATTAACCGTTATCGACACATTTGGTCGTACCAAAGAAAACTATAAAGTACCTTACGGTGCAGTACTTTCTAAAAACGACGGTGCAGAAGTTGTAGTAGGTGAAGTAGTTGCGAACTGGGATCCGCATACAATGCCGGTAATCTCAGAGGTAAGCGGTCGCATCCAATTCAGCGACATCGTAGATGGCTTAACCGTTACTCGTCAAACCGATGAATTAACCGGTTTATCCTCTATCGTGGTACAAGATGTTGGTGAACGTGCAACAGCAGGTAAAGATTTACGTCCGGCATTACGTTTAGTTGATGCGCAAGGTAACGACATCTTAATCCCTGGCACAGACGTTGCAGCACAATACTTCTTACCGGGTAAAGCAATCGTAACCTTAGATGACGGTGCAGAAATCGAAGTCGGTGAAACATTAGCACGTATTCCACAAGAGTCTGTGGGTACAAAAGATATTACCGGTGGTCTTCCACGCGTAGCAGACTTATTCGAAGCACGTAAACCGAAAGAGCCAGCAATCCTTGCTGAAATTTCAGGTATCGTGTCATTCGGTAAAGAAACTAAAGGTAAACGTCGTTTAGTGATCACGCCGGCAGAAGGCGAAGCATTCGAAGAAATGATTCCAAAATGGCGTCAACTCAACGTATTCGAAGGCGAGATGGTACAACGTGGTGATGTAATCTCTGATGGTGCAGAAACCCCGCACGACATCTTACGTTTACGTGGCGTTCACGCTGTAACAGATTACATCGTAAACGAAGTACAAGAAGTTTACCGCTTACAAGGGGTAAAAATTAACGATAAACACATTGAAGTTATCGTTCGCCAAATGTTACGTAAAGCGGTTATCACCAACGCATATGACAGCGAATTCCTCGAAGGGGAACAAGTTGAAGTGGCTCGCGTGAAAATTGCTAACCGTAAACGTGCAGAAGAAGGCAAACCACTTGTTGAGTTCGAACGTGAATTACTTGGTATTACCAAAGCGTCGCTTGCAACTGAGTCATTTATCTCAGCAGCGTCGTTCCAAGAAACAACACGTGTTCTTACTGAAGCTGCAGTGGCAGGTAAACGTGACGAATTACGCGGCTTGAAAGAGAACGTAATCGTAGGTCGTTTAATCCCAGCTGGTACAGGTTTCGCGTATCACCAAGCACGTGCGAAAAAACGTAGCCAACAAGAACAAGCGGTCGCTTTCGAAGCTCCGGTTGCAAAAGCTAACGGATTCGCAACCGATGCTGATATCGAAGCAGAATTTGAATTCGTTGCAGACGATGCAACTCAAAGCCTAGCAGCGTTATTAAACGCAGGTGATGAAGAGTAATTCGAAGTATCGGATAGATAAAAAGCCCCAGAACTCTCGTTCTGGGGGCTTTTGGCTAAGAATAATTTTTATTCCACATACTTATCTTATTATAAATATCTTCTATGAACTCTGGTAAGGAAAGCTTTTCATTATAGCTACAATCGAATTTGCTATATTTTTCAGTAAACTTTAATGAAATTTCAAATTTAGAGCTAGATCTTGATTTTAATTTTGTTATTTCCTTATTAGGATATTGCATTGTTCTAGTTTTTTCAAAGAATTCGGAAAAGTATTCACTAGGTAGATAATTTTCAAGGGG
>NZ_GL831080.1:110638-122583 GCF_000188255.1 Actinobacillus ureae ATCC 25976
ACTACGGCCCCTTAGATTGTTAACCTTTAACCTTTAACCTTTAACCTTTAACCTTTAAAGGAAATCTCCCCTCTTTAGTAAAGAGGGGGAGATGTGCGTGGGACTTTAAGGCGTTGAGTTATAAAACTTATAAGCATCATCCATATTTTCGAATTTATGCATAATGCCCTTATCAAGCACCATCGCATTATCGCAATATTCCTTCATTGCAGACGGGCTATGCGAAACTAAAATAATTGAACGGTCTTTACGCTTCTCAAATAATTCGTGCTTACATTTTGCTGCAAAACGAGAGTCACCTACTGCAATCACTTCATCAATTAAGTAGCAATCAAACTCCACTGAAAGCGATAAAGCAAAAGCCAGTTTGGCCTTCATACCGGAGGAATATTTCTTAACCGGCTCATATAAATAATCGCCAAGCTCGGAAAACTCCTCGGTAAATGCTTTCACATAATCGAAATCAGCATTATAAATCCGACAAATAAAACGCAGGTTATCCATACCGGTTAAACTGCCTTGAAACGCTCCGCTAAACGCAAGCGGCCAAGAAATCGACATATGGCGTTCAATCGTACCGGTTGTTGGCGGCTCAACGCCGCTCATTAAGCGAATTAAGGTTGATTTACCTGTACCGTTACGCCCCAGAATACCAATTTTTTCGCCCTTATGTAGATCAAAATTAATATCCTGTAACACTGTTTTCCAACCGCTATTAGTATGATAGCGTTTGCTCACATTTTTTACACTAATCATTGTGGCTCAATCCCTTTACTAAAGTTTCGTACTAGAATCAGCCCTAATAGTAGCATCGCTAAATCGCATACGATTAGAAAACCGACATTTTCATAAGTTGGCACTAAATCGCCAAAATAACCATGACGGAACATTTCAGTACCACTAATCATCGGCACCCATTCGGCAATTTCACGAATTTGTGACGGTAGTGAATGTACGAAGAAAAATGCACCAGACAGCGGTAATAGTACGAAACTCAGCGTATTCCAAATCTTACCGAACACTTCAATTTTTTGTGCTAACGAACAAATAATCAGCCCTAACCCAAAGGCAAAAAATGCCATTAAAGTCCAAGCTAGCACCATGTAAAACACATCTTTTGGCGTATCAATCCAACCGATAAAAACTAATACTGCCGTAATCAAAATCTGAGCAACTGTCGCACCGGCGACTTCCAATAACATACGAGCAAAAATCGTATCTAATACCCGTACGTTACGGTGATATAGAAGGCTTAAGTTAGCGGAAATCGAGCCAATTGCTCGATTTGACACATTTCGCCACATCATTGTCATCGGATAACCGGTAATCGTAAACGCCACAATATTTAACGTAGAAACCTTATCCGCTCGGAAAAACTTCCACATCAACACAATTAAAAACGTTAACAACAGCGGCTCAATAAACAACCATAAAAAGCCTAAGTTCTTACGCCCATAGCGGGTAATAATCTCCCGCATCAGCAACGCATAAATCACACGCCCCTGAACAGCTAACGATTGTCGAAACGTTGTTTGGTCACCATATTGCATTAGTTTTTATGCTCTCTCACACTCGTGATTAATAAACCGAAAATTCCATATAGCATTAAACCGATAATAAAAGTCGCAATAATGTTATATAAACGGCTTGGTGCTAATGCCCAGTCTGGTTGACTTGGTTGACTGATAACTTCTAAATAAAGTTGCTGACGGTCGGCTTCACCTCGGGTATTGTGTAATGATGCCATTGCTGCGGTAAGTTGCTGCTGTGCTAATTCATTGGCCAACACTAAACGCTGATAATCCGCCGATTGATTCGCAACCGAGCTGCCCGTATTACCCGAAAGCTGTTTTGACTGCTCATCAATTTCTTTACGCAAACTTTTTTGGCGCATCAGTAATGCATCAACCTGCGGGTTATCCGGTGTAATTGACTGTAATTGCGCCAATTGCGTTTCCACACGAATCAGTTCACTTTTCAGACTCGAAATTAAAGAAAGCTGTACGCCCGATAGTGCCGGCAAATCAAAAATTTTATTTTTGATACGATATTTACTTAACACTTCAGCAGTTTCATTAACATTTTTTTCCGCCTCTTGCACCGCTTGAGCAGCAAACGCAAGCGTATCTTTACGACCTCGAGCATTTAAACGGTTAATCAGATCTTCACCCAGTCTTAACAATTTTTCGTTTAACTGTTGCCCTTCACTCGCTTCAAACGCCTGTACTCGTAAAGTCGCAATCCCTGATACGGAATCCACATCAATGCTTAAACGATCTTTAAAATAGCGGAAAAACGCTTCTTGCGTATCGTTTAAACCGAAACCGTTAAAACGGCTCAGAATATCGCCTTTTGTTGCATAGAAATCACGAACTGGTAATTCAGTTTGTAATTGTTCTAATGCAGTACGAGAACGCATATATTCTTGCACCGAATAAGTATCTTCTTGTGAACGAGTAAAACCTGTACCTTGTAACAGAGCTCCTACACCAGAAAACGAAGGCTGATTACGTGGCGAACGCACCACAAAACTTGATTCGGAGACATAAATATCCGAAGCGAACAGCCCAAAATAAATAGCTGAAAATAATGTTGGGAGAATAACCGTTAACCAAAGTAATGGATTTAACTTTCTTAATAAGCTTTTTTTCTTAGGTTTATTCGGTTTTTCTGCGGTAATCGCTACCATTATCCTTTCCTCTAAATAGATTTATCATTATAAGGTCTATTGACCGCAATTAATAGCCACGAATACTGTTAGTAGTACTCGTAATCGGTGATGTTACTGAGAAAATCATTCTTAAGAATTTTTGGAACTCAGACAATGGTGCATTCGAAACATATACAATATCTTTATCTTGCATTGGGAAGCGCTGTAATAAAAATATTGATTGCGGCTCGAGTAAATTCACACGATAAACCGTCGGCACATCCATACCGATACCATAACCTTTTGCTTCCCATTGTGCTTGTTGCTCTAAACTCAAGTGGGTAAAAGGCACATGGCGAAACACAAATACCCCTCTCGGATCCGAACGGGTATCAATTAAACCGCCCATCTTACCGATAGCTTCGGCAAGAGTAATACCTTTACTTGAGAATTTCATTTGTTGGTTATTACCCACCGCACCTAAACCAGTAAAGCTATAAGGCGTATTCAACAGCGACACCACATCGCCAGCACGTAACATAATATTTTGTGCCGGATCAGAAATTAGGGTTTCAAACGCTAATGTTTTGACTTGCGAACCACGAGTTAATTTTACAGTAACGTCTTCAATATTTTCAGTTGTACCGCCTACTGCTGCCACTGCATCTAACACACGCTCATTATTTGCAGTTAACGGCATACGAATACTGTTACCTTGACGAATAACCGTCACATCCGCAGAGTTATTATTAGCAATTTTTACTAATACCTGTGGCTGATTTGCCTTACGTTGCAACGCACCGACAATTTGAGACTGAATCGCCTCCGGTGTTTTACCCGCTACACGAATATTACCGACAAACGGCACGGTAACCGTACCTTTTTGGTTAACCATTTGCGCCGGCAATTGGGTTAAATGCCCGCTACCCTGCCCTTCAGAACTGAAAGTACCGCCAAACAACACTGCCGGCGGCGCTTCCCAAATCGAAATTTCAAGCACGTCACCCACATTGACCGCACCTACATATCCTGCACCGCCAGCCGTATCTAAAAAACCGGAAAATTGCTGGCTTTGCTGTACTCTGTACAAATTTTTCACTACAGTTTCATTAAGTTCAATTAAATTTGCTTCAACATGTCCGTATTTATTCATTTCTGTTACTTTATTTAATGTAGGCCCCGTTGTGGGTAAAGAAGAGCAACCCGAAAGCAAAATACATAAAGCAAAGGTATATTTTTTTTGTAAATTCATTAAAAAAAACCTTACGAATATAGAGATAATGAGCTATAATCATAACACATTATCAAGATAAGTTAAGCAAAATTATTCTAGTCTACTATAGTGTTGAGGGAAGTTTACTTTGATTTTGTTTAAGAATTTAATAAATATATTAAAAACAAAGTACATATATATGCTAGCAAAATATAAAGATATCCTTCCATCGAAGTTAAAATTAAGGATATTATATAAGCTTGGTTTATATAATGAAATAATAAATAACCCAAAGTATAAAAAATACATTTATTATGATATTGCCAAGATAGCCACCAGCTATAATACTAGCAATAAGAACAATATAATTCCCTTATCTTCTAAATATATGAATAACATGACTTTTATTTTAGGCATTCTCCCTTACAATCCTAGTTTAGCATTATGTTGTTTGCGTAATAAAAAGCCTTGCTTATTAAGGCTTTTTATATTATATCACTTAGGAAAGACAGTAGGTAATATTCCTAGTAATATAAATCATCCAGACCTATACCTATTATATAATAACGTTTATTTAGATTTAAACTCAAAAATAGAAAACATAAATAAGTACTTTAGTAAGTATAATTTAAGTGAAATAACTCTAATAAATAAAAAAGATAATAATTTTATTAAAAATATAACATCTAAACATTTATCTCTTTCAGAGTTAGATGGTTTACCTCTAGTATCGATTTTAGTGACAACATTTAATAGTGAGAAATGGATTGAATGGTCTATTAACTCTTTATTATCACAAACATATAACAACATAGAAATTATTATTATTGATGATTCAAGTACAGATAGTACGATATCAATAATAGAAAGATTAGAAAGGTCATCTAGTAAGATAAAGCTACTCAAATTACAAAAAAATATTGGTACTTATGCAGCAAAAAACATTGGGTGTTTCTTAGCTAAAGGTGAGTTTATTACCTGCCAAGATTCAGATGATTGGGCTCATCCTCAAAAAATAATGTTACAGGTATTACCTCTTTTAGAAAATCCTGATCTAATTGTTACATTTTCTCAATGGTTTCGTATATGCAACAATGGTACAGCATACGCTAGGAGCGTATATCCTCTCACAAGATTAAATCCTTCTTCTGCTTTATTTAGAAAAAATATTGTTATAGAAAAAATAGGATTATGGGATTGTGTTAGAACAGGAGCAGATAGTGAGTTTAATGCAAGACTAAAATTAGTATTTGGACATGAATTATGTTTGACCATAAAGAAACCTCTTACAATTGGTACTCATAGAGAAGGTTCTTTAATGACATCTGATGATACCGGCTACGTTAATGGAATTTCCTTAGAGCGATTAAACTATTTGGAAGCTTGGACTCTTTGGCATCTTTCCGAAGTAGCTAATAAAAGAAAACCTTATTACTTATTGAATAACTTTCGCCCATTCAAAGTATCAGATAAAAACAGAGTCGATTACAGAGATATAATATATAATATATATCTCATTAGGCAAGGTCTACAAGGTCTATTTTAGATTAGAGTTTTATATTAGACAAAGAGGGTATATGAAAAAAATCATTATTATTGGGCACTCTGCATCTGGATATCAAAGTGTAGAGAAAATTTTTCAAGCAGTTGGAATGAAACAGGCTCTTCCTTCTAAGAGGGATGGTATGTATCCACATGAAATAGATACTATTTTGAGCAAAGTAGTAAAAACATCAAAGATATCTGAACAGCCATATTCAATTAAACATAATAGATCTAAACGCCAAGTAAAGAAATTAGCTCAGCGTGTAGAGTTAGTTTCATCTCATAAGCAAGAATCGAAAAACGCATTAGTTAATCCATTGTGGGATCATTTAGCATTAGATCTAATGCTCGGTAACTTAGATCAATCTTTTTGGGGGTGGGCAAACCCAGATGCATTAGATGTTCTGGAATATTGGCAACGAGTCGATCCGAATATTCATTTCGTTTTTGTTTATGATAGTCCAAATAGCGTATTATTACAGTATACGGAAGAACAAATTTTATCACTAGACGAAAATCAAGTTCGTTCAGAATTAGAATCTTGGATCGATTATAATAAAAAAATGTTAAATACTTTTGAAAAAGTACGAGACAGAGCCGTTCTTATTAGTAGCAAGCAATTAATTGAATTTTCTGAAAATTCAATTAAAACTGTTTATGCACAAATCCAAGCACCAGTTAAACTTGATTCAAATAAAACCTCTCAATTAAGTGTTATCACAGAAAAATCTGCTTTAGAAAATAAGCAGTTAGAATATTTTTTCATTGATAGTATGCTTAAAAAGCATACTGATGTTCTTGCAGCTTATGAAGAACTCCAAACCTATTCAGATTTACCTTATTTAGCGAAAATTGATTTTAACAAAAACGCAGTTTTAAATATTTGGAAAGAAATTGTGAAAGATAAAATGCTACAGCAATCTAAACTCAAAGATAGTGAAGCATTAATTCAGCAATATCAGAATGAAGCCCAATCACAACGAAAAGAAAATGAAAAATTAGCTCAAAAACATAAAAATGAACGCGATGCGAAGCAAAAAATAGAAACCGAAAATAACTCCATTCTTTCGCAATTACATTTAACACAAGAAATGTTAGAGAAAGAGGTTGTAGCAAAAAGAAATGTTGAGAAAAAAAGTGCTGATTATCAGCAGAAGCTAAGTAGTATTGAAAAAGAAAAAGCCGATTTACAGTCTAAATTAAAAGATTTTAGTAATATACAATCTGAATTAAACAAGTTGAATCTGAAAATAACTCCATTCTTTCGCAATTACATTTAACACAAGAAATGTTGGAGAAAGAGGTTGTAGCAAAAAGAAATGTTGAGAAAAAAAGTACTGATTATCAGCAGAAGCTAAGTAGTATTGAAAAAGAAAAATCCGATTTACAGTCTAAATTAAAAGATTTTAGTAATATGCAATCTGAATTAAAACAAGTTGAATCTGAAAATCAAACCTTACTTTTACAATTACATCGAACTCAAGAAGAGCTAGAGAAACAACATAATGCACTAATGGCATTAAAAAATCCTGTTTATTTCGGTGCTGCAGAGCGCTTTAAAAATGAGCTTCCTTATAGACTGGGTAAAAAAATGATTGAGGCAAGTAGATCTTTTAAAGGTTGGCTAACGATGCCTTGGCTACTAAAGATAGAAGCTAAAAAAGTAAAAGAAGAGCAAAAAAATCTTAAACTGCCTAATATTGAAGAATATGCAGATTTTTCAGAAGTAGAAAAAGTGAAGAAGCATTTGTCTTATCAGCTAGGTGCTGAGTTAGTTAAAAGTAATATATTTGTACCGTTTACTGTTTTAAAAACAGCTCTAACTTTTAAAAGAAATCATAAGTAGGGTTATATAAAAATGAATGTTTTATCATCAGCTATTTCAGAATATAAAAAAGAAAATTATAAACGAGCATTGGAATTATTCAACGAGGCGGGAAATTTATACGGAAATGATATAGTTTCTTTTCATGTTGAAAAATGTAAGGAGGCATTAGGTTTATCTGAGAATTATAGTAATAACTTTGCTAAAAGCATCGAATTAGATTTAGCTACACAAATAATGTCTTTTGGAAAAAGGAAAAACCTTAGTTCACATGATAAAGAAAATTTAATAAAAAACTGGAAGGCTATTGTTTCTAAAAGGTCTGAGAATGCAGAAGTTAAAAATGTTAATCCCATTCCAGGAGACTTTCCAAAAGATTTAATTTTACCTGCGTTACCTGAAGGACCAAATGATTTTAAATGGAATAAAGTAAGAAAAATTCGTTCATCAATAAAGATAGAACAACCCAAAGAGATCGGGTTATCAGTTGTTATTCCTACTTTTAATCGTAGCCGTATTTTAGCAATTACACTTTCTTGTTTGGTGAATCAAAAATCTAAATATCCTTTTGAAGTTATTATTGCTGATGATGGGAGCAAAGAAGATATTTGTTCCGTTGTTCGTAATTATGAAAAAGACCTGGATATTAAATATGTTCGTCAAAAAGATTATGGCTATCAACTTTGTGCTATTCGAAATTTAGGATTAAGATCTGCTAAATACGATTTAGTTTCTATTTTAGATTGTGATATGGCACCAAATCCTCTTTGGGTTCAGTCCTATGTAGAACTACTTTTAGAGGATGATGATGTAGCATTAATTGGTCCTAGAAAATATGTAGATACTAAAAATGTTTCTCCAGATTCAATTCGATTAGATTCTCAATTAATTTGTACATTGCCAGAGATTCGAACAAATAACAATGTGGCAGGCAAAGATGCCGGTGATATTTCTGTAGACTGGCGTTTAGAGCATTTTAAAAAAACAGAGAATTTACGACTTTGTGATAGCCCATTCCGATATTTTAGTGGCGGCAATGTTGCTTTTTCTAAAAAGTGGCTAGTTAAAGCTGGATGGTTTGATGAAGAATTTACTTATTGGGGGGGCGAAGATAATGAATTTGGATATCGACTTTTCAAAAATGGATGCTATTTCAGAGCTGTGGAAGGGGGAATGGCTTATCATCAAGAGCCTCCAGGTGCAGAGAATGAAACAGATAGAGCGGAAGGGAAGAAGATTACGCTAAATATTGTTAAAGAAAAAGTACCTTATTATTATCGTAAGTTACAGCCTATAGAATCAGCGGTAATCCATAAAGTTCCTTTAGTAACAATATATGTCCCAGCATATAATTGTGCAGATAGCATTCAACGTTGTGTGGATAGTGCTTTAAATCAAACAGTTACTGATTTACAGGTTTGTATTTGCAATGACGGTTCTACAGATAATACTTTGGAAGTAATAGAATCGCTATATGGTCAAAATCCTAGAGTGAAGATCTTAAATCAGAAAAATGGCGGAATTGCTGTTGCATCTAACAGTGCTGTTAAAGCTGCTGATGGATATTATATTGCCCAATTAGATTCAGATGATTATTTAGAACCTGATGCGGTAGAAATTTGCTTAAATGAATTTTTGAAGGATCGTTCTCTTGCTTGTGTATATACAACTAATAGGAATGTAAATCCTGATGGTAGTCTAATTGCTAATGGCTATAATTGGTCGGTCTTCTCTCGAGAAAAACTTATCACAGCGATGATTGTTCATCACTTTAGAATGTTTACTGCTCGAGCATGGCATTTGACATCAGGATTTGATGAGAAAATTGAAAATTCTGTGGATTTGGATATTTACCTTAAATTGAGTGAAGTTGGTCCGTTTAAACATGTTAATAAGATATGTTATAATAGAGTATTACATGGTAATAATACATCTATTAAAAAACTAGGTATCCAAAAGAAAAATCATTTTTTGGTTGTCAATAAATCATTAAATCGTCAAGGTATCACGCATTATCAGTACAGTGCTATTGATGATAATGATGAAAGTCGTAAATATACTTTCATCAAAAATTTTGATAATCCAACTCCGGTATTAACAAATAATAATCATACAAAATTAGCATTTAGTTTAGTTTATCCTGATCAATTGGATAATTTATTAAAGAAATTAAATAATATTATTGAGTATAATAATGGTGTGGTTGCAATTATAGTGCATATTAATCCACAGTATATTAATAATAATATTACTAACAAACTGTCTGAATTTGAAAAACAGCATAAGTTAAAGGTTATTGTAAATTCTGCTATAGAATATAATAATTTCAAATATCGCCAAGTAAATTATTACCTGGATAACTTTAACAAACTATTAGAATCAGGAATTAATTTTGATTATGTTATCTTTGATAACTACGATAGTTTATACGTGCAGCCTGGTTCGAGTGATTATATGGTTAAGTTCGATATTGGCATGAACTTTGGCAAAATTAATGGATATTGGCAAGAGAAGATCGTTTCCCATCAGGCACTTCGTCATTGGGTCAGCCAAAAAATTAGCATGAATATTTCTGATCTGGCTTGTAAAGGAATGGTCCAAGGTATGTTCTTGAATGTTAATAGTGCAAAAGCAATATTTGCCTTATTATCTGAGTTTTTGCAGTTATGCAAACAAACTAATGATTTACCAAAATACCCAACGGAAGAGATCCTGTTTCAGGTTATGGCTTCGATTGCAGAGAAAGAGCAAGGTAAATCCTTTAAAAAATCACCTACGCTTACCTATATGCCGTGGGATAGAAAATTACAATGGACAACTGAGCAAATTGAGCAGGCTCGTCAAGGCATTGGAATTAGTAAAAATAAGTTTTTAATAAATAGTATTAGAGATAAATAAAATGAAATTTAGTGCTGTTATAAACTGTTTCAACGAAGAAAATTTTATTTTATGCAATGCCCGAGATTCCAGCAGTAATACACGGTGATTTATGTTTTAGTAATATAATGTATGACTCTCGTAGTAATAATATTAGGTTTATCGATCCTCGAGGATTAAATATTCAGCAAGAACTAACTATTTATAGTTATGACTTAGCGAAGCTTTGCTATTCCTTTATTGGTTTGTATGATTTTATTATTGCTGACTCTTTTAAGCTGGAACGTTCAGAAAAATTGGGCGTAAAACTAATTTTTAATTTGGATCAGCATTTTAAAGAAATCCAATCGGTGTTTATGCAAACCAATTTGACTCCAGGAATTAGTGATAAAGAGACAATCTTGTTATTTTTATCAATGATTCCATTGCACTTTTATAAGCCTCATCGGGAGGCAATGTTAGCAAATGCTCTGAGATTATATGCAGAGTGGCTAAAATAGGAGAAATTTTATGAAAAAGATAACCATTATAGGAGTGGGCTATGTAGGACTATCTAATTCAGTCTTGCTCTCTCAAAATCATTCTGTCGTTGCATTAGATATTGATGTGGAGCGAGTTAAGCTTCTTAATCAAAAAAAATCGCCAATAGAAGATCAAGAAATTGAAGATTTTTTAAAAAATAAACCGCTAAATTTTAAAGCAACTTTAGATTCTAAGGAGGCTTTGCAGAATGCTGAATTTGTGATTATTGCTACACCAACTAATTACGATCCTAAAACAAACTATTTTGATACAAGTAGTGTGGAGTCTGTTATTCAGCAAGTGCTTAAAACTAATCCAAATGCTGTAATGGTAATAAAATCAACCATTCCTATTGGATTTACAGAGCAAATGAAGCGAAAATATCAAACGGAAAATATTATTTTCTCACCTGAGTTTTTACGAGAAGGTAAGGCTTTACACGATAATTTATATCCCTCCAGAATTATTTTGGGAGAAAAATCAGAGCGAGCAAGAACTTTTGCAAACTTGTTACTTGAAGGTGCTATTAAAAAAGATGTGGACATATTATTTACGGATAATACGGAAGCGGAGGCGATAAAACTATTTGCAAATACTTATCTTGCTATGCGCGTTGCGTATTTTAATGAGTTAGATACTTATGCCTCTATTAGAGGTTTAAATACGGAAGATATTATTAAAGGCGTATGTTTAGATCCGAGAATTGGTGATTTTTATAATAATCCGTCATTTGGCTATGGTGGGTATTGTTTACCAAAAGATACGAAGCAATTATTAGCTAATTATCAAAATGTGCCACAAAATTTAATTAATGCTATTGTGGAAGCAAACCGTACTCGTAAAGATTTTATTGCTGAAGATATTTTAGCAAAATCGCCTAAAACAGTCGGAGTTTATCGCTTAGTGATGAAAGCTGGATCTGATAATTTCCGAGCTTCTGCTATTCAGGGGATTATGAAGAGAATTAAAGCTCAGGGAATAGAAGTAATTGTGTATGAACCGGTTTTAGATGAAGATACGTTTTTCGGTTCAAAGGTTACAAAGGATCTAGAACAATTTAAACGAGCATCAGATATCATACTTGCTAATCGTATTACAGAGAATCTTGTTGATGTACTTGATAAGGTATATACTAGGGATGTTTTTAAAGGAGATAGTTAATCACAATTACTAAGGAAGATTATACTGTTACTAACTAATCCGTAAATTATAAAAACAAGCGGTCAAATTTTTCTTAAAACGTGCATAATTTAGGAAAAATGCGACCGCTTGTTTTATTAATATTATTTAGAATAAATTAAGGGGCTGTAGTA
>NZ_GL831080.1:123219-143244 GCF_000188255.1 Actinobacillus ureae ATCC 25976
CCGATTATTCGCTATTTTTTTATGTTTACGGATTGATACGGTTTAACTCGTGTTTTAATAATACAATTGCCCCACCGATCAGTAAGAAGTCTTTGAAAAGAAAGCTATCAAAGCCGAGTTGGAATAACAGACTGAGCGTCACGACACCGGTACCTAATAAACCTAATGCGCCGATAATGCCCGCTCTTGGTGAGAAAATTCCTGCAAATAAGCTTAGGTAAGTAATCCCTTCAATTGTCCCTAATACATAGCTTGCGCCATAGAAACCAAACCAATCATATAAAAAACTTAACCAGCTCTTCGAAATCAACGGCTTGAGTGCCTCCACCTCAAAATCAAACCATTTAAATACCCCGAAAGTCGCATATACAATAAAAAGCGATAAACGTAAGATTAAAATATCAATATCAGATTTTTGAAAACGACGAAGTAAGTTGTGCATAATGTCTCCTTATAAATAATTACGATACTTATAAGAGACGTAAGAATAGCTAGATTCTTACACGGAAATTTGCAAGTGCCATTATAGAGAAATTTGGAGCCACAGCGTTGCTCACTCAGCCGTAGGCTGATCGTAACCACATACGGCTTGCCGTGCGTGGGCGACAAGCGTTTTTCCCCTCTCCCACAAGGGGGGAGGGTGATTATTTACTAAAGTGCTCGTATAGGCAAACGCCATTGTAGGTATTCACTAGATATATATGAAAAGCGGTCAAAATCTGCAAAAAATTTGCAAATTTTGACCGCTTGTTACCTCGTTAATTAAAGAATAAAACGGCTTAAATCTTCATTCTCAACTACGTCATTTAACGCATCTTGTACGTATTTCTCATCAATCACGATTTTCTCGCCTGAGCGTTCGCTTGCGTCGAATGAGATGCCGTCCATAAGGCGTTCTAATACGGTATGTAAACGACGAGCACCGATATTTTCGGTTTTTTCGTTTACACGGAATGCCGATTCGGCGATTTTGCTGATACCGTCTTTAGTAAACTCGATTTCCACGCCTTCGGTTTTCATTAGCTCACGATATTGGAGTGTTAATGAAGCGTTCGGTTCGGTGAGGATACGTTCGAAATCTTCTTTCGTGAGCGATTTTAATTCGACACGAATCGGTAAGCGGCCTTGTAATTCCGGTAATAAATCTGACGGGCGAGCCACTTGGAATGCACCTGAACAGATAAATAAAATATGGTCGGTTTTTACCATGCCGTGTTTGGTATTGACCGTAGAACCTTCGATAATCGGCAGTAAATCACGCTGTACACCTTCACGAGAAACGTCGCCGCCTGAATGTTCGCCTTTTTTACAGATTTTGTCGATTTCATCAATAAATACGATACCGTGCTGTTCAACTGCTTCAATCGCTTGTTGTTTCAACTCTTCCGGATTCACCAGCTTTGCCGCTTCTTCGTCTACCATTACTTTTAACGCATCTTTGATTTTCATTTTGCGTTTTTTGGTTTTGTTCGGCGACATACCTTCAAATAACGATTGAAGCTGCGAAGTCATTTCTTCCATACCCGGCGGCGTCATAATTTCTACGCTCACTTGTGCTGCTACATCGATTTCGATTTCTTTGTCATCAAGCTGACCTTCACGCAATTTTTTGCGGAACACTTGGCGGGTTGAGCTGTTATCGCTTTCTTGTACGTTACCCCATTGATCTTTTGCCGGTGGTAATAACACATCTAAAATACGATTTTCTGCCGCATCCTGCGCTCGCATACGGTTTTTTTCGACCGCTTGTGATTTGACTAATTTCACAGCCACATCGGTTAGATCTTTGATAATCGAATCGACTTCTTTACCTACGTAGCCCACTTCGGTGAATTTAGTCGCTTCCACTTTAATAAAAGGTGCGTTAGCTAATTTTGCTAAACGGCGTGCAATTTCAGTTTTACCCACACCGGTCGGACCGATCATCAGAATGTTTTTCGGGGTGACTTCTTGGCGGAGATCTTCCGGTAATTGCATTCTTCTCCAACGGTTACGTAGGGCAATTGCCACCGCACGTTTTGCTTCGTTTTGTCCGATAATATGCGAGTCTAATTCCGACACAATTTCACGAGGGGTCATTGACATATTTTTTATTCCTTCTAAATATTTTCCTTTTTGTAAAACAGCGGTTATTCGATTATTTTGTTACCCTCGCCCCTTGTGGGAGAGGGGAGGCGGTCTAATTTGCTTGAGTTTTTGCAAATTTCCCTCTCTCCCGCAAGGGGAGAGAGGGAAGCTTAATAACCTTGCATTTATAAAGAGGAAAATGAGCTTTATACTTCTTCGATTACGTGATTATGATTTGAGTAAATATCAATATCACCGGCGATTTTTAATGCTTCCGCCACGATTTCTTTTGCAGATAAATTATTTTGCGTGCGAAGTAGTGCAAGTGCCGCCGCTTTGGCGTAGTTACCGCCGGAGCCGATGGCTAACACGTCTTGTTCTGGCTCAATTACATCGCCCGAGCCCGAAACTAATAAAAATTCACTTTCGTTTGCTACAATCATCATCGCTTCTAATTTTCGTAGTGAACGTTCGGTACGCCATTCTTTTGCTAATTCCACCGCAGATTTGATTAAGTGACCTTGGTGTAATTCTAATTTTTTCTCGAATAAATCACGTAAGATAAACGCATCGGCAGTTGAACCAGCAAAGCCGGTTACCACTTTGTCTTTGTACATACGGCGCACTTTGCGTACCGTGCCTTTTTCTACACAATTACCTAGCGTTGCTTGTCCGTCACCTCCGATAGCGACTTTGCCATCTTTACGAACACATACGATCGTTGTCATATTAAATCCTTGTCCTTTCTTTTAGGGAAAACTGTGGTGTTAAATGGGGGGAAATTTGTCTTTTTCAAGGACAAGCGGTCAGATTTCACAAGAAAATTGCAAATTCATCGCCACCGGCTTGTCTTGTGCTAATTCGATCTGGGCTTTATACACCAACACTTTTACCCCGGTTTTTTTCGCTTGTTCAAATAAAGCAGCATATTGCGGATCAATCTGTTTTGCCACGGCAAAACGTTGGATACCGGTGTGTAAAATTGCAAAAAATATAACCGCTTGTTGCCCTGATTCAGCAATCGCAGCCAGTTCTCGCAAGTGTTTTTGTCCTCGTTCTGTTTTGGCATCAGGGAACATCCCCAAGCCGTTTTCGGTGAGTAAGGTGGTGGATTTTACTTCTACAAAACAGTCGGGCTGATTGTCCGCTTTTAGTAAAAAATCAATCCGGCTGTTTTCCGTGCCGTATTTTTGTTCGGGTAATATAGTTTGATACTTGGCGAGTTCGGTGATCCAACGCTTTTCTAAGGCCTCTTGCACCAGCTGATTAGCTCGTTGAGTATTCACACAAATAAAATCGCCCGCTTGAGTTTGGGTCAGTTCCCAAGTGTAAGCATATTTGCGTTTCGGATTATCGGAAGTGGAAAACCAAACGATATCGCCGGCAGTGGCACAGCCGGTCATTGCACCGGTGTTCGGACAATGTAGGGTAATTTGCTCGCCGTTGGGCAGCAGAATATCGGCTAAAAAACGTTTATAACGTTTGATTAATATGCCGCAAGAAAGAGAAGGAAATTGCATAATAATCTTTGATTTATAAAGAAAAAACCGCTTTTTGCAAAGTGGTTTTTTGTATCAAACTGATTAACGGTTGGTCAGGTAATAGCTTAATCTCGATCAGCTTTGTTTAACAATCTGATAAAGGAGAACGAGAAATGAAAGCATTTTGGCTTATCATTATCTTTTTAGTGTTCTTACTATAAGTCGAGTTGCTTAAATTTTCAGCCCTTAAATTTCATAAAACTCTAGCGGTAAACCGTCCGGATCTTTAAAGAAAGTGAAACGTTTACCGGTCAAGTCATCAATTCGAATCGGTTCACATTCCACCGCATTTTTTACTAAAAATTCGACCGCTTGTTGCACGTTTTTGACTCGAAACGCTAAATGACGTAAGCCGCAGGCTTCTGGGCTATTTGGGCGTTGTGGTGGATTCGGAAAACTAAATAATTCAATTTGTGAACCGTCGGCAAAACGCAGATCGAGCTTATAACTTTCACATGCCGCACGATAAGTTTCTTCAATAATTTCCGCACCGAGAATTTGCGTATAAAAATGTTTAGAGGTTGCGTAATCACTGGCAATAGTTGCGACGTGATGGAAGCCGAGAATGGGTGTTGACATAAATTTCCTTGTAAAAGTTTTGCAAAAAAACTGTTAAATATGACCGCTTAGGTTATGATGCACGGCTTGATATTATTTTGATATTAAAAGGCTTCAAGTGAAAACAAAATTGCAGTTTCCTTTAGCACAATCCGATCCGAATCAGCCGTTTGCCAAAGCGGTGTTAGCTTGGTTTGTACAGTATGGGCGTAAACATTTACCTTGGCAACAAAATAAAACCTTATATGGCGTTTGGTTGTCGGAAGTGATGTTACAACAAACGCAGGTTGTAACAGTTATTCCGTATTTCGAACGTTTTATTGAACGTTTTCCAATGGTAACGGACTTAGCGGATGCTCATATTGATGAAGTTTTGCATTTATGGACTGGGTTAGGCTATTACGCACGAGCCAGAAATTTGCATAAAGCGGCACAGCAAATTCGAGATCAATTCGGTGGTGAATTTCCGACCGATTTTGATGATGTTTTGGCGCTTTCAGGTGTTGGGCGCAGTACGGCGGGGGCTATTTTATCGTCTGTGTTAAATGCACCGTATCCGATTTTAGACGGTAATGTAAAACGGGTACTTTCTCGTGTGTTTGCGGTGGATGGCTGGAGTGGTGAAAAAAGTATAGAAAATAAATTGTGGCAATTAACCGCCAGTGTGACGCCGAATCGTCAAGTTGCCGATTTTAATCAGGCGATGATGGATCTCGGTGCGATGGTTTGTACCCGTAGTAAACCGAAATGTTCGTTATGTCCGTTAGTGAATTTATGCGAAGCGAATCGGTTTGAAGCATGGGATAAATTTCCGGCGAAAAAACCGAAGAAAGTATTGCCTGAACGTCAGGCGTATTTTTTGATTATCAAGTCGGGTAATAAGGTTTTATTGGAACAACGTGAGGCAAAAGGACTATGGGGCGGATTATACGTGTTTCCGCAGTTTGAAGATGCGGATACGCTTAAGCGGTCGCTTTCCGAACAGAATTTGCAAATATCTCAACAATTAATTGCATTTCGCCACACGTTCAGCCATTTTCACTTAGATATTACCCCGATTTTGGTAGATCTGGATTTGCAAAAAAATGCGCAAAATCAACCGCTTGTCGTACAAGAAAATTACGGAAATTATCGCCTTTCAGTATCTTCAACCGCTAATTATTGGTATGATTTGCAATTACCGAGCGAAATAGGTTTGGCAACGCCCGTAAAACGTATTTTGGACGAACTCAGTTTAACGCTAACTAGCACTAATAAGGAATAAAAAATGGCTCGTATTGTATTTTGTGAGTATTTAAAACAAGAAGCCGAAGGCTTAGATTTTCAATTATATCCAGGCGAATTGGGTAAGCGTATTTTTGATTCTATTAGTAAACAAGCGTGGTCGGAATGGATTAAAAAACAAACTATGCTCGTGAATGAGAAAAAGTTAAGCATGATGAACCCGGAACACCGTAAATTGCTGGAAACGGAAATGGTAAATTTCTTATTTGAAGGCAAAGAGGTTCAGATTGATGGTTATGTTCCTGTTTAACAGAAGTAATAAGGTATTGATTTTTAATGAAAAAATATACTAAGTATTTACCGTTACTGTTGGTAATCCCGTTCTTAGCCGCTTGTGGTAGCAGTACCAAAAAAGTGAAAAGAACTAAAACGAAAGTTGATTACACCAAAGACACTAACGGTTTAGATATTTTAACTGGACAATTCTCGCATAATATCGATGATATTTGGGGAAGTAACGAACTGTTAGTTGCGAGTAAAAAAGACTACGTAAAATATACGGACCAGTTCTACACTCGTAGCCATATTTCATTCGAAGACGGTCAGATTACGATTGAAACCTTAGGTGACAAAAACCACTTACGTAACAGTATTGTGCACACCTTATTAATGGGATCAGACCCGAAAGGGATCGACTTATTCGCATCGGGCGATGTGCCGATTAGTAGCAATCCGTTCCTTGCAGGTCAGGTGAACGATCAATTCGGGCGTGATATTAATAATATTGCAATCGCTAACAATTTTGCGACTTATTTAATTCAAAATAAATTGCAGACTCGCCGCCTTCAAAACGGTAGAACGGTAACTTACGTAGCGATTAAAATGGTGGCGGGACATATTGAAGTACGTGCACGCCAATATTTGCCGTTGGTGCGTAAAATGGCGAAGCGTTACGGCATCGAGCCAAGCTTGATTCTAGGTATTATGGAAGTTGAATCGGCATTTAACCCGTATGCGGTAAGTTATGCGAATGCGATCGGTTTGATGCAGGTTGTACCTCGTACTGCCGGACGTGATATTTTTGCGCGTAAAGGATTTGGCGGTCAGCCGGATCGTGCTTACTTGTATAATCCGGCGCAGAATATTGATGCGGGAACTTTATATTTAACTATTTTACGTGATGAATATTTAGACGGTATCACTAATCCGGTGGCAAAACGTTATGCGATGATTTCCGCTTATAACAGTGGTGCGGGTGCGGTACTTAAAGTATTTGATTATGATAAATATGATGCGATTGATCGTATTAATGATTTATCTCCGGATGCGGTTTATCGTATTTTGACAACGGCACATCCGTCAAGCCAAGCACGAAATTACCTGAAGAAAGTAACGAAAGCTCGAGAAAAGTATTTACATGTTCGATAATTTGTTGTTTTTTAAAGCAAAAAGTACAAAAAAAGCACGTTTAAACCGACTTTTTTAAATTTTTAAAAAAAGTGTTTGACGAAGCGGGGTTAAATCAGCATAATGCACCTCGCAACAAGACGTTGCCTCGATAGCTCAGTCGGTAGAGCAGGGGATTGAAAATCCCCGTGTCGGTGGTTCGATTCCGCCTCGAGGCACCATCTATTCCTCCTTAGTTCAGTCGGTAGAACGGTGGACTGTTAATCCATATGTCGCAGGTTCGAGTCCCGCAGGAGGAGCCATATTTCGAAGCCCTGATGATTATCATTAGGGCTTCACTTTATTAGCAATTTACTTTTGCTAGTCTTTCAAAAAGTTATCTTGGAGAGCTTGACGCTGAGTTAAAATAATTGCATAATAAACAATCGCAATCAACGAGATGCCTCGATAGCTCAGTCGGTAGAGCAGGGGATTGAAAATCCCCGTGTCGGTGGTTCGATTCCGCCTCGAGGCACCATCTATTCCTCCTTAGTTCAGTCGGTAGAACGGTGGACTGTTAATCCATATGTCGCAGGTTCGAGTCCCGCAGGAGGAGCCATATTCAGGAGCCCTGATAGTTAAAATAACTATCAGGGTTTCGCTTTTTCTAGAGGTTGAAAAGCGCATTTTCTATATGCTAAGTGCCATTGCTGAAATTTTGTGATCTCTCTCCAATTTTTGAAAAAACTTGAAATTTCCCTTCGCAAAATTGTGTGAGACAGAGTATTATTAGCGAAACAATAAAAATGATTCCTCGAATATTGTCAATTTTGCGACATCACTTTTAATACGAGTGATGTCGCATTTTTTATACCTGAAAATCCACCTTTTACCCTGTCATAAAGGTGGATTTTTTGTATAATGAAAGTAATTTTCCGCTTATGATCCCTTTGGGCTTAAAAAGAAGCGGTCGGATTCTAGAAAAATTTTGCAAAGAGAAAATTATGTTTGAGAACCTATCTGACAGACTATCGAAAACCTTGCGTAACATTACCGGTAAAGGTCGTTTAACGGAAGATAATATTAAAGATACGTTGCGTGAAGTGCGTATGGCGTTATTAGAAGCTGACGTTGCGTTGCCGGTTGTGCGTGAATTTATTAATAAAGTGAAAGAGCGTGCGATTGGTGAAGAGGTAAATAAAAGTTTAACGCCGGGTCAGGAGTTTCTTAAGGTCGTGCAAAGCGAGCTTGAGAAAGCGATGGGTGAGGCGAATGAGGAGTTAAATCTTGCGACCCAACCGCCGGCAGTGATTTTAATGGCGGGCTTACAAGGTGCGGGTAAAACCACCTCGGTCGGTAAATTAGCGAAATTCCTTAAAGAACGCCATAAGAAAAAAGTATTAGTGGTTTCTGCCGACGTCTATCGTCCAGCGGCGATTAAACAGCTTCAAACCTTAGCGGAAGCGTTAAAAGTCGATTTCTTCCCGACAGAGACAAGTCAGAAACCGGTTGAAATTGCCGAGCTTGCTTTAAAACACGCAAAACTGAATTTCTTTGATGTTTTAATTGTGGATACCGCAGGTCGTTTACACGTTGACGGTGAGATGATGGAAGAAATCCAGCAAATCCACAGCGTATTAAATCCGATTGAAACACTTTTCACTGTGGATGCGATGACTGGTCAAGATGCGGCGAATACGGCAAAAGCCTTTAACGAAGCCTTACCGCTTACCGGTGTAATCTTAACCAAAGTAGATGGTGATGCACGTGGTGGTGCGGCGTTATCTATTCGTCAAATCACCGGCAAGCCGATTAAATTCCTCGGTGTGGGTGAGAAAACCGATGCGTTAGAACCGTTCCATCCGGATCGTGTCGCTTCACGTATTCTGGGGATGGGCGATGTATTGTCATTAATCGAAGATTTACAACGCTCGGTTGACCAAGAAAAAGCTGAGAAAATGGCACAGAAATTCAAGAAAGGTTATGATTTCACCCTTGAAGATTTCCGTGAACAGCTCATTGAAATGAAAAAAATGGGCGGTATGATGTCGATGCTGGATAAACTGCCTGGTGCGAAGAATTTACCTGATCATGTAAAAAATCAGGTGGATGATAAAATGTTTGTTAAAATGGAAGCAATCATCAACTCTATGACGCTGAAAGAGCGTGCGAATCCAGATATTATTAAAGGCTCTCGTCGTCGTCGTATTGCGTTAGGTTCGGGTACACAGGTGCAAGACGTAAATAAATTGCTTAAGCAATTTGATGAAATGCAGCGTATGATGAAGAAAATGCGTAAAGGCGGTATGGCGAAAATGATGCGTGGCATGAAAGGCTTAATGGGCGGAGGCGGTTTAGGCGGCCTCGGTGGCTTAGGCGGAATGTTTGGCGGTAAACGCTAATTAGCTACGTTCCAAGCGGTCGGATTTTGTAGAAAATTTGCAAAATCCGACCGCTTTTTTATGCCTTATTTGGCGAGTGCTTGACGCAACTTTCCGTGATGCACAGAAAGTAATTGTTCGGCAGTTGCTTTATCTGAATCACTTAAGATCATCATAATGGCTAATTTTGCGTTATTTTCGGCAATTTTTAGCGCATTTTCGGCAACCGTTCGATCACATTCGGTGGCTTCCATCACGATTTTTATGGCACGGGCTTTGAGTTTTTCATTGCTTGCCTGCACATCGACCATTAAATTGGAATAGCATTTGCCTATCATTACCATTGATGCGGTGGTCAGCATATTCAACACCAGCTTTTGTGCCGTACCGGATTTCATACGACTTGAGCCGGTCAGCACTTCCGGTCCTACCACCGTATTAATCGCAATCTCGGCAATTTGTGCCATTGCCGAATTCGGGTTGCTGGCAATTGAAACTGTGGTTGCACCTAAAGATTTGGCATATTCCAACGCACCGATAACATAAGGCGTGCGTCCGCTTGCCGCAATACCGACCAATACATCTTTTGGTGAAAAATTGACCGCTTGCAAATCAGCTTTGCCTCGTTCAGTATTATCTTCCGCTCCTTCAATCGGGTGGCGTAATGCCCGTTCACCGCCGGCAATAATGCCGACCACCATTTCCGGTGGAATGCCGTAAGTCGGTGGACATTCCGAAGCGTCTAATACACCTAAGCGCCCGCTGGTGCCGGCGCCGATATAGACTAAACGTCCCCCATTTTGGAATGCTTGTACGATTTTTTCGACTGCTTGAGCAATTTGCGGCAAACATTTTTCCACCGCAAGTGGGACTTGCTTATCTTCGTGATTAATCACTTTCACCAACTCAAGTGCAGAGAGTTGATCGATATTCATTGAGTTAGGATTGCGTTGTTCGGTAATCATTTTTGACAACGCCGTTAATAAATTTTTTTCTGACATTTTTATCTCCAACCACCTTTTACTTTTGGTGTGTTATACAAGTGAGGAAGTGATTACTTAGGATAAATTACCCCTAAACTCACCGGTTCTTTTGCACCGGTTACGCTTGGTAGATTACTTGCTAAATTATGTACACGTTGATAAGCCAGCCACGCAAAAGCAGCTGCTTCGACATAATCAATATCCAATCCGTACTCATCAGTGGTAGCCACCTGCCATTTCGGTAGTAATTCTGAAAATCTCTGCATTAACAATGGGTTGTGTGCGCCACCACCACATATAAGTAATAAGCATTGCTTTTCACTTTCTAAATTTTTTAACTCACTTACTACACTTTGTGCGGTAAATTCCGCCAGTGTACGTTGTACATCTTCAGGACGATAAGCGGTTAAATTTGCCGATTTTTTTGCAAGCCATTCAAGGTTAAATAATTCTCGTCCGGTGCTTTTCGGGGCAGGTAATTTGAAAAAAGGCTCATCAAGTAAACTGTCGAGTAATTCCGGAATCAGTATTCCGGTTTTTGCCCATTCGGCATTTTTGTCGTAGCGTTTGGGTTGGTGCAGCTCTATCCACGAATCCATCAGTGCATTGCCGACACTGACATCGTAGCCAATGGTCGGCAGCTGTGGCGCAAGTACCGAAATATTGGAAATACCGCCGATATTTAGCACTACGGTTAAGCGTTCCGGCGAGGCAAAAATCCCTTCGTGAAAAGCAGGCACTAATGGTGCCCCCTGTCCGCCGACCGCCATATCTTTGCGACGGAAATCCGCAATAGTGGTAATGCCGGTATGAGCGGCAACCAAATTCATATCACCGATTTGCATGGTAAATGGGAATTTGCCGTTTGGAGAATGCCATACAGTTTGTCCATGACAACCGATTGCTTGAATATCACTTGCAGTGAGATGATATTCGGCTAAAAAGCGATTGATACTTTCGGCATACAGCAGACCTAAACGGTGATCGATTTCACCTAATTTTTGTAAGGAAGTTTCACCGCTTTTGAGTAATTGCGATAAATCGGTACGTAAATCTTCCGGCATAGGAGTAAAGCCGCAAGCGGTCAATTTTGGCGGATTTTTTGCAAAATCCATCACGCATAAATCCACACCGTCAAGGCTGGTGCCGGACATCACGCCGAGGTAGAGGTTTTTAGTCATAAAAATGAAAGGAAAGGAAAATTTGTTGAATTATATCGAATATCCGCCACAAAAGCGGTAAGATCTCGGCTGATTTTTACAAATTTATCTATTTACAGAAAAAAGGCTTAAGCAATAGCGAAATCGCTTTTTCGTTGTCTTTATTATTCTTTTGTAATCAAGCGTTGGCGATTTTAGCCCGACCGTTACGGCTTGGCAAAGATGATGTTACTAGGCTGTTTGCTGGACGTGTTAGCTTATATTTTCTTCCTCTCAGCGGATAATTACGGACTATTATTGCTAGCTACGACTTGCTTTGGTCTGGGGAGCTGTTTATTCGGTACCAATGCAAAAGCGTGTTTGCTGGCTTTGGCGGGCGATGAATATAGCGAGAAAACCCGTTTGCTGGGCAAGTATCTGAAAGTGACCAGTATGTCTTCAATGTTTGCGCCGTTATTGGTGATTCCGTTTATTAAATTTGAGCAAATTGAGTTATTAATTTGGGTTTGTTTTGCGATGGAGGCGGTGCTGTTTGCACTGATGGTCAAGCCGTTTTATCAGATTCAAACGTTACAAAGCTTGGTGAAATTCCGTTTTGGACAGATTCGAGAAATTATTACCAAAGAATTTTTATTTGTGCATTTGATGTTGTTTATTCCGCTATCAATTGCCACTTCGTTTTTTGTGATTTTCCCGTTTTTATTTGATAACAAATTAGCTGCGCCGGAACATAGTCCGATTGCATTATTTGTGAACGGCTTGATGACGGTATCGTTACAAAGTTATTTCTCACGCAAAATTAATCTCACTGCGAAGCAAACCGTTTGGGTCGCACCGCTGTTGGCGATTGGTATCATTGTGCCGTGGTTTATTACCTTGCATTACATTTCGCTGTTTAGCGCTTATGTCTATTTGGTGATTTTTACCGTGATTGAGGTGTATGCGCTGACAGCAATGGCGAACTTGTTAGTGAAATTTGATAACGGTACCAATCGAGGCTTCATTTTCGGTGCATCACGTCTGCTGCTTTCGATTGCGACGGTAGTGGTGATGAATTTAATTCCTCATCTGTTTTTGGTGTAGCTATGACTATTCTTTGGATTGTTCTCGGTGCGGTGTTAGGCGCAATTTCTCGCTGGCAATTAGGCGTATGGTTTAACGGTTTTCTCAGCCAGTTTGCCTTTGGTACATTGTTAGCAAATTTGCTCGGCTGCTTCTTAATTGGAATCGCCATTGGCTTGCATTTGAATGACGGGCAGAAATTATTGTTTATTACCGGTTTTCTAGGCAGTTTCACCACTTTTTCGAGTTTTTCATTAGAAGTAAGTGAAAAGCTACTGGCGGAGAAATATTACCAAGCTTTCGGTATTATCGGTTTGCATTTGGTCGGGGGGATTTTGTTTACAGTGATAGGAATCTTGCTGGTACGCCTTTTTACAAGCGGTCAAAATTACTAAATTTTTTGCAAAAAAATGCCCTCACGACTTAAAGTTGGAGGGCATTTTTCGTTAGCTAATTAAAGTAAAATATTTGCTAATAAAAGACCGAAGCCAATGCTGAAAATCATACTTAATAAGCCTGGTAACATAAAGCTGTGGTTAAAGATGTATTTACCGATTTTTGTTGTACCGGTGGTATCGAAGTCAATTGAGGCGATAATCGGACCGTAGTTCGGAATAAAGAAATAACCGTTTACTGCCACGAATACCCCGATTAATACCGGTGCTGGAATGCCGATTGCAATCGCAAGCGGGAAGAGTGTTGCCACAGTTGCACCTTGGCTGTTTACTAATACCGATAAAACAAATAATGCGAAAGCAAATGCCCATGGTGCGGTTTCTACTAAGCCTTGAACCATGCCTTTCACTTCAGTCATATGACCTTGCATTAACGTATCACCTAACCATGCGATACCGAAAATCGCAATTACCGCACGCATACCGGCATGGAAAATCGAACCTTTAGTGATTTCATCGCCGTCCGGTTTGCAGAATAAGATAATTAATGCACCGACAGAAAGCATCACTATTTCAATCGTATGCGCCATACCCATCGGTTTGCTGTCAAACACAGGACGAAGTGACGGTACCGCACCCATTAATACAACTAATAATGCACCGAATAAGAATAAAACTACAGAAGTTTTTGCGGTTGATTTAATTTGAATATCTGCAGGAACGACAGAAGTGTGATTTTCTTTTACGTAATCAGGATCTTGTAATAATTTTTGGTAATGCGGATCGTCTTTTAACTCTTTACCCATTTTATTTACGAATACACAAGCAAGCATTAAACCAAGTAAAGTTGCCGGCACGGTTACCATTAATACATTGCCTAAAGTAATGCCTTGTGGCTCTAAAAATGCTACTACTGCAACGACTGCCGCCGCAATCGGGCTTGCTACGATCGCAAATTGTGAAGCGATTACTGCCATTGAGAGAGGACGCTCTGGACGAATACCGTTATGGTGACTAACCTCAGCGATAACAGGTAATACTGAATACGCTACGTGACCTGTACCCGCTAACACAGTGAATGTCCAAGTAACAAGCGGTGCGATAAAAGTAATATATTTTGGATTACGACATAAAATGTTTGTTGCCAGTTTGATCATATAGTCTAAACCGCCGGCTGCTTGCATTGCTGCTGCAGCTGCAACTACCGCCATGATCATAAACATTACGTCAATCGGTAAGCCTGCTGGTTTTAAACCAAACACGAAAGAAAGGATCGCTAAGCCTAAACCGCCAAATACCCCCAAACCGATACCGCCGACACGGGCACCAATCAAAATACATAGTAAAACTATGGCAAATTGCAAAAGAAACATTGCAGACATAATTTAATTACTCCATTGTAATTCAGTAAAAAAATCCTCATACTTGAGGAAATAGTCCTTAGAGATAAGCCTTCTCAAAGCAGAATTAAACTCTTTGAAAAGGGTGCTTAATATAGCAATAAATAAAACTAATCGCTATAAGAATCAATAATTAAATTTTTTTATGATAGGAAATAATATGCAATTTTCAAAAATGCACGGGCTTGGCAATGACTTTATGGTGATTGATGGTGTAACGCAAAATGTCTATCTTACCGAGGATGTGATCCGAAAATTAGCTGATCGACATACCGGCGTTGGCTTTGACCAATTATTGCTTGTAGAGCCGCCTTACGACCCGGATTTAGATTTCCATTACCGTATTTTTAATGCGGACGGTAGTGAAGTTGCACAATGCGGTAATGGTGCGCGCTGCTTTGCCCGTTTTGTCACGCTAAAAGGTTTAACCAATAAACAAGATATTCACGTGAGTACTGCCAAAGGTAAAATGATATTAACTTTAAAAGGTGAAGAAAAAGTTCGTGTGAATATGGGTGAACCGATTTGGGAACCGGCACAGGTTCCGTTTACGGCAAATAAATTTGAAAAAAATTATATTCTAAGAACGGATTTGCAAACGGTGTTATGCGGTGTGGTTTCAATGGGCAATCCGCATTGTGTGTTACAAGTTGAAGATATTAAGACAGCACCGGTAAATGAATTAGGACCTTTGTTGGAGAATCATGAACGCTTTCCTGAGCGAGCGAATATCGGCTTTATACAAGTAGTGAATCGCAATCATATTAAATTACGAGTATTTGAACGTGGCGCCGGTGAAACGCAGGCATGCGGCAGCGGTGCTTGTGGTGCGGTTGCAGTAGGCATTATGCAAGGCTTATTGGATAGCAATGTACAAGTTGACTTACCCGGTGGTTCACTCCAAATCGAGTGGAAAGGTGTCGGTCATCCGTTATATATGACCGGTGATGCTACCCATATTTATGACGGTTTTATTAAACTCTAAATTAAACTAAGTGCTTTTAACCACAGAATACACGGATAGTACGGAAATTTTGTTTTGTGTAGTCCGTGTATTCCGTGGTTTTTAATTATCTAAGCACTTTCTACACCAAACGCCATTACTTCATCAATTTTCTCAGCATTCATTGCAATCATCATCAAACGATCCACGCCTAACGCGACGCCGGAACAATTTGGAATCCCCGCTTTTAATGCAGCCAGAAAACGAGTGTCTAACTGCTGAGCCGGTAAGCCCATTTGTGCACGTTGTACGTTATCTTGTTCGAAGCGGCGCATTTGTTCTTTCGCATCACTTAGCTCATCGAAGCCGTTTGCCAATTCTAAGCCTTTGTAATAAACCTCAAAGCGTTCTGCAACACGGTGATCTTCCGAACTGATTTGAGCCAGTGCCGCTTGCGACGACGGGAAATGATATACCGCAGTCGGGCGCTCTTTACCAATATTCGCTTCCACAATTTCACTAAATAGGAATTGCAGCAAAGTATCTCGATTCTCGTCATCTTCACACGGGAAGCCGTGTTTACGGGCTTTTTCAACTAATTGCGCGCGAGTTGCCGATAGCGGATCTAATCCGACATAGGTTTGGAATACGAACTGATAGCTATAAGATTCCGCCGGTTCACAATCTAAAATTTGCTGTAATAAGTCATCCACTTCATTAATTAAACGATACATATCAAAATGCGGGCGATACCATTCCAACATGGTAAATTCCGGATTATGACGTTTACCCACTTCTTCGTTACGAAACACGCGACATAATTGGAAAATTGAACCGCTACCCGCTGCCAATAGGCGTTTCATATGGTATTCGGGGCTTGTCATCAGATGCAGCGTTTTCGCTTTGCTGGCAAAGGGCGAAAGGAATTGAGTACTAAAAGTAGAAAGATGCACGTCTGTTACGGAAAACTCACTTAGTGCGGGTGTTTCCACTTCTAATACACCACGATCTTTAAAAAACTGGCGAATTTCCGCCATGATTTGGCTGCGTTTGATTAGGTTTTGGATGGAAGCAGTCGGTTTCCATTCAACATTTTCTAAAATTAATTCATTCATTACAGAGATCATCGAACGTTAAAAAAGAGATTGTAGCGGTATTTATTTTAGTTTGTGAAGTTTAATTTCAATTTTGTAGGCGGCTTACCGGCGAATTTCCCTAAAATTTTTGTTATATCATTGGTAAAATTTTGGCCGAATTTGACCGCTTAATGCGACAAATTCTTATCTGTAATTACGAGTAATTATCAATACCGCATAAAGGTTTTGTACCTTTTTTGAGGTAGATCACAAAACATATTTTTTGTGCCGTGAAAACGTAGAATAAACTTATATTGTGCAAAAAATAGTGGCAAAATGCGAACAAATTATATTGATTAATTTATCTATTATTTTGGAGTGCATTATGCAAAGTGTTAATTTTGATGTCGCAATTATCGGTGCTGGCGGTGGCGGTTTACGTGCAGCAATCGCAGCAGCGGAAGCAAATCCAAATCTTAAAATTGCTTTAATTTCAAAAGTTTACCCGATGCGTAGCCATACTGTGGCGGCAGAAGGCGGTTCAGCGGCGGTAATTAAAGATACAGACTCTTTTGATAACCACTTTAATGATACCGTTGGCGGTGGTGACTGGTTATGTGAACAAGATATCGTAGAATATTTTGTTGAGCATTCACCGATTGAAATGACTCAATTAGAACGCTGGGGTTGTCCTTGGTCTCGTCGTTCGGATGGCGAAGTAAACGTACGTCGCTTCGGTGGTATGAAAATCGAACGTACTTGGTTTGCAGCAGACAAAACCGGTTTCCACTTATTACATACACTTTTCCAAACTTCAATCAAATATCCTAATATCGTACGTTTTGACGAACATTTCGTTTTAGATATTCTGACCGACAACGGCGAAGCTCGCGGTTGTGTGGCGATGAATATGATGGAAGGTACGCTTGTTCAAATCAATGCAAATGCAGTCGTTATCGCAACCGGTGGTGGTTGCCGTACTTATCGTTTCAATACTAACGGTGGTATCGTAACCGGTGACGGTTTATCAATGGCGTATCGTCACGGTGTGGCATTACGTGATATGGAATTCGTTCAATATCACCCAACCGGTTTACCGAATACCGGTATCTTAATGACCGAAGGCTGCCGTGGTGAAGGCGGTATCTTAGTGAATAAAGACGGTTACCGTTACTTACAAGATTACGGTCTAGGACCAGAAACACCAATCGGTAAACCGGAAAACAAATATATGGAACTTGGTCCGCGTGATAAAGTTTCACAAGCATTCTGGCAAGAATGGAAAAAAGGTAACACTTTAAAAACCGATAAAGGTGTTGATGTTGTTCACTTAGACTTACGTCATTTAGGTGAAAAACACTTAACCGAACGTTTACCGTTTATTTGCGAGTTAGCGCGTGCTTATGAAGGTGTAGATCCGGTAACTTCACCAATCCCAGTTCGTCCTGTTGTTCACTACACCATGGGTGGTATCGAAGTGGATATGAATGCGGAAACTTTAATTAAAGGCTTATTTGCAGTAGGTGAGTGTGCGTCTTCAGGCTTACACGGTGCAAACCGTTTAGGTTCTAACTCTCTGGCGGAATTAGTGGTATTCGGTAAAGTAGCCGGTGAAAATGCGGCTCACCGTGCACAAGAAGCAACACCTCGTAACCAAGCGCAAATTGATGCGCAAGCACAAGATGTAGTGGCACGCTTACACGCTTTAGCTCGCCAAGAAGGTAATGAATCTTGGGCGGATATTCGTAACCAAATGGGTGATGCAATGGAAGAAGGTTGTGGTATCTACCGTACACAAGAAAGTATGGAAGGTGCGGTAAACAAAATCCATGAATTAAGAGAGCGTTATAAAAATATCAGCGTGAAAGATAAATCAAGCGTGTTTAACACTGATTTACTCTACAAAATCGAATTAGGCTTCATTTTAGATGTGGCGCAATCAATCGCTTGCTCAGCTGTTGAACGTAAAGAATCTCGTGGTGCACACCAACGTTTAGACTATACAGAACGTGACGATGTGAATTACTTAAAACACACCCAAGCATTCTACAACGCAGACGGCACACCGACCATTAAATATTCAGATGTGAAAATTACTAAATCACAACCTGCAAAACGTGTATATGGTGCGGAAGCAGAAGCGCAAGAAAAAGCGAAAAAAACAGCAGAACAGGCACAAAAATAGGAGAGCGATAATATGGCAAATTTAAACAAAATGACCATCGAAGTGCTTCGCTACAATCCAGAAACAGATAGCGAACCACATTTAGACAAATATGAAGTACCGTTCGATAGCCAAACTTCATTACTAGATGTTCTCGGTTACATTAAAGACGAACTTGAGCCTGAGCTTTCTTATCGTTGGTCTTGCCGTATGGCGATCTGTGGCTCGTGTGGTATGATGGTAAACGGTAAACCGAAATTAGCATGTAAAACATTCTTACGTGATTACAGCGGCTTTATGCGAATCGAACCGCTTGCAAACTTCCCGATTGAGCGTGACTTAGTGGTGGATTTAAGCCACTTTATCGACAGCATCGAAGCAATCAAACCTTATGTTATCGATAATAAAGCACCGGAAGGTCAGCGTACTAAACAAACACCGGCACAATTAGAGAAATATCGTCAATTCTCAATGTGTATTAATTGTGGTCTATGCTATGCAGCTTGTCCGCAATTTGGTTTAAACCCTGAGTTTATCGGTCCGGCAGCGATTACCCTTGCTCACCGCTATAACTTGGATAACCGTGATAACGGTCGTGAGCAACGTATGAAACTCTTAAGCTCTAAAAACGGGGTGTGGAGTTGTACTTTCGTCGGTTATTGTTCAGAAGTATGTCCGAAACATGTAGGCCCGGCTTCTGCAATTAACCAAGGTAAATTAGAAAGCGCGAAAGATTACGTAATTTCAATGCTTAAACCAAAAGGCTAGGGGCAATATGACAACAACAACTAAACGTAAAGCGTATGTACGCGAAATGAAAGCGAACTGGTGGACAAAACTCGGTTTCTACAAAATGTACATGGTACGTGAAGCAACCTGTTTAGCAACCGTATGGTTCTGCCTTGTATTGCTTTATGGCGTGATTAGTCTCGGTGGGGAAGGTTTAGAAAACTTTATTAGTTTCTTACAAAACCCAATCGTATTTATTTTAAACGTTATCAGTATTGCCGCATTGCTTTATCATGCAGCGACACTTTATGTGATGACACCGCAAGTGCTTACTTTTATTGTGCATAATGAACGTGTTAACCCAAATATTTTAAGAAATGTACTTTGGGCAGTAACCGGCGTAGTAAGCTTAGTTGCGTTAGTATTTACTTATATTTAGGGGAGGAATGGTAATGAGTAAACAAGATCCAAAACGTTCTAATGAGCCACCTGTATGGTTAATGTTCAGTGCCGGCGGTACAATTAGTGCAATTTGCTTTCCTATCTTAATTTTAATTTTAGGTGTGTTATTACCGCTTGGTTTGGTGCCGGTGGATAATATCGTGGCATTTGCTCACACTTGGTTAGGTAAATTAGTGATTTTGGCGGTAACAATTTTCCCAATGTGGGCAGGTATGCACCGTGTACACCATGGTTTACATGACCTCAAAATTCACTTTCCTGCGGGTGGCTGGGTATTCTACGGATTATCCGTTCTCTACTCAGTGATTGTGTTCTTTGCAGTAATCGCACTGTAATCAATATAACGTGAATAAAGCCATCCGTCAGTGATCTGACCCCAAAAAGTTAGACTGTTTAATTTAAGGACCAAGTTCTGTATTGTAAAGGGCTCAGTCCTTTTAATTTCACTTGAATACGCTCATTGTTGTAATAATGAATGTACGCGTGAATCACTT
>NZ_GL831080.1:143310-160385 GCF_000188255.1 Actinobacillus ureae ATCC 25976
CAGTTAGAGGCTAGTCCAACTTTTGGGGGGCAGATCAAAGGGATAGCTTTTTTAGTTTGTAATAAGTTTTAGTAGAGCCTTGGTAAAAAACAGTGAGTTTTCATAATGAGTATTATGTCCCGCTTGCGGAATCACTTCGTAAGTGAGCTGATTTTGCTGCGCCATATTTCGGAATTTTTGATCGTACTCGCCGATAAAAAATGTGATTGGTGACGTGGTGGTTTGTTGTAAGCGTTGGGCGTAAGACGGCTGTTTTGCCAAGCTAGTTGCTTCAAGCATCGTGGCGATGGCTAAGCCGCTGTTGTTTTGTCTTTTTTTGATTAAATTTGACCGCTTGTGTTGGTCTAAATTGGCAAAAACGGCTTGTTGGTACCAATCATTTAATACTTCCACCATCGGCTCGTGGCGGAAACGTTCTGCCCATTGATGATCGTTTTGCCAACGTGCTTGGCGTTCCGTATTTGTCGTTAAGCCGATATTCGCCCCTTCAAGAATCGTATGTTTGAGATGAGGATTATTGGCATTGAGCGCATAGTCCAACGCTAAACGTCCACCTAGCGAATAGCCGACCAAATAAAAAGGCTGATTACCGATATATTGCAAAATAGTTTGATGAATGAGTTCTCTGGCGTGAGTAAAGCCGTGGCAGGCGATATGTTCGCTTGTGCCGTGTAAGGGGAGATCAATGGTAAGCAGTCGAATTTGCGGAAAATTTTGCAAGCGGTCTAACACCGCTTGCCAATCTTGTTGTGAACCGAGTAAACCATGCAGAAAAACCACCGGTGTACCCGTTTCACTGTGCCATGTTGCGTGGAGCATTAGGCAATTTCCGCTTGCGAGATTTGTTTGATTAATGATTTGTACAGGTTGCTACCGTCTTGATCATTCACTTTAATTTCAACGATAGTCACGCCTTTACGTCCGTAAGCGAGTTTGAGTTTTGCTTTCAGATCAGCCCAAGTGAACGGGCGGATATATTCAATGCCAAACATGGTTGCAATTGATGCAAATTCGTAGTTATGCGATAAGCGGTAGAATTGTTCTTTGGCTCTCGCCTCCACCGGTAACATATCGAAAATGGCACCGCCGCTATTATTAATCACAAACAAAATGCAAGGGTGATTGATTTTGTTGAGTAAGGCGATAGAGTTCAAATCGTGTAATGCAGAAATATCTCCGAGCACACCGACAGTTGGTTGACCACTACCTTTTGCTACACCCGCCATGGTTGCGATTAAACCGTCAATGCCGCTTGCGCCACGGTTGGTATAAACCGGATAACCTTCAGGTAATTTGCATAGTGCATCGACTAAGCGCACGAAGAGACTGTTACCGATAAATAAATTACCGTTAGTTGCCAATACTTCTTCGATATGATGTGCTAATGAAGCTTCGTTTAGGCTGCCACCGACTTGTTGCTCAATAAAACCGGCACAGAATTGTGAAAGTGCCAGCGGCTCTAATAACCACGGTTTTTGGCGAAGCGGCGGATGTACGCGTAAAAAGTGGTGCGCTTTTGCCACAAAGCGGGTTTGATGATGCGCAAACGGATTGAGGTAATTGCTGTATTCATCCACTTGCCAAAACTCGCCTTTAAATTCTTCAAGGAATTTATTCACCCTTTTACTCACGATTTGGCTACCGAATTGAATCACGATATCCGCTTGTAACAAGCGTTGGTGAACTGTATTGTTCGACAACCAAATATCCGCATACGGTAAACTTGCATCTACACAAGATTGCACATCGGTAAGTAAACACCAACCAAGCGTTTCTGCCCAAGCTTTAATGCCAATACCTTGCTCAACCGGTAATTTACCGACCACAATTACACCACGTTTGGTACGCCAGTAATCCCAATTCTCGTGCATTGACACTTCGCTTTGAATCGTTTGGCTGTTAATCCATTTCGTTTGTGAATTGATTAACCGGCTTTGAATCGGCTTTAACCACGGGTGTGTGCTAATTGCATTTTCGTTCGCTTCATATAACGGCTCGGCAAACGGTGCATTGATATGTACCACACCGCCTTGTTGGCTTTGCGTGACACAGGCTTGCTCGATAGTTGCGACTAACCAGCTTGCGTTATAGTGTTCCGCCGGTTTCGGTAAATTAACGCTCGCAATCGGATAATTAGCAAAAATACCTTGTTGTGGAATCGCTTGATTTGCACCGCAGCCGATTAATTCCGGTGGGCGATCAGCAGAAAGTACGATCAATTTATGATGAGTGAGACTGGCTTCGATAACGGCAGGGTAAAGGTTTGCCACCGCTGTGCCTGATGTGACAATAATCGCTACCGGATCATTGGTCGCTTTAGCAATACCTAAGGCAAAAAAGCCTAATCCACGCTCATCAAAATGGCTGTGGCATTGTGCTTGTTGGTCTTGTTGCAACTGAAGCGCTTCGAGTGTTAAAGGTGTTGAACGTGAACCCGGTGCGATACAGAAGTGTTTCACGCCATAACGTAATAAGGCATTCACAATTACTTTTGCCCAAGAGCGGTTAAAGGTGCTGACTGTCATATCTCTTCTCTGTTCTTAATAACTGGTTGAATTTTCACTAAATGGTAAGATTGTAGCAAAATCTGTAAAAAATAGGTGGAAAATTACCGCTTATATATGCATTTTATTCCATTTTTGTTCCTTTAATTTCATTGTTTTTTGATGTTTTTTCAAGAATTAATGAGAAGTAGTTCACATATTTCTATTTTACTAAATGAAAATTACTCTATTATGGATATAATAAATGGTGTGTTTATTCATAAAGCTTATGAGGTTTGGAGAAATGTTGTCAGATGAGGATATTGTTCGGTGTTATCTCGCAAAAAATACGGAGTTTAAACGTATTGCGGACATCAGTTTGCTTGGTCATTCTTTATTTGATATGTGGAGTGATTGGCAACATGAACTGACGCTTAATGGTTTGTCGGTAGCAAATTTAGGCATTTCCGGTGTGAGTACCCGCCAATACTTGGATGTGATTGCGAAACCGCAACGTATTACTTCATTAGGGCAAAAGGTTTTTCTCTTCTTAGGCGTGAATGATATTGTGAAAGAGCCTGACTATTCTCCAACCCAAGTCATGTATTGGCTATTGCAAATTATTCAGCAAATTCAACAGCTTGCAATGCCAAATACCCGTTATTTCTTGCTGGAAGCCACGCCTGTTCACCATATTCATACGGTCACGAACAGCCAAATTCAGCAGCTTAATGCCTATCTCAGCGAACATTGTCCGGCAAATCTTACTTTTATTAGAACCTTTGACGCATTTGCGGATTCAGATGGAAACCTCAATGCGGCATTCACAACGGACGGTTTGCACTTCAATTTACAGGGCTATGCGATCTTACGCCGCTTATTAGAAGCTTATGTGTAATGTGTGTTGGAAAGCATAACAGACTCAAGGAGTTTATATGTCAAAGTTATCTCGTACGGAAATATTAAATATGATTCGAAACGGTTTAATCGCCTCGTGTCAGCCGGTTGATGACGGCCCGATGGATAGGCCGGACATTGTCGCCGCAATGGCGCAAGCCTCACTTATCGGTGGGGCGGCAGGGTTACGTATTGAAGGGGTAGATAATTTAAAGGCAACGCGTCCGACTGTGACAGCGCCGATCATTGCGATTGTAAAACGTGATTTACCGGATAGCCCGGTACGTATCACGCCGTTTTTACAAGATATTGATGATCTAGCCGCAGCCGGTGCGGATATTGTTGCAGTGGACGGTACGGATCGTATTCGACCGGTCACGATTGAAGCGGCGTTGAAACGTATTCACGAATTAGGTTGTTTGGCAATGGCGGACTGTTCGACCTTGGCAGAAGGGCTATATTGCCAACAACTCGGTTTTGATATTGTCGGTAGCACCATGTCGGGTTATACCGGCGGGGAAGTACCGAATGAACCGGATTATCAGTTAGTTAAAGACTTAAAAGCAGCAGGTTGTTTTGTGATGGCGGAAGGGCGTTATAATACCCCGCAACTGGCAAAAAACGCGATTGAAATTGGCGCAGATTGTGTCACGGTCGGTTCAGCATTGACTCGCCTAGAATATATTGTCGGTTGGTTTGCCGATGCAATCAAAACGGCAAAAGCTTAGGAGGCGTTTATGCGTTGTTTAGCATTAGATATTGGCGGCACTAAGATTGCTTCAGCGTTAGTCAAAAATGGGCTAATTTCCCAACGCCGACAAATCAGTACACCACAACAAGATGCGGCGGAAGCTATGCACCACACTTTAGCGGACATTTTGCAACAATACCAAGGGCAATTTGAGGCGGTTTCGGTGGCTTCGACCGGCATTATCAATAACGGTGTTTTAACTGCATTAAATCCGAAAAATTTAGGTGGGTTAGCTTTTTTTCCGTTGCAAGAAAGTATTGCACGTCATACTGATAAACCGATTTTCTTACTCAATGATGTGCAAGCGGCTGCTTGTGCCGAATATCAACATCAAGATAAACAAGCGGTCGAAAATTTCGTTTTTATTACCGTTTCAACCGGCGTTGGCGGCGGCATTATCCAAAACGGCAAATTGCTAACCCAACCGAATGGCGTAGCAGGACATATCGGGCATACCTTAGCGGATCCGAACGGACCAATCTGTGGCTGTGGTCGCCGAGGGTGTGTGGAAGCGATTGCTTCCGGGCGAGCTATCGAAGCGGTTTCAAGCCAATGGGAGCAACCTTGTACACCGAAACAAGTGTTTGAGCAATTCCGATCCGGCAAAGTACAAGCGGTTGAATTAGTTGAAAAATCTGCAAAAACCATTGCCAATTTAGTGGCGGATTTAACCATTGGTTTGGATACGCAAAAAGTGGTGATCGGCGGGAGTGTCGGCTTGGCAGAAGGTTACTTACCGCTCGTGCAACAATATCTAGCCGAAATGCCGCATTTCTATCATTGTGAATTGGAAGCGGCGAAATATGGCGGCGATGCCGGTTTAATCGGTGCGGCAGCATGGGCGGAACAACATTTTTAATTGAATTGATAAGGAACATAATATGAAAAATTTAACCGGTATTTTTAGTGCGTTACTCGTGGCATTCAACGAGGACGGCTCAATTAATGAGCAAGGCTTACGCCAAATTATTCGTCATAATATCGACAAAATGAAAGTGGACGGTTTATATGTCGGCGGTTCAACCGGCGAAAACTTTATGCTTTCCATCGCAGAGAAAAAGGAAATTTTCCGTATCGCAAAAGACGAAGCGAAAGATCAAATTGCCCTGATTGCTCAAGTGGGTAGCGTGAATTTACAAGAGGCGGTCGAATTAGGTAAATATGCAACCGAATTAGGCTATGACTGTTTATCGGCGGTGACACCGTTCTATTACAAATTTAGTTTTGCCGAAATTAAACATTATTACGACACCATTATTGCGGAAACCGGCAACAATATGATCGTCTATTCGATTCCGTTCTTAACCGGTGTGAATATCGGCGTAGAGCAGTTCGGCGAATTGTATAAAAATCCGAAAATTTTAGGGGTGAAATTTACCGCCGGCGATTTCTACTTATTAGAACGTTTGAAAAAAGCCTATCCGAACCATTTAATTTGGGCGGGTTTTGATGAAATGATGTTACCGGCGGTGGCACTAGGTGTGGACGGCGCAATCGGTTCGACCTTCAACGTGAACGCACCGCGCGCTCGTCAAATTTTTGAATTGACCAAACAAGGTAAATTGGCGGAAGCGTTAGCGGTACAACACGTGACCAATGATTTGATTGAAGGCATTTTAGCGAACGGTTTATATCTCACCATTAAAGAATTACTTAAATTACAAGGTGTAGAAGCCGGTTATTGCCGTGAGCCGATGACCGCCAAAGCAACCGACAAACAACTTGAAGTGGCAAAAGCGCTTTATGCAAAATTTTTATAAAATTTGACCGCTTGTCATATACATATAACAACAATAATTAGGAAATATTATGCGTCTTATCCCATTACAAACCAGTGAGCAAGTGAGCCGTTGGGCTGCTCGTCATATTGTTGAACGAATCAATCAATTTCAGCCGACTGCTGATCATCCTTTTGTGTTAGGTTTACCGACCGGCGGTACGCCGCTACAAACCTATCAGGAATTGATTCGTTTATACCAAGCCGGCGAAGTGAGCTTTCAGCACGTGGTTACGTTTAATATGGACGAATATGTCGGCTTACCTAAGGAACATTCGCAGAGTTACCATACCTTTATGTACCGTAACTTCTTTGATCACATTGATATCCAGCCGCAAAATATCAATATTTTGAACGGCAATACCGAGGATCATGATGAGGAATGTCGCCGTTATGAACAGAAAATTCAGTCATACGGCAAAATTCATCTTTTTATGGGTGGAGTTGGTGTGGACGGTCATATCGCCTTTAACGAACCGGCTTCCTCTTTGCGTTCACGTACTCGGATTAAAACCTTAACCGAAGATACCTTAATCGCTAATTCCCGCTTTTTTGAGAATGATGTTACTAAAGTACCGAAATATGCGCTAACCATTGGGGTAGCAACATTACTTGATGCGGAAGAAGTTATGTTACTGATTACCGGCCATAATAAAGCGTTGGCATTACAGGCTTGTGTGGAAGGGGCGGTAAACCATATGTGGACGGTTAGTGCCCTGCAATTGCATGAACGGGGAATTGTGGTGTGTGATGAACCGGCAACCCAAGAACTCAAAGTCAAAACCGTGAAATATTTCACCCAACTAGAAGCAAATGCAATTCAAAGCGTGTTGTAAGTTTTAAGGTCTGTTACACTATTAACAGACCTTTTCCTTTGGAGAACAAGAATGAAATATGCTTTCGCCAACAGTGTAATTTATACCGCTAAAGATGTGTTATATGGGCACGCAGTGGTTATTGAAAATGACAAAATTCAAGCGATTGTACGTGAAGAACAATTAGAGAACGATATCCAATGTATTGATTTACAAGGGCATAATCTCACCGCCGGTTTTATTGATTTACAGTTAAACGGCTGTGGCGGCGTAATGGTAAACAGTGAACCGACAGTTCACACTTTTGAAATTATGCAGCAAACCAATTTACGTTCCGGCACGACAAGTTATTTGCCGACCTTTATCACTGCGCCTGATGAGGGGATGAAACAAGTAGTTGCGGCGATGCGTGATTATTTGCAGAAATATCAAAACCAAGCGCTCGGCTTGCATTTGGAAGGCCCTTATCTCAGCCTTGAGAAAAAAGGCGTACACCGTGCTGAATATGTGCGTGAAATCAGCCCCGAAATGCAGCAGTTTTTATGTGATAACGCCGATGTGATCACTAAACTTACCTTAGCGGCGGAAAACCCGACCGCAAAAGCGATTCCTGAGTTTGTGAAAAGTGGCATTATTGTGTCTGTTGGGCATTCAAATGCCACTTATGAAGTAGCAAAACAAGCGTTTGCTAACGGTGCAACCTTTGCTACCCATTTACACAATGCAATGTCGCCGATCAGTTCCGGACGTGCAATGGGTGTTGTCGGCGCCGTGTTAGACAGCGATGAGGTTTATACCGGTATTATTGTGGACGGCTTACACGTCGAATTTGGTAATGTCAAAATTGCCAAACGAGCTAAAGGCGACAAACTTTGTATCGTCACCGATGCCACTGCAGCAGCAGGTGCGGATATCGAACAATTTGATTTTGTCGGTACTACGGTGTATGTGCGTGATGGCAAATGCTATGACGCTAACGGCACTTTAGGCGGTGCATCCATTACGATGATCGAATCGGTTAAAAATGCGGTGCAAGAAGTCGGTATTCCGTTAGATGAAACGCTGAGAATGTGTAATTACTATCCGGCGAAAGCGATTGGTGTTGATGATCGTTTAGGTTCGATTGAAGTGGGCAAAGTTGCGAATTTGACCGTTTTTACCAACCGTTTCGAAGTGATTGGTTGTGCAGTCAACGGTGAATGGAACGCTTTTAGCTAAGAATTGAATAGCACAAGCGGTTAAATTTCGAGAAAGTTTTGCAAAAAAACATTGAAATTTAACCGCTTGTTTTATGGATTAGAGTGCTGCAAACGCTTTGTCAGCCGCTGCTAATGTCGCTTGAATATCTTCATCGCTATGTGCAAGAGACATAAAGCCTGCTTCAAATGCACTTGGGGCGAGATACACACCTTGTTCTAACATTAAATGGAAGAAACGGTTGAATTTCGCCGCATCGCATTTCATCACATCTTGGAAATTATTGATTTCCGCTTGTTCGGTAAAGAATAAACCGAACATACCACCGACATATTGTACGGTTAACGGCACGTTATGTTTTGCCGCCAGAGCTTTTAAACCTTCCGTCAATGTTTTGGTTTGTGCGGCAAGTTTCTCTTCATTGCCCGCTTTGGAGAGTTCGGTTAAACAGGCTAAACCGGCAGCCATCGCAATCGGGTTGCCTGAAAGCGTACCTGCTTGATATACAGGCCCTGTCGGTGCAATGTATTCCATAATCTCTTTTTTACCGCCGAATGCACCAACCGGCATACCTCCACCGATAATTTTCCCGAGAGTGGTTAAATCCGGTTTAACATCGTAATAGGTTTGCGCACCGCCTAATGCGACACGGAAACCGGTCATCACTTCATCGATAATAAACACTGCACCGTATTGATCACATAAAGCACGTAAACCTTTTAAGAAATCATTTTTCGGCGGAATACAGTTCATATTGCCAGCAACAGGCTCGACGATTAAACAGGCAATTTCATTCGGATATTGTTCGAAAGCGGTTTTTACCGAATCTAAATCGTTGTAAGTACAAGTGAGCGTGTGCTTCGCAAAATCAGCAGGTACACCTGGGCCGCTTGGCTGACCTAGGGTTAATGCACCGGAACCGGCTTTTACTAATAGCGAATCGGAATGTCCGTGGTAGCAGCCTTCAAATTTGATAATTTTGTCACGACCGGTATAACCGCGTGCTAAACGAATTGCCGACATGGTTGCTTCCGTACCTGAACTAACCATACGGACTAATTCGATAGAAGGGACTAATTTGGTGACCAATTCAGCGAGAGTGATTTCGCTTTCGGTTGGTGCGCCGAAACTTAAACCGTTCGGTACCGCTTTCAATACCGCATCAATAATTGCCGGATGATTATGACCTAATACCATTGGTCCCCAAGAACCGACATAATCAATATATTTATTACCGTCCGAATCGGTAATATATGCACCTTCCGCTTTTTGGATAAATACCGGTGCTCCGCCTACACCTTTAAATGCACGCACCGGTGAATTTACACCACCGGGGATAACTTTCTGAGCTTTTTCAAACAGTTGTTCTGATTTAGACATAAATAATTCCTTAAATTGAAATTCTGAATAGCGTTGAGCGACAAGGTTCTGCTTTACAAAAAATAGTTTAAAAATAACCTCTATGAGTTCCCTTCTGAACGGCCTGAGCGTGTTGAAATTTGTAGGAACATTTTTCTTGAGCGAAGCGAATCTAAAATGTTCCGTTAAACAAATTACAACTAAGTGAAGATAAGCAGTGAAGTAGGGTCGCCTTTCTTTTGGTTACTTTTCTTTGGCGAAGCAAAGAAAAGTAATGGAGAGAATATGTAACTGATTTTCTAAGGTTATGATTAAACCAAATAAAGCAAACTTTATATTTATCCATTTTATAAAAAAAAGCCCAAATAACCTAAAAAAATTTGAGAGTCAGCCCCTTTATGATATTCTGCACACATTTTTGTACATTCGTTTTGAGGGAGTAAACCCTTTATGTGGCTTACTTTTATAGCTGTTTTTATTGTCTCGTTCGCCAGTCTCGTTTTTATGCGCCCTGTGGCAGAAAAAATCGGTTTGGTGGATAAACCTAACTATCGTAAGCGCCACCAAGGGCTTATTCCATTAATCGGTGGAATTGCTTTATTTTTAGGCAATCTCACCTTCTATTTTATGGAATGGCAAGATATGCGATTACCGTGGTTGTATTTAACGGCGGTGACTTCGTTGCTGATTATCGGTGTATTAGACGACCGCCTCGATGTTAGCCCGTTTATTCGTGCGGTTATCCAAGCAACGCTAGCCGGTTTGATGATTTATAACGGGCTTTCGTTAGATAGCTTAGGTCAGGTAATTGCACCATTTAGTATTGAGCTCGGTGTATTGGGTATTATTTTCACCGTGTTAGTGACCATCGGGGTGATTAACGCCTTTAACATGGTGGATGGAATTGACGGCTTATTGGCAGGGCTTTCCAGTGCCAGTTTTGCCGGTATCGGTGTGCTGATGTGGCTGGACGAGCAATACACTTTAGCTTATTGGTGTTTTGCGATTATTGTCGTATTGATTCCGTATGCGCTGTTTAACCTCAGTGTCTTCGGCGCGAAATGGAAAGTGTTTATGGGCGATTCTGGCAGTACTCTGATTGGCTTTACTATTATTTGGATTCTGTTACTCAGCACGCAAGGTCAAGGGCATACGATTAGCCCGATTACCGGTTTATGGCTGATTGCCGTGCCGCTAATTGATATGGTAGCGGTAATTATTCGCCGCTTGAAAAAGGGCAAAAGCCCGTTTCGACCGGACCGCTTACACTTACACCATTTAATGATGCGTGCGGGATTAACTTCGCGCCAAGCATTAGCAGTCATTACTTTTGGTGCGGCAATTTGTTCTACCATCGGCGTGCTAGGTGAATATTACTATTGGAATCAGTGGGTGATGACTATTGGTTTTATTGCGCTGTTCTTTATCTATGCTTACTCAATTACGCATGCCTGGCGTGTTACTCGTTTGATTCGCCGAATGAAACGTAGAGCAAAAAGAAAGCTGAAACTTGAGCAATAATCATAAGGTTTTGTTATGCAACAACAGCAATCAGTTAATTCGGGCGCTTTTTAAAAGATTAGGTAAAAGCGCTATGACGCTTATTTTCACTACCGCCATCGGTGTAGGAGCTGCTTTTAGCTTAACGCAGTTACAAACACCAGTATGGAAATCGGTCGCACAGTTTGATCAGCCGAGAGTATTAGAGCTTGGCAATTACTATGCACTGTATTCGACTTATAGTTTTTTAAACAGCGGTGATAATGTCACTTACCATGTCTTAAAAGACGATAAAAGTGCGCTTTCCTTAGCACCGGCGGTGTCACAAAAAGCGGAAGAACTTGCGGCACAGGCGGCGTATGAGGAATTTAAACGAAATCTTACGTCGGTCGATGTGTTAGTAAATTTCTTAGCGCAAACGGAAACGGTGAAATTAAAGGTTCAGCTTGAAAACAAGCCGATTGCGGTAATGGCACAGCAAATGGCAACCCAGTTTGTGTTTGATAATGCTTCAAAACGTCAACCGGCAGATCGTTTAAGCGTATCGTCAGTCAATCCGGAAGAAGCGCAACAGTTACTGAGCCAATTTATTGCCTTTGCTAATCAGCAGACAAAACAAACCTTAAATGCGGAATTGATTGCGAAATGGAAAATCTTATTTCAACAAGTGAAGACCGCAGCGGAAATTAAATTAGGTGCAACGCAACAAGGCAATCAAATAGCCGCACAAGATTATTGGAACGGTAAATTAGTATTAATGCGTTCGGCACAACCACAGGATGATAAATTGGTGGCATTCCGTTTCGTCAAAGCACCGAATGTTCCGCTTTCACCCCATTCTCCTAATCAATCGCTTTGGTTAATGATTGGCGGATTAAGTGGATTATTATTCGGTATCGTGCTGGTTTCTTTTTCGGGTTTATTGAGCAGAAAGCAAGGTAATGGCGAAACAAATTAATGTGTTAACCGTTTTTGGTACACGTCCTGAAGCGATCAAGATGGCGCCGCTGGCGAAGATGTTGGTGGATGATTCGGCATTTAATGCCAAAGTGTGTGTCACCGGACAACACAGAGAAATGCTGGGTCAGGTATTGGAACTGTTTGAGATTCGACCTGATTTTGATCTGAATGTGATGAAATCCGGACAAGACCTCACCGATATTACCGTGCGAATCTTGCAAGCACTGCAAGCGGTATTTGCAGAGTATCGTCCGGATATTGTGTTGGTGCATGGTGATACCACCACGACATTTGCTACAACATTAGCTTGTTATTATCAGCAAATTCCGGTTGGACACGTTGAAGCAGGGCTTAGAACCGGTAATCTGTATTCGCCGTTTCCGGAAGAGGGCAATCGCCTCTTAACGAGTGTACTTGCTAATTATCATTTTGCGCCAACCCAAGAAGCGAAAGCTAACTTATTACAAGAGCGTAAAACGGAGCAATCTATTTGGGTCACAGGTAATACGGTGATTGATGCGCTGTTAAGTATTTTGCAAAAAATTAGGCATAATCAACCGCTTGCAACGCAATTAGCTGAACGTTACTCGTTCTTGGATCATTCTAAAAAAATGATTTTAGTGACTGGGCATCGCCGAGAAAGTTTCGGGCAAGGTTTTGAGCGTATTTGCCAAGCATTGGTTGAGCTTGCGAATCAGTATCCTGAAGTACAAATTGTTTATCCAGTACATTTAAATCCGAATGTACACGAACCGGTCAGCCGTTTGTTAGCCGGCATTCAGAATATCTTTTTAATTGAGCCGCAAGATTATTTGCCGTTTGTCTATCTAATGGATCGTGCTTATTTGATTTTAACCGATTCCGGCGGCATTCAAGAGGAAGCGCCGGCGTTAGGCAAACCGGTATTGGTGATGCGTGAAACCACCGAACGTCCGGAAGCGATTAAAGCCGGTACGGTACGTTTGGTGGGGACAGATACCCGAAAAATTATTGCGGAAGTAGAACGCTTGTTACAAGACAAGAATGCCTACCAAGCGATGGCGCAAGCGCATAATCCTTATGGGGATGGTCAGGCTTGCCTGCGTATTGTGACCGCAATTAAACAAACTTTCTATTCATAAGCTTTGTGCTATCCACAAAGCTTTTTTACCACCTGTAAGCTATACGGTGGTTTTCGGAAATCAGCAAATGACAATTTTTAATACCATTTCAGTAATTGGCTTAGGTTACATCGGGCTACCTACTGCGGCAGCGTTTGCAACAGCAGGCTGCCGAGTTTTAGGGGTCGATATTAATGCCGATACGGTTAATACCATTAACCAAGGCAAGATTCATATTATTGAACCGGATTTAGACCAAGCGGTACAACAAGCGGTCGAAAAAGGCCTACTTTCTGCAAGTGTTTCGGTTCAACCTGCCGATGCTTTTCTTATTGCCGTTCCTACCCCTTTCCAAAATCATTACCAGCCAGATCTGAGTTATATTGAAGCCGCCGCGCGTGCGATCGCACCGCATTTAACTGCAGGTAATTTAGTTGTTTTAGAATCGACTTCACCGGTTGGCACGACCGAACAATTAGCTCAGTGGTTGAAAGAAATTCGCCCGGATTTGAGCTTCCCGAATGAAGCCGGAGAGGCTGCCGATATTTGTATCGCATATTGTCCGGAACGTGTTTTACCGAGCAAAGTGATGGTGGAACTGTTCCAAAATGATCGCGTGATTGGCGGACTAAGTGCTAAATGCGCACAACAAGCGGTCGATTTATACCAACTTTTTGTAAAGGGTGAATGTATTCAAACTAATGCCCGCACAGCGGAAATGTGTAAATTAACCGAGAATAGCTTCCGTGACGTTAACATCGCTTTTGCCAATGAGTTGTCGATGATTTGCGATAAATTGCAAATCAGTGTTTGGGAATTGATTGAGCTGGCGAATCGTCACCCACGAGTAAATATCTTACAGCCGGGCGCAGGGGTTGGCGGGCATTGCATTGCGGTTGACCCTTGGTTTATCGTCTCGCAAGCACCGGAACAGGCGCGTTTAATTCGCACGGCACGAGAAGTGAATGAAAGCAAACCGCATTGGGTGATTGATAAAGTGAAAACGGCATTAGCGGATTGTGTGACGGAGAAAAATGTTAAACCGAGCGAGGTAAAAATCGCTTGTTTGGGTTTGGCATTTAAATCGGATATTGATGATTTACGTGAAAGCCCAGCGGTAGAAATTACCGAAAATCTTGCAAATTGGCACAGCGGTAAAATATTTGCGGTGGAACCGAATGTCACTTGCTTGCCGGCAAAATTGCAAGGTAAAGTCGAGCTGTTAAGTTTTGAACAAGCGTTGCAGCAGGCGGATATTTTAGTTTTATTGGTCGATCATCAACCGTTTAAAGCGGTTTCGGCCGAAGCAATTCCGCAACGCTGGTTAGTCGATACAAGAGGCGTATGGATAAAATAATGCAGCATGAAATTGCACCGAATCAATGGCTTTCCGAGTTTTTCGGACGAGAGATTTATGAAGTCAAAGTCGCAGCGGAAGATGTGGAACGGATTCATTTGCTGCAGCAACAAGGGTTTCAGTTTGTCGAGGGGGAGCTAGACTTCAGTCTGTCATTGGTAAATTTTTTGCCAAAAACGACCGCTTATCAGCTGGCAACCGAAGCGGATATTGTCTCTCTACAAGCACTATTTGGTACAGCATTTCCCATGAGCCGCTTTCGAGCACCGTGGTTTTCCGCAGAAGAAAATCAACGTTTTTACCAAACTTGGATTAGCAATGCGGTACGAGCGGAATTTGATGACGTTTGCTTAGTATTAAAAACGGCAAGCGGTCAAATTCAGGGCGGAATTAGTATTCGTGTTCGAGATAAGCAGGCGAGAGTCGGTTTACTGGCGGTTGCGCCATTATTTCGCCGCCAAGGCATCGCTAGTCAATTGTTACAGGCGACAATCAGTTGGGCGCAACAGCAAGGTGCGGAAACATTAGCGGTTGCCACTCAAACGAGCAACTTAAACGCTATTCGTTTGTATCAGAAATTAGGCGCTTCGCTCCGGCAGGCAAGCTATTGGTTTTATCTTTAATAACGTGATGAAATATGATTCCATTTAATAAACCGCCGGTCATTGGCAGTGAATTGGCTTATCTACAAAATGCGATTAATAGCGGAAAATTATCCGGTGATAGCTATTATACCAAGCAATGCGAACGCTGGTTTGAACAGCATTTCGGTACACTTAAAGCGTTGTTAACGCCATCATGCACTGCATCACTTGAAATGGCGGCAATTTTGCTGAATATTCAAGCGGGCGATGAAGTGATTATGCCAAGCTACACCTTTGTTTCTACGGCAAATGCGTTTGCGTTGCGTGGGGCAAAAATTATGTTTGTCGATATTCGTCCGGATACGATGAATATTGATGAAACGAAAATTGAGGCGGCGATTACCTCTCGTACAAAAGTCATCGTGCTGGTACATTACGCCGGTGTTGCTTGTGAAATGGATAGCATTATGGCGATTGCGGCTAAACACAATTTATATGTGGTGGAAGACGCAGCGCAAGCCGTGATGGCATGCTATAAAGGTAAACCGCTAGGTACAATCGGGCACTTAGGTTGTTATAGTTTTCACGAAACTAAAAATTACAGCTCAGGCGGCGAAGGCGGGGCGATCTTAATTAATGATACTGAACTGGTAGAGCGTGCGGGGATTGTGCGAGAAAAAGGCACTAATCGCAGCCAATTTTTCCGAGGACAAGTGGATAAATATACGTGGCGTGATATCGGCTCGAGCTTTTTGATGTCCGATTTACAAGCGGCTTATTTAGCTGCGCAACTTGAAGCGGCGGAACAAATCAATCAGCGCCGTTTGAGTATTTGGCAACAGTATTTCGAAGCGTTTTCGCCTTTTGCGGCAGAGCAACGCATTCAGTTACCGCAAGTACCGGCGGAATGTCAGCATAATGCGCATATGTTTTATCTGAAATTTAAAGATTTAACCGAGCGTAGCGCCTTTATCGAATGGATGAAACAAAAGGATATTTTGGCGGTATTCCACTATATTCCGTTGCATTCAAGTCCTGCAGGGCGTCAGTTCGGTATCTTTTGCGGTGAGGATCAATACACCAGTACGGAAAGCGATCGTTTAGTACGTTTACCTTTATTTTATAATATGTCGGAAGCAGAATTACGCCTCGTGATTGAGGCGGTGTTGGAATTTTTTCAGCCATGAAGTCATTAAGTAAAACAACAATTTGGACGGCAGTTTCTACCGTGTTTAAAATTGTCGTCGGATTACTGTTGATTAAGTTATTTGCGTTGCAATTTGGTACGGTGGGCTTAGGTCAAGTTGCTAATTTTATGACTCTAATTACCGTGTTAGGTGTTTTTGCCGGTGCGGGTATTTTTAATGGTGTCACCAAATATGTTGCAGAGTTTGAGCATCAGTCTGATAAGTTAACCGTATTACTCTCAACCGCCAATCGCATTATTGTGTTGTTTTCCGGTGTGTTGGCATTGATTTTGTTTTTATTTGCCGAACAGATCAGCCAATGGCTTTTTTATTCGCAAGATTATCAAAACGTGATTATGGCAACAGCTGTTGCGCAGTTTGGGATTGCCAACAGTAATTATTTTCTGGCGATTTTAAAAGGCTATCGTAACTCAAAGCAAATGCATTGAGCGTGATTATCGGTTTTTTGTTAGGGCTGGTGGTTTTTCTTATCGGCTTATATTGCGGTGGTTATCAAGGGGCGCTAGTCGGTTTGGTGACATTACCGGCACTGATGTTTCTACCAGCACGTTATTTCTTAAGTAGACAGCTACAAGCGGTCAAATTTTGGGGAAATTTTGCATTTTTTGCCGAATATGCAAAGAAGCTACTGAAATTTAGCGTAATGGTTTTTCTAACTGCTGTGACCTTACCGGTTGCTTATGTGTTAATGCGAGATTTATTAGTTGAACATCATTCGTTAGAAGCACTTGGTTTATGGCAAGGCGTAAGTAAGATTTCGGATGCTTATTTGCAGTTTATTACGGCGGTATTTTCGGTTTATTTGTTGCCCGACTTTTGCCAAATTACATGAGAAATCTGCGCTACAGAAAGAGCTGATTAAAGCGCTTAAATTTGTCGGTATTTCTGTTATTTGGACGAGTTTAACCATTTTCACCTTTAAGCATTGGATTATCTTATTGCTTTATACTGAAGATTTTTTGGCAATGGAGCCGTTGTTTATCTGGCAGTTGCTGGGGGATGTCTTTAAAGTAATGGCGTATGTGTTCGGCTATTTGATTGTGGCTAAGGCATCGTTAAAATTATATGCGGCAGCCGAGTTTTTGGC
>NZ_GL831080.1:160435-165796 GCF_000188255.1 Actinobacillus ureae ATCC 25976
TACTATGCCAATAAAAAACGGCTAGAAATAATTTCTAGCCGTTTTCTTATATAAGCTACATCAATATTAGTTGTTGATATAACGCTCAATAATTTCTGACCATGTTAGGCGATAAGCTTTCCAGTATTGTTGTTCCGCATGATGTTTATTTTGGCACAGCGGCGTCCAAGGTTTAGCAAGCCCTGTATAATGAATAAGTATCGGTGCTTGATCACCGATATTCATGATATCGTCATAAATATCTAATCGATCACTTTCAATTAAATAATAGCCTGCACCAAATTGATAATTATATTTTTTAGTGAGTGGGAAGCATTTATTTTGTAGCGCTAAATTTAAAATATCTTGATCAGCTAAATCTGAGCCACTTTGTTGGTAAAGCTGAATGGTATTTTCTAATCTCTGATCTATATCGACGGTTTCTCGCCATGTTTTATTATTAAATAATAGTACGCCAGCATTGAAATAGTGTTCTATGGTAGAAGAACCCGCTATTAATTAGAAAATCCGGTGATGCAGCAACCAAATAATTATCAAGATCTTGTTGATATAGTGATAACAGTGAGCCATTTGCAATTATGTCACAATCTAGATAAAGCACTTTATCTTGAGGAATAAGTTGAGGAATTAAACAGCGATAGTAGCTCGCTTCAGACACATACTGCGTTGTTTTTAAATGCGAAAAATTCGTCTGTTTAATTTTTATATCTGTGATATGGCAATTTATCTTATTCAAATCTAGATTAAGCGCATGAAACCATTGTTCAGAAAAATCTTTATTGATCAGATAAAAATGTATGTCTTTATCAAAAAAACAGATAGATTTGATGAGCGTAATTACGGTCTGCAGCAAAAGCAATATGCATTGTAGCGGTCATTTAAAGGGCTACCTGTGGGTAAAATGTTTCGGTAATTTTAACGAATTCAGTAAGTGTGATTGACTTAAAGAGAGGGCTTAATCCTCTTGCTTCGATATCATTCGTTAAGATAAATAAATGAGAAATTTTAGTAAAAAGTTGTGGATATTTCACCGCTAGTAAGACGCCGTCTTGCCATAACACAAGAGCGTCATTTTCTGTGATTTGAGCTAAAATTGGAGTTAATTCATTTAGGTCATATTGTGCTTTAGAAAGCGTATAAAGCATAGGGATTCCTTATTAGAAAGTCAGTATCTTTTCGGCTTGGACCAGAATAGTAAATAGCTCGTTTTGAGGAATAATTTGTGGGTCAGCTAAGATCCATTCGGCATTATTTAGCGCTCTTTGACGGATAGATTCTTCACAAATAAAACATTCGGTTAAATCATACAGCTCAATTAATTTAAAGGTTGAGATATGATCTTTCTGTAAGATGCTATTCGGTTGTTGCTGTGCTAATAAATTGAATACACCGTCATTTAAAAAGCAGATAGCGATTTCATCCTCGGCACAAAATGCACTGGCTGCGAGTAATGCATCGAGACCTTCTCGGCTAGTAGCTATTCCAAAAGGAGGCTGAGTAAAAAGAAAGGCTAGTTTATATTTTTTCATCATTAAAAGGTTAATAGTCTGTCTGCTCTGAGTACCGCTTGGCTAAATTCGCCAAGTCCTGCCAGTATAAAACCGTTGGCAAGATTCGTTTGTTGGGTTTTACTGGTCTGGTGATCTACAATTCCTCGCCTTTGAGCGGCAGAAATGCAGAGGAGCAAAGGTAAACCATGTAATTGAGCAAGATTCTGCCATTTTTCTAATAGATTTATTTCATCACTTGCAGGGTTTACTAGCACATTGGCATTGGTTGTACCGTCTTGAAAGAAAAAGATTTGCTTAATATTATGCTTAGCTTCTAATAGCGTTTCAGCAACTTGATAAGCCAAATATGCGCCTTGTGCACCGTAAACAGGCGATTTTATTGCAAGTACGTAATCCATTATTCGTTATCCTGTTTAATTTGTCGGATATAGAGGTAAACGGTATGACGCGAAATATTTAATCGATCGGCCACTTGGTTGATGGTGTCTTTAATATCAAAAATGCCTTTCTCATATAATGAGACGACAATGTAACGGTTTTTATTGTTATTAGCAACATTGCGGTCTGCCATGGTTTCTTCAATCGTATGTTCGATGGTTTGAGCAACTAAGTCTTCTACAGAACTTGCAAAATTTACCGCCGTGTCTTCGTCATCTTGTAACGGCGCTATAAAGGTGCTTAAAAATTGTGATGCAGGTACATCTAAATTGATATTAATGCAGATAAACCCGATAACGTGTTGCTTACTATTACGGATCGCAACCGTGACGGACTTCATTAATACGCCGCCTTTAGAACGCGTAAAATAAGGTTTAGACACACTATCCGTTTTCATTTGGTGTAACGATTTAAGCGCTTTATCGGTGAGCGGCGAGCCGATTTTTCGATCGGTATTGTGTCCGTTTGCTATATAGATTGCGGAATTTTCAAGAAATTCTAACGAGTGTAATACGATCTCACAATGTTCGCCGATTAGGACTGCAATACCGTCTACAATCGGAAAATAAGAGGCTAAAATTGCGTGATCTTCTTCGGTAAAAGTTTGGAATTTTTTCATAATATTGAGGGACTTATGTCACTTTTGTTATGTAATCGTTTTAAGGAGACCTAAAAAGCAAGCGGTCTAATTTGCAAAAAATTCTACAAATTAGACCGCTTAGATTCAAGGGCTATTTTTTCGCTTCAGCCGCTTTGAAATCTAATAATTCGATTTCAAATTTTAAGGTTGAACTTGCCGGAATTTTACCTGCTTGACGATCACCGTATCCTAATTGAGGTGGTAATACGATTTCCATTTTGCCGCCTTTTTTCAGCATTGGAATTGCTTCAATCCAGCCTGGAATTAATTGATTTAATTGGAATTCAATCGGCTCGCCACGATCATATGAGCTATCGAATACCGTACCGTCCGTTAATGTACCTTTATAGTGTACTTTTACGGTATCTTCCGCTTTTGGTGATTCACCTGTACCGGCTTTTTCAATTTTATAGAGTAAGCCTGAAGCGGTTTTCTTCACGCCGGCTTTTTTCTCGTATTCGGCACGGAACTTGTTGCCGGCTTCGATAGTTGCTTTACTTTTTTCTGCCGCGATTTTGCTTTCTTGGCTTGCAAGATAAGTATCAAGTGCTTTTAATTGTTTTTGTAAATCTTCATTGGTTAATTTACCGGTTTTTTTAATCGTATCTTGTACGCCGGCTAAGATCTTGTCTTGGTTATAAGAGAAGATTTCTTTTTGTGATTCAACAACGCCTTCAATGTTTTTGCCCATTAATACACCGACCGCGTATGAAGATTCGTCCACAAATTTTTGATCTGCTTTTTGTTCCGCAAAGGTCGCTTGTGACGCTGCGAATACGCTCATTGCGACTGCAAGTACAGAAAGTTTGCTTTTTAACATAGATTTTCCTTATAAATAATTGTTAAAAGAAAGATAGATAGGGTAAAGTGTATTCCCTGATTAGACAACCTTTTTTATTAAAAATGACGATAGAACACGATCTTTTACAGCGTATAGCCGAATTAGAAACAAAAGTTGCTTTCCAAGAAGTCACGATAGAAGAGCTAAATCAAGCGTTGGTTCATCATCAATTTGCTTTGGATAAGCTTCAAACGCAAGTTCGCCATTTTGCAGAAAAGCTGCAAGGCGTTCAGTCTAGTAATGTTGCCTCGTTAGCGGAAGAGACTCCCCCGCCGCATTATTAGGCTATGAACTTACTCATTAGTTCGGATTCTAATCGCACATAATTTATATTGAGGTAATTTTACTAAGTATGTTATTTAAGAATTTAGTGAAGTGGGGCGTTGGTTTAGCAGTCTCAGTATTAGCATTAAATGTTTATGCCTCCTCTGTGCAAGCGGTTGAAAAAACGCAAAAAAATGCAAAAAACGAACCGCTTTTTAAAGATGGCAAAGGTTACTACTCTTATAAAAAACCTATAAAAGCTGAATTACCTAAAGACGGGCGCATATTGATTCAATATTTTTTCAAATATGACTGCGCTGTGTGTTTAAATGCCAATGATTATTTGAAGCAATACGCCGAACAGCATAAAGATAAAGTGGTGTTACAACGCTCGCCGGCTTACGATAAAGGAGATTCTTTCACTGGTCAAATGCATGCGACTTTTATGGTAATCGGGCGTGAGGATTTGAGCGAACTGTATTTATTTGATAGTGTAGGGCGCAAAGATCATGTCAGTTTAGTTAAAAGTGATGCGGCAGTGACGCAATGGCTCACCTCAAAAGGTTTAGATGCGAATGCATTTAACAAATTGTTTTATTCGGAAGAAGTTAAACAACGAATGGAACAAGAGAGGGCATTGTTTAACTTATATAATCCACCGTATGTACCGATTGCTGTATTAAACGGCAAATATATTTTGTTACAAAATACTTTATATAACGACGACTATACTTACGGTGTATTGAGTTTCTTAATCGATAAACTACAACAAGAACAAAAAGAGGATAAAAAATAATGAAATTAAAAATCGGAATTATCGGCGCAATGGCGCAAGAAGTTGAAATTTTACGTAATTTAATGGTTGAGGCAAAAGTAACAGAAATTGCCGGTTGTAACATTTATGACGGTAAAATTAATAATACGCGAGTAGCATTATTACAATCAGGTATCGGTAAAGTTGCGGCTGCAGTCGGCACAACCTTATTACTCGAGCTGGCGAAACCGGATATGATTATTAATACAGGCTCAGCAGGCGGTTTAGATGCGAAATTAAATATGGGCGATATTGTAATTTCTACGGAAGTGCGCCACCACGATGTTGATGTGACGGCATTTGGTTATGAAAAAGGACAGTTACCGGCGAATCCGGCAGCATTTATTCCAAATGAGCATTTAATGAGTGTTGCGGTAAAAGAAACGGAAAAAGCCGGTTTTAATGCGGTTTCCGGTTTAATTTGTAGCGGTGACTTATTTGTAAATGGCGAAGAAAAAATTGCGCAAATTCGTGAAAATTTCCCAAGTGTTGCCGCAGTAGAAATGGAAGCGGCGGCAATTGCACAAGTTTGTCATGCGTTTGAAGTACCTTTCGTAATTGTTCGTGCGATTTCAGATGTCGCAGATAAAGAATCTCACCTTTCTTTTGATGAATTTTTACCACTGGCGGCAGAAAAATCATCGGAAATTGTTCTTGCTATGTTAAATAGCATTGCCTAATCAGTAATAAATAAGCGGTCGGAATTTGGCTAAACTTTGCAAAAAAACGCAAAAATTCGACCGCTTGTTATCGCTATTCTATTGTAAGTTTTGTACAATATTCAGCCTTTTACCTACGTAAATTTGTAGGTCTTTTGTTATTTAATGAATTAATTACCTAATTATATTTGGGG
>NZ_GL831080.1:165846-181854 GCF_000188255.1 Actinobacillus ureae ATCC 25976
ACTACAGCCCCTTATATTTTTGAGAAATTTATGAGTACTACACCAAATATTGGTTTTATCAGCCTTGGCTGTCCTAAAAACTTAGTCGATTCCGAATGTATTTTGGACGGAGTTGCGTACAGACGGTTATAACATTATTCCGAGTTATGAAAATGCGGACTTAGTAATTGTTAACACTTGTGGCTTTATCGACAGTGCGGTGCAAGAGTCTCTAGAAGCGATCGGCGAAGCATTGCAAGAAAATGGTAAAGTGATTGTTACCGGCTGTTTAGGCGCAAAAGAAAACCAAATTCGTGAAGTGCATCCTAAAGTATTAGAGATTACCGGATCGCATAGTTATGAAGCGGCGATGCAGCACGTGCATAAATATGTACCGCGCCCGGAACGTAATATTTATACCAGTCTTGTGCCGGCACAAGGGGTAAAACTGACACCTAAGCATTATGCTTATTTAAAAATCTCTGAAGGTTGTGACCACCGTTGTACCTTCTGTATTATTCCGTCTATGCGTGGCGATTTAGACAGCCGTCCGATTGTTCAGGTATTAGATGAGGCAAAACGTCTTGCGGATTCAGGTGTGAAAGAGTTACTCATCGTTTCTCAAGATACTTCCGCTTATGCATTAGATCAGTCGAAAGAAAATCAAAACAAGACGGTTTTCTGGAATGGCGCTCCGATTAAAAATAATCTGATTACGCTATGTGAACAGTTAGGAACTTTAGGCATTTGGGTTCGTCTACATTATGTATACCCGTATCCGCACGTAGATGATTTAATTCCATTAATGGCGCAAGGCAAAATTTTGCCGTATTTAGATATTCCGTTACAACACGCAAGCCCGAGTATTAAAGGCAATGAAACGTCCCGGATCAATTAAGCGCACATTAAATGCATTAAAAAATGGCGAGAGATTTGCCCAGAATTAACCTTACGCTCGACCTTTATTGTCGGTTTCTCGGGTGAAACGGAAGAAGATTTCCAAATGCTATTAGATTTCTTAGAAGAAGCGCAATTGGATCGTGTCGGTTGCTTCAAATTTAGCCCGGTGGAGGGTGCGGTAGCAACGGAAATAGCGGATCAAGTGCCGGAAGATGTGAAAGAAGATCGTTTCCACCGCTTTATGCAAGTTCAACAGCGTATTTCAGCCGCTCGCTTACAACAGAAAGTCGGTAAAACACTGGCGGTCATTGTGGATGAGATTGACGAAGAAGGTATTATCGGTCGCTCAATGGCGGATGCACCGGAAATTGACGGTGTAGTATATGTCGATAATATTTCAAATCAGGATGTGAAAGTCGGTCAAATTATTTCTGTAACGATTACGAATGCGGATGAATATGACCTTTGGGGAACATGTTAATTTTTTAGGACAACTCGTATGGAACACAACAAAAAACCTAATTTAGCAACATTTGAAGCTGCGGTTGCGGCGAAAAAATATGAAGAGTCTTGTACCGAATTATTATAGATTTTAGCGGAACTCGATAGTAATTTTGGTGGCATTCAGGACATTGATTTTGAATTTCCTACTCAATCAAAAGATCTTGAACAAGAAAAAACCGTTTACTTTTGTACTCGCTTAGCGAATGCGGTGAGTACGCTTTTTGCTGATCCAGGTTTAGAGATTTCAGTAGAAGGTGCACAACGTTTTCTATCGTTCCAACGTTGGTTATCGCTTATTTTTGCAAGTTCTCCGTATGTGAATGCGGATCATGTGCTACAAACGTATAACCGTAATCCGAACCGTGAAAATAGTTTAGATATTCACTTAGAAGCAACAAAAGCGGCATTAATTAAATTCTGTATTTTGTATTTACCGGAATCAAATGTGAATTTAAACCTGGATGCGGCATGGAATGCTGATCCGGAGCTTTGTGCGCCTCTTTGCATTGCAATCGCCTAGATTTATCGGTACACCGGCAGCATTCTCAAAACGTGGTGCGATTTTACAATGGTTCCCGGCTCGTTTAGCACAGTTACAAAACCTAAATAACATTCCAAGTGCCGTTTCGCATGATGTATATATGCACTGTAGCTATGACATTGCTGCAAATAAACATGATGTGAAGAAAGCGTTAAACCAAGTCATTCGCCGCCATATCGAAACTGAATACGGTTGGCAAGATCGTGATGTGACTAAAATCGGTTACCGTAATGGTAAGCCGGTAATTTGCTTGAGCATTTCCACCTCATCGGTTTAGGTAATGCATCGGTTGACCAAGCGGGGCGTGACGTATTTGATGAGTTCCATCTGGTCGATAGCAATAATATGAAAGACAAATTAGAGTTTATTCGCTCAATTTATGAAACAAATGGTGCATTAGTGTTCTATATGCCGAGTATCGGTATGGATTTAGCAACGATTTTTGCAAGTAATACCCGTTTAGCGCCAGTACAAGTTATCGCTTTAGGTCATCCGGCAACGACCCATTCCGACTTTATTGAGTATGTGATTGTGGAAGACGATTATGTAGGTTCGGAAGAATGCTTCAGCGAAACGTTATTACGTTTACCGAAAGATGCATTGCCGTATGTTCCATCTGCGTTAGCGCCTGAGAAAGTTGAATACTTATTACGTGAGAATCCGGAAGTCGTAGATATTGGTATTGCTTCAACCACGATGAAGTTAAATCCGTATTTCTTAGAGGCATTAAAAGCGATTCGTGATCGTGCTAAAGTGAAAGTACATTTCCATTTTGCTTTAGGTCAATCAATGGAGCAATATTACCGTTTACTTCTACAGAACCTTTATAAGGTTCCAAAATACCACAAATTAGTTTAAGTAAAGTCGATTTACCAGAGCCATTAGTACCAATCAGTCCCCAAAATTCGCCACGTTTCACTTCAAGATTTACATCTTGTAATGCTAAAAACTCTTGGAACATTAGTTCACCTTTTAGCATTTTAATGACATATTCTTTTAAGCCGTTATAACTTTCTGTAGCTTTATTAAAACGTACAGTAGCATTTGTTACTTTAATTACAGTTTCAGTATTAATTAGATATATAAAATAAATTCGTCTTGTTTTTTATTGAAATACCAAGCGCCTAAAATAAGCACTAAGATTGCAACACCGAATTCCATATAGATAGAATTTACATCAGGGAATTTTGCATATAAAACAATATCTCTAAATTGTTCAATATACCAATACATTGGATTAGCAGTTTTATATAGCGTTTGATATTCTTCCGGAATAATTGTTACAGGGTAGAATAATGGCGTTAGATATAACCATATTCAAACAAAACACCCCATAAGTATTGGATATCTCGGAAAAATACTGTTGCAGTCGCTAAGAATAATCCAAGCCCTAAGCTAAAAATTAAAACTTGTAGAATAATTACGGGAAAAATAATAAATTCCAAGAGAATGTTGCACCTGTTACAATCATGACAAGTAATAACGCACCAAGAGAAAATAATAAATTAACGAGAGAACTACCTACTTTAGATAAAGTAAAAATATATTTCGGCACATAAGTTTTCTTTAATAATGAAGCATTACCCGTAATTGAGCCAATCGACATATTGGTTGCTTCAGCCATAAAATTAAATATAGTCTGTCCAGCAATCATATAAAGGGGGAAATTAGGGATATCAAACCTAAATAAGTTAGAAAAGACAACAACTAACACCATCATTAACATTAACGGATTTAGAATACTCCATAAATATCCTAAATAGCTTAGTCTATATTTTAATTTTACATCACGAACTATAATTTGTTTAAGTAACTCATCAAAAGCGAAGAAATGCCCAAAATTTTCAACAATATCCTTTATCATTTAGCCCTCTGAAAAACAATATAGATAACCATACTGATATGGTTGGTTATTATGCAAAAAATATATAAAAATCTTTAGGAACATACCAGTATTTTAATAGCCTTACAAAAGATATTACATACATTCCTTTTCACTTGACCTATTGCCCAATGCTTAATCTTAGTACATAATGAAAGCTTACCTAGAGTTTGGTGTGAGAAGAAAAAAATGAACGATATTCAAATCCCTCTTATCTTTACCGATGCGGCGGCAAAGAAAGTTAAGAGTTTAATTGAGGGCGAAGATAACCCGAATCTTCGTTTACGAGTGTATATTACGGGGGGCGGTTGTAGTGGGTTCCAGTATGGCTTTACCTTTGACGACCAAATTAATGAAGGTGATTTAACTATCGAGAACCAAAATGTTGGTTTGGTAGTTGATCCAATGAGTCTGCAATATTTAATAGGTGGCACGGTTGATTATACCGAAGGCTTGGACGGTTCTCGCTTTGTGGTACAAAACCCGAATGCAAGTTCAACTTGTGGCTGCGGTTCGTCATTTAGCATTTAAAATTGACCGCTTGTCTTACGACTTTCCATAGCATTAGACTAACATTAAGGGCTGAATCCAATATTACCGGATTCAGCCCTTTTAATTGGCTTAAATAGCAGTTAGACATAAGCTATTTAGGTCAGATACCATCGCCATAAGTCCCTTCTATATCTTCAAAATATTGGTTCATATCAAAAGCCGGTTTTTGTACGGAAGATTGTCCTATAATGCGAGCTGGTACACCTGCAGCGGTTGCGTGATCCGGTACTGGTTGTAATACGACTGAATTTGCGCCAATTTTCGAATAACGTCCAATCTCAATATTACCTAAGATTTTTGCACCGGCGCCAATCATCACGCCTTCACGGATTTTCGGGTGACGATCACCGTGTTCTTTACCCGTACCACCAAGCGTTACGCCTTGTAAAATAGACACATCATTTTCAATTACCGCCGTTTCACCAACTACAATACCAGTTGCGTGGTCGAACATAATGCCGCAGCCTAATCTCGCTGCCGGATGAATATCAACATCAAATGCTACAGAGATTTCATTTTGTAGGTAAATTGCCAATGCCTTACGACCTTGTTGCCAAAGGTAATATGTCACACGATAACTTTGAATCGCATGATAGCCTTTTAAATACAACAGTGGTGTTGTCCATTTATCTACAGCAGGATCTCGAGTACGAACCGCATCAATATCACAGGCAGCACTAGCAATAATTTGAGGATTAGCCTGATAGGCTTCTTCAATAATTTCTTTTAACGCAATCGCCGGCATAATTGGGTTAGCCAGTTTATTGGCTAAGATATAACTCAGTGAGCCACCTAAATTACTATGCTTTAAAATGGTTGCATGGAAAAAGCTGGCAAGCATCGGCTCATTCTCGACCAATTCTTGTGCCTCTTCTCGAATATTCTGCCAAATTTGGTTAAGTTCGCTTTCGTTCATATAAAACCTCTTTATTCGCCTTTGCGTTCACGACCTAATAAGGCTGCGACAACATCATGTGCATTTTTACCACAGAATAACATTTGATAAATCTGTTCAACAATTGGCATTTCAACCCCTTGGGTTTGCGCCAACAAATAAGCCTCTTTGGTATTGTAAAAGCCTTCTACCACTTGCCCGATTTCCGCCATGGCTTCCTCTGTGGATTTTCCTTGCCCGAGCATTAAACCAAACCGGCGGTTACGTGATTGATTATCCGTACAAGTTAACACTAAATCGCCCAGTCCTGCCATTCCCATAAAGGTATTAGCATTTGCACCCAGTGACGAACCTAAACGGCTAATTTCCGCCAAACCACGGGTAATAAGCGCCGTTCGTGCATTTGCACCGAAGCCCATTCCATCAGAAATACCAGCCCCAATGGCAATTACATTCTTAATCGCACCGCCTAATTGTACGCCAATCATATCGCTATTCAAATAAACACGGAAAGCCTTAGAACAATGGATACGCTGCTGCATTTCATCAGCAAATTGGTGGTCATTTGAAGCTAAAGCAATTGCTGTCGGTAAACCTTGTGCTAACTCTTTTGCAAAAGTCGGGCCGGAAAGCACCGCTAGCGGATACTGAGTGCCAAGAATTTCTTCGGCAACCGTTTGTAATAATCTTCCGGTATTACGTTCTAGTCCCTTCGTTGCCCACATAATACGATGATGAGCATTCAATAATGGACGAATTTGCATCAATACATCAGCAAACACGTGGCTTGGCACAACAATCAAAATATCCTTTGCTTTGGCAAGCGCTTGAGCCAAATCGCTTTCCACTTCTAAAGCGTCCGGAAAAGCTATATCTGGTAAAAAAGCATTATTCATTCGTTCCGCAGCCAAAATTGCCATTTTTTCTGGCTGGTGTCCCCATAAATAAGTTTTATGACCATTACGAGTCAGCGCAATAGCTAGTGCTGTACCATAAGAACCTGCACCTAAAACCGTGACAGGCGCGGAATATATTTCACTCATTAATATTATCCTCATGCAATGAAGTATTTAGAGATTGGAATCAAAATGGACTAACTAAAATAGAAAGGCTCAATATATCATTTGATGTGAATCCGTCAATTCAGGCAACTTAAACCTATACAAAGTTTTACGTTGTGATAAGCAGAATTGGAGAGGTAAAGAAAAAGGTATGCAAAATTGCATACCTTTAAAAAAGACTAGTTTACTACTGGCGCTTCTGCGTTTTGCTCTGCTTCTTGGCGTTGTAAGTAATCCATAAACAGCGCATCGAAGTTTACCGGTGATAAATTCAATGCTGGGAATGTACCACGATTTACTAAGCTAGCGATTAATTCACGTGCATAAGGATAAAGCACATTAGGACATTGTGATGCTAAACAATGTGCTAATTGAAGACCTTCTAAGCCCTTAATTGTAAATACACCCGCTTGTTTTACTTCACAGATAAATGCAGTATCACTACTATCTTCTAATGTGGTTGAAACATTAATGTGTAATACCACTTCATAAAGGTCTTCATCTAACTGTTTTGTTTCAGTATCAAGCTCGAAGCCTAATTGCGGTTTCCACTCTTGATGAAAAATAGTTGGTAAGTTCGGTGCTTCAAACGAAACGTCTTTGATATAAATACGTTGAATTTGAAGTTCAAATGGGAGCTGTTCTTCTTGAGCAGCAACTTGATTTTCTTCAGCCATAATATTTCCTTAATTAACTAAATTATTTATGTTTTTTAACGGTTGGAAGGTTTGCCGAACGCCAGCCTAAAATACCTTCTTTTAGCACATATACTTTGCTAAAGCCTTGTTTTGCAAGTAAATCTGCGCTTGACCCAGCAGAAAAACCATTAGTATCAACCAAGATTACCGGACGATCTTTATATTTTTCAATCGGGTGAACATTATTCGCTTTGATTTCGCTTGGCAGAATATGGTGGCTATCTACGATATGACCTGAGCGGAACTCATCTTCTGAACGTAAATCGAGGAATACCCCCTCTTCTTTGTTCACAAGTTGTGTCGCTTGTGCATTTTCGATTGTTTTAAATTTACTGGTAGCGCCTTTATAGAGGCTAAATAACACTGCAACAAACACCGCAATCCATGCAAACACAAGAATTGGATGAGCGCTAACAAATTGTTGAAGCTGTTGAGTAAAGGTTAAATCCATGACTAAATTCTCTTTTGGTTAAAATAAAAGCGGTTATTTTTAGAGAAATTTTTGCAAATTTTTTTCTAAAATCAACCGCTTATAAAATGCTAATTAAAAGCCCTCCAAAACGGAGAGCTTTGTATTTGAGAATTAGCCCTGAGCTTGTTGAGCCATTACTTCATCAAAAGAGGTTGCTTTTTCAGTTACTTTCGCTTTTGCAAGTACTGCTTCCACCGCTTGTTCTTCTAATACCACATTACGGATATTTTCGGTTAGCTGACGGTTTTTCGCGTAGTGAGCAACAACTTCTGCCGGTTGCTCGTAAGCTGAAGCAATTTCTGCAATCGTTTCTTCAACACGTTTTTCATCAACTTTTAATTCGTTAGTACCGATAACAGTTGAAAGTAATAAACCTACTTGAACACGACGTTTTGCATCTGCCTCAAACAATTCAGCCGGTAATTGTGCAGCCATTTCAGGTTTACCACCGAAACGTTGAACCGCTTGACGACGTAGTACATCAACTTCTTCCGCTACTGCTGCAGCTGGTACTTCAATTTCGTTTTGTGCGATTAAACCGTTGATTACTTGGTTTTTAACACGTGCAGTTACTGCATTTTTAAGTTCACGTTGCATATTTTTCTTAATTTCTGCACGTAAATCTTCTACAGTTTTTGCTGAACCAAATTTTTTCACGAATTCTTCTGTTAATTCAGGTAATACGATGCTTTCTACTTTCTTAAGTGTGATTGCGAATTTCGCCGCTTTACCTTTTAAGTTTTCAGCGTGATATTCTTCAGGGAAAGTTACATCAATATCGAATTGTTCGCCAGCTTTGTGACCAACGATGCCTTCTTCAAAACCAGGGATCATACGGCCTTGACCCATTGCTAAAGTGAAGTCTGTCGCTTTACCGCCTTCGAATTCTTCACCGTCAACAGAACCTACGAAATCGATCACAACACGGTCTTCCGCTTGTGCAGCTTCTTGAGATTTAGCCCAAGTTGCTTGTTGTTTACGTAAAACATCGATCATTTTGTCTAAATCAGCTTCAGTGATTTCTACAACCGGTTTTTCAACTTCGATGTTTTCTAAACCTTTTAATTCAACTTCTGGGAATACTTCAAAAGTTGCAGTGAAGCTGAACTCTTGGCCTGGTTGGTAGTTGTTAGGAGTGAATGTAGGACGACCTGCAAGGTTGATTTTCTCAGCGATTACTGCATCAAAGAACGCACGTTGCATTTCATCAGATAATACATCTTGGCGAGCCGCTAAACCGAAACGTTGTTCAATAATTGCGTGTGGTACTTTACCTTTACGGAAACCGTCTACACGAGCATTTTTCGCATAGCCTTTTAATTGTTCTTTATAAGCCGCTTCGATTTTGTCTGCAGCTACAGTAATAGTTACGCGGCGTTGTAAGCCTTCTAAAGTTTCAATAGAAATTGACATTCTTAAACCTCAAGTTGTGGGTATATAAAAGATACAGAAATAGACATCCATTGTAACGTTATGTCAATGGGCTGTCGAGGAATATTGCGCAGAACATCGCCAAATGATGGCGCAGAAATGAAAAAATCAGCAAAATTTACCGAACAAGCGGTGCGATTTTACTGATTTTTTGCAATAGCGTTAGGTTACGCCTTCTTTCCTGAAAGATTATAAGCTTTTTGGAATACGAATTTTTTGCCCCGGGAAGATTTTGTTCTCGTCTTTGATCACTTCTTTATTCGCTTCAACGATCGCTTTATATTTTGCACCGTTGCCGTAAGCTTTGGTTGCAATTTCCCATAAAGTATCGCCTTTTTGAATCACATAGAATTCGTCATCACCTGCAAGCGCTTCGCCGTTAGCAATTTGAACACCGTCGATTTTCACTTCTGAAATACCTTCAATGTTACCCGCCATTAATACCGCTTTTTCTACCGCAGCTGCCGTTGCCGCCACACCGCTTAAATTTGCTACACCGTTTTCAACGGTTACTTGTACATTCTCAACGCCCGGATTGTCTTCGTTCAAATGTTCTGTTACGGCTTGTGACGCCTCTTCTTCTTTATTAAAAAGTTTTTTGCCGATATTCGCCGCAAAATCAAATAAACCCATGGTAAAGTCCTCTAAAGTTAGGTTTAAGGGAGGCTATATTTTACACCATTATAAGGTGATTGAAATAGCCAACTCACAAAGTTAGAGCCGCAAAACTAAGATTGGTTCAATAGGCAAAGCATTACAAATTTCACTTAACACAAACTTCATTTCAGATAGATTTCACTAAATTCAAACAACAAGCGGTTAAATTTGCAAAAAATATTGCAAAAATGACCGCTTACATTTCAAATTTTCCACATTTTCGGCTAAAATTAATCCCTTTTGTTATTTTTGATTATTTTATTAGGGCAGTTAGGTGAAACAAGTTAAATTTTATTTACTGAGCCAAGCGTTTTCTGAAGATCTCAGCGCCGCCGAAGCAATGGCTTGTGAATTAAGTGCTCAGGCTTGGAGACTCGGCAAACGAGTGCTGATCTCCTGCGAAACCGAACAACAAGCCCTAAAAATTGATGAAGCGTTATGGGCGAGGGATCCTGATTCTTTTGTACCGCATAATCTTTCTGGCGAAGTTACCCAATATGCCACACCGATAGAAATATCGTGGCCTGGCAAACGCAATGCACAGCGTCGTGATTTGCTTATTTCGCTCCAGAAAAATCTACCGGACTTTATTAATAGCTTTAATCAAATTATTGATTTTGTACCGGCAGATGAAGCGGAGAAAGCCCAAGCACGCGAACGTTACAAACAATATCGCCAACTTGGCTGGCAACTTGAAACAGTACAAGCATAATATGTGGCAAACCAAATCGTTCGAACAACTTTCCACAACGGAATTATTTGAAATCTACAAATTACGCACTGCCGTTTTTGTGGTTGAACAAGATTGCCCCTATCAAGAAGTGGATGATAAAGATCTTATCGCTTATCACCATTTCGCAAAAAAACAACAGAATTTGACCGCTTATTGCCGTATCTTCCTGCAAGAAGACGGCGTACATATCGGTCGAGTGCTGGTTGCAATTGAGGCTCGAGGCTCCGGCTTAGCTCGTGAATTAATGCAAACGGCAATTGCTTACGCTAAACAAACTTGGCCGCAGCACACTATATATATCCAAGCACAATCTCATTTAGCCCAGTTTTATCAATCACTCGGTTTTAGTGCGATTTCCGATGTTTATTTGGAAGATAACATCCCACATTTGGATATGGCGTTAACACGTTAACAATTGTATGTATGGAAAGAATTGATGATGGACAATCTCTATTACCTTATTCTCATCATTTTATTATTGAGTGCGGCATATTATGTATATCGCCAAATTGATAGAGAAATGATGTATTTTCGCTTTAGCTGTGAAAATATTTTTGACATAGACTATTACGAATATGTCAATAACTATAAATTCTTCAACTTTTTAATGAACCACTTAGCGAACACCTAAGGCTATATGTACAAGACAATTTCCATGCGCTACGTATTCCTTATAAAGATCTGCAACTCAGCGCACAAGTTGAATTCGAAACGGTAACCATCACCTGTTATTTAGAAGCAAACCGAAATAAACACGATTATATCCAAGAACAAATTATTCGTACGGTTAACTTAGAAGATGAAATTCGAAAATTCCACGCATTCTACGAGAAAGCTCGAGATCCGGAATTCCAACACGTGTTTAAATTAAAAGAATGCTATCAAACACCAGCAAATCAAGAACAGGCTAAAAGTTAAGGCAATGCCGATATCTAGCACGGCTGAGCAAGCGGTTTAATTTCCGTAAAATCTTACAAATTTTGGAGAAAGAAAATGACCAAAATTGAACAAATTAGAGAACAACAACGCCAACTGCAAATTCAATTTAAGGCGTGGATGGACGATAAGAAAAAGCGTGAAGTGCTAACGTTTCAGCGACCGAATGGGAATATCGTGCGACATTATCCTGATGGTTCGGAAAAAATTGTGGGTTATGCAAAATAAAGCGATTTTTTATTGTGGAACAAATGGTTCGGGAAAAAGTACTTTACGTTCTTTTAACCAAGATGCTGTGCAAATTGTGATTGATTCTGATCATATTGCAATGCAGATTAATCCTCAAAATCCAAGACTTGCTGATATTGATGCAGGCAGAAAAGTGATGGGGCTATTTCGTTTTGCTATTAAGCAACATATTGATTTTTCCATGAAATCGACACTTTCAGGTAATTAAATTATTCAAAGAATGAAAACGGCGAAATAAAGTGGCTTTTATGTGCATTTAAATTATATTGGCGTTAATAGCGTTGAAATAAATCTTGCACGTGTTAAGGCAAGTTAAATCTGGCGGGCATTTTATTGCTGAAGATGTTGTAAAAAATCGTTACCAAATTAGTTTAGATAATTTATTTCTTGTTTTGCCATATTGTGATGAAATTTTTATTTATGCTAATTCTAGCATTGCGCCTGAATTGATTTTTCAACTAAAAGATAACTGTATTACTCAATTTAGTGAATTTTTACCAAGTTGGTGTGAAAAAATATTGAATAATTTGAGAAATCTAGGATTTGAAAAAATTTTCTAAAATATAACCGCTCTTTAAGGATCAAAATGCAACCAAATGACATCACTTTTTACCAACGCTTTGAAGCGGATATTCTCTCAGGGCGTAAAACCATCACCATTCGGGATAAATCCGAAAGCTATTTTAAAGCGGGTGATATTTTGCGTGTTGGTCGATTTGAAGATAATCAATATTTCTGCACCATTGAAGTGTTAAGTGTTTCATCGATTACCCTTGATGAACTGACGGAGCAACATGCGAAGCAGGAGAATATGGGTTTGGCTGAATTGCGAGAAGTGATTAAAACAATTTATCCCAATGAAAGTGAGTTTTGGGTGATTGAAATTAGGTTAGTAAACTAAAATAAGTAACGATGAGATTATAATGTATAAATTTGCTATTTTTTTAAGAAAGGATGCACAACCGAATTTTTTTAGAAACATTATTTTATCTACATTGAACAATAGTTATTTTGATAAATATGTCTTATGTAGTGCATTTTTTCAGGAAAATAAATTTAGTACTAGTTCAGAGATAATAAGTGCACTTAATTCTACTCGAACAGTTAACATAGATATATATGGTTTATATAGAGGAACATGGAATAAACAATTTAACCAGTTCTGTAGTAATCTGAAAAACTATTATCAGAACTCAAGTTGTTCAACTAATTTTTATAAATTTAAGCCAAATTCCCATGCAAAAATTTTTATAGCAAGAAAACAAAATCTTCCTTTAATTTCAATAATTGGTAGTAGTAATTTAAGTGCTGGAGCATTTGCAGATAGAACTAGCAAGGAAAGATGGAATCAAGAGTGCGATGTTGTAATTTGGGACGATAGTGATTCTTCAAGTAAGAAAATCATAGAAAATATGCTAGAAAATATTCCAAGTGAATTAAAAAGTTTTATTTATATATCTAATTATGATCAAACTTATATTGCATCTGATATATCTTGTTTAGATAAAATTAATGAATTAGAAAATTTAATGAAAAATAATGCTGATATATATCCTGTATAGTTATTACAAATATATAACAGTATAAGTTTTACAAAAAGAGAACAACAATGACACAAAAATTTGAAATGGCAGACCGTTTTAATCCGTCTGCGGTAGAACAAGCCCTTTATCAACATTGGGAAGAGAGCGGTTATTTTAAACCGTCTGGAAATGAAAATGCGCCGAGCTATTGCATTGCAATTCCGCCACCGAACGTAACAGGCTCCCTACACATGGGGCATGCGTTCCAGCAAACTTTGATGGATACCTTAATCCGTTTTAACCGTATGGAAGGGCATAACACCTTATGGCAAGCGGGGACAGATCACGCAGGTATTGCGACCCAAATGGTAGTAGAACGTAAAATCGCCGCAGAAGAAGGCAAAACTCGCCACGATTATGGTCGTGAAGCATTCATCAACAAAATTTGGGATTGGAAAGCGTATTCTGGTGGCACAATCAGCCAACAAATGCGTCGTTTAGGTAACTCCATCGACTGGGAACGTGAGCGTTTCACTATGGACGATGGTTTATCTAACGCGGTAAAAGAAGTGTTTGTTCGTTTGCACGAAGAAGGTTTGATTTACCGTGGCAAACGCTTAGTAAACTGGGACCCAAAACTTCACACCGCGATTTCTGATTTAGAAGTGGAAAATAAAGAGAGCAAAGGTTCTCTTTGGCATTTCCGTTATCCGTTAGCAAATGGTGCAAAAACGGCAGATGGTAAAGATTATTTAGTGGTGGCAACTACACGTCCAGAAACTATGTTGGGCGATACAGCGGTGGCGGTGCATCCTGAAGATGAACGCTACAAAGATTTGCAAGGTAAGACGGTAATTCTACCGCTTGCAAACCGTGAAATTCCGATTATTGCGGATGAATATGTGGATCGTGAATTCGGTACTGGTGTGGTGAAAATTACGCCTGCGCACGACTTTAACGACTATGAAGTGGGTAAACGTCACAGCTTGCCGATGGTCAATGTATTAACCTTAAACGCAGATATTCGTGATGAAGCGGAAATTATCGGTACTGACGGCAAACCACTTGAGGGTTATGAAGCGATTATTCCTGCGGATTTCCATGGTTTAGAGCGTTTCGCTGCACGTAAAAAAATCGTGGCAGATTTTGAAGCGTTAGGGCTTTTAGATGAAATTAAACCACACGATTTGAAAGTGCCTTATGGCGACCGTGGTGGTGTGCCAATCGAGCCAATGCTTACAGACCAATGGTATGTGAGCGTAAAACCGCTTGCTGATGTAGCGATTAAAGCAGTGGAAGATGGCGAAATCCAATTTGTGCCGAAACAATATGAAAATCTTTACTTCTCTTGGATGCGTGATATTCAAGATTGGTGTATCTCTCGCCAACTTTGGTGGGGACACCGTATTCCAGCGTGGTATGACGCGGAAGGTAATGTTTATGTCGCGCGTAACGAAGAAGAAGTGCGGTCAAAATACAATTTAGATTCTGCGGTTGAACTCAAGCAAGATGAAGATGTGTTAGACACATGGTTCTCATCAGGCTTATGGACGTTCTCTACCTTAGGCTGGCCAGAGCAAACCAAAGAGCTCAAAATGTTCCACCCAACGGATGTGTTGATTACCGGCTTCGATATCATCTTCTTCTGGGTTGCGCGTATGATTATGTTTACGATGCATTTTGTGAAAGATGAAAATGGCAAACCACAAGTGCCATTCAAAACGGTGTACGTAACAGGCTTGATCCGTGATGAGCAAGGTCAAAAAATGTCGAAATCAAAAGGTAACGTACTTGATCCAATCGATATGATTGACGGTATCAGCCTTGAAGATTTACTTAAAAAACGCACTGGCAATATGATGCAGCCGCAATTAGCAGAGAAAATTGCCAAAGCAACCCGCAAAGAGTTTGCAGAAGGCATTGCGGCTCACGGTACAGACGCATTACGTTTCACATTAGCTGCGTTGGCTTCAAACGGTCGTGATATCAACTGGGATATGAAACGTTTAGAAGGCTACCGCAACTTCTGTAATAAATTATGGAATGCAAGCCGTTTCGTATTAACGAATGACAAATTAGATTTAAGCGAAGGCGAGATCGAGTTTTCATTAGCCGATCGTTGGATTCAATCGGAATTCAATCGCACAGTGGAAACTTTCCGTAACTCATTAAGCCAATATCGTTTCGACCTTTGTGCCAATGCGATTTATGAATTTACCTGGAACCAATTCTGTGACTGGTATTTAGAATTGACTAAACCAGTATTTGCAAACGGTAATGCAGCACAAATCCGTGCAGCAAGCCAAACCTTGGTTCACGTGTTAGAAAAATTATTACGTTTAGCACACCCAATTATGCCGTTCATCACTGAAGAAATTTGGCAGAAAGTGAAAGGCTTTGCCGGTATTGAAGCAGATACCATTATGTTACAACCGTTCCCGAAAGTGGTGGAAAGCGAGTTAGACGAATCTGCAGAAATGCAAATCGGCTGGATTAAAGAGTTAATCATCGCTGTGCGTAACATTCGTGCGGAAAGCAATATCGCACCAAGCAAAGGCTTAGAATTCCTTGTTCGCAACGTATCTGACGAGCAACGCAAAATTCTTGCAGAAAACGACCGCTTGTTAAAAGCGATGGCGAAACTGGATAGCGTAAAAGTGCTAAGTGCGGACGAAACAGCACCACTTTCAGTAGCGAAACTAGTGGGCAACGTGGAAGTGCTAATCCCAATGGCTGGCTTTATCAACAAAGAAGCAGAGTTGGCTCGATTAACCAAAGAAATCAAGAAAATGCGTGGCGAAATCACTCGTATTGAAAACAAACTCAGCAACGAAGCCTTTGTGGCAAAAGCACCTGAAGCAGTCATTGCTAAAGAGCGTGAAAAAAAGCAAGAGTACCAAAATGGTTTAGAGAAATTGCAAGGTCAATATAAAGCGATTGAAAATCTTTAATCGAAGTAAGTAGTAAAAAAGCGGTCAAATTTAATCTGCCCCCC
>NZ_GL831080.1:181904-200231 GCF_000188255.1 Actinobacillus ureae ATCC 25976
AATACAGAACTCAGTCCTTAAATTAAACAATCTAACTTTTTGGGGTCAGATCATTTTGCGAGCTTTTTTCTTTGGTTTGGAGATACCTTAGCAAGAATTATTTAGCTTCAACTGCTTCTTTTACTTCAGTTGCTTTTTCTTTTACAGCTTCAGCTGCGGCTTCAACTTTAGTTGCCGCCGCATCTTTCATTTCTGCTGCTTTATCCGCTCCTGCTTGTGTGGCGTCTTGAGTTGCCGCTTTCGCTTCTTCTGCTTTCGCTGCTGCCGCATCTTTCATTTCCGCTGCTTTATCCGCTACTGCTTGTGCCGCGTCTTGAGTTGCCGCTTTTGCTTCTTCTGCTTTCGCTGCTGCTGTGTCTTTCACTTCAGCCGCTTTATCTGCTACTGCTTGTGCCACTTCTCGAGTTGCTGCTTTTGCCTCTTCAGCTTTAGCTGCTGCCGCATCTTTCACTTCAGCCGCTTTATCCGCTACTGTTTGTGCTGCTTCTTGAGTCGCTACTTTTGCTTCTTCAACTTTCGCTGCTGCCGCATCTTTCGCTTGGTTTGCTTGATCACAAGCGCTTAATGTAAACGCTGCACCTAATACTAATGCTAAAAGAGATTTTTTCATTTGCTTTTCCTTATGTAAAAAAGATTGTTTGCGACTGATTAAATCAAGCGCATTCAGGATCTTTAGACTGAGCTTATTCTCAGAAGTTGCATTATAACAGCTTTATTGCACAAAAAAAAGCCAATTGACTAAACAATTGGCTTTTTAAATACGATTAGTTAACGATTACTCTACATCTGCACTGGCAATACGTGGTGCTGAATGTACATGGTTTACTGCGCTAGAATGACCGCCAAAACCTTTACCATGGAAGTAATATTTTGATTGTGTCCACTCTGTTACATTTGCTTCGGCAGGCATTTCTGCCGGTGCTGATGCCACAGTCATCGCAGCTTTTGTATGTTGTACACGAGAGAATGTACCTAAATGACCAGAGAAACTATAGCTACTTTCATAGCTTGATACCGGATCAAAAATCTCTTCCGTGCTTACACTTTCAAGTGCCGGTGCAGAAGTTGCTTGCGCTTGGTGTTTCTGTACACGTTCATTTTTCTCTTTTACTAAATCACGATCAGTATGTTGAGAAACAAAACCACCTAGTGGCGCAACGTGTTTTGCCATTGCTTTTTCCACCAACTGCGCATCTTCTTTCGGCTCATCAGATACAATATGCTGCGCACGTTCTTTGTTTTCTTTCACTAAATCACGATCAGAATGCTGGGTAACAAAAGCACCAAAAGGTGCTGCAGAGTTCACGCTTTTCTCAACGGTTGGCACTGTTGGTACAACTTCCGGCTCTTGTTGTTGCTCTAACATTTCATCTACAGATAAGAAACGAGGTTTCTCTTCTGCCTTCGCTGCAGCTTTTGTAGCCACTGGTTGGTTGCTAAATTTCACCCAAATCTTACCGCTTGCCATTTCCGGAGAAGCAACCGCTGCCACTAAAGGCATTGCTGTTACCGCAGAATGTTCACGGCGGTTATTTTCACGGCGACGCTGATTACCCACACGTAAATGACGAGGTAAACGACGTTGGCGATTATTTTCACGCTGCTCCGTACGTTCTTCCGCAACAACATCCGAACTGCTGTCTTGCACAGCAGCTTTCACACTTTCGTCTGACGGTTTGCTCTCTGTTACAGCTGAAATCACTTCCGGACTCACAAATGCTTGAGGTTTCGCTTCAACACGTACTTTTTTACGTAAGTCACGACGTTGGCGGCGTTCCGCTACTTGATTTTCACGTTGCGGGCGTTGTGCTTGTTCCGTTTGAGTTTCTGGAGCGCCTGCAACTTCTTCAACCACTTGGCGGCGAGCTTTCTTCGATTCCGCACGCTCTTGGTTACGTTCCTGACGCTGTGCCTTTTGCTCGTCTTGTTGTTGCTGTTTACGCTCTTGGCGTTCTCCACGATTTGGACGCTCACGACGGTTACGGCGCTCACGTTGGTTACGAGCTTTCGGCTTCGGTTTTTCTTCAACTTTTTCTTCCGCTGCAAACAAGCTCTTCACTTTCGCAATTAAACGGCTTAGGAGTGAAGGTTTGGCCGGTGCTGCCGGTGTCGGTGCAAGTTGAAGATTTAACTCAGAACTTTGTAACACTGATTCTACGGTAATCACCGGTTCATTACGTGTCACTAACGCTTCTTCCGAAACTGTATGTGTATTCGGCTGAACATCATCTTCACGAGCATGATAGTGCTTCGCTAAATCATAGCTAAGTGTTGGTAACACTTCGTTTTCACGTAAACGATATACGCTGAAATGCGGGGTTTCCATGCTTTCTGTCGGCACAACCACCACTTGTACATCATGGCGTTTTTCAATACTTGAGATCGCTTTACGTTTTTCATTGAGTAAGTAAGACGCAATTTGTACCGGCACAATAGTGTGAACTTGAGCGGTATTTTCTTTGATCGCCTCTTCTTCTAATAAACGTAAAATCGAAAGTGCGATAGATTCGTTATCACGTACTTTACCCGTACCTTGGCAACGAGGACATACATGGCTTGACGCTTCACTTAGTGATGGACTTAAACGCTGACGGCTCATTTCTAATAAACCGAAACGTGAAATACGACCAAATTGAATACGCGCGCGGTCTTGGCGTGTCGCTTCACGGATACGGTTTTCCACTTCACGTTGGTGACGAACCGGGGTCATATCGATAAAGTCGATGACAATCAAACCACCTAAGTCACGCAAACGTAATTGACGTGCAATTTCGTCCGCTGCTTCTAAGTTGGTATTTAACGCAGTCTCTTCAATATCACCGCCACGGGTTGAGCGTGATGAGTTAATATCAATCGCCGTTAGCGCTTCAGTGACGTCAATAACAATTGAACCGCCGGACGGTAAACGCACTTCACGTTGGAACGCCGATTCGATTTGTGATTCGATTTGATAATGGCTGAATAACGGCACTTCACCTTCGTATAAACGTACACGATTAATAAAATCAGGACGCACTAAACGAATATGGTTTTTCGCTTTTTCGAAGATTTTTTTGTTATCAATTAAGATTTCGCCGATATCACGACGGAGATAGTCACGGATCGCTCTCACAATCACATCACTTTCTTGATGGATAAGGAATGGTGCCGGACGAGATTCCGCCGCTTTTTTGATCGCTTCCCAGTGATGTAACAGGACTTTTAAGTCCCATTGAAGTTCTTCCGGTGATTTGCCGACACCGGCGGTACGCACGATTAAACCTACATCTTCCGGCACGTCTAAGCAGTCTAACGCTTCTTTTAATTCTAAGCGTTCATCACCTTCAATACGGCGAGAAATACCGCCCGCACGCGGATTATTTGGCATTAACACTAAATAGCTACCGGCAAGTGAGATAAAAGTCGTCAGCGCAGCACCTTTGTTACCACGTTCTTCTTTACTCACTTGGACAATCACTTCTTGCCCTTCTTTGATAATATCTTTGATATTTGGGCGACCGTTGAATACGTAATCCGCTGGGAAATATTCACGAGAGATTTCTTTTAAAGGCAGGAAACCATGACGCTCCGCACCATAATCAACGAATGCGGCCTCAAGGCTTGGTTCAACACGGGTAATTTTCCCTTTGTAGATATTTGATTTTTTTTGTTCGTGTCCCGGGCTTTCGATATCTAAATCGAATAAACGTTGCCCGTCAACGAGTGCAACGCGCAACTCTTCTTTTTGAGTTGCATTGATTAACATTCTTTTCATTGTGTTTTCTCATTATTTGTTTTTTGTTTTTAAATTGCCGCTCCAATTAAACATACTTTTTAAGCATTAATACGCTGAATTAGATCCTTCTTATATTACGTGAAATACCTTTGTATTCTTATTGGATTTCGGGCAGTCTCCCGACTGTCAAAAAGTAGGTTTTAATTAAGTGGCTCAATTTGTGCTGATTTTGTCTTACGTTTCATTCTTCTTGTCTCGAATTAACCGCATAATCAATCACTTAGCTTTTCAACTTGCAACGTAGCAAGCGGTGCTTTTTGCGTCATTTTTTACTAAATTGCCGTGCAATTTTTATGACAAGAAAAAGCGTACCATTATTGCATTTTAAGGCCTTAATAGGCAAGGCAAATATCGCTGGTTTGAGTAGCCTATTTATTTAGAAAATATTGCAATTTGTTGAATTTTTGCTATTTTTGTATGGAATTTAAGCTTTATTTTAAAGGAGAATTTAATGAGAAAATCATTATTAGCAATAGTAGTTGCAATGAGTATGCTTGTCTCCGCTTGCAATGAACAAAATAGCAATGCCGCCACCACACAATTACAACAAGCCGAACAAAAAATTTCTCAACTAAATGAACAACTTGCGAAATCTCAGCAAGAATTGACCGCTTTACAGCAATCGATTGCGGGAAAAACAGGTGATACATTAGCCACTTTTCCGGCATTAAACGTTGAAATTTACCCATTTTTTGCTAAAGCGGAACGTATAAAATTCAAACCGCAAGCCAATCAAGAGCAAGCAATTCTTTCTGCGGAACAATATTATTTCATCAGTCTCGCCAAAACCAGTTTTGATTGGTTGGATAATTTACTGGCGAAACAGATTTTAATTAGCTATCAGCCTGTTCCGGCGGATGCCGACAGTAAAATCGATCGTAATGCGATAAACGGTGATGAGTTAAATCAGTTGAAAACAGTATTAGAAAAAGATTATCAGGAAAGTTTAGAAACTTTAAAAGAAGGAATGACACTCGGCATTTCTCGCACCGCCGAAACCATTTATTTAGGACAACGTCATAATATCGTGACCTTTTTCCAAAACTACGACGAATATAGCGGCGGCGCACATAATAACTACCACACCAAATATTTTAATATCGATGTAAATAAAAAACGTATCATTTTACTGGATGACTTACTCTCACCGGCAAAACAAGTGGAACTCTCTGCGATTTTGTGGAGCCATTACGAACAGCGCAACGAACCGGATGCAAACGGCAAATACAGCACCTTTACCCCGAAACAAGACTTTTATGTTTCGGAAGATTTCTTATTTACCGATGATGGGGTGAAATTTATTTATCCGCCGTATGCATTAGGCCCATTCGCTGAAGGTGAAATCAGCCTGACTGTACCTTGGTATGAAATTAATCAGTTACTCAATCCAGAATATCAACGTAAACCAAAAGACGGCTACGATTTAGCACCGGATCATATCCAAGCTGAAAATGAGTAATTAAGTCATATAAGCAAGCGGTTAAATTTGCAGAAAATTTTGCAAATTTAACCGCTTGTTATTTATTGCTTATCTAACTTGCTCAAACAGCGGCTTCATCACTTTTTCTTCTTGATAAATGCGAATACCTAATACGACAAGATAAATCGGGAATAAGTACATCAATGTGTTCCATGCATGACAAAGTAGCACCACGCCAATTAATTCCGGAATGATATTGAGGAAATAGTTAGGGTGTTTAATCGTTCTGAATAACGTTGAAGTGTTAATTTTATGGTTTGGCAAAATATAGAGTTTCACCGTCCAAATTTCTTTTAATTCATTGATCACCCAAAAGAGCGCAATATAGGCGAAAAATAAAGTAACTGTGCCGATCGTGCTGAGATAGTCCCAATGATGGGCAAAATAATTCGCTTCAAACAACGCAGAAAAATAGAACAGGACATGCACAATAGATAATAATTTTGAATTTTTACTGCCGTGTTGCGTAGCACCTTTTTGGATAAGCGCTTTCTCATTTCTAATTGAAATGCTCAAACTATACAAACGAACAATAAAAAAGCTAATAAAGGTAAGATTTACCAGTAACATAAGTTCTCCTTTAATAAATGGTAATAGAAAATAAAAATCAAACACGGCGAAAGCTGCTGAAATAAGCTGTTTTTATTCGGTAAATTTTTAAGGGAATTTAACCGCTTGCTCTTGTAATTTTCAGCGAACTTTTCACCGTATTGTTAAAATTATAGCCCTAATTGATCCCAAATTTCATCAACACGTTTAACGACATTCGGATCTTTTTTAATCGGTGTACCCCATTCACGGCTGGTTTCGCCAGGCCATTTATTGGTTGCATCAATCCCCATTTTTGAGCCTAAGCCCGCAATCGGTGAAGCGAAATCCAGGTAATCAATCGGTGTATGATCAATCAAGGTGGTATCTCGGCTCGGGTCACAACGTGTGGTAATCGCCCAAATTACGTCTTTCCAATCTCTTGCGTTTACATCGTCATCACAGACAATTACAAATTTGGTGTACATAAATTGACGGAGGAACGACCAAACGCCCATCATCACTCGTTTGGCGTGACCGGCATATTGTTTTTTAATCGTCACCACTGCAAGGCGATAAGAACATCCTTCCTGCGGTAGATAGAAGTCCACTATTTCCGGAAATTGCTTTTGCAAAATCGGAATAAATACTTCGTTTAACGCTTCGCCAAGGACTGCCGGCTCATCCGGCGGACGACCGGTGTAAGTCGAGTGATAAACCGCATCACGACGCATGGTGATATGTGTAACAGTAAATACCGGAAAATACTCTTGTTCATTGTAATAGCCGGTATGATCTCCGTACGGGCCTTCTAGTGCAGTTTCATTCGGCTCGATATAACCCTCCAACACTATTTCCGCACTTGCCGGCACTTCCAAATCATTACTAATGGACTTGGCCACCTCAGTTTTCTGACCGCGTAATAAACCGGCGAATGCATATTCTGATAAGGTATCGGGAATCGGTGTGACCGCGGCTAAAATAGTTGCCGGATCGGCACCGATAGCCACCGAAACCGGAAACGGTTTATCCGGATTAGCTTCCTTCCATTCATGGAAATCCAACGCACCGCCACGATGCGATAACCAACGCATAATCAGCTTGTTCTTGCCGATCAGCTGTTGGCGATAAATCCCAAGATTTTGGCGTTTTTTATAAGGCCCTTGGGTAATGGTTAATCCCCAAGTGACAAGCGGTGCAACATCGCCTTCGTGACAATGCATAATCGGTAATTTATACAGATCCACCTCATCGCCGCTTAATACCACTTGTTGGCAATCCGCTTTACCCAAAACTTTGCTCGGCATATTCAGCACTTGTTTCCATTGCGGTAATTGCCCGATTAGCTCTTTAAAACCTTTCGGTGGCTCAGGCTCTTTGAGAAACGCCAATAATTTCCCTAGTTCTCGTAAGGCATGTGTATCTTCTTGCCCCATGCCTAACGCAACACGTTTCGGTGTGCCGAACAAATTACACAGCACCGGCATTTGGTAGCCTTTTGGGTTTTCAAATAAAATCGCCGGTCCACCCTTGCGTAAGGTGCGATCGGAAATTTCCGCCATTTCAAGATAAGGATCGATTTCCTGCTTAACTCGCACTAATTCGCCTTGGCTTTCCAACAGAGCTAAAAATTCACGTAAATCTTTGTATTTCATATTGGTAAAAAATCAGAAAAATCTGACCGCTAGTATATAGAAAACAACAAATGAAAAATACCCATAAAAAATTTATGATAAACTATATAGCAATTTTACGAAAGTTTGATAAAATCGCTCAACTTTAATCCAAAAGGAGAATACTATGTTTAAGAAAACTGCTTTAGCATTAGCTATGCTAGGCACAACCGTAGTCGCAAATGCCGATGTACTTACTACGGTCAAACCATTAGGCTTTATCGCAAGCGCAATCACAGAAGGCGTTACAGAGAGCAAGGTGTTATTGCCAGTGACCGCATCTCCGCACGATTACAGCTTAAAGCCATCTGATGTAGAGCAGTTAAAGTCTGCGCAACTTGTGGTTTGGGTGGGTGAAGATTTAGAAACGTTTTTAGAAAAAAGTATCGACAAATTACCGAAAGAGAAAGTGCTTAGTTTAGATGATGTACCGGCAATTAAAGCGATTGTTGATGCGACTGAAAAACATGATCACGACCATAAGCATGAACACCACGAACACCACGATCACAAACATGAGCATCATGAACACCACGAACACCACGATCACAAACATGAGCATCATGAACACGCTCATGAAGGTCATGATCATCACCATGATCACGAAGGCCACAGCCATGATAAAGACTGGCACATTTGGTTCTCGCCTGAAGCAAGCCTTGCCGCAGCAGAGCAGATCGCAGCACGCCTAAGCGTACAATTACCTGAACAAAAAGCGAAAATTGCGGAAAATCTTGCAACATTTAAAGCAAATTTAACCGCTAAAAACGAACAAATCCGTAATCAATTGTCACAAGTAAAAGGTAAAGGTTATTATACTTTCCATGATGCTTACGGCTATTTTGAACGTGCTTACGGCTTAAATTCATTAGGTTCATTTACGATTAACCCAAGTGTAGCACCCGGTGCGAAAACATTAAGCATGATTAAGAAAAATATCGCTGAACACAAGGCGCAATGTTTATTTGCCGAACCTCAATTCACACCGAAAGTGATTGAAAGCCTCAGCAAAGGTACGCAAGTTAAAGTCGGACAATTAGATCCTCTTGGCGCAAAAATCGAATTAAGTCAAACTGCTTATCCGCAATTCTTACAAGCGATTGCCGATGAGTTCAGTCAATGTTTGAAGTAATCGAAAGATAAAAAATAAGCGGTGAAATTTGCAGAAAACTTTGCAAATTTCACCGCTTGTCATTTGATATAAATATTATGAAATCACACGGGCTTTAATTGTGCCGTCAATTTGTTGTAAGCGTTCTAACGCTTCGCTTGCATCGTCTAATTCCACATCAATGACCACATAACCGATATTCGGATCCGTTTGTAGATACTGACCGGCGATATTCACGTTACCATCTACGAACACTTGGTTGATCTTATTTAGAATACCTGGGCGGTTTTCGTGAATATGTAATAAACGTTTCGCATCGCTGTGCAGAATCGGTAACGATACTTCAGGGAAGTTAACCGCTGAAAGAGTTGAGCCGTTATCCGCATATTTAACGAATTTGCTTGCCACTTCCGTACCGATATTCGCTTGTGCTTCTGCAGTTGAACCACCGATATGCGGAGTCAAAATCACATTATCGAATTGGCAAAGCGGTGATTCAAATGGATCATTAACCGAAGCCGGCTCTACTGGGAATACGTCAATCGCCGCCCCACGTAACGTACCTTGCGCTAAACGTGCTGCTAAAGCGTCAATATCAACCACCGTACCACGCGCCGCATTGATCAACACCGAATCTTCTTTTAATTGCACAATACGATCTGCATTCATTAAATTTTTGGTTGAAGCATTTTCCGGTACGTGTAATGAAACCGCATCGCAGCTGGCAAGCAGTTCATCTAAGTTTGTAATTTGTTGTGCGTTACCTAACGGCAGTTTATTTTCAATATCATAAAAATACACTTGCATACCGATAGATTCCGCCATCACGCTTAATTGCGAACCGATATGACCGTAACCTACAATCCCTAATTTTTTACCACGTACTTCATTTGAGCCGGCTGCTGATTTGTTCCATACGCCACGATGTACTTCCGCATTCGCTTTCGGCACTTGGCGCATTAAGAGAATAATTTCGGCTAATACTAATTCTGCTACCGAACGAGTATTTGAGAACGGTGCATTAAACACCGGAATACCGAGGCGTTTCGCTTCATTTAAATCGACTTGGTTGGTACCGATACAAAAACAGCCGATCGACACTAGGTTTTTCGCATGCGCTAATACTTCTTTAGTTAAATGAGTACGAGAACGTAAGCCTACAAAATGCGCATCTTTAATGGCATTAATTAAGTCATCACCGTCTAACGCTTTTTTATGATATTCAATATTGGTATAACCGACCGCCTGTAACACGTCTAATGCATTTTGATGAACGCCTTCTAGCAAAAGAAATTTTATTTGAGATTTGTCGATAGGAGTTGTCATTTTAGGTCCTTGTGTGTTGTGTTTGCTTTTACTTTTATCACATTGCCTAACGAAATACACGGAATATTTTTCACTTTAACAGAACTTATCGTTATAAGCTTTATCATTACATTCCGTGTATCAAAGAGTACGATTATTCGATAATTTTTGCACCTTCAGGAGTACCGACAATGGTTACGTTTGCATAGCGCTGTGCAAAGATTCCGTTTGTCACGACACCGGCAATATTATTGATGGTATGTTCCATTTTTAATGGCTCAAGAATTTGGAAATTGTGTACATCCAAAATAACATTGCCATTATCAGTCACTACGCCTTCACGATATTCCGGTGAACCGCCTAACGCTACTAATTGGCGAGCAACGTAAGAACGTGCCATTGGAATCACTTCCACCGGTAATGGGAAGGTTGAACCTAGTACATCCACTTGTTTTGAGCTATCTACGATACAAATAAATTTCTTCGCTAATGAACTAACGATTTTCTCACGGGTTAGTGCCGCACCACCGCCTTTGATCATTGCGCCTTGAGGAGTAATTTCATCCGCACCGTCAATATATACGTCTAATTCAATCACTTCATTTGCGTTAAACACTTCAATACCGATCGCACGTAAGCGCTCTTCAGAAGCTTTTGATGCTGCCACCGCACCTTTAATTTGATCTTTCATTGACGCTAATGCATCAATAAAACGATTTACGGTAGAACCGCTCCCCACCCCCACGATAGTATCCGGTTTTACGAATTGAAGCGCAGCTTGAGCAGCAATTTTTTTCATTTCTTGTTGGGTCATAATGAATCCTTTTTTTAGTTAGTATTATTTTAAGATGAGAGTAAAACGCTATGCTTCTTTTCGGCTACTGACCAAGAAAGTCACAATAAGAAAAGCGGTCGAATTTCCGCAAATTTTTGCAAAAATTCGACCGCTTGTCATTAGTTAGTTATTTTTAACCGCTTCAACGATTTCTTCCGCACAGCTTTGTGCTAATGCACCGTCTTCACATTCCACCATAACACGAATAAGTGGCTCTGTACCAGACTTACGCAGAAGAATACGACCTTTGCCTGCAAGACGTTTTCTCACGTCTGCCGCCACCGCTTTTACCGTATCGCTTTCCAACGGATTTTTACCGCCTTCAAAACGAACGTTAAGTAACACTTGTGGGAATAACGGCACTGCACGCGCAAGATCATTTAAGCTTATTTTATGCGCTTCCATCGCTGCAAGTACTTCAAGAGAAGCGATAATACCGTCACCAGTGGTGTTTTTATCTAACACGATAATGTGACCTGAGTTTTCGCCACCCAGTTTCCAGCCTTTTTCTTTTAATTGTTCTAATACGTAACGGTCACCGACATTCGCACGAGTAAATGGAATCGCTAAGTGTTTTAATGCCACTTCTAAGCCCATATTACTCATTAACGTACCGACTACACCGCCGTGTAATTTGCCTGAACGTAATGCTTCACGAGCAATAATAAATAGGATTTGGTCACCATCTACTTTATTACCTAAATGGTCAACCATCATGATACGGTCACCGTCACCGTCATAAGCAAGACCAACGTCTGCACCTGACTCAACAACAACTTTTTGTAATGCGGTAATATCGGTTGCACCACATTTTTCATTGATATTTAAACCGTCCGGTTTCGTACCGATCTCAATCACTTCCGCACCAAGCTCACGCATGACGTTAGGTACGATATGGTAAGTTGCACCGTGCGCACAATCCACTACAATTTTATAGCCTTTCAAGCTTGCGTTTGCCGAGAAGGTTCCTTTACAGAATTCGATATAACGGCCTGCCGCATCATTGATTCGCGTTGCACGACCTAATTGTGCTGACTCAACACAATCCATCGGTTGATCTAAAAGTGCTTCAATCGCTTCTTCTACTTCATCCGGTAATTTCTCACCGACATTCGAGAAAAACTTAATACCATTATCGTAATATGGGTTATGTGATGCTGAAATCACAATCCCCGCTTCGGCACGGAAAGTACGAGTAAGATACGCAATCGCCGGTGTCGGCATTGGGCCTACAAATGCAGCTGAAAGACCTGCCGCAGCAAGACCAGCCTCTAATGCTGACTCCAACATATAACCTGAAATACGCGTATCTTTACCGATTAAAACTTTTTTTGTGCCTTGTGTTGCAAGAATTTTACCTGCTGCCCAGCCTAGTTTTAATGCGAAATCCGGAGTGATAGGAAATTGACCCACTTTGCCACGTACACCGTCCGTACCAAAATATTTACGTTCTGCCATATTTAAATCCTCGAAAGAGAGTAGAAAAATTAATAAGAAAAAAGTTATAAATTGCAAAAGCTTAGACAACAATTTAAACAAAAAATTCGCTGCTAGCCGGTTATTTTAAAAAATAACGGTACGCTGGGCTCTCCGTTACATTCTGATAACGGTATCCAAGTTGTTCCAAATGTTGTTTAAATTTGGTTTCATCTTCACTATTTAACGCAAACGCCGCCAAAATATCACCGTAGTCCGCCCCGTGCGCACGATAGTGGAATAAGGAAATATCCCAATCGGTTAGCGTTTGTAAGAATTTTAATAATGCCCCTTTTTGTTCAGGGAATTCAAAGCTATAAAGCTGCTCATTCGCAAGATTGGTTGGACGTCCGCCCACCATATAACGAATATGTGTTTTCGCAATATCATCATCTGAAAGATCAGTGACATCGTAGCCGTTTTGTTGTAAATCCCGAATAATCTCAGCCTTTTCTGTGCTGCCGGTAATACGCACACCGACAAAAATGCAAGCTTGATGATCATCTGCATGGCGGTAATTAAATTCGGTCACTGCACGATTACCTAAAATTTCACAGAATTTTAAGAAACTACCTTTTTGTTCCGGAATGGTTACTGCTAATAAGGCTTCATGTTTCTCACCGATTTCACAGCGTTCTGAAACATAACGTAATGTATGGAAATTCAAATTCGCACCGGAAAGCACGCAAGCTAAGTTTTTACCTTCAAGCTGATGCTCTTTAACATATTGTTTTAATCCGGCTAATGAAGTCGCACCGGAAGGTTCTGCCACCGCACGTACGTTTTCAAAAATATCTTTCATTGCCGCACAAATTTGATCATTATCGACCAACACCACTTCATCAATGTACTGCTGACATAAGCGGAAAGTTTCATCGCCGATACGTCTTACCGCAATCCCGTCTGCAAATAATCCGACACGTTCCAAGTTATCCGGCTTACCGACTGTCAACGCATGTTGCAAACAAGCGGAATCTTTGGATTCAACACCAATCACTTTCACATTCGGTAAAACCTGTTTAATCAACACCGCAATACCTGCCGCTAAACCACCGCCGCCGACCGGTACAAATACATAATCTAAATCGGAACGTTGCTGTACTAATTCCATACCGATTGTACCTTGTCCGGCAATCACCATCGGGTGATCAAAAGGCGGTACAAAAGTCATACCGAGTTCTTCGGAAAGTTCTAATGCCTTCGCTTTCGCTTCATCAAAATTCGCGCCGAATAACAATGCTTCTCCGCCGAATCCTCTTACTGCATCCACTTTAATTGCCGGTGTATTCTGTGGCATCACGATAAGTGCACGAAGCCCTAAATGTTTTGCCGAAAGCGCAACACCTTGAGCATGATTGCCCGCTGAAGCGGTAATTACACCTGCCGCCTTTTGACTAGCTGAAAGATTTGAGATCATCGCAAAAGCGCCACGCAATTTGAAGCTATGTACCGGTTGGCGATCTTCACGTTTGATAAGAATTTGGTTGCCGAGACGCTCGGAAAGCTTTTCCATTTTCTGGAGTGGCGTCACTTGTGCAAGGTCGTAGATATTGGAACTTAAGATAGCACGCAGATAATCGGTGCCGGATTGAATTGTTGGATTGCTCATAACACTGCTCTGTATTTTTTATATTTTTATACTTTAACTATCGGCGTATTGAGAGGTACGTCAGGTTGATTTGAAAAAACTAAAAAGGCACAAGCGATAACCGCTTGCGCCAATAATGATATCAATCGAAATTAGTGGTGACCGCCGCAGCCACAACCGCCGTGACCGTGGTGATGGTCGTGATCATGGTCATGTCCGCAGCCGCCTTCTTCACCATGACCGCCACAGCAACCGCCGTGTTCATGGCCAGAATGAATGTGACCGTGTGCGATTTCTTCTAATGTCGCTTCACGTGTTGCAACCACTTCAACAGAGAATAATAACTCTTGACCTGCTAACATATGGTTACCGTCAACCACAACTTCATCACCGTCAACTTCAGTGATTACTACCGGTAACGGGCCTAAATCCGTATCAGCGATAAAACGCATACCAACTTCTAATTCATCAACGCCCATGAATACATCTTTTGGTACGCGTTGAACCATGTTTTCGTTGTATTCGCCGTAACCTTCTTCCGGTTTAACGCGAACTTCAAAAACATCGCCTACCACTTTGCCTTCAAGCGCTTTTTCTAAACCTTCAACAAGGTTGTTATGACCGTGTAAATATTCTAACGGTTGATTTACCGGTGCTTCATCAACTAATACACCGTCTTGTGTACGAACTTGATAAGCAATGCTTGGAACAACATTTTTTGCGATTTTCATTAAAGATTCCTTTTTATATATTTAGGTAAAAATACGATTCATTCTAGCGGTTTATCACAGATTTGCAAAAGGTTTGCAAAAATATAGAAATAAAATGACCGCTTAGTTAAAACAAGTGGTCTGATTTTGCACGAAATCTGCAAATTTAATCAATAATATCCGGTGTAACCGTATCAACCACATCAACAGCCGTACCGACAACACCACTCACAACCGAAGTGACTAAACAACCGCTTAATAGACCACAGCCTACAGTAAGCACCAAAAGTTTAAGTAACGATTTCATATTTATCCCATATCTCTTATATACAAAATGCAGCGCTACCGAAATAGCGCTGCATTTATCATTATACGATACTAAAGTTTATTTTTCTTCAGCAATAAAACGATACGCTAATGCACCGATAATTGCGCCTAAAATTGGTGCAACCCAGAATAACCATAATTGCTCAATTGCCCAAGAACCTTGGAATAACGCAACACCGGTTGAACGAGCCGGATTTACCGAAGTATTGGTTACCGGAATTGAAATTAGGTGAATTAACGTTAAACCTAAACCAATCGCAATCGTGCAAAACCTGCCGGTGCACGTTTGTTGGTTGCACCCATAATGATAATTAAGAAGAACGCGGTTAATACCACTTCAATCACAAGTGCCGCCATCATTGAATAACCGTGTGGAGAATGCTCCGCAAAACCGTTACTTGCAAAACCTGCCGCACCTAAAGCAACCGTATATAATACCGCTGCAGCCGCAATCGCACCGGTAACTTGTGCAACAATATAAGGCACTAAGTCTTTTACATTAAAGCGACCACCGACTAATAAACCGATCGAAACCGCCGGGTTAAAGTGACCACCTGAAATATGACCTACTGCATAAGCCATGGTTAATACGGTTAAACCGAATGCAAGTGATACGCCTGCATAGCCAATACCTAACTCAGGAATACCTGCTGCTAACACTGCGCTACCGCAGCCGCCAAATACTAACCAAAATGTACCGAAAAACTCGGCGAAATATTTTTTCATTATATTTTCCTTAAAAATGAAATTAAATGACACAGATGTGTCTGTGCTTTCCAATGCTATCCACTTAAGTTAAATTGAATAGCCATTCTAAAAACGTCTAATGCTAATAACATTACACATTTTCTTAGAAAAAGATAAATTTTACTCAAATGTCACTGTACCGGAGGCTCTTGCTGAAATCGTTTCACTGCCTGCTTCCAGCGGTAAGCCGCTTTCCTGTGCAGCGTAACTGCTTTTTGCCATTGCCATTATCGGACGCTGGTGCATTCCTTCGCCATTCGGCGTTTCTAATTGTACTTGGCTTAAGGTATAACGTTTTGCATTTAAGCCTTTCTGTACCACTTCCGCTTTATGCTGAAATTGTTTAATAATATCTAAGGTCATTTCATCTTCTAGCGCCGCCATTTTTTCCGGCGAAACACTAAATGAAATATGACTAATCGCTACGTCATCGCCTAAATTGTCCAGAACTTTCGCCATCGCAGCAAAATCTTTGGATTCAAATAGAATTCGGCCTTCTACCACCCAGCCATCTACTTTATTTTTCTGATTATAAATTAGGGTAACTACTTACACCTTCCGTCTGAATTTTAATCCCCATATAAGGCTTAGCATCCGCAATCACTTTGTTCAGATTTGTCGATATCGTTGATTTGAGTTCTGATAATGACTTGCCGACTTTCTGGCTATAAACCATTGCTCGCATTAAGTCTTTTTCTACCGTACGACTCACTTCCGTAGAAAAAGAAAATTGAGTTGGCATACTGTTTGTTGTTATCTCTTTTTCTTCGGCATGACTTACCATACTGGTGAAAGCAAGCGGTAAGATTGCAAGAATTTTTTGTAATTTCATCCTGTCTCCTTGATGATTATGAGTTCAACTCAAAGTGTTAGCTTAGAGGTGTGTTTTCTCGTTAAGTTCATTTTCGATGCTCAGAACAATGGCTTTATTGGCATTTTGCATACAAATTTGCCAACGAATATTATAGCCCGCAAGGTTCATACCATAAATCCGCTCAGTGATTTTACCTTGTTGATAAGCCGGACGAGGGTCTTGCTCAATCACATTGCGAATAAAATCAAGTGGCTGTGTAATACCGAAATTTGCAAAATTTTGGCAAAATTTGACCGCTTGTAATGCTTGTTCCGAGAACTCAACCACCAGTTTGGCTTGTGGTTTATCTTGCGCAAAGCCGGAATGCGCATCGGGTTCACTATCCGCATAAGCAATATAAGGTTTGATATCTAGAATCGGGGTGCCGTTAACCAAATCCACACTACCAAGTTTTAATAGCACTTCTCCATTACTTATCTCAACACCTTCTAATGCTACTTTAGATAAACCAATTGGATTTGGACGATGTGTCGCTCGGCTGGCGAATACTCCAACTCGTTCATTCCCACCTAAACGAGGCGGTCGCACCGTAGCATGCCATTCTCGCTCAGGAATCTGATGAAATTGGAAAATCAGCCACAAATGACTAAATTGCTCAATACCTCGCACCGCATCAGGAGAATTATAAGGCGGCAATAGTTTCAGTATGCCTTTGCCTTTTTGAACCAAATTCGGTTGGCGTGGCACGGAGAACTTTTCATCATAAGGGCTATGGATAACTCCAATTGGATTTAGCATTAAAGGTTGTAAAGTTGTCATAAAATTGTACTTTTCCTGTTAAAAATCAAAAACTACATAAACATTTTGTATTAATATAAGCTATTTTAGTCCTTACTATCTTAATTCAATCTATTTATGAATCAGCATTCAACTTTTTCAATTTGGTTTACTACTGCTCGCCCAAGAACATTACCTTTAGCGCTTGCCTCTATTATCGTCGGTTCAGCATTAGCATATTGGGCTGGGCATTTCGATGTAATCACTACGTTACTTGCTTTTATCACCACCATTTTATTACAAGTATTGTCTAATTTCGCTAATGATTATGGCGATCATGTCAAAGGTTCTGATACTAAAGAACGCATTGGCCCATTACGTGCCATTCAGCACGGCGCAATCACCGGTGGACAATTAAGAAATGCAGTGATCCTGTTGAGCCTTCTATCATTTATTGCCGGTGTTGGCTTGACGGTTTACGCTTATCAATCCATCCAAGACTTAGTGGTCTTTATCAGCTTGGGGGTGATTTCGATTGTAGCGGCGATCACCTATACGGTCGGTAAGAAAGCTTATGGTTATTTAGGATTAGGCGATTTATTCGTACTGATTTTCTTTGGGTTTGTGGCAGTAATCGGCATATTTTACTTACAAGCGCACAGTATTCCGGCGATGATTTTTATCCCAGCTTTCGGCTGCGGCCTGTTATCGGTAGCGGTTTTAAATATCAATAACTTACGTGATATTAACCAAGACAAACAAGCGGGTAAAAATACCTTAATTGTTCGTATCGGTAGTCAAAACGGGCGCATTTATCATGTTACGCTATTAGTATTAGCGGTCGTTTCTTATTTGATTTTTGCAATCAGTGAATTTAAGCATTGGTATAGCTTCCTTTTCCTGCTTGTAGTGCCATTACTTGCCAAACATGGCTTATTTGTTTATCGCCATAAAGACCCGATTGAACTACGCCCGATTTTAGGACAAATGGCTGGGCTTGCATTAATCACTAATTTACTGTTTGGCTTAGGTATTTTCCTAGGATAATTATCTATATATCATTCATAGTACATTCTTTTTAAAAGGCAGAGTCATCAGCTCTGCTTTTTTATGTTCGGAAAAACCCACGTCTGACTTCCCCTACCGAATTGCTTTAGGAAGTGATTAATCTTAATCAGCCT
>NZ_GL831080.1:200547-228012 GCF_000188255.1 Actinobacillus ureae ATCC 25976
TTTTTAAAAGCCTCTTAAACAAACACGGTTACAAATGGTACATAACCACATTAACCAAATGTAGAAATTGTTACTAAGATTTAAAACATTGAAAAGAAGATTTTAGAAGAATAGTGGTGCTGATAGGCGGATTTGAACCGCCGACCTCACCCTTACCAAGGGTGCGCTCTACCAACTGAGCTATATCAGCGCTTGGAGCGGGCAGCGGGAATCGAACCCGCATCATTAGCTTGGAAGGCTAAGGTAATAGCCATTATACGATGCCCGCTGTTCTAAATTCGTCTGTCCGATGTCATATGCGATTCAATTAAGTAAGAAATGGTGGAGGGAGAAGGATTCGAACCTTCGAAGGCTGAGCCAACAGATTTACAGTCTGCCCCCTTTGGCCGCTCGGGAATCCCTCCACAATAATTGAATACTTAATTACGATTTGCAATAATGGTGCCGACTACCGGAATCGAACTGGTGACCTACTGATTACAAGTCAGTTGCTCTACCTACTGAGCTAAGTCGGCATTGCATTGTCGTAAGCAAGTGAGGTGCATTATAGGGAAATTTTGAAACTGTGCAAGCGTTTTTTCAAAAAAAATTAAAAAACTTGTTTTTTCGCTTGTTTAATACGCAAAACGTCTGTTTTTTGTATATTTTGCGTGATTTTAACTAGATAAAACGCCCTATTTTTAGATTTATATTGTATATTTGTGACTGCGCATTCCATTGGAAATGCAATCTGCACTACCTGAAAACTAGAGAATTTGGCTATGAGCCTGCAAAAATCAAACAAAATTACTCCTTTTTTAACTTTTGATCGCCAAAAATGGGCTGAATTACGCAAATCAGTGCCATTAAAATTAACAGAACAAGATTTAAAACCGCTACTCGGCTTTAATGAAGATCTTTCATTAGAAGAAGTGAGTACGATTTATTTACCTTTGGTACGTCTGATCAACTATTACATTGAAGAAAATCTCAAACGCCAAACGGTATTACACCGTTTTTTAGGGATTGCGGCACCAAAAGTGCCTTACATTATTAGTATTGCCGGCAGTGTTTCCGTTGGTAAAAGTACTTCGGCACGTATTTTACAAGCCCTGCTTTCTCAGTGGCCGGAAGAACGCAAAGTCGATTTAATTACCACGGACGGCTTCTTATATCCATTAAAAGCGTTGGAAGAAAAAAACCTATTAAAGAAAAAAGGTTTTCCGGAGTCGTACGACATTCATCGTTTAATCGGCTTTGTGTCAGATATAAAGTCAGGTAAGCGCCATGTACAGGCACCGATTTACTCACATTTAACTTATGACATTATTCCCGACCAATATAATGTAGTTGATCAACCGGATATTGTAATTTTGGAAGGATTGAATGTGTTGCAAAGCGGTATGAACTACCCTTCCAGCCCGCATAACGTGTTTGTGTCGGATTTTGTCGATTTTTCCATTTATGTCGATGCGGATGAAGATTTGCTAAAAGAATGGTATGTACATCGTTTCTTAAAATTCCGCCGTAGTGCGTTTTCTGATCCGAATGCCTACTTCCACCATTATTCTAAACTTTCGGAGCAAGAAGCCATTCAAACCGCTTCCACTATTTGGGACGAAATTAATGGCTTAAATCTGAAACAAAATATCTTACCGAGCCGTGAACGTGCGAATTTAATTTTGGTAAAAGGTGAAGATCACGCCATTCAAACCGTCAAGTTGAGAAAATAACCGATAGGCACTAGAGATAGTGCCTTTTTTATAGGTAAAATTTAGCAAAAATTTGACCGCTTAGATAAAACGCAAAATACAGCGAATTAGTAGGCGATTAATACGCAAATTTTTGTTAAGCTAACGTTCTATTTGCAAAATTTTAAACAAAACAGACCGCTTGTTATGAATAAGAAACTTTTACTTCCTCTCATCATTTTTTTAGCTTTAACCGTTACCTTTATGGTACAGCTTTCCCGTAATGCTCAAGGCGATGATCCGAAAAAGCTCGAATCCGCATTAGTGGGTAAAACCATTCCAAACTTCCAATTAGAGTCTGTTTTAGATGAGAAACAGTTACTTGATCAAAATATCGTAAAAACTGGTAAACCTCGTTTATTAACCGTTTGGGCGACCTGGTGTCCAACTTGCTATGCCGAACACGAATACCTAACCCTACTGGCAAAACAAGGTGTGGAAATTGTCGGTGTGGATTATAAAGATGAGCGCCCAAAAGCAATGAAATTCCTCGCGAATTATGGCAATCCTTACAAAGCGAATATTTATGACCCGAAAGGTTCTCTCGGCTTAGACCTCGGCGTATATGGTGCACCAGAAACTTTTATTATTGACGGTAAAGGCGTTATCCACTACCGCCACGCCGGTGATGTAAATGATCAAGTATGGAATGAAGTATTAAAGCCGATTTATGACGGGTTGAAGTAAATGTTTGAATTTCCTTCTGATATAAAGAAAGCTATAAAAAGTAATTATCAAAGAGAATATAATTGTATTTTTATAATAGTTGGTTTATCAACTATTATAGGAATAATTTTTACTGTTTTTTCGTCATTCTTATTACTAAGCTATTTAGTCAGTATTAATGCAAGAAACTTATTCATTCACTCATTGGAGAATAATTTCTCAACCATATTTATTCCTATAGCATTGTTTTTGTTTTTTTCTATAGCCTTAATAAATATACAACCAATCAAGTATGCTTCATCAATTAAAGAAAAGAAAAACACTAACAAACATGATATTTTGATAACACTAGGAATTATGGAGATAGTTTACATACCATTAATACTTCTCACTATTTTATTTCACGAAACAAATTTAAAAACAATCTTAATTAACTTACCTATAGTAATTACATATTTTTATCTACTAGGAAAAATCAAAGACTCAATAGACATGGCAAACTATTTTATTTTTCACTAGTACAACTTACTTATTAGTTCCATTCTGTATTCTTATTTATAATGGGGGAACTAGCACAATAACTGATATAAAATTTATATCTATTTATTTATGTCTTATGCTAACTGGATCGGGATTAGGCTTCTTATTTGTAAGAAATATTAATAAAAAACAAAAGCCAACATATTCATTTTATTTAATCACATCCATATCAATTTTATTTCTAATATCGATCAACCCATTATTAGAAACAAATTTTAAAGAAAATTCCCTAACAATATTGGAAATAAGGGAGAACACCCCTAGAAATTATTTAATACATAAACAATTCTTCTATGAAAGCAACAGCAGCTTTAAGAAAAATATGAAAGAAAATGATTATTATATTACCTGTGGAAGAAAATTATTTGAAAATGCAAAACCCTTGTACTAGAAATTGAAAATAACACATACCAGATTCCTAATAAATATATCAACAACGAACAAAACTATGAAAATAAAAACTCTCAGCCTAATAATTCTTCTAAGTGTAACAGTTAATGCCGCACCGGTTGAATTCAACCAATTCGATAATCCGCAGCAAGAGTCAGATTACCGTGCATTAATTCAAGAATTACGTTGTCCGCAATGTCAGAACAATAATATTGCCGATTCAAACGCAACGATTGCGACCGATATGCGTGCCAAAACATTGGAATTGTTGAAACAAGGCAAAAATAAAGATGAAGTCGTGGATTATATGATTGAGCGCTACGGCAATTTTGTCACTTATAATCCACCGATGACACCGGCTACCGTATTACTTTGGGCATTACCCATCGCATTACTGTTATTCGGTTTTGAGTTAATTTGGAGACGCAAATCGAAGCCAAAACAAGCGGTCGAATTTAACCCAAATTCTGCAGATTCAACGCTTGATCAAGCACGTTTAAAACAAATTCTTAACGAGAAGGACAACTAATGAACTTTTGGATTATTGTAGTGGCAATGACCGTGGTTATCTGCTTAATTGCGTTTTATCCTTTGCTTACCAAGCAAACAAAACGCCAAAGCTTAAAACGAGATAACTTGAATAAAGCTTTTTACTTTGACCGCTTAAAAGAAGTTGAACGTGAAGCGAATGAAGGGGTAATTGATGACCCTGAAAAAACCAAATTAGAACTTCAACAAAGTTTATTAGACGATATTCCCGAGCAAGCAGAAGAGGTGCAGACCAAACAAAGCCATATCGGCAAAATTTGGTTTGCAGTATTACTGATTTCTGTAGGGATTATCGGTACTAGCGCTTATGTCAGTGTTGGTTCATGGCAAGCCGGTACCATGATTGATATGACCCATAAAAAATTAGAATATTTTTATGAGCGTATCAAAGATGAAGACACTAATCCGTTGTCTGAGCAAGAATTAAACCAATTTGCCATGGCGTTACGTGTCGAATTACAAAATAAACCAAATGACGCCAAAGGTTGGTTTATGTTAGGTCAAATCGGGATGGCGAAAGATGACGGTCAATTGGCGTTGGAAAGCTATGAAAAAGCGAGCAAATTAGACCCGAAAAATCTGCAATATAAAGGCAGTTATGCACAGATACTGATGTTCTCGCAAGATCAGGCGGATAAAGCCAAAGGTAAAGAAGTGCTAAAAGAAATTTTACGCCAAGATCACACCAATTTAGATGCACTGAGCCTACTCGCTTTCAGCTCTTTTGAAGAAGAAGATTACAAAATGGCGGCAATGACTTGGGGTATGATGTTAAAACTGATTCCTGAAGGCGAGCCACGCCGTGCTACGGTTGAAAAAAGTATCAATATGGCAATGTCGATGCTAAAAGAGCAAGAAAGCAAACAACCGGCAAAAGCGGAAGAGAAAAAATAATCACGTTTTAGTGAATTTATAACTGATTTGGGCGGGTTTCATACCCGCCCTAAAATTGCAAAAGGATAAATAATGTTAAGTAAAGAGACATTAAAAATCGGTTTGGTTTCTGTTTCAGACCGTGCTTCTAGCGGTGTTTACCAAGACCAAGGCATTCCTGAGTTACAAACGTGGTTGGAATCCGCACTAACTGCACCATTTGAAGTTGAAACACGTTTAATTCCAGACGAACAAGCTGTCATTGAGCAAACTCTAATTGAATTGGTGGATACGCACCACTGCCATTTAGTATTAACCACCGGCGGAACTGGGCCGGCAAAACGAGATGTTACGCCGGATGCGACCCTTGCGGTGGCACATCGTGAAATGCCGGGCTTTGGCGAGCAAATGCGTCAAGTGAGCCTACATTTTGTACCAACCGCAATTCTTTCTCGCCAAGTTGGTGTTATTCGTCACGACTCGCTGATTTTAAATTTACCGGGGCAGCCGAAAGCGATTAAAGAGACGCTAGAAGGAGTTAAAGACGTACAAGGTAACACGCTAGTACGAGGCATTTTTAGTGCCGTGCCGTACTGTCTGCAATTATTGAGCGAAATTTATATAGACACTCACCCTGAAATCTGCGAAAGTTTCCGTCCGAAATCAGCGAGAAGATAATCTTTAAAACCACGGAACATATTGGTAACTCTGAGAACTAAACAAGCGGTTAAATTTACTGAGAATTTTACATTCCGAGTAATCTGCGTTTTCCGTGGTGATTTAAAATAGGAACTTATTATGAAAAAAATCGAAGCAATTATTAAACCATTCAAACTGGATGATGTGCGAGAAGCATTAACCGATGCGGGAATTACCGGTATGACTGTTACCGAAGCGAAAGGATTTGGTCGTCAAAAAGGCCATACCGAGCTTTATCGCGGTGCGGAATATGCGATTGATTTTTTACCGAAAATTCAATTGGAAATCGTGGTAGCGGATGATCAAGTGGATGCTTGTATCGAAGCGATTATCGACACCGCACAGACAGGTAAGATCGGTGATGGCAAAATCTTTATCTATGATATCGAGCGAGTGATTCGTATCCGTACCGGTGAAGAAAACGAAGACGCCCTTTAACCGTTTTTAGCAATATTATCCCCCTGTGAGAGGGGCAATAACCAACTAGACATACTATTCACATTCAAATAGGAAAACTATGAAACAAACCGGAATCAAATGGTTGTGGCTAAGTTTAGCGACTATTATTATTGATCTATGGACCAAATACATTGTGGTACAACGCTTTGAGCTATATGAAAGCGTAAACGTACTACCGATTTTCAATTTAACCTACGTACGCAACTACGGTGCGGCATTCAGCTTTTTAGCTGATCACGGCGGTTGGCAGAAATATTTCTTCTTAGGATTAGCCATTGTTATTTCACTGGGTTTAATCGTAATGCTGTGGCGTAATCAAGCGGTCAAAAAATTGGAAAATTCTGCGTATGCCCTGATTATCGGCGGCGCAATCGGTAATGCAATTGACCGTGCTTATAATGGTTATGTGGTTGATTTCTTTGATTTTTATTGGGATATCTATCATTATCCCGTGTTTAATGTGGCGGACATTGCCATTGTAGTGAGTGCGGGATTGCTCATCTTGGAAGCATTCCTCGACAAAAAGAAAAAGAGTGATTAAATGAATATTTTATTAGCAAACCCAAGAGGTTTCTGTGCCGGTGTAGATCGAGCAATTTCGATTGTAGAACTCGCTCTCGAAATTCACGGCGCACCGATTTATGTACGTCACGAAGTGGTACACAACCGCTTTGTGGTGGACGGTTTAAAAGCCAAAGGTGCAGTGTTTGTCGAAGAATTGGACGAAGTGCCGGACGATGCGATTGTGATTTTCTCGGCACACGGTGTCTCACAAGCGGTTCGCCAAGAAGCGAAATGCCGCGGCTTAAAAGTATTTGACGCAACTTGCCCGTTAGTAACTAAAGTACATATGCAAGTGGCACGTGCCAGCAAAAAAGGCACTAAAGCGATTTTAATCGGACATGAAGGTCATCCGGAGGTGATCGGCACGATGGGACAATATGATAACCAAGACGCTGGTATTTTCTTGGTGGAATCGGTTGAAGATATTGCCAGACTGCCAGTTAGCAACCAAGACGAGCTGACTTTTATGACGCAAACCACGCTTTCGATTGACGACACCAGCGATGTGATTGAAGCGTTAAAAGAGAAATATCCGGCAATTCAAGGTCCGCGCAAAAACGATATTTGTTATGCGACAACCAATCGCCAACAAGCGGTACGAGAATTGGCGAAACAGTCACAACTGGTATTAGTGGTCGGCTCTAAAAATTCTTCAAACTCAAATCGTTTAGCCGAACTGGCTTCACGTATGGGTGTGCCATCTAAATTGATTGACGGCCCACAAGATATTGATCCAAGCTGGTTAAATGGTGTGGAAACTATCGGCATTACCGCCGGCGCATCAGCACCGGAAGTTTTAGTACAATCGGTGGTGGAACACTTAAAAACCTTAGGTGTAACCGGTGTGAGCAACTTAGAAGGTTGTGAAGAAAATATGGTATTTGAAGTGCCGAAAGAACTACGTATTCATGAGGTGAAATAATGGCTGAATTAAATCGTTTTAGAATTGAGTGGGAATGCCGCCGTGGTATGCGCGAATTAGACAAAATGATTATGCCTTTTTACAAAGCGCATTTTGATGATTTAAGCGAAACACAGCAGCAAACTTTTGTAGCAATGCTCAAATATACCGATCCGGAATTATTCCGTTGGTTTATGCACCAAGCTCCTGCCCCAACGCAAGAAATGAGCGATTTAATCGAGTTGATTCGTTCTAAAATCGAGCGTTAATTTACCCTATTACAAGCGGTTGTTTTTGCTAAAAACGACCGCTTATTTTTTTGGAAAGCGACTATGCCAATGAGTCGTTTAGAACGAATCTTTCACGCTGTTTTATTTGAACTCTTCGCCATTTTGTTTACCGTTATCGGTATGAGCCTGTTTACTTCGCATCATACCGATTTACTGACCGGTACGATTGTCTCCATCTCAATAGTGGCGATGTTGTGGAATATGCTATTTAACACGGTTTTCGATCGTATCTTTACTGCCCCTCAAGAAACTCGCACAGTTAGATTACGTATTTTCCACACCTTAGCTTTTGAAGGTGGTTTACTGCTCTTCACCATCCCGTTGGTGGCGTATATGCTCGATGTCGATTGGTGGACGGCGTTTATTATGGATATCGGTATGACGCTTTTTGTGATCGTGTACGCATTCTTTTTTAATCTTAGTTACGATCATCTACGTGTTTGGTAGCTTAAACGTTCAACTCAATAAAACAAGCGGTCAAATTCGCAGAAAATTTTGCAAATTTGACCGCTTATCGGCTTGCTTAATCATCATCATGATGACGGCGATGTTTTTTATAATGTCCACGATGGTGACCGTAGTCTCGATGACCTACTTTATGTTTATGATGCTTTTTATAACGGTGTGCATGCGCTCGTCTTTCATGATATCGCTCTGAACGATAGCGCTCATCACGTTCTCTTTCGATTTTATGCGCATTCCATTGGCTTCCAACCACACCGCCTAGCGCTGCACCAGCAACTGTTGAAGTGATATCTTGCCCCGCCACTGCACCGGCAACACCACCTAGCACTGCCCCCACAGCAGTATCATGTTGTGAACGACTTAACGCATGTGCGGTTACCGATGTTGATAATAAGGCGATCATTAAGCCTTTGATCATTACTGATTTCATAAATTACCTCGAATTTTTCGATTCTAAATCTGTAAAAAATAAAAATAATAAGCATAGCGAATCAATTTGTGAGGCATATTTTCAATATTGGTCTTAAGCTCGTCAAGCCTAGAAAAGCCAACTGAAACAATAAGATAGATTTGTAACAGCACTAAAAAATTTTTGAACTTTTCGTTTTTGTACTATCCATGTGCAATTAGGGGCATTTTTTTGTAAAGCTGAGAACTTCATCTTTTGATTTGCCTCTAACACAGGCAAGATAAGGAACTGATAATCATATGAAAAAAACCGTGAATTGCGTAGTGAAGGAAAGTATCACTGAAGCACTATTACGTTTAATGCAAAAGAAAAATTTCTACACTATCCGCATTACCGAACTAACTAATTTAGCAGGCGTCAGTCGCATTTCGTTTTATCGCAACTTTAAATCAAAAGAAGATGTGCTGATTAAACATATGCACGAGCGCTCTGTTGCCACCTTTACTGATTTAAATGCAACCAATGTTCGAGAGCGTTTAATCGGTTTATTTAAAGTAACTGATGAATTAGGCGATATTTTGGATCTTCTCTATTCACAAAACCTCTCACACCTCTTTTTACAATATTTTGCCCACACAATTACCTAGTAAATAACGCGGATAAAGTAATGGATTTAACTTTATCCGCTTTTTTATTTACCATTTTTCTGTCTCTTTCATTTATTTAGCAATTTATTTTCTATTGATAGGTAAAAACCATTTGAATATAGTGGTTTTTAGATAGAAAATGCAAACCATTTTCATTAAAAAACCATAAAAAATAGAAGGAGACAAGCATGAGCAAAAAGTTTTCGCTCAACATCATTACATTATCATTACTGGGGGTAGCTCAATTTGCTTATGCAGATTTAGTACTAGATGAAATCCAGGTAAAGTCTAGCGAAGTGAGTAACGATAAGAAGCCCTTCACTGAAGCCAAAGCCAAAAGTACGCGTGAAAATGTCTTTAAGGAAACACAAACCATTGACCAAGTGATTCGGAGCATTCCTGGGGCATTTACTCAGCAAGATAAAGGTTCGGGTGTCGTTTCTGTAAATATTCGTGGCGAAAATGGATTAGGTCGTGTCAATACGATGGTTGATGGTGTAACACAGACTTTCTATTCTACAGCCTTAGACTCTGGTCAATCAGGCGGAAGTTCTCAATTTGGTGCGGCAATCGATCCTAATTTTATTGCAGGTGTAGATGTTAATAAAAGTAACTTTTCGGGAGCAAGCGGTATAAATGCGTTAGCAGGCAGTGCTAATTTTAGAACATTGGGCGTTAATGATGTTATTACCGATGACAAACCATTTGGTATTATTCTGAAAGGAATGACAGGGAGCAATGCCACTAAATCCAATTTTATGACGACGGCTGCAGGCAGAAAATGGCTTGATAATGGTGGCTATGTAGGCGTGGTATATGGTTATAGCCAACGTGAAGTTTCACAAGATTATCGTATTGGTGGCGGAGAACGATTAGCATCATTAGGGCAGGATATTCTCGCGAAAGAAAAAGAAGCTTATTTTCGTAATGCAGGTTATGTTTTAAATGATGCTGGACAATGGACTCCTGATCTAAAGAAGAACATTTGGTCTTGTAACAAGCCAACTCCTGAGTTAGCAGATCAAACGATAAATGGCATTAATTGTAATTGGTATCGTATTGGACCTGCTGCAGAGACTAGAAGAAAAATTCTAGAAAAATTATTAAAAGATGGAAAAAAACCTGAGGATATTACAGAGCTCCAAACAGGTGATGATGGAATTGAAAAAACTGACAAATCATTTGAAGATAATAAAGATCAATATAGCGTTGCACCAATTGAGCCAGGCAGTTTGCAATCTCGTTCTCGTAGCCATTTGTTAAAATTTGAATATGGCGATGATCACCATACGCTAGGAGCACAATTACGCACATTAGATAATAAAATTGGCTCACGTAAAATAGAAAACCGTAATTACCAATTCAATTATAACTTTAATGATCATAACTATCTTGATCTTAATTTAATGGCAGCACATAACATTGGCAAAACCATTTATCCTAAGGGTGGCTTTTTTGCTGGCTGGCAAGTGGCAGACAAACTTATTACCAAAAATGTCGCAAATATTGTTGATATAAATAACAGCTATACCTTCTTATTGCCAAAAGAAATCGATTTAAAAACTACATTAGGGTTTAACTATTTTACTAATGAATACAGTAAAAACCGTTTTCCAGAAGAATTAAGTTTGTTTTATGATGATGCTTCACATGATCAAGGTAACTACAGTAATTTAGGACGATTTAAAGGTAGTCGTAATTTACTGCCACAACGTTCAGTGATTTTACAACCCTCAGGTAAGCAGAAATTTAAAACGGTGTATTTTGATACCGCACTTTCTAAAGGCATTTATCATTTAGATTACAGCGTGAATTTTACCCATTATGCCTTTAATGGTGAATATGTTGGATATGAAAATACAGCAGATAAAATTAATGAACCGATTTTGCATAAATCAGGGCATAAAAAGGCATTCAATCATTCTGCTACATTAAGTGCAGAACTAAGTGATTATTTTATGCCATTTTTTACTTATTCACGCACACACAGAATGCCTAATATTCAAGAGATGTTTTTCTCTCAAGTGTCTGATGCGGGGGTGAATACCGCATTAAAACCTGAACAATCTGACACCTATCAACTAGGCTTTAATACTTATAAAAAAGGTCTATTCACTCAAGACGATGTATTAGGCGTAAAATTAGTAGGTTATCGTAGCTTTATTAAAAACTATATCCATAATGTTTATGGTGTTTGGTGGCGAGATGGCGTTGTACCTACGTGGGCAAACAGTAATGGTTTTCGCTTTACTATCGCACATCAAAATTATCAACCTATCGTGAAAAAAAGTGGTGCTGAGTTAGAGTTAAATTATGATATGGGACGTTTTTTTGCGAATGTATCTTACGCTTATCAACGTACTAATCAGCCAACCAATTATGCCGATGCCAGCCCACGTCCGAATAATGCTTCAAAAGAAGACATTTTGAAACAAGGTTATGGCTTATCTCGTGTTTCAATGCTACCGAAAGACTACGGCAGATTAGAGCTTGGCACACGTTGGTTTGATCAAAAATTAACCTTAGGTCTGGCAGCTCGTTATTATGGAAAAAGTAAACGTGCGACAATTGAAGAAGAATATATCAATGGATCTCACTTTGAAAAAAATGCTGCGGGTGCTAGAACTTACTATGCCGTTAAGAAAACGGAAGAGATTGAAAAACAACCGATTATTTTAGATTTACACGTCAGCTATGAACCAATCAAAGATTTGATTATTAAAGCGGAAGTACAAAATCTATTAGATAAACGTTATGTTGATCCGTTAGATGCCGGAAATGATGCAGCTTCGCAACGTTATTACTCAAGTTTAAATAATTCTATCGAATGTGCAAAAGATCCATCTGCTTGTAACGGTGGTTCAGATAAAACCGTACTTTATAACTTTGCACGTGGAAGAACTTTTATTATGAGTTTGAATTATAAATTTTAGTAACTTTGGAAATAAAGGCGGGATAGACCGCCTTTATTTATTTTGGTGTGGTTTTAATTAGAGTTATTGTTGTAAAACTTATTTCAGCACTCTCGCACCTAAATTATCCACTTTACAGATATGAATAAATCCTTCGTTGTTTTGGAGGTATTCTTTTTCTAAGTAGGCTTCCAATTTTTGAGCGTGTTCCAAATCGGGTGCAATCGCAAACATGGTTGGGCCTGAACTAGAAATACCGACAGCTAATGCCCCAAGATCTTTACAACCTTGGCGAACAGTTGGGAAGTTCGGCAGTAAGTTTTCACGGTACGGTTCGGCAATTAAATCTTTCATCATCACTGATGCCAATACATCTTGATTCGTATGGCAAGCGTGGACGAATGAGCCTAAATAGCGAGCCTGTTGGATCATATCTTGGCGAGTGTAATTTTTCGGTAAAATTGCACGAGCCTCTGCGGTTGAAACCTCAATGCCAGGGTAAGCAAGTACCCAATACCATTCATCGAAGAAAGGTAACGGCTGGCAGATATTACCGAGCGATTTTGTAAGCCACCTAAATAGCACGGTGCTACGTTGTCGTAATGGATTGATCCTGAAATACGCCCCTCTAATTCCCCCATCATTTCCAACAATTCCATTTTTGAAAATGGCTCATCGTGGAATTTATTGAGTGCAACTAATGCCGCCACAATTGAGCAAGCACTAGAGCCTAAGCCTGAACCAATTGGCATATTCTTTTCGAGCGTTAAGCGTAAGTTTTTGATCTTGCCGCCACGTAATTTAAAGCGTTCACTGAAAAGCACATAGGCTTGATAAACGATGTTTTTTTGCGGCTCTTTTGGTAATTTGCGAACAAAATAACCGACACTTTCAAGCTCAAATGGCTGATCACAATCTTCAATTTGCACTCGAAGCGGGTGCATAAATGCGTAATGTTGTCATTATTGTGCTCCTCCATGTAAGGTACGTAAAATATCCGCGAAGATACCCGCAGCCGTTACGCTATTGCCCGCACCGTAACCACGCAATAAGAGTGGAATTGGGCTGTAATAGCGAGTGAAGAAGGCAAGTGCGTTTTCACCATTTTTCACTTTGTAAAGTGGGTGCTCAGAATCGACCGCTTCAATCGCGACACGACATTTTCCGTTTACAATTGAGCCAACATAGCGTAGCACTTTACCTTCCGCTTTTGCGGCTTCAATACGTTTATTGAACTCTGCATCAAGCTCTGGCAACACTTACAAAAATTCCTCTTTATTCATTCCGTCAGAGAAATCTTTTGGCAACACGCCTTCCACTTCAATGTCTTCAAACTCAAGCGCTAAGCCCATTTCACGTGCTAAAATTAGCAATTTAGTGGATATTCAACAGAATTCTTTTTGACTTTAGATTACAAAACTTGACTTTTCTGAAAAATCAAGTACATTCTCATATCGCTGCGACCTAGATCGAAAAAGCAATGATTGCGAAATGCAATATCAACAATTATTCGCTATGGTTATGCTTTACATAAACAATTTGCCATCCATGGATTGGTCGCAGCATAATAACGAGGTCCAAAATGAAAGAAACAAATCTGGATGTAGTACTTGAACAACGTTCTCCCGAAGATAAAAAACTTAAGCTCCGCCAAACCTTAGCGGAAGTGAATGTCGAGCTCAAATTGAGCCATTTGCGTGAAGAACTGCACATTACTCAACAAGAACTCGCCCACAAACTCAATATAAGCCAACCGTCTGTCGTAGCACTGGAAAAACGAGGTAATGATATCAAGTTATCCTCCATTCAGCGTTACATTGATGCAATCGGTGGCAAAATCCATTTAGCAGTGTCGCTGCCTACCGGTAAATCCGTAATTTACCGTCTATAAGAATAAAATTTTCTCGTTAACCAAGCGGTTTAATTTCACTTACATTTGCAAAAATTGAGTGAAATTAAACCGCTTACTTTTTTGCTTTCCTTCTCAATCGCTCCAGTTCTTATATCAACATTATTTATATTGCATATAACAAATAATGATTGGATTTTATATCTAGAGGTGATTAGGATCTGAACGATTTATCGATTATGATAACGATAAAGTTATCGCTATCACAAAACTTATTAGAAGGAAGTTTTATGTTTAATATTCAAAAAGAAAATGTGTTAGAAGCTTTCAAATACCGTCGTGCAACACGTAAATATGACGCTTCTAAAAAAATCAGCGATGAAGATTTTACATATATTTTAGAATTAGCGCGTCTTTCACCAAGTTCTGTCGGCTCTGAGCCGTGGAAATTTGTAGTGACTCAAAACCAAGAATTACGTAACAAATTAAAACCGGTTGCATGGGGTATGGCGGCACAAATGGACACAGCAAGCCATTTAGTGGTGTTACTTGCTAAGAAAAACGCAAGCCACGACAGCGAATACTTCAAAAAAGCGCTTGAGCAACGTGGTTTAACGGCTGAAGAAATGGAAAAAACTTTAGCATTATATAAACAATTCCACGAGCAAGACATCAAAATCGCGGGTGATGAGCGTGCATTATTCGACTGGTGTTCAAAACAAACCTACATCGCATTAGGTAATATGATGAGCGGTGCGGCGATGATTGGTATTGATAGCTGCCCAATCGAAGGTTTCAACTATGATGCGGTTAACCAAATTCTTGCTGAAGCCGGTGCATTCGATCCGAATGAATACGGCGTTTCTGTAATGGCAACTTTCGGTTATCGTGCCGGTGACATCACACCAAAATCACGTAAACCAATCAGTGAAATTGTAAGCTGGATTAAATAATCACAAGCGGTGTAAAAAAGCTAATTTTTACACCGCTTATCTTTTTAGCGATGCTGAAATGGGATACGAAACATTGTGTCCCTACCTATTACGCTATAACTATTTTCAATAAACTTATGAGGAACACACTATGACATTCAAAGTAAAAGGTTTTGCTGCCTTAGATCCGAAATCCCCTCTCGTTCCACACACTTTCGAACGCCGTGACGTACGTGCGGACGATGTAGAAATCGATATTCTTTACTGCGGCGCGTATGCCACTCAGATTGACATCAAGCTCGCAATGACTGGGGTTTTGCTACTTATCCTGTCGTACTGGGCAGACGTTCAATCGCAGGTTCAATGATTGGCGGTATTAAAGAAACCCAAGAAATGTTAGATTTCTGCGGCGAGCACAACATCGTACCGGACGTGGAAATGATCAGCATTCAAGACATCAACCACGCCTACGAACGAATGCTCACATCCGACGTGAAATATCGCTTCGTGATTGATATGCAATCGTTGAAGGCGTAATCCAAATTCGGGCGGGAGCAGAACCCACCCCTACGATAGATTTGTGCCATTGCTACATAAAATATTTCCCAAAAAACAACCGCACTTTCTCCAGTGCGGTTTTGTATCTCTCTTCGTCTAATTTCTTTATTCTGCCAACTAAGCTATCATTCACCCACAATCAACAACCTTTAACAAACCACCATGAACTTTCTTGCTCACAGTATGATTTCCTTTGAATTAGACAAAATAATGCCGAATAGCTGTACCTTATTTGGTAATTTTGCCGGCGATTTTTATAAGGGGCGAGTTGAGAATTTGGCGGTAGCAAGTCATATTCAAAACGGTGTTAGATTACACCGTTTGATCGACAGTACAACGGATCGGCGAGAAAACTTCCTCAATCCGTTACTTGCCAAAGAATTAGGGCGATTTAAAGGCATTGTGTCGGATATTGTGATTGACCATTTCATTACGAAAAATTTTAACCGCTTGTTTGAGCAAGAACTGGCACAAGTTGAAACCGACATTTTGGATAACATTATTCAATATCAACCAATTTTCCCACAAGGCTTCTTTTCGCTGTTTAATTGGTTGGCACAGAACCGAGCGTTATCTCACTACGCCGATTTTGATTTTTTAACTGAGCGAGTGTTTGCCGGCATGGCACAGCGTATCACTCGTGGCGAGATACTGCGTTCTGCAGGGAATGTGCTGAAAAAGCATTATGCGGAACTGGAAACGTTGGCGATACAAGAATTTAGCTATACCAAACAGGAAAGTCTGCGCAAATATTTAGCCTTATTGAACCAATAAACAGCAAACAAGCGGTCAAAATTCGCAAATTTTTTGCAAAATTTAACCGCTTGTAAATATTACTCTCTCGCCAAAATCTTCTGAATTTCCGCCATTATTTCTTGGTCTTGTTCGAGAGCGTACAATACATTTCTTCGTTTTTGAAACGCTCGATTTTCGGGTCATACACTTCTGACATAAGCTTCACACTATGGCGATCTTTGCCGAAGTACATATTACCGATTTCATGCACTTTATCTGCATCCAGCCCGAGTTCTCGGAGCGCTTGTTTACCGGTACGTAATGCGCCGTCAAAGGTTTCGCGCACTTCAATATCCGCACCGGATTGTACCAGCTCGTAAACGTGATAACGGTCATAAGCACGAGCAATAATTTTGATATGCGGATTCACGCTACGTGCGTATTTGACGATGTCTAACGTTTGTTTCGGGTTATCAATCGTCACAATCAACATTTGTGCGGTTTGAATACCCACTGCTTTGAGTAAGTCCGGATGAGCGCCATTACCATAGTAACTTTTTACTCCGCGTTTTTTCATACCAGCGATTAATTTCGGATCCAACTCAATAATCGTTGGGTGATAGCCTGTCATTTGTAATAAATGATTTACTACTTGTCCAACACGACCTAAGCCCACCAAAATAATCGGATTATGCTCTTCAATATGATCATGCGGTTTAATTTCGTCAATTTTTTGCAAACGAGGCACGATAAATTTCTGACTCGCAATAATCATTAATGGCGTGAAAACCATCGATAACACCACAATTGCCGTCATATTAGCATGTACGGTATCATCAATAACCTTCTGTGCATGTGCCGCAGCAAATAACACAAATGCAAATTCACCGCCTTGTGCCATTACAACCGCTAGGTCGTGTGCGTCTAAATTATTACTACCCAAAAGGCGAGCGACTAAGAAAATCACACCGCCTTTAATCAACATCATTAATACCACACCGGATAAAATCAGCCCCAAGTTATCCCACACTACATTTAAGTCGAGCGACATTCCGACCACAAGGAAAAATAAGCCGAGTAATAAGCCTTTGAACGGATCGATATCCACCTCTAATTGGTGGCGGAAACTGGACGTGGAAAACAATACGCCGGCAGCAAATGCGCCCATTGCCGCAGAAAGTCCGCTTACTTCCATTAATAGTGCAGAACCAAGTACTACGAAGAGTGCTACTGTGGTCATCATTTCTCGAATTTTGGTGCGAGCCAACATTTTAAAGAATGGGTTTAGCACTTTAGTTCCGATAATAAATAAGAACACCATTGCAAACACGGCAATAGCAATTTTTTGCCAAATCGGCGTACTGGTTGTTTCTGCCGAATGCATCGGTGATAAAAAGGCAACGACAGCAAGTAGTGGCACAATCAGCATATCTTCGAATCACAGAATGGAAACCATTTTACGACCGCGAATAGAGGTCATTTCGCCTCGTTCGCTTAATACTTGCATAACGATTGCAGTTGAAGTCAATACGAAACCAGCCGCACTCACAAACGCCACTTGCCACGAATAACCGAATGCCATTACTAAGCCGGTGAGCGCAATCGCTGCCCCGATAACCTGAAAACTACCTAAGCCGAAAATATATTTTCGTAAGCCCCATAAATGCGCAGGTTGCATTTCCATGCCCACCTAAAAACAAAAACATTACCACACCGAGTTCGGCAACATGCAAAATAGTATGCGGATCGGTAAATAATCCCAAACCGAACGGGCCAATCGCCAATCATCCCGCTAAATACCCTAATACAGAGCCTAAACCGATACGTTTAAAAATAGGTACCGCAATAATTGCCGCTCCCAATAAAGCTACTACACTTGTTAATTGACTTGCACCTTCTACTGCCATAAAACCTCCAAAATCAGAGACAAAAAACAGGAGTAAATATAACATAAATATATAAATCTTTGATAAGAATTAAAAAGTTAAAAATTCGGTAAAACACGCTAATTTTTCAAATTAGTTATTTTGTGATAACATTCAAGTAGTGTTTTTTTTAATCAGAGCTTTCCTGCTCGTCAAAATAAGGTTTCTGCCTTTTCATTCGTCCGCTTCGGGCGTTCAATTTAATCATTAGATTACACTTTTTTAATTTAAATTATCTTCATGTCAACCAAGGAGTAATTATGAACTTAGCCACGTTTGTTCGTGACAAATCTTCATTTAATCCGTTTGTGACAGGCATTACGTTATTAATTGTTATTTTACTTGTCGCAGCGATTTTAATTTTTCCCAACGGAACACAAGCTGCCTTAAATGCCGCTAAAGCGGGTATTTTTGCTAGTTTCAGCTGGTTCTATATTTTAATGTGTTCCATCTTCTTATTTTTCTTGCTGATTTTATCAGTGAGTAGCTTAGGTAATATTAAACTTGGTACCAATGAAGAAGAACCAGAATTCGGCTTTATGTCTTGGATAGCCATGTTATTTGCCGCAGGTATGGGGGTGGGATTGATGTTCTTTGGGGTTGCCGAACCGCTTTCTCATTATTTATCTTCTATCTCCAGCGGAACAAGTGAGCAGAGAACACAACAAGCCTTACTCCATACAGTTTTTCACTGGGGAATGCATGCTTGGGCAATTTACGGAGTGATTGCGCTGGCTCTCGCTTACTTCGGCTTCCGCTATAAGCTGCCACTCGCTTTACGTTCTTGTTTTTATCCGTTATTAAAAGATCACATTAATAGCAAGATCGGGGACGTTATCGACATTATGGCATTAATTGCCACCTTATTCGGTATTATTACTACTCTCGGTTTCGGCTCAGCGCAGTTAGGTGCCGGTCTAGTAGAAATGGGCTGGATTGCCGAAAATAGCTTCGGCTTACAAATTAGCGTAATTGTTGTCGTGATGGCGATGGCTATTTTTTCTGCTATTTCCGGCGTGGGCAAAGGGGTGAAAATTTTAAGCGAAACCAATTTAATATTAGCGATTTGTTTATTAATTTTCGTATTGATTGCCGGCCCGACACTCTACCTATTAGCCGCATTTAACGATAATATTGGTACATATCTCACCAATTTAGTACAACTTAGCTTTAAAACTTATGCGTATGAACAACAAAATACAGAATGGTTTAACGGCTGGACGATTTTGTATTGGGCGTGGTGGTGTTCTTGGGCACCGTTTGTCGGTTTATTTATCGCCCGGATTTCGCGTGGGCGTACGATTCGTGAATTTGTCTTTGGCGTATTAGCTTTACCAAGCCTATTCAGTATACTGTGGTTTACCGTATTCGGTAATAGTGTAATTTGGCTTGATTTAAACCAAGCGCAAAGCACATTGGCACAGTTTGTCTCAACACCAGAAACCTTATTGTTTAAATTTTTAGATAATCTACCGCTTTCTACACTAACCGGATTGGTTGTGTTATTTAGCATTGCCCTGTTCTTTATCACCTCTGCCGATTCCGGTATTTATGTCCTGAACAACATTGCTTCACGTGATAAAAGCTTAAGCTCGCCTCGTTGGCAAGCTGTGATGTGGGGCGTATTAATGTCAGCTGTGGCAATTACGTTACTTGCCACCGGCGGCTTAGCCAACTTACAAACCATGACATTAATTACCGCCTTGCCGTTCTCCATTTTAATGGCAATCATGTGCGTGAGTTTGTGGCTTGGGCTAAGTGCGGATAAAAAATATTTTGAGGTGAAACTCACTCCGACTTCCGTCCTTTGGACTGGCGATAAATGGCGAGACTACCTCAGCCAAATGCTTAATCAAACAGAAGAAAAAGATGTGAATCAATTCTTGAAAAAAACGGCGCTGCCGGCAATGCGTACCTTACGTCGAGAATTGATTGCCGAATACGGATTAAGTGTTGATGTAAACACTTATTTCGAACAAAACGAACCGGCGGTGGAATTAGTCATTCATAAAGAATCTATGCGTGATTTTATGTACGGTATCAAATCCGTCAGCCGCGAAGTTTCGGAACAGTTAATTAATGATGAAAATTTACCGCATATCCAAAATAGCCTGACCTATGAGCCGATCACCTATTTCTTTGACGGACGTGCTGGCTATGACGTGCAGTATATGGAGGGAGATGAATTAATTGCCGATATCCTCAAACATTACGAGCGTTATTTGTCATTATTAGATTCTGTCGGGCAAGCGCTGATGGCGCATGAGCAAACCGAATTAGCCGAATAACCTTCGGCTTAAATAAGCGGTCGAATTTCGATAAAAATTTGCAAAAGTTTTGCCAAATTCGACCGCTTGTCCTTAAAAGCTTACGGGACTAAGCCGCCAAAGACTCACGTAAAGCGGCAATTGATTGCTCCGTAACACCAAGGTCATACATTTGTTGTAATTTTGCAGGATTTTTTCCAAACGACTTAATGGAACGGTTTGTAATTCGAGTTGTTCATCCAAAAACACATCTAATACGCCGGCGGTAAACATCCCTCGCATAGCGCCGCCTTCCAACACTAATCCCACTTTCATTATTTTCTCCTCACTTACGCCGCTATTATAGGTAATAAAAAGATTAGGCTCTATATTGATACTATAAACGAAGTAAAATTCCACAAACACCTTATGGATTTAAGTTATTTACTTCATTCTTTTGGATTTGTGAAGATGATCACAGTATTTTTTTTCTGAGATGTTGTATGCTTCGCCCAACTACTTTAACCGTAGCTCATCATAATAATTTTATACCAGAGGGTAACTCTATGAAAAAACCGTATTAAGCACCTTAGCATTAGCAATTGCATTAGGCGCAGGCATTAGCACCGCACAAGCTGAAACACGTCTCGGTGTGACTATCTATAAATATGACGATAACTTTATGGCGTTAATGCGTAAAGCAATCGATAAAGAAGCGCATCAATTAAAAGATGTGAAGTTATTAATGAATGACTCATAAAATACCCAATCCATTCAAAATGACCAAGTGGACGTGTTACTGTCTAAAGGCGTAAAAGCATTAGCGATCAACTTGGTTGACCCTTCAGCGTCAAAACCATTATCGACAAAGCGAAAAGCGAAGATTTACAGATCGTGTTCTTCAATAAAGACCCGGGTGCAAAAGCCGTAGCAAGCTATGATAAAGCTTACTATGTAGGTACTGATCCGAAAGAATCCGGTTTAATCCAAGGTTACTTAATTGCAAAACAATAGAAAGCGAATCCGGCATTAGATTTAAACAAAGACGGTAAAGTGCAATATGCGCTATTAAAGGGTGAACCGGGTCACCCTGATGCGGAAGCACGTACTAAATACGTGGTGGAAGGTTTAGCGGCACAGGGTATCCAAAGCGAACAGATCTTTATGGATGCGGCACAAGCAAAAGATAAAGTGGACGCTTGGTTATCAAGAGGTAAAGCGAAAGATATTGAAGTGATTATCTCGAATAACGACGGTATGGCGTTAGGCGCATTAGAAGCGACTAAAGCGCACGGTCGTAAATTACCGATCTTCGGTGTGGACGCATTACCTGAAGCCTTACAATTAATCAAAAAAGGCGAACTAGCTGGTACGGTACTTAACGATGCTGCCGGTCAAGGCAAAGCCGTAGTGCAATTAGCGGCAAATCTTGCAGAAGGTAAAGCAGCATGAAGGCTCCAGCTGGAAAATTGAGGAACGTGTCGTACGTATTCCTTATGTTGGCGTAGATAAAGATAATCTAGATAAGTTTTTAAAATAAGTGAAGTTGTTTAGGCACGGGTGGATCACTCGTGCCTATTTTTTAGGGAGTGAGATATGAAAAGTGAAGTACTGCTCACAATGACAAATGTTAGTAAGTCTTTTCCCAGCGTAAAAGCGTTGGATAAAGCTAACTTAACCGTAAAATCCCATAGCGTACACACCTTAATGGGCGAAAACGGGGTGGGTAAATCCACCTTGCTCAAATGTGTATTCGGGATTTATACAAAAAATGAAGGCGAAATTTTATTTTTAGGCAAATCGGTAAATTTTAAAACCTCAAAAGAGGCGCTTGAAAACGGGATTTCGATGGTTCACCAAGAACTAAATCTGGTAAAACAAGTAAGCGTCATGGATAACCTTTGGCTTGGGCGTTATCCACTAAAAGGGCCGTTTGTCGATCACGATAAAATGTACCGTAATACCAAAGTAATTTTTGGTGAATTGGATATTGATGTCGATGTCGATCCGCGTGATAAAGTGGCGAAATTATCCGTATCACAAATGCAGATGATTGAAATTGCTAAAGCCTTCTCGTACAACGCCAAAATTGTGATTATGGATGAGCCGACTTCTTCTCTTTCTGAAAAAGAAGTCGAACATTTATTTAAAATCATTCAGAAATTAAAAGATCGTGGCTGCGACATTATTTATATTTCGCACAAAATGGATGAAATCTTCAAAATTTGTGACGAAATTACTATCTTGCGTGACGGTAAATGGGTAAATACGGTTGCGATTAAAGATACCTCAATGGAACAAATCGTTGCAATGATGGTAGGTCGTGAACTGACCCAACGTTTCCCGGAAAAAACTAATACACCGAAAGAAACCGTACTTGTGGTAGAACATTTAACCGCTAAAAACCAACCGTCCATTCAAGATGTTATCTTTGAATTGCGTAAAGGAGAAGTGTTGGGGATCGCCGGTTTAGTCGGTGCAAAACGTACCGATATTGTGGAAACCATTTTCGGTGTGCGTGAAAAAGCAGGCGGTACTATTACTTTAAACAGTAAACAGGTAAACAACCGTAATGCGTTTGAAGCGATTAATAACGGTTTTGCGTTGGTGACCGAAGAACGTCGTTCAACCGGGATTTATGCGAATCTCAGTATCGAATTTAACTCATTGATTTCAAATATGAAATCTTACTTAGGTAAATTAGGTTTACTCAGCAATAAAAAAATGAACAGTGATACCCAATAGGTGATTGATGCGATGAACGTTAAAACACCATCTCATCAAACCAGTATCGGCTCACTTTCCGGCGGTAACCAACAAAAAGTGATTATCGGCCGTTGGCTGTTAACCCAACCGGAAATTTTAATGTTGGACGAACCGGCCCGAGGCATTGATATCGGTGCGAAATTTGAGATTTACCAATTAATTCTCGATTTAGTCAATAAAGATAAGGGAATCATTATGATTTCATCTGAAATGCCGGAATTATTAGGGGTCACCGACCGAATTTTAGTCATGAGTAACGGGAAAGTGGCGGGCATTGTGGAAACCGCCAAAACCTCTCAAGAAGAAATCTTGCAGCTCGCTGCAAAATATTTATAAAAGCAAGGAGTGATGTATGTCCGCTTTAAAACAAAATCGCACCATGGATTTTTTTAAGCAAAATGCGATTTATGTTGTGCTACTAGTTTTGTTAATTGTCATTATTGCGTAAGACCCAAGTTTCTTAAGTTTACGTAACTTCAGTAACATTTTATCGCAATCTTCCGTACGTTTAATTATCGCATTAGGGGTTGCCGGTTTGATTGTCACGCAAGGTACCGACTTATCTGCCGGTCGCCAAGTGGGGTTAGCAGCGGTAATTACTGCGACCTTAATGCAATCAATGGAAAATATGAACAGAGTATTCCCCAATTTATCCGAAATTCCGATTCCGGTTGTGATTCTTGCCGTGTGTGCCGTCGGTGCGGTTATCGGCTTATTAAACGGCTTTGTTATTGCTTATCTCAACGTAACGCCGTTTATTGCCACCATGGGTACGATGATCATCGTTTACGGTATCAACTCACTTTATTACGATGCGGTAGGTGGCTCCCCAATTGCCGGTTTTAGCGATAGTTTCTCCTCTTTTGCGCAAGGCTTCTTCCGCTTCGGTGATTTTAAACTCTCGTACATCACAATTTATGCGGTAATCGCTACCTTAATTATGTGGACACTTTGGAATAAAACCCGTTTCGGTAAAAACATTTTTGCAATTGGCGGTAACTCGGAAGCGGCACGTGTTTCAGGGGTAAACGTACCGCTTAACTTAATGGGTATTTATATGTTATCCGGCGTGTTCTATGCGTTCGGCGGTATGTTAGAAGCAGGTCGTATCGGTTCGGCAACTAATAACCTCGGTTTTATGTATGAAATGGATGCGATTGCGGCTTGTGTAGTGGGCGGTGTTTCATTCGCTGGCGGTGTCGGTACGATTATTGGTGTGGTTACCGGGGTAATTATCTTTACCGTAATCAACTACGGTTTAACCTATATCGGTGTAAACCCATACTGGCAATATATTATTAAAGGCGGCATTATCGTGCTTGCAGTATCGATTGACTCACTCAAATACGCGAAGAAAAAATAAAGATTGTCCTTGTCCAAGCGGTGCTTTTTGCAAGATTTTTTGCAAATCGTACCGCTTTTTATTGCCTAAAGTGGTTAACTAAATAGACCGCTTATCTACGTATAGCACATTACTCTAAAGTAATTGCGTCTTTGATTTTTTTCAGTGCCGCATTTTCTAATTGGCGTACACGTTCGGCTGAAATACCGTATTTATCCGCTAGATCTTGTAAAGTGGCTTTGTCTTCATCCAACCAACGGGTTTTAATAATATCTTGGCTACGTTCATCCAGTGTCGCCAATGCATAAGCCAGTTGAGCAGTTGCTTCGCCCGTATGCTCTTCATCTTCCAGTTCATCGGCAAAGTTCGAGCTATTGTCTTCAATATACATTGAAGGCGCATAAGCCTCATCATCATCTTCACCGGCAGGCAAATCAAAACCTAAGTCTTGACCGGTCATACGAGACTCCATTTCTCGCACTTCTTCAACCGATACGCCTAAATCCTCTGCCACTTTTTTGATTTCGTCTTCATTAAACCAAGCAAGACGATTTTTGTTTTTACGCAGATTAAAGAATAACTTACGTTGCGCTTTGGTGGTCGCTACTTTCACGATACGCCAGTTTTTTAATACGTATTCGTGAATTTCTGCTTTCACCCAATGCACTGCAAAAGAGACTAAACGCACACCGACATTCGGGTCAAAACGTTTTACCGCTTTCATCAAACCGATATTCCCCTCCTGAATTAAATCAGCAAGCGGCAGCCCGTAACCTAAATAACCGCGCGCAATATGAATCACGAAGCGCATATGCGAAAGAATCAGCTGTTTTGCCGCTTCTAAATCTTCGTCATAATAATAACGTTCAGCCAGCTCTTTTTCTTGCTCGGCACTGAGAATAGGATATTGATTTGCCATACGAATATAGCTGTCGAGATTCCCTTGCGGAACAGGCATACCGCCTTGCACTAAAGCGGGATGCATTGCTTCGCTTGGCTCGTTCCCCAACTCTGCTACATCATCCGACTCAATAACTTCTGCATCTTCTATCTCGTGTTCGTTAAATTTTCTCATCTCATTTCTCATTGGCTATTCATGAACCATACATTATAACAGCGTTAGAATGATCCGGTTCAGATTTCTTACGAAAGCATTGGACGATAATAAAAAAACAGAGTTCCCGACTGAGAAATCCGCTTTTTCCCAGCCATTGGTAACCATAATGGATTTCGACATTAATTTAAAATTGTTGCACACTAAATAGGCACAGACGTAGCTGAGAAACACCACAATAAAAATCATTTTTTGACGTTAAGAAAAGTAGCGAACTTTTCCGGCTCTTTTGTTGGTATGTGAAAGCCATAACGACCCTTTATAAAAAAGGATTAACTACTCGAATTAATTTACCAAGCGGTCAGATTTGCAAAATCAACCGCTTTCCATTAGAATTACAAGACTTTTGGGGCTGATTTTGGATTCGACGGGATTAGCGAAGTCCAAGGTGCACGTCGAGGTGCGGTAGGCCTCGTAAACAAACCGCAAAAAAATAGTCGCAAACGACGAGCAATACGCTTTAGCAGCTTAATAACCTGCTCATAGCCTTATCGCCTCAGCTTCCGCTCGTAAGACGAGGGCAACGATAAGTCACCCAAAACGAGATCGTGTGGACGCCGCCGTTTGAGGATCGAAACACTAAATTGAATCAAACTAGCTTATTTCTTGCGTGTCTGTCCGCTGGAGGTAAGTGAAACTAAAGACTAGACTAAACGTGTAGTGCTGAAGATGGAGTAATTTCGGACGGGGGTTCAAATCCCCCCAGCTCCACCAAAATACAATCCAAAGCAAACTTATCAAATCCTAAAAGCCCTTGAAAATATTGACTTCAAGGGCTTTTTTATATCCTAAGCATTCCTACCCAATCCTATAAAATCCTTGGGTTTTAGTTATACTGACAGCCGTATAACAAAACCGATATAACTAAAATCGCACAAAACCTGTTAGAAAAAAGTGTTACCGATGTTTTAGCTATACCTGATTTTTTAAAAGTCTGAATTGCCGTCAGAGTTATTCAGAATAATTTTCAACTCTTAGAAAGAAGCGATATGGCACGCACAATCACACCGCTAAACAGCACGAAAATAGATAAAGCTAAGCCGCAGGAAAAGGAATTTACCCTATCCGATGGCAAAGGGCTTTATCTGCTGGTCAAGCCTAATGGGGCTAAGTTATGACGGTTTAACTATTACAAGCCTTTCACGCAGCCAAAGAAAAGAGCGTTAATTGGCGTTGGCAAATACCCTGATATTTCCTTACAGCAGGCAAGAGCAATTAGAGAGGAGTATTTATCTTTACTTGCGCAGAATATCGATCCGGCAATCTATCGCCAACAGCAAGAACAAGAGAAACAAAATGAGCTGAATAATACCTATGAAGCAGTAGCGTGGGTGTGGCTTGAGTATCGCAAAACCAAAAAGAACTTTTCAGATAATTATCAAAAAGACGTTATAAGCCTGATTAATCGTTGCTTATTACCGCATTTTGGCCATTTGCCTATTTCCCAAATTACCGCGCCAATGGCATTAAAGGCATTTAAGCAGTATCAAGATGAAAGGCATTTAGAAAAGCTCAAACGGACGATTCAGAAACATAACGAGATCATGACTTATGCTCTACACCGAGACTTAATCTCTTTTAATCCTACGGCAAATATCGCAAAGGAATTTGACAGCCCTACGGTTGAACATTTCAAAATGCTTAAGCCGGAGGATTTAAGCGAATTTATGTTCACGTTACAGAACGCCTAGATTCACTTACAGACACGCTATTTGATTTTGTGGCAACTGCTCACAATGACAAGACCGAACGAAGCGGCTACGGCGAAATGGGCGGATATTGACGAGAAAAACAGAATATGGACGATTCCGGCAGAGCAAATGAAGCGCGGCATTGAACATAGAATCACGTTATCACGGCAAGCCTTAGCCCTGTTAGGACAAATTAAAAAAAGGGGCTGTAGT
>NZ_GL831080.1:228062-246631 GCF_000188255.1 Actinobacillus ureae ATCC 25976
CCCCTAAAAATAAGTAGAAATCGCCAAAACTATGCTTAAAAAGCTGAGGCAACATTGATGTTTTTTTTAAATTTAATCATAATTTATACCTGAAAACGCTATTATTAAAAAATGGGTTGCTTTCTACAGATTAAAAACCACTACTTTTGCTTTCTCCGGTTGTCTCATTTCTGACCACAAACCAAGCATGCCCGCCTGATAAGCGTTTTATATTCGTTTTACGTTCAAAATCCTTATAATATTTTGCTCCTGCCTTAGCAAAATAAAAGGTGGTAGTATATCTGTTTTCCATAAAAATCTCCTTAAATTGTATTAACGTGGTTTAATCGGAAATATTCCAAAGAATACTTCAATATTTTTATAGTATTCTTTCGGTATGAAATTAGTAACGACGATTTTATAGCTAGATTGGGGTTCAAAGTAATGACAATCATCTTTTTCATATTCACTATAAAGATACGTATCAATAAGCCAGTATTTTTTTCCATTTATTATTCGATCACCGTGACCGTAAATAGCGTCTACATATAAATCATCTTGCCGTACTAATGTAGTATCTTTAAAGATTTTAATGCGTAGTTTAGGTCTATCCGCTACTTTCGAATAAAATTCCTTTTTGGGCAAATCATAAATAGGTCGATAGAGTTTATCGTAGTGTTCATAATAATCCTCAGCCTCTTTGACACTAAATCCTAATTTAAAACACCGTTTATCACTCACAATATAAGGGGTTTGATAATCTATAGTAATTTCATCTCGTTCACTAAGTGCAATAGGATAGTATCTATGATCTGCGACATCTTTGTACCATAAGTACGTATAAATTATTGTGCCGATAAAAAACAGCAGAAATGTAAAACACCAACGGTGTTCTTTTAAAAATGTAAGCATAATTTACCTTCTGATAACCTGCTCTATCCTATTAACCGGACTTAATAGAATGAATATTGATTAGTCACAGTATGTGCCGAAGATCTAAAGAAGACAAGTTCTAGAAAAGCTAAAGAATGTGATATTTATCACAATATCATTAAGTTTAGAGTATGGGAAAACTGTTGTCGATGGTAAACAGCTTTATACAAAAGACAAGATTCTATACATTTCGTTAGTATAAAATTTTACGAAAAAGCCCTAATTCTTCCGAACCAGAGCTTTTCGATTTATCGTAGCAGAATAAAATTGGCGTTATAACTTAGTTAAATCTACTAACGCATCACGGGTAATATCGCTAATTTTTTGGTTACTGGTTAACGTCATTGCCACATGCATTTCTTTTTTGAAGATATCCAACATATTTTCTACGCCGGCTTTGCCTGCCGCACCGAGGGCATAAACAAATGAACGTCCGATCATCGTTGCATCTGCGCCTAATGCAAGCATACGCACAATATCTAAGCCATTTCGAATACCTGAATCGGCTAAAATCTTAATATCGCCTTTTACTGCATCTGCAATAGAAGGAAGCGCTCTTGCACTTGATAATGCGCCGTCTAGCTGACGGCCGCCGTGATTTGAAACCACAATACCATCCGCGCCGAAACGCACCGCATCTTTCGCATCTTCCGGATCTAAAATGCCCTTGATTACCATTGAACCGTCCCAAAAATCACGAATCCATTCCAAATCTTTCCATGAGATTGACGGATCGAAGTTTTCGCCTAACCAAACGACGTAATCATCTAAACCGACCGCTTTACCAGTGTACGCCGAAACGTTACCTAGCGTATGTGGTTTGCCTTTAATGCCGACATCCCACGCCCAAAACGGATGGGCTACTGCTTGTAACGCACGGCGGATTTCTTTGTATTCACCGCTCATACCCGAATGGCGGTCACGATAGCGCGCCCCCGGTGTCGGCATATCCACGGTAAAGACTAAGGTTGAACAACCTGCCGCTTTGGCGCGTTCTAATACGTGTTTCATAAAACCACGGTCTTTTAATACATAAAGTTGGAACCACATTGGGCGTTTAATCGCTGCGGTTACTTCTTCAATCGGGCAAATCGATACGGTCGAAAGCGTGAACGGAATGCCTTTATTTTCCGCTGCTTGTGCCGCTTGCACTTCACCACGGCGAGCATACATCCCACAAGCGCCCACCGGCGCAAGCACAGCCGGCATCGCAAGTTTTTCACCAAATAATTCAATTTCGATATCAAGCTTCGACATATCTTTTAATACTCGTTGACGTAGTGCCAAATCAGCGAGATCGGTTACATTGCGTTCTAAGGTACGCTCAGCAAATGAGCCGCCGTCCGCATAATGAAACATAAACGGGGGAACACGGCGACGTGCAGCTTCACGATAGTCATTGGTTGATGAAATAATCATTTTTACCTCTTTATTCTAAATATTATGGAATTAACTTAAATGCGAATAATTAATATTTAAATTCTAAATCAAAAATGTTAGTGAAGATATAAAAACATGTGAATTTTTTGTAAAAGTGAGCTAAAGATCACACAAATTTTAAAAATATATGGAAAAGTAAGTAGCGCACAAGGAACAAGCGGTCAATTTTGGCAATTTTTTTGCAACTTGCGGTATTTAGCGCTTTTATTGCGATTGATTATCAACAAAGATTTGATTTTATACTAAAACAACAGAAATCTACTTATAAGGAAACAAAATGAATTGGACGCAGGAATTATTAAATTCTTTTTATTGGATTGCTACCGTGATGGGGATCATATTCGTTACTGCACCGCTGATTTCCCTGTTTTTAATCAAAATAACAAAATGGGGAGGACAATTTTGGTTTTTAAGTGCAGATTATTTTTCCATAAAACGGAGTATAAAACCTATCGCTTATTTCTTTACGGTGTTATTTTTCAGTTTGGTCACTGTGCGAATTGATATTTTGTTATCCGAGTGGAATAAGGCATTATATAATGCCTTGCAGCATTTAGATGCCGCCGAATTTTGGACACAAATTGCCGTATTTTCCGTGTTGGCAACGGTGCATATTGCCAATGCATTATTGATTTATTACGCGCAAAAAGCCTTCACCATTCACTGGCGAAAATGGGCGAATGAGGCAACTTTGGACAAATGGCTAGCAAGCCAAGCATATTATAAAATGTGTTCCTATGATGAAAAAATCGACAATCCCGATCAACGTATTCAACAAGATATCTCCGCTTACGTTAGCACTTCTTTAAGTTTATCTTTAGGCTTAATTAAAGCCGTTACGTCAATGGTTTCTTTTACCATCATTTTGTGGGGGTTATCCGGACCAATGCAAATTGGTGATTTTACTTTGCCACACGCTATGGTTTTTTTAGTCTTCATTTATGTGTTAGTGAGTACCGCATTTGCTTTTCAAATTGGTAAGCCTTTAATTGGGCTTAATTTTAACAATGAACGATTGAATGCAAATTACCGTTATGCTTTGGTACGGATAAAGGAATATGCTGAAAGTATCGCCTTTTTTAAGGGGGAGAAAATGGAAAAAAAATCAGCTAGTTATGCAATTTAATAATGTGATTGATAATTTGTGGCAGATTGTTTATCGAACGTTAAAATTTAATGGTTTTAATCTTGCAATTACTCAAATCTCGGTAATTTTCCCGTTTTTGATTCAAGCCACCCGCTTTTTTGAAAAGCAAATTCAATTGGGTGAATTGATGCAAACAGCACAAGCCTTTAGACGGGTGCAAACTTATCTTTCTTTTTTCCGTAACATTTATGATGATTTTGCCGGTTATCGTGCGGTGTTAGAACGTTTAAGCGGTTTTTATATGGTAGTAGATAAGGCACAAGGTGCGATAAATATTCAAAAAAGTGAGGCAGAAGATGAGGTGATTTTTGAAAAGCTTACGGTGAAAACCCCATCAGGAAATGTTCTCGTCAATGATCTTAATATTCATTTATCGGCTGGTGATTCGTTGCTGATTCAAGGTGTTTCGGGTATAGGAAAAACAACTTTATTACGGGCGGTTGCCGGTTTATGGCGATATGCGAAAGGACAGATTTCTTTTCCTGTTCACACATTATTTGTTGCTCAAAAGCCTTATTTACCACAAGGCAGATTGATCGATACGCTGTATTATCCAAATATTGCCCCTCAAAATATTGAAAGGGATAAATTGATTGTCATTTTACATCAGGTTCAATTAGGACATCCTGCTTCTAAGTTAGAACAAGAAGCGAGCTGGATGAATATTTTATCTCTTGGGGAACAACAACGGCTTGCTTTTGCCCGTGTGTTACTTCACCGCCCGACAGCGATTTTCCTTGATGAATCAACATCGGCATTAGATGAACCTTTAGAAGAAAAAATGTACCTTCTGTTGAAAGAAGAACTGCCACAAAGCATTGTCATTAGTGTAGGTCATCGTTCCACTTTGATTCGTCATCATAAACAATGTTTGCAGTTAGATCTTGATGGCGAGTGGGCATTAACCTAAGGGGGATTCATTGACGTGCAATAACTTTTTGTAATGAAAGAGGGGATTCTTCCCCTCTTTTTCTGCGTTGCATTTGAATTTGTGATCTCGATCTCATTTTTTTCCTTCGTATTTTGGTATCCTATTGAAATTAAATGATAATGCTTCTTATTTGTATATGTGCTAAGGATCTTTTTATAATGAGAAAAACGCAAATTGCCATATTTATATCCTCTCTTTTTTTCACTTCCATTGCTTATGCGGAACACAGTAAACCAGATAATCAGTTAGATACAATTTTTGTAATTGCGAATGGTGCAGTTACGCCATCAGGTTCAATAAGTTTTTCAGAACAAGACATTGCTCGAATACCATTGAGAAACGGTAATATTTCGGAATTACTTAAAAATAATCCAGCAGTCCAGTTTAGTGGGACGACAAATAATTCTATACAGGCGGGGGAAATTGCACCTGATTTAATTAGTTTTCACGGTGAGCCTTACTACAACAATAGTTATTTAATTGATGGCTTATCAAATAATGATTTACTAAACCCCGGTTCTTCAAATGGCGGTTATAAATCAGCGGAAGATTTTACTCAACCGACCTCAATGTATATTGCTCCCGGTTCTCCCGAGTCTTTTTACGTAAACAGCCGCTTGCTCAGAAATGTAACGGTTTATGACAGCAATGTACCGGCAAAATATGGTCGTTTTACCGGCGGTGTCGTTGATGCCGAAATTAAAGATCCTGAATTATCCAAAGCAAGTGGTTCAATAAGTTATCGTACCACGCGCGATGCTTGGACGTCATTCCAACTTAATGATGAAGAACGGGCAAAATTTGATAATGCTTATGCGGAAAGCGATGTTCAACCCAAATTTACTAAGCATATTTTTGATTTCACTTTAAATCAGCCGATTAATGAGAAAGCGGGAATTTTGTTTAGCTATAACCGTACTCAATCCAAAATGCCTGAATATCATCAAGGATTAAATCGTTGGGAAAAAGAACGCCGTATAGCCGAAACATTTTTATTAAAAGGAAGTTCTCAGGTAAATGGCCAGCATAAATTATTGGCAACATTGTTATATTCTCCGCACAAAAATGTTTATTACAACGATAATGTTAAAAATGGACGCTATGTGGGCGAAGGCGGTGGCTGGCGTGCCAATATTGAATCGCAATATGCAGGCGATTGGGGGGCAGTAAAAACGACCCTTGCTTATCAATATAACCGTAACAAAATAGCCCACGATGCCGGTTATAGATATTACAATTGGTTGGGCGAAGGCTTGTTGGCAAACAGTGGTACACAATGGTGCAGTTATATAAATACTAAAACAGGCAAGTGCGATTATAAACGTGAAGGCGGAATTGGTGAGTTATCTTCCGAATTGAACACTTGGACAGTTAAGCAAGATTATGAATTGGATCGACTAAATTGGGGAATAACTGAACATAAATTGTTTTTTGGCTGGCAAATGGATTTTGCTTCTGCGAAATCTGAACGTCCTTATGCGGTGCGTTATATGTCCACGCCAAGAACGGACGTAAGACGCATTATTGTTGGACAAGGACAGGCATGTACAGATTGTATTCCAAACGAGCAATTCCAAAATAGTATGACCTACTATCCAGCATTTAGTACTAAAGTAAATCTGAATAACTATAACCTTTATTTTTCTGATGAAATTTATTGGCAACAGGTTAAGTTTATACCGGGAGTAAATGTTAACTATGATAATTTTCAGAAAAATCTGAATATCGCCCCTCGTTTTTCGTTTAATATCAATGTATTAAATGACGATAATTTCAATATTACCGGAGGATATAATCGCTACTTTGCCAATAATATGTTGGCTTATGCTTTGCGTTCTACCATTCCTTGTCATCGTGGAAGCCATAAACGATTGACGGCTAATGGTGAATGGATTTTGGGGGATTGTGCGAAAAATTTCATCTCTTGGAATAATAGCCGTAATTTAAAAACACCTTATAGTGATGAATATAACCTTGGATTTAATTATACCTTGGCGGATCATCGCTTGGCATTTAACTGGGTGCATCGTAAAAGTGAACGACAATTTGTACCAGCAAAGCAAGATCCTAAAAATAAAACACCGAAAACGATGACAAATGGCGGTAAAGGGCAAACCAATACTTTCATTCTCAGTTTTCAAAATAATAAAGCCTATCATTTTAATAAGTTATCAATGAATTATCGTCTTGGGCTACGTTATCAACATCGAAATGTAAACTATCACGGTAACTATGATGAAAGTTTGGTTTTTGACCCGGCTGCCTTTAATAATAGATATTACCTTTTTGAAGGAAAACGTTATGCTTCTGTCAATGAACTTCCGCCATTTAACTTTAATCAGCCTTGGGAAGGCTTTATTGAACTTCAAACGGATTTTCCAGATTGGAATTTAAAATGGACACACGTGGTTAATTACAAAACCGGTTATAAGGCATATCACCGCTATGACGTTGCGCAGTGTGCTAATTCAAGTCAACCTCAAGCTTGTGGTGATTATGCGGGAGCAGTTTATGACTATCGTTTAAAAAAATATAGTGGAAAAGCGGCATTGGATTGGCACTTACTTTGGTCCTTACCCGTTCGTGAACAAAAAATTGAGGTGAATCTTGATGTACTAAATGTATTTAATAGCCGAGTTGCAACAAGTAGCCTAAGTTCACAATATTTAGGGGGAACGGAAAGTCAAAACCCAACAAGTTATCAATTAGGTCGTCAGTTTTGGTTAGGTATTGGCTATTATTGGTAGTTAATAAGGAATATTCATTAAAAAATGTGTTAGTTGTTTACGACCTAATGCCATTCGTCTTTATTTTATGGAGCTTATTTTGCGTAGCATCATTTGTATTTTGTTATTTTTAATCTCAACAACCACATTTTCCAATCCGCTAACACCAATACAGGGACAGTTAGAAAATGGGTTACGTTATACTGTTTTACCCCTTCATATTCAGCTCAAAAGAGTAGATGTGATTATGAGGGTTTATGCCGGTGCAATAGATGAAACAGAAAACCAAAGTGGTGTAGCACATATGGTTGAGCATATGGCATTTCGTGCGACGGAATCCTATTCACAAGGAATAATGCCTTATCTTCATCAACAGGGATGGCTAAGAGGAAAAAATTATAACGCTTTTACTAATCAGGAGAACACTACTTATATTTATATGCCACCGAAACATTTCAATCTAATGCAAACATTGGAGGTGGTAAAACAAATGCTTTTTAAAGCGGAAATTAGGGCTGCTGATTGGGACAGTGAGCGGAAAATTATTTTAGAAGAGTGGCGTACAAGAGATAGTGCCAAACGCTGACTTTTTGAACAACGTCAAAGTTCTCAACGTGCTAATTCTCGTTACGAAAATCGTCTAGTAATCGGTTCACAAAAAAGCATTAATACAATGCCAGTCATAGAATTACAACAGTATTACAAAATGTGGTATGTTCCCAACAATATGCAATTATTGCTTGTCGGAGATATTCAACCTAATGAAGCAGAAAAATTGATTCGGGAGTATTTTGCTGATTTGCCACGAAAAACACTTCCTATTCGAGACAAAGATTATTATGAACCGAAATTAACCAAACAAATTAAGGTCGATCGCCTTGGCGATGCACAGAATAGTAATAGCCAAGTGAATTATTTATGGCGGTTTGATGACAGTGCAAGTCAAGCTCAAACGGAAATGGGGTTTGCCCAACATCTTATTGATCAGCTGGCGTTGAATAGTTTAAGCCAACGTTTCAGAGAAGAAAAAAATCAACTTCCGACTGCACTGTCTTCCTTATCAGCACGTAAAATACCCGTAGGAAAAACCACATCTGCTTTAGTTTTTTCAGCGAATGTAGAAAAACAATCGCACCGCATTGGAGCAAAATATCTTATTGAGCAAGCCGAACGATTAAAACATTATCTAGTTACACAGACAGAATTAGATAAGCAAAAAGAGAAAATCTTATTGCAACTGGAAAATGACAAGCTCAATCAACAAAATTTTACTTTTGAAGATTGGGTGCAAACAATGATTAGCACCTTACTGAGTGATAAACGCTATTACAGTCAGGATCAAATTGAAAAAATGACGAAGGAAGAAATAGCGAAGATCGGTTTAGCGGAGGTGAATCAACGCATTCAACATTGGTTAAATGCACCGGATCAAATTTTGCAATATATGCCGCCGTTGAATGTTGAGATTCCGCCTATTTTGCCTGTGGAAGTACAACAATGGTGGCTGGCGGCAAAACAGGCTGATTTAACCGTTCCGCCGGAAAGTGCAAAAGAAAAAATGACACTCCCCCCCCTAAAACAAGCGGGAAGTATCGTGAAAGAGCAACGTTTTCCGGATCAACATACGGTGCGTTGGACACTTTCTAACGGCGATATTGTGGTTTGGTTAAAATCCCCTCTTGCGAAAAATAAAACCTATTTTGTTGCACAAAGTCAGGCTGGCTCCAATGCACCGATTATCCAAGATTGGAAAGGCAAACTTGCCATACAACTTATCGGCAATAATGCACCATTAAATTGGACACGTAATCAAATGGTGGAATGGAAAGAAAATCATCATATTCCGCTTGTTATTCGTCAGAGTTTTGACAAATTAAATATTCTAAGCACGGTTGAGAATGACAAATTTTCCGATTTACTTCGCTTCTACTATGCCCAACAGAAAGAAACCACGATAAAAGAGGAATTTGAAAGAACCAAGACAGACATGATTCACCGTATTGAATTACAAGCACATTCTGATGAATTTAAACGAAATTTAGCCTGGGAAACCTTTGTTTACGGACATCCTATCAATCCGCAACCGATAGTGCAGCAGGTCGAAAAATTAACAGAAGCCGAACTGATGCAGCAATGGCAGGCACTTTCTAACGTACCGGTTACTTACTTCATTGTGAATGATATGGAGGAAAGCAAAGTGTGGTCACTTTTGGTTCAGAATTTGACTCCGATTGAGAAAGGAAAAGCCATTTCAAGCAAACCACTAAAAGTACTCGCTGGTAATGCAGAGGAAAAATTTGCAATGAATCCTGAGCCAAAGGATAACGTTTATATCGCTTGGTTTACACAGGATAACTGGGAGGCAAAAAAAGCCCTAATGGTTGAGTTTGCAAGCAGTATTGCCTCTGAAAAATTAAGCCAAAAAATGCGAGATGAAACCTTAGGGATTTATAGCAAACGATTTAAAAGCCGTCTGCAAGGAGAAACCAACCGCATACAAACAACCTTAACCTTTTCTTCCAATCCGGAAATAACGGAAAAGCTGATTGAAATTGCCAAACAGGTCTTAATTGATTTGCCAAAGAGTATTACCTCTGAAGAATTTGCTACGGTGAAACGCTATTTTTATCAAACGGAAGAAAGTCAGCAGCAGTCCGCTGAGGCGTGGTTGGAACGTTTAATTTATAGCGAAAACCATTTTCACACGCCGCAATATTTAACGGAAATTAAACCGCTAGTGGAAATTATTACGCTTGATGAGGTAAGAGAAGTCGCGAAATATCTCTATAATTCCGAAAATCAGAGGGTGTTTATTACCACACCGAAAAAGTAGATGTATGACGATGAATAAAATAGCCAGTAAAGCCGTATTATGTAGTAAACATACAAAGAGAAAATAATGTGACAGGTAGGGACTCGATATGCACATCCTTGTGAAGAACTTAAATAATTTCAACGAGTTAATATTGTGGATACCTGCGTGACATCCCTCCTTTTTCCAAAGAACCCTTCGTTGTGCAATTGCTACATAATACCGACAACTTGCAAAAGTCACGGCAAAAACGACCGCTTATCTGTTAATTGAAGTGAATCTTCAGACTTGAGGCAAAGCGTGCTTTAAGCTGTGTATAAAGCTCCGGCTCATGACGCAATGCTTTATCGAAAGAAGGCATCATTTGTTCCAGTTTAGCTTGCCATTCAGGCAGTTCATCAGCAAAGCAACAGCGTACGACATCTAACATCGCTTTTACCGAAGTGGATGCGCCCGGAGACGCACCAAGCAACACCGCAAGCGAGCCGTCTTGAGCGTGAATCACTTCCGTACCGAAACGCATATCGTTTTGGCGAATGACTTGTACACGCTGACCGGCAACTAACAAATCCCAATCTTCGCTTTTGGCATTCGGCATAAACTCACGCAGCTCCGCCATACGCTGCTCTTTGGTTAACATTGCTTGTTTTACCAAATAATTTGCTAACGGTAAGTTTTTTACCCCGGCGATCATCACCGAGCTAAAATTAGCCGGACGGATAGAAGTGATCAAATCGAAATGGCTGCCTTGTTTTAAGAATTTGGTAGTAAAGCCAGCAAAAGGTCCAAACAATAGCGTTTGTTTGCCATTGATAAAACGGCTATCTAAGTGAGGAACCGACATTGGCGGCGCACCGACTTTTGCTTTGCCATACACTTTAGCATGATGTTGGGCAATCACTTGCGGATTGTTACACACCATAAATAAGCCACTGACCGGAAAGCCACCAATACTTTTTGCCTCAGCAATGCCGGACTTCTGTAATAAATGCAAACTACCGCCGCCACAGCCGATAAACACAAACTTGCTACGATGTTTACGCAACCGATTTGAAGCATCAACGACGGAAAGCTCCCACTCACCATTCGGTAATCTAACTAAATCCGACACTTGACAATTTAAGTTTAATTCCACAACTTGTGAAGCTAAATAAGCGAATAATTTACGAGTTAACGCACCGAAATTGACATCGGTACCTTCCGCCATATAACTGGCGGCAACTGGCTGATTAACGGAGCGATCCGCCATCATCAACGGCATCCATTGTGCCAATTGCCCCGGCGCTTGGCTAAATTGCATACTAGCAAAAAAATGATGTTGGACTAATGCGTGATAACGTTTTTTCAGAAAAGCGACATCAGTCTCACCTTGTACAAAGCTAATATGCGGAATTGGCCGAATAAACGCCTGCGGATGTCCGATTTTACCCGTTTCAACCAAGTAACTCCAAAGCTGTAACGAAAGCTGAAAATCTTCGAAAATTTTCAACGCTCGTTCGGTTTCAATTTCACCGTTCGTTTGCAATGCGGTGTAATTCAGCTCACACAATGCCGCATGACCGGTGCCTGCATTATGCCATTCGTTTGAGCTTTCTAAGCCTACTGCCGATAATTTTTCAAAGACACTGACGGTCTTGTGAGGCGCGAGTTCTTTTAACAACGTACCTAAGGTTCCGCTCATAATCCCAGCCCCGATTAAGGAGACATCCGAAAATGAGGAAGCAGCAGAAGGCGAATTACTCATATTAGTCCTTATTAAATTGTTGTTAAGTTTTTGTGAAATTATACCGTGAAACAGGTAGCAAAAATGTGAATTAGATCACACTTTTATAAACTCTATGCAGAAATAAGACAAAATAAAAGCGGTCACTTTCGGGCAAAATTTTGCAAAAAAGTAACCACTTATACACAGGCAAATACCTTATAGATCGTCAAGCAAAGAATTTGCCCTTTTCGGCTGATAATGCAAATTCAATTGCGCCGGCACGGAAGTCTGTCCCTGTGGGGTGTCAACTTTTGCCGCCGGAATAAAAATCAAGCGAATACTGTCATCATCAAACACCATAAACCATTTTTGATCAGTAGGTAACTCCTGCCCTAACGTGATGTTACCGGAAATGTACGTCGGCTCACCGTATTGTTGGCGTAAACCTTGGCTCACACGATCTCGCTCATGCGTCACCAGCACAAGATTAATTAATTCTAATTTCTGATCAGCAAAACGAATAATAGCTTTAATCGGCTGCTTGGCAAATTTAAACTGATTACAACGCCAAACATTATTTGCATCAAGCTCTTCCCACATACTTAGACACAATTTTCTCTTACGCACCTCATCAATCGAGCTGCCAAATTTCATATCTTTATAGCCCTCGGCAGCCGATACATTTAAACCGAACAGGCTGATTAATAAAATTAGCAATTTTTTCATTAGTTTCCTCAGTAAGCGGTCAAATTTGCAAAAATTTTTGCAAAATCAACCACTTGTCTATTAGGGTTGCGCCCTATTTACATTCAAAACTGGTGGCTTTGTTTTCGTCTCCGCCAATATAAGTCGCAATTTTCGGATATGGACACAGCGGCATTTCTTTCGCTTTATTTGACATCTCAGACCCAGCTTTTGCAAGGATAAAATCAGGCGCTTTGCCCTCATCCGTCCATTGCTCTAATGCCGTAAGCGGATCGAAATTCTCCGTTGCCGAGCCCATACCGCAATGGTTCATACCCGGCACCATAAACACCCGAGCAAAACCTTGTACGTCTTGCATATTCACCTGCAATTGGTTATACCAATCACGTAAATCATGTGCGGAGAATACCGGATCAGACACGCCTTCAAAGATAATCATCTTACCGCCCTTCGCTTGTAAGTAAGATAAATCCGTTTCATCGGCATCGTTTACCCCAGCAATTTCAGCTGTTTTGGCAACATCTTTATCAAAATCGAATGTGAGCATATCAAACGCCGGATTATGCGGTGTCATAAAATATTGCGCTAAACTTTGTACGCCCATCATAAAATTGATGGCATTCGGTTCAGCCGTTTGCGAAGAACCGTGTTTCCACACACGCCAGCCATTGGTATTTAGCCCTGCGTCATAAGGCCAAGAAGCATATACGTTTTCACCTTGGCTGTTTTTCGCCCCGCCAAAAATCGCATTTAATAACGCAACTTTTTGTTCCGCACGCTCACCTAATTCCGCTTTTACCATTTCCGGTTTAAAGCCGCACTGTTCCCAAGCGTTAATGATACCATCCGCTAAGCCGTCTTTGGCATCACATTGTTTAAGCACGCCTTTTACCACCACATCTAAATCCGCTTGCGTCAGTGCATTGGCAACAATTTTTTCGCCTTTTTCATTGGTTGGCGCATACTTCAAGAAATGTTGGTTATCCCACGCTTCCGCCACGGCAGCTCTTGATAAACGAAAACCCGGGTTGCCGGCTACCACGCCGTCAAACTCTTGCGGATAACGCATTGCCGCTTGCATCGCCTCTCGTCCGCCATTCGAGCAGCCCATGAAGAAGCTCTTGCTCGGCTTTGTTTGATACATTTGTTCGATCAGTTGTTTAGCGACTACAGTTACCTTACCGGTGGAAGCCAACGCATAACCACGAGAAAGAGCCGGTAAAGCATCCGAACCACGTACCGGTGTTTTACCAATTGCAGGGGAAACGATGCCATTTGTGCCGCCTCCGCCTTGAAATAAGAATTTCTTATTCCATTGTTCCGGTAAGAGAAGTTGGAAACCTATCGCATACGGTTTGCCGTTTACCCCGATACGTTTTTCGATTTCACCGGTGACAATACTAATGCGCACCAGCGGTAACCGGCTTAGCACTCGCACCACTCATCGCCACATTCTTATCTTGGGGTAATTCACCGGCTGGCAACCATTCGGTTTTGATAAGCTGCGTATCGTAAATTTTCGCCTCTTTTAATGCGGCACATTGTTGCGCTGCCAATAAATCAGATTGCGTTGTTGCGTGTGCCAGCTGGCTTACACCCATTAGCGCTAGCGCACAGGAAATTGCCGTGAGTTTGTGCATAAGTTCACTTCCTTATCATCATGTCATCAAAATAATTGCCGTCTAATAATACCGACCTTTAAAAGCGTTAATTGCCGCCAGTCCGAAGAAAAGACCAAATAAGAAATCGCCGAAACCATAGCTGGCAAAAAAGCAAAACATCAGCATAGATTGTCCAGCAAGCGCATCTAATTTTTCAGGCTGAGTTGCCAACCAGTATGCCCAAGCAGCGGCATATAACATTTTTTCTAAACAAAAAATTAATACTAAATGAGGTGTTAGCCAAAAACGACGGGCGACCGACCAATAAGCCAAGCCCCATAAAATAATCGCAATTTGACCAAGCCAAGAGAAAACGATTGGATCATTTTCCATTAAGGTGGGATTGGTGAAAAACTGAGTAAAACCTAAAATACCGACAAGATTATATAACCCTGCCAAAATAAAGCCCTGAATCGCAGACTGTTTACTTAACACGAAAACTCTCCATAAATAAATCTATTCCGCATACCCCTATATGGCAAACTAAGGATATGCAAGTTCGCATTCTAAGACTATTTTGCGAAATTTCATACAATCTATGGTGCATTGTTATACGAATATGTAATAAAAAAGCGGTCCGATTTGCAAAAAATTCGACAAATCGGACCGCTTGTTGACGGTTAGTGCTGCTGTGAATAGAAATGTTCCTTATTCACCAGTGCCTGAAGTTGAGGTAACAGCTGCACAATCAAACGCAATTGTTGTGTTAACACCAAGGCTAATCGGTCTTCTCCAGCTTGATTCGCAATTTCAAATTGATTTAACGCCTGATCTATGTCCGCTAGCTGTTGATCAATATGCGCACCGCTAACTTTTGCATAAGTCATTTCATCTAAAACCTTCACCACTTTCTTACCTTGGCTAAAGAATATAATGGCGGAAAAATCAATATGATGATTCAGTTCATGACTTTCTACCCGATAAGCACCCAATGCGGAAATATAACCCAACAACGTATAAGTTACCCCCAATAGAGTTGGGGCAAAATGCAGCGCATTTTGATATTTTTGCGGCTCGCTATGCATATTTGAAATCACCGCACTCAACGCTGAAATATGATTATGAACATCTCGGCGTGCCACTCGATAGCCAAGCTGATCGTTATAACCGAACTGCAACTGCGCCAAAATATGGCGTAAATATTGTCCGCTTGCTTTCAGCGTATTCTGTAAATTTTTATGTAAATTTAAATATTTCCAGTCCGGATAAATAAACGAAACCGCCAACCACGCAATTGCCGTGCCTAACAATGTATCAAACAAGCGAGGTAATAACGCATTTTGTGCGCCTAAGCCCGCCACATCTAGGCTTACAAACACCAACAACGTAATAAAGAAAGTGGAAGAGCCGTAATTGCTTACCCTAAAAAAGTAATACAAACTGCCGGTTAAGGTAATTAGCCCCAATTGCGCTTCCAAACTCGGTGAAAAATATTGGAAACAATAGCCGACAACCACCCCGAGCATTGTTCCAATCACTCGCTGAATTAAACGTTTTTTGGTGGCGGAATAATTCGGTTGGCAAACGAAAATAGCGGTCAGCAAAATCCAGTAGCCTTTGTTATCTAAGCCGGATAAAAACACGATTAAACTACAAGCAAGCACCACCAACGACAAACGTAACGCATGGCGAAATAGCTGCGAAGAAAGCGTGCATTGGCTGCGAATCGCCGAAAACATATTGCGTAAACCTGAGACGTTTTCCGCCGTTAAGCGGGCGGATTTGGCAAAATCTTTGCGTAAATTATCTACTGACGTCTGTTGCTCAATTTGGCTTAACTGCCCTTCAATATTGCGTAAGTTCTCGGCAATTGATAGCCAACGATGCGCACTATGTAGCCCTCTTGCCTGATGATAATTCAATGAATTCAACAAACCTTGTAGCGCTTTCTCGCCCCGCACACTGTGTTGATAGCTATCTCGATGACGCAGCGCTGAAGCGATTCGTTGGCAAGCTATCGCCTGAAGTTCCATTACCCGCTGAAAACGGAACATTAAATCGCTATTGCTGAGTTGTTGAAAAAGTTCATGGTATTGATAATGGCTGGAACTTGCGCGTTCTAAAATATCTTGCGCAGTAAAGTAATAGCGCAATAAACGGCGGGTGCGGACATGGCGATGTTGCCCTTGTAAACGATAAAACAGCGAAACTCGAGTTTGGTCGAAAGCCGCCATCACTTGCTGATTTGCCTTTGCCAACGCCAATTGCTTAGCCGGCAAATCATCATCGTCCGGATCAAAATATTCTGATTTTGCCTGTAAATAAGCGGCTAACGCATCATATGCTTTCGCTAAGTTTTCCTGCACCAAACGATTCGGAAAACATAAATGCACGACAATACTGACCAACCCATATAACAGCGCACCGGCTAAAATCATTAACGGACTGCCGTACCAACTATCGTCTGCGCTGTAGGTTAGGCAAGTATAAACCGACACAATTAACGTGCCGAAAGCAATCGTACTATAACGCTGCCCAATCGCCCCCAACATCACTAACGCAAAAGTACTGACCATTGCCACCGGCAAAAACAACCAACCTACGCTAAGCGACCACTGCGCACTCAAAGTGGATAACGAAAAAGCGACTAAACTCAGCGTTAAATTCTTCACTCTGCCGATTAAGCTACTATCCAAATCCACCAAACCGCCGGCAATTACCCCCAATACTAACGGCATAGCGAGGTGTGACATCCGTAATTGCCACACCACAATCGAAACAAGGTTTATCGTAATAAAAATAGGGAGAGTTTTGATGATATTTTCCGATAACCAATCGGTTTGAATCTTTTTGAATAGGCTTTTCATAGGCTATAAGCGGTCAAATTTGTGCAAAAGTTTGCAAATTTTAAAGCAAATTTAACCACTTACAAAAGAGAATGCACACATATTTCTTTGCACGTTGCACAAGTAATGAAGATTTTAAAAATTTGTGCAAATAATCACGCCTTTTGCATTGACTCATGAAGGATAATGGCTAGAATCAGATAAATCACGCTTAATATAAAGGATCCATCCCAAATGAACTTATACAACATCAAACACCCCGAAGAACAAGTTAACTTCGCACAAGGCGTTCGTCAAGGTTTAGGTAAAGATCAGGGTTTATTTTTCCCTGAAGTATTACCCAAATTTGATGATATCGATGCATTACTCGCTTTACCTTTAGTTGAGCGCAGTCAAAAAATTCTTGCGGCACTCATCGGTGACGAACTTCTGCAAGAGACGGTAAATGCCATGGTAAAAAATGCATTTACTTTCCCTGCACCACTTGCCAAAGTAAATGACGATATTTACGCACTTGAGCTATTCCACGGTCCGACATTGGCGTTTAAAGATTTCGGCGGTCGTTTTATGGCGCAAGCACTTGCCAGCGTGCGTGGTGACGGCAGAATCACCATTTTAACCGCAACCTCAGGTGACACCGGTGCGGCGGTAGCACACGCATTCTACGGCTTAGAAAATATCAATGTGGTGATCCTTTATCCGAAAGGCAAAATCAGCCCATTACAAGAAAAATTATTCTGTACCTTAGGCGGCAACATTCGTACCGTAGCGATTGAATCAGATTTTGACGCTTGCCAAGCGTTAGTAAAACAAGCGTTTGACGATACCGAATTACGGCAAATGATCAGCTTAAACTCAGCAAACTCAATCAATATCAGCCGTTTATTAGCGCAAGTTTGTTATTACTTTGAAGCGGTAGCGCAATTACCGAAAGCAAAACGTTCTGACGTCGTGATTTCAGTACCAAGCGGTAACTTTGGTAACTTAACCGCAGGTTTAATCGCAAAAACCTTAGGTTTACCAATCAAACGTTTTATCGCTTCAACCAATGCGAACGACACCGTGCCACGTTATTTAAAATCAGGCAAATGGGAACCGAATGCAACGGTTGCGACCCTTTCAAACGCAATGGACGTAAGCCGCCCGAACAACTGGCCGCGTGTGGAAGAATTATTTAAACGCAACGGCTGGGCGTTAACCGATTTAGGTTCGGCTGCATTAAATGATGCAGAAACCGAAGCGGTATTAAAAGCACAATATGCGGAAGGTTACTTATGCGAACCGCACGGTGCGATCGCTTACCAAGTGTTAAAAGATCAGCTTCAAGCAGGCGAAACCGGTATTTTCCTCTGCACCGCTCACCCTGCGAAATTCAAAGAAAGCGTAGAACGTATTCTTAACATCGAATTACCGTTACCGGAAGTATTGGATAAACATAACAAAATGGAACTTTTATCTGACACAATGCCGGCAGATTTTGCAAAATTACGTGAATATTTATTAGCAGGTAACTAATCTAGCTATTAAAACAAAAGCGCTCAGAAAATGATCTGCCCCCCAAAAGTTGGACTAAACCTCCAACAGATTAAGGTGCAGATTTTTTATGACTAAATATAACTCGCTATTCAAACAACAAGTCATCGAGTTTTATCATTCAAAATGACAAAAATCGTTTATTCACTCAACGACATTTTCAATTATCCAAGAAAACCTTAACTCGATGGATTGCTCAATTTAATCATAA
>NZ_GL831080.1:247441-249796 GCF_000188255.1 Actinobacillus ureae ATCC 25976
GGACTGAGCCCTTTACAATACAGAACTCGGTCCTTAAATTAAACAGTCTAACTTTTTAGGGGTTAGATCAGAAAAATAAACTCGACATAATGAATTTATCATCACTTGGAATCAGCCATAACCCCAAAGCAACCGAAATAATTCCTAACACATAAATAATGTTCATTTGTGTGCGGTTACCTTTAAAGAATTTATCAGAACCCCAACCGGCAAATAATGCCCCTAAAAAGCCCCCGATTTCAAAGAATGCGATAACCGTATTTGCTTGCAATAAATCATAATGATGGGTCGGTTAAATATAAGTTACCCCAGTCATTAATACCTGTTCTGACGATATAAACCAAACCGTAAGAAATCGCCAACGCCCAAATGATTTTATTTTTAAATACGTATTGTTTGAGGATTTCCCATGTGGTTAAGCCTAAGCCGTCACTTTCATGTTTTTGTTCCGCAATATCATTACGCCACTCCCCTACGGTCGGCAGCCCCATTGAAGCCGGTCTATCTCGCAATAAAACACACAAACCAATCCCGACAACAACCGCAATCACACTGGGAATAATCATTCCGTAACGCCAGCCCCAGGCTAAAGTTGCCGCCCCTGCGAGTAACGGAATCACCGCACAGCCTAAATTATGCGACGTATTCCAAATCGCCCACCATAAACCACGCTCATTACGAGAATACCAAGTATTTAAAATTTTTGAGCATGGAGGCCAGCCCCAGCCTTGGAAGAACGCATTAATCATCCACAACGTAACGAACATAAAAATGGAAGAACTCATCCCAAAGAAGATATTCACCAAGCCGGTTGCCATTAAGCCTAATCCCATAAAATATCTCGGATTAGAACGATCTCCGATGACACCGGATAAAAACTTAGATACACCATAGGTCAAATAAAACGCCGTCCCCATCATACCGATATCCGCTTTTTGCAGCCCCAAATCGGTCAACATTGCCGGCATCACAAAATTAAAACCTTTACGGGTAAAATAGAAAACTGCATAACCGACATAACTGACCAACATCAACTGTATCCGCCAATAACGATAGGTCTTATCGATCTCCTCTTTTGTTTTGGTCACAGGAAGATCCGGCGCTTCTTTAAAAATATTCATTTTATGCCTCCAATCAGAAAATTTACTCATCCGACCTAAATATATATTAAAGTGAATATCAAAAAAGTGGCCGTTGTCACATTTTAATAACGTGCGAGAATAGTATTTACAGCCTATTTGATTTCACTAAAGGTTTTCACCAAGAGCCACAGCGTGGCTCAACAGGCTCGAAGAGCCTCCTAACCACGTATGGCTCGTGCGTGGCTGGGACTAGAGTAAAAATAACAAAATAATATAAATGATAGTGCTCGTCTCCTGATGAGTGCTGATAATTGGCTAAAATAGAAAAGAAGAAAGCACCCGTCGGGAGACGGGTGCTATCGGGGAATATTTACTATTTAATTTAGACGTTTCAGATTTACCAATTAATAAAAGGCTAACTGCTAACATAATATTGCATTTTTCTATCTTTTGAATCAATACTATTATTCCTGAAGTAACCCTGCATTCTATAATAAATAAGAGCACTTAAATAATAAACTGATTCTTTATTATTTTTTTTCAAGAGATTTTTTAAATCTCCTCCAGCATCTTCTTATATGAACCTGAAAGCTCTTCTGGTTTTCCAAGAATACATGCTGTAAAACCTTTAATTTGAGAGGCCATTGTTATAATATTAATCTGCTTTATATCTGGATTTAATCTATATTGATTAGATCTTCTCTCATAATATAATGGTATTCTATTATTATCTCTTGCTAGAGCAAGGTAATAGTCCTCTAGTTTTCTTGAATAATCAGATAGTGATATTAACTGTTCAGTTTTTATTTCAGTCTGGCTATTTGCAGAACGAATAACCGTATTTTTTAGGTTTTCATTATTTGTTTCTAATAATTTTATTGTGACGAATATATCATCTATTCCCTTAATACTTCTAGATTCAAATAAAATATTACTAGTTTGGCATCCATTAACAATCTGATAATTTTTTAGAGTTATATTTTTCCCATCTTCTGTGACCTTATCAGCGATTATTGTTATTCCATTATTTAAAATTCCAAAAAATCTTTTGTTATCTATATAATTCTTGTCATCTTTGTCAGCACTTTATTTAAAGAGTCCCTAATGGATTTATTTAACTCACTTTTTGATTGGAAATCTCTAACGTTATCCTCAAAAACACTATAAATTAACTGTTCCTTTTCATCACGGATTAGTTTTAAAAATTCATTAAATGACACACTCATAAGCATAGATTTATTTATAACATCATCTATATTACCCATCAAAATAA
>NZ_GL831080.1:249846-263793 GCF_000188255.1 Actinobacillus ureae ATCC 25976
CCCCTAAATTATTTACAATTACTTCACTTTTAATAACATTATTATTATTCATATAATACCTCTAGAACTTTAAGATATAAATCAGACTTAATCACTTTATTTTTACCTACCCCAACACCACCCTCGCATTCCTAAACAATCTCATCCACGCCCCGTCTTCTGTCCAGTCTTCTGGGTGCCATGAGTTACTGACTGCGCGGTAAACACGTTCTGGGTGTGGCATCATGATGGCTACACGTCCGTCTGTGTTTGAAATTGCGGTGATGCCGTTTACCGAGCCGTTCGGGTTAGCCGGGTAAACTTCTGTCGGTTGTAAGTTGTTATCGATATATTGTGCGATTACAAGTTTTTGTGCGATTAAGCCGGCAAGTTGTTGTGCCGATTTGAACTCCACTTGACCTTCACCGTGTGAAACAGCAATCGGCATATGTGAACCTGCCATACCTTGGAACCAGTGGCTGTTGGTTTCGTTGATTTTTACTAAGCCGACACGTGCTTCGAAGCGTTCCGATTTGTTACGCACGAAACGTGGCCAGTTTTCTGTACCCGGGATAATTTCCGCTAGGTTTGAAACCATTTGGCAACCGTTACATACACCTAATGCAAGCGTGTTCGGGTTGGCAAAGAATTGGCTGAACTGTTCACGCAACATTGGATTGAATAAAATCGATTTCGCCCAACCACCGCCGGCACCGAGTACGTCACCATAAGAGAAGCCACCACACGCAACTAACACATTGAAATCTTTAAGGTTTCTTCTGCCAGCCATTAAGTCTGACATATGTACGTCAATCGCATTAAAGCCAGCACGGTCGAATGCTGCCGCCATTTCGTAATGGCTATTTACGCCCTGTTCACGCAAGATAGCAATAGTCGGCTTCACGCCTTTATTGATAAACGGTACGGTAATATCTTCGTTAACATCATAGGTTAAGAAAGTCGATAACCCTTTGTTATTCGGGTCTTTTTTGGTTTCAAACTCTTGATCCGCACATTCTGGATTATCACGTAAACGTTGCATTTGGTGGGTTAATTCCGCCCAAATTCCACGTAATTTCGAACGTTTTTCGTTAAGAAGTTTGAGGCTGCCACGGCTAATCACAAAACGATCGTCTTCGTGTACCGTACCTAAATCTTTGGTTAAGCCCAGTAAATTATGTGCATTTAATACTTCACGCACACGAGCTAAATCCGCATCTTTTACTTGAATAACCGCACCAAGTTCTTCATTGAACAATACCGCTAAATCGTCATCGCCTAACGCTGAAATATCAATCTCTACGCCGCAGTTGCCGGCAAACGCCATTTCCGCAAGAGTAGTAATTAAACCACCATCCGAACGGTCGTGGTAAGCAAGTAATTTGTCTTCCGCCACCAAGGTTTGCATTACATTAAAGAAGTTTTTGAGGCTTTCTACATTCACAACGTCCGCCGGTTTATCGCCAAGTTGTTTGTAAACTTGCGCTAATGCGGTTGCACCTAAACGGTTTTTACCTTCACCCAAGTCAATTAATAATAGGCTTGATAGGCCTTTATCGGTACGTAGCTGTGGTGTAACGGTTTTACGTACATCTTCCACACGAGCGAATGCCGAAATCACTAATGAAAGCGGTGCAGTTACCGATTTTTGCTCACCGTTTTCTTCCCACGTAGTACGCATTGACATTGAGTCTTTACCTACCGGAATCGTAATACCTAACGCAGGGCAAAGCTCTTCACCAACCGCTTTTACCGCTTCATAAAAACCAGCATCTTCACCTTCGTGACCCGCCGCCGACATCCAGTTTGCCGAAAGTTTAATACGTTTTAATTCACCGATATTAGTTGCAGCAATATTGGTGATCGATTCTGCCACTGCTAAACGTGCAGACGCACCGAAATCTAATAAAGCAACCGGCGCACGTTCGCCCATCGACATTGCTTCACCATAGTAGCTGTCTAAACTTGCCGTGGTTACCGCGCAGTCCGCTACCGGAATTTGCCATGGGCCAACCATCTGGTCACGTGCCACCATACCGGTTACCGAACGGTCACCGATAGTGATTAAGAAGGTCTTTTCTGCGACAACCGGTAAACGTAACACACGATGTAGCGCTTCTTTTAATTGGATCTGTTGGCTATCAAGCGGTTGATTTTCAACGGTTTTTGACGAAACGTCACGGTGCATTTTCGGTGTTTTGCCGAGTAACACGTTCATCGGTAAATCAATCGGGTTATTGTCGAAATGATCATCTTTAAGAGTTAAGTGTTTCTCTTCGGTCGCTTCACCGATCACTGCAAACGGCGCACGTTCACGCTCACATAATTCTGTAAATAACGCTAATTTTTCCGGTGCAACCGCTAATACATAACGCTCTTGCGATTCATTACACCAAATCTCAAGCGGTGACATACCCTTTTCGTCACATAAAATTTTACGTAAATCGAATTTACCACCACGATCGCCATCGTGAACTAATTCCGGCATTGCGTTAGATAAACCGCCCGCACCTACGTCATGGATAAAGAGAATCGGGCTATCTTCGCCTAACTGCCAGCAGCGGTCGATCACTTCTTGGCAACGACGTTCCATTTCTGGGTTTTCACGTTGTACCGAAGCAAAATCCAAATCTTCTTTTGCTTTACCTGAAGCCATGGACGAAGCCGCACCGCCGCCTAAGCCAATGTTCATTGCCGGACCACCAAGTACGATTAATTTCGCACCGACCGGAATTTCGCCTTTTTGCACATGTTCGGCACGGATATTACCAATACCACCTGCGAGCATAATCGGTTTGTGGTAGCCACGCACTTCTTCGCCGGCAAAGCTGTTTACTTTTTCTTCATAAGTACGGAAATAACCTAATAACGCCGGACGACCGAATTCGTTGTTAAATGCCGCACTGCCCAATGGACCTTCGATCATAATATCGAGTGCCGAAGCGATACGATTCGGTTTTGAAAGCGGGTTTTCCCACGGCTGTTCAAAGTTTGGAATAACAAGGTTAGAAACCGAGAAGCCGGTTAAACCTGCTTTTGGTTTTGCACCGCGACCAGTTGCACCTTCGTCACGAATTTCACCGCCAGAGCCGGTTGCTGCGCCCGAGAATGGCGAGATCGCAGTCGGGTGGTTATGGGTTTCCACTTTCATTAAGATATGAGCATCTTCTTGATGCGCACGGTATTGACCGTCTTGATCCGGGAACCAGCGGCCGACTTTTGAACCTTCCATTACCGCTGCATTATCTTTATAAGCTGAAAGCACGTAATCCGGGGTTTTCTCGAAGGTGTTTTTAATCATTTTGAATAATGATTTTTCTTGTTTTTGACCGTCAATCGTCCAGTCCGCATTAAAGATTTTGTGGCGGCAGTGTTCTGAGTTCGCCTGTGCGAACATATAAAGTTCAATGTCGTTTGGGTTACGATTTAAAGCGGTGAAATTTTCGACTAAATAATCAATTTCATCATCGGCTAACGCTAAACCTAAATTCACGTTCGCTTCTTCTAACGCTTTACGACCGCCGTTTAAAATATCCACGGTAGTGAACGCTTTCGGTTCTTGTTGAGCAAATAAATTCGCCGCTTGCGCTTCGTTATCTAACACCGTTTCTAACATACGGTCGTGTAATAAACCTTTTAAGGTTTCGATTTGTGCTGCTGTCGGCTCTGCGCTGAATTCAAAATAGTAAACTAAACCACGTTCGATACGATTTACCGCTTGTAAACCACAGTTGTGTGCAATATCAGTCGCTTTTGGAGACCATGAAGAGATGGTACCGATACGAGGGGTCACAATTAAGCAAAAACCGGTCGACTCGTGTTCGGCAAGAGTCGGGCCGTAATGTAAAAGTTCTTTAATTTCAGAGGTTTGCGCTGCGCTAAGTTCAGCGTTTAAAGCGACAAAATGCACATATTCCGCATAGACCGATTTTACCGGCAACGCATTTTGTTGGAATTTGGTTTGGAATTGGTTAAGACGAAATTCAGAGAGGGCAGGAGAGCCACGAAAGGTTTGTACAATCATTGTTGATTCCGTATTTGAGAAATAAAAAAATTCTCTGCCATTATAGCGGATAACGCAAACGTTTGCATTGCAAAATTTTATTCAAACAACACGAAAATCAGATTTTATTTACCCAGAAATTTTCCGAGCGTTCTCTTGAAATTTTCTAGATTAAAAATATAATACAAATCATTTTTATTATCATACAATGATTTTATATGCTAAAGAAATTTTCATTATTACTCATTTCGAGCATTTTCTTATTTGGTTGCGCTCATAAACCACTTTCAGAACAACAATTACACTCACTTGGCAACATTGTCGATTTAAGCACGCAACAGCACCTTACGCTATCGGAATTGCTACAACGACTCCCCGCTTACACCTATGTGTTGCTCGGTGAAGAACACGATCAGCCGGTTCATCACCAAATTGAAGCTTACCTGATGCAAAAATTAGAGCAAAAAAGACCGCTTGCGGCGGTAGTGCTAGAAATGCTCTCGGTCGATCAACAAGTGCAAATTAATCAATTGCAACAACAGCAAACAGCGTTATTCGCCGAAGAAATTCCGGCACAAATCGGCTGGAAACACTGGGATTGGCATCAATATCAAGACTTAATCGTTAGTCGTTTGTCTTCAGCGACACCGTTAATTGCCGCTAATTTAACTGAGGCTGAGATCAAAACCTTATATGCCGGAGCGCAGCCGTTACGAGGCTCAATATCTGTGACACCACAAGTTCGAACCCAGTTGGCGCAATTAATTCAAGCGCATCACCCGTTGCCACCAAACATCTTAGAAAAAGCGGTTACCGTACAGCAATTTCGTGACCGCCGTATGGCGGAAATGTTGGTAAAAAATACGCCAAATTCGACCGCTTATGCCCTCTTGGCGGCGGGTAATAATCACGTACGCAAAGATCTCGGCGTACCGCTTCATTTACAAGACTTTGACCACAAAAACAAAGCGAAAACCATTTCAATTATGCTCAAAAGCCAGCGTTCGGAAGCTGCAGCCATCACGCTACAACAAGCCGATTACGTTTGGTTAACTGAGTAATTTTTATAACAACCATAATTAAGGAGAATGAATGAAATTAAATCGTTTGAGCCCGTTCTTCATCGGCGGTTTCGCCGGTATCTCAAGCCTAGCGAGTATGGCAACGGAACAAAATCTGACACTCGATCCGGTTTACGTATTAGAAAAAAACCAAACTAATGCGAATTTCGAATCATACAGTAAAGCCGGGGCGGCAAGCAGCCGTGATATCGGCGAAAATGCAATGCAAAATCTCGATAGCGTGGTGCGTTCGATTGCCGGCGCTTATACGCAAATCGACCCGGGTCAAGGTGCGGTAAGCGTGAATATTCGTAATATAACTGGCTTAGGGCGTGTGAATATGATGGTGGACGGCGTACCGCAAACCCAATTAGGTACATCAGCAAATGGAGGCGGAAAATTCCATGAGGGAAACGGACCAATGAGCCAATTCGGGGCGTTAATCGACCAAAACTTTTTGACCCGTGTGGATGTTTCTAAAGGGCATTCGGACGGCGCTGCTGGGGTGAACGCATTAATAGGCAGTGCAAATTTTAAAACCATTGATGCAGAAGATGTGCTCTTAGAAAACCGTAAAATCGGTGCTTTAACTAAACTAAATATCGGCTCGAACGGTTTAGGTCGCAACGGAATGCTCGCAGTTGCGGCAAAAGACAATTTTGCACAATCAGGCAGTCTCAGCGGTTTATTTGCTCTGAGCAAACACAAATTATCGCAAAATTATAAACGTGGTGACGGCTCTTCTTCGGAACAAACCAATTATTTGAGCGGACTCGATCAACAACCTCGTTCTTATTTAGCCAAAATCGCTTTAAAGCCGGAGCAAAACAGTGAATTAAAAGTCTCTCGCCGTGTTTATAATAACAATATTGCCGGGCGAGAAATTGACAGCTACACCAATGCGCTTGAAGCAAAATACAATGCGCATCCGTGGCTAAATGTACACTTGCTCGCTTCTAACAGCAGAACATCGCAGGTTTATAACCAAGGTGCTACGCTCTGGACGCTTAATGATGCAGCAACTCTAAATCGTTCCAATACATTCGATATACACAATAATGCGAAATTCGATTTTGGGCATAGCAACTTAGATTTAGCGCTTGGCTTTAGCCTCTTCAATAATAAATATGTGCGCCACTTGCCGCTTAATGAAAACAATAATAGCGGTGCAGTGGCAAATAGCGCTTTTGCGCCGCAAGGTAAGCAAAAAATCAAATCATTCTACTGGAACACTGCGCTTGAGGCTGGCATTTTTACCCTTAAAGCCGGCGCCAGCCACTCGCACTATCGCTTAACCGGCGATAAACCGGAATGTGATACGGATGATGCGATATATTGCCTTCCTTCTTGGCATTTAAACATCAATCGTAAATACAGCTCCGCTGATCCATCGGTAAATTTATCGGCAAAAGTGACCGCTTGGTTCGAGCCTTTTATTGAATATGCTGAGACTACTCGTGTGCCGAATGTACAAGAGATGTTTGATACCAACCGAAACGGTTTAAGTGTGAATCCTTTCTTGCGTCCGGAAAGTGCGAAAACCACGCAAGCCGGTTTTAATATCACTCAAGATAAATTATTCACTGGAAACGATATATTAGGGCTAAAAGCAGTTTATTTTAACTCGCATATTACCGACTATATTTTCAAAGAGTCTTTTTACGGCTGCGGCAACCGCTTATGCAACAATTTAAATGCGGCGGACGGTTCGCTGCAGGCACAACTTTATGTCAATGCACCCAACAAAGTAAAAAGCAAGGGCTGGGAAGTCGAGCTCAATTACGACGCGGGACAATTCTTTACTAATTTTTCCTACACTCGTAGCGCAACCACACAGCCAACTTCTGTCGGTGCCATTATTTTCGGTGGATTTGGTACGGAATCTTATACAGTGCAACCGAAAGATCATGCAACCTTAGAACTCGGCACTCGATTACTGGAGAAAAAACTGACGCTCGCTACCACTTTCAAATATACCGGTAAAGCGAATCGAGTTCATATCGAAGGTGTTGATTCGGACGGCAAAGTGTTGATTGAAAGACTACCGAAAATTCCGTTAATTGTCGATTTTTATGCCAACTATAAGTTAAACCGACACGTAACCTTAAAAGCCGGTATCCAAAACTTGATGAATAAAAACTATCTAGATGCACTAAATTCATATAACTCTTCCACCCATGAAGATTACGATGATGACACCGGGCTGTATAAATTCAGCAATACTGTACGAGGCAGAACATACACGGCAGGGGCGGAAATCCGTTTCTAAGTGAGAGGAGATAAAAATGAAATTGGTAAAAATTTTAGCTTTTTTAACCACTTGTATCGGCTTAAACCAAGCGATTGCACAAGAACGTATCGTCAGTATCGGTGGTGATGTCACTGAAATTATCTACGCATTGGGTGCCGAACAGACGCTTGTCGGGCGAGACAGCACCAGTATTGCACCGCTTGCCGCACAACAACTGCCGGATGTCGGTTATATGCGCCAACTAAATGCAGAAGGTATTCTAGCTCTCAAACCGACCAAGGTGATTAGTTCCGAGGTAGCACAACCTTCCGCCGTATTTGAGCAGCTTAAAAGCGCTGGAATTACGATTGAACGAGTGCCATTTGAGTACTCACCGGACAGTGTTATTCGTAAAATTCAGCTAATTGGAAACTTGGTAAATAAACCGCAACAAGCGGCTAAATTAGCTGAAAATTTTGCAAATGAGCTAAAAGCCATCTCCAATTCGCCTCTAGATGTCCGTATTTTATTTATCCTAAATCATGCGGGTTCGAATTATATGGCGGCAGGCAAAAATACCGTAGCGGATACCGCCATTCGCTTAATCGGTGCCACCAATGCGATGCAAAACAGTATCCGTTTTTCACCGATTTCACAAGAAGGTGTGATTGCCGCTCGTCCGGATTTGTTAGTGCTGACGAAAATGAGTTTGGAAAGTTTAGGCTCAATAGACAAACTCTGGGCGTTGCCCGGTATGTCGCTAACGCCTGCGGCTAAAAAGAAAAATGTTATCGTACTAGATGATTTAGCCGTTCTTGGTTTCTCGCTAACGACACCGACCGAATTGTTAAAAATGCGCCAAGCCGCAGAACAGGTACAACATGACTAAAACAATTTGGTTAGTTGCTCTCGGCTTCGCACTGTTATGTAGCGCTATTCTTGCAGCCAACCTTGGCGCCCTCTCGATTACTTGGCGTGATTTATGGCAACTCACTTTTGATGATAGCCAATGGCAAATTTGGCTCAACATCCGACTGCCTCGCATTTTACTCGCCATTTTAGTCGGTGCAGGGCTAGCGATTGCCGGTACGTTATTTCAAGGTTTGTTTCACAATCCGATGGCGGATCCGGCATTAATCGGCGTGAATAGCGGAGCTTCTTTAGCTGTAGCGCTGTTTATCTTGCTGCCAAATATTCTACCGGAACAATGGCTATTATACGGCACAATGTTAGTCGCCTTTAGCGGCAGTATGTTGGTCGCTACGCTGATTTATTGGTTGGGATATCAAGGACAAGCTTCGGTGAATAAATTGTTATTGGCAGGGATTGCCGTTAACGCTCTCTGTTTTTCCTTGGTTGGGATTTTGACTTATGTGAGCAATGACCAACAATTACGCCAATTTAGTTTATGGACGATGGGCAGTCTCGGACAAGCGCAATGGAAACCGCTGATAGTTGCAAGTTGTGTGATGATTCCGACCGCTTGTTTTGCCTTAACACTCGCCCGCTCACTCAATTTACTGCAGCTCGGCGAGGAAGAAGCGCATTATTTAGGCGTGAATGTCATACTTTTAAAAAAAGCGTTGGTCTTAAGCGGTGCATTATTAGTCGGTTGTGCGGTAGCGGTCAGTGGTGCGATCGGTTTTATCGGTTTGGTGATTCCACATTTAGTACGTTTTAAATTCGGTGCCGATCATCGTTGGGTTATCCCCGCTTCCGCCATATGTGGTGCAATCCTATTGTTATGGGCGGATACCTTAGCTCGTACCATGGTTGCACCGGCGGAAATTCCGGTGGGAATGCTAACCAGTTTTCTCGGTGCGCCCTACTTTTTATGGTTGGTAATTAAATATAAGGAAGGCAGATGATTTGCAAAAAATCCGCAGAATTTGACCGCTTATCCGAGGTATTAAGCGCCAAACAATTGGCTTATCAGATTGACGGACGCATTATTTTACAATCGGTCAACTTGTCGCTGAAAGCTGGTGAAATCAGTGTATTAATCGGTGCGAACGGTGCAGGAAAATCTACCCTGTTGCGTTTGCTTGCCGGCTATTTACCGTTAACCAAAGGCGAAATTCAGTTCAATCAGCAAAATTTAGCCGATTTTCGACCGCTTGCATTAGCGCATCAGCGAGCAGTGATGCAACAACACAGCCAAATCAACTTTCCGTTTTTGGCGGAAGAAGTGATCCGAATGGGCAGCTATCAACGCCATATTAGTGAGACGGATATAGCACAAGTCGTGACCGCAACCGAATGCCAATCGTTGCTGAACCACCAGTATCGTTATTTATCCGGTGGCGAGCAACAACGCATTCAACTGGCTAGAGCGTTATTGCAGCTCTGGCAGCCGGATATGCGGGGTAAAATCTTGTTTTTAGACGAGCCAACCTCCGCTTTTGATTTACACTATCAACAACACTGTTTGCGTTTATTACGCAAGCTCTGTGATGAACGAGGTTTAACGGTTTGCGCCATTCTTCATGATCTCAATCTCGCTACACTTTATGGTGATCGATTAATGTTATTGGCTGAAGGAACAATTCAGGTGCAGGGCAGCCCGCAAGCAGTCATAAATCAAGCAAATATTGCAAAATGGTATCGTTCGGAAGTGGCGATCGTATCTCACTGTATTCATTCAACCCCGCAAGTAATGCTATTACGTTAAAAAATTGTAACAACTAAGAGATATTAAAATTAAATATAAACGGAATTTTTTTAAATTTTGAAAAAATTCCGCTTATTCTACTTCCTTGGAGGTAAATTAGATTGCAATTTATATTAATTAAGTGGAGAATGGAGAACCATATTTCTGAAACGTCGTTTCAGAAATGAAATAAACTCAATTTCATCTTAATTTTCGTTTATAGGATTATTAGTATGGGTCTTTTTGAACAAACAAATCCAAATCGTCGTCGTTACGGCTTAGCGGTATCTTCATCGGTATCATCGCTGGCATTATTTCAGCATTCGTAAAATGGGGTGCAGAACATCCATTCCCACCACGTAGCCCGATCGATTTATTCCAAGCGGCTTATCCACAACCTGTTTTAGATGCGTTAAATTCAGGTTCATTAGCAATGGAAGGCGCATTAGCACAATGTTCGCGTGCGGTATTAAACCCACCGGCAGTTTTCTTGCGTGATTACATTGGTATCGACCCTTATAACACCGTAGCATTTACTTTTGCGGATCACCCGTTTAACTCAATCGGTGTAACACACATGATTTTCTCATTAGTATTCGCTATCGGTTACTGCTTAGTGGCGGAAGTGCTCCCGAAAATTAAATTCTGGCAAGGTATTGGTGCAGGTATCATCGCAAATATCTGTGTATACAACATTACATTCCCAGCATTAGGTTTAACACCACCGGTAGCAGAATGGCCTTTATATGAACACATCTCTGAATTAGTTGGTCATATCTTCTGGTTCTGGACAATCGAGGTAATTCGTCGTGGTTTACGTAACCGTATTACCAAAGAGCCGGATGCGGAAATTCCTTTAGAACAACCGCACCGCTAATCGAAACACTTGTTTCAACCAAAAAGTTATAAAAAAATAGCTTCTGAGCCTTTCCATTTCTACTTAATTCGATCCAAAATTCTTATCAGTTTTTTAAGCTTTTTGTCTTAACCTCACCTACTACTTACTATGAATTGGTCTTACGTTGTTAATGCGATTCCACGCTTTATTGACGCGGCAATCATTACTCTCCGGCTTTCAGTTTGGGGAATCTTGCTGTCATTAATCTTCGGCTTATTAATCGCTGTGATTACCGCTTATCACGTGAAACCGTTTAACCGGTTGGCGCGCGGTTATATCGAATTATCTCGTAATACCCCTCAGTTGATTCAACTCTTCTTTCTTTATTACGGCTTACCGAAAATCGGCATTAAATGGGACGGTTTTACCTGCGGTATTATTGCCTTAGTTTTTCTTGGGACAAGTTATATGGCGGAAGCGTTACGTGCCGGTTTACTTACAGTACCGAAAGGGCAAACTGAAGCGGCAAAAGCGATTGGTCTAAACCGTTTTCAAGTGTTTCCCTATGTCATTTTTCCGCAAGCATGGGCGGTATCCATTCCGGCGATCGGTGCAAATGTACTGTTTTTAATTAAATAAACCTCCGTGATCAGCGCGGTTGCTGTGGCGGAATTAATGTTTGTCACCAAAGATATTATCGGTATGGACTACAAAACCAACGAAGCCTTGTTCTTATTATTCGCCAGCTATTTAGTGATTTTATTGGACGATTTCACTGTTAGCTCGCCACTTTGAAAATAAGGCTCGGAGTGCAAAATATGGGGTTTGATTGGTTATTTGAAGGGCAAAATGCCTCTAGACTCGCACAAGGCTTATGGCTAACCGCCCAGATTTCATTTATTTCGGTTGGTTTTTCATTAGTATTCGGTACGCTATTCGGCTTATTGATGCGAGCAAATAATGTTTTTGTACGTGCTGTTTGTCATTTTTATCTGGAAACTATTCGTATAGTGCCGATCTTAGTGTGGTTATTTACGCTCTACTTCGGACTATCTACTTAGTTTAATCTGCATATCAGCGGTTTTTGGGTATGTATTTGGGTATTTACCTTATGGGGTGTTGCCGAAATGGGCGATTTGGTACGAGGTGCATTAGCCTCGATTGAAAAATATCAAATCGAATCCGCAAAAGCATTAGGTCTAAATCGTTGGCAAATTTTTCAATATATCGAATTACCACAAGGTACACGCCGAGTATTACCGCGGGCAATTAATCCGTTTACCCGTATGGTAAAAACCAGTTCGCTCGCCGCCTTAATCGGTGTGTTCGAAATGGTTAAAGTCGGACAACAAATCATTGAGAATGCGTTATTGACGAACCCTAGCGCCTCTTTTTTTGTCTATGGATTATATTTTCTGATTTGTTACCCGTTGTCACTGCTTGCAACACGCTTAGAACACAAATGGGAGAGCTAAATGGCGTTACTTTCTATCCGTAATTTACAGAAAAAATATGGCGAAACGATCGCTATTCCCAATTTAGATTTGGATTTAGCCAAAGGTGAAGTGGTTGTCATTTTAGGCCCGTCCGGTTGTGGTAAAAGCACTTTATTGCGCTGCATAAACGGCTTGGAAGAAAAACAAGGCGGCAGCATTGTAATGCAAGATGTCGGCGAATTCGGCAAAGATTTAAGCTGGGAAGCCTCTCGTCAAAAAGTCGGTATGGTGTTCCAAAGCTATGAATTATTCGCGCATTTAAATGTGATCGAGAACATTTTATTAGGCCCGATCAAAGCGCAACGACGTTCACGTTAGGAAGTTGAAGCCCAAGCGGATAAATTACTTGCTCGTGTCGGTTTGTTAGATCGCAAAAACGCTTTTCCTCGAGAATTATCCGGTGGTCAAAAGCAACGTATTGCGATTGTACGTGCCTTATGTATGAATCCGAAAGTAATTTTACTCGATGAAATTACTGCAGCACTCGACCCGGAAATGGTGCGAGAAGTGTTAGATGTGGTGCTAGAACTGGCGGAAGAAGGAATGTCGATGTTAATCGTCACTCACGAAATGAACTTTGCCGAAAAAGTAGCGGATCGGATTGTCTTTATGGATAAAGGTGTGATTATCGAACAAGCGCCGCCGCATCAATTCTTTAGTCAACCGCAAACCGAGCGAGCTAAACAGTTCTTAACCGGTATGCACTATTAATTTGCGATATACAAGCGGTTAAATTTCGCTAAATTTTTACAAAATACGGCTTCTAGCCGAGCAACGATTTTAAACAGGAGCATTTTATGAAACTGAACACAACATTAAAAACATTACTGGCAACCGCGATTGCCGCTTTTGCCTTAACGGCATGTGACAATGGGAATAATGCGCCATCGTCCGCTCAAGATAGCGTTGCACAAATTAAAGCAAACGGCGTTATTCGTATCGGTGTATTCGGCGATAAACCTCCGTTCGGCTATGTCGATGCCAACGGTAAAAGCCAAGGATTTGACGTGGAAATTGCCAAAGAGATCGCTAACGACTTACTCGGTAGTCCGGATAAAGTGGAATTTGTTTTGACCGAAGCGGCAAACCGTGTCAAATATTTAAAATCTAATAAAGTTGATCTGATTTTAGCTAACTTTACCAAAACACCGGAACGTGCTGAAGTGGTAGATTTCGCCGCGCCGTATATGAATGTGGCATTAGGTGTGGTATCACCAAAAGGGGCGTTAATTACCGACCTCAAACAGTTGGAAGGCAAAACTTTATTAGTCAATAAAGGGACGACTGGCGATGCGTATTTCACCAAAAATCACCCTGAGATCAATCTGTTAAAATTCGACCAAAACACAGAAACCTTTGACGCGCTTAAAGACGGGCGTGGTGTAGCATTAGCACACGATAACGCGTTAGTCTGGGCATGGGCGAAAGAAAACCCAACCTTTGACGTGGCAATCGGCAGTGTCGGTCTGGCGGAACAAATTGCCCCAGCGGTACAAAAAGGCAATCAAGCATTGCTAGAGGTTATCAATAAAGAAATTGCCGAGTTAAAAGCGAATGGCAAATTAAAAGCGGCTTATGAAAAAACCTTAGTACCGGTTTACGGTGATAAACCTGAGTTACTCGCACAATAATCCGTTCTCTTTACAAAAAAAAGCCCGAAGATGATCTGCCCCCCAAAAGTTGGACTAAA
>NZ_GL831080.1:263843-275263 GCF_000188255.1 Actinobacillus ureae ATCC 25976
AATACAGAACGCAGTCCTTAAATTAAACAGTCTAACTTTTTGGGGCAGATCAATTCCGCCGTCTTTTTACAAATTATAAGATATCTAATAATTCCACTTCGAAAATTAAGGTTGCAAACGGAGGAATTGATGCACCTGCACCACGCTCACCATATGCTAACTCTTGTGGAATAATTAAACGCCATTTTGAACCGACTGTCATTAATTGTAACGCTTCAGTCCAACCTTTAATTACACCACCAACTGGGAATTCTGCTGGAGTACCACGTTTTACAGAACTGTCGAATACCGTACCGTCAATTAAAGAACCGGTGTAATGTACACGAACTGTGCTGTCTGCTGTTGGTTTTGAGCCTGTACCTTCCGTTAATACTTCATACTGTAAACCAGATTCAGTGATTACAACGCCTTTTGCTTTCTTGTTTTCTTCTAAGAATGCTTTATTGTCCGCTTCAATCGCTTTAAATGCTTCCGCTTGCGCCGCTTCCGCACGAGCACCTAACTCTTGTAACGCTTTAGTCACTTCGTTAAGGTCAATTGCCGGTGGATTTTGATTTAATACATCGTTAATACCACGAGCAACTGCTTCGGCATCTACTTCCATACCGCTACCTAATAATTGTTGACCGATTTGTAAACCGATACCGTAGCCACCTTTTGCTTCTGTACTTTCTAAAGCAACTGCGTTGAAATCTAATGCCATTTGTTGTTTCCTTTTTTGTTAAAAAATATAAAGACACCCAATGTTATGGGGGTAATTTTTTAAAATACAAGCCTGATAACAAAGAAAGCGGTTAAATTTAGCAAAAAAGTTGCTAAATTTAACCGCTTGATTCATATTGAGTTCAAATTAGAAACTTAAATACGGCACAACTTTTTGAATGGTTGCCTCACCAATACCGGAAATGTTTGATAATTCTGCAGCGTTTTTGATTTTGCCAACTTTGTTACGATAATCAATAATGGCTTGAGCCTTCACTTCGCCGATACCACTTATTGTTTGTAACGTTTTCGCATCCGCCATATTTACGTTTACTTTTGTCGCTGCCGGTACTTTTACGGCTGATGTTTTAGCCGGTACCGCTGTTTTTTCCGCAGCCTGTGTTTTAACCGCTCTCACTTTTTCTTTCGCACTTGCTTTCACATCATCTAATGCGTTTGCTTTGCTCACTTTAGACGTATTCAACGCCTCTTTTGCATTGGTTACTTTATCGGTTGCAGTCACTTGCGTTTTAGCGGTTGCCAAAGTTTCTTTTGCGGTCGGCACTTTATTTGCTACCGAATTTTTTGCTTGTGTCACTTGATTGCTTACGGCACTTTTGGCGTTGTTGTTTACCGAAGTTAACGGGTTTGCCACCTCAGCAAATGAAACAGCTGAAACAGTCATTGCAATACCTAATGCTAAAAGAGTTTTTAATGATTTCATAATTTTTGCTTCCTATAAAAGTTGCGGATATCCAAAAAGGGAAAAGTATCGAGAGGTCAACTCAACTTGAGCTGAATTCTAAGACTGAATAATAAAATATTAGTTCAAGTTTATTAAACGAATGAATATTGTACAGCATTTTGTGTAAAATTTTTTTCTAATAATAACCTTTTCGCCTATCGTTAAGATAAGCAATTAAATGAGTGTGACAGGATAAAAATAATGAATATAAATAACGAATTATCACAAGCGATTTTAGCTACCGTGCAACAAGAAGTTGTACCAGCGTTAGGCTGTACCGAACCAGTTTCTTTAGCATTAGCATCTGCCGTTGCCCCCCAATATTTAGGCGCATTGCCGGATCGTATCGAAGCCAAAGTTTCACCTAATTTGATGAAAAATGGCATGGGCGTAACCGTACCCGGTACAGGTACGGTCGGCTTAACGATGGCGGCGGCAATTGGTGCAATTGGTGGCGATCCGAACGGTGGTTTAGAAGTCTTAAAGCACATCACCGCTGAATAAGTAGCTCTGGCAAAACAAATGATCAATGATCATAAAATTGAAGCCAGCATTTCCGACACTGAACATATCCTTTATTCTGAAGCGACTCTCTTTAATGCGGATCAGCAGGTAAAAGTACGTATCGCCGCTCATCATACCAACGTCATTTATTTTATATTGAAAAAAACGGCGAATTATTGTTTTCCAAACCATGTGTAGTTGAAAATGAGCACGCGGAAAATGTCTTTGCAAACCTTACGGCGAAAGATATTTATGATTTTTCCTTAAATGTAGAATTAGAAAAGATTCGTTTTATTCAACAGGCGGCGATTTTAAATAGCGCACTTTCACAGGAAGGGCTGAATCAAGATTACGGTTTACATATCGGACGAACCTTGCAAAAACAAATCGGCAAAGGGTTAATTAGCGATGATTTGCTCAATCGTATCGTGATTGAAACCACCGCTGCCAGCGATGCACGAATGGGCGTCGCAAATTTACCGGCGATGAGTAATTCCGGTTCGGGTAACCAAGGGATTACTGCAACAATGCCGGTTGTAGTTGTCGCTCGCCACTTAGCCGCTAGCGAAGAACAACTCACTCGAGCCTTGTTCCTTTCGCATTTAATGGCGATTTATATTCATAGAAAATTACCAAAATTTTCTGCGTTATGTGCAGTAACCACTGCCGCAATGGGCAGTTGCGCCGGTGTAGCATGGTTATTAACCGGTAAATTTGAAGCGATCAGTATGGCGATCAGCAGTATGATCGGTGACATCAGCGGCATTATTTGTGATGGAGCGGCAAACAGTTGTGCGATGAAAGTATCAACCAGTGTAAGTTCAAGTTATAAATCCATTTTAATGGCATTGGACAATACCCAAGTCACCGGTAATGAAGGGATCGTAGAACACCAAATTGACCGTTCAATCAATAACCTTTGTGCAATTGCTTCTCGTAGTATGCAATATACTGATCGTCAAGTAATTGAAATTATGGTGAGTAAACCTAAAACTCTCTAATCGCCTTCTAACTAAAAAATAGCGCTAATATGATTTTATTAGCGCTCCCTTCTGTTCGCAAACTGACAAAAACTTATAAATTATATACAAAAACAGTTAGTTTTTAATAATTGTTGAAAATAACAGATTCATAATTGAGCAATTGTAAGTTTTGAAATATAATCTATAACCTCTTTTTTGCACACAAAGGTACTCGAAACGGGTGTTTAGAATTATCAATAAAATTGTCTCTTCTTCTCTTTCAATGGCTTTTCTAGGAGCGCTTAGTGGGTCTGCCGCTTATTCATACGGATGGGCACAAGCCTACTTCTATGGATTTTCATGGTGGTATGTTGATGTGGGTGCTTTGTTCCACTTATTTAATCGGTTTGTACTTATTAGTTAAAGCTAAACCATATCTCAGCAATTCTTGTATCAAAATGGTACGCGCAAGTATTTTATGTGCGGTGACCTTCTTACCTATTTTAATCGTAACTGTTCTAATCACCGGTAAAATTTATCAATTGTCAGTAATTTCCTACTTCGGTACCGTATTGGTTTCAATTCTTTTATTCCGCAATCCGATTAATCGTCATATTAGTAGTATCAATGTTCATACGGCAATCAACTTTGTTCAAAATCACAAAAATTATGTGATGATTTTTACCTATGCTTACTTCGTTTTATTTGCTTTTCTCGTTGGCTACTTACGCCCAAACTTTAAAACCCGTTTTGATATGCTCGAAGTAGAACACAATATGTACTATGTTCTCGCTAAATACAATAAAACCTTTGTCCTATCTAAAGAACTAAAAATTGATAACGACGATTTTTGTCTCTATGAATTAGTGCCGAACCAATTAGGACACGTTCAAATGGTTTGTATTAATCACCCGTTTTAAACGCTAAAAAAGCGGTTAGATTCTGCAAAAATTTTGCAAAATTTAACCGCTTGTTCAATAAATTATATTAGTTTTTCATTGATTGAACCGGTGCCGGAATACGTCCGCCACGATTCACAAATACTTCGCACGAACCTTCTTTAACTGGCATAATCGGCGCATAACCGAGTAAACCGCCGAATTCAACGCTTTCACCCACATCTTTACCGGTTACCGGGATAATACGCACCGCTGTGGTTTTACTATTGATCATACCGATTGCCGCTTCATCGGCAATAATGCCGGAAATGGTGTGCGCCGTTGTTTTACCCGGTACGGCAATCATATCTAAACCGACCGAACAAACTGCCGTCATCGCTTCTAGTTTATCCAAGGTCAAAATACCGCTCTCTGCCGCCGCAATCATCCCTTCGTCTTCCGAAACCGGAATAAATGCACCACTTAAACCGCCGACAGAGCTGGATGCCATCATACCGCCTTTTTTCACCGCATCATTTAACAATGCTAACGCCGCGGTCGTACCGTGTGTACCACATACACTTAAGCCCATCGCTTCTAAAATACGTGCGACGGAATCACCGATTGCCGGTGTTGGTGCCAGTGATAAATCTAAAATACCGAACGGAATATTCAGCATTTTTGACGCTTCTTGACCAATTAATTCACCGACACGGGTGATTTTAAACGCTGTTTTCTTCACTACTTCAGCCACTTCGGTTAAGGTTGTAGCATTTGAATTTTCTAACGCTTCTTTCACCACACCCGGGCCGGAAACGCCCACGTTAATAATTGCATCCGCTTCGCCCGAACCGTGGAATGCACCCGCCATAAACGGATTATCTTCCACCGCATTACAGAACACCACAATTTTGGCACAGCCAAAACCTTCCGGGGTAATATCAGCAGTACGTTTAATCGTTTCACCGGCAAGTTTTACCGCATCCATATTGATCCCAGCACGGGTTGATCCGATATTGATAGAGCTACATACGATATCGGTGGTTTTCATTGCTTCCGGAATCGAGCGAATTAAAACTTCATCGGAAGGTGACATGCCTTTTTGCACTAACGCAGAAAAACCACCGATAAAAGATACGCCGATTGCTTTTGCTGCACGATCAAGCGTTTGTGCAATAGAAACATAAGAATCCGCTTTAGTTGCCGCAGCAATTTGTGCGATAGGAGTCACAGAAATACGTTGATTAACAATAGGTACGCCATATTTGGCGGAAAGGATTTTGGCAGTTTCAACTAAATCTTTGCCGACAGCAGTAATTTTTTGATAAATATTTTGGTTTAATTGGTCAATATCGGCACTGATACAATCGTGCAGATCAATACCGATCGTAATGGTTCGCACATCAAAGTTCTGGTCGGCGACCATTTTTATCGTTTCAATAATTTCGCTGGATTGAATACTCATTTCGCCACTCCCTTAAATACGGTGCATCGCTTTGAAAATTTCTTCGTTTTGGATACGAATATCTAGAGCGAGTTTTTTACTTTCTTGCGTAAAAAACTCAGCTAATTCCGGGAATGACTTTTCACATTTTGTCGTATCCACCAAAATCACCATCGTAAAAAAGTCATCCATTAACTGTTGGCTGATATTCACGATATTAATTTGATTTTCCGCTAAGATTTTCGATACATCGTACACGATACCTACACGGTCTTTTCCGATAACAGTAATTACTGAATTGCTCATTGTTGCTTCCTCGAGTTTGCATATTATTAAATAGGAATAATGAGTATAGCGCTGTTTCAATTGTTTGACTAGATATTGCGCAAACGTTTGCGCAATTAAAATAAAAAAACCACGGCAGAAATTCCGTGGTTAATGTTTAAACTAAATCGAATAATAAAAATTCAACATCGTTATCCGTCTCAATCGTCAATAATTGCTCGGCACGGATCCCTAACGCATCACTGGTTTCAATTTTTGTACCGTTTACGCTTAATTAACCTTTTACCACTTGTAACCAGTATGAACGATTGCTACCCAATTCAATTTTCGTATTTTTATTGGCAGCATATTGATAACGCCATAATTTCATATTTTGATAAATTTTGAATGAACCTTGTTCGGCAGTCGGCGATAAAATTAATGTACCGCCTTCATGATCGGCAAATTTATCTTGGCTGTAACGAGGCGTTACGTCTTTTTGATTTGGGATAATCCAGATTTGATAAAGATGTAGCGTTTCTTCTAAGTCCGGATTCATTTCCGAATGGAAAATCCCCGTACCTGCCGACATAATTTGAAATTCACCCGCTTTAACCTCGGTTTGATTCCCCATACTATCCTTGTGAGCGACACGCCCGTTAAGTACATAAGTGAGGATTTCCATATTATCGTGTGGGTGCATACCGAAACCACGTGCCGGTGCAATAAAATCTTCATTAATCACACGTAAATGTGAAAAATGGATATGTTTCGGATCATAATAATTGGCAAAAGAAAAAGTATGATAACTTTCTAACCAATCAAATGAACCGTCGCCTCGCTCGTTTGCTTTTCTAACTTGTAACATCTTAAATTCCTTATACATTTGCTATTTTTTGCGGAAATTTAACCGCTTGTTGATGATGAACATGGCAATATTGATCTTGCAAGTAAATAAACATATGAATTATTAAATAACTATTTACTGACAGCTGATAATAATCTTATTGCAAATGAATTTTAGAATCATTAATAGAAATCAGCTATCGTAAAACGATATTTTAATTAGTGTTAACTATTAAAACCAATCACACTTATCAGTGATAACAATTAGACAGCAGCATAATTTTTACTCATAATTTACCCAGTCAAATGATGAAAAAGAAAACAATAGGAGTATAAATTATGATAAGCAAAACGATTACTTTCCCAGTATTAAAATTAAACACTCAAACACAAGAATTAAGCACAGATATCAATAAAAATGCTACTCACACTGTTCCCAGCTTAACCGTTTCTACTGGTCATTTAATTGCTGATGCGCTACAAATGCGCTTACAAGGTTTAAATGAATTATCAATGATCTTAAAACACGCACACTGGAACGTTGTCGGTCCAAATTTTGTTGCAGTACACGAAATGTTAGATAGCCAAGTGGATGAAGTACGTGATTTTGTGGATGAAATTGCAGAACGTATGGCAGCATTAGGTGTTGCACCGAACGGCCTATCTGGCAATTTAGTTGCAACACGTCAAACACCTGAATATCCGTTAGGTCGTGCTACAGCGCAAGACCACTTAAAAATGATTGATTTATATTACTCGCACAATATCGAAGCACATCGTGTGGTACTTGAACATAACGGCCACCTAGATCCGATTAGCGAAGATTTATTAGTGGCTCAAACTCGTGCATTAGAGAAATTACAATGGTTTATTCGTGCACACTTAGATAACGGCAGGGGTAATATATAATTAAAAATTGAATAAATCCCTCTAAGTAAGCGGCTAGTTGTTGCAATATGCAAACAATTAGCCGCTTTTTTATGATCTACCTCTCATTCTGAAATTAAGCCAATTTACATCTCCAATTTTTTAGAGTATAGTATTCCCTAGTATTTTAGTAAGGTATTAATATACTGACTAAAATCAATATCAACACAACTTAACTAAAATGGAGCTTCAATATGGCTGAACAAATCGTGCCTTCAAATGATGCAATTCTAAAAGCAGTACAAGATACTCTCGTAATTTCAACCACCGATTTACAAGGTGTGATTACCTATGCGAACGATTTATTTTGCAAACTTACCGGTTTTTCACGTGAGGAATTAATCGGTCAACCGCATAACATCGTACGCCATCCGGCAGTCGCAAAAGAAGTTTATAAAGAGATGTGGGATACCATTCAAGCAGGAAAAATCTGGACAGGTATCGTGCCGAACTGCGGAAAAGGCGGCATTGTTTATGTGGTAGATACGACAGTTCAACCGATGTTTGATGAAGCAGGTAATATTACAGGCTATATTAGCGTGCGTCGCGTGATTAACGACTTAATGGATAATTTTGAAGCCGTTGAATTATCAAAAGAAATTTACGACGAATTCTACGATAAATAATTTGCTTAAGCGTACGCAATCTCTCCTGCGTACGCTTTTTAGTTCAGGAGAATATTTAATGCAATCTATTTCTCATGTTCATATTGCTTACGGTTCAGAATCAGGTAATGCAGAACAACTCGCTCAGCAGCTTGCACAACGCCCCTTTCTACAACCATATCAGCCGACTATCGCAACGCTAAACGAGACCGAATTCGCTCACTTAGATCCACAAAGCCTGTTATTAATCATTACCAGTTCGTTTGGTGACGGTGAACCGCCAGAGAATGCAGAAGATTTCATTGAAAATTTCCTTGCAAATTCGACCGCTTATCAAGGGCGTTACGCCATTTTTGGTTTGGGTGATGTCAGCTATGATAAGTTTTGCGGCTATAGTCGCAAGCTCGATCAATTCTTTCAAACTCAACAATTACCCGCATTGATTGAACGAGTGGATGCTGATCTAAACTATCAGGAAATTTTTAAACACTGGCTCCCGTTACTTGAGCAAGCGCTGAATAAACCGGAAGCTGTGCCACTAACACATGAACTCTCCGTGAAAGTGTATGATGAAAACCAAACCTATGCAGCACAAGTGTTAGAGATTCAGCGATTAGTGCAGTCCGAGCCGGCGGTTTATCACCTACGCTTATCGCTTGAAAATAGCGGCATTTGTTACCAAGCCGGCGATTTAATTTATGTGCAAGTTCAACAGCAAGATGATTTACTCAATATGTTCGTCCAATGGTTTAGCGATGACAATGCGGCACAGCAATTACGCTATAAAGAGTTGCGCCTATTAACTAAAAACGTATTAAGAGATCTGGCAAAAATTTGTTCGAATCATACGTTAAAAGAGTTACTTAAAATTGCCAATAAAAAAACGCTTGAACAATATCTTTACGGACATGATTTACTCGATGTGTTGCGTGATTTTGACCCGCAAAAAACCATCTCCCTTGCTGATCTGCAAGCTATTTTGCCGAATCTTACCGCTCGCGCCTACTCCATTAGCTCTTGCGGAAAAACGCATCCGGAATATGTCGACTTATGTATTCGCCAAGTCCAATACCAGCTTGCTGACCGCCAATATTACGGCACGGCAAGCCGTCATTTAGCACAATTGCAAGCGGGTGATTTTGTACAAATTTTTGCAAAAGCAAATCCTCACTTCCATTTGCCGGAAAATGATAAACCGATTGTGATGATTGGCTCTGGTACCGGCATTGCGCCTTATATCGGCTTCTTACAAAATCTTGCAGCACAAACATCCGCTCGACAAACGTATCTGTTCTTCGGCGAACGGTATGCAGAGAAAGATTTTCTATACCAAACAGAATTGGAAAACTATCTGAAAGCCGGCACGCTGACCCAGCTTTTCACCGCATTTTCTCGTGATCAAGCGGAAAAATTCTATGTACAAGACTCATTAGCACAACAAGCCGCATTAATTTGGCAATTAATCGAGCAAGGCGCTTATTTCTACGTATGCGGCAGCAAAACGATGAGTAAAGCGATTGATGAAACGTTATTGAATGTTGCGGCACAGGTTGGAAATCAGCCGTATGTCGATGCGTTCAATAATATTGTTGCACAGCTTGTGGCGGACAAGCGTTTGTTCCGAGACGTGTACTAACCAGTAAAATAAACAAGCGGCCAAATTTATAAAAAATCTTACAAATTGAACCGCTTGTTATATTTGCTCGCAAAGCATCCGTTATGGAATATCATGCCCTTGTGAAGCGACATAAACGTTGATCCACTCCTCTTCGGTAAACCTAATATCTAATGTGCGAACCGCACTTTCAACTAGGGCAATTTGCCCGGAGCCAATAATCGGCATAATCTTCACCGGATGTGCTAAAAGCCAAGCGTAACTCAACACATCCAATTGTTGTTCGCCGTATTTTTCACCAATGGTTCTCAATGCTTTTGCCATTCGTAAGCTTCGCTCGTCTTGATTAAAAATTTTACCACCAACAAGAGGCGACCAAGCCATTGGACGAATCCGTTTTTCCAATAAGAAATCTAGCGAACCGTCATCAAACGGCGCTAATTGTAATGGGGAAATTTCAATTTGATTGGCCACTAACGGTAGGGAAAGATAAGATTGCAACATTGAAAATTTAGCCGGTGTGTAGTTCGATACACCAAAATGACGCACTTTTCCGGCTTGATGTAAATCCTCAAACGCACGAGCAATTTGCTCCGGATCAGCACAAGGTGAAAGACGGTGAATCAGTAAAACATCCAAATAATCACTATTGAGTTCTTGCAAAGAACGCTCTGCCGACCAAACGATATGTTCATAACTATTATTGTAATGGTGCGTTTTCATATCCGGTAATGTCTGATTTGGGAATAGAATACCGCACTTGGTAACTAACGTCAGTTTCTCACGTAAAGACTTGTCCAGCGCCAATGCTTGACCAAACTGCCCTTCGGAGATAAAACCTCCATAACATGCAGCGTGGTCTAGCGTGTCAATCCCGAGTTCTAAACCTTGCTGCACAAAGCGTAACAGCTCCTGCGGTGTTTTTTTCCATTCGTTTAATCGCCAAAATCCTTGAATCAAACGGCTAAATCTCAGTGTCGGTGTGAGTTGAATATATTGCATAGCAGCTCCTATCACTCTTGTTTAAATAACAGTCAGTGTACACTCGCGCATTTATTCTATGCTTTTGATATATCCACTTAGATAAAAAAATACCTTTAGCGTATTACAAACCGCTAAAGGTATTTATATTTAAGATCTATTGGTTCTCTAAGCATTACAGCAATAATGCCGAGCCCCATTTAATAATATCGAAGAAGAATTTATTGTCATTCGTTGCAACACTATCACCGCTTTTTGTCTCGGTTTGCACTTCTTCAACCATTCCGCTCTTATACTGACCTTTGACCACAGCCAAGTCATCTTTGGCTTGAGCGCGTAAGGTTTGACACTGTTTATTGCTCATTTTGTCCACATCAGCCGGAGTGTTTTTAAATTTCTTAAATTGATATTGCGCATAGCCCATAGACTTCTCATCGCCTTGCACGATCTTCACGTATTGTTCGCCAATCACTTCTTCCAACGGATAGAAGAAAACATACTGTGAATGAATATAGGCATCTTCTTTAGAAAAATGCGCTTGCTGAATACGTGTCAAATTCGGATAAATACACTGAGAAGCTTGTTCGCTTAATGCCACCCAACGTTGTGCATCCTTATCCGATAACACATAATCGGCATTGGCAAATTCACCCGGAAATGCTTCTTGTTGTACCGATTTACCTGAGAACGAACAGCCCACGGTCAATGCAGCCATTCCAACTAACATAATTTTCTTTAACATGACTAACCTTTAATTAAGCTTAAATGAATAGGCTCGATTGTAGCATTTCTCAATAAATGCGCAAACAAGCGGTCAAATTTACCTATTTTTCTGCATATTTAGCACAAAGCCCTCTACAATGATCTGCCCCCCAAAAGTTGGACTAACCATCCAACAGATTAAGGTGCAGATTTTTTATGACTAAATATAACTCGCTATTCAAACA
>NZ_GL831080.1:275451-280701 GCF_000188255.1 Actinobacillus ureae ATCC 25976
TCAGATCAAATTTATACGTATTTTGACATCATTTATTTATATCGCAAGTTTTGTGTATAGGAAATGAGCAAATCCAATCGTCGTTTTTCGGCGCTATTCTATTTATTCATCGTTATACCTGCTTGCCTTTCTTCATATTCTATTTAGGAAATTTTATGTTAGAGATATGGCAACAATTCAAACAAGATTACCTGATTAGATTTTGGAATCCGACTGCGGCGGTTATTGCTGCGGGTATCCTTTCTGCCTATTATTTTGGGCCGTGACAGGAGAATTCACTCGTTGGGGCGGAGAAATTCTAGAGTCTATGGGGGTAAATGTCTTAGACTGGGGCTATTATAAAATTATTGGTTTAGACGGTACGATCTTTAGCCGCATTGATGGGTTGATGATTCTGGGTATGTTTGCCGGCTGTATTGCCGCTGAGCTCTGGGCAAATAATATCAAGATTCGGATGCCGCAAAATCGGATTCGTATTGTACAAGCGTTAATCGGTGGTGCATTAGCCGGTTTTGGCGCACGTTTAGCCATGGGCTGTAATTTGGCTTCGTTGTTTACCGGTATGGTATTCCTCAGTTTTCATTACATGCCTAGTTTTTTACCTTAACTACCGCGATCGGCTCTTATGCAGGGGTAAAATTTATCTTACTGCCGATATTTCGTCCGCCGCTAAAACTCAAAAAAGGTGCGGGCAAAGTAGAGCACGCGGATCCTCAGCAAGCTAAACGCCGTTTTAGATTCGGTATACTGATCTTTTCGATTTGGTTAATCGCTTCTTTATATGTGATGCAAAATTCAATCAAATTAGGTTTTGCGATGCTATTCGGTTTGGGCTTCGGTTTGTTGATTGAACGGGCGCAAATTTGTTTTACTTCCGCCTTTCGTGACTTATGGGCAACCGGTCGTGCTTATATGGGTAAGGCGATTATTTATGGTATGTTGATTAGTACGATTTGTGTATTTAGTTATATTCAGCTTGGTGCGAATCCAAAAATTATGTGGGCAGGGCCAAACGCAGTGATCGGTGGCTTGTTATTTGGATTCGATATTGTCGTTACCGGCGGTTGTGAAACCGGCTGGATGTATCGAGCGCTGGAAGGACAAGTTCATTTTATGTGGGTGGGCATCGGTAATGTCGCCGGCTCAACCTTACTGGCATATTGGTGGGATAGTCTCGCACCGGTATTGGCATTAGATTATGAAAAAATCAATTTATTGAAATCATTCGGGCCTATCTCGGGGTTATTGCTCAATTACGGCTTAATGATTGCTTGTTTAGTGTTTGTGGTTTGGTGGGAAAAATGCTTTATTCGCAAAGCAAAAGCTCGCCTAGCAGCAACTCAGCGTGATACAACGGCATAAACTCTTGTCGTGATTGATTAAGAAATAAGGAAAACATTATGGCTTTTACAGTAATTCAGCAACAAGATAAACACCCTTCGGTAATTACACCGGATTACACCTTGGATATGCTCGGTGAACCTTGTCCGTATCCGGCAATTGCAACATTGGAAACGATGCCGACGTTAAAATCAGGTGAAGTGTTGGAAGTGTTGGAAGTGTTGGAAGTGTTGGAAGTGTTGGAAGTGTTGGAAGTGTTGGAAGTGTTAAGTGATTGTGCTCAATCGATTAATAATATTCCCGTAGATGTTAAAAATCACGGTTATACTTTATTAAGCGTGGAGCAGGACGGGCCAACTTTACGTTATTTAATTCAGAAATAGCTGATAAAAAAGCTTATTGACCGTAATACGCATTCGCACCGTGTTTGCGTAGGTAATGTTTATCAAGTAATTCTTGTTGCATTGAACCGATGTTCGGACGGATTTGGTGGCTAACGAAGTTCATATACGCCACTTCTTCTAACACGACGGAATTATGTACCGCATCATGCGCATCCTTACCCCAAGTGAAAGGCCCGTATGAGTGGCCTAATACGCCCGGTACCATATCCGGATTAATACCGCGTTTACGGAAGGTTTCCACCACCACTTTACCGGTTTCTAATTCGTACTCACCGGCAATTTCTTCCGGTGTCATACGACGTGTACAAGGTACGGAACCATAGAAATAGTCGCCTTGTGTTGTACCTAAAGCAAGAATATCTTCACCGGCTTGCGCCCATGCGGTTGCATGGCGTGAATGAGTATGCACTACACCGCCGATATTCGGGAATTGGCGATAAAACTCTAAATGGGTTGCGGTATCAGACGAAGGTTTTTTATCGCCGAATACTTTGTTACCTTGCAAATCGACAAACACGATATCTTCCGGTTTCATTGTTTCATATTCCACACCGGAAGGTTTAATTGCAACGTAACCGGTTTCTCGGTCGATTTCACTCACGTTGCCCCAAGTGAAAGTGACTAATTTGTATTTTGGTAATTCAAGATTTGCTTTAAATATACGATCACGCATTGCCAGTAATTTTGGAGATAATTCTGTTAACATTGGAAACCACCTTCTTTCATTTTTTGTTCAATCCAACGGCGAGCATTAATAATTTCCGCAATTGGCTCTTCCGCTTTTTCCGTCCACATTTCAATTAAGAACGCACCGCGATAATTTAATTTGGCGAGAATTTCAAAGAAGCCTTTAAAGTCAACACAACCGTCACCGAACGGTATGTCACGGAATTGACCTTTACAGGTTTCGGTCACTTTATACGTGTCTTTTAAGTGAATTGCAGAGATTTTATCGATGCCTAAGGCAAATTCCGCTTCAATATCATCATTCCAAGCCGAAACGTTGCCGATATCCGGATTGACGGTAAACCATGGTGATTTGATAATCTCATCCCATTTTTTCCAACGTTTAATCGAACTCATAAACTTGGTATCCATAATCTCGACTGCGAGTGTAACTTGGTTACTTGCCGCCAGTTCAGTCGCCCATTCTAAGCCTTGTTGGAAACGCTCAATCGTGCCTTCATCTTGTTCTTCGTAATACACATCGTAGCCGGCTAATTGAATGGTATGAATACCTAAATCCACCGCAAGGTGGATTGCCTTTTCCATGATTTCATAGGCTTTTTGACGAGTGGCTTCATCACGAGAGCCGAACGGGAAGCGGCGATGACCGGACAAACACATTGACGGAATAGTCACACCGGTATTGATGATCGCTTGCACTAATTCGATACGTTGTTCTTTTGTCCAATCTAAGCGGGCCAAGCGTTTATCCGTTTCATCAACAGACATTTCCACAAAATCAAAACCGCATGCTTTAGCAATAGAAAGCCTGTTTTGCCAAGAAATATGTTTTGGCAATGCTTTTTCATAGATACCGAGTTTATGTTTTCTCATATTCATCCCCTGGTTTGAAATGCTTTTGGTAAAAAATCAGGTAAATTTAACCGCTTGTTTTGATGGTTTTTCTAAATGTTACTATGCAAGGATTACTTCCAGTCCTTTATCTCGAATCGCTTGAATGATTTTCGGGTCAGCTTCTTTGCCAGTGATCAGTAAATCGACCTGACTAATCTCTCTAAACAGCATACCGATTTCCGTGCCGAGTTTGGTGCTATCCAGCAATACCACGTATTTATTCGCTTTTGATGACATTTGCGCTTCGGAATTAGCAATAATCATATCGGTTTTAAATAAACCTTCATGGGTAAAGCCTTTGCCGCTGGTAAACATAATATTTGCCGCATAAGTAAATTCATTTTGTTGATTGAGCGATAGGGTGATTTTTTTATTTTTATTGTATTGTCCACCCATGATTGCGATGTCTTCATGTTGGTGCTCAATCAGATAATTTGCAAGCGGTAGAAAATTGGTAATAATTTGCAATTTTTGTCCGCATAAAGCTTGCCCGAGCAATTGCATAGTCGAGCCGCAAGTGAGAAGCACGCTGTCGCCTTCTCGACATAATTTACTGGCTGCTTCGGCAATGCGGCGTTTTTCTTCAAAATTATTAATTGGTTTATCTTTTTCTAACGAATGCTGTGTGCCGATTGCTTCCGCACCGTTACGCACTTTGCGTAACTTTTTCTGTTCGCTTAATTTATTAATATCTCGTCTAGCGGTTGCCGGCGAAATATTTAAAAGATTCATAATTTCCAAGGTAGAAAGCATTTGTCTTGCTTCTAACATGGCTAATAATTTTTTATGTCTAAAACTTTCATTCATGACTATTTCCCTTTTTATTCTTATTACGTTTTAAATCATGAACAATTACTAAAGAAGCTACTCCTAATTTGAATTAAGAGTGGCTTTACTTCAATTAAAGCATAGATTTAAATTGAATATTTGGTTCTTGCTCGAAGCAATCATCAAAGCCACGTGGGTGGTGATACTCAATTAAGTCTTTATCGCGCGGATAAACATATTTACCACCAACTTCCCAAATAAACGGATGGAATTTATATTGTAAGCGATCTTTACGCATACGCCATAAATCAATGATTTCTTGCGTACTTGCCATAAAGTTTGTCCAAATGTCGTGGTGTACCGGAATAATCACTTTCGCACGTAAGCATTCCGCCATACGGAGTAAGTCGATAGAGGTCATTTTATCTGCAATACCCACTGGAGCACGTAAGTTAGGTTGTAATTTACGCACACCCGCCATATTTGCCATTTGGTGACCACGCACCATATCTTTTACTTTCTTAGTAGACTTACCACGACTACACCATAAGTCCATACAAATATTTGCACCTGCAGGTGTTTTAATCCACACGCCTACGCAACCTAGCCACCACATTGCGAAGTTACCTTCCAGTACCACTTCTTCTTCAATTTCTTCATTTAGCCAAGTACCCCATTCCGGGAAGGTAGAAAGAATCCAACTTTCACGTGTGATTTCATTAACGTTCGCCATAGTAAACTCCTAGTTTGTGTAATAAGGAAAAGATGAAATATTTAATCAAGTATAATCATATTTTTTTGTAAAACGCTTTTTTTAAAAAATGTGATCTACCTCTAATTTTTTCGTCGATTCTGCATGGATAGGAATTCTTCTCATTTATCTTGTATTTTTGTGAAACTTAACAAACGATTACTTTCTAATAAAATCAATAGCTTATTTGTTTTTGTGACGAGAGGGGAGAAAAAAGATTATACATATTTTTAACAAATGAACACGAAAATCACGAAAATCACGAAAATCACGAAAATCACGAAAATCACGAAAATCACGAAAATCACGAAAATCACGAAAATCACGAAAATCACGAAAATCACGAAAATCACGAAAATCACGAAAATCACGAAAATCACGAAAATCACGAAAATCACGAAAATC
>NZ_GL831080.1:280751-291151 GCF_000188255.1 Actinobacillus ureae ATCC 25976
CGAAAATCACGAAAATCACGAAAATCACGAAAATCACGAAAATCACGAAAATCACGAAAATCACGAAAATGAAAAATAAAATGCGATCTTGCTCACAAATAATCAAAAATAATCTTTTTTGAGGTGCGATAACTGTTTATCATTTGTTCTGTAGGTATAAATATGCCTATATTTTTTTAATCTTTAACTTAACCAATCTAAAAATAACGAGATCTTCCAAATCTCATCATTCTTACTCAACATAAAAAGAGAGGCTCACTATGGATACAGTAATGAGTATCTTTATGGCAATCAATGACCAGATTCTTTCGAAAGCACCGCTGTTACTCGGTCTTGTCGCTTGTATCGGTTACATTTTCCTAAAAAAAGATTCAACTACCATTCTTAAATGGTACCATTAAAACGATCGTCGGTTTTATGTTGGTACAAGTCGGTTCAGGTACGCTTGTGCAAAACTTTAAACCGGTTATCGAAGGTTTATCTAAATACCATAACCTTAAAGGTGCGGTGATTGACCCATATACAAGTTGGCAAGCGACAATGAGTACCATGGGTGACGCTTATGCGTATGTGGGTTATGCAGTAATTTTAGCCTTATTCCTTAATATCCTACTTGTATTATTCAGACACTTTACCGGTATTCGTACCATTATGCTTACCGGTCATATTATGTTCCAACAAGCCGGCTTAGTTGCGGTAGTGTTCTGGGTACTCGGCTCAAAACCGTGGGAAGTAGTTGTATATACCGCAATCATTATGGCGCTCTATTGGAGGATTTTCTCTAATATGATGTACCAAGCAACCCAACAAATTACCGGTGGTGCGGGTTTCTCTATTGGTCACCAACAACAATTTGCGTCTTGGTTAGCGGCAAAAGTTGCACCGAAATTAGGTAAAAAAGAAGAAACGGTTGATAAACTCAACTTACCTAAATGGTTACATATTTTCCATGACAGTATCTCTGCAACAGCGATCGTGATGACGGTGTTCTTCGGTATTATCCTGATGTCATTCGGTTTAGATAACCTACAACAAATGGCAGGTAAAACGCACTGGACAATTTATATCTTTGAAACCGGATTAAAATTTGCGGTGGCAATCCAAGTTATCGTGCTTGGTGTGCGTATGTTCGTAGCGGAATTATCTGAATCATTCAAAGGGATTTCTGAACGTTTAATTCCAAATGCAGTATTAGCGATTGACTGTGCGGCAACTTATGCAATTTCGCCAAATGCGGTGGTATTCGGTTTCATGTGGGGTGCTATCTGTCAGTTTGTTGCGGTGGGTGGATTAATCGCTTATCAACAATTCGGTGGCGGTGACGCTTCAGCTGCAGTATTAATTATTCCGGGCTTTATCCCGATGTTCTTCTCTAATGCGACAATCGGTGTATTCGCAAACCATTTCGGTGGTTGGAAAGCGGTAATGAAAATCAGCTTCGTGATGGGTATTATTGAAGTACTTGGTTCTGCATGGGTAGTAAGCTTAATTACCAGCACAGAAGGCGGTGCAGGCTTTAACGGCTGGATGGGTATGGCGGACTGGGCGTTATTATTCCCACCGATTATCCAAGGTATGTTCTTTAGCCCGACCGGTGCAACCTCCGTATGTATCGTGTTAGCGCTGGTATATATGGCATTTGCTGGTAAACAGTTACGTGCTGACGAAGCAAGAGCGAAAGCAGAAGGCAAAACCGTTGACCAATTATACGGTTTCGGTGAATCGGCGGAACAAGATGCTGAACCAGCTCAAGCTACAGAAAGCAATGCAGAAGGTGATGCAAAAGCGGTGCGCATCTTAGCAGTGTGTGGCTCAGGTCAAGGCCCATCAATGATGATGAAAATGAAAATTAAACAATATCTTGATAAACGCGGTATTCCAAATGTGATGGATTCATGTGCGGTAACCAACCATAAAGGTAAAGTCGGTTCGGTAGATATCATCGTATGTTCTAAACACTTACAAAATGAGATTGTGGCAAATGATCATATCTCAGTATTAGGCGTACAAAATATGTTAAATCCGAATACCTTTAGTGAAGAGTTGCTGGCTCTTATCAAAAAATATCAATAACCCTCAAGACCACTTTCTTAGAAGGGAAGTGGTCACCTTGATTTAAACCTATCCAACTTAAAGGAAGTAAAGCTATGTTAAAAGAATCGCTTATCGAAAATAACTCAATCCTTTTAAATCAAAGTGCGGCAGATTGGAAAGCAGCGATTAAATTAGGCACGGATGTTTTAGAAAAATCAGGTGCGATTGAACCTCGTTATTACACCAGTATTATTGAAAATATTGAAAAAATGGGGCCGTATATCATTCTTGCACTGGGTCTTGCGATGCCGCATTCTCGTCCGGAAGAAGGTGTTATTAAAACCTCGTTCGCTTTAGTGACCTTAAAAGAGCCAGTTTATTTTGATGGCGAAGATGAGCCTGTTTCGGTATTTGTCACCTTAGCCGGTAGTGATTCGGATAAACATATGGAAGGTTTAATGGAAATTACCCAAGTATTGGATGATCCGGACAGTGATACGGGAGTCGATTTAGCCAAAATCTTACGTTGCCAAACTAAAGAGGATGTTTATGCGGTGATTGATCAGGCGTTAGCTGGCTAGAAATCCCCTCTCTGCTTGTTTCGTTAAATGCTTCAACAAGCGGTCTCTCTCCCACCTGTGGGAGAGAGGAATAAAGTACCATTTAAAAATTCGTGAAAGGAACAAAATATGTCAAAACCATTACTCCAAATTGCATTAGATTCATTAAGTCTAGAAAAAGCGGTTGCAGATGCAAAACAAGCGGAAAGTGTTGTAGAAATTATTGAGTGCGGTACGATTCTTGCCTGTGCGGAAGGGATGAAAGCTGTTTCAACTTTACGTGCGTTACACCCGAATCATATTATCGTATGCGACTTAAAAACTACAGACGGTGGTGCAATTTTAGCGAAAATGGCATTTGAAGCGGGTGCAGACTGGTTAATGGTTTCAGCAGCAGCACATCCGGCAACTAAAGCGGCGTGTAAGAAAGTAGCGGATGATTTCAATGCGGCACATCCGGAATTAAAAGTGAAGAAAGAAATCCAAATTGAAATCTACGGCAACTGGACAGTAGAAAAAGATGCGAAAGAATGGGTGGAATTAGGCGTAAAACAGGCAATTTATCACCGTTCGCGCGATGCGGAGTTAGCAGGTAAAGGTTGGACAGCGGAAGACGTGGAGCTGATGAAACAGCTTTCTGCGCTTGGTTTAGAATTATCGATTACTGGCGGTATTGTACCGGAAGAAATTCACTTGTTTAAAGAAATCAAAAATGCAAAAGCTTTCATTACCGGTCGTGCTTTAGTTGGTGAAAAAGGAAAACAAATCGCAGAAGCGATTCGTGCTGAAATTGATAAATATTGGGCGTAATATTTAGTGTTGCGTTAAAGCATACAAGCAGTCGATTTATGGAAATTTTTTTTGCTATGAATAACGCTTGTTCAAAGATTAAAATCCTCGTGAATATATTCAAGCACGAGGATTTTTATTTATGCCTTATTTTGTAGCCAGAATTTCTTGACGAACAATCTCAGCCCCCGAGCTTAAGGCTTGCAATTTGCCACGAGCAACTTGGCGAGATAACGGTGTCATACCGCAGTTGGTGCTAGGGTAAAGTTTATCGGCATCAGCGAACTGTAAAGCTCTTCTTAAAGTATCCGCCACTTGTTCTGGCGTTTCAATCTCATTAGTAGCGACATCAATTGCGCCTACCATCACTTTTTTACCACGTACTAACTCGATTAAATCCATCGGTACACGAGAGTTTTGGCACTCTAAAGAAATAATATCGATGTTTGATTTTTGTAGTTTAGGGAAGCTTTCTTCATATTGACGCCATTCCGAACCTAATGTTTTTTTCCAATCGGTATTGGCTTTAATACCGTAACCATAGCAAATGTGTATCGCTGTTTCGCATTTTAAGCCTTCGATGGCACGCTCTAACGCCGCAACGCCCCAATCGTTTACTTCATTAAAAAATACATTAAATGCCGGTTCATCAAGCTGAATAATATCTACACCGGCTGCTTCTAATTCTTTTGCTTCTTGATTAAGAATCGTGGCAAATTCCCATGCTAATTTTTCACGACTCTTGTAATGTCCGTCATATAACGTATCAATCATGGTCATTGGACCCGGTAACGCCCATTTTATAGGGCGGTCGGTATGGGCGCGTAAAAATTTAGCATCTTCAACAAAAACCGGTTTGCGGCGGTGTACGGCTCCGACTACGCTTGGTACACTGGCATCATAGCGGTTACGGATTCGCACAATTTCACGTTTGGTAAAATCCACACCCTCTAAATGTTCAATAAAAGTCGTCACAAAATGTTGGCGAGTTTGCTCACCATCACTCACAATATCAATACTCGCTTGAATTTGTTCCTGTAATGAGACAAGTAACGCATCACGTTTTGCTTGCAGTAAATCATCACCGGTTAATTTCCATTCTGACCATAATTTTTCTGGTTCGGCGATCCAAGAAGGTTTCGGTAAGCTGCCAGCGGTTGAGGTTGGTAATAATGTTTTCATAAAATTCTCTTTAACTCATTAAATTACTTCTGTTTTTGCCCAATTAGCCAGTAATTCACGATACGGTTTGATAAAGCATTCATTGGTAAATTCGCCTTGTTTAATCGCTAATTGCGTACGTTCTTCACGGTCATATTCAATGGTGGTCAATGAATAATTTTGGTAGGTTAAACTTGGTTGATATACTTGTCCTGCAACCGAGTTAGCATTGTAAATTTCTGGACGATAGATTTTTTGGAAGGTTTCCATTGTGCTGATCAAGCCGATTAACTCTAAATTAGAGTAGTCGTTCAACAAATCGCCGGTAAAATAAAATGCATACGGGGCAACCGATTTGGGTGGCATAAAGTAGCGAACTTTCATCCCCATTTTCGCAAAGTAATCATCTGTTAATGAATAAGCATTTTGAGTATATTCCGTACCTAAAATAGGGTGGTGGTTAGTGGTTTGCGTATAAGTACGGGTACTCGCCACGCTTAAGCAGAATACAGGTGCTTTAGCCGAAATTTGTTGATAAGCTTCTGAATCGACTAATAATTTGAATAATTTACCGTGCAACTCACCATAATTAGCTGGCGCACTAAATTTTTCTTGGTTTTTATTATGGTTGATCAACCAGACACTAAAATCATAATCGCGTACATAAGATGAGAAACTATTGCCAACAATGCCATCAATACGTTGATTTGTGTGCTTATCCACAATGTAGGTTTTTAGCATTTCAATCGCAGGGAAATGTTCCTCTTGCCCTTCAATCACAATATCCGCAGACACAATTTCAACCTCAACCGCATAACGATCATTTTTCGGATTATCCCAATGAGCGAAATCATTAAAACGGTTATTAATCATACGTAAGGTATTGTGTAAATTTTTCTTACGATCTTCTCCTCGAGCGAGGTTAGCAAAATTTGTTGTTAAACGTGTGCTTTGAGCGGGGGCATAGTCTTCATCAAATCTCAGTGTTTTAATAGTATAGTGAAATAGATTGCTCATTATTACCTCTGTATTAAGCTTCATTGCTAATTGATAGAGGTAATCTATCTCATATTTGTTATGAATTAAAATGAAATATTTTCTTAACAAACATGAAACAGATTCATAAACTATAAGCTTCATGAGTTAAGTGGATAATCGGCTATAATTAACACAAAATGTATTTTTTGAATCACTTACTCATTTGGATTATGATACGACCAAATTCCTTGATGAAGGTGGCTAATATGAAATATTTTAAACTTATCTGTATCGCATTTCTTACGACGCTTTCCGTTTCGGCTTTTGCGAATGAAACAAATGAAACTGAAAACACTTGGGCGGATCAACAACGCAGTTCGATTCGCTCGAAATTACATGATTGGTCGAACGGCATTAACGATTGGCTAGGTGAAACGGATCCGAGTAAACCGGCATCGGCAAGTTTACGTGTGATGTTAGACAATCAATGGAATAAGCATGATCGTTTTTCCTATAAATCGCGTGTGCGAGGCAAAATCAAATTGCCGGTACTGAAAAAACACGTCAGCGTGGTATTTGGTGATGAGGACTTGGAAAACCAAGCTCGTGATAAAAATCGTATTGGACAAAACTATCGTAATCTGCCTCGTGATCGTAATTATGACAGCCGTCAAGCACGGAACGATAACGCTTCTATCGGTTTACGTTGGTCAAACGAAATTAAACGTTTAGGGATTGAAAGCGATTTGGACGGCGGTTTGCGTTCTGGCGGTGATATCTTCGGGCGCTTACGTTTAAGTAAAACTTGGGAGATCACCGACAATTTCGGTACTCGTTTAGAACAAATTTATCGTTATGGCACCAATAGTAAACATTACCTCCGCACCAATTTAGAAAATCGTTATATTGACGGTGAAAATACTTTCATTATGAATCATACGTTCTTGCAATATACACATGATGTGGATGAAGAAACCGGTTGGGGCAATAGCGTTTATCGTCAGCACAATTTTACCCCGCTTAAACGCCTAAGCTACGGTATTTTTATGGGGGGACGCTTTGATAAAGATCACTCCAAATTCAATACTTACGGGCCGTTCATTAACTATCGTCAATCCATTTTCCGCAATTGGGTATTTATTCAACCGGAAATCAGTTTTTATAACGATAAAGACAAAGATCGTAACCATTTTATTAATACCTTTGTGCGTTTAGAAGTGATTTTTTAACTTTTCGTATGATCAAAAAAGACTACGTAAAACAAATTACGCGGTCTTTTTTATTTGTAAAAAAATCTCGAAAAATAGCCGCTTGTCAGCTACTTTTGGTTGTATGGATAACGCAGAATCACCTTGTTATAGAAGCTACCGTTAATATGCGTTTTATACAGATGGAATTTACGATAAGCATGAAATAATCCATCATCCGGTTTTTCCTGATTGCTCCAAAAGTCGTCTAGATTGCCTTGATAGGTTAGTCCGGCAAAATCATAATTGGCTCGACCTAAGGTTTTGACCGGCATATTGTGTAATAACGCTGAAATACCGCTGGTACTATTTAGCGTAACCATTCCTTTCCCGTGGCGCAAGAAAATCGGCATTGGCACATCGTGAATATAGTAAATGCGCTTTTTCAGATCAGGATATTGTTCCATATATTCATCAATCACTTTACCGTAATCAATAAAGCCACGATCCATCGGATGATGTTTTACGATTAAATTCAAATGTTTCGGTGCTTTGGTGGCAAAAGATGACAACACTTCCCGTAACACTGCAGCTACGCTAGGATAATCGCTATGCACTAAAATTTGGCTATCATAATAAACTTGTAACGGCAAAATAAAAAACTCACCGAATTCGCCTTGCTCAACACGCTTAGAAAAATTGCGATCGTGCATATAATAGCGCAGCCGTTTAATCCCTGAAACCATCCATAATTTTACGTAGTACCACACATTTAATAAACGATGGTGGCGATATTCCGGATATTGATGACGGCGATAATATGCTGACACGTAATATTGGATGGCCAGTTTTGCCATCTGGCAGAAACCTTTGGCCACACTTTGTGCTTTGTTTGGCTCCGATAAGTGTTCGAACGCTCGGAAATAATCTGCCTGCTTTGGAATGGGTGAATAAGCGTTTACCCCGGTTTTTTCAAACGTGACGTAATCCGGGCGGAAGTAACCTTCTTCAAAAGCCCAAAATGCGATATTTAAATGCTGACAAACCGTTTTAGCCAATTTGTGATATTTACGGTTATCACCAAAACATACCACGCTATCAATGTTATGCGTTTGGCAAAAGTCGGTTAAATATTGATGAAAATTTTCTAAGGTATCGCGATAAGCAAAGGTGTTGGTAATGCTATTCGGATAAAAAAATTCATCACCGGCATTTAAGTTAATTTTAAATACACTGCGATTTTGAGTTTGTAACCATTCCGATAATTGGGTGAAGAAAGCGCCTATAGGGCCTTGCAATAGCAAAATCCGATTTGATTGCTCAATCAAATCATCTAAATAATGGTTGATCATCGTTAAATGCTCTTTGAGAATTTTATTTTTAATATTTTAAGGTTCGGTAAAGTTGTTTTAACTTACCGAATTGTTTGGCAATCCAAGGGCGTTTAATCCCGCTGTTTGCTAATTTTTGTTTTTGTTGCTGAAGAATCGCAATTGCTTGGTTAGCGTCAATCATGACTCTCTTTTCAGGATCGACATATTGCGGATAATAAACTAATACCGCAGCAATTAATTCTTCAAGACGTAATTGACGCGTACGTCTTGTAAGAGGGATATGATCTTGCGTTAATCCCCAATTGGAATAAAACGGTAAGCCGTAACAATGCACGATTTTCCCACGTAATAGCGCCTCAAATCCAGCCAAAGAGGTCATTGTATGAACCTCATCAACTTGATTAATACAATCTAAAATATTGGCATTTTCTACAATTTCATCGGCAAATTTGACCGCTTGTTCGTGAGCTACCAGCCCTTGTCGATTCCCGCTGACCACATCCGGGTGCGGTTTATAAATAATGTAGGCATCCTGATCCAGTTCTCTGATTTTTTCGAGCAAATCAACATTGCGCTTAAGTTGCGGAGAGCCGAAACGAATAGAAGCATCGTCTTCAACTTGACCCGGCACCAAAATCGTTTTTTTATCAGTAACCGATAAGCGGAAACCGGTATTTCCTACATTATATTTACTGATATTGGCTTGAATAAGGCGTTGTTGTAATTGTTTGGCGAGCGCTAAATCTTGCTCGCTAAATTCCTGATGTTGCAAAATCTCCTCTAAGCGAGAAGGGGTCTGTGCATTAAAATAAATACCTAGGTCGTCAATCACCAGTGATAAAGGCGCGACTAGATTCGAACCTAAACCGACCGAACGAATAAAACCGTCTTCCATGCGTAATAACGGCAGATTATGTTTGGCGGCAAAAGCGATAATTTCCGGTTTACTTTGGCTCCAAGTCAGCAGTTTGGCATCGGTAGCAAGCGGTCGATTTTCGAGTTTTTTTAGCGATCGTGTAAAATGTAATTTACATAATGGTAAATCAAAAAACGGTTTAATCACTGCTTGTTTCCATAACGAAATACCTATGCAATACAGGCTTCCGCTTAGACGTTGATTTAATGCTTTAGTTTTGCTTAGGTAGTCTATTACATCAAAAATTGTACCGATCTTGCCGTTATTTGGGTTGATATAGCGGCTATATTGCAAATAAGCAGCGGCAAACAATTGAATAAAGGAACGATTTTTACGGCGTTGTTCCAGTTTTAAAATATCAATGTCCGGATGTCTGTCGTCCGTAATTCCCCAGCCGGCAAACCAAGGAATGCCGAAGGTAATGACTTTTTTACCGAGTAACAATGCCTCGAACCCCATTTGAGAGGTTACACAATAAACTTTATCTACTTGTTTAAGCAGCGAAAGCGGATTAACGTCCTCGGCAAATAAACGGATACGATTACCGTAGCTATGTAAATCAGTTAGATAGCCTTTCTTCTTACCGCTGATCACATCCGGATGTGTTTTAACCCAAATTTGTGCCTTAGGGTTTTCTCGAATTGCGGCATCTAGCATCTGTTTAAAGTGGATTTCATTTGCCCAACCGTATTTAACCGCCATATCACCGAAAGTTTGATCGACGACCAAAACAATAGGAGATGATTTATCTACTTGTTCGGTGAAATCTGCATTGTGATTATATTTGGAGAGCCGATTTTGTTGAATTAAACAAATTGCTCGCTCGGCAGCATGCATTTGTTCCGGCGTAAGTTGTGAGTGTAATATGAGAGCTTCTAAACGAGACGGTCGAGTCGTGTCATAATAAATACCGACATCATCATAAACCATCGAAAACGGCGGATATCCCATTACCCCCAAACCAAGAGAACGAAGGAAACCGTCTTCTAATGCGATATAAAGTAAACCGTGTTTTTGGGCATATTCCCGTGCTTTTTGGGTGGATGGGCGCAATCCCCAGCCGATGACATTGTCCACAAGCGGAGCTGTTCCTATACGAGGAAAAACCACAATCTCACTGTCATGTAAGAATGCATTAAGGTGTGGAATCTTTAAGATTCCACGTGAGAAAATAAGGGATTTTGCTATAGCCAAATTTATTTAAACCGGTTCGCCAATAATTTGTTACAAAGTATAAAAGTATACTCTCTTATACTGATAAAGTAAATTTTAGCCAATCAAAAAGCCCGGAGATGATCTGCCCCCCAAAGGTTGGACTAAACCTCCAACAGATTAAGGTGCAGATTTTTTATGACTAAATATAACTCGCTATTCAAACAACAAGTCATCGAGTTTTATCTTCAACGTGACAAAAACCGTTTATTCACTCAACGATATTTTC
>NZ_GL831080.1:291201-296089 GCF_000188255.1 Actinobacillus ureae ATCC 25976
TTCGACCGCTTTTTTATCAAGCTAAACCTTACATCATTGGTGTACGGTTTTTATGTAGTAACTTCGCAATAATATTTTCTACTGATTGCTCCATTTGTACGCCTAAACGCTGAGTCAGATTTTTCTTCTCTTTGAAACTTAGCTCAATCACCTCTTTTTCTTTTACCGCATTCAACAATAAATCATCACTTGTTGAAATTTCATCGACTAAATTAAGCGCCAATGCTTGTTTACCGAACCAATGTTCGCCGGTAGCAATTTTTTCAATCTCTAATTGCGGACGATTTTGTGCCACAAATTGTTTGAATAATTCATGAGTTTCTTCCAATTCTTGCTGGAATTTTTGTTTGCCTTTCTCAGTATTTTCACCGACTAAAGTGACGGTGCGTTTATATTCACCGGCAGTCATCACATCCACATCAATATCGTGTTTTTTCAGTAAACGATGAATATTCGGCACTTGTGCCACTACACCAACCGATCCGATAATCGCAAAAGGTGCCGAAACAATTTTATTCGCCACACACGCCATCATATAGCCGCCGCTTGCCGCTACTTTATCTACTGCGACAGTCAGTGGAATATTGTGATCACGTAAACGCTGTAACTGTGACGCCGCTAAGCCATAGCCGTGAACTACACCACCAGGGCTTTCCAATTTAAGCAACACTTCATCTTCCGCTTTAGCTAGTGATAGTACCGCACTAATCTCTTTAGCTAATGCATTAACCGTACTGGCTTGTACGTCACCGTTAAATTTCAAAACGAATAGGCGAGATTTTTCCGCTTCGGTTTTCTCTCCGCCTTCTTTAAGGCGTTTTTTCTCTGCTTTCGCTTTTTCTTTAGCGGCTTTTTTCTCATCTTTTTCCTGCTGTTTCTGCTCTTCTTCGCTGAGGAAAAAACTCGCTAAAGCTTTTTGCTGTTCTTTATATTTTTCGGTTAAATTCGTCATGGAAATTACGCCATTTTCAGGTTGTTTTTTCGCTTCTAAAATCAACATAACAACAACCGCAACAATGCCGAATATCGTAAGTAATTCCAATAAGAAAATACCGTAATTAAGTAAAATTTCTTTCCACATTCTGTGAGATTCCTTTTGTAAAAATAGAATTAATTTTGACCGCTTGTTTCCGCTTCTAACATATCGACCACCGCTTGTGCCGCCTGTGTATCCGCATCACATTGAATCAGTTTATGTAATTCAGTAAAACGTTGTTTTAATTCGTTTCGCTGTTTTTTATGGTCTGCATCATCCGCCAAATAATTACCCAAATACCATGCTAAATTTTCCGGATTACATTCGTCTTGAATTAATTCAGGCACTAACATTTCGTCCGCTAATAGATTAGGTAAGGAAATATATTTAGTTTTCACTAAACGTTTAGCCAGCCAGTAAGTGCTAGCTTTCATTTTGTAACCCACTACCATCGGTGATTTGCACAACATCCCTTCTAACGCCGCAGTGCCGGAAGCAAGCAAGGTGGCTTCTGCCGCAATCATCGCTTGGCGAGTATTGCCTTTAAGAATTTCCACCCCCAGATCCGGCGCAATTTGCGCTTTAATCTGTTCAAATTGGGCAATGCGCTTATCATTAACTAACGGCACTAAAAATTCTAATTCCGGATATCTCTGTTTAAGAATCTGTGCGGCTTTTAAAAACGGCTCTGTTAAAAAGCCAACTTCGCTTGCTCGGCTACCCACTAAAATTGCAAGATAACGTTTTGTTTCATCTAATTCCAAAGCAGCACAAGCTTCAGAACGGTTCGGTTTTAACGCAATCGCATCCGCCATTGTATGACCGATAAAACGGCAAGGCACATTAAAACGATCATAGAACGCTTTCTCAAACGGTAAAAATGCCAATACTAAATTGGTCGCTCGTGCAATTTTATGTACACGGCTCTGACGCCATGCCCAAACCGATGGGCTAACATAATGAATAGTCTTAATTCCACTCGCTTTGAGTTTTTCTTCAACCGTTAAATTAAAATCAGGGGCATCAATACCAATAAAAATATCCGGTTTTTCCGCCAGCATTGTTTCAATCATTTGCTTACGGCGTTTGAGCAAACGGGGCAAATGTTTTACCACTTCTGCTAACCCCATCACCGCCAGCTCTTCCATATCGAATAAGGTTTCACAACCGGCTTGTATCATTCGCGGTCCAGCAACTCCAATAAAACGGGCATTCGGATAATGTAATTTAAGGGCGTTAATCAACCCGGCACCAAGAATATCACCAGAAATCTCACCGGCAACTAGAGCAATAAGAGGCGCTTCTTTTGTCATCATAATTTCACTCTCATTAATTATTCATTTAATTACTTTTATTATAGGCTGATTATAACCAATCACAATATAAAAATAGCCCGAGTAATGAAAAGTTTACACAGGCTGTCAATGAACAATTTACAATTTACAATTTACAATTTACAATTTAAGCATGTTGTGCCATAAATTTAATTTCAATAAATACTGTATGTTAAAAAATCCCCAATCCAACAACTAGAGAGGGGCGAGGTCTACCTAAGGAAATAAAACTCGGTCGTTTTAAAGTTTCAGCCGTTCAACTTGCCATTTAGAGCCGCTCTACCTTGAGCAGAGTGCAAACAGAAAGAACTCAAGGGAGCGATTAGAGCGGCTTTAAATAGCACCTGTGTTTACTCCCACAGGTAGGAGGTTTACATACAAACTTCTAACATTAATTAATCGTCACAACTTGCATTTAAGTACGCTTCTAGTGCATTTTCAAATGCGGTTGTACCAGCTAATTCATCTGCTATTACACTAAATCCGTTAGTTCGTAACAGTGTCAGAACTTCATCTTCAAGCCTGAAATAAGGCTTATCAGATTCATCAGGCGGTGCGCCTAAAATCACGTTGTCGTAGTAACTCATACATACCCCTAATACTCATCAGAAAGCGCACTAAAGGATAATTTTACAAACACTTTAAAAACATAACGGAGTACCTAAAGTGCGCTTTCGGATGAATACCGCCACCAAGGCAGCGGTGTGATTGCAGGATATTTATAACCACTCTCAAGGCTTTATTTCTGTATATTCAGCGATTCTTCTTTCGTGTCGATTCCGTTTCGCAACATAGGGAGCAAAAGCGGAAAGTAGTTTTGAATGGTTGCCTGTTTAACCCAACAGGCAAGGGCTTTTAATTTTCGCTTACTTACTTGCACCTCATTGTGTGCGACCAGTTTTCAGCTAAACAAATTATCGGTATTACGCTTTCAGTAATTCTGTTTGAGCGGTGGATCTATATGGTCTTCCACGCTTTGACTAACTCATCACCATCGGGCGATAACTTGTTTTTGATTAAATTGTTAAAGAGCATTGCCTTTCGGCTAGGGTAGAACCCTTATTCAAGCCCTCCGATTGAGGGCTTAGTAAAGATTCTTGTTACAGTTTAAAGCCTTGATTTCTAGCAATTTGAAGTGAGATTTCGTAGACTTTATCCATCACTTCTTTTTTTACCCAATCTACGCTTTCAAATAATTTTCTTGCTTCTGCTAAGGTTTTGCCTGCTCTGTCGGCGTAATCTTGTAATACTTCGTTGATAATGAACTGCTTTAGCTCTTGTGCGTTGTTGAAGTTTGTCATGTTGTTTTCTCCGTGTTTGTTTGTATGGGTGCACAATAAAGAAAACCTTATATTAAGTAAAGATAAATTTAAGAAAATCTTTATATGGATAAGAATTAAGTAAGGAAAAATTTATAATTTATTGATATTCAAAGAAAAATAATTTTAGAAAAGTTGTTTGATTGCTTATTTTTTAATCAGTGAAGGGGTAAAAATAGGGAAATGTGATTAAATTTGGCATTAAGTTTAGAAGAAGCGGGGATTAACACGGCGACATTGATGTCGGAAAGATAAAGGAAAACCGCCATGAGGGGCGGTTTATTTCGAAGAAGGGAACAATCCTTTTACAATAGAAATAAATGCTGCAAGGATATTAATTGTACAAACAGTCGTAAAAATGCCTAGAGCAGTATCATTTAGAGGTTTGTTATTTGCAGGGCTGAGAAAGTAAGCTAAGAATAAAAACATCCAAAAAGCAATAGTATATTTAGCAAATTCATAAGCCTTATTTGCGTACTCTCTACGCATTCTTCGATCATCTTTGCTTTTAAAGTTTTGCTCTTGAAGGGCTATTACTTTTTCTCGTTCAAGTTCTGCTTTAGCTGTATGATTCTTCTTTGTCTTTCTAGGTTCAATATCTATTTCTTCTTTGCTTTTAGCTTGCTGTTTTAAAGCATTTTGAGCATGAAGTGTAGTTTCAATCTTAAACCTTTCTATCAAACAACTCCTGATCAGTCATAACAGTCCCGACAGGTCGTTTTCTCCATGCTGTTCCTTCTTGGTGTGTCATATCTGACAGCGTCCAGCCATCAAATCCACCATAAACATGAATGATTTCATCTAGAAAATACTCATCTCTCGCCTCTAGCTGACTATCAAATGGTGTCCCAAAAATATTTTTTGAAGGCACTTCGATATTTCCACCGCCATTATCCTTAAATTCATAGTAAATAGACGGAATGACAGGACCATATGGCCAACGCATAAAATTATCATCAATTAAGCGGGCTCTTAATTTCTTGATATACCAAGATTGAGCAAAAAACATTAATTTTTGCAACTTCATTGGAGTCAAATTTGGTAACTCATTAGGCGTTTCTTGAGCCTTACGGATAAAGGCATTTGCAATTTGCATTGCTGAATAAGCCATAATTTCCTCCTTAAATAAACAGTTTAAGGTACAAAAATAGCCTATGTAACTAGTTATTTACACAGGCTGTCAAAGATCAATTTACAGTTTAGTATATTTTGCCATAAAGTTTCTTTTCAAGGAATAACATATAGCAAAAGTTTTGGGA
>NZ_GL831080.1:296139-309982 GCF_000188255.1 Actinobacillus ureae ATCC 25976
ACTACAGCCCCAAAGTTTTTATTTATTTTTACCCTAAAATTTAATTATCGACTTATCTTTTTCTACGATAAATACGATGTTCTAGCCAATAAAAATTAGCTTTCGATTTTAATCTCAGTCTAATATTGGCTTGATAATCTCTGCTAGCTCTTCAGTCATCCATAGTTGTTCTGCTAACGCATTCCAAACAGCGTCTTCAGACAGTACACTATAGTTATTTTTAGTGTCGATGATGTATTGTTCGGCATTATCGTGGAGTTTTGACCATGTAGGGTTGTGATAAAACTCACGGAGTTCTTGTGTTAAATTTGCCGCTTCTTGCCAATATTTTAAGCTTTCTTGCAGCTTTTTTTGTAGCTCTAGCAATCGCCCGTAGTTATCTTGCGCTTGTTGAATTTTTTGTTGCATGATTTATCTCCTTTTTATTTATTAAAAATTTTGGACTATTTACAAATAGCTCCTATGCTCAACCGCTTATCCAATAAAATTCAGCTGCTGGCTCTGGTGGACTTTGACTTTGCCGTGGATGTGGTATTCACTTTTAATTTCCCAGTCTTTATAACGCTTATTATCTGATAGAACAGTAAAGGTATTACCGGTTTTCTGAATTCGTTTCACAAAGATATAATTGTCGTAGGTAAATACATAGATTCCATCCCCATCATATTCTTGAATTGTGATATCAACGAATAATAAATCTCCGTGACAAAAGGTTGGCGCCATGGAGTCACCTTTTACACTAATGATCTCAACATTATCCGGATTCATGCCTCGATAGAAATCGTAATATTGTGTAGCGTTATACTTAATTTGACGCACTATTTGAACAATGTCACCATTAACTCCAAAACTCGCACTGGCTTGAACATTAAGCATATTGAACACAATCTCATCAGATTCTTCAGTAAGTGTTAAATTATGCTTGGATATATCACCTTCTCCTGTCTGTAACCATTTCACATCGACACCTAAGACATCAGCAATTTCAACAAGGTAACGAGGTTTCTTCGTTTTATTATTAATAAGATCTCCTACAGCCATTTTTGAAATATTTAGAGCTTCTGCAAGGTCTTTTCGTTTTAATCCTTTGCTTTCCATAGCTCTCTCAATTCGCTCACCTAACGTACTCATATAACCCTCCTATTTATTTTTTTACATTATTAAAGAGAACTTTAATTAAATCAATAAAAGAAAACTTTGCCAACAGTAAAGGTTGATTTATTATTGCGCTTGTTTTTTAAGGAAGAGGTTATGAATAAGGTTATTGATAAAGCAATTATTCTTTGTGGCAGTAGAGAAAAGTTAGCAACAGCTTGTGGAGTTAGCGTTATGACAGTCGGTAATTGGCTGAAAGGACTTGGCATTAAAACTAAGTATTTAAAGCCAATTTCTGATGCGACAAAAGGAGAGGTTTCAGTGGATGAGATATTGAGATCTTTGAGTGATAACTAATCACGAACAAGAGAGAACGACATGACAGTTCCTATTAAAAGATTTTTAAAACGGGTAATCACATTTTATCACAGTGATAATTTTTATTTAGCTCATCTAGCTATTTTTATGTTGTTGGCTTGGTGGTTATTCAGCAAATAAAAAACCACCGGTTGGACGGTGGTTTTTCAAAGAGGTATTCACGAATGAATCTAAAAAATACTGGAGTTAATTCTAGTGGAAAGTCCTCGCTTTGGCAAGTGTTTTCATATCGCAAGCAGTTAAAAAACTTAATCGAAAGCGGTGTAACTGCGGCGGAAATTGAAGAGCGTTCACAACAATTTTATGAGGAATCTAAAAATGGCATTACCACAGAGCCAGCAAGAAAATAAACCGATTTTAAAACTACACCAAACCCAAGAGGCTAAGAAAGTGAGTGTTGATGATGGTTATACGGCAATTCCAAACGAATTGTTAAAAGTAATTCTTCGCTCAAAGATTCTAGGCTGGAAAGGCTCTTACTTGCTGGCCACGATTCTAAAAACGCTCTCATGGCGAAAAGAAAGCGATTGGTTCACTCATTCTCAGGTATGTGAAATGATGGATATTAAGCCTACGAAATATCATATCAATCAACTTTCATCCGCTCGAAAAGAGTTAATTAGAGAGCGAATTTTGTTTGAAGATGGCAAAAAAACAGGTGTGAATTTATCTGTTTTTGATTGGGAAATGGTGAATCCCGAAAAAGTAGGGAGTTCCCGAAATAATAGGGATAGGGTATCCCGAAAAAGTAGGGAACACAAAAGAAACTATTACAAAAGATATAAATAATATACCCCCTATTATCCCCCAAGGGGATTCTCCAGTGGCTCAGGTGGAAAGTTCCGTTACTGCTAAAAAATCAAAATCTGAACCAGTGGAATATGACGGCGTAATGCAGGCTTGGAATGATGTGTTTGCAGATACGCCCATTGCAAAACTTAAGGTGATGAGCGATCAACGTAAACGCCAAATTCATCGTTTGGCAAAAGAACTTCATCAGCAATTCGGGAGCTATACGCCAAAAGCTTTTCAAGATTACTTTGAGGATTTTTGGAGGCAGATTTCTGCAAAACCTAATTCGTTCCACTTGGGAAACAACGATCGCAAATGGATTGCCAACTTTGATTATGTGATGAGACCAAAAGTCTTTGCTGAAACGGTGGAGGATGCACTATGACCGCAGCGCTGAAAAACACAACCTATGAGGTGGAACATTCTCTAATCGGTTGCTTACTGAAATCCGGATTAAATTCCGCCGCAAGAGATGTGACAAGCTGGCTAACGCCGGAAATGTTTTCAACTTTCCAGCTTGGGCAAATTTATTCAGCGATTCAGCGCCAAGCATTGAAAGACGGCATGATTGATATTTTGTTACTCAGTTCTAACTACGGACAAGATTTTGCAATTTTGGCGGAAATTTCCAAAAAAACTTACGGAGTAGCAAATCTGAGTGCCTACGCTGAGAAAGTCCGCCAATACTACCAACGCAGAGAATCGCAGCGAATTTTCTTAGATATCGCCACGGAGTTAAACAGTTCTCGAGATGAGAAACTGGATGAGATTGCATCAAAGGGTTTGAGTTTGATTAGCCGATTATTAAGTCGAGGCGGGAAGGTGAAGCCAATTGAGATGGAAACCTTGATTGATGGATACGCTGAATTACTTCAAGAGCGCACTAAACCAACGTTTAAAGACCGGTTGTTATTCACAGGTGTTCAAGCCTTGGATGATAAATTGCAAGGTATTAATGAGACGGATATTTGCATTATTGCCGGTCGTGCCGGTAACGGTAAAACCGAAACCGCTATCACGTTTACCAAAAACATTATTGAGAATAGCGGCAGCGTGTTGTTTTTCTCACTTGAGATGAGCAAGGAGCAAATTATGGATCGTCTTGTTGCAAGTGCAAGCGGTCTGAATTCTTCAAAAATTCGCAACCCAGAAAGAATGAGTGATGAAGATTTCGCTTTATTAGGTCACGGCATGACTCGCCTTCAAGATAAGAAATTATTTATCGTGGACAAAGGCGGTTTGACCATGGATCAGATTATTGCGATTGCGGAAGAACATATCCAAGAATACGGCAAGCCTAATGCGATCGTGATTGATTATATCGGATTGGTTCGACACGGTGCGTTAGACGGCAGAATCAATCGAACATATCAGATTGGTGAATCAATGGAGAAACTGAAAACATTCTGCAAAGACAATCATTCACCGGTTTTTCTACTAGCACAGCTAAATCGCAATGCCGACGGGAGCCGTCCGACTAACGCTGATTTGAGAGATTCAGGCAGTCTTGAGCAAGACGCAAGCCAAATCATTATGGTTCACAATCAGCGAGACAAAGACACAAACAAGCCGCACAAGTACACAGAATGGATACTAACAAAGAATCGCTTCGGCGAGAGTGGAACGGTTTATGTTGAATTTAAAAACGGTCAGTTTGTTGAGTGCGACCAAGCAATAGCTTGGGAAAGTCACCAAAAGAAACCTGAACCGCGAGCAGCAAAACAATACGGGACGAGAAATGCAAACTGAACAATTCGACAAAAACACGTGGCAAACGCCTAAATGGCTTTTCCATTGGCTTGAGCAAAGATTTTATTGGTTTCACATAGATGGGTGCAGCAGCGGGAATAATGCGTTGCGCTCATATTGGATAGGGCCAGCAACAGAAGGTTTGGACGATGACACCTTAAGCGGTCAAATAGCCGAAGACTTTTTAAGTGATGACTTATTCGACCGATTGCTTGATATGGTTGCAGAACAAGGCGAGTTACTCCGAATCTTCGTAAATCCGCCATATAGCGAACCACTTCCGTTCGTAAAACGTGCGGTAGAACTAAAGCAAGCAGGACATTTGGTTGTGATGTTATTGCCAGCAGATAAAAGCACAGAATGGTATGAGGTTATTCGTGATAACGCTAATGAGGTAATCGATATTATCGGATACCGAGATGAGAAAGGTAAATTCCACTCCGGACGAATTCATTTTGTGAATCCTATTACGGGCGAAGAAGTGAAAGGCAATAACAAAGGCTCGATGGTGGCGGTGTTCGATCCAACAATGCAGGATTTTGTAACTCGTACAGTAGGTTTGGATTTTGTAAAAAAGGTTGGCGAATATGCAGCTTGAGATGCTGAAAATGGCGGGCGGAGTTTTAGTCCCGCTAAATGATGAACAGGCTGAGGCGTTAGCAAAATTCAAAACTGGCGAGCAATACCAAATTGAAATCAAACAAGCTAGAAATCCAGCCTTTCATCGCAAAGTTTTTGCATTTTTCAAGTTCTGTTTCGAGCACTGGTCGGCAGATAAAACAGAGTGGCAATTTCAGGACGAACAAGCGCAGTTTGACACATTCAGAAAAAATCTCACAGTGCTTGCCGGCTACTTTGATAAAACATACAAAATCAAAGGCGATGTGCGAATTGAGCCGAAAAGCCTTGCTTACGGAAATATGGCACAAGCGGAATTCGAGCGTTGCTATAACTCGCTAATCAATGCGGCGATGAAGCATATTTTCAAGGGTTGCGATGACCCGCAAATTTTAGACCGCTTGTATGCGTTTTTTTACTAAGTTTGCTCAACAAATTTATTGTGCAAAAAAATAAACAATTAGAAGTTAAGAAATGGAAGGATGGGAAGTGTAATGGCAAATCTGCATAAAGAAGCTAAGCATCGAGAGTGCCAAGTGCGTTTACCTGGCATTTGCAACGGGAATTCCGAAACGGTGGTATTAGCGCATTACCGCATGGCAGGTTTAAGCGGTGTAGGAATGAAACCTGATGATTTATTCGGTGCATGGTGCTGTAGTAGTTGTCATGATGAATGTGATCGTCGTACTCGCAAATTAGAAATGGATTATGTCCGATTAGCTCACGCAGAAGGTGTTATGCGTACGCAGGATGTTTTACGCAAGGAGGGTAAGTTATGAGTGATTGGCTTGAAATTGCATTGCCTTACCCGCCAAGCGTTAGCCACTACTAGAAACATACGCGCAGCAGAAGACATTACATCTCAAAAGCTGGGCGAGAGTTTAAAAGAATCGCCACTGAAGTTTGTAAGCAGTTTGATCCATTTGATGGTGCGGTAGAAATAAAAATGCAAATTTACTTCCCTGATAACCGAGATCGAGATCTAGACAATCTACCAAAGGGTATTTTTGATAGCTTAGTTGGCGCGGTGCTTATCAAAGACGACAATCGGAAAATCATTAGAAAATACTCGATTGAGGAAATGGGTGTAGTCAAAAAAGGAATGGCGATAATAAAAATCAGAGGCATAGAATGACGAAAAGATTTAGCGATAAGAGCAAGAGTATTTTGTTGATAAATGGATGGATATGTGGGGGAATTGGATTAGAACAGAAAGGTTTGATAAAACACAATTTAATATCATTGGTAGATTAATGCAAAGTGTTACACCAAGCGAACCTAGCGAGCCAATTTGTGATGATGATGTTGGGATGATGATCAGTCAAATTGTTGACCAGTTCTTTATGAAGCATGATCCAGCGATGCGGTTCATTGTCTTTTCTTATTACGTGAACAAATGCACTATTAACAAAATAGCTGTAACGTTGAGAAAGAATAGCGAACCAATTCCAATGAAAGCCAGTCCGGGTAAATCAAAAATCAGAGTGCCAAGTCTAAAAACATTTAAACGGAACGTAGAGAAAGAGCTAAAATTAGCAAAAGCGATAATTCACGAACTTCTTGTAACTGGCTTTGTAATTCTTCAAGCTGGTAGCGAACGTGCCGTCAACGTGAAAATCAAGTATTGACAAAAAGTATAAGCCTATATATCATTTCAATACATAGTGGGCTTTGTTTAAATGAGGTTCACTAAATGAGATTTTATAACCTCGACTGGAAACGGTTGGGGTTTTTATTTAAGGGTGTAGCTCAACTGGTAGAGCAACGGTCTCCAAAATCGCATGTCATTGGTTCAAGTCCAGTCACCCTTGCCAAACTCACAAGCCTAGTCTTAACGGACTGGGCTTTTTTATTGCCCCAAAAGCAAGGGGGTGGAGATTATGAAAATGAAAGATGCTGGGATGCAATCATATATCTGGTCGGGATTTAGTGGCTTACTTGCTTGGCTAGGCGATCAACAAAACTTGATGATGGTTAGTCTTGCGATCGGTATTGTTACCGCTCTCGTTAACTTATCCTCAAAATTTCATGAGAGAAGAGTGCGAATTAGAGAAGAAGCCCGAAAACTCAAAACGAGAGAAGAAGAAAGAAAAATTAGAATTCGTGACGAAGAACGAAAAGAAGAACTTCACCGGCTACATGTGCAACGATTGAGAAAAGGGCTTGATATAGAATGAAACATGCTAAGAAGATAACGGCTTGTTCTGTTGCAATGATTATCGCTGTTGTCATATCCAATCACTCAACTGAGATTCGCACCGGTGAGCGTGGATTAGAAATCATCGGTAATGCCGAAGGTTGCGCACGTGAACGTTATAGATGTCCTGCTGACGTTTTAACAGTTGGTATTGGTTCAACGGAATTAAGCGGACTACCTATTGAACGTAAAAAATATTCAGACGAAGAAATAGCGAAGCGCTGGGTAAATGACATCAAAGTGGCTGAAAAATGCGTTAATAACTGGGCAAGTGGAAAGAACTTACCGCAAAGTACATTTGAGGCAGCGGTATCAATTACATTTAATGTCGGATGTTCTAAGCTGAAATATTCTACGCTATTTAAACACGCAAAAAATGGCGATATTCAAGCAATGTGCGATCAATTTCCACGCTGGAAATACGCCCACGGTAAAGTATTACGTGGACTTGAAATCCGCAGACAAAAGGAACGTGAGCTATGTTTAGCCGACTTACACAAATCTTGATCGTCGTAATTTTGGGCTTGTGTGTCGCGTTGTGGTTCCAGTTTCAATCTATTTCTAACTTAAAAGCCAAAAACACCATTCAAGCCCAAACCATTTCACTGCAGGGCGAAAGTATCAAAAAGCTCAAACAGCAAGAAGAAATAAACAGACAACTCACACTCGAAATAAGCAGACTTGAGAGTGAGTCTAGGAGTAAATCAGATGATGCAATCAATTCTATTTCACATGATAAAAAGAGCACTGACGCTTTTAATGCTCGCGCTCCTCGTTCTATTGTTGACTTCTTGCGCAAGTAAACCCGTAGCGCAAGTGTACCCAAGTATTCCAGCGGCACTTCTGGCTCACTTAGATAAAACAGGTTTTAACGGTAATACTTACGGTGACGTTTCAAAGTACGCAGTGATACCCAAACGCGAAAGAGATGTTTGCTTAAACCGAATCGACAAGATTCGAGAGTGGCAGAAAGAAGATTTAAATAAGTGAAAAGGGGGGCTTCCCCTTTTCTTTTATAGAATAAGCTGTTCTGGTTTACAGTTATAAATTGCAGCTAAACGTTCACAAGTTTTTTGTTGTGGTTTAGATCCTTTTTTCTCTGCTTGAGAAATTGATGATTGAGTTAACCCAGTTTTAACTGCTACATCATATTGTGATAATCCACGATATATACGCCACGCAGCTAATAAACTTAAGTCTTGATCAAACATAATATTAATAACTTCGTTTGGCACTGTTTCATTATCTGTATGATCTGATTGATAGGGTACATCTTGAAAAATTAAATCATCATCAAGTGCAGTCAAGCGTTTAAACTCTTCGATTGGCAAGACTACAAATTGTGGTTTGCCATTTGTATCGTTGATGTATTGTAGTTTCATGAGATCTCCTTTAGTGGGAATTTCTCCCCACTTTATTAATAGGTTGTTGATGTTCTGCGTTTAACTGTTTGTATATTGATTATTCTTGGTTCACCGTCGATTACTTCAAACAAAACTCTGTAATCACCGACCCTTAATCTATACTGGTTATCTTTACCTGACATCTTTTTTAAATCTAACTTGACATCGGGAAAGGCGTTTAACGCGTTCACTTTTTCTCTAATTGGCTTTACATATCTTTGGTCTATTGAAAGCAGTTGCTTCATTGCTTTCTTAGTCCAGTTAATCTGATTCATTTAATCTCCTTTTTAAAGAACAAGTATCTTTCGATGATTAGATAATAAGATATATGTCTTATATTGTCAATGTTTTTTTAGAAAAATCTAATTATTTTCCATTTTTCTAATCATTGTTGCACTGCGAGATGAGAGAGCTACTGCCTTAACCAAGTATTATTACGCATATATACACAAAGCAAGTATTTAAAAAAGGATTTACCTATGCCAAAAAAAGACGAGGTTAAATCCACGTCTAAGGGGCGCGGTTTAACACCTAAACAAGAAAAATTCTGTCAGCTTTATATTGAGCTTGGTAATGCAAGTGAAGCTTACCGACAGGCTTATGATTGTTCGAAGATGAGTAATGAGGCAGTTAATGTTGAAGCGATTAAATTATTAAATAATCCGAAGAACCCTAAGATTACCCTAAGGGTTGAGGAATTAAAGAAACTTCATCAGGAACGGCATAATTTAACAGTTGATAAGGTCATTCGTGACTTTGAAGAATATCGTGATATTTGTATGGGCAGAAAGCCGTTAAGGTTAACAACTGTTGTTAAAAATAATCAAGAAGGAACAGCCCAAAGCGTTGATACAGACTGTTTTGTTTTTGAGCCAACGGGAGCAAATAAAGCACTTGAGTTATTGGGTAAGCATTTGGGAATGTTTAAAGAACGTGTTGATCTCACTAATTCCGACAGTTCACTTAATCGTCCAACAATTATTGAATTAGTTTCACCATCGGTAAATAGCAATGAAAGTACAGATTGAAATACCACCTAAACTCATCCCAGTTTTTAGTGGTAATTATCGTTATTGTGGATCTTATGGTGGACGCGGTTCAGCGAAGACAAGAACGTTCGCGAAAATGACAGCAGTAATTGCGTACAAAAGAGCAATGGCTGGCGATAGTGGAGTTATCTTACGTGGTCGTGAATTTATGAATTCTCTTGAAGATTCCTCACTTGAAGAAGTTAAACAGGCAATTAGAGCAGAGTCATTTTTAAATGATTTTTTTGAAATATGTGAAAAGTACATCAGAACAAAGTGTGGCAGAGTGTCGTATATATTTTCTGGTCTACGTCATAACTTAGATAGTATCAAATCGAAAGCAAGGATATTATTTGCTTGGGTTGATGAAGCTGAATCGGTCAGTGAAATGGCTTGGAGTAAATTAATTCCTACGGTTCGTGAACATAATTCAGAAATCTGGCTGACGTGGAATCCAGAAAAAAGAGATTCCGCAACGGATAAGCGTTTTAGACAATTCCCACCTGACAACTCGGTGATTGTTGAAATGAACTATACCTACAATCCATGGTTTCCTGATGTTCTAGAGCAAGAAAGGCTGAATGATAAAAAACGCCTAGACGATGCAACTTACCGCTGGATTTGGGAGGGTGCGTATCTTGAGCAGTCGGAAGCACAGATATTTAGAGATAAGTATCAAGAGCTGGAATTTGAGCCGAATCCGGATTTTGACGGTTCGTACCACGGTTTAGACTTTGGTTTTGCTAACGACCCTACCGCTGCAATTAAGTGCTGGGTATTTGATGGTGATTTGTATATTGAGTATGAGGCAAGACAAGTAAGGCTGGAGCTTGACGAAACGGCAGGTTTTATCTCAGGTTGCATACCTGAATTTGAGAAATATATTTCAAGAGCGGACTCTGCTCGACCTGAATCGATTAGCTATTTAAAACGTCATGGATTCCCTCGTATTGAGGGAGTTAAAAAATGGCAAGGTAGTGTGGAGGATGGGATAGAGCATATTAAATCGTATGACAAGGTTTATATCCATCCTCGCTGCAAAGAGACGCTAAACGAGTTTAGGCTTTATAGTTATAAAACAGACAGGCTGACTGGTGATGTGCTACCTCAGATTGTGGATGCAAACAATCACTATGTAGATGCACTCCGTTATGCGCTCACTCCGCTAATGCAGGTTAAGCAGGCAACAGGGATTTTATTATGACAGTAGATCAGCAAAGACAGGCATTTGTCGCTCAGTTGCTTGGTATGACAGGCAATACAAAACGGACAAAACTTTGGGATGAATTCGGTTATCCACGAAGAATTGATTTTAATCAATTTTATAAAGTGTATAAACGTTTCGCGCTTGGCAATGCAGCGGTTGAGCGAATCATCGAGAAGTGCTGGGAGGACTATCCAACAGTGATTGAAGGCGCAGAATCTGAAGAGGCAACAACAGAAACGAGTTGGGAGAAAGAGGTTAAGGCGTTCTTAACCAAAAACTGGCAATCAATTATTGAGGCGGATCGACGTAATCTTGTTGGGAGATATTCTGCTTTAATCTTACAGGTTGCGGACGGCAAACAATGGCATGAGCCGATTGAGGATGGCAGTTTAAGCAATCTAGGCATTCGTGGATTAGTTAAATTTATTTTTGTAACTCCTCATAGATGGATTGGAAAAGAAAAATGGGTTACTGAAAAGAAATCTTTAAATAAATGGAAAGATGTAAAGGTTTACGATGCAAATGATTTAGAACAATGGCTAGAGCAATCATTACCAGCACAAAGTTAGTTAGCTAATGAGGCAAAATTACCGACTAAAGATGTTGAGTCATTAGACTATTTTTGGTGTAGTTGGGCAAATGTATGTCGACCATATCTTACTTCATCTTTTTTTAATCAGTTAATAAAGAAAAATAAACAAATGATTAAAGATTATTTAAATAATACCCCCACTAAGCCATTTTATATTGCTGCAGATTCAATTGATGAGGCAATTGCATTTTTATCTTCACTATTTAATGAAGATAGTAATTTTATTAGTTATAGAGATAGATGTCTTTTATTCAAAAAAACAGATGTATTACCTCGTCTCACAGACGGCTCAAAGAACTTTATAGCAATAACAGCGAATAAAGATGTAGAGAAAGAGCTAGCTCCGTATGCAACTCAAATTCATTCTTTTATTGTTTGTTCTAAAAATTCTCAGAGTAAAAATGTAGATTTAACTTTAGAGATTTTAGATTCTTCAACCTTTATAGAATCTTTAAAAGAGATGGGGAAAGATCATGATGAGTCAGTAGCTTTAGCTAAGAAATCTGGCTATTCATTAACAGTATTACGTCGTCAATTATCATTGGTAGAGGCTATTAAAAATCCAGAATGGGTAAATAATAATAATAGAGAATTAATTCCCTTTTTATTAGCTGGAACATGGGATTCTAGTAATAAGAAAGATATTGAACTCCTAGAATCATTTACAAATAATCAAACATACAATAATTTAGAAGAAAATCTGAACAAAACACTTTTATTAAACGATTCTCCTGTTTGGAAAATTGATAATTATAGAGGAGTTATTTCTAGAATCGATCTACTTTTTGCTATTGCACCATATGTAACTAAGTCTGATCTAGAGTGTTTTTTTGAAAATGCTAAGTTAGTACTTTCAGAAGATGATCCTGCATTAGATTTATCTGAAAATAAACAATGGTTTTCCAATGTACTAGGTAAAAAACGGGAATATTCTCAAGTATTAAGAGATAGTTTTGGAGAAATGGTTATTTTATTAGGAGTACATGGTAATTTGTTGTTTGAAAATGAGTTGGATTGTGAAAGATAAGTTGAAAAACTTATTTATTCATTATTAACACCTTTAACATTAAGAAAGTTACAGGCAAATAGTAATGATTTATCTACATATGCTGAAGCATCTCCAGATACTTTTTTAACTATTATTGAGAATGATTTAAAGTCAGATAAGAATGTATTAAAACTTTTAACACCAACAACTAATGTATTATTTTCTAGACCTAAATATACAGATTTATTATGGGGTTTAGAAAAATTAGCTAGGGATGAGTTTCTGGTTTCTAGAGTAGTAAAAATTTTATCGCAATTAAGTGAAAAAGAAATTGATGACAATTATGCAAACAAACCGTTTTCTTCTCTATGTGCTATTTTCAGATCTTGGCTACCAATAACAAATGCTAGTTTAGAAGCTCGTACTCTATTACTCAAGAAACTAGTAAAAGATTCTCCAGAGATAGGATGGAAAGTTTGTTTAAGCCAATTTCCTGATTTTTTCCAAAACGTGGCGTTACCATCAAGTAAATATATTTGGAGAAGTATAGAATCTGAAAAAATTGAAATGCGAGAAAAACTTCGCACAAAAGTATTGTCTCGTAGAGCTAAAAAACAAAAAATAGAGTTCAGTTTACAGAATTAGGAGAACAAGTATATGCTGCTTTAGCTCCTAAAGATCCAATTGATAGAAATATTTGGCTGTTTCGCGAACATTGGGTTAATGAATCTGCGGATGAATTAGAAGAAATACCTGATTTAAGCTTTGAGGAACGAGAAGAATTGATTCGTAAAGAGAGAGTTAAAGCTATAGAAAGTATAGTTGCCGAAAAGGGCAATGATGGGGTTCTAGATTTGTGCTTACAAGGGAATGCTGCTCATGTGATTGGTTTCTTACTTCGACGACATATTTTCTCTACTAACTCTCATCTTGTTGCCGTGCTTATTCAAGCGATACATAAATTTAGCCTCTTACAAGAAACTAAATTGATGAGTTTTATTAGAGGAATATTATGTGAACGTAAAGAAAATCTCTCTTTATTTGATGATTTATATGATAAATTATCAGAAAGTGATATGGTTAAGATATATTTACAATCCCCATTTATATCTATGACTTGGGAAAAAGTGGGTTTGCTAAGTGAACCATTTAAAAGAGAGTATTGGGCTAATGTAATCCCTAATTATTGGAGTGATAAAAATGATGCTGCAAAAGGTGTTCAATATTTATTAAAGGCAAATAGAGGGCAAGCGGCATTTTCTTATATTTCATTATTCATTGATGATGTGGAACCAGAGTTGATTTTTGCAGTACTTTCTTCAATGATTTCTTCCTCTACTATTAATGAAAATTTGCCACTTGATTCTTATCATTTAGGAAAGGCTTTTTCCAGAATTAAAGAAAGTAAAAATCTAACTTTGGAACAAAAAGCAAGTTTGGAATTTTTATATATCTACGTATTAGCTCCGTATGGACGTAGAAATGAATATTGTGATATTGAAAAATTTAGAAATATATATTGAACAGCATCCTGAATTTTTTATTTACCTTATTTCTAACTTATATAATCGAGATGATGGAAAGCAAGATGAAAACATCACTAATGTTCAAACTGAGTCAGAAAAGAAGGCTATTTTTAAACAATATTACTATACATTAGAAGCATTGAGATTTATTCCAGGTTAAGATCAATCAGGTAATATTGATAAAGTAAAACTTGAAAATTGGGGGCATGGTAGACAAAAAGGTTGGTGTTTTGCAAAACTATGCCTCTATTGGACAAAAGGGTTGGTAAT
>NZ_GL831080.1:310032-323692 GCF_000188255.1 Actinobacillus ureae ATCC 25976
GCCAAGTAAAAGGTCATTCATTAATGATCCATGCAGGTGGTGATAATCACTCTGATCACCCAGCAGCATTAGGCGGTGGCGGTCCTCGTATGGCGTGTGGCGTAATTAAATAACATAATTAAATTTAAATGTATGAAAAAGGGGATGTTTAACACATCCCCTTTTGTTATTTGGTTAACATCCCTTGTTGAATCTGGAACAGCCTATCCTGCTCACTTTCTTGCCATTGCATTTGGTTTAGCTGGTCTTTAGTAATTGCTGTCACAAACACCTGTGAGCCGCTTTCTCGTAAACGATGTGCCAATAGTTCTCGCTTAGTCGGATCTAATTCGGAGGCAAAATCATCAATCAAAAATAAACACTGGCGCTCTTTTTGCGCCACCAAATACTCGCCTTGAGCTAAACGTAACGCACACATCAGCAATTTTAATTGCCCGCGGGAAAGTACATCTTCCACCGGTAAACCGTTCGCCCGAAAACGGAAATCCGCCTTTTGCGGGCCAATCATGGTATAGCCCGTCGCTTTATCTCGCTCAAAACCTTGAGCAAGAATCTCGGCATAATCGGCACCTTGCTCCCAACCTTGATGGAAACTTACACCAATTTCCAATTCAGGTAAGAAAAACTGACAGGTTTTCTCAATTTCCGGCCGTAATGCTTCCGCATAGCTCGCACGCATTTGGCTTACTGTTTCCGCCAATTTAACCAGTTCAATATCCCACGGTTTTAATTCGACATAACTACGTACCTGATGTAATGCCGCATTCCGTTGCTTGAGTAAACGTTTTAAATTCGCCCAGTAACTATAAAATTCGGTATATTGATGGAATAGCCCCCAGTCTAAAAACGCTCGACGGAAAGTCGGCCCGCCATTTAACAAGGTTAGTCCTTCCGGCGTAATCACCTGCATCGGCAATAAATGTGCCAAGTCGGAAATCTTATTACCGTCTTCGCCATTAATTTTAAGCAAAGTATCACCCGAACGTTTTTTCTGGATACCAACCGACCATTGATGTTGCCCCTCGTCAATACGACCGTGTAACACAAAATCTTCCGCTTGGTAGTGAATAATCCGATTACTAATATGGCTTTTGAACGATCTACCGTGTCCTAAATAAAAAATCGCTTCCAGCAAACTGGTTTTCCCACTGCCGTTATGCCCTACGATAAAATTAAAATTCGGACTGAGTTCAAGATCGATAGACTGGAGATTACGGAAATTATTGATAATTAATCTGGATAGGGGCATAAAAATAACCACGGAAAACACGGAGCTATACAGAAATAATTGTAGCTCCGCAAATAGGATTAAAGACGCATTGGCATAATAACGTATTCAGCAGTGCTGTTATCACAATCTTCAATTAGGCAGCTTGAACTTGCATCCACCAAATTGAAACGCACACGCTCACATTTTAAGGTGTTCAGCACGTCTAACAAATAACTCACGTTAAAGCCGACTTCCATTTCCAGGCTTTGATATGCCACGTCAATGATCTCTTCCGCTTCTTCTTGTTCCGGGTTATTTGCGGTAATTTTTAGTAAGTTTTCACTTAACGCTAAACGCACGCCACGGAATTTTTCATTCGATAAAATTGCCGCACGCATTAATGCACGTTTTAACACTTCGGTTTCCGCTTCTAAAATGCGATCCGCGTTTCGTGGTAATACACGGCGATAGTCAGGGAAACGCCCATCAATCAGTTTAGAGGTAAACACCACACCGTTCATTGATACACGTAAATTGCTGGTACCGATTTCTAAACGTACCGTTTCATCACTCACGGCAACAAGACGAGATAATTCCAATACCGCTTTGCGAGGCACAATCACCGAATGAGTTAATAACTCTTGATTTAACGCCATGGTACAAACCGCTAGACGGTGTCCGTCCGTTGCTACGGTACGCAATAAATTGCCTTCAGTTTCGAACTTCATGCCGTTTAAGAAATAACGAGCATCTTGGTTTGCCATCGAGAATTGAGTCGCATCAATCAAACGAGCAAGGGTGGATTGTTCAATCGAAAAATCCACTTCCGGCTTCCAATCCATTAAATTCGGATAATCGCTTGCCGGTAATGTAGCTAAATTGAATTTACTGCGAGCCGCTCTAACTAAAGCACGATATTCTTCGAATTGTACCGAAATGCTGCTATCTTCCGGCAAACTACGGCAAATATCGAGAAATTTCTTGGCAGGAATAGTAAATTTTCCAGCAAAATCGACCGCTTGTTCAAGGGTTGCCACCGTGGTTAATTCCACTTCTAAGTCGGTTCCGGTTAACGATAAACGGTCGCCTTCGATTTCAAGCAGAATATTATTAATCACAGGCAAAGTCGGGCGGCTGCTTAATACGCCACAGACCTGTTGTAAAGGCTTAAGTAACTGTTCTCTGGTTATCGTAAATTGCATAATAATCCCTTATCGCCTATGACGATAATTTTCTGGTTAAGTTGGTATAATCTTCTTGAATACCGCTATCGGTATCACGTAATTCATTAATCGTTTTACAAGCGTGCATCACGGTAGTGTGATCGCGTCCACCAAATTCTCGCCCGATTTCTGGCAAACTGTGGTTGGTTAATTCTTTTGCTAACGCCATCGCCATTTGACGAGGACGAGCAACCGAACGGGTACGGCTCTTTGACTTTAAGTCAGACATTTTAATGTTGTAATATTCGGCAACCGTTTTTTGAATATTTTCAATCGTAATTAAGTGATCGTAAGAAGCAATCAGATCTTTTAACGCTTCACGCACTGCATCAATCGTGATTTGACGCTTGGTAAAGTTACGCCACGCAATCACTCGGTTTAACGCACCTTCTAATTCTCGTACGTTGGTACGCAATTTTTGCCCGATGAAAAATGCCACTTCTTCCGGTAACTCTACTCCACGCTCTTCCGCTTTTTTCATCAGAATCGCCACTCGGGTTTCCAATTCAGGCGGTTCAATTGCGGTGCTTACCCCCCAACTGAGTCGAGATTTGATGCGTTCTTCGATATTCTCAATATTTTTCGGGAAGTTATCCGAAGCCAAGATAATCTGTTTATTACGCTCGAATAATGAATTAAACGTGTGGAAAAACTCTTCTTGTGAGGCTTCTTTATTAGCAAAGAATTGAATATCGTCAATCATCAACACGTCAAGTGAACGATAGAATTTCTTAAAATTCTCAATCGTATTGCCCTTCAACGCTTTTACCATATCCTGCACAAAACGCTCTGAGTGAATATAGACCACTCTCGCTTGCGGGTTACGTTTTAGAATTTCATTACCGACCGCATGCAATAAATGCGTTTTACCCAAACCAGTACCACCGTAAAGTGAAAACGGATTACAGTGACTTTCACCCGGATTATCCGCTATTTGCTGTGCGACCGCTTTGGCTAATTGGTTTGATTTACCTTGTACGAAATTTTCAAAAGTCAGCGATTCGTTTAAACCTGTTCTAAAATTTTTATTGGTTTCTTGTACTTCTTCTTTTGAATTGTTGCTTGTCGTGCTGGCTGAAGTCGGTTTGTGTTCCGCCGGCTTAATACCAACACGAATTGAAACCGCTAAATTGTCATTTTTAGATAAAAAGCGGGCAAGATCGACGATCTCCGCCAAAAATTTATCTTTTACCCAATTTTCAACAAATTGATTTTGAGCATAAAGAGTGAGCTCCCCGTTTGCAAAACTTGCCTGCAAAGGGCGTAGCCAAGTGCTGTAATCAGTCGGCGATACTTTCGTTTGTAAGTGATTAAGACAATCAGACCAAAGGGAAGACACGATTTGCTCCAAGGAATTAAAGTTAAAATGAACTGTCAATAATACCTTAAAATCCTGTGGAAATCTTGTAAATTTTCAAGAAAAAATCATTCTAGATTTTTATACAAGCAATTTGTCCAAAATTCCGCTATAATTTCCTCTATTTCTGTCCATCATTTACTAAATAAAAGCAATGAAAGAATCTATTATCAACAAATTAGAAAGCCTAAGTGAACGCCATGAGGAATTACAAGCCTTATTAGGCGATCCATCCGTGATTAACGATCAAGACAAATTCCGTGCTTATTCAAAAGAATATTCACAACTTGAAGAAGTGGTAACCACTTTCAATCGTTGGAAAAAATTAAACAACGATATCGAAGAAGCACAAATTCTGCTTGATGATCCGGATATGAAAGATATGGCGGCGGAAGAAATTGCGGAAAATAAAGCCGAAATCGAAAATTTGGAACAACATTTACAAATCCTATTACTGCCGAAAGATCCGAATGACGAATACAATGCATTCTTAGAGATTCGTGCCGGTACGGGCGGCGACGAAGCGGGTATTTTCGCCGGCGATTTATATCGTATGTACAGCCGTTACTGTGAAAGCAAACGCTGGAGAATCGAAGAAATGTCTGCCAACGAAAGTGAACAAGGCGGATATAAAGAAATCATCGTTAAAATCAGCGGTGAAGGTGTGTACGGTCAACTTAAATTCGAATCGGGCGGTCACCGTGTACAACGTGTACCGAAAACCGAATCACAAGGCCGTATCCACACCTCTGCGTGTACCGTTGCAGTAATGCCAGAATTACCGGAATCTGAAATGCCGGAAATCAACCCAGCGGATTTACGTATTGATACTTATCGCTCATCAGGTGCCGGCGGTCAGCACGTTAATACTACCGATTCTGCGGTACGTATCACACACATTCCGACCGGTATTGTAGTAGAGTGCCAAGACGAACGCTCACAACACAAAAACAAAGCGAAAGCACTTTCGGTATTAGCTTCTCGTATCGTTCAGGTTGAACAAGAGCGCCAAGCGGCAGAACAAGCTGATACTCGCCGTAACTTACTTGGCTCAGGTGACCGTTCGGATAAGATCCGTACCTACAACTACCCACAAGGCCGTATTACCGATCACCGTATCAATCTAACCGTTTACCGTTTAGATGAAGTAATGAATGGTAAAATTGACGAATTAATTCAGCCGATTATTACCGAATACCAAGCGGATCAGTTAGCTGCGCTTTCTGATAACGCTTAATTTGGATAGAAGGTGGGGCTAGCCACTTTCTATCTTTTACTCTTACTTTCTGGAAAGCAAATATGAATAAAATTTTCTTAGCAACTGCAGTTGCACTCTTAAGCGCTTGTACCACTTACACAACCAGTAATGCGCCATCAGCGAGCCGTGAAGCGACAACTCAAAGTTTTATCGGTGAATGGGAATGCCGTATGGACGACGGCAGCATTGCGACAAGTAATAAAGTGAAACTTAGCCAAGACGGTAAAGCGACCTATTTAGGCAAAATGGTGTTACCGAATGATAATCCGATTTTCAGCTATGATATTAATCGTAACGGTACTTGGAGCTATGCTAACCACACCCTGACATATAAATTTACTCAAGGCAGCGTAACCCGTGCGCATACGGATGAAATTCAGCAAGCATTGAAAATGGATCTAGAGTTAAACAGCTCTGAAAAACAGTACTACAATGCACTGAGCAAGCAGATGACGAAAAAGAGCAACCCAATTAATTTAGCGGTAAGTAACTTCGCTCAGAATTCATTTACTATTCAGCAAAAAGTCGGAAATACAGCGCGCACCGGTCACTGTGTCCGCCCGACAAACTAAACTCATCATTGGTAGGGACAGAAGGCTATCTGCCCTATAATAATCTGATAAAAGGTTCTAATGACTTATACCGAATGGCTCGCTTATGCAGTAAATGCGTTACAAGCAAATTTAGCTCAAGATCCCTATCTTCATCCTAAAACGGACGCAAACATACTGTTACAAGCAGTCACAAAACGCTCAAAATCTGCAATTTTTGCTTTTAGTGAAACCGAACTAAGCCAAACGGAAATGTCTCAACTGGAGACGTTGCTTACTTGCCGCTTACAAGGCGAACCAATGGCGTATATTTTAGGTGAAAAAGAATTTTGGTCGTTGCCGTTAAAAGTTTCACCACATACGTTAATCCCTCGGCCGGATACGGAACGCTTGGTTGAAGTCGCATTAGAATGGGCTTACAAGCGGTTAGAAATCCAAAAAACTTTGCAAATTTTAGATTTAGGTACCGGTACCGGTGCAATCGCCTTAGCACTGGCTTCCGAACTGGGCGATCAAGCCCAAATCATCGGCGTGGATTTTAAACCGGAAGCGGTTGTACTTGCTGAAACCAATCGCCAAAATTTAGGTTTTCAAAACGTAACCTTTTTACAAAGCGATTGGTTTTCCGCTCTTGAAAATCAGCAATTTGAACTTATTGTTAGCAATCCGCCTTATATTGATAAACAAGATGAAAATCTGAAATACGGCGATGTACGCTTTGAACCTCTTTCCGCTCTTGTTGCTGAACAGGACGGTTTAAGTGATTTGCAAAAAATTATTAAAAATGCACCGCGTTACTTAGCTAATAACGGTGCATTAATGTTAGAACACGGTTGGCAGCAAGCTCAAGCGGTTCAACAAATTTTTCAACAATATCAATGGGATGAAATAGCCTCATTCCAAGATTACGGCGGTAATGACCGCATGACGAAAGCAGTAAGAAAGGCCAAATAATGGACGATATTATTCAAGAATTACTCAAAGAACTGGAAGATCCGAAAATTGAAATCAGTCGCAGCGAATTGCAAAAATATTTATACCGAGAAATGGTTCGACTGACGTTACTGATTGATGATTCCTTGAGTGAACCGCAAGTATTGGGTTTAATGTCTGCACTAGTAAAAAAAGCCCGTTATCAAGTAAATGCCACATCGGATGCCGAACGTATTCAACAATTACTTGATCTTGTCTATCAAGAATGGAAATTTAACTGTGATTATGAAGGTTATTTCCATACGGATAATTTATTGCTTAACCGAGTGATTCGTCGTCATCAAGGTATGCCAGTTTCTGTTGGCGCGATTGTGTTATATTTAGCAGCAGCGCTTGATTTACCACTTTATCCGGTAAATTTCCCAACACAATTAATCTTACGTGCCGAAATGAAAGATGAAAAAGGTAAAACCACGGTACGTTTTATTAATCCCTGGGACGGCAGCTTCTTACCGATGGAACTCTTGATTAAATGGCTTGAAGGCGAAGTCGGTTATGGCGTTGAATTATCGCCGGATTTACTGCACAAAGCTCAGCCGCACGAATTACTTGAACGAGTAGAAACCGTCTTTAAAATGGCGCTGACTCGTGAGAAAAAATACGAAGAAACCTTACGCGTAATTGAATACCGCCTTGTGTTTAGCCCAGAAGATCCGTATGAAATTCGTGATCGAGGAATGGTGCTGGCAAGTATGGACTGCTACCAAGCGGCATATGAAGATCTCAGTTATTTTATCGATCAATGTCCGGAAGATCCTTCCGCCGTAATGCTTAAACTCGAAATGAAAGGTTTAGAGCAAAAAAGCAAAGAAAGTAGATTACATTAAGGGCTATATTATGACAGAGCAAGAACGAAAATTCCGATTAGACGCAGTTCAAGCTGCTATAGATAATAACTTATTAGAAGGATTATATCTTGATCAGCAAACACTTAATCTCTTTAATGCTTGGATTGAGAATCAAATTAGCTTTGATGAAGTAGAAAAAAATATCTATGAAATATGCGGAATTAGATCGTTACACTGATAAAAATGGTGTTTTGTTCAATAACTTAAATGCGAAAACGGAACAAGAATTAGAAGAAAAAGAAAGTCGCATTGTCGCCCTGCAGTCTATAAAACTTCGTTTATTGCCTGTAGAAGGAAATTTCGATCTTGCACACTTACAGGAAATTCATCGTCGGCTATTCAATGATATTTATGAATGGGCTGGAGAAATTAGAGATGTTGGAATAACAAAAGGAAAAACTGTATTTGCTAGTCCTCATCGCATTCAACCTGAATTTGCTAAGTTATACAAACGTTATCAAAATGAAGCTTTTCTTCTATTATCTAAATTAGAAGTAGCAAATAAATTAGCCTACTATTTAAGCGAAATAAATATTTTACATCCATTTAGAGAAGGGAATGGTCGAGTGCAACGTGAATTTATTATTCAACTTGCACAAAAATTTGGTTACCGCTTACATTTTAATGGCGTCTCACAACAAGAAATGATCCTCGCTTCTGAAAAATCTGCACTCTATTGTGATAATTCGCTTTTAGAGAAAATAATTTTAGCTCGGCTAGAGCCAAATAAATAAAGGAAATCTTATGAACAACAAAATCGTAAAAGTCGGCAATATCGAAGTGGCGAATGACAAGCCGTTTACTTTATTCGGCGGTATGAACGTATTAGAAAGCCGTGATATGGCAATGCGTGTCTGTGAAAAATACATAGAAGTCACTAACAAACTCGGCGTGCCTTATGTATTTAAAGCGTCTTTCGATAAAGCGAACCGCTCGTCAATTCACTCTTACCGTGGACCGGGTATGGAAGAAGGTTTAAAAATCTTCCAAGAATTAAAAGATACCTTCGGTGTAAATATCATTACCGACGTACACGAAATTTATCAATGCAAACCGGTTGCGGAAGTGGTGGATATTATCCAGTTACCGGCATTCTTAGCTCGCCAAACGGATTTAGTCGAAGCAATGGCACGTACCGGTGCTGTGATTAACGTGAAAAAACCACAATTTTTAAGCCCGGGTCAAATGGGCAATATCGTGGAAAAAATTGCGGAATGTGGTAACGAAAACGTGATTCTTTGCGACCGTGGTACCAACTTCGGCTACGATAATTTAGTGGTGGATATGCTCGGCTTCAACATTATGAAAAAAGTATCGAAAGGCTGTCCGGTAATTTTTGACGTGACTCATTCATTACAATGCCGTGACCCGTTCGGTGCAGCATCAGGCGGTCGCCGTGATCAAGTAACTGAATTGGCTCGTAGCGGTATGGCGATCGGTTTAGCCGGTTTATTCCTTGAAGCGCATCCGGATCCGAACAGTGCGAAATGTGACGGTCCGTCAGCCTTACCTTTATCAAAATTAGAAGCATTCGTTAGCCAAATGAAAGCGATTGATGATTTAGTCAAATCATTCGAAGAAATTGATACGTCAAACTAATGTCTATTACCACGGGGAGTCATCACTTCTCGTGGTAAAAATTTAAGGAGCCTTCCATGACTGTGCTTAATATCGTTTTTCTGGATAAAACCGGTGTACCCACCCACGAAATTCCTCGCCCTTCCTTTCCTCATACTTGGACGGAATACGACAGTACCGATTCTTCACAAACCTTTGAGCGTGCTAAAGATGCGGATATTATCGTCACCAGCAAAGTATTACTCGGCAGAGAATTACTGGCTCAATTACCGAAACTTAAATTAATCGCGATTACCGCCACCGGTACCAATAATGTTGATTTAGTCGCGGCGAAAGAATTAGGTATTGCGGTAAAAAATGTGACTGGCTATTCCACCACAACAGTACCGGAACACGTTTTAGGTATGATTTTTGCGTTAAAGCACAGCTTAATTGGTTATCATCGAGACCAAATTACCTCGGATCGTTGGGCGACTTGTGGGCAGTTCTGCTATGTCGATCATCCGGTAACCGATATTCGTGGTTCAACCTTAGGTATTTTCGGTAAAGGCAACACTGGTTCAGAAGTCGCTCGCTTAGCACAAGCGGTCGGAATGAAGGTAATTTTTGCAGAACACAAAGGTGCAACTGAAATTCGTGAAGGTTATACCGCTTTTGAAGAAGTATTTAAGCAAGCTGATATTATTTCATTGCATTGCCCGCTCACCGATTCAACTCAAAACCTGATTAACGCCGAAACCTTGGCATTAATGAAACCGACCGCTTATTTAATTAATACCGGCCGAGGCACGTTAGTGGATGAAGCAGCATTATTAGCTGCTTTAGAGAACGGAAATATTGCCGGAGCGGCGCTGGACGTATTAGTCAAAGAGCCGCCGGAAAAAGACAATCCGTTAATGCAGGCAGCCAAACGCTTACCGAATTTATTAATTACCCCGCACGTTGCGTGGGCAAGCGCTTCGGCGGTTACTACTTTAGTGAATAAAGTGACGCAGAATATGGAAGAATTTGTACTCAACGGAAAATAACATTTCACGAAATAGCCTGATTCCTAAAAGATACAAGCGGTTTAAAATTAGCGAAAATTTGCAAAAATTCGGTAAATTTGACCGCTTGCTTTTTGAGTATTAGGTATAAATGGCTAACAATATAAACTATGAATTTAACAACTCTTTTTATCGCCTTTCGCTATTGGCGTTCCAAAAGTGCCGACCGGTTTGGGCGCTTAGTGACTAACTTGGTAAGTTTTGGGATCGTGCTTGGTGTGATGGCATTAGTTATCGTGCTGTCGGTAATGAATGGTCTGGAGAATATGCAAAAGCGCAATTTGCTTTCTACACTTCCGCACGCCATTGTGTTACCGCAAGAAGGATATTTCGATAAAAATCAATCACTTAACTTACCGGCATTTGCTAGTAAAAGCGTAGCGATTAATAAAGCGAATGTAATTATCCAAAGCCAGCAAGGAATCAACGCCGGTCAACTACTCGGTGTTGAAAATGAAAGTGATGATCCGATGCTATTCGGCGAGAATGTCAAAGTACTCTTGCCACAAGGTGAATTTAACGTATTGATCGGCTCACCTCTTGCTAACAAGTTAAATATTGGCACGGGTGAAAAGATCCGTTTGATGATTACCGAAAACAGTCAATATACGCCGATGGGGCGTGTGCCGGTACAGCGTTTATTTAACGTGGTCGGTATTTACCATACTAACAATGAAGCGAGCGAATATACTCTTTTCGCCAATCTTGCCGATGTTGGTCGTTTACTGCGGATAACTGAAGACCAAGTGCAAGGTATGCGGTTATATTTGCAAGATCCATTCCAAGTTACCGAACTTAGCCAATATTTCGATGCAAATAACTACAAAATTAGTGACTGGCGTGAACAAAAAGGTGAATTTTTCCAAGCGGTTCGTATGGAAAAAAATATGATGGGTTTATTGATCAGCCTGATAATTATCGTTGCAATTTCCAATATCGTGACCTCACTCAGTCTGATGGTGGTAGATAAACAAGGTGAAATCGCCATCTTACAAACCCAAGGTTTAACTAAACGACAAGTGACACAAATTTTTATTTTCCAAGGTGTGATTGTCGGCGTAATCGGTTCGATTTTGGGTGGCATTATCGGTGCGGTTATCACGCTCAATTTGGATGAGATTGTGGCATTACTCAATCCGAATATTCATCTGCCGACACTGATTTCACCAATGCAGGTGGCAACAATTATCGTGACTTCGATTGTGTTGTCATTGGTTTGTGCCCTTTATCCTGCATACCGAGCAGCAAAAATTGAGCCGGCTCAAGCATTGAGATATGAATAATTTCAACCACGGAATACACAGATAACACGGAAAATAAAATGTAATGATATATTCCGTGTGTTCTGTGGTTTACAAGAGAAACCTCGGATTGGGATATAAATATTATTAACTACGGAATACTCGGATAGTACGGAAAAAATTTCTGTGTATTCAGTGTGTTCCGTGGTTCTAAATATTTCCACTTAAATGAAGATAAAAACAATATGACCGAATTGTTACGCTGTGAAAATATCAGCAAATTTTATGATGAGGGCAACCAAAAGGTGCAAGTCCTCAAAGACGTTTCGTTTTCGATGAATAGCGGTGAATTAGTTGCAATTGTCGGCTCATCCGGTTCAGGCAAAAGCACCCTATTGCACACGCTTGGCGGTTTGGATCAACCGAGTTCGGGCGAAGTTTGGATCAAACAAAAATCGCTACAAAAATTAAGTGCGAATAAACTGGCGCAACTACGTAACCAAAATCTAGGTTTCGTTTACCAATTCCATCACTTAATGGCGGATTTTACTGCGCTTGAAAACGTGATGATGCCAATGCTAATCGGTAATCAAAACAAAAGCGAAGCTCAAGATCGTGCCGAAAAAATGCTACAAGCGGTCGGATTATCGCACCGAATTACCCATCGCCCTTCAGCACTTTCCGGTGGCGAACGCCAACGTGTGGCGATTGCCCGTGCGTTAGTCAATAATCCGGCGCTCGTGTTAGCTGATGAACCGACCGGTAACCTCGACCAAAAAACCACCGAAAGTATTTTTGATCTGATCAAACAACTGAATGCCGAGCAAAATATCGCATTTTTGTTAGTTACTCACGACCTAAATTTGGCAAATAAATTAGCTCGTCGCTTTGTGATGCGAGATGGTGTATTAAGCGAGGCAGATTAATGAATACTCCCTTTTTTATTAGCTGGCGTTATCAGCGAGGCAAACAAAAAAATCGGTTGGTCTCCTTAATCTCGCTGTTTTCCAGTGTCGGCATTGCGCTTGGTGTGGCGGTATTAATTATCGGCTTAAGTGCGATGAATGGCTTCGAGCGAGAACTAAATCAGCGTGTGCTTTCCGTTGTTCCACACGCCGAGCTGTATTCCTATCATGGTAATGAAAACGCCCCGATACAAGCGGGTAAAAAACTGGAAAATCTTGCAAAAAGTCACCCAAATGTGACTGCGGTTTCGCCTTTCGTTAGCTTTACCGGCTTGATCGAAAACGGTACGCAATTGAAAATCGCCCAAGTTCGAGGCGTTGATCCGGTTAAGCAAGATAAAGTCAGTTCGCTTAGCCATTATATTCCGAGTGAGCAATGGCAGGCTTTCCATCAACAAGGCGGTTTGATTCTTGGTGCCGGTATTGCTAAAGATTTGGAAGTCGCCGCTGGTGATGAAGTCACGCTATTATTGCCGCAACCGACCGAGGACGGCAAATTGGCTCAACCGTTACGTTTCAGCTTACCGGTAACCAGCGTACTGAAACTGGAAGGGCAACTCGATCATAGCTATGCGTTATTGCCGATTGAGAAAGCCCAAGAGTTATTGGAATATCAACCGAATGAATATTCGGGCATTGAGTTGGCATTAAAAGAACCGTTCAAAGTACAAGAACTGCAAATGCCGGAACTCGCTAACTTTAATCAACCGCTGTATCTCAACACTTGGATTGAAAAATTCGGTTATATGTATAACGACATTCAGCTAGTGCGCACCGTGATGTATATTGCAATGGTATTAGTGATCGGTGTTGCGTGTTTTAATATTATTTCTACGCTGATTATGGCAGTAAAAGATAAGCAAGGTGATATTGCGATTATGCGCACACTTGGCGCCAATAATAGTTTTATCAAACGCATTTTTCTGTGGTACGGTTTATTATCCGGTATGAAAGGGGCGTTGGCAGGGATTATACTCGGCGTGATACTGTCGCTGAATTTAACCGTAATGATTAAAGCAATCGAAGGATTTTTCAGTATCAAGCTGCTATCAGACGGCGTTTACTTCGTAGATTTCCTACCAAGCGAACTACACTGGCAAGATGTCGCTTATGTGTTAATCGCAACCATTGTGTTAAGTCTATTCGCCAGCCTCTATCCGGCAACCCGAGCAGCAAAATTAGAACCGGCAAAAGTCTTAAGCGGTCATTAACTTTGAGATGAAAAAAGCACGAGTTTGATCTGACCCCAAAAAGTTAGACTGTTTAATTTAAGGACCGAGTTCTGTATTGTACAGGGCTGAGTCCTTTTAATTTCACTTGAATACGCTCATTGTTGTAATAATGAATGTACTCGTGAATCACTTTCTCAAGCTGTTCGAAAGTTTCAAAG
>NZ_GL831080.1:324076-328193 GCF_000188255.1 Actinobacillus ureae ATCC 25976
GGGGGGCAGATCATAAGCGGTCTTTTTTGGTTAACTTTTTACAATCTGAAATTATAAAACGTTTACACAGTTTAAGTCTTCGAAAGATTGCTCTAAGCGTTTAGACATAGATTCTTCCATTTTACGTAACCAAACACGTGGATCGTAGTATTTTTTGTTTGGAGAATCTGGACCTTCTGGGTTACCTAATTGACCTTGTAAGTATGCTTCGTTCGCTTTGTAGAATTGAAGAATACCATCCCAAGATGCCCATTGTGTATCTGTATCGATATTCATTTTGATTGCACCGTAGCTGATCGCTTCACGGATTTCTTCACGTGATGAACCAGAACCACCGTGGAATACGAAGTCGATTGATTTTGCAGGAAGGTTACGCTCTTTAGAAACGAACTCTTGTGATGCACCTAGGATTGAAGGTTTTAATTTTACGTTACCCGGTTTGTAAACACCGTGTACGTTACCGAATGCAGCAGCAACAGTGAAACGTGGGCTTACTGGGTTTAATTGGTCGTAAACGTATAAAACATCTTCCGGTTGAGTATATAATTTAGACTCTTCAACATCTGAGTTGTCAACACCATCTTCTTCACCACCGGTAATACCGATTTCAATTTCAAGTGTCATACCCATTTTATCCATACGAGCTAAGTACTCACGGCAGATTGCCATGTTTTCTTCCATTGGCTCTTCTGAAAGGTCGATCATGTGAGAAGAGAATAAAGGTTTACCTGTTTCCGCAAAGTGTTTTTCACCCGCATCTAATAAATCGTCAATCCATGGAAGTAATTTTTTCGCAGCGTGGTCAGTATGAAGAATTACCGGTACACCGTACTCTTCTGCTAATGTGTGAACGTGTTTCGCACCTGCGATTGCACCTAAAACATCTGCACGAGCACCTGATGCTGGTTTAATACCTTTACCTGCATAGAATTGTGCACCACCGTTAGAGAACTGAACGATAACAGGTGCTTTTACACGCGCTGCTGTTTCTAATACTGCATTTACAGAGTCAGAACCTACACAGTTTACCGCCGGAATTGCAAAATTGTTTGCTTTAGCATAAGCGAATACTTTTTGAACGTCGTCGCCTGTTACTACACCCGGTTTTACGATGTCTAATAATGCCATTTTTAAGTTTCCTATAGTGTTTGATAGATTTGGTAGGACGCAAGGCATTGCGTCCTTCTTAAATTTTGTAACGGATATGAAATTTCATGTCCCCACAAGCGGTCGAATTTTGCAAAAATTTTGCGATTTTTGACCGCTTATTATTAAGAATTAGCCGTTTGCACGTTTCTCTAAGATTTCAACTGCCGGTAATACTTTGCCTTCTACGAATTCTAAGAACGCACCGCCACCTGTTGAGATGTAAGAGATTTTATCCGCAATACCGAATAAATCGATCGCCGCTAACGTATCACCGCCGCCTGCGATAGAGAATGCACCGTTTGCCGTTGCTTCTGCGATTGCGTTTGAAATCACTTCAGTACCTTTACGGAAGTTAGGGAATTCAAATACGCCAACCGGACCATTCCAAAGAATAGTTTTGGCAGATTTGATAATATTTGCTAATTCTTCTGCTGATTTGTCACCAATATCGAAAATTGATTCATCCGCTTGAACTTCAGATACTGCTTTTTCTGTTGCCGGAGCAGTTTCAGAGAATTCTGTACCTACACGTACATCAACTGGAACTGGGATATTGGTTGCTGCAGCTAAACGTTTTGCTTCAGGGATTAAATCTTCTTCATATAAAGATTTACCTATAGCATGACCTTCTGCTGCGATGAAAGTATTTGCGATACCGCCACCAACGATTAATTGGTCTGCGATTTTTGAAAGGCTGTCTAAAACAGTTAATTTAGTAGAAACTTTTGAACCGCCTACGATTGCTAACATCGGACGTTGTGGTTCTTTTAATGCTTTACCTAAAGCATCTAATTCTGCCGCTAATAACGGACCAGCACATGCAACCGGTGCAAATTGTGCAACACCGTAAGTAGAACCTTCAGCACGGTGTGCTGTACCGAATGCGTCCATTACGAAAACATCACAAAGTGCCGCATATTTTTTCGCAAGCTCAGGATCGTTTTTCTTCTCACCTTTATTGATACGTACGTTTTCAAGCACTACGATTTCGTTTTCAGCAACATCAACATCGTCTAAATAGTCACGTACTAAGCGTACCGGCACACCTAAATCCGATGCATTTAAATAGTCAACCACAGGTTGTAAAGAGTTTGCTTCTTCGAATACACCTTCAGTTGGACGACCTAAGTGAGAAGTTACCATTACTTTAGCACCTTTTTGTAATGCTAATTTTAAGGTAGGAATGGTTGCACGAATACGTGCGTCAGATGTCACTTTGCCATCTTTTACCGGTACGTTTAAATCAGCACGGATAAATAAACGTTTGCCAGCAAGATCAAGGTCTGCCATTTTAATAACTGACATAGTAAGTTCCTCTTTTTTAAGTTTCAAAAATAAAACAGCATGATTATATCATTTTCTACCCATTTTGGGCGAATGTAGATCAAATTCTTGCATAATTTTGCAAAAAATAGCCAACTTTTGACCGCTTACTTGACCTGTTAAACTCCAAATGGAGTGCTACCACCAAGTGGTCCAGAAGAAATACGACAAGCAGCCAATAATTAATACACAAGCAAGATTCATAAGTAATCCGACTTTAACCATCTCACTTTGTTTAATATAACCGATAGCAAACACAATCGCATTTGGCGGAGTTGCGATCGGCAACATAAATGCTGCCGAAGCACCGCAAGCAATAATTGCAGCCAGTGAAATCGGCGGTAAGCCTAAAGAATTTGCGACCGAAATAAAAATCGGCATCATTAACGCAGCACTTGCGGTATTTGAAGTAAATTCGGTTAAAAACACAATAAACGCCGCCATAGAAAGCGTCATAATCAGCCAATGTTTATTACCGATATAGTTTACGATACCATCAGCCAGAATTTTACTTGCACCGGTATCTTTCAACACGATACCAAGGGTTAACCCGCCACCGAATAACATTAATACGCCCCACTCGGCACGTTCTTGAATCTGTGCCCAAGTTGCCGTATTCGTAATACAAAGCACGACAACAGCAATCATTGCGATCACTGCATCAAAACTTTTAATTGACTCCTTTAAATCCAATGCCTGACGTAATAATGGCTCAATCATACTACTGAAGGTTAATAAGATTGCCGTTATACAAAAAACAACTAATGTCGCCAAACGTTGTGCCGTTAATGGAATTTGTTCAACCTTTGCTTCAAACGGCACATTAAAGTTCGGTCGTAACACAACTAATAAAGAAAACACCATCGCAATCATTAATAACACAGCGACAGGCATACCATATGCTAACCATTCAGAGAATGACACTTTAATATAAGAGGCTAAAATCGCATTAGGCGCTGATCCGACCAAAGTTCCCATACCGCCGATGCTTGAACTAAACGCAATACCAAGCAATACAAATACATATAATCTGCGATGCTGTTGGAAATCTAACTGATGCAAAATCCCAAGGGTTAGAGGCAACATTAACGCCGCAACCGCCGTATTATTAATAAATAATGAAAGTCCAGCCGTTACGCCGAATAAATAGATAATGGTAAGTTTTAAATTACCTTTAGCTAAACGAATCACATGATTAGCGATCCATAAATCAATTTTCTGTAAATTAAGTACGGCTGCAATAACAAAGCCGCCAAAAAACATAAAAATAATAGGTTCAGAGAAAGGAGCGAAAGCCGCTTTAGTCGATAAGACATTCAAGAAAATGGCAAAGATAGGCACCATTAAAGAGATAACAGTAATATTGAAAGCTTCGGTTAGCCATAAAATGCCGACAAAAATAAGCAATGCCAGTCCTCGATTCTCTTGCGGATTAAACGGTAGCAGTTTAAGTAACGCAAAAAACAGTATCAGGTCCAGCAATAAAATTATCATGCCCCTTATTGGGCTTTTGGTTGTTTTTGACATAGTTATACCTCTTATTGTTTGTATATCGGTCTTTTATAGACGCTAAATTCGACAATAGTGTATTTTTATCAAAAGTAAAGAGGTATAAGAAAAAAGCCAGCAAGTTGATCTGCACCCC
>NZ_GL831080.1:328821-330843 GCF_000188255.1 Actinobacillus ureae ATCC 25976
CGGAATGTTACTTTGGTAAGCGATTTGAAACTTTCGAACAACTTGAGAAAGTGATTCATGCGTACATTCATTATTACAACAATGAGCGTATTCAAGTGAAATTAAAAGGACTGAGCCCTGTACAATACAGAACTTGGTCCTTAAATTAAACAGTCTAACTTTTTGGGGGCAGATCAAAGTCGTTTTAATAAGAATAATTCTCATATATAATCAAAATTTACATTCTTTACTAAAAATCATAAAATGAAATTAAATCTACTCATTCCTACACTTGCCGTATCTACGGCATATTCAGCATTTGCTAATACGACAGAGCAACAAATTTCTGAACATTTAAACGATTTACGCAGCCAAACGGAAGTAGCGATTGAATCTCGTATCCAAAAACCTGCCAGTCACCCAATGCCTCAACTTGCGATTCAGCAAAAAAAGCGTCTAAGTATGAGCAAAGAGGAATTTTCTAAGCGCCCAGATTTAATTTCAAATGCGCTTATTTTGGCATTACAGCAATCTAACTCTGACTCAGTCAGCTTTCTTTATCCATTTTATAGTAAGCTGCCAACACAATACCAAGATCCAATTATGCTTAAGTGGTCTGAAGCTATTTTAGCTCGCTACAGAGGTAACTATAATAGTGCAATTACAAAATATCGTGAAATATTAGCCGAACATTCTGGTTTAGGCTTAGTCCGTTTACAACTTGCAATGGCACTCTTTGAGAATAATGAATTGGAAGCGGCCGAAGATCAATTTCAAAAAATACGATCCGAAAATCCACCTTCCCAAATCAAAGGTTTGATTGATCAGTACATTACCGCAATTGCAAATAAAGATCGTTGGACATTCTCCGGTGGCTTCACCTATTTAAACGATCCTAACATTAATAATGCACCGAAATCCGGCACAACTTACGGACAATGGAGTGCACCTAAATCAGAATCTGCACAAGGGATCGGCTTTAATTTCTATGCCGGTAAAAAATGGTCTTGGGGAAATAATTTCTATAATGAATTTCGTCTAAGCAGTAACGGAAAATATTATTGGAATAATAAAAAATATAATGAAGTAAGTGCAAGAGGAAGCCTTGGTTTAGGCTATCAAACCGCTCGCTTTACCATGGCATTTCTTCCTTTTATGGAGCAAACACTTTATGCCGGTGGCTCAAACAGCAGTGAAAGTTTAAAACGCTTTTCTAAAACAAATGGTGCAACGTTAGAAACAAGTTATTGGATCTCACCTAAATGGCAATGGGAATCCAGCTATGAATATACCGAACAACGTTATATGGATCGCAAACATTTAAACGGCAATTACCATTTCGTCTCTAGCGGCTTAACCTACCTTGCGAATGCAAAACAATATTGGTTTAGCAATATCAACTATAATAGAACAGCAACTCGAGATAAAGACGATAGCTATGTCCGTCGCGGAATTGTGCTTGGTTGGGGACAAGAATGGCCACTCGGACTATCAACACGATTAAGTGTTAACTATGCACAAAAAAATTACAAAGCGCCAATGCCAATCTTTGGTATTACGCAACGTAATAAAGAATACGGTGCATCATTAAGTCTATGGCATCGTGCTATACATTATTGGGGGATTACACCTCGCCTGACGTATAGCTTTAATAAAGTAAAAAGTAATTACGTATTCTATAGCTACTATAAACACCGTGCTTTTGTGGAGTTTAGCAAACGTTTCTAGATAACTTATACATCATCAATCAAACTAGACCGCTTACCAAATAAAGGTAAGCGGTCTTTTTTTACAAAAAATCTGGGATAGTGGACAAAATTGAGTCTACAAAGTGGGTTAAAACCTTGTACTATAAGGCTTTAACCCACTTTTTATAAAAATGACTAAAGAATTGCATTTCCTGCTCATCTTTTAACCTCAAAAAATATGGCAAAATTAATGGTGTTCAACGCTATAAATGTCTTGATTGCCATCATAATTTTGTTGCATCCAAACGACTTAATTCACAAGAAATTTGGTTTAAGTATACCTCGCTAAAACAAA
>NZ_GL831080.1:330893-355596 GCF_000188255.1 Actinobacillus ureae ATCC 25976
CTATCCCAAAAATCTGCAAAAAGAACTTACACTTAACTAACATTTCACAAATGATAAAGATATGTAAAATCTTGCAACAAAATACCAAGAAAAGTCAAAATATACTATAAGCTATATTAGTTTTCACCTAAGGATATGGTTTATATGAAATTCATTAAAAATCGTGTTGCAATTGCTATTTTATATAGCATTCCAGCGATAATAACAACAATTAGTCCTATTGCTTATGCACAAACAGATGTGATTGAAGTCTCTTCACAAAACGATTTTGAACGCGCATTAGCATTGGCAACCTTAACAAATAACATCAAGATTCGTCTTGCAAATGACTTCACTTTATTACCCAAAGTGGATCAAAATAGGCAGGAAATACCGTGGAAAATTGGTAACGTTACGATCGATAGAGCTAATCATATCCTCACTGTTCGAGGTTCGCCATTAGATATTACCGGCGATACAGTTATTCGAAATACCAAACTGAGTTTCTTACCTTCTCAGGGGTTAACGCTTGATCTAAATGCGGCAAACCAACAAGAAATCACCCAATATATATTTGTAAATGGTAACCGATTAGAACTCGATAATGTAGATACTCAAATGGGTACTGATGCGAATAAATTAAGCCGCCCAAATATTGTTATGGGTAGCGGTACGGGTGCGACAAAAGACGCTGGAAAAGCAGAACTCGTACTTAAAAATACGATTGTTAAAAATATTCTTGCAGGTAATCTAAATTCGAGTTCAAAACAAAGTAATACCAAAATTACGCTTGATAGCCATTCCGAAGTCTTGCAAGGAGTGTATTTCGGCTTAGACTCACCAAATAATGTGACCTGAGAGGTCACAGTAATCAGTGAAACAGATAAAGTAGGCGGATATATTGGCAACAATACGAATAGTACACTCGAATTAAAAGGGGTTAATGCACACCGTTCAACCGCAATCAGTGGTGTGAAGAATTTAAAGCTTACTCAAGGTACAGATCTTGCGCTAAGTGATTTGGAAGTTGAAAATTTATCACTTGAAAATGGCACAAAGCTAAATACCGAAAATACAAACTTCCCAATTTCAGTACAACATCTTAGCGGTAGTGGTGGTACCTTAATTGCTAATATAGATTCGGGTAGCATTGATCTTGCCAGTACAGCTGGAAATATTAACCTAGATATTAGAGGCTGGTTAGATCCAGATGAAACCTATGTTAATGTACAAGGTAATGCAGACGGTTTAACCGTGATGGCTTCACAAGCAAGTGATCTAAATATTGTAAAAGACGGTAACTCGTTTAAAACTGCCCCGTTGGATACGGTGACTCCACCGCCAGTTACCGTTACTCCGCCGGCTCAACCTATTCTACCAGTTACACCGCCAACTATAGTAACAGAAAAAGGAGATAGTGTTCAGATCGAAGAAAAACCTATAGCTGATACACCTTTAATTACCCAAAAAGGTTCAGCTGTTACTGAAGCAGAAAAACCGGTAGCTGATGTACCTTTAATTACTGAAAAAGGATCAAGTGTTGCTGAAGCGGAAAAACCAACGGCTGATGTGCCTTTGATTACTGAAAAAGGTTCAAGCGTGACAGAAGTAGAAAAGCCGACTGCGGATGTTCCGGAAACTACTCAAAAAGGGATAGGCGTTACTGCAGAAGCAAAACCTATAGTGGAACCGGTTGTACAGCAAACGTTAGCAAGCCTTACTGCCGAAAAACCGGAGGTAGATACTGAAGCATTAATTGCCGCACTGCGTCGAGCAGGAATGTTGCTGCAGCAACAGCAAAAAGCTCAGCGAATTTCGAATTTAGTCGAATCAAACGCAGCAGCGCAATTAAATAGTATTGCGGATGTGAATATGGATATTGCTCAGCAAGTGATTGAAAAATTCCTAACCGATGGTAATCAGTTCCGTGTATAGTCTAATAACACGGTTACGAATAGCTCTGCTTATCGTAATGCACCGCAACATTATGAAACAGATAGCTTCCGTTCTCAGTTAGGTGTAAGTGGTTTAGTAAATGCCAATACTCAGTTTGGCGCTATTTTAACCGATGTGCGTAATAGCAATGATTTTGCTTATAACAGCGGTAAACATCATTTGCAAATTGCTTCCGCATTTGTGAAATATCAAACAAATAACGGTACATTTGCTACATTGGATCTAGGCACGGGACGAATTAAAAATAAGCTAAAATCGGCAAACCAAACCGATAGCTTTAGCCGTAAACTTGTACAAACCGGCTTAACTTTAGGACAGGAACTAACTTGGAATCAGCTTGAAGCCACCGCAAAAACAGGTATTCGCTATAATCATTTAGACCATGCCAATTACCAATTGGACGGACTAAATGTGCAAGAACAAGCGGTCGATTTTGTCAGTTATTTTGCAGGCCTTGAATTAGGTTATAAATTTACGTTAGGTACTCAATTTAGCGTAAAACCATTAATCTCTGCAGAGTATTGGGTACATAACGGCGATGCGGAAATTAAAGTGGCGGATCGCGAATTCAGCTTAGAAACCGGCAATCGTCAACATTTGGCGGCAGGTGTGGAAATGGGATATCAAAATCTCAAGCTCAGCCTTTCAGCCGGTGTTACTGACGGTTCAAAAGTGGCGAAGCAAAATGTCGCAAAATTAAATCTGAACTACCAGTTCTAACCATATAAAAAAACGGATATTCATTTGAATATCCGTTTTTATTGTCTTAAATTAACTTAATAGCGAGAACCTATTCGGTGTATATGGCGATTGGTCGCAATTTTTGCTGATAACCAACCGATAAAGATACACGACACAATCAGGAAGAACATTTCACTAAAATCCAGACCGTTTAACTCAAATTTAACCGTGAACATATCGGTGACATATTTCACTACACCGGTAAAGTAGCTGATTAAAACCGCACTAAACAGAATTGCAAGTAAGCTACCGAAAAAGCCGTAAATCATACCGGTATATAGGAACGGACGAGCAATAAAGTGATCCGTTGCACCTAATAATTGCTGCACTTCAATCGAAGCCTTGCTATTTGCCACATCAGTACGCACCGCATTACCCACCACTAAAAACACCGCAATTAGCATCAACACCGTACACACCATTGCGATTCGAGCAATCAGCCAAGTTAAAGCGGTTAATTTTTCTAACCAACCGTTATCTAGACGAACCTCTTGTACACCTTTAATCGCTTGTAAACCGTTACGTAATTCAAGCATCGCATCATTAGCGGTAAACTGTTTTTTCGGTTTTAGGGTAACTACCGCCGGTAACGGATTATCATCAATAATATCTAAAGCTTCACCAAAGCCAGACCATGAACGAAATTCATCTAAACTTTGCTGACGAGAAATATAGTTCAATGATTCAACTTTATCTGCATCAAAGTGGCGAATACGTTCTACCACGGCATTCACATCATGTTCAGCAAGATTTTTATGCAAATAAATCGTGAGCTCCGGTTCCGGATAAAACTCTGTCGCTGCCTGATGGGTATTTTTCCAAAGTAAATAACTTACGGTCGGAATAGTGAGTGATACCGCAATCACTAATACGGTTAAAAAAGTTCCAAACTTACGTTTTAGAAGATCTTGCCATACAGAACGTAAGGTATAACGTGTTTGCGCGCCAAAGCTGGTATTAAATGAATGAGCCATATTGTTTCCTTAATTTCTGAAATGACCTTGCTCTAATACTAAGCATGGTTTCGGACGTTTTGAAATAATATTGGTATCGTGAGTTGCGACCAATATTGTTGTGCCAGATTGATTAAATTCTTCAAATAAGCGAAAAATCTCAAACGATAATTTTTCGTCTAAGTTACCAGTCGGCTCATCGGCTAATAATAAAATCGGACGATGTACAATCGCACGGGCAATATCCACACGTTGCTGTTCACCACCTGAAAGGTGTAACGGCAAATAATTGGCTTTATTTGCCAAGCCGACACGTTCTAAAGCGATACGCGCTTCACGCTCAACAATTTGCTGATTCATACCTTGGATAATCAACGGTAACGCAACATTATCCAAAATGGTACGATCGGTAAGTAAGCGGTAATCTTGATGCACCATCCCGATTTGGCGACGTAAAAACGGCAACTCGTGTGCTTCAAGGCGGGTAATGTCATGCCCGTTAAACATCACTTGTCCGCCGTTTGCACGCTCAATACCCATAATCAGCTTAAGCAAGGTACTTTTACCAGCACCGGAGTGACCGGTTAAATACGCCATACCGCCAACCGGCAGATGGAAATTAATCCCTTGTAATGCCGGTTTACCACCTTTATAGGCTTTACTTACATTTGTGAATTTAATCATTGTGTTTACCTTTTTCTATTACGCTTCCGGAACTAGCGGTCTAATTTCGCTGATTTTTTGCAAAAATATCTTTCTCCGCCTGTGCGTAATAATTGTTGTTATTCTTCGTGTTCAAATAATGCTTCGATAAATTCTTCCGCATTAAATGGGCGGAGATCTTCTATTTTTTCACCAACCCCGATAAAGCGAATCGGAATATTAAATTGGTCGGCAATCGCAAAGATCATACCGCCTTTTGCCGTACCGTCTAATTTAGTTAAGGTAATACCGGTTAAACCGACCGCTTCGTTAAATAACTTCGCTTGGCTAATCGCATTTTGTCCTGTACCGGCATCTAAGGTAAGCATAATTTCATGCGGTGCGCTTTCATCGTATTTTTTCATCACACGTACGATTTTTTTCAGCTCGTCCATCAAGTTGTTTTTATTCTGCAAACGACCGGCGGTATCAGCGATTAAGATATCAATCCCTTTTGACGCCGCCGATTGCATCGCATCAAAAATCACCGAAGCAGAGTCCGAACCGGTAGATTGTGCGACCACCGGAATATTGTTACGTTCACCCCAAACTTGTAACTGTTCTACTGCTGCAGCACGGAAAGTATCACCGGCGGCAAGCATTACGGATTTACCTTCCGCTTGGAATTTACGCGCTAATTTACCGATAGTTGTGGTTTTACCCACTCCATTTACCCCAACCATTAAAATCACATAAGGCTTTTTGCTCGTATCAATTTCAAGCGGTTGGCTAACCGGCTTTAATACTTCACCTAACTCAACTTTAAGTTGCTGATAAAGTAAATCCGCATCTTTTAACTGCTGTTTAGTTGCATGCTGCGTAAGGCTGTTAATAATCTTGGTTGTGGTCGGCATACCTAAATCGGCAATCAATAACTGCTCTTCCAATTCTTCGAATAAATCATCATCGATTTTTTTGCCACTAAAGAAATTACGGAAGCCGGAACCGATACTTTGTTTGGTTTTAACTAAACCTTTTAGTAAACGGCTGAAAAAACCGCCTTCGCTCGGTTTTTCTTGGTAATCATCCGCTTTCTGTTCGGCTTGCTTGTGTTCTGCTTTTTCTACCTCAAGCTCAACTAATTCTTCCAACTCTTCAAAGTTTTCTTCCGCATCCGATTTTGTTTTCACTTCACCCGCAAGTTCCGCTTCCACAACTTTTTCAACACGTTCTTCGATTTGCTGATGATGATTTACCGGCTCTGGCTCAGTTGTCGTTTCATTTGCAAGATTTTCGCCAAATTCTACCGCTTGTACCGAGCTTTCTTCAACCTCTTGCTCAATGTTTTGGGTAACATCTGTTGGCGGAATTTCAGCCTTAGCCGAATCAATAATTGAAACTGATTGTTCTTTTTCTTGCTCAAAAGATTGCTCTATCTTGTCCGCTGTCTCATGCAAAAAGCTTTTGGCTTCTTCGACTTTATCCTCAACAAATTGCTCAATTTGCTCTGATTTTTGTTCAACGAATTCTTCGATTTGTTCAATTTTTTGCTCAATCGCATCTTCAATGCGTTCAACAAAATCCTCAACTTGTTCCGCTTTTTGCTCAACTGAATCAACAAATTCTTTGATTTCCGGCTGCGAGGTAATTTGCTCAAACTTATCTTCAATTTTATCTTCAAGATCTTCTAATTTTTGTTCTACTGTCTCTTGTAGCTGCTCGGCTTTTTGTTCTGCTTGCTCGACTTTTTGTTCTAGCGTTTCTGCTGTAGATTCAACATTTTGTTCCGCCGGAACATCGTCTTGTTTCGGCTCATCTTTTTTACCAAAACCTAGCCAAGACCAAAAACCTTTTTTCTTTTCTGCCATATTTTTCTCACTTTTCCTTTAAAATGGACTAAACTGGCGTATTTTATCAAATAATCCTTATTTTTCCTTTAGTTAGTATGAAAAAAAATCGTAATTCCACTTTACAAAATAAACCGACCGGCAAAGTGCGTGTCATTGCCGGGATGTGGCGAGGGCGAAAGCTGCCGGTATTAAATGCGGAAGGTTTACGCCCGACTACCGACCGAGTGAAAGAAACTCTGTTTAATTGGTTGATGAATGATGTGGCGGGTAGCCGCTGTTTAGATTGTTTTGCGGGCAGTGGTTCACTTGGTATCGAAGCACTCTCACGCCAAGCACAAGCGGTTGTTTTTCTTGAAAAATTTGCAAATGCGGCAAATCTACTGAAAAATAATTTAACCTCACTTAAAACTATCAATGGTACAGTAATTAATACCGATACGCTGCAATATTTAGCCCAAAAAAATCCTGCTCAGGGGTTTGAAGTGGTATTTGTCGATCCGCCTTTCAATCACGGCTTTTTACCGAAGGTGCTAAAACTCTTAGCCGATAACCAATGGCTTGCCGACAATGCGCTGATTTATGTGGAAACGGAAAAGAACCATCCGCCGCTTGAATTACCAAACAATTGGCAAATTATTAAAGAAAAAACCGCCGGACAAGTAATAAGTCGCTTGATCCAATGTCTATAAATTTGACTTTTCTAACCTTTATTGGCAAATTAAGTCGCTATTTTTTACATAAAAGAAACAAATTATGAAAAAATTAACTCCAGATGAAGCGATTGACCTCGCTTATGATATTTTCCTTGAAATGGCGGGTGAGAATTTAGATCCTGCGGATATTTTATTATTCAATTTACAATTTGAAGAGCGTGGCGCCGTTGAAATGGTTGAAACATCGGAAAATTGGGATCAAGAAATCGGCACTCTGATTGACCCTGACGCATTTGCCGAAGTCTGGGTCGGCTTAGTAAATGATAAAGATGAAATGGACGATGTATTCGCACGCTTCTTGATTTCTCATGATGCGGATAACCGAGAATATCGCGTTATCTGGAAGGAGTAATTTAAAAGGAGATTTATGTCTTGTATTCCAAAACCTCAAGAGGTACCTGAATTTTCACAACAATTTCGTAATGCCATGGCGCATTTATCCGCTGCGGTCAGTATTGTAACGACCAACGGCGCGGCAGGTAAAATCGGCATTACTGTATCATCGGTTTGCTCGGTTACCGATACGCCACCGACATTACTTTTCTGTATTAATCAAAACAGCTCCGTACACGATATCATCAAGCAAAACGGTAAAGTGTGCATCAACGTATTAAGTCATGAACAAGAAGAAATGGCGAAGCATTTTGCGTGTATGCTGAATAGCAGTATGGAAGAACGCTTTGCTTGGGATATTTGGGACGAAGGGATTGACGGACAACCGGTGTTACGCGGTTCAATCTCGTCTTTACAAGGTGATATTGTTAACACCCATTCGGTTGGCACACATACGATTTTTATGGTGGAACTGAAACATATTGATGTCACCCCAAATACCGGTTTAGTCTATTTCGGTCGCCAATTTAAAGGCATCGAAATTTAAAAAAGTGATCTAATAAATCTTAGGTATTTTTGATATAACCGACTATTTTAGTCGGTTTTTTATTGCCTAGAGAAATCAGAGGAGTATAATTCAGCATTATCTTATTTTGTTAGGGAGGATCAATCATGCAAAACTTAATTTGCTACAAACAAATGCCGGTTTGGACCAAAGACAGCCTGCCACAAATGTTTCAAGAAAAACATAACACTAAACAAGGGACTTGGGCAAAATTAACCATTTTTAAAGGCGAATTAAAATTTTATGAATTGACTGAACAAGGTGAAGAAGTTAATAGCCTGATTTTTACCCCTGAAAATCAGCCTCCGTTTGTTGAACCGCAAATTTGGCATAAAGTTGAAGCGCTTTCCGATGATTTGGAATGTCAGCTTGCATTCTATTGCGAAGCAAAAGATTACTATACGAAAAAATATAACCTGACCACTACACACTCCGACGTGTTAAATGCGGTTAATTACGTGAAAGCCGGTAAAGCGTTGGATTTAGGTTGTGGACGAGGGCGCAATTCACTCTATCTGAATTTACTAGGGTTTGATGTGACAGCGGTAGATCATAATGCTGAGAGTATCGAATTCTTAAATTATATGATTGAGAAGGAGAATCTGAGCAATATCGAAACGGGTATTTATGATATTAACCAAGCGACAATTGGTAATCAAAACGGTAAATATGATCTGATTGTTTCGACAGTTGTGATGATGTTCTTAAATCGTGAACGCATTCCGGCAATTATTGAAAATATGCAGAAAAACACCAAAGTCGGCGGCTATAACTTAATTGTGTGTGCGATGAGTACCGAAGAATATCCATGCCCGATGCCATTCTCATTTACCTTCGGCGAGCGAGAGTTGGCGAACTATTATCAAGATTGGGAATTAGTGAAGTACAACGAAGATTTGGGTGAATTGCATAAAACCGATGCGAACGGCAACCGCATTAAAATGCGTTTCGCGACCATGTTAGCTAAGAAAGTTGCGTAATTTATCCATTTTATCCTAAAAATAAAGGTACTCGTCAAAGACGAGCACCATCGCAAAAATCTAAGCTTTATCTGTTGCCGGACGTTCAAATACCAGCACTTTCGCCTCTACTCTACGTAACAGAATCGTCATAATACCGGTAATTACTAAGTAAATCGCTCCGGCAATACCGTAAATAGTAATCGCATCGTATTTCGTGCCGTATAACTGGCGAGCATAGCCCATAATATCCAATAACGTAATAGTTGAAGCTAACGATGTACCTTTAAACACTAAGATAATCTCATTGCTATACGACGGTAACGCACGGCGTAATGCGTATGGAATTAAGATTTTCAAAGTATCTAAACGGCTTAAACCAAGTGCCGCACAGGTTTCCCATTGTCCTTTCGGAATTGCTTTTACCGCCCCGTGGAATAATTGGGTTGAGTATGCCGCACTATTTAATGCCAACGCTAACGCCGCACAAAACCACGCATCCGATAAAAATTGCCAAGCAAAGCTATCGACAATCCATTGGAATTGCCCCGGTCCGTGATAAATCAAAAAGAACTGGACTAATAATGGCGTACCGGTAAATAACATTAAATAACCGTTTACCATCACTTTAATCAGCTTATTTTCCATTGATAGCAAGAAAGTAAAAACCACTGCTAACACAAAGGCAATCAGCAACGATACGGCGGTTAAACTTAAACTGGTCGGCATTCCTTGCGCTATGACGGCTAAATAATCTTGAAACATTATTAACCCCCTCTTTCAAAGCGAGTGAAACGTTTTTCAAGTCTGGCAATAATTACTTGGCTAATTAAAGTAATCGCTAAATAAATTAATGCCGCCAAACCGTACCATGTGAAAGGCTGATGCTCATTGGTATTAATTAAATCCGTTTGACGCATTAAATCGTCCACTCCGATTAAGGAAATCAACGCCGTATCTTTTAATAATACTAACCATTGGTTACTTAAGCCCGGTAACGCGTGACGCCAAACCTGCGGCATAATAATTTTTAAAAACGTATGCGCACGACTTAGCCCTAATGCCGCACCACTTTCCCATTGTCCGTTTGGTACGGCTTGGATTGCACCACGTAATGATTGAGAAGCATAGGCGGCAAAAATTAAGGAAAGCGCTAATACCCCGCAATTAAATGCGCTAAATTCAATATATTCACCGGTAATTTTCTCAAGCAATTCGGTAGAACCGAAGAAGATCAATAAAACAACTAAAATCTCCGGTAAACCACGCAATAAGGCTAAAAAAACAGAAGTCGGTTTACTAATACAAGATTGTTTACTGGTCTCAAGCACCACAAACAACATTGAAAGTAATAAACCGACTACCAGAGATGCGAGTGCCAACCCTAAGGTCATTAGGGTTGCACTATAAATAAGCGGAAGATATTCTGAAAACATAAAAATTATTTAGTCATCCATTTATCGTAAATTTTTTGGTATTCGCCGTTCGCTTTAATTGCCGCTAAACCTTTGTTTAACTCCGCAACTAATTCGCTATTTGATTTGTTGACAGCGATACCTAAACCGTTACCGAAATATTTTTGATTGGTTACATTTTCGCCCACAAATGAAAGTTCAGCTTCTTTTGATAACATATCCGCTAATACCGCGGTATCACCGAAGATAATATCAATACGGCCGTTTTTTAAATCAAGTACCGCATCTTGTAATGAAGCGTATGATTTCGGTGCATACTGTTTTGCTTCTGCAACAACATATTGTTGGAACGTTGTGCCGTTTTGTACACCCACGTTTTTAGCTGTGTTTAAATCCGCTTTACCTTTTACCGCAATAAAACTTGCCGAACTATCATAATAAGCATCGGTAAATGCCACTTGTTTTGCACGGGCTTCAGTAATATCGATTGCTGAAATTGCGCCATCAATACGTTTTTGTTTTACCGCTTGAATTAAACCGTCAAATGATTGACTTTTGAATGAACAATTTGCTTGGATTTCTTTACAGATTGCATTGGCGATATCAACGTCAAAACCAATGATTTCGCCTTTCTCATTAGTTAATTCAAACGGAGGATAGCTTGGTTCCATTGCAAAAGTTAAATCTTTTGCTTGTGCTGAAAATGCGCTAAGCGCGAGAGCTGATACTAATAATAATTTTTTCATAATGTGTCCTTGCATAGTATTTATTCTGAGTGAGAAAGATAATTTTCAAATTGAGCAGTTTTTGGATTCTCAAAACAATCCGTACCACCTTGCTCGATAATTTTGCCTTTTTCCATATACACCACTTTGGTTGCCACTTTACGAGCTACACCGACCTCGTGGGTAACGATAACTTGGGTAATACCGGTTCCTTGCAGCTCTTTAATAATATCAACCACTTGTGCGGTAATTTCTGGGTCAAGTGCGGCAGTCGGCTCGTCAAATAATAACACCTGTGGCTGCATCATTAATGCACGGGCAATTGCTACACGTTGTTGCTGCCCACCGGATAACTGTAACGGAAAACGATCGGCAAATTCGCCTAAACGTAAACGCTCCAAATGTGCTTTAGCACGTTGAATCGCTTCTTCTTTAGCTAGACCTAATACCTTCATCGATGCTTCGATCAGGTTTTGCATCACACTTAAATGCGGCCATAAATGGTACTGCTGAAACACCATACCGACTTCACGGCGTAATAATGCAATTTCTTTGGCATCGGTTTTTGCTGAAAGATTGAATTTATGTTGTGCGATTTCAAGCGTACCGGATTGTGGAATTTCCATTAAGTTTAGCGTACGAATCAGGGTACTTTTACCCGCACCGCTCGGACCTAACAGCACTACCGTATCGCCTTTTTCGATATCTAAATTAATATCGAATAATGCTTGGCTTGAACCGTAAAAAAAGTTGACGTTGTGAATGCGAATTGCCATTCGTTTAAAATCCTGTACATTTCAAATAACTGAATGAATACTAATTTTTATTGCATAATTATGCAAGATGTTTTTATTGTGATTTTGTAAAAATTTTATAAAAAATAACCGCTTGCAATAAAATTAAATATAACAAGCGGTCATTTTTCTCAAAAGTTTTACCATTACTGGAGCAAGTGTCCCCACTCATGTCATCTACCTAATTCTTTCTTAGGTATTAACTTAACCCTTAAACATCATAAGTTCCCATTACACTTGCTGTGGCTAAGATATGGTCTTGCATTGCAAAATGTAGATCGTTAAAGCGGAAACCGGAAGTTAAATTGAGTTTGGTATCCAACGCATAAACAATAAGTTCATAGCAGTGTTTGCAATTCGGTGGTGCCATGCCGCCATAATTTGAAGCTTCTTCGATTGAGAAGTTGCCTAATTTACTTGCCCACGAGTTAGCGCCTTGTACAAAATCGGTTGCCGTTAGACTTTCGTTTTCGGCAATTTTGGTGTGCTCTAAATCGGCAATTAACCAATGAATCCATACAAAACCGCTTGCAGTAATCGCATCTTTATCTTCTAAAACAACAGCAAAAGATTTCGTACCTTGCGGTGCATCGCTAATTTCAAACGGAATGGAATAACTCGGCATTCCATTTGGACTAAATTGGCTACCACGTTTACCGTATTGGTCTTCAAACGCCCCATTTTTGATTGCTGAACTAATCACTTTCATCGCTGGTTCCTTATAGTCAATAGTTAAAAATTAACCTATACTATACGCCCATTTTTACTCGTAGGAAACCTAATGTTATACGCTTCTCTTGCCATTGTAATTGGCTTAATTTTACTCGTTTGGAGTGCAGATAAATTTGTAGAAGGCGCAGCTTCATCTGCTCGCCATTTTGACATGTCGCCGTTGTTAATCGGTATTGTGATTGTCGGTTTCGGTACATCCGCTCCGGAAATGATTGTTTCGGCATCTTCAGCGCTAAAAGGCGCATCAGGCATTGCACTTGGTAATGCTTACGGCTCTAATATTACTAATATTGCCCTTATCTTAGGGGTTACTGCGTTAATTAAGCCCATTATGGTAGCTTCGGAAGTGATTAAACGTGAATTACCCGTCCTGATTTTAGTCACCTTGATCTCGGCTTATATGCTGTTTGATGCGCAAGTCACCCAGTTAGAAGCAGTAATTTTATTAGTGATTTTCACCCTCTATATGGGCTGGACGATTTGGATTGGATTACGCAATAAAGATGATGCATTAGCACAAACCGAATCACTTCAAACGGAACAGCTACCGATTAAAAAAGCACTCTTTTGGGTTGTGATCGGTTTAGCATTTTTAATGGCAAGTTCACAACTGCTTGTATGGGGTGCGGTCGAAGTAGCGAAATACTTTGGCGTAAGTGATTTGGTGATTGGCTTAACGATTGTGGCAATCGGCACATCATTACCGGAATTAGCATCATCAATCATTGCCGCTCGTAAAGGCGAATCGGATTTAGCGGTAGGCAATATCGTTGGTTCGAACCTGTTCAACTCCCTTGCGGTTGTCGGTATTGCCGGCGCAATTGAACCGATGCAGGTAGAATCAGCAGTATTCTCTCGTGATATGTTAGTGATGTTTGCCTTAACGTTATTGCTGTTCTTCTTTGCTCACAGCTTTAAGAAAAAACAAGCTAAGATTACACGTCTAGAAGGCGGTATTTTCCTATTATGTTATATCAGCTATACCCTCTACTTACTTAAAACAGCGCTGTAATTATATTGAAATAGAACAATCGGTCGAGTTTGCAAAATTTTATGCAAATTCGACCGCTTGTTTGTCTTTATTTAGAATGAGTGTCGTCTAAAGGCACGATTTGTAATGTTTTCCCCAATGGCACCAGTAATTTCAGTAACGTACCAAGAGAAGGATTGGAACTTCCCTTTTCAACCCGGGCTATCATCGATTGTTTTACGCCACTTAGTTTTTCTAATTTACGTTGTGAAATACCTAACGCCTGTCGGGTCTCAATAATTTCAAGAATCAATTTAACGCGAAAATGGTTTTCTTCCATTTCTAACTCGTTAAATACTTCTCGCTCAAATGATGTCCAACTAGAACCAATGGGGCTCATCTTTTATCCTCTCCTGTAGATCTGCCAAACGACTTTTTGCTCGCTCAAGCTCACGCTTAGGAAGCCGACTACTGCTTTTGGCGAAATGATGCAACAATACAAATTGACCTCGCACAATACCGGCGAAGAGCAAACAATCGCTAATTGGACGTAACTGCCAAATACGATCTTCTAAGTGTTTAATATAGCTTTCGCCTGCTCGAGTGCCGTGCAAATGTAAAATCGTCAAATGATGACTAATTTTGTGCAAACGCTCTCGATTTTCGTCTTGTTGTTCATTAATAAATTCCTGCAGGAATTCCTTGACGGGTTCTCGCCCACGTCGGTCTCGATAAAAGACTATTTCATACATCGTTTTTTCTCCTCTGAATTAAAACGCGTAAATTTATTATGGCTTTATCGAACAAGTTTCTCAACATTTAAGGTAATTTTTTGTCAATCTTTACCATTAGCAATTAAAAGCTATATTCTCAGTAAGAAATCACTATTTTGCCCGACTTTATCTATTTGTATTACAATATCGTACCTTTTATTTGTTTCAATTCGTATGTTAAAACGTTTTATCTTTTTATTGGTTAGCCTTACGCTAACACTCTCCGCACACGCCAATTTATTTGGGAACGACCAACCCAAATATTTGAGCGGAGCCGAAGCTTTCGCTTTTTCTGCCACACCTAAATCTGATAAGCAAATTGATCTGAACTGGCAAATTGCAGACGGCTATTATCTGTATAAAAAAGAAATACAGGTCACGCCACAAAATGCTGAAATCCAGCCGTTAGCTTTCCCTGCTGCGGAAAGTTATCATGATGAATTTTTTGGTGATGTAGAAATTTTTCGTGATCAGCTGACACTGCCAATAACGTTCTCTGCCGCACAAGCAAATACTAGTCTTTCGGTTCGTTATCAAGGCTGTACCAAAGGTTTTTGCTACCCACCTGAAACGGTCACCATTGCATTAGACGGGCAACAAGCGGTCGATTCCGCACAAAATTTTGCAAAAAATAGTGAAAATTCAACCACTTCTCAGCCACAGGCTAATGCGCCAAAAGCGGAACAGGATCAGCTTGCCGAGAATTTAGCGAACAATCGCTTATCGATTTTTTGGTTCTTTGTGCTGGGTATCGGTTTAGCTTTTACCCCATGCGTATTACCAATGCTGCCGTTATTATCTGCGATTGTAATTGGCAATAAGCAACGCCCGAATACGTTCAAAGCGTTATTACTCAGCTTTGCTTATGTGCAAGGTATGGCGCTCACTTATACGCTATTAGGTTTAGTGGTGGCGGCGATCGGCTTACCGTTCCAAGTAGCGTTGCAAAGCCCGCCGGTGCTGATTTCGCTTGCGATTTTATTCACCATTTTAGCCGCTTCGATGTTCGGCTTATTTGAAATCCGTTTGCCGAATTCATGGCAACAAAAACTGAATGCGATGAGTCAGAAACAGCAAGGCGGCGCATTTGGTCGCGTATTTGTGATGGGAATGATTGCCGGTTTAGTCGCTTCACCTTGTACTTCCGCGCCATTATCCGGTGCATTACTGTATGTCGCACAAAGTGGGGACTTACTCACCGGCGGATTAGCGCTCTATTTATTAGCCTTAGGAATGGGAATTCCGTTAATTCTGATTACCTTATTCGGCAACCGTATTTTACCGAAATCTGGCGATTGGTTATTGAAAGTAAAAACCGCATTCGGTTTTGTGATGTTAGCTTTACCGGTCTTTTTACTTAGCCGTATTTTACCAAGCCATTATGAGCCGTTGATGTGGTCAGCGCTGGCAATGGTGTTTGTTGGCTGGTTGATTAGCGTGATTCCGAGACAAGGCGTCATCAAACAAGCGGTCAGAATTCTACTATTTTTTGCATTTGCGCTTGCTTCTTACCCTTGGGCGAATTTAGTGTGGAATCAAGGTAACAGTAGCCATTCGGCACAAGTAAGCAACCACTTAGCCTTTGAACGCGTGCAATCACTTGCAGAATTACAAGCAAAATTGACCGCCTCACAAGGCAAAAAAGTGATGTTAGATCTGTACGCTGACTGGTGTGTAGCGTGTAAGGAGTTTGAGAAATACACTTTTACCGACCAAGCTGTACAGCAAAAATTGGCTGAAATGGTGGTGCTGCAAGTGGATATGACCAATAATTCGCCACAAAACGATGAGCTGATGAAATACTTCAACGTACTAGGTTTACCGACCATTTTATTCTTTGATGAGAATGGTAATGAGCTGACGCAATCAAGAGTTACCGGCTTCTTAGAAGCAAATCAATTTTTAAGTTGGCTAAATCAGTTATAATCTTATGGCACAAGTTAATCGCTTGTGCCATTTTTTCTTAATCACAGATAAGTTTGCTATGAACCAAGACAATCATAAAGTCTTGGTACATCGAGGTTTTTCAACCTTGAATGTAATTACGGTGGCATTAGCCATTGTAGTGCTGTTTGAAATTGTATTAAGCGGGCTACGAACTTATATTTTCGCACACAGTACCAGCCGTATTGATGTGGAATTAGGTGCAAGATTATTTAGGCATTTATTAGCATTGCCGATATCTTACTTCGAAAGTCGCCGTGTCGATGACACCGTTGCGAGGGTGAGAGAACTCGGATCAAATTCGAAACTTTTTAACCGGACAGGCGCTAACCTCCGTATTAGATTTAATGTTCTCATTTATCTTCTTTGCGGTGATGTGGTATTACAGTCCGATTTTACGTCGTCGTCTAGATGAAAAATTTGCACGCGGCGCAGATAACCAATCATTCTTAGTGGAATCGGTAACCGCCATTAATACGATTAAAGCATTAGCAGTTACGCCACAAATGACCAATACGTGGGACAAACAATTAGCCAGCTATGTATCAGCGGGATTCCGTGTCACAACATTAGCAACTATCGGGCAACAAGGTGTGCAATTTATCCAGAAAGTTGTCATGGTAATTACGTTATGGCTCGGGGCGCATTTAGTCATTTCCGGTGATTTAAGTATCGGGCAATTAATTGCATTTAATATGTTATCCGGTCAGGTGGTTGCACCGGTGATTTGTTTAGCGCAACTTTGGCAAGATTTCCAACAAGTGGGAATTTCGGTAACGCGTTTAGGCGATGTTTTAAACTCACCGACAGAAAGTTATCAAGGTAAATTAGCCTTACCAGAAATTAAGGGTGACATTACTTTCCGTAATAGTCGTTTCCGCTACAAACCAGACACACCGGTGATTTTAAATGATGTGAATTTATCAATTCAACAAGGTGAAGTTATCGGTATCGTAGGTCGCTCCGGCTCAGGTAAAAGTACTTTAACGAAATTAATTCAACGTTTTTATATTCCGGAAAACGGTCAGGTACTGATTGACGGGCATGATTTAGTACTAGCGGATCCAAACTGGTTACGCCGCCAAGTCCGGGTTGTGCTGCAAGATAATGTACTGTTAAACCGTAGTATCCGTGACAATATTGCGCTTGCCGATCCGGGTATGTCGATGGAAAAAATTGTCCATGCGGCAAAATTAGCCGGCGCACATGAGTTTATTTCCGAATTACGTGAAGGATATAACACCATCGTTGGTGAACAGGGTGCGGGCTTCTCAGGCAGGCAACGCCAACGCATTGCAATTGCATGTGCTTTAGTGAATAACCCGAAAATCTTGATTTTTGATGAAGCAACCAGTGCATTAGATTATGAATCAGAGCACATTATCATGCGTAATATGCATCAAATTTGTAAAGGGCGTACCGTGATTATCATTGCTCACCGCCTATCAACAGTGAAAAATGCCGATCGCATTATTGTGATGGAAAAAGGATAGATTGTAGAACAAGGCAAACATACAGAACTACTCGCTGATCCGAACGGTTTATACCACTATTTACATCAATTGCGGTCGGAGTAAGGGGTAGAAAATGAAAACATGGTTTATGGGATTATGCGAATTTTTACAACGTTATAAAGTCGTTTGGTCAGAAGTTTGGAAAATTCGTCATCAACTGGATACACCTAACCGAGAAAGTTATGAAAGTGAGTTTTTACCGGCACACTTGGAATTAATTGAAACGCCGGTTTCAAAAAAACCAAGATTGGTAGCTTACTTAATTATGCTGTTCTTGTTTTTAGCATTAGTCATTTCAATCGTCAGTCACGTAGAAATTGTTGCTACAGCCTCAGGTAAGCTTGCCTTTAGCGGCCGTAGTAAAGAAATCAAACCGATTGAAAACGCACCGGTGAAGGAAATTTTTGTACAAGATGGACAATTTGTACAAAAAGGGGAATTGTTGTTACATCTAACCGCTCTTGAAGCCGATGCTGATCAACAAAAAAACCAAAGTTCGTTATCACTGGCAAAATTAGAACGTTATCGCTATGAAACGCTCTTAAACGCTATTGAAACGAATCATTTGCCATTAATTGAATTAACACATAATGACTTTAGCCATGCCTCGGAAGAGGATAAGACACGGATTCATCATTTGATTGTAGAACAATTCGAAGCATGGCAAAAACAGAAATACCAAAAGGAATTGGTATCAAAACGCCGAGAAGCCGAGAAACAAACGGTTTTAGCTAATATTCGTAAATATGAAGGGATAAGCCGAGTAGAACAGGAAAAATTGAAGGATCTTAAAAAACTGTTCAATTCAAAATCGGCATCAAAACACGATGTATTAGCGCAAGAGAACCATCATATTGAAGCCGTCAATGAACTTGCGGTTTATCAATCTTGCTTAAATGAGGTAGAAAGTGACTTACGCCAAGCAAAAGAAGATGCGCAATTAATTACGCAACTCTTTAAGGCGGATGTACTTGAAAAGCTCAAGCAAAATGTTGAAACGGAAAAGCAACTTAAACTTGAGCTGGAAAAAAATGAACAACGTCAAGTTGCATCAGTTATCCGAGCGCCGGTTTCCGGTACAGTGCAACAGTTAAAGACCCATACGGTCGGAGGTGTTGTTACTACCGCAGAAACATTAATGGTGATTGCACCGGAAGACGATGTTCTTGAGGTAACCGCTTTAATTCAAAATAAGGACATTGGTTTTATTGAAGTGGGACAAGATGCCGTGATCAAAGTGGAAACCTTTCCTTATACCCGCTATGGCTATTTAACGGGTAAAGTAAAAAATATCACTTTAGAAGCAATCAAGCATCCACAACTTGGTTTGGTATTTAACACAATTATCTCAATTGATAAGAAAACACTTTCGAGCAAAGAGGGTAAAGAGATCGCACTTGGATCAGGGATTAGCGTAACCGCCGAAATTAAAACCAGGGAACGCAGTGTGATCAGCTACTTATCAAGTCCGCTGGAAGAATCGATTTCTGAAAGCTTGAGAGAACGTTAAGTCACACCGGTATGTAGTAAGAGCAAGCGGTCGGATTTCACCAGAATTTTGCAAAAAATCAGTGAAAGCCGACCGCTTTTTTAGCTAAAAATTATTTAGCAACAATAATTTTTGAGCCGTTTGAAAAGACAATTTGGCGTGCATCAAATTGTGCATTGAGTTTCGCTTAAGGATCTTGGAACACAGCTTGCGCTTCTGCCGGTAATTCCGCCACCGGCACAGAGAACACTAATTCAGCCGTTGTTCTATGTTTTAAATTATCTTTAAACGTGACCGGCGTATCCTGTGTCAGAATAATTTTACCGTCATGGATATAATTTACCGCCCATTGCACAATACGAATATTATGCTTTGTTTTATTCTCAATACTATACTTGAAACTGAGCATCGGTTGACCTTGCGGATCTTGTGCCAGCTCATAACCGAAGAAACGTAACGAAACGCTATCATTAAAACGCTTTTGATTTGCCTCTTTGGCTGAAAGCGGTGCATTTTTGGTCACAGTTTTATGTTCGACAGTCGGTTGAATTTGATTACCTTACGCATAAGCATTCACTGCTAAAAGCATAGACATTGCCATACTTGTAAGTAATGTTGAGTATTTCATAATTTACCTCAATAGTTAAAGCCAAAAATATTACGCTATATATTAATCACAATATATATTGTCAGGTTTACGGCAAGGTTGCAATCACTGCATAGCCGTCTGTTTCCGCAATAATATCCACTTGGCTCTCTGTTGCGATAAAAATTGACTCGCCTTGTTGTAGATGAATTGCCTCTCTGCCTAAATCAATATATAAGCTACCTTTCATAACTAACAGAATGCTTGCACAATCGGCGGTAAAGTTTTCTTCATCAAAAGGTTTAAACTCTAGGTGTTGTAAGGCAAAATCTTTTGCTTCCGGTGTTGGGTAAAGATGAATAAAGCCATCGGTTTCTCGATAAGCCGGAATGATTTTAGGTGTAACCGGACGATAATCAATTGAATGCAGTAAAGCGGGAATATCAATATGTTTAGGTGTTAATCCACCCCGAATAACGTTATCCGAATTTGCCATTAATTCAATATTTTGTCCGCGCAAATAAGCGTGCGGTAAGCCTGCGCCTTGATATAAGCCTTCACCTTTTTTGAGGTAAACAATATTAAAGAAATAAAAACAAATAATACCACCGTCTAAACTATGTAGCGGTGAATTCATCGCATCAGAAATGTAGCATATCCAATAATCCGGATTATCCGGTTTCAGTTTTCCGGCTTGGTATTCTTCAAATTTTTCTTCAATAATCGGTAACAACCACTCAGAAATTTGTTGCTTGTCCGCTTGCATAATATCGGCATAAACCGAAGGTAAACCCTTTTCATCTAAAGCTTTGGCAATCGGTTTAAGTGAATCATGCTGTTCTAGACTCGCTTTAATATCAGCGATCGGTTTGAAGCCATATAATCCCCAGAAGTCAGAAAGGGCTATCATCATTTCCGGCTTATGGTTGCGATCTTTATAAACGCGCAGGGGGGCTGTAAGAGGAACACCTTGTTGATTTTCTAAGGCAAAACCATGTTCAGCTTCGGCTTTAGTAGGATGAATTTGAATAGAAAGCGGTTGTTTTATATCTAAAATTTTCAATAAATAAGGGAGATTATCGCCAAATTGACTTCGGCTTTTCTCGCCTAATAATTCGGGAGCCACTTGAATAACTTGATCCAAGGGGAGCCATTTTTGTTCAAATAAAATATCCGAGGGTGCCGAGGGATGGGTTCCTAACCAGTATTCCGCATAAGGTTTTTGTTCGGGCGCATCCAACTTCAAAAAATGCGGAATAAAAGTTGAACCACCCCAATCATAATGTTGAAATTTGCCTTTTAATTTAAAAATCATTTTTGTATCCTCCAAAGAAGTTTACAACTTTCTCTATATCTTCAGGCGTTTGAATACGTACTAATAAGCGTCGTCCGCTTTTTAAATCAATCACAATAATTTGTGATTGAGCTAAGTTAATTTGGTTAATATTAGCATACTCAAAAAAGACGTTGGCAAAAAAGAACCCTTGTTCTTTCAGCAGCAAACGAGGCGAACGTAAAAAGGTGACATAAACACAAAGTATAATGGAAAACGCCAATAAATAAATGGTTAACGATTCAATACCATTTTGAACCCCATAAACCATTGTAAGTGCAATCAAACCAATTAAAATCCACGCATCTCCTTTTACTTGGCGTTGTAATTGCACGACAAGTTTCGTTTCGCCTTTCAGTTTAGGCATAATCACTTGATCGTAAATTGCAAAAGCAAGTACGGCTACAATACCAATAAGAAGAATAATGTTTGTCATTGAAATTTACCACTTATCAATAGGGAGTTCATAAAAAACAAGCGGTCAAAATTTATTGAATTTTTGTAAAAAAATCCGCAAATTTTACCGCTTGTAAAATAAGACCACGGAAACACAAATTATATCTATGCTATCAGAGTAAGTCGGTTTCCGTGGAAAAGCAATATTAAGCTAATGCGCCTGTCGCCGCACCTAAGATACCGATAACAAAGAAAGCTACGATAATCCAAAGTGCATTTACACGGTTACGTAGTAACCACATACAAGCAAATGTTAATAATAACGGTAATAAACCCGGCATTAAGCTATCAAGAATTTGTTGTACGGTTGTTGTTTGTTCCGTACCGTCTTGCATTTGAATCTTAGAAACAACCAGTGGTACATTGATGCTTGTCCATTTCTGAACTAACGCCCCCATGATAAATAAACCAAGGATTGATGCACCTTCGGTTAATTTTTGTAGTAAACCGCCACTCATATCTTGTACTACGTCTAAACCTTTTTTATAGCCGTAAGTTACACCGTAGTAACGGGTCGCTAAACGAACAAGGTTAAATAATACGAAGAATAAAATCGGGCCAAAGATTGAACCGTTTAATGCAATACCCGCACCAAGTGCTGCAAATACCGGACGTACCGTACCCCAGAAGATTGGGTCACCTACACCGGCAAGCGGTCCCATTAAACCAACTTTAATACCGTTGATTGCCGCATTGTCGACCTCTTTACCGTTTGCACGCTCTTCTTCCATCGCAATCGTCACACCTAATACCGGTGCAGCAACGAATGGTTGAGTATTGAAGAACTCTAAGTGACGTTTAATCGCATCTTTACGTTCTTGTGAGTTTTGATCCGGATATAAACGTTTGATAACCGGTACCATTGAGTAAGCAAAACCTAAGCCTTGCATACGTTCAAAGTTCCATGAACCTTGGAATAAGTTTGAACGACGAACAACCGCATTCAAATCACTTTTTGTTACTTTTTTGATTTCAGTAGTCATAGTAAATTCCTTCTTAGTCTAAGCGATTGTCTAAGCTGTTATCAGCTGCTTGTGCTACCACAACTTGTTGGCTTTTGTTGTATTTAGGATGTAATTGGATGTAAAGCAATGCCATGATTGTACCTAATGCACCTAGTGCAACAAGGTTGAAATCAGTGAAACCTGCAATAACGAAACCTGCGAAGAAGAAAGGCATTAAGTGACCTGCACGCATCATATTGATAACCATTGCGTAACCTACTACCGCAATGAAGCCACCTGCAATTTTAAGACCTGTTGTCACAACCGGTGGAATTGCATTTAACATTGTTTGTACAACGTCAGTACCTGCTGTTAATACAACAACAAGTGCCGGAATTGCAATACGCATTACTTGAAGCATTAACGCACCACGATGTAACCAGTCTAAGCGAGCTAAGCTACCATCTTCGATTGATTTATCTGCCGCGTGTTGGAAACCAACGGTAATCGCACGCACCACATAAGTTAATACTTGACCTGCCGCTGCAAGTGGAATTGCTACTGCGATACCTGTTGTGATTTCTTGACCGCCAACAATAACAAGGATAGTTGAAACAACAGAAGCTAATGCCGCATCCGGTGCAACTGCCGCACCGATATTGATCCAGCCTAACGCCAGTAATTCAAGCGTACCGCCGATAATGATGGCATTTTTAATCACTTCTGCTGAGTCCGGCGCACCTACTGATAATGCTAAACCAACTAACGTACACGCCACGATTGGACGCTGGGTTTGCCATTCATCAAGGATTGAACCTGCGCCTGAGATACAAGCGGCAAGGAACACTAAAAGAATTTGTAAGAATGAGAGTTCCATAATAATTTCCCTTAAATTAAGTTATTCTTTTTCAATAGATCCATCATTGCTTGACGGCTATCGCTAGATACTTTACGCACTTCTAATTCAACGCCTTTTGCGTCAATCGCTTTAAATACATCAATATCTTTTTGATCCACGGCTACCGCATGGCTAACCATTTGTTTACCCTCTTTATGAGAGATACCGCCTACGTTGATTGAAGTTAACGGAACACCGCCTTCAATTAACGTTAATACATCACTTGGGTTAGTAAATAATAGCATTACACGATCATCAGCATATTCAGGGTTGTTATATACACGAATCATTTTCGCAACATCAACTACGTGAGTCGTTACACCTAGTGGAGCCACACTTTTCAGCATGGTAGAACGTACTTTATCTTTAGCCACATCATCATTTACTACGATGATACGTTTTACTTTACTTTCTTTTGTCCATACGGTTGCAACTTGACCGTGAATTAAACGGTCATCAATACGAGCTAACGCAATCGTCATACGGCGACCGTCATCCACAATTTGTTGTTGTGGTGCAGGCACTGCCTGTTGCGGTTGTACCGCAGGCGCTGCCGGTTCTGCTACTGCCGGTTGGTGATTTAATGAACGTACGCCTGTTGAGCCGGATTCTAACGCAACCTCAACCAATTCTTCTAGCGATTCAACATCATCACGAGCCATACACGCATTTACCAGCATTGGAATATTCACGCCGGTTACTACGTCCATATTGGTTTTGCCTTCTTGGAAACGATTTGCCGCATTAAACGGACTACCACCCCACATATCAACAAGGAAAAGCACTTGATCACAATGTGATAACTCGCCTTCCACTAATGCTTGATATTTACCCATAATAGTTTCTGCATTTTCGCCAGGCACGAAGTCGATATAGGCAACGTCTGACTGCTCGCCGATCAACATCTCAGTTGTTTTGAGAAGCTGCTCCGCCGCAACACCGTGGGTCGCTATGATAATAGCAATGCTCATTATTTACTCCTTAATGGGATTCTTATGAAATTTCTTTTCAAACAGAGTGAAAATCGAAGTAAATTGTAGGTAGATCTTTACATAACACAAATAACATTTGTTAGATTTGTGATCTATATCTCATTTATCTGATTCAGCTGATTAATTATTAATCATTATCATTTAACTTAATTTATTTATTAATGAAATTAATTTTCATAAATAGAGTATTTTTTGATTTCAGGGATAGTGGACAAAATTGAGTCTACAAAGTGGGTTAAAACCTTGTACTATAAGGCTTTATAAAAATGACTAAAAAATTGCATTTCCTGCTCATCTTTTAACCTCAAAAAATATGGCAAAATTAATGGTGTTCAACGCTATAAATGTCTTGATTGCCATCATAATTTTGTTGCATCCAAACGACTTAATTCACAAGAAATCTGGTTTAAGTATACCTCGCTAAAACAAACCATTCGGCAACTTGCT
>NZ_GL831080.1:355646-401938 GCF_000188255.1 Actinobacillus ureae ATCC 25976
CTATCCCAAATTCACTGTAAAAAAAGACCGCTTGTTAAGATAACAAGCGGTCCACTATTTACTTATTTTTGTAAATTTTTACTCTTTTGGTAAGCGTTTAACCGCAAAAGCTAAACCACCCCAAATAATCACAAGCGCAATGCTCATCATAATAATTGCTGGAGTACTCATACTCTTCTCCTATTCGTTTTCCAGATTAAATTCCGTTTCGTTATGCCATTTTAAGCGAGACAGAATAAACGCTACGATAACTAATGCAACTGCCATGCCCCAACCAAAGCTATTCACAAACCAACTTGGATAATTTTCGTATCCTTCGTTAGACACTTTGATCGCTTCACTGAATAACATAAAGGCTAATACCCCTGTGGTAACTACAACCGATAAGCGCCAGAATGTGCCAACCTTAATTGATGAAGTCTTATTGATATGGTGACCAAGCATACTCAGTTTACCTTTCGCCACAATCGCAACTAACGAAGCAAAGGCTACCGCAACAATACCAAAGTTGTTTACAAATTTATCCATCACATCCAACATTGGTAAACCGGTTGTGGTACCGAATAACACCACAGATACCGCCATCATCGGTAAACCGACAATAAATGTTGAAGCTACACGGCCAAATTTTAATTTGTCTTGAACTGTCGCAATAATTACTTCAATTACTGAAATGAAAGAAGTTAATGCCGCAAAAGTTAATGAACCGAAGAATAATACGCCAAGTAATGTTCCCATTGGTACTTCATTAATAATCGTAGGGAAAGCAAAGAATGCTAGACCGATACCGCCTTTCGCCACTTCACTCACTTCCTGACCGGCTGCGGTTGCCATAAAGCCTAATGCCGCAAACACCCCGATACCGGCTAACACTTCAAAACTGGAGTTTGCAAAGCCTACTACCATACCGGTACCGGTCAGATCCGCATCTTTCTTCAAATATGAAGAATAGGTAATCATGATACCGAAGCAAATTGAAAGCGAGAAAAAGATTTGACCATACGCCGCAATCCATACACTCGGGTCAGCTAATTTCGTCCAATCCGGTGTAAATAACGCATTTAAGCCTTTCGCTGCCCCCGGTAAAAACAATGACGAAATCACTAAAACAATAAACATTGTGACTAATACCGGCATCAAAATGCTTGATGATTTTGCGATACCTTTCTCTACCCCTAATGCTAATACGATTAAAGCAATAATCCATACGGCAATAAGTGGGCCAACAACCATACCGACAAATTCAAAGCTGATACCATTTGCGATATCACCCATTTTTAAGAATTCGCCGACAAAGAAATCAACCGGTTTATCCCCCCATGCTTTAGTCAGAGAGAAATAGGTATAAACTGCCGCCCAACCAAGTACGACCGCATAATAGATGCCGATAATTACATTTACTAATACTTGCCACCAACCAAATACTTCAAAATGACGGTTTAAACGGCGGAATGACAATGGCGCCGCACCACGGTGACGGTGACCAATGGCAAAATCTAAAAACAATAACGGAATCCCTGCAGTTAATAGTGCCACAATGTAAGGAATAATAAATGCACCACCACCATTTTCATAAGTGGTATAAGGGAAACGCCAAATGTTTCCTAAACCAACGGCAGAACCGATGGCAGCGAGAATAAAAGCATTACGGCCGGAAAAAGTAGCACGTTTTGCTGGAGTTGCGTTGCTAGAAGACACGAGAGATACCTCAAATGTTAAATATTAAACACACTAAGTTTTTATTTGAATAAAAGAAAATTGGTTGCGAATAGAGCTCGCAAGGGCAAGAAATATGCCGAAGAATTGTTAAGAAGTAAAGAGAATAAAATAAAATATAGAAGTGTATTTTTAGAATTTAACAGTGATTTAAAACTGGAAAATTGTTATCTATTTAGCATATTAATCTAATATCAATATAGATTCAGATGTTTATATAAATTCATTGTTAAATTTGTAGCACAACTGTTTGAATTCTATTAGCTCAAAAAATAAACTAAAATAGAACAATAGTACGAGTCAAATCCACAAAAACAAGCGGTCGATTTTGCAAAAAATTTTACCAAATCGACCGCTTACCGGCTTAGCCTTCTTCCGGTGGGGAAATTGGCTCAACTTTTGCTTGTTTCACCATATTTTCTGCCACTTCCAACACCGTCACTTTTAAATTGTTCAGTTCAAATTGAGTGTCTTCATCTGGAATCTTTTCAAGATGTTCCAAAATTAAACCATTGAAAGTCCGTACTTCATCTACCGGTAAATTCCAGCCAAACAACTTATTCAGATCACGTAAATTTGCCGAGCCTTCAATAATGACCGAACCATCCGATTGTTGCTTCACTTCCTCTTCCAAACTTGGAGCTGTTGAGGTAGTGAATTCGCCGACAATCTCTTCCAAAATATCTTCTAAAGTGACTAAACCTTTAATATCGCCATATTCATCAACGACCAAACCGATACGTTCTTTATTGGTTTTAAAATTCATTAACTGAGTCGTTAAAGGCGTACCTTCCGGAATAAAATAAACCTCATCCACGGCACGAATGAGCGCTTCCTTACTTGGTTCGTCTTTTTCTAACAGCAAGCGGAAAGCCTCTCGTACACGCAACATACCCAGCACATTTTTATCCATATTACCTTTATACAGCACCACTCGAGCATGTGCGGCGTGGTTTAATTGACGCATAATGGATTTCCAATCGTCATCAATATCAATACCGCCAATATCGTTGCGAGGTACCATAATATCTTCGACCGTCACTTTTTCCATATCTAGAATAGAAATCAGCATTTCTTGGTGTTCGCTCGGAATAAATTTCCCTGCTTCCAATACCACGCCACGCAATTCTTCCGCACTTAATCCGGTATTTTCATCTTTTTTAACACGTAATAATTTCATTAAAGCGCTAATGATTAAATTCATTAAAAATACTAACGGCATTAATAATTTTTTTAATGGCGTTAGGATATAACTAGCAAAAAAACCGATTTTTTCCGGATAAATCGCCGCAATGGTTTTCGGTAAAATTTCTGAGAAAACCAGCATTACAAAGGTCAATGCACCGGTTGCAATCGCCACACCGGCATCACCGGCTAAACGCATACCAATCACTGTAGCAATCGCAGAAGCGGCAATATTGACTAAGTTATTACAAATAAGGATAAGACTGAGTAATACATCCGTCTTGTTGAGAAGTTTTTCCGCAAGTTTCGCCCCTTTGTGACCGCTTTCGGCAAGGTGACGCATTTTATAGCGGTTGAGCGACATGAGCCCTGTTTCAGAACTTGAGAAAAATGCAGAAAGGAATAAAAGAATTGTGAGTGAAATAAAAAGAGTACTCAGGGGAATACTGTCCAAAATAAAAGTCCTATATAAATGAATAATTAAGCGGCCAAATTTGAAAAATAATTTGCAAAAAATACAGAAAATCCGACCGCTTCCGCTCGTGATTATGAAATCACATGACTACCGAAATAACCGACAGTCAATAATATTGTACCTAAAATTGAATAAATTAGCACCCGATTTCCACGCCAACGGAATTTCCATTGTCCGAGTAATAAAATCGTATAAACAATCCAAGCGATAAACGAAAAAATCGCTTTGTGAATTTGTTCCGGCACAAAGAAATTATGCAGATAAATCATACCGGAAATTAACGTTACCGTCAGCATCGCCTGTGCTGCTAACGTCAAGGTAAAGAAATGACGCTCAACCGTCATTAACGGTGGCAACATACTGCAAAACACCGGCTTTTTACTTTTCAGTTTTTTATCTAACCACTTTAATTGTAAGGCATACAGTAAAGCTAAAAAGAACAACGCATAAGAAAACAATGCAATACCTAAATGGAATACCAAGCTCGGATTATCCGCTAAGTTTTTAATAAAATTCCCTGTCGCAAAACTTGAAACCACCACGCTGCAAATACCAAAGGTATAAACAACCATAAGCGGAAACCAAATCGTTCTCCAGCGAGGTAACGCCAGTGTCGCAAACGCACTGAGCAAGAAACTCATCAACGAATTGACATTAGAAAGCGAAAAGTCTTGTCCGTTCTCTGTTGAAATAAATTCTTGAGACAAGCTAATCGCATGAAATAACACAGCAAGTAAACTGATACCAAAAACCGCTTTAATATTCGGTTTTTGGTTATTAGCTCGATTCTCTAAATTGGCTACGGTTGGCGCCACCCATAATAAAGCGCCTAAATAAGCAAGGATCGCTAAAATAGCAAATAACATCATCGTCCCGTGTTTAACGTAAAATAAGAATAATTTTCAGCTAGGTGATAAAAGTACCAGTTTTATCTCTTTTTTGCTATGGTTAGTGGTCAAATTACCTAGAAAAAATTAGTATAATTTACCTTATATCAAACCCAAGTGAGAGATCTTTTCCCTATACCGACATATTTTAGAAAAATCCGATTTTCTCTTTGACTATTTTGCTTTCTATCTGTAGTATGTACGCCTTATGCAAAAGGTAAAACTACCCCTCACCATTGACCCATATAAAGACGCACAGCGTCGAATGGATTACGAAGGCTACATTTCAAGTGGTCTCCTTAGTCGTTTGGGTGAATCTGTGAGCAATGTGCTAAGCGATGCACAAGTTACTCTCTCGTTATATATCGATCCGCAACGCTTAACCGTCATTAAAGGGACGGCTAAAGTTGAGGTGGAATTTGATTGCCAACGATGCGGTAACCCGTTTACACAAACACTCGACTGTTCATTTTGTTTCAGTCCAGTGTCTAATATGGATCAGGCGGACAATTTGCCCGAAATTTATGAACCTATCGAAGTAAACGAGTTTGGTGAAGTAAATTTATTAGATATGATTGAAGATGAGTTTATCATTGAATTACCTCTAGTCCCGATGCATAGTGAAGAACACTGTGAAGTGTCCGTGAGTGAACAGGTGTTTGGCGAATTGCCTGAAGAATTGGCGAAGAAACCCAACCCGTTCGCTGTATTAGCTAATTTAAAGAAAAACTAGATCTAGGAGTATAGCCAATGGCTGTTCAACAAAATAAGAAATCTCGTTCACGTCGTGATATGCGTCGTTCACACGATGCATTAACAACAGCAGCAGTTTCAGTAGATAAAACAACTGGTGAAACTCACTTACGTCACCACGTAACTGCTGACGGTTACTACCGTGGTCGTAAAGTAATCAACAAATAATCTCGGTTAGTTTCGAGGTATCAGTTGAATCGTCTAACCCTTGCGTTAGATGTGATGGGCGGGGACTTTGGTCCCCGTGTTACTATCCCTGCATTATCTCTAGCATTGGCACAAAATCCGATGCTATCTTTTATACTATTTGGTGATCAGCGCCAAGCAAGTCCTTTTCTGAATGCTCTTCCTAACGATCAGTTAAAACGTGTTCAATTTGTCCATACGCCGCATACTATTGATGCAAATCTTCCTTTTATGCAAGCATTGCGAAAAAGTAAAGGAAGTTCTATGCGTTTGGCATTAGAAGCTGTCGCTAATGGTGAAGCACAAGGTTGCATTAGCGGTGGAAATACCGCTGCATTAATGGGCTTAGCGAAAATATTAATAGAACCGCTACCAAATATTGAACGACTGGCACTTGCCACACTTATTCCGAGTATGAATGGAAAATCGAGTGTAATGCTTGATTTGGGTGCAAATGTAGAGGCTGACAGCGATTTACTTATCCAGTTTGCCGAAATGGGCAATATTTTTGCCGAAGTGATGCTAGATTTAGTTTATCCGCGTTTAGCACTATTAAATATCGGCGTAGAAAATAGCAAAGGTACACAAACTATTCGTAATACGGATAAACGTTTACAACTACGCAATGATTTAAATTATATCGGTTTTCTAGAAAGTGATAAGCTGATGAATAATATGGCGGATGTCATTGTTTGTGATGGATTTACCGGTAATATCGCTCTAAAAGCAGTAGAAGGATCCGCCAAAAATATTCTTTCACTATTAAAAAGATCCTCTGAAGGTTCTTTTATTTGTCAAAGTACTAAACGTTATTTATTACGAGCTATTTTTTATCGCTCTTATCGAAAATTGCAACAAATTAATCCGGATCGCCATAATGGAGCAACCTTACTTGGATTATCTTCTGTGGTGGTAAAAAGCCATGGTGGAGCAAGCACTAATGCATATTTTTATGCGATAGATCACGCAATTGGGCAGATCCAAAGGCAAATTCCTGATAAAATTTCGCAAGGTTTAAACAAATTACATCAAAATTTATAGAGAATAAAATATGTACAGCAAAATTTTAGCAACAGGTAGTTATTTACCTGCTCAAATTCGTACTAATGCTGATTTAGAAAAGATGGTCGATACTACTGATGAGTGGATTTTCACTCGTTCCGGTATGAAAGAGCGTCGTATTGCTGCTGCAGATGAAACAGTTGCGACGATGGGCGCACAAGCGGCTAAAAAAGCACTAGAAATGGCAAAAATTGATCACAATGAAATTGATCTGATCGTAGTTGGTACTACCACAAATTCGCACGCTTATCCGAGTGCAGCTTGCCAAATTCAAGGTATGCTAGAGATTAAAGATGCGATTGCTTTTGATGTGGCTGCCGCTTGTACGGGTTTTGTTTATGCGTTAAGTGTTGCTGATCAATTTGTGCGTACCGGAAAAGTAAAAAAAGCTTTGGTTATCGGTTCTGATTTAAACTCTCGTGCATTGGATGAAACCGATCGTAGTACGGTTGTGTTATTCGGTGACGGAGCCGGTGCGGTTATTCTTGAAGCAAGTGAAGAGCAAGGTATTATTTCAACTCACTTACATTCATCTTCCGATAGTGAATATATGCTTGCCCTACCGGCACAAAAACGTGGTAATGAGAAATCCGGCTTTATTCAAATGCAGGGCAATGCCACCTTTAAATTAGCGGTAGGACAGCTTTCAAGCGTAGTGGAAGAAACGCTTGAAGCGAATAACTTACAAAAATCGGATTTAGACTGGTTAGTACCGCACCAAGCGAATATTCGTATTATTGCGGCAACCGCAAAAAAACTCGAAATGGATATGTCGCAAGTGGTATTAACTGTTGAGAAATATGGTAACAATAGTGCGGCAACCGTTCCTGTTGCGTTAGATGAAGCGGTTCGTGACGGACGTATTCAACGCGGCCAATTATTGTTACTTGAAGCATTTGGTGGCGGTTGGACTTGGGGTTCTGCCCTTGTTCGTTTTTAACCAATATCGTCTCTAACAAGCGGTCAAAAAAGATAGAATTTTTACAAATGTCAGAAAAACAAACTTTTGCAGATAAAAAACGTAAAACAGTAGAACAAGCCGAATTCACCGAAGACGGTCGCTATCTTCGTAAAGTGCGTAGTTTCGTATTACGCACCGGACGTTTGAGCGATTACCAACGTGATATGATGAATAACAACTGGGCGAGTCTCGGCTTAGATTATCAAAACACACCTTTTAATTTTGAACAAATTTTTGGTAACAACAATCCGGTCGTGTTAGAAATCGGCTTCGGTATGGGACGTTCATTGGTTGAAATGGCGGAACAAAATCTGGATCGTAACTACATTGGGATTGAAGTACATACGCCGGGTGTCGGCGCTTGCATCGCTTATGCGTTGGAAAAAGGCGTCAAAAACTTGCGTGTAATTTGCCATGATGCGACTGAAATCTTACGTGATGCGATTGCTGACGGTGCATTAGGCGGTTTACAACTTTATTTTCCGGATCCGTGGCAAAAAGCGAAACACCATAAACGCCGTATTGTACAGCCGGAATTTATCACTCGAGTGCTGACTAAATTAAGTGATAATGGTTTTATCCACTTTGCAACAGACTGGGAAAACTACGCAGAACATATGTTGGGAGTATTACGTCAATTCGATAAGGAACTACGCAATACTTCAGAAACTAACGATTTTATTCCACGCTCGGATTTTCGTCCTTTAACCAAGTTTGAGGAACGCGGTCATCGTCTTGGACACGGTGTGTGGGACTTATATTTCGTTAAACAAGTACAATCAGTTTAACGATTGATTTTAACTATCCATTCTCATTAAATAAGGGGAGATACAAATGGCTATTCAACGTAACGCGCGTCAGCGTAAAAAAATGCACTTAGCAGAATTCCAAGAATTAGGCTTCTTAGTAAAATTCCAATTTGCAGAAAACACAGGGATTGATCAAATTGATTTAACTGTCGATCGTTTTATCGCAGAAGTTATCAAACCAAACGGCTTAGCTTATGAAGGTAGCGGTTACTTACACTGGGAAGGTTTAGTTTGCTTAGAAAAATTAGGCAAATGTGATGAATCTCACCAACAATTAGTAAAAACTTGGTTAGAAAACAATGGCTTAACTCAAGTTGAAGTAAGCGATTTATTCGATATTTGGTGGGACTACCCAGTTCAAGGCTAATACTTTAGCGACAAGCGATTAGATTTTGCAAAAAAATTGCAAAATCCGACCGCTTTCTATCATGAGGGCGGGTATATTCCCGCCCGAATAGTTTATAAAGACATTTTTATAAGAGGAAGATAGATGGAATTTCTAGCCCCTGTTCTTTCGATCGTTATCGGCTTTTTTAGCTTCGTATTAATTTTGCGTACTTGGCTGCAATTCTGCCGTGTTGATCCTTATATGCCGTTATCACAATCGCTATTACGTCTTACCTCACCACTAGTCAATCCGGTAAGCAAAGTGATCCCGACCGTAAAAAATATTAACTTTGCCGCATTACTGATTGCGTTGCTATTACTTGCATTCGAGAAATTTGTGCTAGGTGTACCTGTTGCAATGGCAGTCCTGACTGGCTTATTAGGTGTGGTGAAAACCTTTGGTCAGATTCTATTTTTCACCACTTTAATTCGTGCCTTAATGAGTTGGGTGACACGTGGCGATCATCCGTTAGATTATATGGTGGCACAAATTACCGAGCCGGTATTAGGCTTTATCCGTAAATTATTACCGCGTACCGGTATGTTGGATTTTTCGGTGATGGTACTCGGGTTCGGCTTAATTCTTCTAAATAACCTTTTTTATAGTATATTTGGCGTGCTTTGGGCGGTTGCTTAAATGGAAGCAGTAGAACGTATTGAAAATCCGTGTGGCATCCGCCTGCGGATTTTTCTACAACCCAAGGCAAGTCGCGATCAAATTGTCGGTTTACACGATAATGAACTCAAAATTGCGATTACCACACCACCGGTCGACGGTGCGGCTAATGCGCATTTGCTGAAATATTTAAGCAAGTTATTTAAAGTACCTAAAAGTAGTATCGTGCTAGAGAAAGGCGAGCTACAGCGACATAAGCAATTATTTGTGCCGGAGCCGAAGTTGCTTCCGAAAGAAATCGAAGTATTGCTGAATAAATAAAAAAACGGTGGGATGTTTGCAAAGTTTTGCAGAAATCCCACCGCTTGTTTATGTGAAATTATTTCACTTTTTCATTAGTTAGTAATTTGCCTTTATATTCACCGGTCAGTGATTCTAAGAAAGCAACTAGCTCATTAAGCTCTGTCTCAGAGAATTGTTTATTGCTTTGGTAAATACCCATAATACGAAGCGCTTCTTTTAAGTCTTTCGCACTTGCATCGTGCATATGGTTAACGCCACGTTACGTAAAGTCGGCACTTTGAAACGGTGCATATCGCTTGGATTCTTAGTTACCGCATAACGACCGTGATCCGCTTCGGTTAATTCCGTACCGAGATCTTTGAAGTAATCGCCGTATAAGCCCATATACTCGAATGATTGTCCACCCATTGCCGTACCGGTATGGCAGGTATCACATTTCGCATTTTTGAAATGCTCATAACCACGTTTTTGTACGTCAGTTAACGCATTTTGTTCACCTTTTAAGAAACGGTCGAATGCACTATTTGGTGTGATAAGCGTTTTCTCAAATTCACCAATCGCATCGGTCACATTTGCTTGGTCAATATGTGGATAAACCGCTAAGAAACGCTGCATAAAGCCTTCGTCTTTGCTTAATCTCGCTAAGATCTCATCCCAAGTTTTTGACCCCATCTCAACCGGATTGGTTGGCGGACCGCCCGCTTGATCAGCTAATGTTTTCGCACGACCGTCCCAGAATTGCCATTTATTAAATGCCGCATTAAATACGGTTGGTGCATTGATACCGCCTTTTAAGCCGTGAATCCCTTCCGACACAGGTAAGTTATCCACCCCGCCTTGCGTTAATTGGTGACAAGTACGGCACTGGATTGAACCGTCACCTGATAAACGTCCGTAAAAATAAAGCCCCTCACCTAGTGCCACTTTATGTGGATTGGTTACTAATTGATCTGGAATCGGTTGAACTAAACGCGTTGCATCTGTGCCTTCTGCTTTTGGTAAGAAGTGTGCTTGGCGCTGTGCAGTAATCCAATCTAGAATCACTTTCTTCTGTTCCTCATCCGGACGAGCGCCCCAGTTAACATGGATATATTTCGCAATTGGCATTTCATCATTACGAATAACTTGCTCCAACTTAGCCAAATCAGCTTCCGAAAGCTTGCTTGGATCTTTCATCCTTTCAATTAAACGATCGAAACGGAAAAAGCGAGTTCCCTTTTCAATATCCGCCGCCATCATTTGGCTTGCGATAGGTAATTTTGAATAAGCAGGTAATTCTGCATTTGGTGTGTGGCAGTATTGACAGCCATTTTAAACATCACACCCGCAACGGCTTGATGTGATTCCGGTAATTCGGCTGCAGCAAGTAATTTAGGCGCTTGTTCTTTATCGAACCAATACGCATATCCCACAAGTGAAAAATAGCCAATGCCGGCTACGGCTAAGGCTGAAAGTAAATATTTTTTCATATTAGTCCCCCATCAGAAATATGAAACTTTATTATCCCTAAAAAAGAAAGAATATTATTTGAGTTTAATCAATAGTTTTAATCTATAAGATCTATATCAATAATATGTATAAACTATGAAATAAAAAACGCCCACCAAAGTGAGCGTTTAAAATAAGCAAAATTCAATAAGCAATTACGCTTTTTTCAAGAATTCCGATTTCAACATAATTTTGCCACAATCAACATTGTGGTCACCGTTTACTAAGCGGATATTTTTGAATTTAGTTCCTTTCTTCAGTACTTCTGACGAACCTTTTAATTTTAAATCTTTGATTAAAAGAACATCATCACCATCAGCTAATAAATTACCGTTACTATCTTTAACGATTAACTGATCTTCATCATGCTCTTCAACTTCCTCACCTGTCCATTCATGTGCACAATCAGGGCAAACGAATTGAATTGAGTCATGGTAAGTATTTTCGCCTTTACATTGTGGGCAAGCTGGATATGTCATAAAAGTAAATCCTTAATCTGATAAAAAACCGTTATTTTATAATGAAATGCTATAAAAAGTAAGCCTGTGCCTTGTAGCCTAGGCATATAGCAATTAAAACCGATAAAAGAAAAATGCCCAAACTTCTTATAGTTGGGCATTTTCTAGTTAATTTATTAGTCGTCTAAGAAACTACGTAAAGTTTCTGAACGGCTTGGGTGACGAAGTTTGCGTAGTGCTTTCGCTTCAATCTGACGAATACGTTCACGTGTTACATCAAATTGTTTACCGACTTCCTCAAGTGTGTGGTCAGTATTCATATCGATACCAAAACGCATACGTAATACTTTCTCTTCACGTGGTGTTAAGCCTTCTAACACTTCATTGGTTGCGATACGTAAGCTTTCCGCCGTTGCCGAATCTAACGGTAATTCAAGACTTTCATCTTGAATAAAATCACCTAAATGTGAATCATCGTCATCACCAATTGGGGTTTCCATTGAGATTGGCTCTTTTGCAATCTTCAGCACTTTACGAATCTTATCTTCCGGCATTCCCATACGCTCCGCTAACTCCTCTGGAGTCGCTTCACGTCCCATTTCTTGTAGGCATTGACGAGAAATACGGTTAAGTTTATTGATGGTCTCAATCATATGCACTGGAATACGGATGGTACGAGCTTGGTCTGCGATTGAACGGGTAATCGCCTGACGAATCCACCATGTTGCATAAGTAGAGAATTTGTAACCGCGACGGTATTCAAACTTATCTACCGCTTTCATCAAACCGATGTTACCTTCTTGAATTAAGTCTAAGAATTGTAAGCCACGGTTGGTATATTTCTTCGCAATCGAAATTACTAAACGTAAGTTCGCTTCGATCATCTCTTTTTTCGCACGGCGAGCTTTTAACTCACCATTTGCAATACGACCGCCGATTTCACGGATCTGTGCCACCGTTAAACCAGTACTTTGTTCCATACGTTGTAAGTTTGCGATATTGACACGAATTTGATCAACGTAGTTAGCCAATTTCGGTGCTGCGCCTTTTTTCGCGTTGATTGCTTTTTCAATCCATTCTTCCGAAGTTTCGTTACCTTGGAATAATTTTAAGAAATCGGCTTTTTTCATTTGTGCATATTCAACCGCATAACGTTGAATCTGACGCTCTTCCGCACGCACTTGTTTCATCATTTTTTGCATTGATTCCACAAGTAAATCAAATTGTTTCGGTACTAAACGGAACTCACGGAAAATGTCTGAAAGTGCTTGAATCTGCTCTCTTGATTTTTTATGACCACGGCCGTGTTTTTGAATCGCTTGCAATGCTTTCTCGTGCTGCTCACGTAACGCATAGAATTTCTCACGAGCAAGCTCAGGATCGATTGAGTTGTCATCGCCCGTATCCGCACTGCTATCGCTTCCTTCCTCTTCGCTCTCATCATCCACATCGGCAACCGCTTCCGCATCTTCATCATCAAGCACGGCTTCTAGATCTTCCACCGTTGCTTCTTCCTGCGCATTCGGATCAACAAACGCCGTCACTAAGTCAGACAAACGCATTGTGCCTTCTTCGACTTGTGCGTAAAAACCGATTAACTCAGTTAATGCTTCCGGATATTCTGCAACCGCACATTGCACTTCATTGATACCTTCTTCGATACGTTTTGCGATATCAATTTCGCCTTCTCGAGTAAGTAATTCCACCGTACCCATCTCACGCATATACATACGTACCGGGTCAGTCGTTCTACCTAATTCCGATTCTACCGTTGAAAGTACTTTGGTCGCTTCTTCCACGACATCTTCATCAGCGATATTTTCTGCAAGCATCAGCTCATCAGTATCCGGGGCCGTTTCTAAAACCTTGATCCCCATATCGTTGATCATTTGAATAATATCTTCGATCTGCTCCGCATCAACCAACTCTTCCGGTAAGTGGTCGTGCACTTCTGAAATGGTTAAATAACCTTGTTCACGCCCTTGGGCAATCAGAAGTTCTAATTGAGATTGCTGTTCTAATTGTTGTTCCATAATTGTATCCGTTTTGTGTGCGAGCAAAAATAGCGTTGGATTATACCATTAATTGCGATTTTCTTGATAGTTTTGCAAAAAATTTCTTAAAAATGACCGCTTAATTACTGTGCAATTAACATCACCAGTTCTTGCTTTTCTTCTGCATTTAAACCTATTGTACGATCTTTAGCAATCAATACTTCGATCCGTTTTTCCACCAATTTCGCATAAAGAAAATCAAGCGTTTCAATGAAGGTACTTTCAATATTTTCCGGAGTAACCAGATGATCCCAATTCGCTAACAGCTCAAGGGTGCGATAATTCGGTTTATCTCGCCAATGTTCGAGTAAGGCCCCCATTGATACTCCGACTTTTTGTTGGCAGACATCAACCAACTCCAGTAATAACTCAAAGCCCGGTTCATCCAACGTTTTAAGGGCTGAAATATCCGGCACAAATTTCACTAATTCTGGGTTTTGCAATAATAAAGCGATTAATAAACGCATTGGCGTTCGCTTAATTTGCAATGGTTGTACCGCCAGTTTCTGTACGGATTGCACTCGACTTGGCAACATTGCCTCCAATTGCGCCGGATCTAAAATCCCAAGCTTTTGTCCAAGAATGTTGCGTAAATAAACACGCAACATTTCCCCCGGAATACGGTTAATCAGCGGCACTGCCAACGCTGCCAATTTTGATTTACCTTCTTTGCTAGAGAGATCAACCTGCGCAATCAATGAATCAAACAGAAAATCACTAAGCGACATCGCATTTTGCAAATAGGCTTCAAAGCCTTGCTTGCCATGCGCTCGTACAAAACTGTCCGGATCTTCGCCGTCCGGCAAGAAAATAAATTTCAGCTGACGCCCGTCATGCAAATACGGCAGCGCATTTTCAAACGCTCGCCATGCTGCTTCTCTTCCGGCTCTATCACCGTCATAGCAACAGATCACTTGTTCGGTGACACGGAACATTTGCTTGATTTGTTCACCGGTGGTTGCCGTACCAAGTGAGGCCACCACGTTATCTACCCCGAATTGCGCCAATGCGACCACATCCATATACCCTTCGACCACAACGAGTGAGGTAGGGTTTTCATTCTGTTGTAAAGTGTGGAATAAACCATATAGTTCATTACCTTTATGGTAAGTCGCCGATTCCGGTGAATTCAGATATTTAGGTCGCTCATCTCCCATCACTCGCCCACCAAAGGCAATCACACGTCCGCGTTTATCACGAATCGGGAACATTACTCGATTGCGAAATTTATCATAAATTCGACCGCTATCATTTTGCGTAATCATGCCTGTATCGAACAATTTCTGTACTTCATCACGATTCGTGCCGAATTTGCGTAATACGGAATCCATTGAATTATGCGCAAAGCCAATCTCAAAACGAGCAATGATTTCCGGTGACAATCCACGGCTTTGTAAGTAGCTTTGGCTAGGAATATCTTGAGTTAAGTTTTGTTGATAAAACTGACTAATCGCTTCTAACAGCTCATATAAATTACGTTTAGTTTTATAACTTGCCTGAGGCTTGCCATCACGAGCGATCACATTTTCACGCGGTACTTCCAAACCCTGCATCGCTGCAAGTTCTTCAATCGCCTCCGGAAATTCCAGTTTATCGTAATCCATTAAAAAGCTAATCGCATTACCATGCGCACCGCAACCAAAGCAGTGATAAAACTGTTTAGATTGACTGACGGTAAACGAAGGACTTTTTTCGTGATGAAACGGACAACAGGCTTGATAATCTCGCCCTGCTTTCTTGAGTTTGACTCGGCTATTGATCAGCTCAACGATGTCGGTACGCGCAACAAGATCATCAATAAACGAACGAGGAATTGTGCCTTTCATTGATTCTCCTTGTCATAATGGCAAGCGGTCAAATTTGCGCTAAATTTTGCAAAAAATTATGAAAATTTGACCGCTTATTTACTAATAGGTTACATAGGTGGGTTCACTAAAAACACTAAAACCGTGATTCCAAAAGGTTTCACGGTTTTAGTTAATTTAAGCTAAGTAGCAGACCGCTAATTAGTATAAACGAGTGTTACGTGCATTTTCACGTGCATTACGTTTAGCGTGACGTTTAGCTAAAGATGCTTTTTCACGTTTACGAATTGTAGTTGGTTTTTCGTAGAATTCACGAGCGCGAACTTCTGCTAATAAACCTGCTTTTTCGCAAGAGCGTTTGAAACGACGTAATGCAACGTCAAATGATTCATTTTCACGAACTTTAATTACTGGCATATGCCATCACCTCAGGAAATATATGTTTAAATAAAGTCGCACATCAATTTTTGGCGACATAGAACTAAAAAAGGTAGCGCATTCTACCGCAGCCAGCCTTTAAAGTAAAGGGTAATTTCACTTGGAAAGTGACTCAAAACTTACTATTTTTTCAACTATTTTTGTTCATTAACTCAATCATAAGGCTTTTAGGATCTCTAGATGATCCTAAAATCACCTGCTTGTCTGAATTAATCGCAATAAATATTGCCCATAGCTATTTTTCGCCATCGGTTTGGCTAGCGCTTCAACTTGCTCAGAACTCAACCAATTATTACGCCAAGCGATCTCTTCCAAACAAGCAGCTTGTAGGTTTTGCACATGCTCAATCGTTTTCACAAACGAAGCCGCCTCATGCAAACTATCGTGCGTACCGGTATCCAGCCAAGCAAAACCTCGTCCAAGTAGCTGGATATTTAAAGATCCGTCTTGTAAATACATTTGATTAATCGAGGTTATTTCAAGTTCACCACGCTCTGACGGCGTGACTTTTTTGGCGAAATCGATTACTCGATTATCATAAAAATATAAACCGGTGACCGCCCAATCTGATTTCGGTTGAAGCGGTTTTTCCTCAATCGAGAGTATACTGTAGGATTGATCAAATTCTACCACCCCGAATCGTTCAGGATCTTTAACTTGATAACCGAAAATTGTCGCACCATGTTCACGCCCGGCAATTTTACGTAAAGTAGGTGTAAAGCCCTCGCCATAGAAAATATTATCTCCCAAAATCAAACAAACGTTGTCCGTACCGATAAAGTCTTCACCGATTAAAAATGCTTGCGCTAAACCGTCTAGGCTTGGCTGGATAGCATAAGAAAGCTGAATACCGAAATCAGATCCATCTCCTAATAAGCGTTTAAAACTCTCATTATCTTCCGGTGTAGTAATCACCAAAATTTCTCGGATCCCAGCTAACATTAACACCGATAACGGATAATAGATCATCGGCTTATTATATACCGGCAGTAATTGCTTAGAGACGCCTCATGTAATCGGATACAACCGCGTATCGGATCCTCCGGCTAAAACGATCCCTTTCATGATTCCTCCCGTAGCCCTAAACGCTCACGGTTATATGTACCATCTAAAATCGCTTGCCACCAATCTCGATGCGTTAAATACCATTGCACCGTTTTACGTAACCCCGATTCAAACGTTTCTTGCGGCTGCCAGCCTAATTCATTGGCAATTTTACTGGCATCAATCGCATAGCGAACATCATGCCCCGGTCTATCGGTGACATAAGTAATCAAATCTTCATATTTTTCTATGGCATTTGGTTTATTAGGGACAAATTCTTCCAACAACTGACAAATCGCACGCACAACTTTAATATTCGTCTTTTCGTTATGACCGCCAATATTATAGGTTTCGCCCACTTTACCTTCGCACACTACTTTATAAAGCGCACGAGCATGATCTTCTACAAACAGCCAATCTCGAACTTGCAAACCATCGCCATAAACCGGCAGCGGTTTCCCTTCTAGCGCATTTAGAATCATCAGTGGAATCAGCTTTTCCGGAAAATGATAAGGGCCGTAATTATTTGAACAATTCGTGACGAGTATCGGTAAGCCATAAGTACGAAACCAAGCTCGAACTAAGTGATCGCTCGCTGCCTTCGAAGCTGAATACGGACTACTTGGCGCATAAGGCGTTTGCTCGGTAAATAGCTCTTCCATACCGTGTAAATCACCATAAACCTCATCTGTTGAAATATGATGAAAACGAAAAGCGGCCTTTTTAGCTGCACTTAAACCGTTCCAATAGCTACGAGCCGCCTCAAGTAAAGTGTAAGTGCCAATAACATTGGTTTGTATAAAAGCCGATGGTCCGTCAATCGAGCGATCAACGTGACTTTCCGCCGCAAGGTGCATAACTGTATCCGGCTGATATTTGCAAAAAAGTTGCGAAATTCGACCGCTATCACAAATATCAACTTGCTCAAAATGGTAACGCGAACTCTTACTCACACCTTCCAATGAGGCAAGATTTCCAGCATAGGTTAGTTTATCAATGTTAACGACAACATCTTGAGTATAATTAATAATATGGCGAATTACAGCTGATCCAATAAATCCTGCTCCGCCGGTAATAAAGATCGTTTTCATAAATACATCACAAATTAAAGATATATTCTATTTTATATGAGCAATAAAAAAGCAGAAAGAAGATCTTTCTGCTTTTAATTTTCTAATATGCTCCTGCTCGCTTACGCACCGCAGTAATTGTTTTAAAAAGAATCGCAATATCGTTCCATAATGACCAGTTTTTCACATACCAAGAGTCAAAATAAACACGTGTATCGTAATCCACATCATTACGGCCACTCACCTGCCATAAACCTGTCATACCTGGTTTTGCCATCAGATAGTAATCTAAATTCTCTTTATAATAAACAAGCTCATCTGTTACAACCGGTCGAGGCCCAACTAAGCTCATTTGTCCGACAAGAACATTAAATAACTGTGGTAGCTCATCTAAGCTTGTTTGACGAATAAAAATTAGCTGGTCTTATTTTTTATACAAAAAGTTGCATAAATAAAATCATCTAATATAATTCAGATGTTTTAAAACGAAATTTAGATATTAAATATCGAAACTTTTCATGAGGAAAGTATGTCAAAAAGAAATACGCAACAACGTCGCCACCTAATTGTAAAAATGGTACAAGAACAGGGAGAGGTGAGTGTTGAAACATTGGCAAGTTTCTTCGAAACTTCTGAAGTGACGATTCGTAAGGATTTAACCGCTTTAGAAGAAAGCGGTTTGTTATTACGTCGCTATGGTGGAGCAGTGAAAATTCCATCAGAAATGATAGAAGATAGTAACGAGCAACTTTCAAAACAAAAATTAGCGATTGCGAATGAAGCGGTAAAACATATTCGAGATCATAATCGGATTATCATTGACAGCGGCAGTACGACCGGAGCGATGGTAAAAGCCTTGTACCAGACGGGCTTAGTGATTATGACTAATTCATTAGCATTAGCAACCGAATTAACCATGCTTGATAATGAGCCTACGGTTTTGATGACCGGTGGTACTTGGGATACTCGTTCTGATTCATTCCAAGGTAAAGTTGCCGAGCAAGTACTACGTTCTTACGATTTTGACCAACTATTTATTGGAGCAGATGGTCTAGATTTAGTACGTGGTACCACAACATTTAATGAACTCGTAGGCTTAAGCCAAATTATGGCGGAGGTTTCTCGAGAAGTTATCGTCTTAATTGAGTCTCAAAAGATGGGGCGTAAAATGCCAAATCTTGAGCTTGAGTGGAAAGGCGTGAATAAATTGATCACTGATGCCGATATTGATGAAGAAATTAAAAAGACCATCGAATCGCATGGTGTAGAGGTGATTGTGGCTTGTGATTAAACAAGCAAATAATAAACAGTGGCAATGGCTCATATTTTGATGGAATCGGCACATCAGAATCACTGCTTATTACCCGTTACCCAGTTATTTATTATTTTTTTAACTTTAACATAGGAAAGACATTATGTGCGGAATTGTAGGTGCAGTAGCACAACGCGACGTAGCTAATATTTTAGTAGATGGTTTACACCGCTTAGAGTATCGTGGTTACGACTCTGCGGGTGTTGCAGTTCTAAATGAAGAACACAATATGCAAATTGTTCGTCGTGTAGGTAAAGTAAAAGCATTAGACGATGCTATTTCTGCAAACCCATTAGTTGGTGGTACAGGTATTGCTCACACTCGTTGGGCAACGCACGGCGAACCGTCGGAAACCAATGCTCACCCGCATCGCAGCGGCAAAATTGCAGTGGTTCACAATGGTATCATTGAGAACTATGAAGAATTAAAAGTGGCTTTACAAGAGCGTGGTTATGTATTCCAGTCGCAAACTGACACTGAAGTAATCGCTCACTTAGTTGAGTGTGAACTCCGTACATCAAGTTCTTTATTAGAAGCGGTTCAAAAAACAGTAGTTCAATTACGTGGTGCATACGGTACCGTAGTAATGAATCAAGATGATCCGTCTCGTTTAATCGTTGCACGTTCTGGCAGCCCATTAGTTATCGGTTATGGTGTTGGCGAAAACTTCTTAGCATCAGACCCATTAGCATTATTAAGCGTAACTCGTCGTTTTGCTTACCTTGAAGAAGGTGATGTAGCGGAAATTACTCGTCACACTGTAGATATCTATAGCCGTGACGGTCAAAAAGTTGAACGTGAAATTCACGAAGGTAACTTCGAAGCGGATGCTGCAGACAAAGGTCCATACCGTCACTATATGCAGAAAGAAATTTTCGAGCAGCCGGTAGCGATCATGAATACTTTAGACGGCCGTATCGAAAACGGTAAAGTGAAAATTGATGCAATTGGTCCGAATGCAGCAGAGATTTTAGCGAAAGTTGAACACGTACAAATCGTAGCTTGTGGTACCTCTTACAATGCGGGTATGGTTGCTCATTACTGGTTTGAAGCTATCGCTGGTGTGAGCTGTGATGTTGAAATTGCATCTGAGTTCCGCTACCGTAAATTCGTAACTCGCCCGAATAGTTTATTAATTACGCTTTCACAATCAGGTGAAACAGCGGATACATTAGCGGCATTACGTTTAGCGAAAGAATCTGGTTATATGTCAGCAATGACGATTTGTAACGTAGCAAGTTCTTCACTTGTTCGTGAGTCAGATTTCGCATTTATGACGAAAGCGGGTGTTGAGATCGGTGTTGCATCGACAAAAGCATTTACGACTCAGTTAACTTGTATGCTTCTTTTAAATGTGGCGATCGGTCGCTTAAAAGGCACGGTATCTGAAGAGCAAGAACACCACATTGTTCAAGCATTACAACGTTTACCGGCGCAAATTGAAAGTGCGTTAGTGTTTGATAAAGCAATCGAGAAATTATCTGAAGACTTCGCAGATAAACACCATACTTTATTCTTAGGTCGTGGTGAGTACTATCCGATTGCAATGGAATCTGCATTAAAATTAAAAGAGATTTCATACATCCACGCAGAAGCTTATGCTGCAGGTGAGTTAAAACACGGTCCGTTAGCATTAATCGACAGCGAAATGCCGGTAGTAGTAGTTGCACCGGAAAATGATTTACTTGAAAAAGTGAAATCAAATATCGAAGAAGTACGTGCGCGTGGCGGTCAGTTATATATCTTCGCAGATCACGAAGCTGGTTTCGAAGAAACAACTGGTTTCAAAACAATTGTGTTACCACGTGTTGATGAAGTAACAGCACCAATCTTCTACACAGTGCCGTTACAATTACTTTCATACCACATCGCATTAATTAAAGGTACGGACGTTGACCAACCTCGCAACCTTGCGAAAGCGGTAACTGTTGAGTAATCAATCTATTTCACTTAAGCCTTTGAGCGAAAGCTCAAAGGCTTTTTTCTTTTTTTAAGCGGTTAAATTTCAGGATTTTTTTGCAAATAAGCTACTTGGAGTTACTTGTAAAAAAATTGTAAAATTAGACCGCTTGTTTGTTGAAATTGTGATGTAGATCACAATTTTTGGAAGTGTATTTATATAAGTGTGATTTGTATCACATTTTTCAAAAATGGCGGAAAATTTAATGTGATCTTGTTCACAAATTCAATAGAAACATTTTGGTAACTTTGAGAACTGGTGCTAATTTATGCACAGATTTTAATCCCTTTTTCTCTACACTGTTGTTTAGGAGCAGTTATGTCTAATCTTAAAGTTAAAGTCCAAAGTTTTGGGCGTTTCTTATCAAATATGGTGATGCCGAATATCGGGGCTTTCATCGCCTGGGGTTTTATTACCGCATTATTTATTCCTACCGGTTGGTTGCCAAATGAAAGTTTAGGTAAACTTGTCGGCCCGATTATTACCTATTTATTACCGTTATTAATCGGTTATAGCGGCGGTCGTTTAGCTGGTGGTGAACGTGGTGCGGTAGTTGGTGCGATTACTACCATGGGTATCATCGTGGGTTCTGAAATTCCCATGTTTTTAGGCGCAATGATTGTTGGCCCACTTGGCGGCTGGGCAATCAAAACATTCGATAAAGCAATCGAAGGTAAAGTGAAAAGCGGTTTTGAGATGTTAGTGAATAACTTCTCAGCCGGTATTATCGGTATGTTATTAGCGCTACTGTCATTTAGCTTTATCGGTGGTGTTGTTACTTCGCTTTCAGATTTATTAGCTGCGGGCGTAAGAGCGTTAGTGGATGCTAACTTACTTGCGTTAACATCGGTGATTGTTGAGCCTGCGAAAATCTTATTCTTAAATAATGCAATCAACCATGGTATCTTCTCACCACTTGGTATTCAAGAATCTTCAGAATTAGGTAAATCAATTTTCTTCTTAATTGAAGCGAATCCGGGCCCGGGCTTAGGTATTTTGATTGCTTATATGTTATTCGGTAAAGGTTCTGCAAAAAATACCGCTAGCTCTGCATCAATCATTCACTTCTTCGGTGGCATTCACGAAATTTACTTCCCGTATGTATTAATGAATCCTCGCTTAATCCTTGCTGTCATTGCAGGCGGTGCAACAGGTGTATTAACTAATACATTATTAGGTGGCGGTTTAGTTTCACCGGCTTCTCCGGGGTCAATCATTGCGGTATTAGCAATGACACCGGCGGGCGGGCACTTAGCGGTTATCGCTTCTGTGATTCTTTCATGTGTAGTTACTTTCGTGATTGCATCCGTATTACTCAAAATGCAAAAAGAAGAAGCTTCTGACGATGCGTTAGAAAGCGCACAAGCGGAAATGACGGCAATGAAAGCACAAAGCAAAGGCGGTGCTGTTGCGGCGGATGCAGCAGTAGCAGGTGATTTCAGCAATGTACATAAAATTTATGTGTCTTGTGATGCGGGCATGGGTTCAAGCGCAATGGGTGCAAGTATGTTACGCAAAAAAGTACAAGCGGCGGGTTTAAATGTCGAAGTACAAAACGTAGCAATTAACGATTTACCGCAAGATGCGCAATTAGTGGTAACTCACAAAGACTTAACCGCACGTGCGCAAAAACAAGTACAAACCGCACAACATTTATCACTTAATAACTTCTTAGACGGCGTTTTCTATGACGGTTTAGTGGCAAAACTTACTGCAAACAGTACAGACAAAGCGATTCCAGTTGAAGTTGTGCCGCAAGTGGCAACCGAACGTGGCGGTTTAAATGTAACCGAAGATCAAATCTTCTTAAACCTAACTGCGCGTACTAAAGAAGAAGCGATTCAATTTGCCGGTGAGCAACTTGTCAAATTAGGTTTTGCCGAAGCGGATTATGTACCGGCAATGTTTGAACGTGAACAACAAGTTTCAACTTACTTAGGTGAAGGGGTTGCGGTTCCACACGGTACGATTGCGGCAAAAGATAAAGTATTAAAAACCGGTATCGTGTTCTGCCAATATCGTGAAGGTGTGCGTTTTACTGACGAAGAAGACGGTGTAGCGAAATTAGTGATCGGTATCGCGGCACGTAATAACGAACACATCCAAGTTGTAAGTGCGATCACTAATGCGTTAGATGATGAGAAAACCATGGAAATTCTCACTTTAACCGATGATCCGCAAAAAGTATTACGCTTATTAAAAGGCGAATAAGTGAGTTCCCCCACGTGAGTGGGGGATTTTCGCTTGCAAGCGGTCAAATTTTTCAAATATTTTACAAATTAAAGAGGAACATAGAATGAACGCATTACATTTTGGTGCTGGTAATATCGGTCGTGGCTTTATCGGTAAATTATTGGCGGATTCAGGCGTTTTCGTCACCTTTGCCGACATCAATCAAACTCAGATTGATCAAATTAACCAAAACAAACAATACGGCGTAAAAATCGTAGGTGATGCGAGCCGTGTTGAAGTGGTAAAAAATATTGCGGCGATTAACTCAAAAGATGAAGCGGCAGTGATTGAACAAGTGAAAAGCGTTGAGCTGATTACGACTGCGTTTGGCCCGAATGTATTAGGCTTTATTGCGCCATTATTTGCCAAAGCGTTAGCGGCACGTTTAGAAGCGGGTAACACCCAACCGTTAAATATTATTGCTTGTGAAAATATGGTGCGTGGTACGAGTTTCTTTAAAGCAAAAATCTTTGAAAATTTAACCGCTTCTCAACAGGCAGAAATTGAAAAATTTGTCGGTTTTGTGGATTCGGCTGTCGATAGAATCGTACCGCCGGCGGAATTAAACGAAGCGGATCCGTTAGAAGTGACGGTAGAAGAGTTTAGCGAATGGATTGTGGATAAAACCCAATTCAAAGGTCAAATTCCGGATATTAAAGGAATGGAATTAACCGATAATTTAATGGCATTTGTAGAGCGTAAATTATTTACGTTAAATACCGGTCATTTAATTTCTGCCTATTTAGGTAAACAAGCTGGCGTGAAATGGATTAAAGAAGCGATCGCTATTGATAGCGTGAAAGCGGCAGTGAAAGCGACGATGGAAGAAAGCGGTGCGGTATTAATTAAACATTATAATTTTGGCCCGCAAGCGCACGCTGCTTATATCGAAAAAATCTTAAAACGTTTTGCTAATCCGTACTTAAATGATGATGTAAACCGTGTCGGTCGTGAGCCAATTCGTAAACTTAGCCCTAACGACCGTTTAATTAAGCCTCTCTTAGGTACATTAGAATACGGCTTACCGCATAAAAATCTCGTCAATGGTGTGGTAATGGCTCTACAATATCGTAATGAAGAAGACCCGCAAGCGGTCGAATTAGCACAATTTATTGCAGATAACGGAGTAGCCGCAGCAGTTGAGAAATATACCGGTTTAACAAACCAAGAAGTCATTGATCAAGTTGTTGCGTTATATAACTAATGCCATATTCAGATAATTTTATCGAACAGTTAAGCGAGGTGAGCTCATTACGAGGTTTCCTCGCACTGGCGACCAATCAATTTGCCCAAAATGTTGATCGTCTGATTCAGCGCGTCTTTCGTAAAGCGGATTTTGCTTTGAAATCGGTGGTGGATTCTTTATTTGAGTATCAAGGACCATTAGCGGAGTTACCTGTTCGTCTAAAATTATTGCTCGGTTTAGGTGTAGTTTCGGCTGAGGTTTTTGAAGATATTACGTTGTTTATCGAATTAAAGCAGCATCTCAGTGATGAGGTGGAAGAATTACCCTTTTCTCATCCGGCAATTGTGCAATTTGCCAAAGATTTACACCATATAGATCTCGCACCAGCGGCAGAGATGCTGAAGCATCAGCCGGTTGGTGATAATAAAGATTCAATGTTGTTTCAAATGCAGCAGATTCGTTTAGAGCGGATAATGCGTTCTAGCCTGATTCTTGCTATTACTGAAATTAACGAAAAGCTGAATGTAGAAAGTCCGTTATAACGTTACGATTTTTCGGAAGGAAAAGCCGGAGGTTTGATTAATCTCCGGCTTTTTTTTATTCACAAGCGGTATAATTTCAACAATATTTTGCAAAGGGGAACAGTATGCAGAATTTTGTTAATCATTTACCTGCTTTTTTGCAATATCCATTATTTGGGGTGTTGGCATGCTTGCGATTGCTGTCGGCTTATTTATTCAAAATAAATTGCGAATGGATATTGTCGCTTTATTAGTAATGTTGGGCTTTGGGTTAACGGGCATATTAACTACACAAGAAATTTTTGCCGGTTTGAGTGACCCGAATATTGTCTTACTGGCTTTGTTATATGTGGTGGGAGAAGCTCTGGCTCGTACGGGTGTGGCGTATCATATTAGTGATTGGTTGATGCGGGTGGCGGGTTCTAGCGAAACCAAAGTATTGGTCTTGATGATGTTATCGATCGGGTTATTGGGCGTATTTATGAGTTCGACTGGCATTGTTGCTATTTTTATTCCTGTAACATTGGCGATTTGTGCGGGTATGAATATTTCGCCTCGGCGGATGATGATGCCGCTCAGTATTGCCGGCTTGATTAGCGGTATGATGACTTTAATTGCTACTGCACCTAACTTAGTCACGCATGCGGAATTAGTTAAAGCCGGCTACCAAGGGTTTGTTTTTTTTAGTTTTACACCGATTGGTTTGGTTGTTCTGCCATTAGGTATTCTATATATGCTCATTGCTCGCCGTTGGTTGGATAATTGCGATGTGCAAGTGTTAGCTAAAGACGATAACAGTATGTCGCATTTGATTGAATAGTATCAATTGCACGGGCGTGCCAAGATGGTGATTTTGCAAGAAGACTCACCGTTTATCGGAAAAACTATGGACGAACTAAAATTACGTTCGTTATATCGAATGAATGTGATTGCTATCCAGCGCTATAAAAATTTCCGTTCACAAATTATGGCGGCGTTCGGTAACGATCAATTGCAAGCGAAAGATATTTTACTGATGGATATTGGCATTGATGAAGATGCGTTTGCGATGTTATGTGAGGAATGCAAATTACAGCGTATTGAACTAAAAGGCGAATATTTTTCTACACACGCTAAATCGGTCGGCATGGCGGAATTTGCAGTGATGCCGGAAACGGAAAGTATCGGAAAAACAGTACAACAGCTAAATTTTCGCTCGACTTACGGTTTAAGTGTGGTGGGGATTAAACGAGAAGATCGTATTCTACAAGAAAATCTACTTACCGAATCGGTGAAAGCGGGTGATGTGCTGTTAGTGATGGGTGTTTGGCAAAAAATCATTACGCTTGAAAAATACAATAAGGATTTATTTTTACTCGGTATGCCGAAAGAAGGCAAACAAATCGCACCGGCGGCAAGCCAAGCGCCTTATGCTTTGTTTGCTGTGGGGCTGATGGTGTTATTAATGATCAGTGGCTGGATACCGAATGTGCTTGCGGCTTTGATTTGTTGCTTATTACTCGGTAAGTTTCGTTATATTGATATGAAAAGTGCTTATGACTCCATTCATATTCCGAGTCTGTTATTAATTGTCGATATGATGCCGTTTTCAACAGCTATGCAAAAAACAGGTGGCGTATCGTTAATCGTAGAAGAATTTTTAGCGCTTACCGGCGGGGAAAGTACGCATTATAGTTTAGTGTTGGTCGGTTTATTTGCGCTGACTGCATTAGTCGGGCTGTTTATTTCGAATACGGCTACCGCTATATTAATGGCGCTGATTGCCATTGAAGTGGCGAAACAATTAGGCTATTCACCGATTGCGTTTGTGATGGTAATTACGATTGCTTCCTCAGCGGCATTTATGACACCTATTTCTTCACCGGTTAACACTATGGTGATAGCACCCGGCGGTTATCGCTTTATCGATTTTGTGAAAGTCGGTGTGCGGTTCACATTATTAGTCATGAGCGTGACGATATGGTTAGTTCCGTTATTATTTCCGTTGTAGTTTGCGTCCATTAGCTAAAAAGCCTGTGATTTTTATTGATCACAGGCTTTTTTTAGTAGCATGAAGCGGTATAATTCGGCGGATTTTTTACAATAAGAGAGAATTATGCAAACCATCATCAATTATTTACCTTCCTTTATGCAATTTCCCTTGTTTTGGGTATTAGCGATTCTGGCTGTTGCAGTTGTGCTATTTATTCAAAATAAATTGCGTATGGACGTCATCGCACTCATGGTGCTATTGGCATTTAGTTTAAGCGGTATTTTAACCACCAAAGAAGCGTTAGCCGGATTTGGTGATCCCAACGTGATTTTACTAGCGCTCCTTTATATCATTGGTGATGCGCTTGCCCGAACCGGTGTGGCGAATCAAATGAGTGATTGGTTATTGCGTGTAGCGGGAGCGAGCGAAGCTAAAGTGATTGCCTTGCTGATGTTATCGATCGGTACGCTCGGCGCATTTATGAGCTCGACCGGTATTGTGGCGATTTTTATTCCGGTGACTTTAGCGATTTGTGCTAGTTTAAATATTTCTCCTCGTCGTTTAATGATGCCACTTGCCGTTGCCGGTTTAATCAGTGGTATGATGACCTTAATCGCGACAACACCTAATTTAGTGACGCACGCTGAATTGGTTAAGGCTGGTTATGAAGGATTTCATTTCTTTAGCTTTACCCCGATTGGTGCGTTAGTCTTAGTACTGGGGATTTTATATATGTTAGCAGTACGTCGCTGGTTAGATGATGGCAGTGTGCCTGTATCAGTCAATAATGACGATTCAATGGCGCATTTGATTGAAGAATATAAATTAAATGGGCGAGCCAAAATGGTAGTGTTAAGCGAAGGTTCACACTTTATTGGAAAAACTATTGATGAATTGAATCTACGTTCGGTTTATCAGCTTAATATTATCGCGATTCAACGTTATAAGAACTTCCGCCATATTACCCTAGCTGCATTTGGTAAAGACCAGCTGCAAAAGAAAGACATTTTGTTAATGGATATTGGTGTAGATGAAACTCGCTTTGCACAACTTTGCGAAGAGTTCGGAATGCAGCCGATTGAGTTAAAAGGGGAATATTTTTCAACGCAATCTAAGTCGGTCGGTATGGCGGAATTGGGTGTGATGCCGGAAACCGAAACCATCGGGCAAACCGTTGATGCGTTAAATTTCCGTTCTAACTTTGGTTTAAGTGTGGTGGGAATTAAGCGTGAAGGACAGATTCTCCAAAATAATTTACTGACCGAAACAGTGAAGTCCGGCGACATTTTACTGGTAATGGGAGTGTGGCAGAAAATTACCGCAATGGTTCAAATTCGCAAAGATTTCTTCTTAATCGGAATGCCGAAAGAAAGTAAACAGGCGGTACCGGCAGCGAGCCAAGCGCCCCATGCCTTATTCGCATTGGTAATTATGATTGGTTTAATGATTAGTGGGCTAGTGCCGAATGTGATTGCAGCCTTTATTGCCTGTTTGTTATTGGGCGCATTCCGCTGTATTGATATGAAATCGGCTTATGAGTCGATTCATTTTCCGACCTTGATTTTGGTGATTGGTATGATGCCGTTCTCATTAGCAATGCAGAAAACCGGTGGTGTCGCATTGATGGTTGAGAAATTTATCAGTTTAACCGGTGGGGCGAATACGGCATATCCGCTCATCTTGATTGGGTTATTTGCATTGACTGCAGTGGTCGGTTTGTTTATTTCAACCAGTGCGACAGCCATTTTGATGGCGCCAATTGCGATTGAAGTAGCTCGTCAGCTCGGTTATCCGCCGACAGCATTAGTGATGGTGGTGGCGATTGCGTCTTCCGCAGCATTTATGACGCCGATCTCGCCGGTCAATTCAATGGTAGTTTCGCTCGGTAATTATCGTTTTAGCGATTTTCTTAAAGTCGGTTTACCTTTTACGGTGATTACGATGTTAGTCACTGCCTTTTTGGTACCGATTCTCTTCCCTTAGTATGCTTCAAGCGGTTGTTTTTTGATATTTTTTGTAAATTTCATACAAAAAACGACCGCTTGCCTAAAGTTGTACACAAAAATCTCTAAATGATTATTACTTTTTTGTTAATAGTCTATTAGCTACAATCTATCTTGTCATTAATAATTATTCCTCTATAATACGCCTACAACAAAAAAGAGAAGAGATGATATTTGAGGAATAATAATGAGATTAACGTTTAAACATATTTTTTTATCACTTTTTTTAGGCATTGCCTTAAGTATTACTGCGAGTTTACCTGTAATTTCGAATGTAGAAGCAAAGCAAGAGCAACAAGAAAGAGTAATTGATGTATATAAAGAATTAAATAATGCATTGATTAACCCTAATTTTGCCAAGTTGCAAAGTCTGTTAGCGGATGATTTTGAATTGATCACTGTAAAAAATGACACAATGACAAAGCAAGAATGGATTAAAAATATCCAAAAAGGCGGAATGAAATACGGTGCGATTCAAGAATCTAAAATCAAATCAAAAGGTTATGATGAATTATTAGTTACTGCGCGTGTATTCGGTGATATGTGTGATCAGGCAGGTAGCTGGAATGTAAAATTTGATATTGATACGAAACAAAACGGCGATAAAGTACAAATTACCAAAATTGTGGTAACAGCTATGGAAGCGTAAGCTGACCATATAAGAACAGTGTTCACCTTAGCTGTCGGAACTTGCAAGTTTTTTACAAAATTCGACCGCTTTTTTTATGTTTATTTATAACGTTTTTGCATAATTTCGGTTAGCAGATCAAAAACTTTTAACACTCGAGGTGAAGTAATTGGCTGATAAGGATGATATAAATAAAGTTGCCACTTTTCAAATTGCTGTTCTAGGAAAAGTTGTACAAGTTGCCCATTTTCAATATATGGTTTGTAAATCTTACTGCTAATATGCGCCACTGTTCTGCCAGCAAGCACTGCTTTTAATTCACTATAAATGTCTGTGGTGATAAAGCCTAATTTCTGCGGAACGAGAATGGTATCCTCATCAATGAAAATATCCCACGGCTGACCTGTTGTTGCGTTAATTAAACTACTGAACGGAAAATTCTTTCGTAAGTCATCCAAATCTTTCGGCATTCCCCAGTGTGCAATAAAGTCGGGTGATGCGACAAAAATATCATACGTTTCCATCAATGGGCGCACGATAAAATTTGGCTCTGGCTCTTTACTGGCTCGAATACCGATATCTATTCGATGTTTGACATTATCTAAGCGTGCGGCATCGACTCGCCAATCAATAATTAAATCCGGATAAGGCTTAAGAGCCTGTAGCAGTTCAGATAAAATTTGTTCTTAGTCTCGTAATTTTGGAAGCGTAATACGTACCGTACCAGCCATTTCATCTTGTTGCTTTTTGCCTAAGCTGAAAACTCGTTCGCTTTCAGCTAGAAGCTGCTTGGCGTGTAATAGAAATTCTTCACTGAAATCGGTTAAGGTAATATTACGAGTGGTTCGTTTGAAGAGTTGTTCGCCTAACTCACTTTCCAACGCATTAATAACCCGTGTTATGACCGGTGGAGAAATGGCTAATTGATTACTGCCTCGCGGAAATTCAAAGTTTGCGCAGCAGTACAAAAGTATTTCAAAGCATCAAGTTTATTTAACATATTGTTTCGCTATCGGAAATGATTAGAAAAAAGAATTGTATAAAAAAGTGTCTGATTTGAATATAAAAAGTTGGTGGTTTATACGTTCGGTGATTTATTTTACATCTTAAAATATTTTGCATAGCTATAATTAGTTTTATTTATTTGAGTGATAAGTAAAACTTTTTTATAATGAAACACTAGATTTAATGATATTTTAAGGAGAATCTTGTATGTCATTCAAAAGTGGGGTGTTAGGACTTGTTTCACTTCTTTCGATTTCGATCGCACAAGCTCACAACGTATGGTTAGAACCAACAAAAAATACAAATGAATATGTTGTGAAGTTTGGTCACGAAACCACAGAACCTTATCCTGAAGCAAAGCTTCAATCTATTCAATTACTACAAAAGAATGGAGCTCTCTTTTCCATTAAACCCCTGTTTAATCACGGCGAAGCCTATTTTAATGCTGGTCATCATGCAATGGTATTTCTGGAATTCAATAATGGAGTCTGGTCGAAGTTGCCAAGCGGTAAATATGTAGAGAAAACCAAGGCGCAAGAACCGACAGCAGTGCTTAGCTTAAATCCAATTAAACTGGGTAAAGCCGTTTTAGTGTGGAATGATGATGCATTTAAACCTCATGCCGTTGAGTACGAATTAGTGCCGCTTGCAAAACCTGTCGCAGGCAAAGCGATGGATATTTTAGTTTTACGCCACGGTAAACCGGTATCCGGTATTAAGGTAGGCTTAGGCGAAGATAAACCTTTTAATTTAACAAATGAAAAAGGAATCGCTCAATTTACACCAGTAGCAGGCTATAACAAAGTTTGGGCTGAGTTTGAAGAAAAGGACGTTGTTCATCCGGATTATACGGAGCGTTCAATTGAATATATGCTGACATTTGAAGTGAAATAATGAAATTAAAACAATATTTATTGGGTATCTTATTTGCATTCGTTTCTTTAAATACTTCAGCACATAGTCTACATTTATTTGCGCTTTATGACGGGCATGAAATTTCGGGTAAGTCTTTTTATTCCGATCAATCACCGGCGGCGGAAACTTATTTAGAAGTGTTTAGATTAGGTAAAGACGGTAGCGAAAATGTGCCAATCGCAACAGCGAAAACCGATGTTTACGGTAGTTTTTCTATTCCTATTTCCGGTGATGGTCCATTTAAAGTGGTAGTTGAAGGGGCGGAAGGTCATCGTGCCGAGGGGATCGCCGATAACGTTGTTAAACGGACGTTAGGACGAGCCGAGTTCGAAGTATTACGAGAAGATATTCAGAAGCTAAAACATAAAATCTACCTGCACGATCTTATTGGCGGTATCGGTTATATTTTTGGCTTATTTGGGATTATTACACTATTAAAAGCAAGAAAGGACAAAAGCTAAGTGCATTTATCAGAAGGCGTTTTACATGCTCCAACACTACTTATCGGTTCCGCTATTGCGACTGTCGGAGTGACAATTGGCTTGCGTAAACTTGATTATGGCCGTTTAACGTTGACCGCATTATTTGCATCCGCATTTTTTGTTGCCGGAACTATTCATGTTCCCGTTGGCATTGGTAGCGTGCATTTAATTTTAAATGGTATGGCTGGGCTGTTTTTAGGTTGGACAGTGTTTCCCGCTTTCTTTGTCGCATTAGTGTTACAGACGTTATTATTTTCATTCGGCGGTTTTTCTGTTTTAGGCGTAAATTTGTGTGTAATGGCGTTACCGGCATTACTTGTGCACTACGTTTTTCGAGGCTCACTTGCCTTAAATCGCTCTCGTCAGCAATTGATGTTGTCCGGTATCGGTGCCGGCGTGATTGGGGTTGGAGGCGCAATTCTGCTTGCTTCAGCAGTATTAGCGTTTGATGGCGGTAAGAGCTATGCTGGCTTGATCGGTTTGTTGATTGTTTCACACCTCCCGATATTTTTAGTCGATAGCATTGTGAGTGTCGGCACACTCTTTACGCTGGCAAAAATGTATCCTAACGCATTACAAGAAACATAATGACGCATTTATTTCAAGCACATTGGCGGCTGGTTTATTTGTTTGTTTTTGGCGTAATAATCAGTGGGTTGAAATCGGTAAATATTTTACTTTTTTTGACCGCTTGTTTAGTGCCTTGCGTTCTGATTAGTCAAATTTTTTATGGACGATCATTAAAAGCCTTAGCTCGCCGTTGGCTCAAATTCAATATTTTTACGTTATTGATTTGGCTGACGCTAAGTTGGCGTTTGGATGCGTTTTCCGTGCAATGGAATCTTTATGGTATCGAGTTGGCAAGTTTAATTAGCCTACGGATGAATTTGATTTTATGTGCAACGTGGTTACTATTATTAAATGTGAATGAAGTTATGCTGGTGCAAGCTATCAGTCGGCTTCCTCTTTCACCGAAATTAATTCATCTCTTTGTTTTAAGTATTCGCTATATTTCCTTGTTAAATGAGGTAAACCATAAGATGGATATTGCGATGCGTGCACGGGGTTATCAGCCGAAATGTAATTGGCTCACCCTGAAAATCACTTCACAACGCGTGGCATTATTGCTTATTCACGCCATGGTGCGGGCGGAAAGAACGGAAATGGCGCTGAAAGCACGAGGCTTTAAATTTGGCGCTAAATGATTTGCGGCTAAGTATAAAAGTAAAAAATGAGTATATTGGAAATTAACAACCTGACTGTTTTTCGCAATCGACAAGCGGTCATAAATGCCTTAAGTTTTACCATTGAGCCGCAGCAACGAGTATTTTTACAAGGTGAAATCGGCGTAGGAAAATCCACACTGCTGCTTTCATTGCTCGGTTTCTTGCCGATTCACTCCGGTGATATTTATTTGTTTGGCACGCATTGCCAACGAGAAAAAGATTTTGTGCCGTTTCGAGGCAAAGTCGGCATTTGTTTTCAAAATGCAGAAGACCAATTATTTGGTCCCACCGTATTAGATGATGTTGCCTTTGGTGTGTTAAACCAAGGCTACACTCAAGCACAAGCTTATCAAATCGCACTTGAACAACTTCAGATGTTAGATCTTGAATATCTGAAAGATCGTCCGGTGAATGCGCTTTCCGGCGGTGAACAGAATTTCACCGCTTTAGCCGGAGTACTTGCGATGAAACCCAAACTACTGCTGCTTGATGAGCCGACTAATGGTTTAGATGCAAAAAATTGTGCGAAATTAACCGCTTTACTCAAACAACTCCAATTACCAATGTTGGTGGCTTCGCATGATCAAGCCTTTACGAGACAGTTAGCAGATAAAACGCTTTATTTACAAAAATAGTGGCAAAGCCACAATATATGCAAACACACAGGAAAATTAAATGAAGCTTATTAAAACTACCCTCACAGGGATAGGGCAAATCTTTTTGCAAGAAAATGGTTTGTCCGGTTTGGTCATTGTTATTGCGATGTTTTTTAGTCACTGGACGTTAGGGGTAAGCTGTTTTCTCGGCGCACTTATCGGTACGCTGACAGCTAAAATATTGAAGTATCCGCCACAGCAAATTAGCCAAGGGCTTTATGGCTTTAATGCAAGTCTAGCGTTTATGTGCACCATGTTTACTTTTGCGGAAGTGGATGCCTCAAATCCTTTAATTTGGAGTATTGGTCTTGTTGCTTCGATTGTTGCAACGTTAATTATGCGTTTATTTGTGAAAAAGAATAAAGTCGCATTTACCTTTCCGTTTGTATTGAGCTGCTGGTTCTTTTGTTGGGGAATCGCCAAATTAGGCTTATTCGGTTTAACCCAAACAACGCCTCCTTTAGCTGATTACACTGGCACGCTTGATGCAATCCAGGAACCTTTCTATGCTTGGGCGGAAGTAAATTTCGGTACCAGCATGGTAACCGGTACGTTACTTTTTTTAGCGATTGCTATTAGTTCTCCCATTGCGGCTATGTACGGTTTGGCGGCAGCAGTTATCGGTACTGTATTTGCTCACCATTTACCGGATATTGATCATAATAGCCTTGCCAACGGTATTTACGGTTTCTCTCCTATTCTCGTAGCTTGTGCTTTTGCTGGCACACAATTACGCCATTTTTTATATGTCATTGTAGGCACTTTACTCGCGATTCTTATTCAATATGCGGTTGCTCAAACCGGACTGGCAACTTATACCATCGGGTTTATCATTGCCAGCTGGCTGTTATTGATCGTTAAGAAACGATTAGATAAAGCCGCATTTGATAAACATAAATTAGTACAATTACTCAATCCATAAATTCTTCCTCTTCCCCTCTTGGGAACCGGATTTTATAAATAACTCATAAAATTAAGAAGGTACAAAATGCATTTAACTTCCAGAGAACAAGAAAAACTGATGCTTTTCCTCGCAGGAGAATTGGCGGCAAAACGCAAAGCACGTGGCGTTAAATTAAATTATCCAGAAACTGTTGCCTATATTGCGAGTCATTTACAAGAGGCGGCAAGAGATGGAATGAGTGTGGCTGAAGTCATGCAGTATGGTTCAACACTTTTAACCGTTGATGATGTGATGGAGGGTGTGTCAGAAATGGTTCACGAAGTGCAGATTGAGGCGACTTTCCCAGATGGTACAAAACTTGTGACGGTGCATAATCCAATCAGATAACCGTAGGGTGGGCTTTAGCCCACCAAAATAAAAATATCAATGGTGGGCTAAAGCCCTCCCTACAAGGAACAAAGATATGATCCCAGGCGAATACCAATTAGCCGAAGGCGATATTCTCGCTAATGTCGGCAGAAAAACAGTGACAATTGAAGTAATTAACTCAGGCGATAGACCCATTCAAGTTGGTTCTCACTACCATTTTTTTGAAACCAATAATGCCCTTAAATTTGACCGCACTTTGGCACGCGGTATGCGTTTAAATGTGCCTTCTGGTAATGCGGTGCGTTTCGAACCGGGAGAAGCCAAAACCGTTGAGTTAGTGGCTTTTGGTGGTAACCAAATTATTTACGGTTTCCATAATCAAATTGATGGCAAATTATAAAGTAGGGCAAGATGGCATTAACAATTTCAAGAGCGCAATATGTAGCAACTTATGGCCCAACCGTTGGCGACAAAGTTCGTTTAGGCGATACCAATTTATGGGCAACTATTGAGCAAGATCTATTGACCAAAGGCGACGAGTGTAAATTTGGTGGCGGTAAAAGTGTGCGTGATGGCATGGCACAAAGCGGCACCGCAACTCGCGATAATCCAAATGTATTGGATTTTGTGATCACTAACGTGATGATTATTGATGCGAGATTAGGCATTATCAAAGCCGATATTGGTATTCGTGATGGTCGCATTGTGGGCATCGGTCAAGCTGGTAACCCTGACACCATGGATAATGTCACGGCAAATATGATTATCGGTGCAAGCACGGAAGTGCATAACGGTGCTCATTTAATTGCGACCGCTGGCGGTATTGATACGCATATTCACTTTATTTGCCCTCAACAAGCACAGCATGCGATTGAAAGTGGGGTTACCACGCTAATTGGTGGCGGAACAGGCCCTGCTGATGGTACACACGCGACTACTTGCACACCAGGTGCATGGTATATGGAGCGTATGTTCCAAGCAGCAGAAGCATTGCCTGTAAACGTAGGCTTTTTTGGTAAAGGAAACTGTTCAACTTTAGATCCGCTACGCGAACAAATTGAAGCAGGCGCATTAGGTTTAAAAATCCATGAAGACTGGGGTGCAACGCCAGCAGTAATTGATTCAGCATTAAAAGTGGCTGATGAAATGGATATTCAAGTGGCAATCCACACCGATACGCTGAACGAAAGTGGCTTCTTAGAAGATACCATGAAAGCGATTGATGGACGTGTTATTCATACCTTCCACACGGAAGGAGCTGGTGGCGGTCATGCGCCAGATATCATTAAAGCAGCGATGTATCCAAACGTATTACCGGCTTCAACTAACCCAACTCGTCCATTTACGAAAAACACCATTGATGAACATTTGGATATGTTGATGGTTTGCCATCATTTAGATAAACGCGTGCCAGAAGATGTAGCATTTGCTGATAGCCGTATTCGTCCTGAAACTATTGCAGCGGAGGATATTTTGCATGATATGGGCGTTTTCTCCATTATGAGTTCTGACTCTCAAGCAATGGGACGTATTGGCGAAGTCGTTATTCGTACATGGCAAACCGCAGATAAAATGAAAATGCAACGTGGTGAGCTAGGTAATGAAGGAAACGATAACTTCCGTATTAAACGCTACATTGCGAAATACACCATCAATCCAGCGATTGCACACGGTATTGCGGATCATATTGGTTCATTAGAAGTAGGCAAAATTGCAGATATCGTGTTATGGAAACCGATGTTCTTTGGGGTAAAACCTGAAGTGGTGATTAAAAAAGGTTTTATTAGCTACGCAAAAATGGGCGATCCAAATGCCTCTATTCCAACACCGCAACCGGTATTCTACCGTCCAATGTACGGTGCTCAAGGTTTAGCAACCGCTCAAACCGCAGTGTTTTTCGTTTCACAAGCCGCTGAAAAAGCGGATATTCGTGCTAAATTCGGTTTACACAAAGAAACCATTGCCGTAAAAGGCTGTCGCAGCGTGAGTAAAAAAGATCTCGTTCACAATAATGCAACACCTGAAATCACAGTGGATCCAGAACGCTATGAAGTGCGGGTGGACGGAGAATTAATTACCTGTGAACCTGTGGATACAGTGCCATTGGGGCAACGGTATTTTATGTTCTAAGTAAAAAGAGCGGTCAAAATTTAAGGAGAATTTACAATGAAACTTTGGTACTCCACTACCAGCCCGTATGTACGTAAAGTGCTGGTAACGTTGAAATATCAACAACTCTTAGACAAAACAGAACTGATTAAAATTGGTTCATCATTTGATGCAAGCTCTCCGCATAATCAGGCAAATCCACTAGGTCGAGTGCCAGCGTTAGAACGTAATTGTGGTAATTGGCTTTATGGCAGTTTGCTCATTTGCGAATATCTTGATCAAAAAGGCAAGGTAGAGCCTAAACTCATTCCAGAAAGTGGCAAGCCACGCTGGGCAACGTTAGCGTTGCATAATTTAGCCGATGGCATTATGGAAAATACCGTGCCGATGATGGCTGAAAAAATGCTTCGCCCTGAAAGTGAATGGTGGACAGCTCGCCATCAACAACTAACCGAACGTAATCGTCAAAGTTTTGTAAGACTTGAGCAAGATTTAAAACCGTTTGGCACTGAATTAAACATTGGTACGCTAACGACAGTCGCAGTCATTGATTGGTTCTTATTCAGAGCTGAGAAAATTGGATTAGATCTTGCAAAAGAATTTCCAAATTTAACCGCTTGGGCGGCAGAGATGAATGAAAAATATGAGGTTTTAAGCGAGACAATGCCGACTTTATAACCATTTTTGTGGCATCACGAGATTGGTCTAAATAACCTAATTTCTCCGTATTTTCTTCTGCCAAATCTCCCCTACCCCTCTTTGCTAAAGAGGGGAAAGAATGAGCGAGATTTTATATCATTGTTCTACTTTGATATGGCAAATATAAATTAGTCAGATGACCGCAAATTTATAAAGAAAATTCCCTCTTTAGCAAAGAGGGGTAGGGGAGATTTAGCAGCCTTAATTAGCGAAGAAAATAAATAATATAAAAATGAAAATCCTCAACCCCATTTTGCCCATTATGGATACCATTTTGGGCGACTTAACTAGCCTTCAGGCTGAAGGCAAAATTACTAATCAGACTATTGAACGCGTGGCATTGCAGTGGTATGAAAGCGAACGGAATATTTTGCGTAAAACCACAAATACTGGGCGTGAAGTCGCTTTTCGCCTACTCAAAGAAGGGCAACGTTTAAAACACGATGATGTGGTGTTTATCAGCGATGAGTTGGCGATTGTGATCGAAATCTTGCCAAGCGAAGTGATTGTGTTGTCGCCGAAAACTTTGCCTGAAATGGCTCGAGCTTGTTATGAAATCGGCAATAAACATTCTCCGCTTTTTTTAGATGGCGATGAAGTCACGTTGCCTTACGATAAACCGATGTTTGAGTGGTTACAAGCGGCGGGATTTCATCCGCAAAAAGCGGAACGCCGTTTAAGCCAAGCGTTGAGGGCGAACTCTGCACAAGGTCACGGGCATTCACATAGTCATTCGCACGATCATCACAGTTATCATCATCACGGAGATGGAAATTGGCATCAACATTAAACCGCTCTTTAACGGATTTAGGTGCGTTGTTGCACTTGGTCGATCCCACCTTGCCGATTGGAGGATTTAACCACTCCAACGGCTTAGAAACCTTCGTTCAGCAAGGTGTGGTGGAAAGCAAAACGACCCTCGAAGAGTATGTGCAAACCCAGCTTTTACAAAACTGGATTTACAACGACGGGGCATATCTTTCCCTTGCATTCGATGCAATGAATGAAGGTAATTTTGACCGCTTGTGCGAATTGGATTGGCAACTTTCCGCCACCAAAGTGGCACGAGAAAGTCGCGAAGGCAGTTTTAAACTCGGCGTACGATTGCTGAAAATTTTTATTCGCTACGAAACACATACGCTGCTCACGACTTACCAACAAGCGATTGCAGAAAAACACGTGCAGGGCTATTTCCCGATAGTGTTTGCAATGGTTGCTCAAGCCATGGGCTTAAGCAAAGCCGACACACTCTATGCGTTCTACTACAACGCAGCAGTCGGTGCGATCACTAACGGCGTGAAGCTAATTCCTCTCAGCCAAATGGATGGGCAAGATATTCTGTTTTATTTGCGAGGCTCACTTGTGCAAGCGGTGGAATTAAGCCTTGAACCTGACGAAGAATGGCTTGGTGCGGCAACGCTGGCGAATGACATTCGGGCTATGCAACACGAGGTGCTTTATACCAGATTATATATGTCATAACCTGTGATTGCTGTGTTTTTATTTTTCAGGGGTAGGGTGGGCGTAAGCCCACGTGTTTATTTAACAATGAAAAGTGCGGTTGATTTTGACCACATTTTTTCCCTTTTTTCTAAAGAGTGTTTTAGAAGGAAAATAAAAACTCAGAGCTAAATGCGTGGGCTTACCCACCTTACAGCTTGTCGTAAATAATCACAGTTGCTAGGTTAATTAAAGGAAAGAAAAATGCGTAACTACATCAAAATCGGCGTGGCTGGTCCTGTTGGAGCGGGTAAAACGGCGTTAATCGAAAAACTCACTCGTGAAATAGCGAGTAAATATAGCGTGGCAGTCATTACTAACGATATTTACACTCAAGAAGATGCAGAGTTTTTAACGAAAAACAGCTTACTTTCGCCTGAGCGAATTATGGGCGTGGAAACGGGCGGTTGTCCACATACGGCGATCCGTGAAGATGCGTCAATGAACTTAGAAGCCGTGGACGAAATGGTGGCTCGTTTCCCTGATGTGGAAATCGTGTTCATTGAATCGGGCGGCGATAACCTCTCGGCGACTTTTAGCCCAGATTTGGCAGACGTGACGATTTTTGTGATCGACGTGGCACAAGGGGAAAAAATCCCTCGTAAAGGCGGGCCTGGTATCACTCGTTCAGATTTGTTAGTCATTAATAAAACTGATCTTGCTCCGTTTGTAGGGGCAGATTTAAGCGTGATGGAACGCGATGCCCGACGTATGCGTAACGGTCAGCCGTTTATTTTCACCAACCTGATGAAAAAAGAAAACCTCGACGGCGTGATCGGTTGGATCGAAAAATACGCATTGTTAAAAAATATTGAAGATCCAGCATCTTTAGTTCGTTAAATACTATAACCCTCGCCCTTTGTGGGAGAGGGACAGATTTTTCTTCGTATAGAAGAAAAATCAGGGAGAGGGGAAACGGTGTTTAAACACTCATTTTTTTGCAAATTCCCTCTCTCTGCTTGTTTTCGCTGAACGCTTCAACAAGCTGTCTCTCTCCCTCGAGGGGAGAGAGTGAACAATCAAATGCAAGGCAAACTTTTACTCTCAACAAAATTAACCTCACAGGGCAAAACGCAGCTCGATCAATACTTTGTGTCGCCGCCGTTTAAGGTGATGACTTTGCCGAATTTGGATTCGTATTGGCGCAATGCTTTGAATGCGATGCAGATGTCCTCCTCACCGGGATTACTGGTAGGCGATCTACTTGATATTGAGATTTCGTTGGCGGATGATACTTCTCTTTCATTGAACACGCAGGCATTTACTCGGGTGCAATCAATGAATGAGGGCGATTATGCAACGCAAAAAACGTGTATAAAATTGGGCAAAAATAGCCGTTTGTTTTATCTTCCGCATCCGTTGGTGCTGCATAAAGACAGCGGATTTAAGCAAACTACCGAAATTGAGATGGGCGAGCAGTCCGAGCTGATTTATGGCGAGGTTGTGGCGATTGGGCGAGTGCTAAACGGCGAGCGATTTGCCTTCCGTCATTTTGTGTCCTATTTGCGGATTTCTCATCAAAATCGACCGCTTGTGACCGACCGTATTCAATGGTTGCCGGCAAAAATGGCATTGACCTCATTGAGCCAAATGGAAGATTTTTCGCATCAAGGTTCATTAACCTACATCAATTTGGCAAAAACGACTTTAGAAATAAAAGCAATCGTGAACGAATTGCAAGCCTCAATGTCCGAGCAAAAAGAGATGCTAATTGGCGTATCTCAGCTAAATGAAGGCGGATTGATCATCAGAGTACTGGCTCATCGATCGGATATCATTCAACATTTATTTGAGCGGATTGGGCAAGTTTTAAAAGCTCAGTCCAATATTGTTTAATTTAGGAGAGCAATTATGATCGCAGTTTATGCAGTATGCCATGTAAAAGCGGATAAAACCGCAGAATTTGAAGCATTGGCACAAAACTTAATTCGTGCTTCACTTAACGACCAAGGTTGTATTTCTTATGGTTGTGGCGCGGTGCAAGGTCAGCCGAATGTTTATACTTTTGTGGAACAATGGCAATCGCAACAAGATTTGGCGTTGCATACTCAGCAAGCGCATTTTATTGATGCAGGCGCTAAATTTGCCGAGTTATTAAGTCATCCAATAGAGATTAATATCGTGGATTTACTTTAATTTGAAACAAGCGGTCGTATTTTCCGGAATTATGTAGCAGTTGCACAAAGACCGAAAATTGACTAAAACCGCATTCCAAATTAAGTGCCTTTCCGAGATGATCTTGCGAAAGGCATTTATTTTTCCTGAAATTCTACGCGATTTTTCACGCAAATTCTTCATTTTCCGCTGATTTGAGCGTGATAAATCCGCTCGACCGTGATTTCGGTAAGCGAGTTATCCTTTTCTATTTAAATCTGATGAAATATCGCTAAGGCTATTGCAATCTACGCAGCTAACAGCATTTCATCGTACTTCATTTGTTCTTCTAGTCGCTTGAAGTCGTTCTGTGAAATTTCTTTGGGGGCAAAGGCTTTCATTCCGATTAACTCACCTTCACAATGATTACCTTGCCAGTAGCCCACCCACTCTTTAAGTGGCAATACCCACAGGCAACACTTGAGTACATCTTCAAAGAGTTCCCTGTTGGATTTACGGCGATTATCTGACAGATAAGCCGCATAGTTTGCGTAGTATAAGGCATATTTATTATCGGTTTTATGATGTGTGCCACGCATTAAATCACGCATTCTGGCATTAAAAGATTCCGCAAGGTTATTATTTACACCTTTCGCACTATAAGCCTCTTGATGATTCACCGACCAACGGTTGTAATGAAAATTAAGATTGTTGTAGGCAGGATTTTCATCACACATAATATCACTGCCTGCTTTTACGAAACGTTGGTTCAATGCAAAAACTGTATCGGTATTTTCGGTGTAATCCATTGCCACAATAGTACGGTTTGAACCCCAAATTTGTTCATCATTGGCGGAACGTTGGTTAAGGCTGATAATGCAGCGTTTAGTCGGTCTAAATTGGGGAAATTTCCGTTCTTTTTCATCTGCTTGTTGGCGTTGTTTATGGTTGTTTTTACGGTAGTTTGGCTTACGTAGCGTGAAGTTAATCCAAGCTCCATCTTTGTGAATTTCGCCTTGCATTGGGCGTAAATCACGCGTTTTGAACAGGGCTTCACGTAACTTGTGGCAAAGTACGAAAGTCGTTTTGTAATTGATGTTGAGGTGGCGACTAATATCAATAGCACTAATGCCTTTTGAGCTATTTACCATCAGTAAAGTAGCGGCAAGAATATCAACTAACGGAAGCTTATGAAAAGCGAAAATGGTGTTGGTGGTAACGTAAAAATGACGTTGGCAATCTCATTTAAAAATGAGATAAATCGCAAATGTCAAAAACAGAAAAATTCTGCAGCGTACACATTAGCACACACCTATTCAGGAGTAAGGCTATATTTAAAGTTGTATTCTTGGGCTAACTATAATCATTTACTAAGAGATGTTTTCTCATGTAAATGTTATTTATAAACTATATTTAAACTACAGGAAGTAATAACTCACCTAATCGTTCTCCTTTAGGTTTTCTACCATAAGAAAATTTAAATCTATTAGCTGTTATATATGCTGCATATAGTAATTTGGTTTCTAAGTCCATATTGTATTTAGGTTCCAGCACTACAACATTACTATTAGGAATGAAGTTTTCGATAGACACATAAGCGTAAGTATGACTTCCTGCACCATCAGTTGAAACATATAAGGTATCCATAGGAAATTTTTTTTCATCTCTGACAGTATTACTATCAACAAAGCCTGCATAACTAGTTGATTGTCTTTTAGAAGGTCTAACATAAGGTAAATAATTATCTGATAGCTTATCCTCTTGAACTTCAACACTAGATGAGGTAACACCATTGTACATATAAAATATGTCATCTAGTCTCATTTGATGTTTAACATTTAATTTTGAATGTAAGAGTATTATATTATTTTTTATTTCAATAAATTCTTGTTCATCGCCAATATTACCATTTTCTATTCTAAAAGCCATATACTGATAGCAAGGTTTTAATACAGTATCAATAGTTAGAGAGCTATAATTCGTTTTCAAATAAGCTTCTGCCAACCATTCATCATCAGCAGTTACTCTTCTTTTAATACTAAATTGATAATCTTCTTTTTTATTAATAAAAGATGACAGCCATTGTTCTTGAAGTTTGTTTTCACCATACCACTCCTGATTTATATCTGCTCGACCAAGATTTTTAGTTTTTACAAATTTATCATCTCTCCAATAACCAAACCAAGTTTCTTTCAACTTAGGATGAGGAATGTGGGCGGTTATAACTATACCTACAGTAACTATAGATGTTTTACTATTTGCAAATAGATCTTCAGGTAAAGATACAACAGCTTCCAGTGTATGATTTCTTAATAATTTCTTCTTATTTATATAATTAACGCCAGATGTATCATTGATTACACTAGTAGGAATTAATGCTATAACAGTTCCGCCTTTTTTAATTGCATTTAAATTTGAAAATATAAACTCAAATTCCTCAGTATCATCTGTAGCCATTTTAAATGGAGGATTTAATAACCCCACATCTATCTTATTTTCATCTAAATTAATATTTTCATATTTTAAAGATTGTATAATTTCATCTTCTTTTTTGTTTTTATTATAATCTTTATATTTTAATAATTTATCAGGTATAATATCAAATGAATTCCCCCAATAAATATTGCTGCGCCCATCGGAATGAATAATCATATTTGATACTAATAAGGCTAAAATGCTATCTTCATATTCTATTCCATAAATCTGATTTTTTTTAATATCTAGGATTTTCTTTTCATCATCTCCAGCATCTAAAATCATCTCCCCCATTGCTGCAACTAAAAAACCACCAGTGCCTGCGGCATTATCTAATACAACAGTATCTTTATTAACTCCTGCCATTTTTGCAAAAAGCTGCGCAATATGTAATGGCGTTAATACTATTCCAAGTCCTTTATCAGTATTTGCATATCTTAGAAATTCAATATAGAATTGACTTAAAGTATCTATATATTTATATTTATCAAGAAAAGTATAAACATTATCTTTAATTGAATTTATAACAGACAATAGATTTAACAACCCAGTTTTATCATCTTCAAATGTTTTATTGGAACGAATGAAATTAAAAGCACCTAATACAGTATCAGCATTTTTATTTTTTGATTTGTCAGCTCTTAACTCAGAAGATATAGCATTTAATAGTGATGTAATTAGATCCTGCGGTGTTTTATTTTCTTTATAAGAAATTCTAAAAACTTTATTTTGTAATGCAACTAATATTCCACTAATTAATAAAGCTCTATTTGATTCTTTTATTTTCTTTTTATGTAAGTCTGTATTCAATGTTTTAGCATAGACTAAAAGAGCATTATAATCTCGATGGAAAGCTTCATCTGATTCTAAAATCAAACGTAGATAATTTGAATAAGGTAAAAGTTTATCTGCATCAACCTGATTTACATTATCTGTTCCTTTTAGTTGCCAAAAAGCATCTACTTTATAGTTACTAGATGTTCCACTAATAGCTATAGACAATACGTCAAATTCTTTAGAAACAAAAGATGAGTATAATAAAACACCATCAACAGCATAATCTGCATATTTATCTCTACTTTTACTTTCATGTTGTCTAATATCGGCTTTGCACTCAATTAAAAAAATAATATCGGGGTGTTTATTAGATCTAATAATGAAATCTGGGATCCCATTTTTACTTCCCTTCTTACTTGCATTAGAAAGTAATTTTTTTACTTTTTCACTTTTAGTTTTATCTTTAAATTCAATAATAAGATCTTCAGAATCAAAATAACCATTTTCTTCTAAAAGATCTTTAAACAACCATTCAGTTTCAGTTTCAGTTTCAGAATACTTAGATTTCATTACCAACCTCTCAAAATAAATTTACAAGGTTGATATTTAGAGAATAAGCTATTTGTAGGCTTGTAGGGACATTTTTTGTTCCTTATTGAGTTAATGTCAAGTTAAATATTTATTGTTTATTGGAAATTTCTTTGAAAGAAATTGAGAAAGCATCTTTTAGGTTTTCAGGCATTGAGCGGTAGTCTGCAATCAATTTTTCTTCTTGTGCTGAAATCGAACTTTCTTGAGTTGCTGCTTGAAACATTGATCCATTTCCTGTGAGCAGCCAAGTTATACTGATTTCTAACCCCTTATGAATTTTCACTAGAGCATCTACATTCGGATCGCGTCCCTCATTCAAGTAATTCATTGCCGAACGATATGAAATTCCCGTTACATTAGAAAACTCAGTAACGGTCATATTTTTGGCATCTAAGACCTGCTTCAAACGCTCTGATATGCACATTATTTCACATTCCTATTGAAAAAAGTGAATGATTGTGATACCTTATGCACAATCAATATGAATAATATTTCATATTTTAGTTTAATAAAGGTGTGACCTCAATACTATGACCCAGAATTTTCTTCTTAGCAGCAAAGCTCGCACGCTTTCGCCTATCAAGATGGCACAGCTATCTGATAGCGAAGCTCGGGCATTGCTATGCCAAATTCGTTGGGGGAGTGAGGAAAATGTGGTGTGTCCCAAGTGCGGTGTGCAGCATATTGCTTATAGCATTGCCAGTCGTAATCAATGGCGGTGTAAACATTGCAATCATACCTTTAGCGTTACATCAGGCACAATTTTTGCTGACCGAAAATTATCTATTCAGACTTACCTTTATGCCATTGCCTTATTCGTTAATGCTGCTAAAGGCTTGTTTGCTTGCCAACTTTCGCGCGATTTGAACGTGCAATATAAGACGGCTTTTACGCTCGCGCACAAAATCCGTGAAAGTTTACAAATTCAGAAACAGTTATTTCCGCTTTCAGGTGAAATCCATATTGACGGCACCTACAT
>NZ_GL831080.1:401988-407482 GCF_000188255.1 Actinobacillus ureae ATCC 25976
ACGGTATAGCGAACAATCTTGCAGAAAGCTATTTCAGTCGCTTTAAGCGTATGATTATTGGCACACATCATAAAATCAGCAATAAGTATCTTGATAACTATGCCAACGAATGCGCCTATCGCGAAGATAATCGCCGCGTAGATAATCTGAGCCTATTTAACAGCACTCTCGGACAATGCCTTGCCACCGACAATACAACAGACTGGCAAGGCTATTGGCAGGGTAATCATAGACAAGCAGAAAGGCTGATAATGTAATGGGAAATAAAATCTACTTTAGCCAAATTCAGGCTAAAATCGACCGCTTACCGCGTGAACGAAAGCAAGTATTAGAACATCTTGAATTGGTTGATAGCAAAATCAAAAAGCTTCAAGATGCTTTAGAAGTAATGGAAGCCAAAGCCTTGACTGATGAATACAATACTGAGCTTTACTCTTATCGTACTTATAAACGGCGATTTAAAGGGAAACTCCGCCAATTATTACTGGCAGAATTAAAAGCCGAATCCGACCGATATTTTACCGTGAATGAGTTGATTAAACGCGTATTAATCAAGTGCGGTCAAGAACCTATCATTCACCCTCAACATACCGTGTCGATGCGTGCTGCGTTAAAGCATTGGCTTGATAAAGGTGTTGTAGAACGATTGGAAATTAATGTGGTGGACGTGAAATGGAAATTCAAAGATAATAAGCTTAAAACATAATCAATTTAAGAAAAGTTTATGCTGTATATTCCTCAAACAGACCCTGAACGCTATGTCAGTAGCATTGTGGCATTAAACGTGCATAGCCCAAATGGTACGGGTGATTGGCATAGTGCGGCAGCGTTGAATGACGATGCTTATCCGCAAGATTTTTACATTTACGGTGAAAGCCAAAAAAGAAACACTAATCATCTATTGGGTAATCTAGGCGTAATTGATGGCACTAAACGATTAAATGAAATGGGATATTACCCTAAAAATTATCCTGTTTGGCTTGCCGACCACCCTCGTGCTTGCGTGGATTATCTCTATACCGCTGTACTTCAAACAGGCTCAATCGGACGTGTTATTTTAGATGACTGGTTTCCTAATGATGAAGATAAACAATCAGTTTATGATTTGCTGAATCAAATTGAACCACACTTAACTGAACAAGAATGGGAAAATTTACAATTATGGAAACGCAAAAACCCGATGATGTAATGCTCACGGAACGTGATAAACATCACGAAAAATTGATGGTGAATATCCTAAAAAATCTTTCTGATACGCCTTTGGTTTTAAAGGGCGGTACAGCTCTTTATCTCGGTTACGGCTTAAACCGCTTTTCCGAAGATTTAGATTTTGACTCTGGTAAGAAGTTAAATTTGCTCAATAAAATTAAAGCATCAGCTCCGCACGGTATTGTGATTGATGAGATTTTAGTGAGCTTATATCGAGAAGATATTGAAGCCGATCCATTACTAAACAAGATTATGGACATTGAACAAATTGCACTTGAGCTAAATGAAATGTCAGAAACAATTTATTTCACGCAACAAATGCACAATCACCCAGCTATGCAGGCATTAACGCCTAATGCTCAGAAGCAATTTAAAGCATTGCTAGATGAAGCAACAAATAAGAAAGAAGAAACACCACAAAATGTTGTGTCGTCCTCGCTTAAAATGGAATTCTAAATGATAATAGCGGTATTTCTACCGCTATTTTTACCTTCCTTTAAAAGTATCTAGTTGCCACAAGCTTTTCTCAAGTATCTTCGTCTTACTGCCTAAATAATCTTGCTCCTTTTTCTTAATAATCCCTTTCTTGTACAATCTCCGTAGCACATTCGCTACGGCAGCTTTCTGTTCACGAGAAGCTCTTACTTGATTGGCTGGAACATCATCATCTATTGAAATAGCCGTAAGAGTAATATCACTTAAAGTTAGCCAGTATTCTTTCTTCTGAAAAACTTGTGCCACCAATGCTTGAACACTCATTTTGAAATATCTTCTGTTAGGCGGATTAAACACCTTGCGAATCGTTCTGAAATCAAAATCGGGAGCAATGTAGCCGAGAGTTTTTTCAAAGGTTTTAATCTGATCGTCTTGTGTTTTACTTTTATGTTGTAACTCTGCAAGCTGACGTGATGTGAGCATTTTTTCTTTATAAGCACTCTCAATTTGCTTTACTAATTGCGAAACTAACAATGATTCTGCCATAATAAAAATCTCCATTGAGTTGTAAGTTCAATGGAGATTGTAGCGTTTTCAAGCGGTTAAATCTTTGTGCAACTGCTACATAATGCCGGTATTTTCACAAGAATTTACGACCGTTTGTTTTTTTAATGATAGGTAAATTTGATTGGCAAGTCGGGTAACTTATTGCTAATTTGGCGAACAGCTAAGTACTTAGTGCGCTAAGTGTATTTACCCTCAATCTTATTGGAGAAGAAACCCTATGGATTTCAGCAAAATTTTAAATCAAGTGCTAAGCGTTGCACAGGAATCAGCAAAAAATGCGATGAACGGCAATACCACCACCGATAAAGTCGCCAAAATCGGTGGCGGTGTGGCGGCAATCGGCATTCTTTCGATGATCTTCGGTCGTAACGGCGGTTCTAGCTTAGCGAAATTAGGGTCATTGGCGGCAATCGGTAGCCTTGCTTATCAGGCTTACCAAAAATATCAGAAAAACCAAATACAGGCTGCGCCAGTGAGTGAAGAAAATTTTGCGGTGACAGAACAAAATGCTCAAGCAAGTAGCCAAGTTATTTTACAAGCGATGATTGCAGCTGCAGCGTCTGACGGTGCGATTTCTGACGAAGAAAGACAAGCCATTTTAGGCGAAGCGGGTCAAGATCCGGAAATCCAACAATGGATTGAACAAGCGATGTATCAACCGGCGACTGTACAACAAATTGCAGCACAAGTCGGTAACAACCCAGCATTAGCGGCGCAAGTTTATTTAGCCGCTCGAGTGGTATGTGCCGATTTAGCTCGTAAAGAAATTGTTTTCCTCGCCGACCTTGCCGAAGCGCTCGGTTTAGACGATGCATTAGTAGAGCAATTAGAACAACAAGCAGGCTTCTAATCCAAGTAGCGGTCGTATTTTGTGAAAATTTTGCGACCGTTTTTTATTGTAAATCAACAACAGTATAAAGCTCGGTTGATTCAAACTCGCTTTAGTATTAGAGTAACAAAGTGATTAACTTATAATTTATAGAGGTTTTTATGAAATCAGATAAACCGGTTGAATGTGTGGGTTGTAATACTTTTGATGTTGGCTCAATCATTGATAACAGTGAACGAGATGCAAAATTTGCAAAAGTATATGAAACACAAGCGGATGCGGAACAAGCACTTGTGAAATTAACCCAAAAAGCTCGTGACACGGAAAGCGAACCGTGTGAAATCACCAGCGAAATTAAAGCGGTAGAAGGTGGTTTTTTACTGGATGCGAATTTCCGTTTTAGTTGCCAAGCGGAAGTGGTAATTTTCCAATTAGGTACACGTGCAATCTAAATTGTAGTTATTTGAAAAGCGGTTGGATTTTGCTAGAAATTTGCAAAAATGAGCAAAATCCAACCGCTTTTGTTTTCGGAGAAATTTATGAACCCTTGGGTTTTATTGGGCTTTGCGATTGTGATTGAGGTGATTGGCAGTAATTGCATTAAGGCAAGCGAAGGTTTTAGCAAACCGCTACCAACCGTAGTGGCAATTGGCGCTTTTGTGATAGCGTTATATTTATTATCGGTAATTACCAAGACGTTGCCGATTGGTATTGTGTATGCGGTATGGTCTGGGGTCGGTATCGTGCTAACCGCCATTGTGGCGTATTTCGCTTTCGGGCAAAAACCAGATTTGGCAGGCTTTATCGGTATGGGAATGATTATTGCCGGCGTGTTGGTGATTAACTTGTTCTCAAAGGCATCCGCTTAATTTGTGAATGTGATACAAGCGGTTGATTTTTGCAAGAGTTTTGCAAATTTTTCTTTAAAATCAACCGCTTGTTTTCGATTAAGGCTGCTCACCTGCTAATGCACGAGGGAATAAATTATTATTTTCCAAATCTACATGCGCATCTAAATCAGCGGCAAACTCTTGTAAGCCTTGATATAGATTACACCAAAAGGTACAAGCTCCCTCGGGCGGAGTAAAGTTATTGGTCAGTTTTTGCATCTCTTCGACATCATTACCAGCTTCATCGTGTTCAGCTTCCATTACGGAAATCGGTGCCGCCGCCATTTTTCCTCTGCCGGCTTTAATCAATGGGAACAGAATTTGTTCTTCCTTCATCATATGATTCACTAAATCCGCATAAACTTTACGAATAAGTTCCGCTAAACCTTTCGGGCAATCAGCACTATCTGCGTGAACGTATTCCACTTTTTCCGCCAATTCAATCAGCGTTGGCAATTGATTGCGATGTGTATCGTGAAAACGAGGGATAATAAAATCAATAATTTCACCAAGCGGGGCAGTACGCCAATCTTTATCAGTTAAAACGGACATCGTAAACTCCTAATAATATAGTTGATTAAATTAGTAGGAATTATAAATTTGGAAATGAGGCGGCTCTATAATCAAGACGGGGTAGCGATTAGACCTAAATCAAATTTTAACTAAGTGAGAACTTTATTCCATTATATAAGATTTAGATCTATCTTCTAATTTTGCAAAATCGCGGCAAAAGTTTTCAAATCCAAAACGTTTTGTGACTGTATTAGTGTAAGTTTTAGTTGCAATTTCGTGAATACGATCTTTATGCTGATTAATGTATAAATCTTCATTAATCAGTAAAGCGGTGTACTTAAAATCGAGTTGAAATTCTTTAGTATAATCTATATCAACCAAAGCACTATTTACGAGCGGAAACATATAAGCAAATCGAACAGTTGCTTTTTGTTCATTACCAATTTTAACCTTAAAGTCACTTTGTCCTTTTCCTTTTTTAGAAGATAAAGGAGCGATATATTTCATACCATTAATAGAAAGCACAATGCCAACGAAGGGTCTATTTTTTCCATTGTCCTTATTCATTGGAATTTTAGGTTTAACTTCTCTCAAAAAATCCAGATAATGATCCGTTACACGATATAGTTTTAATTTATCATTCATTGTTATTTCCAAAACAGATATCTACGTAAAAAAAGATGCCGTTTTATCTGACCCCAAAAAGTTAGACTGTTTAATTTAAGGACTGCGTTCTGTATTGTACAGGGCTCAGTCCTTTTAATTTTACTTGAATACGCTCATTGTTGTAATAATGAATGTACTCGTGAATCACTTTCTCAAGCTGTTCGAAAGTTTCAAATCGCTTACCAAAGTAACATTCCGTTTTCAATCGCCCAAAGAAACTTTCCATTGCCCCATTATCCAAGCCATTCCCTTTTCTCGACATACTTTGTTTAATATGATGTTTTCTTAGCATGTCTTGATAGTCTGCCATCTGATATTGCCAGCCTTGGTCGGAATGTAAAATCGGTTTAGCGTCCTTGGTCGGAATGTAAAATCGGTTTAGCGT
>NZ_GL831080.1:407698-431853 GCF_000188255.1 Actinobacillus ureae ATCC 25976
TAACTTTTGGGGGGCAGATCAAATTTGACCGCTTTTTTACGATTACTATGAGCTAACGAGGCAGCTCTTGGCAGTGAGGACAGAAATAACTGTTACGCTGCCCGATAACTTTGGCTTCAATCGCTGTGCGGCAGTCATTACAAGCTTCGCCTTTGCGGCCGTAAACTTGCAGCACTTGGGCGAAATAACCTGGTTTCCCGTCTGGTTGAATAAAATCTTTCAGTGTCGTTCCGCCTTGAATAATCGCTTTAGTCAGCACTTCTTTAATCACTTTCACTAAGCGCTCGCATTGCTTTTCCGTCAGATTTTGCGTAGCAAGCTCCGGATGAATTCCTGCCATAAACAGTGATTCACAAGCGTAGATATTACCTACACCCACCACGATATCGTTATTCATAATAAAGTTTTTGACTGCCACGGTTTTGTTACGGCTTCGTGCAAATAAATACTTAGCAGTAAAAGCTTCTAATAGCGGCTCTGGCCCTAGACGAGTAATAAGTTCGTGTTGTTCGGCATTTTGAGTCCACAGCCAACAACCGAATTTACGTGGATCGTTATAACGTAGAATGGTGCCGTCTTGTGTGATGAGATCAACATGATCGTGTTTGCCTGCCGTTTGTTGATTTTCCGGCAAAATACTTAGTGAGCCGGACATTCCCAAGTGAATCAAAATATCGCCTTGTGTGGTATGTAAAATTAAATATTTGGCACGGCGAGATAATGAAACGATTTTTGCGCCTTGCATTTGTTGCAATTCATCGGAAATCGCCCAACGCAATTTATTGGTTCGAATCACAATTTGTTTAATCGTTTTACCTTGTAAATAAGGTTCCACGCCTCGTAAGCTGGTTTCAACTTCCGGTAATTCAGGCATATATTTTCTCCAAAGATTTGAGATAAACAAAGGGCAAGGATAACCTTGCCCAATATCATTATTTCGCTCTTACGAAACGGCTTAGGATTGTGCCAATCAATAATCCGCCTACTGCAAACGGTAACCACTCCATTGAGTACGCTTTAAGCGGTAAGTTTTCAGTAATACTTACGCCGGCAACCGAAAGAATAGAAACAATGGTTACTAAGATCAATGAAATACGTAATGCTAATAATGGAAGCTGTACAAACAGATTCAATAACAATAAGAAAATCACTGACATTGCAATTGGGTAAAGCACCAATAAAACAGGGATTGATTTGCTGATTACCGCACTTAATCCTTGGTTTGCTAAACCAAAGCCAATTAGGGTACAGATAATGGCATAGGTTTTATAAGAAATTTTCGGGAAAATTTCATTGAAGTATCCACTCACTGAAACAATCAGACCGATTGCTGTGGTTAAACATGCCAATGAAACAATTGCCCCTAACAAGGTTCTACCTAAATCGCCGAAAGCTTGGGTTGCTGCAACGTTAAGAATATAAGTACCAAGATCCTGTTTCTTTGCCGCTAAATCTGCAACAATGTCAGCAGAAATTGGTAATTTATTGCCAATCCAGCCAATTGATAAATAAATTAATGCTAATAAGATTGCTGCAATGACTCCAGCCATTGCGGTTTGCTTACTTAATGCTTTTTCGTCAGAGAGCCCTTTGCTTTTAATTGCATTAATCACAATAACCGAGAACGCCACGGAAGCTAGAGCATCCATGGTGTTATAACCAGCTAATATGCCATTTACCATTGGAGCAGCCATTACATTGGTACTTGATGGATTATCAGACAATAACACGAAACTACTGATCACAAGCGCTAGAATTGTAATCAGTAATAAAGGCGTTAAAATAGAACCGATTCTTTCCACCATTTTTGACGGATTTAAACCAATCCAAATCGCTAAGGTGAAATATACTAAGGTAAAAATAAGCAACGAAATCGGTGTTTGTTCGCCTAAAAACGGTAAAATTGCCATTTCGTAAGCGGTTGCCGCTGTACGCGGAATCGCAAAGAAAGGCCCAATAGTTAAATAAATTGCAACTAAGAAACAGATAGAGAACCAAGGATGAATACGCTGTAAAGCAGCTTTATACCCCCCCTTATAAGAAGCACTCACAATAATACCGAGTAAAGGTAATCCTACACCGGTTACGACAAAACCGGTGATTGCAAGCCAGAAATCCGGACCGCTTTCAAAACCTAGTTTCGGCGGGAAAATTAAGTTACCCGCCCCGAAGAAAATGGCAAACAGCATAAAGCCGACCACAAATGTATTTTTAGTCATATACATACCACACTTTTAATTTGTTTATAGACAAATATCAAACACAAAAGAGAAAAACGGAAGCCCGAAAAATAGTAAAACCGAACTTTACTGAAAAAAGTAAAGCTCGGTTAAAAACAGACCGCTTGTAGCGGTTAGTTCATATATAAACCGCCGTTTACATGGATAGTTTCACCGGTGATGTATTTTGCATCATCACCTGCTAAAAATGCGACTGCTTTCGCAATATCTTGCGCCGAACCTAATTGACCTGCTGGAATTTGACTTAAGATCGCTTGTTTTTGATCTTCGTTTAATTCATCAGTCATATCGGTTGCGATAAAGCCTGGAGCAACCACGTTTACCGTAATGCCACGAGAAGCGACTTCTTTCGCTAATGATTTCGAGAAACCGACTAAACCGGCTTTTGCCGCACAGTAGTTGGTTTGACCTGGGTTACCCATTGAGCCGACAACTGAACCGATAGTAATGATTCGGCCGCCTTTTTTCATCATCGGGCGTAATACTGCTTTAGATAAGCGATAAACAGAAGTTAAATTGGTTTGGATAATGTCGAACCAATCATCTTCTTTCATACGCATCAATAAACCATCACGAGTGATACCTGCATTGTTTACTAAAATATCAACATCACCGAAATCCGCTTTGATTTGTGCCAATACAGCTTCAATAGAGTCTGCATCTGTTACGTTTAACACTAAACCTTTACCTTTATCGCCTAAGTATGCAGAAATACTTTCCGCACCTTTTTCCGATGTTGCGGTACCAATCACGGTTGCACCTTTTGCAGCTAATTCTTCTGCGATAGCTTTACCAATACCACGAGTTGCACCCGTAACTAATGCGATTTTACCTTGCATTTTTTTCTCCTATAAAAAGTTCCCCTCTTTTCAAAGAGGGGTGTTAATCATTATGCTGAAACAGCCTCTAATGAAGCTACATCATTGACTGCTTTGGCATTTAGCTCTTTTACGATACGACCAGCTAAACCGGTTAAGACTTTACCTGGGCCGATTTCATAAAGCGTTGTAACACCTTCATTCGCCATTTTTTCTACCGTTTCAGTCCAACGAACTGGGCTATAAAGTTGGCGAACTAATGCATTACGAATTGCTTCAGCATCGGTCTCTACACTAACATCAACATTGTTAATAACTGGTACAACCGGTACGTTTAACGTGATATTTTGTAATGCTTCGGCTAATTTATCTGCAGCCGGTTTCATTAATGCACAGTGAGAGGGCACGCTTACCGCTAATGGTAATGCACGTTTTGCACCTGCCGCTTTACATAATTCCCCTGCTTTTTCTGCAGCCGCTTTTGTACCAGCAATCACTACTTGCCCTGGGCTATTGAAGTTTACTGCTGAAACGATTTCACCGACTTCCGCTTGAGCTTGTTCACAAGCATTAATAATTGCTTGGTTATCTAAGCCGATAATCGCATACATTGCACCTGTACCAGCCGGTACAGCTTGTTGCATTGCATTGCCGCGTAATTCCACTAATTTGATTGCATCTTGGAAATCTAATACACCTGCACAAACTAATGCTGAGTATTCACCTAAGCTATGACCTGCCATTACAGACGGTTTTAATTCAGGGTATTTTTGTTGCCACACACGATAGATCGCAACCGATGATGCTAAAAGTGCCGGTTGGGTACGTTGTGTTTGACCTAAATCTTCTGCGGTACCGTTTTGGACTAAATCCCAAAGATCATAACCTAAAACATCAGAAGCTTGTTTGAAGGTTTCTTCAACAATTGGGTATGTAGTTGCAAGATCCACTAACATTCCGACCGCTTGTGAGCCTTGACCTGGAAATACCATTGCAAAATTTGACATATTTTTTCCTCTTATTTATAAATTTGGTACTGAGGACACACGGCGTGCGTCCGTTATGAATAATGCTTAATCTGGTGAATAATAAAGTTTACCTATTTCAATACGCTGACGACCGGTTTCTAAACGCCATTTATTTGAATCGCGTAAAGAATAGACGCAACCGCAGTATTCTTGCTGATAGAAACGTTCACGTTTACTGATTTCGATCATACGCTGCGAACCGCCGTTTTTACGCCAGTTGTAATCCCAATAAACCACATTATCAAATTTAGCGGCGGCACGATGCCCGCAGTCGTTGATTTGGTTCATATCTTTCCAGCGTGAAATGCCTAAGCAGCTGGTATAAACCGGAAAACCGTTGTTATGTGCGTATTCCGCCGCTTTCTCAAAACGCATATCAAAGCACATCGTACAGCGGATACCACGCTCCGGCTCCCACTCCATTCCTTCCGCTTTTTTAAACCATTCACGGCGGTCATTTTCGTAATCATCATCGAAATCAATGAACGGAATACCCCATTTCTCGGCAAAGCGAATATTTTCCTCTTTACGAATCAGATATTCTTTCATCGGATGAATGTTCGGATTGTAGAAATAGATAGTAAATTCGATACCTGATGAGTGGATTGCTTCCATCACTTCACCGGAACAAGGCGCACAGCAAGAGTGCAGCAATAATTTGTTATGTCCGCTCGGAAGCGTTAATTTTTCACGCACAAAAGGTGCGTTCGGATCTTTGCCTTTACGCGTTAGCTTTTTCTTTTGTTGCAACGCTTGTTTATGTTCTAAAGGTTGTTGATTTTGTTCTGTCATAAAAGTTGTAAAAAATTCTCAAAATTTGACCGCTTATTAATACGAACGATCGGCCGATAAATAAGCAAGAGAAATTAACGCTTGTTTGTATTCGCTTTCCGGTAATACGGCAAGGGCATCAACGGCTTTTTGTGCTTCTTGTTTAGCACGGGCCATTGCATAATCAAGTGATTGGTGTTCCGCCATAATTTCTAATACAGCTGGAATTTGTTCACGTTCCCCGCCATTTTCAATTGCTGAACGAATCATATCCACTTGAGCTTGGTTACCTTTCGCTTGTGCGGCGTGCATAGCGTGCAGCAATGGTAAAGTCGGTTTACCTTCAACGAAATCATCACCGACATTTTTGCCGAAGCTTTCCGCTTTTGCTGAGTAATCTAAAATATCATCAATTAATTGGAATGCGGTACCGAGATAACAACCGTAATCTTTCAACGCCGTTTCAACCGATTTTTCTACCCCAGCCACAATGGCAACACATTGCGTTGCCGCTTCAAATAGGCGTGCGGTTTTATTGTAGATAACACGCATATAATTCGCTTCGGTAGTATTCGGATCATTCACATTCATCAGCTGCTGGACTTCACCTTCGGCAAGCGCATTGGTGGCAGCAGACATCACTTTTAACACTTCAAGCGAATCAACACTGGTCATCATTTGGAATGAGCGCGTGTAAATGAAATCGCCAACCAATACGCTCGCTGCATTTCCGAAGGTTGCGTTGGCAGTAGCTCGGCCTCGACGCATATCCGACTCATCAACCACATCATCATGCAATAAAGTGGCGGTATGGACAAATTCAATAAAAGCCGCACAAGTAACGTGTTTATCGCCACGGTAACCTAAAGCGTTAGCGGCAAGTACCGCAATTAATGGGCGAATACGTTTGCCACCACCGGCAATAATATAATGGCCTAATTGGTTGATTAAAACGACTTCGGAGTTAAGCTGAGCGAGAATCTCAGCATCTACCGCTTGCATATCTTGCTTCGCAAGCGCTTGAATTTTCTCGAGTGTTAATAGCGTTGTCATTTCGTTCTCATATTAAATGTGAAAATTTGGCGGCAATTCTACCTTAAATCTGACAAGCTTCAAAAAAGAATCGAAAAAAGCGGTCAATTTCATCAATTTTTTTACAAAACGGCGGATAAGTCTCTTGATGTTTTAACGATATATTCTTTTTTGAAGTTTGGTAAAATCTGAAAATTGCTTAGATTGTTTACTCAGAGTAAATAGTCTATCAACTTTGATCTATCTAAACATAAGGAAAATTATTTTGTAGAATGATATTCAAAAATTTCATTCATCTTTAGAATCTAGGACATTAATTATGGCAAAACAAATCGCAGTTTTAGTTGGTAGTGGTAGTAAAACATCAATCAGTCAGTTAGTTGCAAATCACTTAAAAAGTGTTGCACCGGCAAGTATTCAATTAAATTTCGTTAATATTGCGGATCTTCCTTTATATGATCGTGATTTAGATGAGAACAGCCCTGATGCATACACTCGTTTGCGTAATGCAATTGAACAAGCTGATGGCGTATTACTGATTACACCAGAACATAACGGCGGTATGTCAGCAATGATTAAAAATGCAATCGATGTGGGTTCACGTCCGATGGGTCAAAGCAAATGGCTTGGCAAACCTGCCGGTATCGTTTCTGTTGCAGCGGGAATGTCTGGCGGTGTAAGAGCAGCGGATCAATTACGTGTTATTGCTTCCGGTACTTTTATTAATATGCCAGTTGCGCCATTTGCAGCGAATGTTGGCGGAATTTTCAATGGTGTATTTAACGAAAATGGTGAGGTTGTTTCTGAAGCTGTAGCAGGGATGTTAAAAGGCTTTATTGACGGCTATGCTGATTTTATCGCTAAATTCTAATCAATTCATATAAGACTTCTATATTACAACTACTTAATCAAGCGGTTTAATTTTTGCAAAATTTTGCGGAAATTTAACCGCTTTTTTGTTGTTTATACTATTGTTAATTGTTTCAAAATTGGAAATAGTCCATCAACAAAAAGGTTATTTATCTTCTATTTTTCAATAGATAAAATGTGTATCTCTATTGTTCAGTCTTATTATTTAAAGGAAAGCAAAAAATGAACTCAAACTTAGAAAAATTTACGCCATACGCATTAGCATTATTACGTATTGTTGCAGCTTATATGTTCTTACTACACGGTACGGCAAAATTCTTTGAATTTCCCGTATCGATGACAGGCGGTAACGGTGCAGTACCATTAATGTCAATGTACGGTATCAGCGGTATTTTAGAAATCGGTGGTGGTATTTTATTACTTTTAGGCTTATTCACTCGCCCAGTTGCCTTTTTACTTTCAGGTATGATGGCATATGCATATTTCTTTACGCACGCAACGGCGGAGAATATTGCGCTCCCTCTAGTAAATCAGGGTGAATTAGCGCTGTTATACTCGGTGGTATTCTTCTTATTAGTGTTTGTCGGTGCAGGCACATTTGCATTAGATAATAAACGCCAAAACCTCAACAAATAAGGCTTTTAGCCGATAAAAAAGTTAAGCGGTCATTTTTTGCAAAAAATTTGCAGAATTTGACCGCTTTTTTGTTATAATAGCTTTATCTAAAAATCGAGAGGGTAAAAGCTGCGGTTTTGTCGTCTATTTCATAGAATTAAAACGAAAAAACACGTGGTTTTTTTAGGTTAATAACAGGCAAAAATAATGCTTATGACTTTCTTTAATGCCTAAAATCGGACATAAGAAAAGATAACACAGAAATTTTTCATTTTTCTGAAAATGGTTCTTGCTCTTTGCATAGTTTTTGCGTAGAATTGACAACCTATTTTATATGAATTTAAGAGTGCCTAAGCAAAAGCGATTGGCACAAATTAGCGGAGTAAATATGTACGCAGTTTTCCAAAGTGGCGGCAAACAACACCGAGTAAGTGAAGGTCAAGTAGTTCGTTTAGAGAAACTTGAAATCGCAACTGGTGAGAAAGTTGAATTTGACTCAGTGTTAATGGTCGTTAACGGTGAAGATGTTAAAATTGGTGCACCAGTAGTTGCTGGCGCAAAAGTAGTGGCTGAAGTTGTAGCGCAAGGTCGTGGCGATAAAGTTAAAATCGTTAAGTTCCGTCGTCGTAAACACAGCCGTAAACAACAAGGTCATCGTCAGTGGTTCACAGAAGTGAAAATCACTGGGATTCAAGCATAATTTCAGAGGAGATCAAGTAGATGGCAACTAAAAAAGCTGGTGGTTCAACTCGTAACGGTCGTGATTCTGAAGCTAAACGCCTTGGTGTTAAACGTTTTGGTGGGGAATCTGTATTAGCAGGTAGCATCATCGTTCGTCAACGTGGTACTAAATTCCACGCTGGTAGCAATGTTGGCATGGGTAAAGACCACACTTTATTCGCAACTGCTGACGGTAAAGTTAAATTTGAAGTGAAAGGCGAGAAAAATCGCAAATACGTAAGCATCGTTGCTGAGTAATTCATTTCAATGTAGATTTGAAATAAAACCCCACGAATGTGGGGTTTTTTCTTACCTTTTTTCCAACCTTATAAAAAATCCATGAAACAACAACCCTTGCTTGGCTTTTTATTTTCTTTGATAGCCATTCTGATGTGGGGAATGCTACCGCTTGCGATTAAACAAGTTCTAAAATCACTTGATTCTCAAACGATTGTTTGGTTTCGATTCTTAGTCGCAACGCTTGGTGTTTTCGCCATGCTTGCTTTTGCAAAAAAATTACCAAATTTGACCGCTTTCTTTCGCCAATATCACAGGTTGTGGTTAATCGGGGTCATTGGATTGTCTTGCAACTTCTTCCTATTTAATCTCGCCTTAAATTATATTCCGGCTGCAACCAGTCAAGTTCTTAGTCCGCTTTCTTCTTTTGTGATGATTGCATTGGGGGTTGTATTGTTTAAAGAAACAATCGGTATCCATCAAAAAATTGGTTTTGTGTTGGTGGTTAGCGGTTTGGTGATGTTTTTTAATAACCGTTTTGCCGACTTAATCGCGATGAACAGTTATGCATACGGTGTATTACTTGGTATTTGTGCAAGTTTGATTTGGATTGGCTATAGTTTGTCGCAAAAAATCATGTTGGCGCATTTTAGTTCGCAACAAATTTTGTTATTGATTTATTTTGGTTGTACCTTAGTCTTTACGCCTTTTGCACATATGGGAGAATTAGCTAAATTAGATTTAGCTGCTTGGGGCTGGTTAGGATTCTGTGGCATTAACACCGTTATTGCTTATGGTTGTTATGCTGAAGCATTAAATCGCTGGGAAGTTTCTAAGGTAAGTTTAATGATGACGCAAATTCCGATCCTGACTATTATGCTGACTGCATTAAGTCATGCAATTTCGCCAGAGCTATTTGAAGCTCCAGACTTGAATGGATTAAGCTATATTGGGGCGATTACGGTAGTTTCCGGTGCTATGCTTTCTGCTGTGGGACATAAATTATTTTATCGTAATCAACTCCGCAAAAAATAATAGGAATAAGAATGCAACAAAGACCCTTACTCGGATTTTCACTTGCATTGCTCGCAACGGCAACATGGGGAGCGTTACCGATGATGGCACAGCAAGTTTTAAAATATGTTGATGCACAAACATTGGTGTGGAGTCGCTTCGTGGTTGCAGTAGCAGTGCTAGGGTTACTCTTACTTGCGACACACCGCTTACCAAAATTAGCAAAACTTACGCTAAAAGATGGGGTTTGGGTGTGTTTAGGTGTTATTGGATTATCAATTAATTTTGTATTATTTGCTGATGCACTTAACTATATTCCACCAACTACAGATCAAGTACTATGGCAATTAGCGCCGTTTACTATGATTTTATGTGGTGTTTTATTTTTTAAAGAGCAATTAAAATTTTTCCAAAAAATAGGCTTTGCATTGTTAGTTATTGGTCTGATTGCATTCTTTAATGATCATTTTGATGAGATTCTGCAATTTGATACTTACGCTTGGGGAATTTTGCTGGGGTCAGGTGCAAGTACGATTTGGGTTATATATGGTATTGCACAGAAATTATTGCTTAGAAAGCTAAGTTCACAACAAGTTTTAATGATTATTTATATTGGTTGTAGCTTATTACTTGCGCCGCTTGCGACACCAACCGAATTAGAACAATTAAGAGGCTTCCCTTTAATCTGCTTTATTTATTGTTGTTGTAATACTTTAGTTGGTTATGGTGCTTATGGTGAGGCGTTAAACCATTGGGATACTTCCAAGGTGAGTGTAGTTACTACAATGATTCCGGTTTTCACGATGATTTTTGCTTTTATCGGGCATTATTTTTTCCCAAATACGTTTGATAATCCGGATATGAATTTAGTTAGCTATATTGGTGCATTCATTGTGGTAATTGGAGCGATGTTAGCCGCAGTAGGGGATAAGCTATTGGTAAAAAAATCAGAAAAATAGACCGCTTGTTAGCGGTAATATTCTTCAATATATCGGCCAAGAAAAAAGTGATGAGTAGTGGGATACTCATCACTTTTTTATTATTACTTATTGAACTATAGTTCGATGTATTCGACATCTAGACGGAGTAGTGTTTGAGACAGTTCTTCCGTCATTTGTCGATGGCTGAGGACCGCTTGTTTTTCAGCCATCACGATACGTGTAATAGGTTTATCCAGCAAACCGTTTAAGCAACGATAGTTTAATGCGCTTTGTAGTGGCAGGAAACTTGGGTTAAATGCCGCATTTTCCGCATAACGACCAGTAATAACTTGTTCACCTACTTTTAAGGCAATTCCGCTCATTGCATGACTATACGGCGCATAAGATTGCTGGGCGGCAATAATAGCTGCTTGAGAAAGCGGATCTCCAGTAAGTTCAAAGGTATGGTGCTGAGTATCGAAAAGAACTTGTTCAATATTCAAATCTTTTGGTCCAAAAGAATCCGGTAGATAGTTTTGTAATAAATTATTTTGGCTGTGATGTAAATGAATTTTTAATGTCTTAGCTGAATTTAATTCATTCATAAATTGACGGCAATGACCACAAGGGGTGTAGTTGACCACCATATCTTGAATAGACTTTTCACCGGCTAGCCATGCGTGTGATACGGCACTTTGTTCGGCATGTACGGTTTGTTGAATAGAAGTTGATGAAAACTCTTGGTTTGCGCCAAAATAGAAATTACCTGATTCACCAATAGCAATCGCACCGACATAGAAGTTAGATACGGGGATGAGCGCATAACAGGCAGCAAGCGGTAAACAATGTAATGCTAGTTCGATGGGAGAAAGCTCAAATTGTTGGCACCATTGTTGAATTTGAGCGCCAGAAAAACGTGCTTGATATTGTTGAGCTTTTAATTGATCCGCAATAGTTGTTGTGATCGGATTGTTGTGTTCCAAGACCGTCTTTTCAAGTCGTGCTTGGAGTGCAAATAAAGTAGCCATCTTATTCTCCTTTGTTTGACGGGGAATTATTATACCCGCAAATCAGTACGCCGGCTGTGATCAAGATCGCACTAATGATATGAAATGAATAGATTGCTTCATTTAACAACAAAATGCTGAATAATACGGCAAACAAAGGTGTGAAATTGGTCATTACTGCTGCTTTGGCTGAACCGATAATGGCAATGCCATAATTCCAAAATGCATAAGAAAGTATAGACGGACCTAGCACTAAATAAGCAACGCCCAACCACTGATAAGTGGTTAAATTTTGTAGTGTTTTTGCAGATATTTGCCAAAACTCATAGAGAAAAAGAGGCGTTAAGGTCAACACAGCTAAGCCGACCAGTGCCGTTAAGAATGCTGTATTGCTAATCCCGCTAGGGCGTTGGCGGATAATGCAGCAATAAATGGCCCAACTCACGGCAGATGCGATAGTCCATAAATCGCCTCGATTGATTTCTAATTGTGCCAGACGAGTTAAATTTCCTTGGCTTAAGAGCCAAGTAACACCGACTAAACTTAACAGAGCACCACTGAAAATAATCAGTTTAATTTTTTCTTTAAAAAAGAGTAAGTTTAAAAATAGTACTAAAACCGGTACAACGGCAAGATAGAGACCGGCATTCAAGGCAGAGGTAGATTTTAAGCCTTGATATAATGTTGCCGGAAATAGTACAACGCCTAACATACCAAGGCTCCAAATGAGTGTTTTTGACGTTTCGATTACCGGCAGCGCTTTTACTGTAGGACGATAAAATAAGCAAGCTAAGATGATTAAAGCAGGAAACCAGCGCAGATAAGTCAGAGTAATCGGCTCTATCACATTACTCAGTAATTTCCCTAAAACGAAATTACCTCCCCAGAAAGCTGTCGCCAGAATTAAGCTGGTATAGCCAAGACGAATATTAGCTTGCATGACGACCTCGTTCTACGATAACTCCTACGCTGCTCGCTTGTGCAACGGCTTTAGGTTTATGTAGTTCGATTCTAAGTGCTTGAATGTTGTAAGTTTGTTGCAAGAGATCGGCAATTTGGTGAGCTACGGTTTCGACTAATTTAAAAGGTTTTGATTCTACAAATTGTAATACCTTTTCTGAAACTTCCGCATAATTTAAGCAGTATTGCACATCATCAGTTTTTGCTGCTTGTGTGAAATCCCATTCCATCTCAATGTTGAATATCAAACGCTGCTTAATTGTATGCTCCCAATCATAAGCTCCGATGGAAGCGAAACCGGTAAGTTCATGGATAAAAACTTTATCAGCCATTTTAGTTTTCCTTATTTGTTTATGATAACATTTACGAAAATATAGCACACAAGCGAAGTAGCCCCTAGAAATTAAAGGAAAAATTATGAGTATCACCGCCTATTTATTGATTATAGCAGCCTATATATTTGGCTCTATTTCTAGCGCCATTATTTTCTGCCGGCTCTCTGGGCTACCTGATCCGCGAGAGTGTGGATCTCATAACTCGGGGGCGACAAATGTGCTTCGTATCGGAGGAAGAATTTCGGCACTAGGAGTGCTGCTCTTTGATATTTTGAAAGGCAGTTTACCGGTACTATGTGCTTTTCAGCTAGGATTGGAACCTTCAGAAATAGGTTTTATTGCTTTAGCGGCTTGTTTAGGACATATTTTTCCGGTGTTTTTTCAGTTTCGAGGTGGCAAAGGCGCAGCGACTGCATTTGGAGCACTATTGCCAATGAGTACGGTTGTCGCCGGTGCTGCTTTATGTAGCTGGTTAATTGTATTTTTACTATTTGGTTTTTCTTCGTTAAGTGCAGTGGTTACGGCATTAGTTGTACCATTTTATATCTGGTGGTTTAGACCAGAATTTACTTTCCCTGTTGCATTAGTATGTTGCTTGTTGGTATATCGTCATCACGATAATATTCAGCGTTTATGGCGAGGGCAAGAAGAAAGAATATGGGATAAGCTGAAAGTCGGTAAAGAGTAGCTAAGTCAAGCGGTCGAATTTTTTAAATTTTTAACAAATACTTTGTTGAAGAGAAATTTGACCGCTTGTTTTATTGAACAGTTTTAATTAACTTGTTCAAGTTTATATTACTACTGCTTCATATTGTGGCGCTTCAAGATTTGCAGCAAAGCCCGCATCAAGAGCAGTTTCATAGCTAAATTCACTGTCATTTGCAGCGAAGTTAGCTGCTTCTAAGCTATCATCAGTCTCACTTAATTCGCTTGGCAAGCTAAGTTCTTCTGCTTCAAGAGGTTGTTCAAGCTCTGTTGTGAATAAACTGGATTCGACAGCTTCGTTTTCTATTATCAACTTCTCGATATTCAGCCATTAATGCCATAGGCTGTTCTGTATCAATACTATATGTGGTGCTGTTACCATTTGTATTGAGATCAACGATCTGGATACCGTTTTCAGTCAGAGTTGGAATAATATTTGACGCAAGCGCATCTGAGCCTAAGTGAATTTCAAGCCCATCTGCATAACCGTCATTATCCGTACCCGCATTATTGATATCACTGCCGATACGTTTTTCCATCACATCGGTTAAGCCGTCCTGATCTCTATCATCGTTTGAATAATGATAATCCATACGATAGCCTTGAGAGAATTCTTCTTTTAGCTGAGCATCTTTTTCAAAGAAGCTAGATAAAGCATGTAATCCGGATAGCTGACCTTTTTTAAAGTCAAAAGAGGTTGTTCCATCATAACGGCCAAGGAATTTATCTACAAATTCACCACTAATGATATAAGAATCCGTTTTATGTTTGGTAACAACATTTGATGTATCACTATTGTACCCAACCATCAAAACCAAGAAAATAAAAAACAAATAGGGATTTGGTTGAAATAAATGAAATTAAGTGGTCGGAATATTGAAAACAGGGGAATTGCTATGCATTGCCCCTTTTTAATTGGAAGGAAAACTAAGAAAAAATAATGAATTGGCTGGAATGGACGGTTTGGAGGATGCGGATAAGGCGGAAGGGTGTAATTCTAAATTCGGTTCGAATGTCGTTTCAGCTCGAGAGGCTGACATCAATTTCGAAATATTAGGGTATATGTGTGCATATTTTGCTAAAACATTATCAACGATATGTGTTGATGCGGTGTGTTTAGTAAATGTGTTGATCATAGTGATCTCCTTATAATTATAGACTGGGATAATTCCCACGGAGATTCTATGTTAGTCAAATTTTAGCCGCAATAATGCTTACAAAAAAGCGGTTAAATTTGTAAAAAAATCTTTAAATTCAATCGCTTATTGTTATGGATTTTGATCTATAAATTTAACTTGTTCAATTTGTCCGCTTCTTCTTTAAATTCCATAATGGCATTTTTATCAAAGAAATATTGGGTGCCGCAGCACTTGCATTGCATATCAATTACGCCATTTTTTTCGGCAAGCATTTCATCAATTTCTTCCATTGGCAACAATAGAATCGCATTGCCTGAACGCTCTCGAGAACAGCCGCAATGGAATTTGGTCTCTTGTGGCGGATAAACTTCAACTTGTTCTTCGTGATATAAACGGAATAAAAGTTCTTCTGCTTCTAAGCCGAATAATTCTTCGTCTTTAACCGTTTCGGCAAGCGTCATTAAATGCTCGAAGTCTTCCGGTGTACCGGTACCGTCCGGCATAATTTGTAATAATAGACCGCTAGCTACCGCTTTGCCTTCATATTCGCCGGTGCGAATTACTAAATGGGTTTGAAGCTGCTCTGAACGAATAAAATAATCTTCTAAACATTCACGAATGGTTGGTTTATCTAAGGCAATCACACCTTGGTAACGTTCGCCATCATTCGGCATAATAGAAATAACTAACACGCCGTTACCAATCATTTCGCTTAAGGTTGCATTGTCAGCAATTTCCGCTTGCGTGCGAGCTAATGCGCGTAATTGTTGCTGTTCATTACCGTTTACCACCGCTAATTTGAGCGGACCGTCACCTTGAATTTGCACGGTAATCGTCCCTTCAAATTTCATAATTGCGGTGAGTAGGCTGGTTGCGACCAACATTTCACCTAATAAATTTTGTACTACTTTCGGATATTGGTGGGTATTCAGCGTTTCGGTAAAGGTATCGTTTAAACGAACCCATTCGCCACGTACAGCGCGGTTTTGGAATAAATAGCGATAAAGTTTGTCGTCGTCTTTTGTATAACTCATGGTTTTTCCTAGTAAAAGCGGTAGGATTTGCAAAAAAATTTGCAAATTTGACCGCTTGTTAAAATAAAAGAAGGCACACGTAAAACGTGCGCCATAAATTTGTCGTTAATATGGGGTTCAATTTATAAATTACAATATTTGATCTTTAAATTTTACCAGATCACGGCGCTCTTTTTTATTCGGTCGGCGATCTGGATGTGGCATCGAAAGCGCATTTGCTTTGCGAGCAAAGGCAATCGCTTCACGTTGCTTAATGCTTTTTTCGGTTTCTTGATAAAGTAATTGGGCTTCCGGCGCACCTCGACGTTGGTCACTGAGTGCGGTAACAATCACTTCTTTTTCATCATTACCTTGGCGCAGTTTAATTGTTGCGCCGACTTCTACCGTTTTACTGGTTTTCGCCCGTTGCCCGTTATAATGCACTTTTCCACCTTCAATCATTGCTTTAGCAATCGAACGTGTTTTATAAAAACGTGCCACCCATAACCATTTATCGAGGCGAACTTCATTATCTTCTTTTGATGTTGGTTGTTTCATTTGACTTCTCGTTAAGTGCATTTTTTATAGGCAATTCGTGGATAATTTCCCGTAAACACACATTCAAATTCAGAATGTATTATGATAACAATGTCATAAAAAAGAACAAATAATTTTCGGTAAATGTGGTATCTTAATGACATCATTTTGATGTGGGAGCAAAGCATGCAGACTCAACAACTTCCTAAAATTTTGAACGTTGAAACAATTGCGAAAACTCGAATTTTTGAGGTTCAGGCGGTCGATTTGCGTTTTTCAAATGGTGAAGAGCGCACTTTTGAGCGTCTCACGCCGCAACGCCGTTCTTCCGTAATGGTGATTCCGATTCAAAACCAAGAACTGATTTTTGTTAAAGAATATGCGGTTGCTTCCGAGCGCTATGAATTAGGGTTTCCGAAAGGGATTGTTGATCAGGGCGAAGAACCCATCATAAGTGCAAATAGAGAATTACAAGAAGAGATCGGTTTCGGTGCAAAACGAATTGAATTTTTACGCTCGCTTTATACTGGCCCGAGTCATATGTTTGGGCTGATGCACGTATTTATTGCACAAGATCTTTATCTGTCCAAATTAGAAGGCGATGAGCCGGAACCGTTAGAAGTGGTAAGAGTGCCTTTGGCAAAAATAGATGAGTTACTTGCTGATCCAAATTTTGCGGAATCACGAAATCTAGCCGCCCTTTTTATGTTAAGAGAGTATCTGACAAGCGGTCAAAAATAGGGAAATTTTAGCATGCAGTTATTAAATTCAACGCTTTTACAATCAGTCAAACAAATTGCATTAGAAGCTGGGGAACACCTTAAACGTTTTTATCAGCATTCGGTCGAAATTAAGATTAAAGCGGATCATACCCCGGTAACCGAAGCGGATCTGTTTATTAGCCAATTTATCACGGAAAAATTGCGCCAACTCACGCCGAACGTGCCAATTTTATCGGAAGAAAATTGCAATATTCCATTGGAAGAACGCCTGTCGTGGCAAGAATATTGGATTATTGATCCGCTAGACGGTACACAACAATTTATTGATCGAACTGATCAATTTTCTGTGGTGATCGGCTTGGTGCAACATAATCGCCCGGTGTTAGGTGTGATTCATGCACCAATTCTAGCAAAAACATATTTTACCATGGCAGGAAACGGTGCATTTTTGCAAGAAAATGATGAAATTCGACCGCTTGTTGGGCATCAAGGTTTGCTCTGCAGCAACTGTTTAAAGATTGCAATGGGGGCATCGGCACAAAGTAAAGTATTAAATTCTGTCAATTCATCTTATCAAGCGGAAATTTTGCAGTATGGCTCAAGCAGCTTAAAAGCCGGTTTGATTGCCGAAGGAAAAGTAGATTGTTATGCACGATTTGGTGATACCGGCGAATGGGATACTGCCGTAGCAGAAGTTTTATTGGCAGAGGTTGGCGGTAAAATTTTTGATTTGAATTTTGAGCCGTTAACTTATAATCAACGTCCGACTTTTGTAAACCCTCATTTTGTGATGGTGGCGGATAAACAGTTGAATTGGGAAAAAATCTTTCAATTTAATTCGTAATAGCTATTTGCAACATCAGTAAAAATGTTACATATTAGTTAAATGACTCACGAATTCGGGAATAATATAAAAATGAATATCGAAAATAGTTGTATTGTTATTTTTGGCGCATCAGGTGATTTAACCTTTCGTAAATTAATCCCTGCGCTTTATAACTTATTTAAAATTGGTCGACTCGGGGAGCATTTCTCGGTATTAGGTGTAGCTCGTTCTGAGCTTACGGACGATTCTTTCCGCAGTAAAATGCGTGATGCCTTAATCAAATCTGAAAAAGCAGAAGGGCAATCGTTAGACGATTTCTGTACTCACCTTTATTATCAAGCGGTTAACACTTCTGATGCGGTAGATTATGCGAAGTTATTACCTCGTTTAGATGAGCTACACGATAAATACGGTAGCTGCGGTAACACGCTTTATTACCTTTCTACACCGCCAAGTTTATATGGCGTTATTCCGGAATGTTTAGCAGCTCACGGCTTGACCACCGAAGAATTCGGCTGGAAGCGTATCATCGTGGAAAAACCGTTCGGTTATGACATTAAAACTGCTAAAGAATTAGATGAAAAAATCCATCATTACTTTGAAGAACATCAAATCTATCGTATTGACCACTATTTAGGTAAAGAAACGGTTCAAAATTTACTTGTACTTCGTTTTTCAAACGGTTTATTCGAGCCTTTATGGAACCGTAATTTCATTGATTACGTGGAAATTACCGGTGCGGAAGCAATTGGCGTGGAAGAGCGTGGCGGTTATTACGACGGTTCTGGCGCAATGCGTGATATGTTCCAAAACCACTTGTTACAAGTATTAGCCATGGTTGCGATGGAGCCACCGGCAATTATTAATGCTGATTCAATGCGTGATGAAGTGGCGAAAGTGTTGCATTGTTTACATCCGTTAACTGCTGAAGATGTGAAAAATAACGTGGTGCTAGGTCAGTATGTGAAAGGTGAAGTGGATGATCAAATGGTTGCCGGCTACTTAGAAGAGAAAGGTGTACCGGCGGATTCAAATACTGAAACTTATATGGCGCTTAAATGCGAGATCGATAACTGGCGTTGGGCGGGCGTTCCTTTTTATGTGCGTACAGGCAAACGTTTGCCGGTGCGTGTCACGGAAGTAGTGATTCATTTTAAAACGACACCACATCCGGTATTCAGCCAAAATGCACCGGAGAATAAACTAATTATTCGTGTGCAGCCTGATGAAGGTATCTCAATGCGCTTCGGCTTGAAAAAACCGGGCGCAGGCTTTGATGCGAAAGAAGTTTCAATGGACTTCCGTTATTCGGATTTAAGTTCGGCATCAAGCTTATTAACCGCTTATGAGCGTTTATTATTAGATGCGTTAAAAGGCGATGCAACTTTATTCGCTCGTACTGATGCGGTACACGCTTGTTGGAAATTTGTGCAGCCGATTTTAGATTATAAAGCGGAGAGAGGCAGAATTTATGAGTACGAAGCGGGTACTTGGGGGCCGACCGAAGCGGATAAACTTATTGCGAAACACGGTAAAGTATGGCGTAAACCATCAGGTATGATGAAGAAAAAAGTATAAAAAATGATACTCTCGTCCGTTTGTGAGCGAGAGATAGATAAAATTGCGTAAGACAATTTTTATCAGGGAGAGGGGAAAAATAGTAACATAGCCCTCTCCCTCCGAAAATCCTACGGATTTTCTCCTCCCTCTCCCGTAAACGGGCGAGGGGAAAAAACAATGGAGATAAAATGAATTACATCACCTTCCCATCCGCTCAGCAAGCGGTGGAAAAAATTGCACAAGAATTTGCGTTATACAGCCAATTAAACCGTCCGGTACATATTTCATTATCCGGCGGTTCAACCCCGAAATTATTGTTTAAAACATTAGCGCAAGCACCATTTAATACGGCAATCCAATGGCAAAATCTACATTTTTGGTGGGGTGATGATCGCATGGTGTTACCAACGGATCCTGAAAGTAATTATGGTGAAGTGCAAAAGTTACTCTTCGATCATATTCAAATTCCTCAACAAAATATTCACCGTATTCGTGGCGAGGAGCCGGTAGAACAAGAACTTGCAAGATTTTCACAAGAATTGACCGCTTGTGTGCCTGATTTAGCTTTTGATTGGATCATTCTCGGCATGGGGAATGACGGTCATACCGCTTCACTTTTCCCTCATCAAACTGATTTTAATGACCCGAATGTGGCGGTTATTGCTAAACATCCTGAAAGCGGTCAAATTCGTATTTCAAAAACCGCTAAATTGCTTGAGCAAGCGAAACGTATTACTTACTTGGTAACAGGTGCAGTAAAAGTGGAAGTCTTAAAAGAAATTTACGAAACTGAAGCAGAAAAACTACCGTATCCGGCGGCTCGTATTAAAGCGAAAAATGGTGTGACCGAATGGTATTTAGACCAAGAGGCGGCAAAATTATTATAGCTTATAGATTATAATGAAATTCATAATAAGGCTTAATATTTTTCAATGCGGGTATTGCAGATTTGCATTGTTTTTTGTGATTGTTTCATTTAGGATTCCAATTAAATGAAAATCTTTAATAAGGAATTCCTATGACGATTCACACACAACAACATACAAATAATTTAAGGCACGCGATTGATAACAGCCCAATGAGCGCATATCAATGGGCAATCGTAATCATGGCTGCCGTGATGAACTTTTTAGACGGCTTTGATGTATTAGCGATTGCTTTTACCGCAACTAATATTTCTAAAGAGTTCGGTTTATCTAAAACCGAATTTGGTGTGTTAGTCAGCGCCGGTTTAGCCGGTATGACGATTGGTTCGCTTTTCCTTGCGCCACTTGCCGATAAATTCGGTCGCCGTCCGTTATTGTTACTTTCAGTGGCATTATCGGCGATTGGTTTATTGATTTCAGGTTTAGCGAGCACGCCATTTGTACTTGGTTTTTCACGTGTGATCACCGGTTTAGGGGTTGGTGGTATTTTAGTCGGCACCAATGTGATTACTAGCGAATATTCTTCAAAGAAATGGCGTAGTTTTGCCATTAGTGTTTATGCGGCGGGTTTCGGTATTGGTGCGATGATCGGCGGTATGATGGCAAAAGAATTACAAGCGGCTTATAGCTGGCATACGGTTTATTTTGCCGGCGTTGCAATGACTGCGGTAGTGTGGGCGGTATTATTTATTTGGTTACCGGAATCGATCGATTTTTTAACTACCAAGCAACCGGCAAATACGAAAGCGCGTTTAAATCAAATTGCAGCAAAAATCGGCTTTGGGTTTAATGGTGAATGGGATTTACCGGCAAAAGTAGAAGCGGTAAAAGCCAAACTACCGATTTCACAACTGTTTAGTGATAAATATCGCCGCTCGACATTACTATTATGGCTTTCATTCTTTGCCATTATGTTCAGTTTCTACTTTATTAGCTCGTGGACCCCAGCATTGCTCAAAGAAGCGGGAATGACGGTAGAAGATAGTATCAACGTGGGAATGGCCATTTCGATTGGCGGTACCGGCGGTTCATTAATCTACGGTTTAATTTCTAGCCGTTGGCAGGCAAGAGCAGTATTAATGCTATTTACCGTGTTATCAGCAATTGCGATTGTGGTGTTTATTCTTTCATCTTCAGCGCTCGGTGTGGCGATGGCAATGGGCGTCGTTGTCGGTGCGTTAGTGAACGGTTGTATCAGCGGTTTATATACTATTAATCCGGCAACTTATGATGCGAATATCCGTAATACCGGTGTAGGCTGGGCGATTGGTGCAGGGCGTGCAGGTTCAATTCTTGCGCCGACAGTCGCAGGAATGTTGCTTGACGGTGGCTTAGCGAAACAAGATTTATATATCGCCGTAGCAGGTGTAATGTTACTATCAACGTTGGCGCTAGCATTCAAGAAGTCGAATGTATAAACTCATTATTTAAGGTGGGAATGCTCCCACCTCTAGGCATTTCTAAGTTGGTCGAATTTGCAAACTTTTCTGCAGAATTAGAGCGTTTAAATATTGATGTCGAAAAAGTAGATATGGTCGGCAACCCAACAGGCTTAAAAGCATTTTTAAAACTACGCGACAACCACTCAGCCTTTGATGACGTGAAGAAAAACGGTTATATCGGCATTCCAGCGTTGGTGTTGGAGAATGGGAATGTGGTGTTGGAGAATGGGAATGTGGTGTTGGAGAATGGGAATGTGGTGTTGGATAAAGATCAGTTAGCGGAGATTTTTAGTAAATAATTTTTAGATAGCGCGCGTCTCCCGACGCGTACCATCGATGAAGTACATAAAGTGTATAAGATAACCAAAGATTATGATTTTTTGATTAGTTGTTTTTCTAGATTTTTTAAAGAAAAAAATATTATTGAAAAGCTAAATGATATTGAGAATTTAGATATTTCTGGGTGGGAAATTTGGCTACAAGTAGAGCTTTTAATTTTCTTAGCTTCATTAGATAACATTGCTGAAGTTTACCGAGAAGAACGTTGTTTTATGGATTTACAAAAAGAAAAATTGAAAACATTATGTTCAATAGATTTTATTATTCGACAAAAAGGTGCTCATAGTTTTATTCCTTTAGGAATAAAGCAAAATAGTGCGGCAGCTTCTTGTATAAGGAATATGTGTAAAGATTTAGAAAAATATAACAAAATTAGAGATACACAATTACCTAGCGAAAGAAATTTATGGCTAATGGGAATTCATCGTAAAGTTTCTAGAGAACATATAATTAAACTGATTCGAAAGAATTATCTAGACTTAGATGAACGATTCATTTTTACTCAAGAAATTAAAAATACAAATTTTATGTTTACCTTATTCTAGAAAACACTGTAATAAGTAGATTGATTTTTTCTGATAGCGAGAGTCTCCCGATATACGTTTAAATAATAGCTTAAAGATCTCCATTGGGAGACGGTCGTGAGCCATGAGCGCTAACCTAGTACTTACGTACTAGGTTATATATAGTGTTGCCACGCTGTGGCAAATACAAATGAAAGATTAACTTGGTTGCAAAGCAACCACACAATTTATAACCCCATACATTAGTAGTGTGGGGATCAGCAAGCGGTCAATTTTGCAAAAAATGTTACAAATTCGACCGCTTGTAACGAATCAAAACCAACAGGAGAAAACAATGTCAGTAAAAGGCGATATTGGCGTTATCGGTTTAGCGGTAATGGGTCAAAACTTAATTTTAAATATGAACGACAATGGCTTTAAAGTGGTGGCGTATAACCGTACTACTTCAAAAGTGGATGAGTTCTTAGGGGGCGCGGCGAAAGGTACGAATATTATCGGCGCTTATTCGTTAGAAGACTTAGCGGCGAAATTAGAAAAACCGCGTAAAGTGATGTTAATGGTGCGTGCTGGTGAAGTGGTGGATCAATTTATTGAAGCGCTTCTTCCACATTTAGAAGAAGGCGATATCATTATTGATGGTGGTAACTCAAATTACCCTGATTCAAACCGTCGTGTTAAAGATTTAGCGGCGAAAGGTATTCGCTTTATCGGTACCGGTGTTTCGGGCGGTGAAGAAGGTGCACGCCACGGGCCTTCAATTATGCCAGGCGGTAACATTGAAGCGTGGGAACACGTTAAACCGATTTTACAAGCGATTTCAGCGAAAACTGACAAAGGCGAGCCTTGCTGTGACTGGGTAGGTAAAGAAGGTGCTGGTCACTTTGTGAAAATGGTTCACAACGGTATCGAATACGGTGATATGCAGCTAATTTGCGAAGCTTATCAATTCTTAAAAGACGGTTTAGGTTTAAGTTACGATGAAATGCAAGCGATTTTCCAAGAGTGGAAGAAAACTGAATTAGATAGCTACTTAATCGACATCACCACCGATATCTTAGGCTACAAAGACACAGACGGCACACCGTTAGTAGAGAAAATATTAGATACTGCAGGTCAAAAAGGTACAGGTAAATGGACGGGGATCAATGCGTTAGATTTCGGTATTCCATTAACCTTAATCACGGAATCGGTATTCGCTCGTTGCGTATCTTCATTCAAAGATCAACGTATGGCTGCTTCTAAATTATTCAGCAAAACGATCAGTCCAGTTGAAGGCGACAAAAAAGTGTGGATTGAAGCGGTGCGTAAAGCATTACTTGCTTCAAAAATCATGTCTTACGCACAAGGCTTTATGCTTATTCGTGAAGCATCAGAAAACTTTGGTTGGGATATCAACTACGGTGCAACCGCACTTTTATGGCGTGAAGGTTGTATCATTCGTAGCCGTTTCTTAGGTAACATTCGTGATGCGTATGAAGCGAATCCAAACTTAGTATTCTTAGGTTCTGACGATTACTTCAAAGGTATTTTAGAAAATGCGATGACAGACTGGCGTAAAGTGGTGGCGAAGTCTATCGAAGTGGGTATTCCTATGCCTTGTATGGCGTCTGCGATCACCTTCTTAGACGGTTATACTTCAGAGTGTGTGCCGGCAAACTTACTGCAAGCGCAGCGTGACTACTTTGGTGCGCACACTTATGAACGTACCGACAAACCACGTGGCGAGTTCTTCCACACTAACTGGACCGGTCGTGGCGGTAATACAGCTTCAACCACTTATGATGTGTAAGATATCTCTGAACTAATTGCTCTGTGAAGCTTCTAAAAAGCGGGTAATAAATTTAGGGGCTGTAGT
>NZ_GL831080.1:432849-437210 GCF_000188255.1 Actinobacillus ureae ATCC 25976
TTTAGTCCAACTTTTGGGGGGCAGATCAATGAGAGGCTTATTTTTGCAAAATACGGGAGAAATCAGACCGCTTAATGAGGCTTAATGTCACCGTTACGTACGTTAGGATTTACTGCACCGGAGCGAGTTTCTGTGCTGACTTCTCTGCCGGTTTTAGTGGTATAGTCCGCACCATCAAAATCGGACATTTTACCTAGCATAAAATTACGATATTCTTCGACCCACATGGCGGTTGCACCGCAGACGGCAACCGGCATCACGACTAAATTCACAAAAGGTAAAGCGGTAAAAATACTCACAAATGTGCCAAAGGTGAAATTTAAAATCTTGCGTTGCCCAAGAGCATTGCGCATACGTTTAAAACTGATTTTATGATTATCGAATGAGTAGTCACAATATTGAATGGCTAATAACCAAGCGCCAAAAACAAAAGTTAATACAGGCACAATAGTTTGCCCGATGACCGGTACAAAACTTAATAAAAACAATGCAATAAAACGAGGGATGCTATACATCATCTTTTGCCATTCACGTTTTAGCATATGCGGTACGTCTTTTAGCATTTCCGTCATCGTCATATTATTGAGCTGTTCACCCGTCAATTGTAATTCAACTTTTTCCGCCAGCAACGCATTAAACGGTGCGGCAATAAAATTGGTAATGGTAGTAAAGGTAAAGTAAAACAGCATAATTAAAGACAGCACGGCAAGCGGTACTAAAATAATGGTTAACCAATCCAGCCATGACGGCATAAAGCTGACGATCCAATCCGCCCAACCTACAATATTGCCAATAAAAAACCATAGCAGTGCAATCATCAGTACACTGTTAATAGCGATGGGAATTAATACAAATGGTAGGAGCTTGCGTTGCAGCATAAGCCTCCAGCCATAGATAAAGTAATGAAACCCTAAGCCTAAATCGCTTTGCGGTTCGTTAAATGCAGATGACATATAGATTCGATCCTTAATTTGTTCAAAATCTGGAAAGAAATATGTTAAGCTACGCACATTATTTTCGCAAATAGTGAAATTTAAATTTTGTAGATTATCTTAAGTGAAAGAGGACCCCAGATGGAGCTTCATATTCTTTTCTTTATTTCAGCCGGCTTATTAATTGCCGTGTTAATCAGTTTCAGTATTTGGTCTGGACGTCGTGAGAAATCGCGTATTTTTTCTAATTCATTCTCCACTCGTCCGCCGGCAACACCAATTAATAATGTTGTGTCAGATGTGCCAGCATCGCTTAATCCACAACAATATAATACGCCTGCATCAACTTCTCATATTGAAGAAGTAGAAAATTCGGTACAAATACAGCAAGAAGTAGAAAGCAGCTTACGTGAAATTAAAATTAATTTGCCGGGGCAAGAAGCGAATATGTATCAAAACGAACCTGCTGCACCGATTTATGGCACAGCACCTATTCAGCCTGTAGTGAAGCAACAAGCAGCTTATCAACATTCGGTTGAGCCTGCATTTACCCAAGCGCCTCAATCACCGATTGCTGAAGCAACCTCAGTATTAGAGCAATCTGTTGAAGAGTTGGAACGTCAAGCTGCATTAGGTGAAGTAGATATTTATTCGGATGCATCGGTACGTGTTGAATTAGCGAAGAATTCAGTTCAAGCAGAAGTGGAACAACCGCAAGAGCCAGCAGTTGCAGAAAATAATATGATTACACTTTACGTTGTCGCGCCGGAAGGTCAGCAGTTCCGTGGTGATTATGTGGTGCAAAGCCTTGAAGCATTAGGCTTCCAATATGGCGAATATCAAATTTTCCACCGCCATCAACATATGGGTAACAGCGCATCACCGGTTATTTTCAGCGTAGCGAATATGATGCAACCGGGTGTGTTTGATTTAACTAAAATTGAGCAGTTCTCAACCGTCGGTTTAGTGTTATTTATGCACTTACCGTCAGAAGGTAATGATGCGGTGAATCTCAAATTATTACTCAAAACGGCAGAGAATCTCGCACAAGCGCTCGGTGGTTTCGTGCTAAATGAACATCGAGAAATCTTTGATGAGAACTCACGCCAAGCCTATTTAGCTCGAGTGAGCTAATTTGCAAAACTTTTAGCATAAATGACCGCTTGTTAAGCGGTCTTTTTTATCGAGAATTTTCCCAATGCCTTTATTATCACAAATGCAAGCTCAAGCGGATACGACTTTCGCACAATTAGAAGCTTTACGCCAAAAATTACGAGAATACGAATACCACTACCATGTATTGGATAATCCGTTAGTGCCGGATGCGGAATATGACCGCTTAATGAACGAATTAAAAAATTTGGAATGGCAACATCCGGAGTGGATTACTGCAGATTCGCCGACGCAACGCGTCGGGGCGAAACCGCTGGACGGTTTTGCACAAGTGACACACGAGATTCCAATGTTATCGTTAGATAATGCTTTTTCTGATGAAGACCTAGACAGCTTTTTACGCCGTATGGAAAGCTATATCTCAGAGAACCCGCTTTCACTGGCTTTTTGCTGTGAGCCGAAATTAGACGGTTTAGCGGTCAGTATTTTGTATGTGGACGGTGTGTTAAGCCAAGCAGCAACACGTGGTGACGGTACAACCGGCGAGGATATTACCTCGAATATTCGTACCATTCGTAATATCCCGTTAAAACTGAATATGGATAATCCGCCGGCACGTTTAGAAGTGCGTGGCGAGGTGTTTATGCCGCAAAAAGGCTTCGAAGAACTGAATGAACGTGCGTTGGAAAAAAGTGAGAAAACCTTTGCTAACCCACGTAATGCGGCGGCAGGTTCATTACGTCAGTTAGATCCGAAAATTACACGTCAGCGTCCGCTCGTGTTAAATGCCTATGGAATCGGTGTGTATGAATCGGATGATGAATTACCAGCAACGCATTTTGAACGTTTGCAATGGCTGAAATCTATTGGTATTCCGGTTAATAATGAAATTCGCTTGGTAACAGGACATGAGCAGTTACTTGCGTTTTATGCGGATATTCAAGCGAAGCGTCCGACACTCGGTTATGACATTGACGGCACGGTGTTAAAGGTGAATGACATTGGCTTACAAGAGCAGCTCGGTTTTATTTCTCGTTCGCCGCGTTGGGCGATAGCTTATAAGTTTCCGGCACAAGAAGAAATGACGGTGCTGAATGATGTGGAATTTCAGGTGGGCAGAACCGGGGCAATTACCCCAGTCGCAAAATTAGAACCGGTATTCGTTGCCGGTGTGACGGTGAGTAATGCCACTTTACATAACGGTGATGAAATTGAGCGTTTAGGCATTGTCATCGGCGATACGGTGATTATTCGCCGTGCCGGTGATGTTATTCCGCAAATTGTCGGGGTGGTGATGGAGCGCCGTCCGGAAAATGCAGAAAAAATCGAATTTCCGACCGCTTGTCCGGTCTGTGAATCAGCGGTAGTGCGTGTTGAAGGTGAAGCAGTTGCTCGCTGTACCGGCGGTTTATTCTGTGGTGCACAGCGTAAAGAGGCATTGAAGCATTTTGTTTCCCGTAAGGCGATGGATATTGACGGGGTCGGTGAGAAATTAATCGAACAATTAATGGATCGTGAGCTGGTGCATACACCAGCAGATCTGTTTAAACTCGATCACACCACTTTAATGCGTTTGGATCGAATGGGTAAGAAATCAGCGCAAAATGCGTTAAACAGCATCGAAAAAGCGAAAAATACCACTTTAGCACGTTTCTTATTTGCATTAGGAATTCGTGATGTTGGCGAAGCTACGGCACAAAACTTAGCGAATCACTTCCATAATTTAGAGGCAATTCGTATGGCAACTTTCGAGCAATTGCAAGAAGTACAAGATGTTGGTGAAGTGGTGGCAAATCGTATCGTGCGTTTCTGGCAAGAACCGCACAATGTGGCTGTCGTTGAGGACTTAATTGCACAAGGTGTGTATTGGCAAGATGTGGTTCAGGTTGAAATTGCGGATAACCCGTTAAAAGGTAAAAATGTGGTGTTAACCGGTACACTGACTCAATTAACCCGAGATCAAGCAAAAGCGCTTTTACAAAGTTTTGGGTGTAAGGTGTCAGGTTCGGTTTCAAGCAAAACCGATTATTTGATTGCCGGTGAAAAAGCCGGTTCAAAATTAGCGAAGGCGCAGGAGTTAGGGGTTAAAGTCTTAACCGAACAAGAGTTGGTTGATTTAATGCCCGCCTAATGAGTAGTAAAAAATGGGAAAATTTAACCGCTTGTTGCATAAACGAAAAGCCCACAAAATGATCTGACCCCAAAAAGTTAGACTGTTTAATTTAAGGACTGTGTTCTGTATTGTACAGGGCTGAGTCCTTTTAATTTAACTTGAATACGCTCATTGTTGTAATAATGAATGTACTCGTGAATCAC
>NZ_GL831080.1:437656-482892 GCF_000188255.1 Actinobacillus ureae ATCC 25976
GGGGGGCAGATCAATTCGGCAGGTCTTTGCGTGTAGCTGCGTACATTAAAATCACGCCGTTTTCTTTTGCCATTGATTGTTTCATCTCATCTAACACAATCGCTTTAAAGTCTTCATTTTGTGTGGGGTTCACGCTCACTTCAGCTAAATTGATGAGATAATCACCGTTTTCAAATGTTGCAAGCGGTTGTTTTTCCAATAAAATTTGCGAATCTAGTGGCTCGACTTTACGACCAGTTACTGCAGTTTTAGCAACTTCAATAAACTGTTTAAAATGTGGCGCATTGATATGTGTTTGATAAGCAGCTTCATCTTGGTAAATTTCCAAAATCACATTTTTGCTTGGCTCATCTTTTTTCACGGAATGGAACATTGCCAACGTGCCAGCTTCGGTTTGAATTGACGTACCAAGATTCGTTTTACCCACCGTATCAATCGCTTGCTGTTATTCTGGTTTGACCGTAAGTTCAAATAGACTCATTCGGTATTCAGCTTGTGCCATTGTTGCTACTCCCAATAGAAGTGCGGTTAAAATTCGTTTCATTTTTTCTCCTGAGTTATAGCTTTACTGATTTAGATAAAAGAAACTGCTTACGAACAAATCATAAGCAGCCGAAATTTATTATTTACATCATTGACTCTTCCCAAGCGCCTTTGGTATCTACACCGGTTTCTTCAGCTAACTCTTCTAACTCAGATACTTCATCAGCAGTTAATGTGATGTTCATCGCCTGTACTGCGTTGGTTACGTGGTGCAGTTTGGTCGCCCCTAAAATCGGTAATGTGCCTTTGGCAATCGTATAGGCAACGGAGATTTGTGCCGCACTAGCATTTTGCTTTTCACCAATTTCACGCATTTTGTCAGTTAAAGCAACCAGTTGTGGCAATACTTTATTGTAGGTTTCGCCACGTCCTGAACCTGCTGGCATTGGGTTTTCTGGGCTGTATTTACCACTCAATGCCCCTTTGTTCAAACGTCATATAAGCAAAGAATGTGATGTCGTTTTGTTGGCAGTAATCTAAAATCCCTGCTTTTTCTGATGAACGGTAAAGCAAGCTGAAATGGTTTTGAACAGCATCGATCTTAAAGCCTTCTGCGTTTAAAACCTCATTTGCACGTTTAATTTCCGCTAAGTTGTGGTTTGATACGCCCACCGCTTTCACTTTACCAGCTTTGAGCAATGGAATGAGTCCTGCCACCCAACGTTCAGATTCGATCGGATTGTGAATCCAGTAAATATCAATGTAATCGGTGTGAAAACGAGCTATACTCGCTTCAGCCATTTTCTCTACCGAATTGTCATACATTTCCGCTAATTGTGGGGTGAATTTCGTTGAAATGATAAGATCTTCACGTTTGTAATCCGCCATCAGTCCTCCCAGAATTTCTTCCGAAGCCCCTAAACCGTAAGCAGTAGCGGTATCAAAAGCGTTCAAACCGTTTTCTACGGCAGCTTTAAAAACCTCTTTCACATCTTGAGTTGAAATACTGTTACCGAAGACTTGATCGCCGCCATACATTCCTGCGCCCCAAAACCAAGTACCGAGCATAATTTTTGGTAAGTTTACATTTTCCATTTTGTTATCCTTTGCTGTAAAAATTTTGTGTTTTTTAACCGCTTGTTATTCGTAGGCTTTTGCAACGTGAGCAATCGCTGGCACGATATACGGTGTACCTGCATAAAAGGCAAGGTGCGCAAGCAACTCTTGCATTTCTTCTTTTGTGATACCAACGGCTTTGGCACGCAATGTGTAAACGGTTACAAAGTCATACAAACCTTAAGCGATTAAAGCAGTAACACTGATTAAATTACGTGAACGAATGCTTAAATCAGGGCGTTGCCACACTTGGTGGTAAAGCACATCGGTTGAGTTATCTGCCAATTTCGGCGTGAATGAGTGAATGTTCTGATCGATTAAGCCCATAAAAAATTCGTTGTCAGGCAAAGCATTTTCTAATGGCAACGGATTTGGCTCGAGTTCAGGCAGTTGGTCTGGTGTAATGCCACGCTCTGCGAAAATATCTTTTAGAATATCTACCGCGGCAAAGGCATTTGACCAGCCTGCGTAGAACGCCATATGCAATACAATTTCTGACATTTCTTTGGCGGTTACGCCTAAATCCATTGCTAAGTTGAAATAATGCTTCATACCCAAAGTTTGTTGGCGGGCAATAAGCGCCGCCACCGTAATCACTGCACGGTCGTGCTTGCTTAAAATTGGGTGGTTCCACATATCATCGGAAATTAAGGTTTTGGTGTAAATCGCCAATGTTGGCGGCACGCTGTAAATTTGCTCTGGCGATAATGCCGATTTATGAGACATAACTGCTCCTATAATTTGAATAATTTTTCTGCGTTTTTGTATGCAATTTTTTCTTTATCTTCTTGTGAAATCGGTAGATTTTCTAGCCAAGCTCTCGCCCCATTGAGCGAAAGGTAAGGATAGTCCACCGAAAACAGAATACGATCCACGCCAACTAAGGCTTGGTTAAAGGCAAAGTGCGGATTACTCATCATACCACTTGGGGTGACGTAAACCTGTTCTTGGAAAGTCTGCACAATAGTGCGTTTCAAGCCTGTGGCTTCTTGCGGAATACTGTCATCAAGACGTTGCAAGTAATACGGCACAAGCTCACCCCAATGCCCCATAATCACGTTGAGTTTTGGGAATTTATCGAACACGCCTGCCAAAATCATACGAATCAGCTGCACACCTGCTTCGTTGCGCCAACCCCACGCAAACATTGAAAAACGAGCTGATACTTCACGGCTGAAACCTACGTAATACGATTGCTGCACTTGCTCAAATGGCAAACCAGGGTGCAAGAAAAGTGGCATTTCCAACTCATTGAGTTTTGCCAAAACGGCTCAGATTTGACCGCACTTTTTCAATCAAATAATCATTGGCATCACGAACGGCTTGTACACCTGCTTCGCCTTGCACTAATTGTGGCAAGCCTGCATAAGAAAGCATTTGCATATCAATGCCATGTTCGTCCATCTCTGCCACGCGCTCTTCGCCGACATCAATCAATTTTTTAAGAGACTCACCAGACGCAAGCACATGTGGGTGTGAAAGGTCGGTAATTTTATCGGTAACATCTTTACCCCAATCAAGCAAAAATGGGGCTTGTTTTAGCATTTCAGGCATCATCGCTTTTGCTAAAGTTGGGCTTTGGATATGCTCTTCAACTGCGATAATTTTCATTTGCGTTTCCTTTTTGAGCGGGAAAGACTGGCTAAAATTTCGCCAAATCTTCCTAAAACCACACCACTTGCAAGCAAGCCTGTGTAAGTAAGAAATTTACGTCTAGAAATCATAATTTGTCGGTGGCAAAAGCCACGAGGTTTGTAATAAGGGAGTTTCCGTACGCTCAACGCCCCTACAAATTAACGGATTATCCCAATAACACTTTTGTCAGTGCTGCTCCAACGCCTTTGGCTGAAGCTGGGCTTTGACCTGTTACAAATTGTTCATCAACCATCACATTTTCCGCCCAATTTGGTGCGGCGTGATGAATTGCTCCTTGTTTTTCTAATTCAGTTTGAAGCATATAAGGTACAAGTTTGTTGCCACCGACTTCTACCTCTTCAGCATTGGTAAATGCCGCAATGTTTTTGCCTTTTACCACAAATTCGCCATTTGGTAGTTTTGCCCCTACGAATGCAGCAGGACCGTGGCAAACCGCAGAAACCACACCACCTGAGGTATAAACTTCGCTAATAATACGATGCACTTCTGCACTTTGGGCAAAATCCCACATTGTGCCGTGTCCGCCCGCAAAGAACACCGCAGAATAACCTGCTCCATTGAGTTCTGAAAGTGTTGGCGTATTTTCTAAACGGCTGTATAAATCTAATTCGTTCCAATATTTTGCATTCACAGCATCGGTTAAATCGAAACCATCAATCGGTGGAATACCACCACGCACAGAAGCGATAACAGTTTTAAGCCCTGCTTTTTCGATTTCATCTAAAGCGTGCGTTAATTCCGCTAAGAAAAAGCCTGTTGGAATACCGCTTTTACCTTTAATTGGTGCACTTGTTACAACACATAAAACAGGTTTGATTGAATTTGTCATATTTATTTTCCTTCTTTAAATGTATTAAGCTTATCAAGCATTATTGCTTGATGTAGTTTATTATATGCATCAGAATTATAAAAATAAGACTAACATTTCCTAAATAACAATTAGCTTTAAACTAACAATAGAAAAGCAAATCAGCACACATTTTGCAAAATACATGAAAATTTGACCGCTTGTAAAAACTGAATTAAATCCCAAATCCACCGTCCACGGCATAATGTGAACCTGTGGCATAACGAGCTTCATCACTAGCAATAAACGCCACTACTGGGGCGATTTCTTCAGGCTCTGCAAAACGACCGAGTGGCACAATTTGTTCAACCGCTTCTTCATAGCCTTTCGCTTCCGCTTCGCTTAACCCTAATTTGTCATAAAGTGGCGTTCTGGTTGCACCTGCGGCAACGGAATTCACTCGAATGCCAAATGGAGCAAGACCTTTCGCCCAAGTTCTAGTCATACTTAACACTGCAGCTTTACTTGCGGTGTAAATTGAGTTCATTGGCATCGGATTGTTTACCAAACCTGATGTGATGTTCACAATGTTGCCTTGGGAGACTTTTAGATAAGGAATGGCTTGGCTGACTACATCCACCACAGCGCGTAAATTCAAGGCAAAAGTGCGGTCAAAATCCGCTAAATTTACGTTTTCAATCGGCGTAACTGGCGCAATGCTTGCATTATTCACCACTACATCGAGCTTACCAAAACGCTGGTGAATCTCTGAAAGTATGCGAGCAATCTCTTCTGATTTCAGCACATCCGCCACGATATAACTGATATTTTCATGCTGACTTGTACTCTCTTTCAATGAATGTTCACTTCGCCCAATAATGATTACATTCGCCCCATCTTGAGCCATTTGGTAAGCAATCGAACGACCAATTCCCGTGCCACCACCTGTGATTAATGCGACTTTATTTTGTAATTTCATTTGTCTCTCCTTTATTTGGTTTCAGCAGGCAAGCCTTCTACAATCATCACTCGAGAATTTGTCGAGCTTTGACGAATTGGGCGAATAGCAGAATAAGCGACTGAACCATACCATTCTTTTGCTAATGCTAAATTATCAAATCCAATAATCACGACACGCCATTTACTTGCTTGCCCTTCAACCATAATCGGTTCTGCACCACGAGCCAAAAAACGACCACCATAAGGTTTTAAGGTTTCAGGCATTTTTGTGCGATAAGGTTGTAGTTTATCTATATCTAACACTTCTGTTTCGCCAATGACATAAGCAGGTTTTACACTTTCAGCTTGAGCAAAAGCCGTTATACCTAGCAAAATTACAGCTAAAGATTTCTTCATTTTTACGACTCCATAGAATGATTTAATGAAAATTATACGTAGATGAATAGGCATGATAAGACGGAGATTAGCTAATTGATTATTAGGTTTTATCAAAGAATCAAGCGGTCAAATTCTGCAAAAAATTTACAAAATTCAACCGCTTGTTGTGGGAAATTGACTATTTCAATTTGCCGTAATCTTCATCAGAAACAGGTTCTAGCCATTCATTGCTAGTGTTTTCGCCGTCCACTTCTACGGCTAAATGTTGGAACCAAGAATCTGTTGCCGCACCGTGCCAATGTTTGACGTTAGCAGGAATATTTACCACATCACCAGCTTTGAGTTCTCGGGCTGGCTTGCCCCATTCTTGGTAATAGCCCCGTCCTGCGGTAACAATCAGCATTTGCCCACCACCTTTGGTGGCGTGGTGAATATGCCAGTTGTTGCGAACCGTAGGCTCAAAGGTGACGTTATAGATTTTCACTTGCTCGGTGGAAATTGGGGAGAGATAGCTTTTGCCTGAGAAGTATTGGGCGTAAGCATCATTGGATTGCCCGATCGGGAATTGGCTGAGCGTTGGGACAAGCACATTTTGGATTGTGGCAATTTGCTCATCAGTCACGCCATTTTTTTTACTAATGCCAATATGGGCGTTGAGCTGGCTTTCCACGCCTGAAAGTTGGTTAAGTGCTGCCACAGTGACGATTTCGCGTTCTTGCCAAGTAAGCAAATCACTAGCGAAAATATCGCCGAACAAATGGGTTTTCAGGTAGCGATCAATATCAGGCGAAAGGGCAGAAAGATCCACCTTTTGTCCTACTAATGCTGTCTGAGTTTCTGTTCCCAAAGCTAGCATATGCGTATTCGTAGGTAATAATGTTGCTGTTTTACCTCGCTCTGTCTTTATCCCTTTTTCCTGACGGGCTTTTACCATTTGTGATAAAACGCCTAATGCATTTAAGCTGCGAGGAAAGCCTGTATAAGCATAAAGTTGTACCATCGCATCTTGAATTTCATTAATAGTTAGACCGTTATTTAAAGCTGTATTTACGGCACTTTTTAAGTTTTCAAGATCACCCTTGGCAGTGAGTGCACCGATTTGTGCCAAACTGAATTGGCGAGCAGAAAGTGTCATTTGTGTTGCTCCTTGTGTGTTTTCAATAGCAGATTGAATGTCAGCGGCAAGGATTGTCGTTGGCAAAGAAAATGGTCAGATTTGTATATTGATCAAATTTGACCGCTTGTTATAACCGCTTAATCAACGTAACTAAACGCTCTTCGTGTTTTTTTGCTTCTTGTTTTTGGGCATCAATTTTTCTTCATTTTCACGGCTGGTGTAGCCAATGCCGTTAGTGTAGATATAACCTGAATAAAAAAATAAACTGCACTTTAATGGTTAAGGTTAATAAGTAAACGGATTAAAGTGCAGATGCTTTATAACAACATATAAGTCATTTTACAAATGAGGACTTACTTTCTTCACCAACTAAGCAAATAAATCGTTTAAGCCTTCAATAATTGTCGGATGGGTAAAGATCTGATTTTTGACATAGCTTGCCGGAATTTTGTAGTCCATCGCCATTTTAAACAGATTGATAATTTCATGCGCTTCCGCACAGAATAACGTTACACCTAAAATTTCATCCGTATCCGCATCAATAATGGCTTTCAACAAACCGTCTGTTTGACCCAATACTTTCGCTTTTGGAATCATTTCGGCTTTCATTTTCTTCACAATCACGTTGCGTCCCGATTTTTGTGCCGCACTTTCGGTTAAACCGATATGTGCAAATGGTGGCTCGGTAAATATCGCGGTCGGGAATACCGCACGATCATCACGGCTACGTTTGCCTTCCGCAAATAATTGATCACGCACAATACGGTAATCATCTAATGAAATGTAGGTAAACTGCGCAGAATCGGCGACATCGCCCATCGCCCAAATATGTGATTTACCTACAATACGTAATTGTTCATCGGTAATGATTGCACCTCGCTCATTTAGCTTAATACCGGCATTTTCCAGCGCTAAACCTTTCGTATTGGCACGGCGACCGATCGCAACTAATACTGCATCGGCAACAAATTCACCTTGATTGGTGACTACGGTAGTCGAATCTGCATTTTCAACAAAGCGTTCCGTTTGCACACCTAAATGCACTTGGATACCTTCACGATTCAGTACATCAAGCATTGCTTCCGCCATATCACGATCTTCGCGCGCCAAGAAAGTATCGCCATTCTCTAAAATAGTAACTTGGCTACCGAATGCTTGATACATAAAGGCAAATTCTAAAGAAATATAACCGCCGCCAACAATCACAAGGCGATCCGGACGTTCGGTTAGAGAAAGAATACCGGTACTGTCATAAATTCTCGCACCATCTGCTCCTTCAATCGCTAAACGATTTGAACTCGCACCGGTATTGATAAAAATTTTATCGGCACGTACTTCAAATTCGCCGTCACGACCGTTTAATAACACGGTATGTTCATCTTTAAAGCTCGCTTTGGCAGTAATAATACGCACGTTTTCAAGGCTATTTAATTTAGCAAAGTTTGCGGCACGTAATTTTCCGATTAAGCCGTTTTTTGCCGCCATTGATTGATTAAACATGGCGACTTTATCCGCCACATTTTGCCCTTTCTGTCCTTCTACCAATAATTTTTTAGAAGGAATACAACCGATATTGATACAAGTACCGCCATACATTGCTTCACTTTGTTCTACCAAAATTACCGACTGCCCTGCCTTAGCCAAATCCGCCGCTAAGGTTTTACCCGCTTTACCAAAACCAATCACTAAATTCTCTACTGAGAGCTGCTCCATACAGTATCCTTAAATCTATCATTAAACGAAGTTTTCATAAGTCATGATATATAATTGAAACCTTACAAAAAAAGCGGTCGAATCTGCAAAATTTTTTGCAAATCCAACCGCTTGTAAACCTTCCGTTTTACTTATAACGTAATCTTCTGACCTTTATGCGCACTTTCAAATGCCGCTTCGATAATGCGTAAGACTAAAGTGACTTCTGCTAATTTTACGATCGGTTCTGATCCGATAGTTAACACTTGGTATAAATCATCCAACAAATTTTGATAGCTGGCTTGGGCATTAGGATACGGCTTACGAATTACTTCACCATCAATTTCTGTATGTAATACACCCCATTCAGTTTCCGGCTCGGCATTCCAGTTACCAATCGGCAACACACCTTTGCTTAAATGCGCTTCTTGGCTATCGCTTGCTTGTTTCATATAAGAGCCGTTTTTGCCGTGCAATACGAAAGTAGGGCTTGGCTCTCGTGCATATTTAGATGCTTGTAAGGCAACTTTTAAGCCGTTTTCGTAGTAGAGATGTAAATCAAAATTATCGTCCACCAATGCTTCATCATGCTGATAACGAATATCGGCAAATACCGCTTGCGGCTTGCCAAACAGATAAACCGCTTGGTCAATCAAATGTACACCTAAGTCATAAACTAACCCAGTGCCACGATCGCCCGCTTCTTTCCATACTTTGGCATTTTTACCTTTGGCATAACGATCAAAGCGAATTTCACAATCCACTACCTCGCCCACTAAATTTTTATCCAAGACTTCTTTTGCGGTGGCAATATGACTGTCCCAGCGGCGATTTTGGTAAACATATAGCACCACATTTTGCTGTTTAGCTAACTGTTCTAGTTCTAATGCTTCTGCGGCACTCGCTACAAGCGGCTTCTCAACTAAAACATGTTTATCAGCTAATAACGCACTTTTCACCATCTCATAGTGTGTTTGATTTGGTGTGGTGATCACCACTAAATCCACTTCATCACTCAATAAGGCATCAAAGCTACGTACGGTTTCGACTTCTGGTAACCAAAGCTGTGCATTATTTGTAGTACGTTCAAAAACTTTCGCAATTTGAAAGCGAGCATCTTGTTTAAAAAAAGGCACATGAAAAACTCGGCTGGAATGGCCGGCACCGGCAATCGCTACATTTATCACTTTCATTATTTTCTCCTAAATATAATCTTGAATCTATTCTAAAAAAAGCCGTATCTTGCACAACAAGATACGGCTTAGTGATTATTTATTCATACAACATTTTTTGTATTTTTTACCGCTTCCACACGGACAAGGCTCATTTACGCCCACTTTGTTTTGATTCACATAAGGCTGTGGCTTTTCAAGTAATGGTGCAGCTTCATTAACCTGTTCAAAAATAGCTAGTGCCGCATTACGAAGCGCTTTTTCAATTTTGCGCTGCTCTTCCAACGGTGGCATTTGCTCCGCATAGCTTGATTTGGCGTGCTGTTCGATTAAATCAAAATATGGCTGAATTTCTGCTGAGAGATTTTGCCAGCTCGCAGCCATTGTCAACAATATAGCCACCACACCAAGGAGAAACGACCACTAATTTACGGTGACCGACACGCTCTTCCCAAAAAATCGGGTGATATTCTTTTTTGTCATTGAGAAGTGTTTGAGCTAATGAATTGTAATGACGAGAAACCAACTCAATAAATTGCTTCGAACGTTTGTCTTCTAAATTAGGCACGTCATTATTAAACAAAATCGGTAACCAATCAGTCATTGCCGGCACGTTTACCGACGATAAAATTGCAGTTAAAAAACCATCTAATTCCGAAACGTTTAATAAAATCGCATCTTCATCGCCTTTATTGGCATACAAAAATAGCAGCTCATCAAGTAACTCAAATTCTTCACTGGTTAAAGGTGCGGCTAATTTATCGCTCATTGTCTCTCCTACTGATAAAATTTAAGGGGCGTATTATGCTACTTTTTGGCGAGCTAGTCATTAGCCGCTAGCATGAAAGCGCTATTTCACTTCCAAACTTTCACCAATCAGATAAAACTGTCCTCCGGCAACATAATGTAGCGTACGTAAGTCATTTTCTGCTTGGTCAAAAATCCAATGGTTATCTTTAAACACACGATCATCTGCATACGCTGCTAATACTTTTCCGATAAAAAGATCATGCTCTTGCTGATTCTCTTGGTTTCGAATCAATTCACATAAAATCCAACCGGCGCAACCTTTTACCAACAGAATATCAAAACCGTCTTGATAAAAAATCTCAACATTATCCAATTTATGAGGGTCATTATGACGTGAAGTCGAACCGAGTTTCAGCACTAATTCCGCTTGATTTGCTACCGGAATGTGAATCGCAAATAAACCTCTTTTCTCAACCAAACCTCGTGTAAAAGCTTGCTTATCTAATACGGTCGTAACCTTAGAAAGCGGACCATAATCCAAGGCACAAGGCCAAGCCACCGCCATGACATTTTCAATGTTATCCGCTTTTCCGAAACTAACGTTGTCGGGCCGATATTGAGTAAACGGTATGATTTTTCAACCGGAACAGAAACAATCGCCATTTTTTCTCCTAGTGAATAAGCTAATTAATAAAACATAAGCTATATTGTACACACGGTTTCAGCATAAAACATACTGATTTTAGCATCGTAAAAAATCAGGCAAATCTCACCGCTTTTTGATCGTTGCTAAGAGAAATGAAATAATTATTTCAATCGAAAAGATTAAATCTTGTACAATATTTAGCACTATGTTTACAAGTAAGGAAAATTATGAAAAAAGAATTTATCTTTGATATGGACGGTGTGCTGATTGACTCAGAACCCTTATGGCAACAGACAGAGTTAGATCTTTTACATCACTATGGTATTCCGATTACCGAACAAGAACTTGCCTGTACTCGAGGAATGCCATCCGCGCCAGTATTACGATATGCCAGTGAATTGTACCAAAAGCCTTTGGATATCGAAAAAGTCGCTCAAGAACTATTAGATGCGGCAATCAGTAATATTTTAAAAGCGAAACCGCTGATGAATGGCGTACCGGAAACCTTGGAATTACTTGCACAAAATGACATAAAAATCGCTATCGCTTCTGTGTCACCACGCTATATGTTGGAAAACATTGTCAAAAGTTGTGGCATTGCCGATTATTTCAGTTATATCGCTTCCGGTGCAGAACTGCCTTATAGCAAGCCGCATCCGGCAGTATATTTACAAGCGGCACAAGGCTTAGGAATCGCTCTCGCCGAATGTGTTGGGATTGAAGATTCCAAAACGGGCATGATCTCGGTTAAAGCAGCTTCGATGAGCTGTATTGTGATCCCAAATCCACTAGAATTTCATGAAAATTACTGGGCATTAGCGGATTTTAAATTGGCACAAATGAATGCGATTAATCAGCCGTTTTTAACACAGCTTTAATGACTGGCGCATAAATGACAAGCGGTCGAATTTGCAAAATTTTCTGCAAATTCGACCGCTTGTTATGTATGAAGAATTAGTGAATATCTTCAGCTAAGAAACCACCGCTTTGGTGTGCCCAAAGTTTGGCGTAAACACCGTTTTGTACCAATAATTCTTCATGGCTGCCCTGTTCCACAATTTCACCTTTATCCAACACAATCAGTCTATCCATCGCCATAATAGTTGAAAGACGGTGAGCAATTGCCACTACCGTTTTTCCGTCCATTAACTCGGTTAAGTTTTCTTGAATAGCCGCTTCAACTTCCGAATCTAACGCACTGGTTGCTTCGTCCAATAATAGAATCGGCGCATCTTTTAACATTACCCTCGCAATCGCAATACGTTGACGCTGACCACCGGAAAGTTTTACGCCTCGCTCACCCACATGCGCATCAAACCCGGTTCTGCCTTTTGCATCTTGTAGATTCGGAATAAATTCCGCCGCTGCCGCTTTTTCCACCGCTTTCAACATTTCTTCTTCGGTTGCATTCAGGCGACCATAAAGTAAGTTTTCACGTACTGAACGATGTAATAACGAAGTATCTTGCATCACTAAACCGATTTGTGAGCGGAGGCTCTCTTGGGTAATATCACGTACATTTTGTCCGTCAATCGTAATCGAACCGTCTTGAATATCATAAAAACGTAGCAATAAGTTAGTGAGCGTCGATTTACCTGCACCGCTGCGTCCAACTAAACCGACTTTTTCACCGGCTTTAATGGTTAATTCAAAATCTTTAAGTAATGGTTTTTTTGGATCATACGCAAAATTGACGTGTTCGAATTTAATTTCACCTTTGCTAACTTCCAACGGTTTTGCATCCGCTTTGTCCACTACCGTATGCGGTTTTGATAACGTTCGCATACCGTCTTGCACCGTGCCTAAGTTTTCGAATAAACGGGCAAATTCCCACATAATCCATTGCGATAACCCTTTGATACGTAAAGCTAAAGCAGTTGAAGTGGCAATCGCACCGGCAGTAACGAATTCTGCCCCCCATAACCATAAACCGATACCGGCGGTCGCAACAATTAAGCCGATACTCATCGCATTAGTAAGGGCTTCGATGACTGTCACCAAACGCATTTGTTTATGTACGGTGACCATAAATTCTTGCATTGATTCTTTCGCATACGCCGACTCACGGTTGCCGTGTGAGAACAATTTTACCGTCGCAATATTTGAATAAGCATCGGTAATACGACCGGTCATTAAGCTGCGTGCATCAGATTGTTCTTGCGCCGCTTCCGCCAATTTCGGTACGAAAATGCGGATCGTCACCGCGAGAGCAATAACCCATAGAATAAACGGCACAAATAACCAACCGTCAAACTGCAATAAGATCACACTTGAGGTAGTTAAGTAAACCGCAACGTAAACCAACATATCCGCACAGGTCATAATCACATCACGTACGGCTAAAGCGGTTTGCATCACTTTCGCCGAAACTCGTCCGGCAAATTCGTCTTGATAAAAGCCCATACTCTGACCCAGCATTAAGCGATGGAAGTTCCAACGCAAGCGCATAGGAAATACGCCTTGTAACGACTGAAAGCGGATGATACTCGCTAGAAATACGAATAAAATTCCTAACAAAGCAATGCAAAACATCGCAATAATACTACCGCTTTTCTCCGCCCAAAGTTGTGCTGGGGAATATTGCGCCACCCAATCAACTAATTCGCCCATAAATTGAAACAGCACCGCTTCGATAATCCCGACAGCAGCGACTAACACGGTCAGCATAACTAAATAGCCTCGCATGCCTTTGGTCGCTTCAAGAATAAACGGAATAATCCCAGCTTTCGGTGTTTTAGGCGCTTCTTCCGGATAGGTTTCGATTCTCGCCTCAAACCAACTGAAAATTTTGTTTAACATCTTACTTTCCTGAAAAAACGAAAAGACGCAAGGTGCGTCTGTCAAAATTAGAATATATTTTGCAGAAGAAAAAGACGTAATAAAAATTACGCCTTTTTGAATGACTATGGATTTAATAATTTCTCATCAAGCGCTAAATCTTCGTTACGGTTTACGCCAATACCCTTGGCTAACACATCACGAGCAATTTGATGCGCTTCTTCCAGCGAATGTTCTTTATAAGAACCGCATTGATATTCGTTTAATTCCGGAATTTTTGACACATCCGGCACTTTATGTAACGCATCTTCCATTGATTTAGTCCATGCCGAAACCACATCCGCTTCGCTTGGCATACCGATTAACGACATATAGAAACCGGTACGGCAGCCCATCGGTGAAATATCAATGATTTCCACATTTTCGCTATTTAAATGATCACGCATAAAGCCGGCAAATAAGTGTTCCATCGTGTGAATACCACGCACCGGTAAAATATCAATATTCGGACGGCAAAAACGTAAATCGAATACGGTAATCGTATCACCTTTTGGGGTGGTCATCGTTTTTGCAACACGTACAGCAGGTGCGTTCATACGAGTGTGATCAACTTTAAAGCTATCTAATAAAGGCATTTTTTACTCCAATTTAAAATTTAAAGGGGGTAACGATAATTACCCCATATTCTGAAATTATTCTGTGATTCCTTGATCCCATTCAGGCGCTTCTTGCGGAATCTTACGTTGTAATAAGAAATGACGATTCGGTTTCGCTTGCGGCTGTACCACTCTGCCCGATGGGGTTGAGAATTCAATACCGCCTTTTAATAACTGCGACATGGTGCCCGAATTCATACTCACTCCTTGTAAGCTGACATCTATGGTATAACCGGAAGCCGCCCAGAATTCTGTATTATTACGCACTAAATGTTGGTATCTACTTTCGATACTCAAGTGAATCATCACTCTGTCACCTAATTCACTTAGATTTAGACGTTTGACGATCCCCACTTGCATACCTCGGTAAAGCACTGGCGCATCTACCTCAATTCCACGTGCATCACTAGTTTCGACAATCACCGGGAAACCATTCGCATAAATAGTTTTATTGGTATCGGTATCGCTTAAATTAAATTGCGTTTTGCGCTTGCCGCTCCCAGCATCGACATTAATATAATTTTGTAACGCCGCATCAATATTTTTAACACCGCTGGTGGTAATTTCCGGTGAGATAGCGCTAAATCGACTGCCCTCTTTTGCTACTAAGGCATAATACTGGCTATCAATGTAAGCGGTCGCTTTTATCTGTTTTTTTGCATTTTGCAATTCCAGCGATTCAATCTGACCGATGGTTAACCCTATATATTTGATGTCCATACCTTTTGAAAGTTTGGAGGCATCTTTCGCAATTAAGGTAATACGGGTATTACCTGAGGTCGCTTTTGCTTGGCTGGCATATAAGGTTTTATCGCCTTTAGTGCCGCCATTATCAAAGCTGATTGCTCCTTTCAAAGTGCGCATAAGCGGTGCCGCTTCTACGTTCAAACCTTTCATAGAAAGCTCGGCAGACACCGCCGGTTCAATCCAAAAACGACTTTTGTCACTCAGTAAATGGCAATACGCCGGTTCAACAAATAAATCGACTTCAAATTTACTTTTTTGCGGACGCACTTTCAGCACTTCACCGATTTGAAAATTGCGATAAAGCACAACGGAACCTTTATCAATACCAGATAAATCATTAGCTGATAAGGTTAAAGTGGTCTTTTTATGATCATCAACAATACCGGCTTCGGCACTTTCGACATCTTTATAAAGCGGATATTGCTTTTTAGCTTCGCCTTGCGCTTTATCCGTTAATAATCGAATACCGCCTTTTAACCAGTCAGTTGGAGAACCGGCTTGTACTCGCATTCCGTCTAAACCGATCGATACGTCTAAGTTTGAAATCGCAACAAATTTACTGTTACCGGCAACTAAATGGCGATATGGTAGATAAATAATACCTTGGAAAGTTACCCCATCCAAAGTTAACTTACGTTTCAGCAATTCACCGATTTGTACGTCGTTATAGTAAATCCCCTGCCCTTGATCCACACTATACGATTGCGGCGCAGTAAAGGTTAACGCCAGTAAATTCGGGCGAGAAAGCAAATAATCAGCTTCTTTTTGTACATTAAACTCAAGTTTAGGCTCGCCTTTGCCTGCTTCAATATCGAAATAGACTCCTCGGAAAAGCTCATTAAGCTTACTAATTTGCTCTTTATTTAAATTAAATTTAGGCTCTTTTAGTAAAATTTTACTGCCTTGGCGCAATAAATCGACATGATTAGGATCAATCAATAATGTACCTTTCATCATGCCTTTCTCTTGAGAGTTTTCAGCTTGTGTTGATGCCTCATTGTTATCAAGCGGTACTGAAAGCTCTAGGTTCGATAGCACCCCAACTTGTATATTCTGAAAGAATACCGGCGTTTCATTCACTTTAAGATTCGGCATAATTGGTAAAGTCACTTTAACTTCCGTACCTCGTTTTGCCGAACTTAAATTTTCGTATAATTGGAATTTTTGTCCTTGTTCCGCTTGTTGCAAGTCATCCGGCGAATCAAAGGCGACCGCACCTTGCACAACTGAAGCAAGGCTATCCACATTTACCGATACGCCATCAAGACCAACATTGGCATTAATACCGCTAATATTCCAGAAATGTGAACTTTGTTTGACAAGATTGGCATACTTCTTATCAATAACGACATCAATTTCAACTTTTTTCTGATCACTGGTAAAACGGTAATCGGCAATACTCCCGACCGGCACTTTACGGAAGTAAACACTCGCCCCAACCGTAATCGAGCCTAGATCATTCGAGATCAGGCGAACCAATAAATCACCGTCAGTTACCGTCACCGCTGGCGGTTCTTCTTCCGCAATAAATTCATTCGCACTTTTACCTTCACCCGGTAAGAGTGTGATGTAGTTACCGGAAACCAAAGCATCCAATCCGGAAACACCGGCAATCGAGGCACTCGGTTTAACCAACCAGAATTTTGTATCGTCACGTAATACGCTCTTAGCCTCCGGATTGATCTCAGCTTGCACTTCTACTTTTTTCAGATCATCTACGAAATATACTTTTTTTACCTGACCGATTTGTAAGCCTTGGTAGCGGATCACCGTTTTACCGGCAGTAATACCATCCCCTTCGTTAAAACGGATCGTAATTGTTTCACCTCTTTCTTTCAAAATCTGAAAAAAGAGCAAGCACCCGATAGCAAACGCAACAATCGGTAACAACCAAAATGGCGAAATTCTACGAGGCTGACGTACCTTTGCCGGCACGGAGCTTAAAGTATTTTCATCTGTCATATCTATCGTTTATCTCGACAACTTTAGTGGTTTAATTTTGTAAAAAACAAACTAAAAATAACCGCTTGTAAGCGATTTTTAGCATCCTTTAGATAGCATAAAACCGAAAGTTTCAAAAACCTTCGGTATATTTTGCTAGAGATCCATACAAATCTACTGATTTCACGGATTCAAAATCAATTATTTTTTATCTTTTGACGAATCGCAATGCGCAATATCATTACATTTAGCATAGAGATATAAGCTGTGAGTCGCTAATTCCATACCATGTTGTTGACTGATTTCACGCTGACGGCGCTCGATATCCGGATCTTTAAATTCAAATACCTTGCCGCAATCCATACAGATAATGTGATCGTGTTCTTGTTCTACGTTAAGCTCAAATACCGCTTTGTTCGCATCAAAGTTATGGCGAAGTAAAATATCAACTTCTTCAAATTGGTTTAGCACACGGTAAACCGTTGCTAAGCCGATATCAGAACCTTGTTCCAATAAGAGTTTGTAAATATCTTCTGCAGAAAAGTGCTGCATTTGATCGCGATGTTGTTGCATTAACGCAAGAATGGTTAAGCGAGGCTCGGTTACTTTTAAGCCAACACTTTTTAGAAGTTTTGTATTCTCTTCAGACATAACTGCCACCCTTTGTATCTTCAATTACTATGCTAATTGATCTAAGCACATTTCTTCAGTAAGTTGTTTACACCAACGGCTTACACGCTCGCTGGTTAATTCCGGTTGGCGATCTTCATCGATACATAAACCAACGAATGTATTTTCATCAACTAACGCTTGTGAAACTTCAAAACTATAGCCTTCTGTTGACCAATGACCAACAATCACTCCACCATTTTGTTCTACTACGTCACGAATAGTTCCCATTGCATCGCAGAAATATTCCGCATAATCTTCTTGGTCACCACAACCGAAAATACCGATAACTTTACCGCTAAAATCAATCTCTTTTAAAGTTGGCATAAAGTCATCCCAGTCTGCTTGAGATTCGCCGTAATACCAAGTCGGAATACCTAATAATAAGAAATCGTAAGCCTCAATATCTTCCTTGGTACTTTTCGCGATATCGCGAATATCCACTAAATTCGCACCAAGTTCTTTCTGAATCATTTTTGAAATATTTTCTGTGTTACCAGTATCGCTACCGTAGAATAAACCTACCACTGCCATTTGAATTTACCTATTTTTCTAAGTCGGCGAAATTGTTGCCGATATAATCATTTAAAATAATTTCGATTAACTGTCCGCGTGTCACTCCACGTTGGGAAGCTTCCTCTTCCAAAGTCTGCACTAAGTCCGAATGTAGTTTTAATTCAACACGTTTAAGCCCGGACGAGCGATCTCGTTGAAGCTGGTTTCGTTTATTAATTCGAACTTGTTGTTCCCGACTTAAAGGATTAGTGCGTGGTCGCCCAACTTTTGGCACGGTTGCGAACAGATCTAACGTTATACAATCTGCGTCCTGTTTTGCCATTTGTTCCACACGAAAGATATTTGCCTATCATTCCAATAGATAATTCTAATTGAGAATGAGACGCTACTAACTAATGAGATGTGAACTATACCATACTAATTTAGTCTTGGAAATTACACACCCTAAATTTACATTGGATTTGCGGAACTTTTCAGAAAGCATAACTTTTTGTTTGCTTTGCAAAATTCCGTCCAAAATCAACCGCTTGTTACTCTTTAATATCGGCAAAAGTTGCATTTAACAAACTTGCCAAATCTTGCGGTGCAAGCTCCACGTCTAAGCCTCGCTTACCGCCTGAAACAAACGTTGTTGCAAACTGTTGTGCGGAACTGTCAATCACGGTGGTTAAGCGTTTTTTCTGACCTAGAGGGCTAATTCCTCCCAGTAAATAACCAGTTGTTTTCTGGGCGATATCTTTATCCGCCATTTCCACTTTTTTCACGCCGAGCGCACTTGCTGCGCGTTTTAAATTCAGCGTATGCGAAACCGGCACAACCATCACCGCTAATTTTTTCTGATCACCATTTTCCGCCACCAATAACGTCTTAAATGTCTGATTGGCATCAATACCTAATTTTTCCACCGCTTCTTGCCCGAAATTGGTGTTATTCGGATCATGTTCATAAGGATGAAGCGTATGTGCAATTTTTTGTTTTTTTAATAAATTTATTGCCGGGGTCATTAGTTTTTCCTCTTAAAAATATTGTACAATTACTCCCCTTGTGTGTGCGTTACGCTAAATCACGCGTATAAAAAAGGAGCAACTCACCTATGTCTAATTTAATTACATCAGATATCCGTTTAGCGATTGCCGCTGATTTTACCTTGTCATCAAAATTACTTGAAGCATTAGCAGAAAGTGATTTGCGTTTAGGCAATATTTCCGCCATTGAAATCGAACCTTTTGGTGAAGAACAATCACTTTATATGGGTAGTAAAGCGATTGAACAAATTGCACTGGATGAAGTAAATTGGGCGGATTTCAGCCACGTTTTGTTTGCTGGCAAAATGGTGCAAGCCGAAATTTTGGCACAAGCGGTGCAAGCCGGTTGTATTGTTCTCGACCTTTACGGCATTACCGCATTAATTGCAAACGTGCCGGTGGTAGTACCGAGTATTAATGATGAAGCCATCGCTAACTTACGTGAACGTAATATCGTTGCTCTGGCTAACCCGCAGATTTCACAATTGGCGCTAGCACTCAAACCATTCTTAGCTCAGCCATTAAGCCATATTTTTGTCACGTCTTTATTACCGGCAGCGTATTTCGGTGATGAAAAAGTTAAAGAACTTGCCGGTCAAACCGCTCGTTTGTTAAACGGTATTCCGCTTGATGAAAATGCGAAACGTATTGCATTTGATGCCGTACCGGCAAACGTGCAAGGTGAAGAGAAAAACTTACCGTTCTCTCGTGTTTTTGAATTACAACTTGCAAAAGTTTTACCAAATTTAACCGCTTCCACCACATTCCATTCGGTACAAACGCCGGTCTTTTACGGTATTTCACAAATGGTAAGCTTACATTCAGAATATCAATTAGACGTTGAGAGCGTTAGCGCAGAATGGCAACAACAAAATTGGTTACATTTCCATGAAGAAAGCGTAATGACTCCGGTTAAAAACGGTGAAAACGAAGAAGAAAATCAACTTCAAATCAGCCAATTATTAGCAAAATCGGAAAACGAAGTGCAATTTTGGTCTGTTGCTGATGAACAAAAATTCAGCTTAGCGTTTTTAGCAGTTCAACTGCTCAACTTAGTGTTGGAATATTAATTTTATCCGCCACGGAATAAGTAAATTGTTGCGTGGTTTCTTTCCTTTTATTTGAGGTTCTTATGTTAGAACGTTTGTTCCAATTATCTGCAAAAGGCTCTAATGCCAAAACAGAAATCGTGGCGGGGATCACCACCTTCTTCACTATGGTTTATATCGTGTTCGTTAACCCTTCAATTCTTGGCGTTGCCGGTATGGATACACAAGTGGTTTTCGTTACCACTTGTTTAATCGCTGCATTCGGGACGATTGCAATGGGTTTATTCAGTAATCTTCCTATCGCACTTGCACCGGCAATGGGTTTAAATGCGTTTTTCGCTTTTGTGGTGGTACAAAAATTAGGTTACTCATGGCAAGTGGGTATGGGTGCAATTTTCTTAGGCTCGGTCGGTTTATTCTTATTAACCGTGTTACAAGTTCGCTATTGGTTTATGTCGGCTATTCCGCTCGGTTTACGTGTCGGTATCGGTGCAGGCATCGGCTTATTTATCGCCCTTATCGGCTTTAAAAATATGGGCTTAGTAGTGGCAAATCCAGCAACACTTGTTGCGCTGGGCGATCTGCACGATCCAAAAGTATTAATGGGTCTTTTAGGTTTCTTTATTATTGTGGTGTTAGCCGCAAAAGGCATTCACTCCGGCGTACTGATTTCTATCGCTGTAGTCACTGCATTAGCGTTAATCTTTGACCCTGCGGTAAGTTTTAACGGCGTAATGTCGATGCCGCCAAGTTTAGATGCGGTTGTCGGTCAGGTGGATATTGCCGGTGCGTTAGATGTTGGTTTACTCGGCATTATTTTCTCCTTTATGTTAGTAAACTTATTCGACTCATCAGGTACATTAATTGCGGTAACCACCAAAGCCGGTTTTGCCGATGAACAAGGTCGCTTCCCTCGTATGAAACAAGCGTTATTAGTGGACAGTACTGCAGCAATGGCAGGTTCATTTATGGGAACGTCAGCAATCAGTACTTATATTGAGAGTGGCTCAGGTGTATCCGTTGGCGGTCGTACCGGTTTGACTGCGGTAACCGTAGGTATCTTATTCTTATTAACCATTTTCTTCTCACCGCTTGCTGGTGTAGTTCCGGCTTATGCAACTGCCGGTGCATTAGTTTTCGTGGGCATTTTAATGGCTTCAAATTTAATTGAAGTGAAATGGGATGACTTAACCGAAGCGACTCCGGCGTTTATCACCACAGCAATGATGCCATTTACTTATTCAATTACAGAAGGTATCGCATTCGGATTTATTTCATATTGTGTGATGAAGGCTTGTACCGGTAGTTGGAAAGAAATCAATCCATCTGTTGCGGTAGTATCATTACTATTTATCGCAAAATTTGTTTGGGTTGGCTAATAGCGCTTAATCACGGAATACACAAGCAGCAAATTTGGTAAAAAATATGCAAAATTAGACCGCTTGTTTTGTGTATTCCGTCTTTTTAAAGGAACACTTATGCAAAAACTCCTCTTTATCTTCAACTCCGCGCCTTACGGCAATGAATCTTTATTTAGCGGTTTACGTTTAGCGCTACAAATTCAAGAACAGCATAAAGCTCAAATCAAATTATTCTTAATGTCCGATTCCGTCACGGCAGGTTTGAAAAAACAAAATCCAGCGGAAGGCTACAACTTACAATAAATGCTGGAAATTCTCACCGCACAGGGCGCAACGGTTAAACTTTGTAAAACCTGTACCAATGCACGTGGCATTACTGAATTACCACTGGCAGACGGTGTAGAAATCGGTACACTGATTGAACTGGCGGATCGGACAATCGAAGCAGACAAGGTATTAAATTTCTAATGCAACATTTTGATGTCGTTATTATTGGTGCCGGTGCATCCGGTTTATTCTGTGCCGCACAGCTAGGGCAAGCCGGCAAACGAGTCGCTGTTTTAGACTCAGGTAAAAAAATCGGACGCAAAATTTTAATGTCCGGTGGCGGCTTTTGTAACTTTACTAATTTAGAAGTCACAGCAAATCATTACCTCAGTCAAAACAAACATTTCGTAAAATCGGCGTTGGCTCGTTACACCAACTGGGACTTTATCGCTTTAGTGGCACAATACGGGATTAGCTACCACGAAAAAGAATTAGGGCAATTATTCTGTAATGAAAGCTCGCAGCAAATTGTCGATTTACTGCAAGCGGAATGTGACAAAGGCAAAGTGGAAATCTTTTTACGACAAGCGGTCATTTCTGTCGAAAAATTTGCAAAAAATTTCCAAATTCAGACCGCTAGTGAAACCTTTGAAACCAAGCATTTAGTCATCGCCACCGGCGGCTTATCTATGCCAGCGTTAGGCGCTAGCCCATTCGGTTATAAAATTGCAGAACAATTCAATATTCCGGTGATTCCACCACGAGCAAGCCTTGTGCCTTTTACTTGGAAAGACTCGGACAAACATTTTGCGACACTTTCCGGCATTGCGTTACCGATTCGCGCCACTTGTGGGCAGCAAAGTTTTAGTAATCAAATGTTGTTTACTCATCGAGGTTTATCCGGCCCAGCAATTTTGCAAATTTCTAATTATTGGGACTTGGGTGAAACGGTAGAAATTGATTTGTTACCTTCTGATGACATTTCAACAATTTTAAGTGAATTGCGTCAATCTTCGCCGAAATTACAGTTAAAAACCGTATTAAGTCGTTACTTACCGAAAAAATTAGTCGAGCTTTGGTTGGAACAAGGTGATTTCAAAGATAATGTGATTGCTCAGCTAAGCAAAGCGGAATTAGCTCAGTTAGATCAACTGATTCACCATTGGCAATTTTTACCCAACGGAACGGAAGGCTACCGCACCGCCGAGGTCACAATGGGTGGTGTAGATACCGATTTTATTTCGTCCAAAACGATGCAAGCGAAACATACCGAAGGGCTTTATTTTATCGGCGAAGTGTTGGATGTGATCGGCTGGCTCGGTGGCTATAATTTCCAGTGGGCATGGTCGTCCGCTTTTGCGTGTGCGGAAGCGATTATTGAAAAATAGTGTTTATAATTAACCACAGAATACACGGAGAACACCGGTGTGTGATGTGGAAATAAATGTTACACAAAGTAAAAATAAAACGACCTTAAGTCAAATGGGATAAACAAAAAACGGAAGCTGATTTCTCAACTTCCGTTTTTTGTTTTAAGCCTTTAATTAACGTGCACGGAAAATAATACGTGCTTTGCTTAAATCGTATGGCGTCATTTCTACCGTTACTTTATCACCGGTTAAAATACGGATATAGTTTTTACGCATTTTACCTGAAATATGTGCGGTAACAACGTGACCGTTTTCTAATTCCACACGAAACATTGTATTTGGTAAGGTTTCTAAAATTGTACCTTGCATCTCAATGCAATCTTCTTTAGCCATTGATTCCTCTTTAAATTAGGGTTTGGATATAAATAAAAAAACGGGAGTTATTATACTCTCATCAGCCTAAATTACAATCATTTCCAAGCGATTACTTACGTCTAAATGTACGGCGGCGCGAATGAAAACGCTGGGTTTGGGTCTTAGTCGTGGTTGTCGGTAACTTAATCGGCGAATGCATCACCACACTTTTACGGCGGAAGAAATAATGGTAACTACTTGCGAGCAAGATGCCTGCCAAGACTAAAATAATCAGTTGACCATATAGCTGATGGAAAATACGCTCCACTTTACTTTTGGTCGTTTGCCCATATTGCGCATCAAATGTCACACGCAAAAAGCCAACTAAATCTTGCTGAGAAAAAATCGGTTCTACAATTTGTTGAGTTGCTAGCTGCTGAGCATTCTCTTTCGTATTGTCTTGTTTGAGTAACGACTTAAGTTCTAAAGCATTATGGCTTTGGGCAATCAAAGTGCCTGACGGTGAATACAAACTGGCATCAATCACAAAATCTTCTTTCGAGAACGTATCCAACGCTTCGATCAAATCTTCATTTCTTACATTTTTCACCAACATCAACGAAAACAAATTCGCTTGCTGACGCACCAATAAATGCGAAAGATTGGAAACTTGGTTTACACTCGCCAGTTGTGAACCTAATTTAAACTGGTTAACACCGCTTAAAATCACACTCACCACCATTATGCATAATGCGCTAATGCCAGCAAGTAAACCGATTTTCACGAGTTTTTCACGGGGTAAATACATAGATTAATTGCTAATAAATAGTCGATAATAGATAATTCGAACACGTATTATCTATGTACAATTCCAAAATGTCTATTAAAAAGAGAACACTATGCCAAACACCATTTTTATCTTTGCCAAGCAACTAAACGAACAACACATTCAGCAATTTTCAGCGCAAACCGGTGCAGTATGTGTAAAGCAAGCAGTCTATTTAGGCTATAGCCTTGCATTTTTTGAGACAAATGTGACCGCCTGTGATTTACGAGAAGCAGCAAGCCAAATAGCAGCCGATGTAGCGGATCTAGCAATTGTGCCGAATCTTGCAGAAGCTGGCTTATTGGTTATGGATATGGACTCTACTGCAATCAAAATCGAGTGTATTGATGAGATCGCTAAGCTTGCAGGTTCCGGTGAAATCGTCTCGGCAATCACCGCAAGTGCCATGCGCGGTGAACTGGATTTCGAGCAAAGTTTACGTAAACGGGTTGGTACGCTGGAAAATGCACCGGAAAGCATTTTACAAACCGTACGAGAAAAACTACCGCTGATGGACGGTTTTGAACAAATGGTCAGTGAGCTAAAAGCATACGGTTGGAAACTTGCAATTGCCTCGGGCGGCTTTGACTATTTCGCTGATTATTTAAAAGAGAAATATCAATTAGATTATGCGGTTTCGAATCAGTTAGAAATTATTGACGGTGAATTAACCGGCGTGGTGTTAGGAAAAGTGGTAGATGTACAATATAAAGCAGAAACCTTAACCCGATTAGGTGAACAATTTAAAATTCCACAGCAGCAATGGGTAGCGATTGGTGACGGGGCAAATGATTTACTGATGATCAAAAGCGCTGCTCTCGGAGTTGCATTACATGCCAAACCAAAAGTTCAAGAACAGGCAAAATTTGTGATAAACTTTGGCGACTTGAGCGCATTGTGCGTGCTGCTTAATGCGAAAAATCTCTATGTATCATCCAACTAGGCTAATGCAAACTGTGTTAGCCGTAGTTTTCAATAATGAGGAATAAAAAATGCCATCTTTTGATATTGTTTCTGAAATTACAATGCACGAAGTGCGTAACGCCGTTGAAAATGCTAGCCGTGTTTTAAGCACACGTTATGACTTTCGTGGCGTTGAAGCGATTATTGAGCTTAACGAAAAAAACGAAAGCATTAAATTAACCACCGAGTCTGATTTCCAATTAGAGCAATTAATCGAGATTTTAATCGGTTCTTGTGTAAAACGTGGCATTGAACACAACTCACTTGATATTCCAAGTGGAGCGGAACACCACGGCAAACTTTACTCAAAAGAGATCAAACTTAAACAGGGTATTGAAACCGAAATGGCGAAGAAGATCACAAAATTGATCAAAGATTCAAAAATTAAAGTTCAGACTCAAATTCAAGGCGAGCAAGTGCGTGTAACCGGTAAATCTCGTGATGATTTACAAGCAGCAATCCAGCTAGTAAAAGGCGCAGAACTTGGTCAACCATTCCAATTTAATAACTTCCGCGACTAACAAGCGGTTAAATTTTGCAATTTTTTTGCAAATTTGATGAGGTGAACTATGTCTGGTAAATCGTCAGATACATCACAAAGCTGGTTCAAAAAAATGCTGGCAAAATATGATAAATTTTGTGAAGAACTCGGAGTAAACCAAGGTGCTTGCCGTGGCTGCGTGCCGGTAGTGAAATTCGATCCTGAAAAAGAACCGAAACCGGCAAAATCACAAGATAAAAACGCGACAGAACAGCAATCAAGCTAGTCCTACTACTAAATCCTCCCTGACTAATTTTAGCGGGGAGGATTTTTTTATTTCATGGCTTTTTGATAATAGCGAAAGATTTCTTACTTTCACTCTGGAGAAAATGTATGGCGATCACGGCACAATTTTCAGCATTATTTGACCGCAGTTTACAAGCTTACTGCGAAGAACGTTCTTTAAATCCAACTCAATTATCCGAACAACAATGGTATCAGCTGGTGGCACAAGTCGCACACCAAGCCGCTTTGCAATTTTTCCCTAAAAACACACCGCTTGCAGATACCCGTAAGGTTAACTACCTTTCAATGGAATTTTTAGTCGGGCGCTTACTCGGCAATAACTTACAGAATCTCGGCGTATACCAATATGTAGTAGATGAAGTGGCGAAATACGGCAAAACCTTAGTCGATATTTTAGAACAAGAAACCGATCCGGCGTTCGGTAACGGCGGATTAGGACGCTTAGCAGCGTGCTATTTAGACTCAATGGCAAGTATCGCACAACCGGCGGTCGGTTATGGCTTACATTATCAATACGGCTTATTCAAACAAAGTTTTGACTGGGCGGGCAGACAATATGAAGAAGGCGATGCGTGGGGACGTGATTTCTTCCCATTACAGTCACACCGTGCAGATTTCCGCCAAGCAGTTGGCTTTGCTGGCGAAGTTCGTCACATTACCGGCGATAAATACAGATGGCAACCGGCATGGACAATTTACGGTGAAGCATTTGATTTACCGGTAGTCGGTTATAAAGGCGTACAACAACCGTTACGCTTATGGCAAGGCTACAGTGAAACCGCTTTTGATTTAGCAAAATTCAATGACGGCGAGTATTTAGATTCGGAATCAATGGTAATTGATGCGTCAAAAATTACCAAAGTGCTTTACCCGAATGATAACCACCAAAACGGTAAAGAACTGCGCCTAATGCAACAATATTTCCATTGTGCTTGTTCAGTCGCAGATATTCTCAAAAACCATTTAGCAAAAGGCAGAACGCTTGATCAATTAGCTGAATTTGAAGTGATTCAATTAAATGATACTCACCCTGCGATTGCGATTCCTGAATTAATACGCTTATTACTCGACCAATACGGTTACAGTTGGGAAAAAGCTTGGTCAATCTGTTCAAAAGTATTCGCTTATACCAACCATACCTTGTTACCAGAAGCACTAGAACAATGGGATCAAAACCTTGTTGCTAAACTATTACCTCGTCATTTGATCATCATTGAACGCATCAACCTTGAACTTTACCAACAAGTCAAAGCCTGTTTTAGTGAAGATGAATTAGCCAACGTATGGGACGAAACAGCAATTATCGCTAATAACCGTGTACGTATGGCTAACCTTTGCGTAGTCGGTTCATTTGCGGTTAACGGTGTGGCACAAATTCACTCGGATTTAGTGATTAGCGATTTATTCCCTGCTTATGCGAAATTATTTAACGGCAGATTCCATAATGTGACGAACGGTATCACTCCACGCCGTTGGATCCGTCAAGCTAACCCGTTATTAAGTGCCTTACTCGATCAACATATTGAAGGCGACTGGACACAAAATTTAGAGCTGTTACGTCAAATCAAACCGCTTGCAGAAAATTCGGCATTTCAGACCGCTTACGCTGAGATTAAGCAACAAAATAAACAGGCGCTGGCACAAGTGATTGAAGAAACACTGGGTATCCAAGTGAATCAAAATGCGATCTTTGACGTACAAATTAAACGCTTCCACGAATATAAACGTCAGCACCTCAATTTATTAAATATCATCGCCACTTATCAAGAGCTGAAAGCCAATCCGGATATGCCATTTGTGCCACGCGTCTTTATTTTTGCCGGCAAAGCAGCTCCGGGCTACTTTATGGCGAAGCAAATTATTCAAGCGATTAATAATGTGGCGCACGTCATCAATCACGATCCGGAAATGCAAGGTAAATTACAAGTAGCATTTTTACCTAATTACAGTGTAAGTCTGGCGGAAAAAATCATTCCGGCGGCGGATGTTTCCGAACAAATTTCCCTTGCAGGTAAAGAAGCATCCGGTACCGGTAATATGAAATTAGCCCTAAACGGAGCGATTACTTTAGGTACGCTTGACGGTGCGAATGTGGAAATTGCCGAATTTGCCGGCGAGGAAAACGTGGTGATTTTCGGTCATACGGTTGAATCAGTACGTGAATTACGAGAAAAAGGCTATGTTGCTCGTGAATATTACGAACAAGACGAAGTATTACGTAAAGCGATTGATGCGTTAGCGGACGGCTCATTTGCCGGTGGTAATCAAGAAATCTTCGAACCATTGGTTTATGATTTGCTAAACAAAGACTATTTCTGCGTATTAGCCGATTTTGCCAGCTACCGTGAAGCACAACAAGAAGTTGCAAAACGTTACCAAAATCAGACCGCTTGGTTAAAATCTACGATTCTGAATACCGCTCGTCTCGGCAGCTTTAGCTCAGATCGCTCAATTCGTGATTACCAAACCAGAATTTGGAAAAAATAACGAAAGAAATAACCCTCGCCCCTTGTGGGCGAGGGACAGATTTTTCTTCATTTAGAAGAAAAATCAGGGAGAGGGGTAAGCGGTTAAAAATATACGAAATTTTGCAAATTTTCCCATCTTTCTCCCACAAAAAGAGAGTTATCATTAGCGAATGTATTTTTCGTGAAAATTAACTATATCCCATCATTCTCAATAAACTGCGTGTATATTCAATCGCTTCACTACGATTTGCCACACCGATTTTTTGATACAGATTACGAATATGCGTTTTAATCGTGGTTATCGCCACCACCAATTCTTGTGAAATCTGTTCATTACTGTAGCCTGAATAAATTAAACCGAGCACCTGCCATTCTCTCGCTGTAAGTGGGCTAATTTTAAGTAACTCCGGTACTTGTGGATTCTTCAACAAGTTAGCGACAAATTCCTCATCAAAATGCGCAAATTTATGGCGATTGTGCTGGTTAATACTCCGCAAAATAAATTGCGCTTTGTGGGTCGAAAGCTCATCCAACACATTGATTTGTAACAACTGACGGATTTGCTGCGCCATCAAATCACCTTCAATCACAAAAGCACTGATAAAATTGGTTTGTTGAGTTAGATTTAACGCTCGGATCAAATCTTTTTGAGCCAGATCCATTCTACCTTGGCGATAAAATACTCGATTACGCAAAATCAGCGCTCGTTGCGTATCACTGATCAAATTAAAGGTCGCAGAAGTTTGTAACAGGCGATTCAAAATATTCAACGCTTGTTCAAAATTATCCTGTAACAAATAACAACGAGCAATATTTCGCCATTGGCGTTGTAAAAAGTGATTATTGTCTTGTTCCGGAAAACTGACTTGCGTCAACCAACTTTCCAAATGTGACTTATCATCACTGATTTGCCAATACAGCATTTGTACTTCGTCAAAAGTTGAACGCCAATCCCAATGCACCGCCTGAGCAATAATTAAATTACGACATTGTTCTATCAAACGTCCGGCATTATTTAAATCGCCTTTAGTCAGCGAAACCTTTGCCAACAATGCCAAACAATGCGCTTGTTCGCCCTCTTTTTCTAAGACTTCAATACCGGCATTCGTCATCGCTTCCGCTTGGTCTAAATGATGCCATTCCCACAAGATTTGTCCTTTTAAACGCAATAGAAATTCATGCATCGGAATTTGGTGTAAATGCTGCGCTTGCAAAGTGGTGTCTTTCAGCAAATCATAGGCAGACTGCCAAAAGCCCTGTGCCGATAAAATTTCCGCTTGTTGCAGCTTCGACCATAACCATTGATGATAGGCCCTTTGCTCTAATGCCATTTTCTCCACTTTCTGCATTTGAGCCAAACCCTCTTTCAAATAACCACGGCAATGTTGTGCTTCTCCAATAATGGAATTTGCAACAATTTGTGCATAACCGAAATCGGACGACAGATGAACAAGTGCCTGTTTTGCTAAATTATAGGCCTGCTCATCATTGCCCTCATTAATTGCTACCTGTGCTTTTAGTGCATCAAAACGTGCTTGTAAATCGGCAACAAGCGGTTGATTTGGCTGAAATTTTTGCAAAATACCCGATACTTCTTGATGACGGTGCTGGCTCTGTGCAAGCCACGCTTTTAACAGCACTAAGTTTGAATCTTGCCAAAGTTGCTGCGCTGAAAGTAATGCCAAACAGTCTTCCAATAACTTAAGCTGACCTTGATGAAATAACGACCAACCATGTTCTTGTAAAATGGTATAAAGCGTTTGAGAATCTTCCAACATCTGCGCATGATAAAGCGCCTCGGATCCATATCCTAATTTCAGCCACATCATCGCTGCAATTTTATGTAGCTCTTGCCATTCACACGGCAGTTCTAAACGACAACTTTGCGCAAGATAAGATGCTAAGATCGGATGAAATTTCCACCAAATTTCATCATCATCATGCAAGATCCGTTGAATAAAAAGCCCCATTTTTTCTAATTCATCGAGTTTTTTTACGCCATTTTCATCTTTAGTGAGAGCAAGTACTAATTTTTCATTCATCGAACGTAAAATCGCACAGCGTTGCATAAATAACTTAATTTCCGGCTCAACGTAATGGAATACTTCTTCATTCAGATAATCGGCAATATGTTGTTGATTGAGCTTAGCAAATAATTTTTCCGGCGAACGCAATAATTCAGGATTTTGTTTCACCGCAAAACTGACTAATTGTAATGCCGTTGCCCAGCCTTCAACCCGATCACAAAGCGAAAATACTTCATCGTCTGTGAGTGGCTCATTAAATTTTAATGCTAAAAATTGGCGGGTTTCGGTCGGCGTAAATGCCAGCTGATGCACATCAATTTCTAATAGTTGCTCATGAATTCGTAAATTAGTAATACTTAACGGAGGGGTTAAACGTGATAAGACAATCAGGCTCATCGTCTGTGGTTGATGCTTTAACCAAAAACGAAGCGCATCGTGAATTTCACTATTTTCAATATGGTGATAATCGTCTATCACTAAGTAAAAGTGGCTACGCACCTGAGAAAGCTGAATCAATAACTGAGAGAAATAATCTACCAAATTATTTTGGTAAACAATTCCGGAAAAAGAGAGGTCGGTCGCTTGCGAGAGTGCTGCGGTAAAATAAGCGGAGAATTGTTCAGTTTTATTGTCACTTTCGTCAAGTGAGTACCAACCGATACGTTGGTTTTTCGCTAATTGTTTTTCTTTCCATTGGCAAACCAGTGTTGTTTTACCATAACCTGCCGGTGCAATAACAAGCGTCATCGGGTAAAATTCAGCCCGATTTAATTCATTTAAGAGTAATGTTCGTTCAACGGTTTCTGTCGCTTTTGTGGTTCGATTGACTTTATTAGAAATGAGTTTAGTTGGAATCAATCTTGAAAATGTCGCTTGCATTTTTCCTCCATTACATACGATATGGAGATTCTAACAATTTTCTCCTTATTTAGTTAGTGGAAATAAAAAGGCCACTGAAAATTCAGTGGCAAAAGGAGAAAGAAAAAAACATCTATTTTTTAGCAGAAACTTGTTTTAAGAAAATTTGACGCGGCGAAGAAAGCCCGAGTTGCTCCGCTTCGTTTACTAAATTCATCGCTTTACTAATATCATTATTTTTTAATGCCTGCATAACCGCTTCATTAAAGTATTGTTCTGTGGTTTTCTCTACTGCTTTCTGTTTTGCATTTCTTTGTGGATTTTTAACCGCCTGTACTTCCACTCCTACCGTTTGACTAACAGTCGGTTTCGCTTCAAATAACACGCCGCCATTAGCTACATTACCTAGACCGACAAATTGAGTACTCTGAACACCATCTACATTAATTTGAATTTGCCCTGAATTAGTGTGTTTTACTTGTAAATCTGCAATTGCGGGTGGTTGATTACCTTTTGCTTTTTCATATAATTTTACTGGATGAGTAAATGTCGTTTGGCCAGCAAGATCCTTTTCAGTGGTGTAGATCAGTAAATAAATAAAATCTTGTCCGATTGCCGGCGTTAAACTTAATTCCGCTTGAATTTGCCCGCCTTCAAAACCACGCTCTTCCACGACTTTAAATTGCGAAGCGGGGTATGTTAGCGATTCATTAAAATTCGCATCCAGAACTAAAACATTCGGTACAAAAATATGTTTATTATCTACCACTAAACTGCTGATTTTAATCTTCACGGTGCCTTGATTTGCCGGAATTTTATAACCGACTACCGCACTATTTGTGCCTGCCAACGTTTGGCTAAATGTACGGATTTGTTTTTCTGAAAGTTTATTAACAACCTTTTGTGAGAAAGTCACATCTTGCCAACCAAAACGGCTTAGCTCTGTTTTTGATGGCGTAGTTGCCATAGCAACCGATGCAAATAAAACACTTGATAAAAATGCTGCAATTTTGGTTTTCATAAATGCCTCTCTAAAAAATTATCTGTTACATCGTATAAAGGGGCGTAATACATACGCCCCAAATGGCTCAATTACCACCATGCTTCAAATTGAACACCGCCGATAAACTCGCCGTCTTTCGCTTTATAACCAGCGTCTGTGCGATTTGCCGTGTTAAATTTGTCATTCCAGTGTGCGTAAGTGCCGAATACACGGATTGCAGGGCGAGCCCAAATGCTACTACCCGCTTGCCATTGTTGCGCAATGGTGTATTTCATTAGATCATTTTTCTTACCGCTTGCTTGATCTTTAATACGGTCATAACCTACTTCTAATAAGGTGCTTATTGTATCGTTCCATTTATACATCGGACGAATACCTGCTGAGTACCAAGTTTTACCTCGCTTATTATCTAAGTCTGTTTTTTCGTAGATTAACGCATACATTACTTCTACTTTATCGCTTGCTTGTACAACACCTTGGTTAATTAAACGAAGCATATCGCCTTTATTATTTGCAGAACCGCCTTGTGAGTGACCTGTACTCCATGATGTCATTGCATCTTTAGCATACTGTGCGGTAAATTTATTAAAACCGCCGAAGAAGTTACCTTGAGTGTGCTCAATAGTTGCCATATAGCCACGTTTAGTCGCATCTTTTTCATAGATTGCACCATCTTTAGTATGCGCATTACCAAAGTCAAAACCGATTTCTAATGAACCGTCTTTATTCGTTTCAAGACCGGCTAAACGGATATCGAATACATCGTTATAAACGTCTTTATTTTTATCTTGGCTACTTTGCCATTTTTTAGTCATTGGATCATATTTCCAACTATACGCACCATCTTTTTCAGTATTACGAGTTACCGCTAAGGAGAGTTTACCGAAACCGACATCAATATTTTCAACCCCCGCACCCGGGCCTGAAATATCCCAGTAGTAGAAGTCATTCATATGTACATCGTGACGTTGGTAGAAACGTTTACCAGCCCATAAAGTAGCGCCCGGTAAGCTGTCAGCGAAGTTCTTGAACTGTACGTTAATTTCACGAAGTGCAGGATTAGTTGCTTCCCAGTCCACTTGTTGATTCACCGAATAAGCAACGTTAGAGTCTAAATAAATAGATTTCTCACCGTTTTTATAAAGCTCTTGACCTAATTTTAATTCCGCATAAGTTTCTGCTTCATTACCTAAACGGTATTTAGAACCGCCACCATTCACAGTAAATGCCGATTGCTCGCCACCACCTGAAGTCCAGCCAATACCGGAACGTGCATAACCGTGGAAATCAACCGCTAATGCACTGGTTGAAAGTAAAGCACTTGAAACTAAAGTTGCTAACATCGTTTTATTGAGGTTCATAGGAAACTCCTTTCTCTTTTCAGACAGTTTTTTTCATTATTAAAATTTAAGGGAAACCCTTAAGAACATTTATACGCCTTGCTCGACAAATAAACGTTTACATGCCGTGCCATCTTCTCGGAAAAGGTGACAACGATTCGGATTAATACCAATCGACATTGAATCACCTTCTTTCACTAATACAATGTCATTTTGGCGATAGACCAGACTCTGTTTAATCGGTGGCATTTCAATATGAACTTGCGTTTCATTACCCAATTGTTCTACCACTTTTACCATGCCGGAAATACAAACTTCACTTTTTTCACACGGTAATAAATGTTCCGGACGAATACCTAATGAAAGGTTATCTCCTACTTTTACGCCACCACTTTCAACCGGTACCCAGAAATTCAAATGGGTTGAGTCCGGTAATTCAATTTTTACCCCACCTTCTCGTACATCAATCACTCGTACCGGTAAGAAATTCATCTTAGGTGATCCGATAAAACCCGCCACAAAACGATTTGCTGGGTAATGATAAAGCTCTAATGGCTTACCCACTTGAGCAACGTTCGTTGTAAGATTGCTGCCTGCAGAAAGCGCTTGTAAAACAACAATTTTATCAGCGAGCGTCATTGCTTCGATTTGGTCATGCGTTACATAAATCATTGTTCTGCCAAGTTTTTTATGTAATTTTGAGATTTCTACACGCATTTGCACACGTAATGCCGCATCTAAATTTGAAAGCGGTTCATCCAATAAAAACACTTCGGGCTGTGAGACTAAGGTACGCCCAATTGCAACACGCTGACGTTGACCGCCCGACAATTCTTTCGGCTTGCGATTTAGTAAATGAGCGAGTTGCAGAATTTCCGCGACTTGGTTAACTCGCTGGTCAATTTCTTCTTTTTTTGCTCCGGCGAGTTTCAAACCAAACGACATATTTTCTGCAACAGAAAGATGGGGATAGAGGGCATAAGATTGGAATACCATACCGATATTTCGATTTGCCGGCGGTACATCATTTATTCGTTTATCCCCGATAAATAAATCACCGGAGGTAATTTCTTCCAAGCCAGCAATCATTCGTAATACGGTTGATTTACCACAGCCTGACGGGCCGACAAAAACAACAAATTCGCCGTCTTTAATTTCTAAATTAACATCTTTAGAAATATGTACATTGCCATACGATTTGCATACGTTTACTAATCGAACATCTGTCATTTTTTTATCCCTCTCGCTTGAAATTTGTTACGTAGTTTACGTATTTCTCTTTTTTCCACATCATACTTTCAGTAAATTTTTTCTTTCCGCAACTCAATGTTTTTATTCCATTTTTTCTTGTTTTTTTGTGAATTTGATCACAAAAAATACCTGAAATTTTGTGATCATATTCACAAAAAATTGGGATTTCCCCAAAATCTGTGAGCTACATCAATAAATTCGGTTATGGGGAGGAGGATGGGGGATGATGAAATGATGGGTAAATTCTTTATTATACTCTGCGTAAAAGACTGGAAAGTCAGTCTATCTCTAAAATTAAATGAGGAAAATCCTATGAAAAAACTCACTAAAACCGCATTAGCTGTATTAACAGGACTTTGTATTGCTCAAGGTGTCAATGCAAAAATTGTGGAAGGTCAACTCAATATCTGGATTAGTGCAGATAAAGGTTATAACGGTTTAGCCGAAGTAGGTAAAAAGTTTGAAGCGGAAACCGGTGTTAAAGTGACAGTAGAACATCCGGGGAAATTAGAAGAATTATTCCCACAAGTTGCTTCAACCGGCGATGGTCCTGACGTGATTATCTTCGCCCATGACCGTTTCGGTGGCTACGCTCAAGCCGGTTTATTAGCCGAAGTAAAACCAAGTGCTGAATTTAAAGCAAAATTATCTGACATCGGTTGGGATGCGAATAAATATAACGGTAAACAAATTGCTTACCCAATTGCGATTGAAGCGATTTCATTAATCTATAATAAAGATTTAGTTGCGACACCACCAAAAACATGGGAAGAAGTAGAGAAACTTGATAAAGAATTAAAAGCTAAAGGTAAAAGTGCCATTATGTGGAACTTACAAGAACCCTATTTCACATGGCCGGTTATTTCGTCTCAAGGCGCTTATGCATTCAAATTTACACCAAACGGCTATGATGTTAAAGATATTGGTGTAAATAATGAAGGTGCGCAAAAAGGCTTACAATTCGTTGTTGATTTAGTAAATAAAAAAGTAATTAACGCCGATATGGACTATGCTGTTTCGGAAGCAGCATTTAATAAAGGGAATACCGCTTTAACTATTAATGGTCCGTGGTCTTGGGCAAATATTGAGAAAAGCGGAATCAACTACGGCGTAGCCGTTCTTCCGACGCTCAATGGCAAAGCCTCTAAACCATTTGTTGGGGTATTAAGTGCTGCAGTGAATGCCTCTAGTCCTAACCAAGACTTAGCAAAAGAATTCTTAGAAAATCACTTATTAACCGATGAAGGACTCACAACCGTCAACAAAGACGCGCCATTAGGTGCTGTTGCATTAAAATCTTTCCAAGAAAAACTTGCCAAAGATCCTCGTATTGCTGCAACGATGGCGAATGCGGAAAACGGCGAAATTATGCCAAACATTCCACAAATGAGCCGTTTCTGGTATTCAGAAAAAGCAGCTATTGGCAATGCGACAAGCGGTCGTCAATCTGTAAAAGCAGCACTTGATGAAGCACAGGCAAAAATTGAAAAAGAATAACTTTTGCTAACCTCACTGTTAGGACGCCTATTAGAGGCGTCCTATACCTCCAGCTTATCAATTTACAGGGGAAACACTATGCCAACATCAGATACAATGCCCCCTTCTCAACTTTGGGCTAAACGTCTATTTATCGGATTACTCTATCTGCTTTCTTTCTACCTCGTGTTCACCATTTATCTACAAGGCGAAATTCTCTTTGCCTTACTTGTTTTAGTTGTTGTGACCACAGGGATCTATATTTTTTCAAATCAATCAACTTATCGTTGGCGCTATGTTTACCCTGGCGTTTCTGCTATGGGGATTTTTGTGTTATTCCCGTTAATCTGTACTGTCGTTATCGCCTTTACAAATTATAGCGGATCCAATCAACTTAACTTTGAACAAGTCGTCCGCCAATTACAAAATCAGACTTACGCAGCAGGCGATCATTTGAATTTCAAATTGTTACAAACAAGCGAAAATCAGTATCAAATTGCATTAAGTAATCCGAATTCGCAAAAAAATTATCTTTCTGAACCGCTTGTATTGGAGGTTCTTCCTAGCGAATTAAGTGTCGCTGAAGTAGAACAATTTCCGAATATATCAACAGCACAACTAAAAACAATCACTCAAAACCGCACTAAATTACAAGCGATAAAAGTATTACTGCCTAATGAGCAAATTGTCACTATGAGTTCGCTTCGCCAATTTGCTGAACAAAAAGCTCGTTATACGTTTGATGAACAAAACCAAATTTTAACTAACCATGAAAATGGTGAGCGCTATAAACCAAATAATGAGATCGGATTTTTCCAACCAATTGACGAACACGGTAATTTTACAGGCAATCGATTAGAGCCGGGTTATACCGTTTCAGTAGGCTGGCAAAACTTCATTAAAATTTTAACGGATGACGGCGTTCAAGAACCATTTATTAAAATCTTTATTTGGACGGTTATTTTTGCCCTTTTAACCGTTGTTTTTACTACATTACTCGGGATGATTTTTGCTTCTCTAGTGCAATGGGAAGCATTAAAAGGTAAAGCGATTTATCGCCTGTTACTCATATTACCTTACGCTGTACCGGGCTTTATTTCTATCTTAGTTTTTAAAGGGTTATTTAATCAAAGTTTCGGTGAAATCAACCTCATTCTGAATCAGCTCTTCGATATCCGTCCGGAATGGTTTAATGATCCGTTCTTAGCTAAGGCAATGTTACTGATTGTGAATACTTGGTTAGGCTACCCGTATATGATGATTGTCTGCATGGGCTTGCTAAAAGCAATTCCGCAAGATTTATATGAAGCGTCTGCAATTGATGGTGCAAGCGTATGGCAAAATTTCACGAAAATTACTATGCCTTTATTGGTTAAACCGCTTATGCCGTTAATGATTGCCAGCTTCGCCTTTAACTTTAATAACTTTGTATTAATCCAGTTATTGACCAACGGTGGCCCAAATATGGTAGGTACAACAACACCGGCTGGTCATACCGATTTACTGGTCAGTTACACTTATCGTATTGCCTTTGAAGGTAGCGGTACGCAAGATTTTGGTTTAGCGGCTGCAATCGCCGTCATCATCTTCTTGCTAGTAAGCGGATTAGCATTATTCCAAATCAGAATGACGAAATTATCACAAGATTAATTGACGTTGCTCCTTCTACACACGAAGAAGGAGCAAAGAGGATATCAACTATGGCTATTGTTCAACCTAAATCAATGAAATTGCGTTTATTTTCCACGCATCTTTTTCTAATCTGTTTTTGTGCAATTATCTTATTCCCGATGCTGATGATTATCGGGATTTCATTACGTCCCGGAAACCTAGCAATCGGTGAATTGATCCCAAATGAAATTTCACTTGAACACTGGAAACTCGCCTTAGGCATTAGTGTTACTCATGCAGACGGAAGTATAACCCCACCGCCATTCCCTGTTTTACTTTGGCTATGGAATTCCGTCAAAGTCGCAGGGATTACGGCATTAATTACCCTCGCACTTTCAACCACTGCTGCGTATGCTTTTGCTCGTTTGCGTTTTGCCGGTAAAAGTTTATTACTGAAATCGATGTTAATTTTCCAAATGTTTCCGGCAGTACTTTCATTAGTCGCGTTATATGCCTTATTTGATCGTCTAAGCGATTACATTCCATTCTTAGGTTTAAATACGCACGGCGGAGTAATCTTTGCCTACTTAGGCGGTATCGCAATGCACGTTTGGACAATCAAAGGTTATTTTGAAACTATTGATAAATCGCTTGAAGAAGCCGCAGCCCTCGACGGAGCAAGCCCGTGGCAAACTTTCCGCTTAATTTTACTACCGCTTTCCGTACCGATTTTGGCAGTTGTATTTATCCTCTCGTTTATCTCAAGCATTATCGAAGTACCGGTTGCATCCTTATTGTTACGAGATGTTGATAACTACACGCTTGCAGTAGGTATGCAACAGTATTTACACCCGCAAAACTACCTCTGGGGCGACTTTGCCGCAGCAGCCATCTTGTCTGCTATTCCAATCACACTTGTATTCTTATTAGCACAACGCTGGTTAGTCGGTGGTTTAACTGCCGGTGGCGTAAAAGGATAACATTGGAGGACCTCCTCCGATTTGCAAAAAATAAATAAAAAATAACCGCTTATGAGGCTATGCTCACTAAGCAAAAAAGGAAAATCACAATGAAATCGCTTCACCCATACCTTAATCCTTATTTCTTTGATGAATATGGCAGACGCCGTTATGCCAGCCAAGCGGTCTGTCACAAAATTGCAAAACGCTTAGGTTCTCCTAAAAGCAAACCAATTATTCCTCCTGTAAAGGTAGCAACAGAAGGACAAGCAGTCTATATTCGACTAAATCTTGCAAATAGCAATAAAGCGTTACAAGCTCGCTGGCAACTTCACTTAGAAAACGGTGAAATACGTTGCGGTAAAGTAAAACGTAATGCGATCAATTTACCGAAAGCTCTGCCTCTCGGCTATCATCATTTACAGCTTAAAAGTGAGCATTATTCACTAAGCTGCCGCCTGATTATTACGCCGAAAACTGCTTTCCAGCCAAAAGAATTACAACAAAAACAAAAATTATGGGGCGCAATTTTACAACTCTATACGCTTCGTTCCGAACATAACTGGGGCATCGGCGATTTTAGCGATTTGAAAACCTTCCTAAGTCGACTTGCTGAAAAAGGTGGTGATTTTGTTGGGCTAAATCCAATTCATGCAATTTTCCCAGCCAATCCGGAAAGTGCCAGCCCTTATAGCCCTTCATCTCGTTTATGGCAAAACATTGTTTATATCGATGTAGCAGCGATTGATGCCTTCCAACAATCTAGCGAAGCGCAAGCCTGGTTTCATTCCGCAGAAGTTCAACAACAGCTTATTGAGGCAAGAGCAAAAGACTACGTAGATTATTCGCAAGTGATGCGCTTAAAACTCGAAGGATTACGTTTAGCCTATGCCACTTTCGTTCAGCAAGATCAACAAGCTTTCGAACAATTTATCAATGAATACGGCGAAAGCCTAAAAGTGCAAGGTACATTCGACGCATTGCATTATTGGTTATCCAACCAATTTAGCGAGCAATGGGGTTGGAATTTCTGGGCGCAAGAATATCAAGACTACGCATCAAATGTAGTACAGGCATTCCAAACGGAACATAGCCAATTAGTTCGTTTCTATATGTGGTTGCAATTTGTGGCTCAACAGCAATTAAGAGCGTGTAATCAATTGGCAAAAGCACTCAATATGCCTATCGGCTTTTACCGTGATTTAGCGGTAGGCGTTGCCGATAACGGTGCGGAAACTTGGGCGGATAAAGAGTTATTTGTGCTAGATGCCTCTGTCGGTGCACCACCGGATATTATGGCACCAAACGGACAAAACTGGGGCTTATCACCGATGCATCCGGAAGTGCTACAAGCTAGAGGATACCAGCCATTTATTGATTTATTACGTGCCAATATGAAAGATTGCGGTGCATTACGTATCGACCACATTCTTGGTTTTGCACGTATGTGGTGGGTGGCAAAAGGCGATTCGGCTAAAAACGGCGCTTATGTACGTTATCCGCTAGAAGATTTGTTAGCAATTCTTGCGTTAGAAAGTCAGCGAAATCAGTGTTTAATCATTGCTGAAGCACTTGGTACAGTACCGAAAGGTATGCTACAGAAATTAGAAGACAAAGGTATTCTCGCTTATAACATTTTCTATTTTGAATGGGATCAACACGACAGTAAGCCATTAGCTAATTATCCATATCAAGCGATGACGACACTCAGTACGCATGATTTACCAACCCTACAAGGCTACTGGAAAGGCTACGACTTTGATTTAGGCAAGAAATTTGGTGTTTACCCAAGTGAGAAAGTGCTTAATATTCTGAAACAAAGTCGCCATTTCAATAAAGAAGCGATTAGACAAGCGGTCGAAAAAGTCCAAGATCTTGCAAAAGATAGCGAAGGCGTAAACTTAAAATTTGTACATCAATTACAAATGTATGTAGCGGATACCAATTCTGCTTTATTTGGCACTCAGCCGGAAGATTGGCTAAATATGCTCGAGCCGGTAAATATTCCCGGAACAAGTAATGAATATCCGAATTGGCGTAGAAAATTAAGCTATACAATTAATGAGATTTTCAACCACGAGCAAATCAATCAACTACTTGATGCTTTCGAACAAAAACGAAATAAATAAGGATATAGCCATAAAGCATTGTGGCTATTTTTATAAATTATAGGTTATTTAAAAGAGGAGGACTTGGATAAAAATTGGAAGTTATTCACATTTATTACATAAACACCCATTTATCGTAACGAACTTAATTTACTTTATTCACGTATATCACTAAAATACAACGCCTTTTGGCGATTTGTAATATCCAGATTATTCAAACTTTTATAAGGTTACCTTTACTATGTTGTGGTTTTTCTTTTGTGTAGCAGTTCTCGTACTAGGCTACTTTGTCTATGGGAAGATCATTGAGAAAATCTTTGTGATCAACCCGAAAAAAACAACACCGGCTTATGCGATGAACGACGGTGTTGACTACATGCCAATGTCAAAAACAAAAATTTGGCTCATTCAATTATTAAATATTGCAGGAACAGGCCCTATTTTTGGTCCAATTCTCGGCGCACTATATGGTCCGGTCGCAATGCTTTGGATCGTTATCGGTTGTATTTTTGCCGGTGCGGTACATGACTACTTCTGTGGTATGTTAAGTATTCGTAACGGTGGTGCAACAATGCCGGCTTTAGCGGGTAAATTCTTAGGTCGTCCGGTTAAAGTATTCATCAACGTGATGGCACTTGTTCTTCTTCTACTTGTTGGTGTGGTATTTGTAGCAAGCCCAGCACAATTAATGGCAACCATTACGATGGACGTCTTCGGTGCGACAGGCGGAACATTACAACTAAACGATACGGAAGCACTTCACCACGCAGTTGAAGCAGGCGGCTTAACGGTTTGGGGTATGGATAAAGCAACTGTTATCTCTGTTTGGACATTAATCATCTTTGCTTACTATATCTTAGCAACCTTACTTCCGATTGATAAAATTATCGGTCGAATCTACCCATTCTTCGGTGCATTATTGCTGTTTATGTCGATCGGTATGGTGTACGGTTTAATCACTTCACATTTCAGTGCAACCGATCCAATCGAATTCTTCCGCACGATTAATGCAGACGGTCAAGGTTTAACATGGGAGAAATTCACGCAAAACTTCCAAGTGAAGGGCGATGTTCCGATTTGGCCTTTATTATTCTTAACTATTTCTTGTGGTGCATTGTCAGGCTTCCACGCAACGCAAACCCCATTAATGGCACGTTGTGCGGAAAATGAAAGCGAAGGTCGTTTTATTTTCTACGGTGCAATGATTACTGAAGGTGTTATCGCATTAGTATGGTGTATGGTAGGTCTTGCATTCTATGAAAACCCACAAGCATTACAAGATGCTATTTCGGCAGGTTCACCGTCTAAAGTGGTTTATGACAGCTCATTACACTTCTTAGGCTTTATCGGTGGTATTTTCGCCGTATTAGGCGTAATAGTATTACCAATTACTTCAGGTGATACTGCATTCCGTGCTGCACGTTTACAATTGGCTGAACTCTTTAAAATTGATCAACGTTCATTAACTAAACGCTTAATGATTGCAGTACCATTATTCGCATTAGGTTTCGTGGTATCAAAAATTGACTTCAGTATCTTATGGCGTTACTTCACTTGGGCAAACCAAATGACAGCAATGGTAATGCTTTGGACTGCAGCTGCATATTTATATCGTTACAAAAAATTCCATTGGGTATGTTCGATCCCCGCATGGTTTATTACAACCGTATGTGCAACCTACTTGTTCTATAACAAAATCGGCTTCGGTTTAGATTATCAACTTTCCGTTTACTTAGGTATAGCAGCAACAATTATTTGTATCGTACTATTCTTCACTATGCTTAAACCATTAGGTGAACGCGATGAAGATGCTTATGTAGCAAATTAATCTATTGATTGATATTTTAAAAGCGGGGATAATTTCCTCGCTTTTTTATTTTAAATAATTCTCCTATATGCAATTCTTTGACACTCATACTCATCTAGATTATGTAGCAGAAAGCGTCAACCTTTCCATTACTCAACTTGTTGAAAATGCCAAACATTCAAATGTCACTCGTATTTTAATTGTGTCGGTATTTGCAAAAAATTTTGTAAAAGTGACCGCTTGTGCTAAGCAAGCACCGAAGCATTTGGTTTACGGCTTAGGATTACACCCGCTTTATATTCAACAACACCAAACAGTTCATTTAGATTATTTAGAATCGTTATTAGCACAACAAGATCCACAATGTACTGCAATTGCGGAAATTGGTTTAGAAAGAGCGGTAGAAACACTTTGTACCCCCGAACTTTGGTATAAGCAGTGTGAATATTTAGAAGCACAACTTGGTTTTGCCAAGCGGTTTAATTTACCGGTAAATTTACATTCTCGGAAAAGCCATGACCAACTTCCAGTCTTTCTGAAAAAAGCCCAATTATCGCATACGGGAGTAATTCACGGGTTTGCCGGAAGTTATGACCAAGCAAAACGCTTTGTTGATTTAGGTTATAAAATTGGGGTGGGTGGCACAATCACCTACGCAAGAGCTAATAAAACCAGAGAGGCTATTCGTAAGCTGCCTTTAGAAAGTTTATTACTGGAAACTGACTCGCCCGATATGCCTGTATTTGGCTTTCAAGGAAAACCAAACCGTCCAGAGCGATTGGCTGTGACTTTCCAATCTCTTTGTGAATTACGCGATGAATCACCACAAGAAATTGCCGAGGCCATCTGGCAAACCAGTGAGAAATTATTTTGGTATAAATAAACGCACACGAAGCACCAAACCCGATAATTAAGGCAAATGCACGAGGATCAAGGTTTAATGACTCCGCAATTGAAATAAAGATCGGCACAAGTAATGCTGCACTCGTTGTATTCGAGGTAAATTCAGTTAGACATACAATAAACGCCGCAATAATCAAGCAGATAATATAATAGTGTTTGCCTTCAATTAATGAAACTATACCTTCCGCCATAATTTTACTTGCACCGGTATGACTAACACATAACTTAGGGTTAAACCGCCACCGAATAAGAATAATACGCCCCATTCGGTTCCTTCTTGTAACTGGTTCCAAGTTGTTACACGTGATGCACATAAAGCAAGAGCGGCTATCATCGCAACGATACTATCAAAACTACCAATATTTTTTGATAAGCCTAAGAGAGGTGAAATAAAACTATTCACTTGTTGACCAAAAACCCAACAAAGTGCAATCACTACGAAAATGCCTAGAGTAATAAGGCGCTTGCGATTCATCGGAATATCTTCCGCATGAAATTCAAAACTACCGGAAAACTTTGGACGGAAGTTAAAATATAGCACCACTAATGCCATTGGTAATAAAATCGCAACCATTGGTAAGCCATACATTAACCACTCGGCAAAACCAATACCTAATTGTGATGCAGCAATTGCATTCGGAGGGCTACCTACTAAAGTCCCCATACCGCCAAGACCTGCACTATACGCAATACCTAAAATAACAAAAGCAAAAGTATTATGCTCTCGCTCTTTATCCATATTGCTTAATAAGCCTAAGGCTAACGGTAACATCATTGCCGCTGTTGCAGTATTACTCATCCACATAGAAAGGAATGCTGTTACTGCAAACAAATAAATCACCGCAACAGAAAGTTTGCCCTTTGCCATTGCCATAATCTTATTTGCAATTAAGCGGTCTAATTGCTGAATATGTAATGCGGTCGCTAGAGCGAAACCACCAAAGAACAGGAAAATTGTCGGATCAGCGAAAGCAACTAATGCATCCTTAGATTTAACCAATCCTAACGCTATTGAAAGAATCGGCACCAGTAATGCCGTTACCGTAACATGTAAAGCTTCAGTAAGCCACAATACAGCAACAAATACTAATAACGCCAAGCCTTTATTTGCTTCGGGCGCAAAAGGTAAGGTGTTGAGGAGAATAAAAAAACAGTGCAACATTCGCAATAAAAATCACGTTATTACGAATATTGGTTTTGTTAAGAGAAACAGAAGTTGCGTCCATTGCGTCCCCACAATTGAACAATTAAAATACAAAGGCACTATACACAAAATTTTAAGGAAAGAAATGGAAATGTAAGAGAAATGTGAACTTTCTCAAAAATATTTTTAACTTTTTATTAACATTAAATTAGGGG
>NZ_GL831080.1:482942-492797 GCF_000188255.1 Actinobacillus ureae ATCC 25976
AAATTAATACAACAAGCGGTCGATTTTTACTAAAACTTTGCAAATGGAAAACACTAGCATTTTAACCTATCAAATTGCAAAAATCGGTAAAAATCGACCGCTTATTTTTATTGAAAACTACACGCTAAGATCCGCTTCGTCACCACGATTTTGTAACCATTGTTTACGATCTTCGGCACGCTTTTTCGCCAGCAACATATCCATAATTTCAAAGGTATTCGGCTCGTTTTCTTCGGTTGTATCTAGCTCATCAAGGGTAAGCTGTACTAAACGGCGCGTACTCGGATCCATTGTGGTTTCACGCAACTGACTTGGGTTCATCTCACCCAAACCTTTAAAGCGCTGGACATTCGGTTTGCCTTTTTTCTTGGCTAAGCGAGCTAAAATCGCTTCTTTTTCCACTTCATCAAGGGCGTAATGTACTTCGTCTTTACCGATATCAATCCGATAAAGTGGTGGCATTGCCACATAAACGTGTCCGTTTTTGACTAAATTCGGGAAATGGCGCAAGAACAAGGCACATAATAAAGTCGCAATATGTAAACCGTCCGAATCCGCATCGGCAAGAATACACACCTTACCGTAACGCAATTCATCTAAATTATCGTTATCCGGATCAATCCCCATTGCGACCGCAATATCATGCACTTCTTGAGAAGCTAGCACTTGATCGGAAGATACTTCCCACGTATTCAGAATTTTACCTCGTAACGGCAAAATCGCTTGATAATCTTTATCACGAGCTTGTTTTGCTGAACCACCCGCAGAATCCCCTTCCACTAAAAACAGCTCGGTGCGGCTTAAATCTTGCGAAGTACAATCGGCTAATTTGCCCGGTAACGCAGGGCCGCTCACCAATTTTTTACGCACGACTTTTTTTGCAGCTCGTAAACGACTTTGTGCCGATGAAATTGCCATTTCGGCAATCAATTTACCAGTTTGCATGTTTTGGTTTAGCCATAAACTGAACGCATCTTTGATTGTGCTATCCACATAACTTGACGCTTGACGAGACGAAAGACGCTCTTTGGTTTGCCCTGCAAATTGCGGTTCTTGAATTTTTAACGAAAGTACATAAGCGCAGCGATTCCACACGTCATCAGCAGTTAATTTAACGCTCTTCGGCAATAAATTATGAATTTCACAAAATTCCACCATTGCTTTTAACAAGCCGTTACGTAAACCGTTTACGTGCGTACCGCATTGAGCGGTCGGGATCAAGTTTACATAACTTTCAGCTAATAACTCCCCCCCTTCCGGCAACCAAGTTAACGCCCAACTTACCGCTTCGGTTTCAGAGGAAACATCGCCAATAAACGGTGGATTCGGCAAACATTCGAATTCTTTTAGTGCTTCGCTTAGATAATCGGATAAACCGTCTTCGTAGTACCAGCTTTCGCTATTATTATTGATATGATCAACGAAGTTAATGGTTAATTTCGGGCAAAGTACCGCTTTCGCACGCAATAAATGGCGTAAACGGCTGACTGAAAATCTCGGCGAATCAAAGTATTTTGGGTTCGGATAGAAACGAACGGTGGTACCGGTTTGTTTTTTCGGACAACTGCCAATTACAGTTAATTCTTCTACTTTTGCCCCGTTTTCAAAGGCAATCGTATAGATTTCACCGTTACGCTTAATTTTGATTTCTACACGTTGCGAGAGGGCGTTTACCACCGAGATACCCACCCCATGCAAGCCACCTGAGAAAGTGTAGTTTTTATTGGAAAACTTACCGCCTGCGTGTAGTTTAGTGAGAATTAATTCCACGCCGGAAATTTTTTCCGTGGAGTGAATATCAACCGGCATTCCTCGCCCGTTATCAATCACTTCCAACGAATTATCCGCATGCAGAATCACATCAATTTGAGAAGCATAGCCGGATAACGCTTCATCGACACTATTATCAATAACTTCTTGCCCTAAATGATTCGGACGGGTGGTATCCGTATACATCCCGGGGCGAAGTTGGACGGGTTCAAGATCTTTTAAAACGGTAATTTCATCAGCACCGTAGCGTTTATCAGACATGACTAAACTCTCTTAATGGACAGAAAAACAGGCATTCTACTGGCAAATTCCCCATTTGTTGAGTAAAAAATACTGTTTTAATGATTTTTTGTTTCACCAAGCAGAGATTTTTTGATGATAAAGCTAAACTGGCTACCTTTGCCGAATTCACTTTTGATTTTTAATTGCGAACCGTGTTGCTCCAACGCATATTTAACAATCGCTAAACCTAAGCCGCTGCCACCAGTTTGATTACTGCGTGATTCATCCACTCGATAAAAACGCTCGGTCAAATGCGGTAAGTGCGTTTCTTCAATCCCAACACCATTGTCTCGCACGCTAAACTCCGCCCCTTCGTTACACCAATGCCAATCCACTTCAATAATCGAACTGTCACCGGCATGCTTAACCGCATTATAAATTAGATTGGAAACCGCACTTTGCAGCTGGTTTTCATCGCCTAGTACGGTAATATTCGGTGTGATATTAAAAATAATTTGCTGTTTGCTGTGCTTTAAGAAATCTGCATTTTTTTGTAATGCCAAAATCATTTCTGACATTTCAACCACATAATGTTCCTTACTGGAAGAGGTTTCGATTTTCGCCAATAAATTCAGCTGATCCAATAAATTCCCCATCCGCTTAGCCTGTGACTGCATCGCCTGAATACTTTTCTGCTGTAATTCTGTTTCCGCTTGCCCTTCCAATAATTCCAAATAACCTCGCAATACGGTTAGCGGCGTACGCAATTCGTGATTCATATTAGTCAGAAAGGTTTGTCGGGAGTGTAGTAAACGAATCATTTGTGTCACGTCACGAGCAATAATTAAATAGCTCTCGCTATCATAATCATTTAAATGAAATTCGATATATCGCTCGTCTCGATCCATTAATACAAGCGGTCGATTTTTCTTATTTTGATGAAAATACTTTTTAAACTCTTCATAAAAAATCACACTAAACACGCTTTTTTCGAGTTTTTTATCCCAATAGAAATTCAGCATTTCTTGCGAAACGTTATTGCACCATAAAATCGTGCCGTCATGCTGACAAATAATGATAGCATCCGGCAAATATTGGATATTTTTATTTAATTTGGAGAGCAGTCGCAGTGTTTTAATTTTTTCTCGACGATTACGTTTTTGATAAAATGCGACCGTTTGTGAAATATGTTCCCATGTAGTTAAAACCTTTCGGCTACTTTTACGATTCGGGTCGATTAAATGTAATAACCGCTGTTCATTATAGTGATGCCAAATCAATAATAAGACGAGAATCAAAGCAAACCACGTTAAAAAGTGCCAAGCAAACAACCCGAATAAAAACGCAATCGCCGCCGCTAATGCCGTTTCAATAAAGAAATGTTTAAAAGAGAGTTTAACCTTTTTCATTAATCATCCCGAAAGTGGTTGGAAAAACGATAGCCGGAACCTCGCACCGTTTGCACATAACGTTCAAAACCACAAGGTTCCAAGCTTTTTCTTAAACGGCGGATATACGAATCGACCGTTCTGTCTTCCACATAAATATCATTGCCCCACACGAAATCCAACAATTGTTCTCGACTATAAACTTTTTCCGGATGAGTCATAAAGAAGTGTAATAATTTATATTCGGTACTGCTTAAACTGATTTCTTTTTTCTGAAAAGTTACCCGTTTGGCATTTTGATCTAAAATCAGATCATCAATATTAATCACGTCATTATTTTGATAGGTACGTCTAAGTAAGGCTTCAATACGAGCAATCAACACTTTAGGAGAAAACGGTTTGGTGACATAATCGTCCGCACCGGTATTAAGGCAAGTAATGCAATCGTCTTCCGAGCTGCGTGCTGTGAGCATTAAGATAGGAATTTGTGTGGTTTCTTCCGACTTTTTTAAATATTGAATGAACTGGATACCAGAACGCCCCGGCAACATCCAATCTAGCAATATCAGTTTAGGTTTTTCATCCAATTTTTTCACTGCACTCTGATAGTCTTCCGCGTCAATAACCTGATAATTTTGCTGTAATAAAAATAGAGCAATCATCTCTCTAATTGCTTTTTCATCTTCGACAATCAGAATTTTCTCATTCATCTTCTGCTCCTAACCTTTTGCTATGAATAAGCGGTCAAATTTGACAAAAAATTTGCAAAATTTCAGTAAAATTTAACCGCTTGTTTAAATCGATTCAAGACAAATTTAACCCATTCGACCTCGAATATAATCTTCAGTACGTTGGAATCTCGGCTTATCAAAGATTTGCTTGGTTTCACCAAACTCGACTAACTCACCTAAATACATATAAGCGGTATAATCCGAACAGCGTGCCGCCTGTTGCATGTTGTGGGTCACAATCGCCACCGTGTAATCGTGTTTTAATTCACAAATCAATTCTTCAATTTTCATGGTGGAAATCGGATCGAGTGCCGAACAAGGTTCATCTAATAACAAGACTTCCGGCTTAACCGCAATACCACGGGCAATACATAAACGTTGTTGCTGACCGCCAGATAAACTGTCGCCGCTTTGATGTAATTTGTTTTTTACTTCGTTCCATAGCGCGGCTTTGGTTAATGCCCATTCTACACGATCATTTAATTCCGATTTCGGCAATTTTTCAAACAAACGAATACCAAATGCCACATTATCATAAATCGACATTGGGAACGGTGTCGGTTTTTGGAACACCATACCGATTCTGGCACGGATTAATGCGATATCGGTTTCAGTCATAAGTAAATTTTCGCCTTCAAACAAAATTTCCCCTTTGGCTTTTTGATTCGGGTATTGTTCGAACATTCGGTTTAAAGTGCGTAACAAGGTCGATTTACCACAGCCTGAAGGTCCGATAAAAGCAGTGACTTTATTTTTGGCAATACGTAAATTAATGTTTTTGAGTGCGTGAAAATCGCCATAGAAAAAATCTAAGTGATTAATCGCAATTTTAGTATCTTGCAGTGAAATTAATTCGTTACTCATTGCATTTCCTTATCGTTGTTTTTGTTTAAAAAAGATACGGGTGAGAATATTGAGACATAACACAAACCCGGTAATTAATGTCGCCCCAGCCCACGCTAAGTTATTCCAATCTTGGAACGGACTTGCCGCATATTGATAAATCACGACTGGTAGGTTTGCCATTGGTCCGTTCATATCCCACGAACTAAATTGGTTTGAAAGCGCGGTAAACAGAAACGGGGCGGTTTCTCCCGAGATACGTGCCACCGCGAGTAACACACCGGTAATAATCCCCGAACGAGCCGCTTTATAACAAACCATGGTAATCATGCGCCATTGCGGGCAACCTACCGCCACTGCAGCTTCACGTAAGTTATTCGGAATCAGATTCAGCATACTGTCGGTGGTACGTACCACGACCGGAATCACTAACAAAGCCAAAGCGAAAGAACCGGCCCAGCCTGAATAGTGTTTGACGTGCGATACATAAATCGCATAGATAAATAAACCGATAATAATTGACGGAGCTGAAAGTAAAATATCATTCAGAAAGCGAGTCACTTTCGCCAATTTACTATAGCGTCCGTATTCGGCTAAATAAGTCCCAGCTAAAATGCCGATTGGTGTGCCGATTAGCGTACCGAATAACAACATCATCAATGATCCGATAATTGCATTACTTAAACCGCCTACTTCATTCGCTGCCGGTGTCGGTAAGGTAAACAGGGTCAATGAAAATTCCGGAATTCCTTTTTGAATTAAAGTAAATAAAATCCAGCCTAACCAAAACAGCCCGAATCCAACCGCAAAGAAAGATACTGAAAGCATAATTTTATTAACGCATTTACGGCGGTAAAAACGCCCATTTTTATTACAATGCATTATTTATTTCCCTCTTTTTTGCTCATTCTTAAAACCATTAAACGAGAAATACTGAGTACCACTGTAGTTATTAAGAATAAGATTAAACCTAATTCCATTAATGCCGATTTTTGTAAGCCTGTCGCTTCGTTAAATTCATTCGCTATCGCGGATGCAATCGAAGCAGACGGTGAAAAGAGTGAATCCGGTAAATTAAATGCGTTACCGATAACAAAAGTGACCGCCATCGTTTCACCCAATGCACGTCCGAGTCCTAACATCATACTGCCGACCACACCGGCTTTGGTGTAAGGTAAAATGATTTTCCAAACAACTTCCCAAGTGGTTGAACCTAAGCCATAAGCACTCTCTTTCAACATTGGCGGGACAACGCCAAATACTTCTCGCATCATGGAAGCAATATAAGGAATAATCATAATTGCCAATACAAGCCCTGCGGTAAACAGACCGATACCAAAAGGTGCGCCGGAAAACAGTACGCCGATAAGTGGCAGATCGCCGAGTAATTCAATTAAGGTGGGTTGGATATGTTCTTGGAAAAGCGGAACAAAGACAAATAAGCCCCACATACCGTAAATAATGGAAGGAATTGCAGCCAGCATTTCAACTGCAACACTAATCGGACGTTTTAACCATTCAGGTGCAAGTTCGGTTAAAAAAACTGCAATACCAAAAGAAATTGGTACCGCAATCAATAAAGCAATTAATGCAGAAATTAAAGTACCGATCACCGGCACAACCGCACCATAGTTGTCATTATTCGGATCCCAATCGTTTGTCCACAAGAAACTTAGCCCAAATCGAGTTAATGATTCCCAGCTACCGATAACTAATGAAATTAAAATAGCTGCCAACATAGCAAAGACAAGCCAAGCAAAAAATTGCGTTGTATGCTTAAACAAGCCTTCTGCTAAAGGATGATTTAAACAGCTTGGTTTATTAGACATAAAAAAACTCCAATGTTTATTTTGGAGTTTATTTTAAAAAAAGAATATGACAGTTTTATGACAAAATAAGACTGGAAAGAACCTGCTGTTTACCAATAAATCTCTAAACTAGAAGCAATAATTTTCTCTATACCTTGTTCTAATTTATTGCCGCCGGAGTAAGCGAGATCATACGCATAACCCGCTTCTAAATAGGCACTGACATTTTGATGCACACTATAATCCGTTCCAAATACAGCACTTCTTCTAGCAATCCGATCTATTTCTTCTTCTAAGGTCAAGTTTTGCCGTTTAGCAACACTATAAGCACAATTAGTATAAACACTTCCTTGATCAGAATAAGCATATCTAATACCTGATTTAATCAGAAATAACTTTTCATCCTCAAACAAATTCGGTTGTTTTCGATATCGTAAACCGGTATCCAGTCCGAACAGCCAATTTTTCGAAAACAAAAGTAAACTTAATTGAGCGCCTTCCTGAGAAGCACGCTGATTAGTTCGGTCAAGGTAATTCACATAACTATAAGCAGCGCCAATAGAAAATGCTTGTCTGTCATTTAATGAAGTATCATATAAACCGGCAATCCCGACACCGTCTTTTAACTTACGATTCGATTGTCTAGGAAAACTATCGGTCTTTTCTGGAAAATGATAATGACTACTTAATTGTAGATTCTCTATGCCTGTATAATCATAGCGAATAACAGATTTACCGCTATAAGCTAAAAGGCGTTCACTATTTCCTACAAAATAATCAAAATCGCTGACGTAAATCTCATTAGCAAACAAAGATTGGCGCCCAATTCTTAACTGCCCATACTTTTTTGATGCTCAATACCGAGATAAGCACGACGCACACTTAACTCACCGAATCTATCCCGAGTAGCGTTTTTTTCATAGTTATTTAAATTCCAACCGACTCTAGCAAATAAACTTAATTCATCAGATAACTTATGCTTAGCCTTAAATCTGATTTCTGAGCCATTATTCGCTAAATTGGTATTCATTGATTCATTTAGCGTTTCATTTAGCGGATAACGATGTGTGCGGTAATATTGTTTTTCCAATACCATATTCATCTCACCACTAAAACGGAGCGTTGTACCATTCCTTTCATAAATTGTAAGCGCATAGCTTTCTAAGCTATACACACTTGCAAGACCAATAAGCCAAAGATTCTTTTTCATAATATGCATAAAATCTCTAATATTTTTTATCATTGATGATAGTTTATGTTGATTTCTTGCTAATAAAATTGAAAGCGGTCGAATTCAAGGTTGTAATATAAACCTAAAATTCGACCGTTTGTTTTCCAATTTAATGATTAGCGAATCGCTTTACCATCTTTATCTTTAACTTGATCATGCCATTTTTGCTGAATTTTTTCTACCACATTCTTTGGCAACGGCACATAATCCAATTCTAATGCCGCATTTTTACCCTTCTCAAATGCCCAGTCAAAGAAATCAAACACTGCTTTGGTTGCCTTTGGGTTCTCCGCTTGTTGATGAATCAAGATAAAACTTGCCGCCGTCACCGGCCATGAATTTTCACCACTTTCATTAGTCAGCATAATGCCCATACCTTTCGCTTTATCCCATTGTGCATTTGCAGCCGCCGCCATAAAGCTGTCACGGGACGGTTGGACAAATTTACCCGCTTGGTTTTGTAAAGAAGCCCAGGCTAAATTATTTTGTTTCGCATAAGCATATTCGACATAACCGATAGAATACTTCAACTGTTTCACATAAGCGGCAACGCCTTCATTGCCTTTACCGCCGTGACCGGTCGGCCATTTAACCGATTTTCCCTCTCCGACTTTTTCTTTCCATTCCGGCGAAACCTTAGATAAATAGTTCGTCCAACCGAATGTTGTACCAGAACCGTCCGAACGGCGTACCACAATAATGTTTTTCTCCGGTAAATTTAATGATTCATTTAATGCTTTAATCGCCGGATCATTCCATTTGGTAATTTTACCGAGGAAAATATCCGCTAATACCGTACCGGATAATTTTAACTCGCCGGCTTTAAATTCCGGTAAGTTCACCACCGGAACCGTACCGCCGATAATTGCCGGAAATTGTAATAATTTGTGTTGCTCCAATAATTCTGCTTTCATTGGGTCATCTGACGCACCGAAATCAATCGTGTTAGCGATAATTTGCTGCTGACCGCCACCGGAACCGATAGATTGATAATTCACTTTATTGCCTGTTTCTTTTTCATAAAGTGAAGCCCATTTCGCATAAATCGGATAGGGAAACGAAGCACCAGCACCAGTAATCGTTTCCGCATAACTTGATGCCATCACGCCTAATGAAAGCCCGATCACTACACATTTTCTTGCTACTTTTACCAATAACATATTGTTCTCCTCATGGATGTTTAAACTAGCTGTTTGGAACAGATTATTTGGTTTAAGCGTATTCTAAAAAAACAATATGACGGTTTGATGACAGCAAAATCATTTACAAAAAATTTAGCGTTTTAGACCGCTTAATATTGAACATTCCGAGCTATCGTTACCGCAACAAGACTTACTCCAACTTTTTAATAACGTCAGCATTTGTTGCAAATCGGCAATTTTCTGCTGAAGTTCTTCAATATGTTGCTCGGTAAGTTTCTTTACTTCACGGCTGGTGCGATGCGGATCATCATTTAGTTTTAATAATTCGCTGATCTGTACTAAAGAAAATCCGACCTTACGTGCATTACTGATAAAGTGTAAACGTTCCAAATCCGAAATCGAATAAACTCGATAACCACTACTTGAACGGACTGCCTGCGGCAGTAAACCGGCTTTTTCATAATCGCGAATTTGCTTAGCTGATAATCCAGAATGTTCCGCAGCTTGGCTAATATTCATTCTATTACCTCTTGACCTTAACCTAGGGTTAAGGATTAGCATATAAAGAAATTCAGTATTCGTCATTCTTTTTTATGAGGTAGCTATGAAATTTCGTCTGTTAAAAGTCGTTTCATTTTGTGCAATGCTTGCGACTCCTTCTTTTGTTTATGCAGTCAATAATATTGAAGTATGGAAAAGCCCGACTTTGATCTGCCCCCC
>NZ_GL831080.1:492899-502832 GCF_000188255.1 Actinobacillus ureae ATCC 25976
AATACAGAACTCGGTCCTTAAATTAAACAGTCTAACTTTTTGGGGGCAGATCACTTGTGGTTGCTGTAATTTTTGGATTGATCATTTAAAACAGCACGGTTTTAACGTCACCGCAAATGATACAGGTAATCGCCATGTACATAGCAAACTACAATTACAACCGAAATTACAAGCCTGCCATAGTGCAATGGTAGACGGTTATCTGATTGAAGGTCATGTGCCGGCACAAGATATTGAGCGTTTACTCAAAGAAAAACCGGCTGATGCAGTAGGCTTAATCGTACCGGAAATGCCGCTTGGTTCGCCGGGAATGGATCAGCCGAAACATATGGGGCATAAAGATAAATATGATGTGCTGTTACTTAAAAAAGACGGCACAACTACAATTTTCAATTCATACAACTAATCATTAGGAGAAACAAAATGTCAATTACACTCAAACTTGATGGCTTACATTGCGGTAACTGTGTAAAAAGCGTGGAAAAAGCACTGAATGCAGTAGAAGGCGTAAAAAGTGGCCGTAACTTTAGAACCACAACAAGCGATTGTGGAAGGTTCTGCTAATGCAGAAGCTCTTATTGCCGCTGTTGATGATATTGGTTTTGAAGCAGAAGTTATTTAATCCTTATAATTATTGATATTCAAAGAAAATCCCCCTCTTTAGCAAAGAGGGGAACAAAAATATAAAACCACCATTCCGTGGTTAAACTTACCGGAAAGAAGAGATATGGCTAAAGAACAACAAATTTTAATTGACGGTATGCACTGTGCCGCTTGTGTGCGTCGGGTTGAAAAAATCTTGATGAAAGTGGAAGGGGTGACTTTTGCTTCGGTCAATCTTGCCGATCAAACTGCATTTGTACAGGGCGAAGCGGATCCGCAAGCGATGATACAAGCGGTCGAAAAAATCGGTTTCGGCGCGGAAATTTTAGAAAGCGAACAAGAACGTCGAGCCAAACAACAAGCGCAAACCCAACGTACTTTAAGCCATAAAAAATGGCAATTTGCAGTCGCCTTAATTGTCGGTTTTGGTTTGGTGGCATTGGGTTTGGCTATCGGTATGATCCCAAATTCAACCAATTTAATTTATTGGTTTATCGCCGCAGCCGTCAGCTTATTTACTATGTATTTTGCCGGTAAAGATTTCTTTGTCGGGGCATGGGTCAGCCTGAAAAATAAAGCCTCCACCATGGACACTTTAGTCGCTCTCAGTACCGGTGTCGCTTGGCTCTACTCTTTCTGGCTAACTCTTTTCCCTCAACCGCAAGCGCACGTTTATTATGAAGCCAGCGTGATGATTATCGGCTTTATCAATCTCGGTAAATTCCTTGAATTAAAAGCCAAACAACGTTCTTCGCTTGCTTTAGAAAAATTACTCGATCTCGCCCCGCAACAAGCGGTTATTTTTGATCAAAATAATGCAACGCAAACCATTCCGGTTAAAGGCATCAAACCGGAAATGCGTGTACAAGCACTCACCGGCGATCGGCTTGCGGTGGACGGCAGATTGGAAAGCGGTGCTATTTGGGTGGACGAATCAATGCTGACCGGTGAAGCGTTACCGATTGAGAAGAAAGTCGGTGATAAAGTACGTGCCGGAACCTTGATTCAAGACGGATCAGGCATCTATATTGCCGAACAAGTCGGCAGTCAAACCGCTCTTGCTCGTGTCATTAACGCCGTGCGTCATGCTCAATCCAGTAAACCACCGCTCGCACAATTTGTCGATAAAGTGGCAAGTGTTTTTGTACCGGTTGTGGTTTCGATTTCGCTGATAAGCGGTCTGATTTGGCTATTTTTAGGCAAAGACTTTTCGTTTGCACTCTCGATTTTTACCACCGTGTTAATTATCGCTTGCCCTTGTGCACTCGGTTTAGCAATTCCGCTTTCTACTATTGCCGGCGTGGCTCGAGCTGCTGAATTTGGTGTGTTAGTACGTAATATCGAAGCTCTGCAAGCCGGCTCCGAAATCGATACGCTAGTATTCGATAAAACCGGCACACTCACCACCGGCGAAATGACGGTTTCGGATATCCAAACCTTTAACGGTTTCGAGCCGAATCGTGTGTTGCAACTGGCAAAAAGTTTAGAAGTCCACGCTTCTCACCCGATTGCCAAAGCGATTGTAAAATTTGCTGAAAATCAGACCGCTTGTGAAGTGACTAATGTACAAGTGGTCAAAGGTGCGGGGATTATCGCCAACTTAGGCGAAGATCAAATCAAGGTGGGTAATACGAAGTTTGTCAATTTTTCCGGAAATTTAACCGCTTCTCGATCCACGCAAATTTTTGTGGCGGTAAATGATCAATTAGCCGGTATTTTATCGGTGGAAGATCAATTACGTAATGAATCAAAAGCGATGATCGAAAAATTTAAAGCGGAAGGTTATCAATGCTTAATGCTGACCGGCGACCGCCAATCAACTGCTGAATATTTTGCACAACAACTCGGTTTAGACGGTGTGATCGCCGAAGTTTTACCGGAGCAAAAAGCGGATAAAATTCGTGAATTACAAGCTCAAGGTAAAAAAGTGGCGATGATTGGCGATGGGATTAATGACGCACCGGCTCTTGCTCAAGCAAATGTGGGCATTACGATGCACAACGGCTCGGATATTGCGGTTGAAACCGCCGATCTCTCGCTGATGCAACACGGTTTAACACCGGTGCTACAAATTCTGCCGTTTGCTAAACGGGTATTACGCAATATGAAGCAAAGTTTGCTCGGTGCATTTATGTATAACGTGATTGCCATTCCGATTGCTGCTGGTGTACTTTACCCGTTTACCGGCTGGCTGCTCAACCCGATGATCGCCGCCGTTGCGATGACAATGTCTTCTATCACCGTGGCGCTAAACAGTCAGAGATTGTTGAAGTAGCTAGTTTCCCCCATGCACAAAGCCGTATGTAGCTCTATATTTTCTCTAACTTCCAGCCCTAGCAGGACTGAATTATGCTTAACCTAGTACGGCTCTGCCGTGCTAGGCTTTTCAGTGTAATCCGTGTATTCCGTGGTTTTATTGCTCCACTAGCCACCAGACTTACGGCACACAAAATCAAACCATGTAGTCGGTAACATACGTCTTAGCCACCAAAACAGTTTAGTTGGAAATGTGACTTGATAACGGGCTTTCGGTTTGCTATCGCTTAAGGCTTTTAGACAAGCTTCCGCCACCGCTGATGCCGGTTTAGCAAACGGGTTATCATTCTTTTTAGTTGCCAAACGCTGATATTGTTTTTGGTTAAATGCCGTTTTAGCGGTATGCTCCACATCAATATATTTGGTGAGTTTATCCAAAGAATTTGAACGGAAATCACTTAAAATCGGGCCCGGCTCAATCAAACTGACATAAATATTCGAGCCGTGCAATTCGTGACGTAACGTATCCGCCATGCCTTCTACCGCAAATTTAGAGGCATTATAAGCACCTCGAAAGTGCATTGCGGCAAAGCCTAAAATACTACTGGTCAATAAAATACGTCCGTGATTCTGCGCTCGGAAAATTTTAAGTGCATGATTCATCACTTCCCACACGCCAAATACATTGGTTTCAAATAACTCACGTAATGCTTCACGCGGCAAATCTTCCACACAGCCCGGTTGCCCCTGCCCTGCATTGCAAAATACCGCATCTAATCCACCGCTTGCTTTTATATATTCAAACGCTTGCGCAATTTGTGCCGAATCTTGCACGTCAAGCTGAATACATTCGAAGCCTTCCGATTGTAAGCGGTCGATATCCACCTGTTTTCTGCAACTGGCAATCACTCGCCAGCCGCTTTCTTTCAATAACTTAGCAGTTGCATAACCAATACCGGAAGAACAGCCGGTGATTAGAATCGTTTTCATACTTTCCTCAATACGTTTCGCCACTATTAACGAATCACACTCACAAAACCTTCGGTCGCTTCCGCTTCTCTAGCTAAAGAAATGCCATCATCTTCTTTCGGTGATCCAACTAACAATAAACCGATCACTTTATCACCGGCACGGCAACCGAATGTTTCACGCAATAGCGATCCTTCCACCCATTTTTTGCTAATCCAAACCGTTTCAAAGCCTTGAGCATTAGCGGCTAGCTGCATCGCATAAGTCGCACAGCCGGCTGTCACAATTTGCTCCCACGCCGGTACTTTCGGTGATTCGTGATCAATTTTTGCCACAATGCCGATCACCATTGGAGCTTGGTTGGAAAGTTTATCCACCTTAGCCGCATTTTTCTCATCCATATTAAATTCCACTGCGGTAGCGGCTAAACATTCGCGTAATTTCGGCATTCCGCTTTTTTCGATCACCACAAAATGATAAGGCTTCATTTTGCCGTGATCCGGCGCACGCAACGCGGCTTTAATCATATTTTCAACTTGCTCCGCAGAGGGGGCAATTTCACCAAATTTTTTATTTGAACGACGGCGATGTAATAAATCTAAAATTTCCATAGTCTGCTGTACTTTATGTAAAAATTGGCTTAAGAATAACATATTTTATTAATTCTAAGCCGTTTTTATGGTAGCTTATCCCACAAAATACTTACACTCATTAGGACTAATATGTTAAAAATGTTGAAAGGGCTTTATCAGATTTTCCGCTGTATTCGAGAATTTGTCTTAAGCCTATTATTTATTATTTTCGTACTAATTTGTTTTGCACTTACCACCTTATTACAACAAGAATCAAAGCATCAAAATCAACAACCTTTTTTCGAAAAAGGGGCATTACAACTCAATTTAGACGGTTACTTAGCCGATAATCATGACGAATACGGTGATTTACACCGCTTAATTCAAAACGAGTTAGGCAATAATGAACCGATAAAAATCTCAACCTTTGATGTAGCTCGTAGCATCAATAAAGCTATGAAAGATGAACGTATTACCGGTTTAGTATTGGATTTAGGTTATTTCCAAGGTGGGGATGTTGCCTCACTACAATTTATTGGCGCTCAAATCGAATACTTCAAGCAATCGGGTAAACCGGTTATCGCTATTGGTGAACAATACAGCCAATCGCAATATTATTTGGCAAGCTTTGCCGATAAGATTTATTTGAATAAAGCCGGTTTTGTTGATATTCATGCTTTCAGCTATAGCAATATCTATTTCAAAACGTTGCTCGATAAAATTGAAGCTGTTCCACATATTTTCCGTGTCGGTACTTACAAATCGGCTGTAGAGCCGTTCATTCGTGATGATATGTCACCAGAAGCAAAACAAAACGCACAAACATGGCTCACATCAATCTGGAATAATGTCCGCCAAGACATTGCGCGCAATCGCCAAATTCAGCCGGAACAAGTTCTACCGGATAGCCAAACTTATATCGCAAAATATAAAGCATTAAAAGGCGATGATGCGCAATATGCATTAAATCAAAAATTAATTACGGAAGTTACCACACCAAGTCAAATTCAAACCGCTTTAATTCAACAATTCGGAGCAGATAAAGAAGGTAGCTATAATCACATTGATTATTTTGATTATGCTCACGGGCTTACAGATCGTTTTCATGTTAAAGCCGAAAACAAAATTGCAATTATTAACGTAGAAGGTCAAATCGTAAGTGGCAAAAGCTCTCAAAATTCGGCGGGCAGCGACACCATTGTCAAACAATTACGCAAAGCACGTGAAGACAAAAATGTGAGAGGCGTTATTTTACGAGTAAATAGCCCCGGCGGTAGTGCAATGGCTTCGGAAATTATTCGCCAAGAATTAGAAGCGATTCAACTTGCCGGTAAACCGGTTGTGACATCAATGGGCGGTATGGCGGCGTCAGGCGGCTATTGGATTTCGGCGACCAGCGATAAAATTATCGCCAGCCCGACTACCATTACCGGTTCTATCGGGATTTTCGGCTTAGCAACCAGCTTTGAAAAAACTGCTAAAAATTTAGGTGTAACGGAAGATGGTATTTCACTTTCACCATTTGCTTCTTCCAGTCCATTAAAAACATTACCGAAAGAACAAGCGGAAGTAATTCAAATCAGCATTGAAAATGGCTACGACCGATTCCTAGAATTGGTCAGCCGCGGACGAAATATCCCTAAACAGGCAGTAGATAAAATTGCACAAGGACAAGTTTGGTCGGGTGAAGATGCACTAAAACACGGTTTAGTCGATGAATTAGGTGATTTTGACACCGCTTATGACGTTATCACCGAATTAGTCAATCAACAACGCAAAGTAAAAGGTGAAGCCGCAATCGAACACTTTAGAGCGCAATGGTTTATTGACAGCGATGATAGTTTGCTAAGTTCATTCTTAAAAGGCTCTAACCTGAAATTACAACTCGGCTCATTATTAGGATTACCTGTAGCAACTCAAGCCCAACAATCACTCAAGTTACTGCAACAGTTTAACGATCCTAAACACGCCTATTTATATTGTCTCAGCTGCGGCACGATAAAATAGCTTGTTACAAGCGGTTAAATTTGCAAATTTTTTCGCAAATCTAACCGCTTATTTTTTCTTCCCTCACCTCTCTTTTTTGTTTATAGTAGCGCCCTTTCCAATTATCTAAATTAGCATTTCTAATCCCATTAAATATGAACCAAAAGCAACTTATAAAACTAGCCGTGTTACTGATTATTGCGGCAATCTCTTATTTTTTCGGTAATCAAAGTAATAAATCAGAACCGGTTAAGCAGCCACAACAGCAACAAAACGACTATGCAACGGAAGCTGATACGCCGATTGCCAAAGCACCACAGGCACAATCCGCCTCTGCGACTCAAGCGGCGCTTTCGATGAATTATGATTCCAAAATGTATGAAGATAAAATCGGGCAAAACAAGCACGCACCGGTTGATTACTATATGTTGGCGCTTTCTTGGTCTCCGGCTTTTTGTGAATCACAACGCAATAAAAACCAAGGAGATGTGCCGCAACGTTTAGCTTATCAGTGTGCCGAAGCTCAAAACTTCGGTTGGGTTATTCACGGTTTATGGCCACAAAATGCTAAGGCTCGTTCGGTTGATCAACATCCTCGCTATTGCCAAGGCGATTTACCGGAAGTTTCCACAAAAATTATTGAGCAATATCTACCGGAATCACCGGGCGCTGCATTATTACAAGGCGAATGGGAAAAACACGGCAGCTGCGCTTTCGATAGTGCGGAAAGTTATTTTGCCAAACAAAAAGAGTTGTTTTACAGCCTGAAACTACCGGCAAAAAATCTACGCCGAAATGATTTATTCCAATGGATTCGTAAACATAATCCGCAGCTACGAGGTGTTTATTTAGGCGCAAGCAAGACCGAGCTTTACGTCTGCTACGATAAAAAATGGAAACCAATGGACTGTCCGAAATAAATGACGGAATCAGTCTCAAATACTGCTCTCATGCGTCAGCTCAAGATGCAAGTTCAGCGTCAGCTAAAACGCAATTTGGAGCAAGCCAATACTCACTTCAATAAAACTTTTATACCGCCTGCGGTCAGCTATGCCGTGCGTGGTGTAAAAGCCGGTGCCGCCTATCTGCAACGTAATGAAATTCGCTTCAATCCCGTTTTATTGGCAGAAAACGGGCAATCCTTTATTCAGCAAGTTGTACCGCATGAACTTGCTCACGCTTTGGTTTATCAACAATTCGGGCGAGTCCAGCCACACGGGAAAGAATGGAAAATGATGATGGAACAAGTTTTCGGAGTGCCGGCGGAAACCTACCATTGTTTTGATACGCAAAATGTCGTCGGCAAACAATTTGCCTATCAATGCGGCTGTCAAACGCATCTACTTTCTTTACGTCGTCATAACGCTATCGTACGAGACAGTTGCCGTTACCTCTGTAAGCAGTGTAAACAAATCCTCACTTCCAAAGAAAATTTGTAACAAGCGTTAAAATAACGTTAAAAGGTACTAGACATTATTCTATAAGCGCCTAAAATTAATGCAATTTTTTGATTTTTATCAATTTATTATCATTTGGAGTATTTTATGACAATGGAAACCATCGTGGTCGTGGGTGGTGGAGCTGGCGGTTTAGAGCTTGCTACCTACCTTGGCAATAAATTAGGTCGTAAGAATAAAGCGAAAGTCATTCTTATCGATCGTAATGCAACCCACCTTTGGAAACCTCTTTTACACGAAGTTGCAACTGGTTCTTTAGATGAAGGTACCGATGCGCTCAGCTATCGTGCACATGCTAAAAATCACGGTTTTGAATTCCAACAAGGCACGCTCACCGCAGTAAGTCGTGATAAAAAAGAAGTGACACTTGCGCCAATTTATAACGAACAAAATCAGCTGTTAGTAGAAGAACGCCATATCGCTTATGATAAATTAGTGATTGCGATCGGCAGTAAATCGAACGATTTCAATACTAAAGGTGTGGCGAAACACTGTATTTTCTTAGACGGTTCAGAACAGGCGAAGCAATTCCAAAAACGTATGATGGAATTATTCCTACAGTTCTCTCACAGTGAAGATCAAGATGTAAAAATTGCGATCGTAGGTGGCGGTGCAACCGGTATTGAACTTTCTGCAGAACTTTATAATGCGGTAAAACACTTAAACTCATACGGTTTTGGTAAATTGAATCGAGCGAGTCTAAAAGTCACTTTAGTTGAAGCTGGCTCACGCTTAATTCCTGCGTTAACCGAAAAAGTATCGGCTTCAGCCCTCGCTGAATTACGCAAAGCCGGTGTAGACGTTCGCTTAAATGCCATGATTACTGAAGCGGTAGAAGACGGCTTAATCACCAAAGACGGTGACAAAATTGAAGCTAACTTAATGGTTTGGGCTGCCGGTGTTAAAGCGCCTGATTTTGTAAAAGAATTCGGCTTTGAAACCAACCGTCTAAACCAAATTGAAATCAAAGATACCTTACAAACAACGGTAGATGACTCGGTATATGTCATCGGTGACTGCGCATCGCTTATCCAAGATGGCAAAGCGATTCCACCACGAGCTCAAGCCGCGCACCAAATGGCAACACAATGCGGTAAAAACATTGTGGCGGCACTTGAAGGTAAAGAACAAAAACCGTTTAAATTCAATGATAAAGGCTCTCTACTTTCATTCTCTCACTTCGGTACGGTCGGTAACTTGATGGGTAACTTAATGAGCGGTGATATGTTTATCGAAGGTAAAATTGCACGCCTTGCTTACCTCTCGTTATACCGTATGCACCAAGTTGCTTTACACGGCTGGGTAAAAACCGGTCTGATTTTATTAGTCGGTCAAATTAACCGCTTCCTCAGACCGTCAATGAAGTTACACTAAGCAAAACAAGCGGTTATATTTCCGCAAAATTTTGCAAAAATTAACCACAGAAGACACAGACTACTCGGAAATTTTATTCTGTGTAATCAGTGTATTCCGTGGTTTTATTTAGGTGTAATGGACAAAATAGTTACTAAATAGCCCATTAAGACTTCAAATAGACAATTTAGTTGCTAATGAATATACGACTTACAATTGCTAATAAGTAGTAAGATATACATTAGTTTCTCAAAGATGCATTTCTAACCTATGTTGGTTATCCCAATGTTTAGCTTCATGCTTATATGAATTTGCTAATTTATATAAAAGTTTAGATGATAAAAATGGATGTGTTATAGCTAATTGGTCTCCCCATTTTACATATTGCTCAGCTAACTTTCTTTCTTGTTCACCCCCATCCCCAAGTAAACGAGTTGTAACTCCCCGACTATTTTTTTACCTATATACATACCCTCACACATATTTTCAGACTGAAGTTCTTCTAAGACATCTCGGATTTCTTCACTAGGCCAGATATTATCTTGGCCTACTGGAGCTTTACTTAAAAGTTTACCAATAAAATATTTAGTGATTTTCCCTCGACCTTCTTTTATTGCATATTCAATAGTAGTATTAACCCAATTTGGCATAGTAGACAAAAAGGTTGGTAAAAAGTGGGTTAAAGCCTTATATTACAAGGCTTTAACCCACTTTTTTAAAATATAAATAAAAACTTA
>NZ_GL831080.1:503053-505241 GCF_000188255.1 Actinobacillus ureae ATCC 25976
CAGAAAGATAAATTACGTCCGCATAGCGGTTTAACGAGAAAACATAAGATATTGTTTATACAGGACTTTTTAAATAAAAAGAGTCGGTAATGATGATCTAAAAATAATCATTACCAACCCTTTTGTCCAATAGAGGCATAGTTTTGCAAAACACCAACCTTTTTGTCTACTATGCCTTTTACTTCCTCAAGTTTTGTTAAGCATGGTGCAAGTACAGGGTTATGAGCCGAACCGTCTTGCATTACAGATAATGCCGGTAAATCGCCTAAGTGAGCATTATCAGACCATGGGAAGCCGTGTTGTTTGGTACCTTTAGGATCCCAGTGATCGCCGGCGCCTAAGCCTGCTACTAATTTGCCATCTTTTTCTTTTGCTTCACAGCTTGGATTTTCATGAATATGGAAACCATGTAAGCCTTGTGTAAGGCCGGTTAAGTTTGGTGTAAATACTAAACCGTATGCCGATTCGGTAATTTCAACTGTACCAACATCTTTATTTCCGTTAACCGGATCAAGTTGCTGAACTTGTACTACGAGTTTCTCTGCATTCGGATTATCAGTAGCATGGTGGCCCGGATGTGCAGCAGCAAAAGCCGATGCGCTGAATAATGCTACAGTGAGCGCGAGTTTTGTGAATTTCATTGTAATTTCCTTTTAGTTTTAGTGTGAAAGGGGAGAATATTTTAGGTCGGTAAGCCCCATTTAACATATATTACCCGAATGACCTAAAATCGATTGCATTTTTGCATAAAATCTTGTATTTATCACATCTATTTCCAAAATAAATTCAAACACAACTTTGTACTTTTCAATTTAGGAGCAACACAATGCAAAATGTAGGTTTTATCGGTTGGCGTGGTATGGTCGGTTCAGTTTTAATGGATCGTATGGTTCAAGAAAACAACTTTGAAAACATTAACCCAATTTTTTTCACTACCTCACAAGCGGGTCAAAAAGCACCGGTTTTTGCGGGTAAAGATGCCGGTGATTTAAAGGACGCTTTCGATATTGAAGAACTTAAAAAGTTAGACATTATCGTGGCTTGCCAAGGTGGCGACTACACTACCGAAATGTATCCTAAATTACGTGCTGCAGGTTGGAACGGCTATTGGATTGATGCCGCATCAACCTTACGTATGGAAAAAGACGCAATTATCGTTTTAGACCCCGTTAATCAACATGTTATTACAGATGGTTTGAAAAATGGTGTAAAAACATTTGTTGGCGGTAACTGTACCGTAAGTTTAATGTTAATGGCGATCGGCGGTTTATTCGAAAAAGATTTAGTAGAGTGGGTTTCTGTCGCAACTTACCAAGCGGCTTCAGGTGCTGGTGCTAAAAATATGCGTGAGTTACTCTCACAAATGGGTGAATTAGAAGATTCTGTAAAAGCGGAATTAGCAAACCCTGCCTCATCAATTTTAGATATTGAGCGCAAAGTCACAGCGAAAATGCGTGAAGACAGCTTCCCAACCGATAACTTCGGTGCGCCACTTGCGGGTAGTTTAATTCCTTGGATCGATAAATTATTAGAAAGCGGTCAAACCAAAGAGGAATGGAAAGGTTATGCGGAAACCAACAAAATTTTAGGTTTAAGCGATAACCCGATTCCGGTGGATGGTTTATGTGTGCGTATCGGTGCATTACGTTGCCACAGCCAAGCATTTACTATCAAATTGAAAAAAGACCTACCCTTAGCGGAAATCGAACAAATTATCGCAGCACATAACGAATGGGTGAAAGTAATTCCAAACGATAAAGAAACCACTTTACGTGAATTAACACTGGCGAAAGTGACTGGTACATTAAGTGTTCCGGTCGGTCGTTTACGTAAATTAGCGATGGGTCCTGAATATCTTGCGGCATTTACCGTAGGTGACCAATTATTATGGGGTGCGGCAGAGCCGGTACGCCGTATCTTAGTTCAATTAATCAAATAATTTGGATTAATTAGAGACGGACAAGCGGTTGGATTTTGCAAAAAAAATTGCAAATTTTGACCGCTTATTGATGACATTAAAAAAGCCCAAGCAATGTGATCTACACCCCAAAAGTTGGACTAACCATCCAACGGATTAAGGTGCAGATTTTTTATGACTAAATATAACTCGCTATTCAAACAACAAGTCATCGAGTTTTATCTTCAACATGACAAAAACCGTTTATTCACTCAACGACATTTTCAATTA
>NZ_GL831080.1:505555-511081 GCF_000188255.1 Actinobacillus ureae ATCC 25976
TCAGATCATTATCGGCGGTCTTTTTCATTGATAATTGAAAAGGGATAATCAATAATTATTCGTTTAAATTATCTTTTCTCCATTATCTATTACTGTTATGGCATTATTAGAAATTCAAAATCTCAGTAAACGTTTTACTGACCGAATAAGTTTATTTCGCAAGCAGGATTTTTATGCGGTAAAAGAGGTTTCTTTTAGCTTAAATAAGCGTGAGACGCTAGCGATTATCGGTGAAAACGGTGCGGGGAAATCGACTTTATCAAAAATGATTGTCGGTTTAACCAAACCGACTTCCGGAAGTATGCTATTTCGTGGCAAAAAATTAAAATTTGGCGATTACCAATTCCGTACTCGTCATATTCGAATGATGTTCCAAGACCCGAATTACGCCTTTGATCCTAACTATAACATCGGGCAAATCTTAGATGCACCGCTACGTCTGGCAACAGATCTCAGTGAAGCCGAACGTAATGAACGTATCTTTCATATCTTAAAATTGGTCGGAATGTATCCGGAACATGCCTTAATTCATATTAAAGACACTTCCAGCAGCCAGAAACAACGTATTGCTTTGGCTCGGGCGCTGATCTTAGAGCCTGAGATCCTGATTGCGGACGATACGCTAAGTACATTAGATTTTTCGGTGAGAACACAACTGACTAATTTAATGCTTACCCTTCAAGAACGTTTGGGCATTTCAATTATCTATGTCGGTCAGAATTTGGGTTTAATTAAACATATCGCCGATAAATTAATGGTCATGCATGAAGGGGAAGTGGTAGAGTATGGTAAAACCAAAGACCTCCTGTTAAACCCGCAAAGTGCGATTACCGCCCGTTTAATTGAAAGCCATTTTGGTAAGCAACTTACACCGGAAGCTTGGGCTGAATAGTCTTCTTTCATACATTAGTAAAATAAAAAATCACTTATGCAACATCATGAATTTCTCCGTGGAGTAAGGGAAGTCTCCCCGATGACACTTGGCTTTATTCCATTAGGGCTTGTGCTTGGTGCTCAAGCTTCACAAAAAGGGATGCCGTTTTACGAAATCGGCTTGTTAACGGGTTTGAATTTTGCCGGCGGTTCGGAATTTGCTGCCGTAAATCTTTGGACACATCCGCTTGCCATCAGCGTTATTGTTGCTGTTTCAATGCTGATTAATAGTCGCCATATTATTATGGGGGTTGCATTATATCTTTATATGAAAAACATCGGTCGTTTGAAGTCGCTCGGTTTACTCTTTTTATGACGGACGAAGTATGGGCGATGAATTTAGCCGATGCGCAGAAACGCCCACAAAAAGCAATTAGCATTCCTTACTATATGGGGACGGCAATTAGCCTTTATATTATGTGGGTGAGTTCCAGTATGTTGGGCGCTTATATCGGGCCTTTTGTCGGCGATTTGGAAAAATATGGCTTTGATATGTCTTTTACCGCTATCTTTTTAGTGATGTTAAAAGGAATGTGGAAGTCGTTTAAACTTGCTCGTCCGTGGTTTATTAGCTTATTGATTGCAGGACTCGTTTTCCATACGGTTGAGGGAGCTTGGTATGTGCTGGCAGGCGCATTATCGGGGGATTTTATCCGCCTATTTCTTTGCCTCAAGGGAGGATAAAGAATGACCTCGAGCGTTTTTCTTACGATTATTTTAATGGCATTCTCAACCTACCTTATCCGTGTCCTTGGTTTTCTGGTGTTGTGAAATCGAAAATTAAGCCGCACGACAGAGAAAGTGATGGAAGCGGTTCCCGGCTGTGTTTTAATTTCCGTTATTGCCCCGACCATCATGTCCAGTGATATTGCCAATACGATAGAGGTAATCCTGACTTGCTTGGCAATGATGAAATTTTCTTTATTTCCAACGGTGATCATTTCTATTATCGCAACAGGATTGCTGCGAGCGGTCTTTTAGCTGAATAAGCGGTTAAATTTGCAAATTTTTTCGCAAACTTAACCGCTTGTTTGATTTTTGATCTAGTTCATAAAAAGCTTTAAATACCCCATTTAGACTATTTCTCTTTATTTAAGTCAAACGTACACTGATAAAAATCATTGTAGAAGGAATGAAAAATGGAACTTAAGAATGTTATTGAACAGCGCAAGACCATCAAAGTTTTTAACCCTCATGTAAGCATTGAGCGTCAAGTGTTAGAGGAAATGTTAATGTTGGCGCAACTTGCGCCCTCTAAGGCAAATTTACAGCCATGGCGTTTCGTCGTAGTGGACGATACTGTGCAAAAGAATAAATTACTGGGTTCCGTTGCATTTAATGCACCACCGTGTGAAACGGCTTCGGCGGTGATTTTAGTGTTGGCAGATTTACAATATCAGCTATTACTTGATGATATTTTAGAATGTTCTATTGAGACTGGCTGTTTGCATCCGCAATTTAAACAACGTTCATTGGATTTTCTGCTCAGTGTACATAATGCCTCAAGCGAACAAGATATTCGTGATCAAGTGATTACTGATACCAGTTTAGCCGCTATGCAGCTTATGTTGATAGCAAAAGATAAGGGCTATGATACTCATGCGATTGGAGTATTTGATTGTTCTGCCGTATTGGCGGCACTTGAGGTAGATGCTGATCGCTATTTGCCTGTGATGTTACTTGCGATAGGTAAAGCGGCAACCGCGGCATTACCGAGTAGTCGTTTATCACTCGACTATACGGTTTCTTGGAATAATGGGAAAGGCTTTAAAAAGTAATTGTAATATTTGTTAAACAAGCGGTCTGATTTATTAAAACTTTTGCAAAAATTTGTTAAAATTAGCTCGCTTTTTTATTGATTGCTGATATTGAGGATGTATGCAACCCGTTAATAATTCAATTTTGAATAAAATCATTTTTGCAAGCCGTTGGTTACAGTTACCGATCTACTTAGGCTTAATTGTTGTGCAAGGTATTTATGCCTATAAGTTTATGAAATCGCTCTATAACCTAATCGTTAACCTCGGGGTAATGGATGAAAACACCATTATGCTAACGGTATTAAACTTAATTGACGTAGTGATGATTGCTAACTTATTAATTATGGTAATTGTCGGCGGTTATGAGACATTTGTATCAAAACTTCATGTGGATGATCATCCGGATCAACCTGAATGGCTGCATCATGTGAATGCTTCAGTATTAAAAGTGAAATTGGGGATGTCGATTATTAGTATTTCTTCTATTCACTTACTGCAAACTTTTATCAATGCGGCAAATTTAGATGAAAAAACGATGCAATGGCAGGTGATTATTCATGTGACGTTCTTGATTTCAGCAGTAGCAATGGCTTATACGGATAAGATTTCACATTCATCAGCAGTTAGCTCAAAACAGCATTAAACCTATCACAATAATTTAATGCATTTTTACAAAAAGTGGTTAGAATTAAACCGCTTTTATTTTATTTATAGTAGGGAAGATTATGACAAAACATTATGACTATTTAGCCATTGGTGGTGGTAGCGGTGGTATCGCTTCAATCAATCGTGCGACAAGTTATGGTAAAAAATGTGCGATTATCGAAGCGAAATATCTTGGCGGTACTTGTGTGAATGTGGGCTGTGTACCTAAAAAAGTGATGTTTTACGGTGCGCATATTGCAGAGGCGATTAATAGCTATGCGCCTGATTACGGTTTTGATGTGACAGTAAATAATTTTGATTTTGCGAAATTAATCGAAAGTCGTGAAGCCTATATTTCTCGTATTCATACTTCATATAACAATGTCTTAGCTAAAAATAATGTTGATGTGTTTAACGGTTTTGCTAAATTTGTTGATAGCAAAACGGTTGAGGTGACGTATGCAGATGGTACTACCGAACAAATTACTGCAGATCATATTTTAATTGCAACCGGCGGTCGCCCGTCTATTCCGGCGGTTAAAGGGGCTGAATTCGGTATTGATTCGAATGGTTTCTTTGCATTACGTGAGTTACCGAAACGTGTTGCGGTAGTCGGTGCCGGTTATATTGCGGTTGAAATTGCCGGTGTATTAAACAGCTTAGGTTCTGAAACGCATTTATTTGTGCGTCAACACGCACCGTTACGTAATCAAGATCCGCTTATCGTTGAAACGTTAGTGGAAGTATTAGCGCAAGACGGTATTACGCTACATACTCAAGCGATTCCGCAAGAAGTTAGTAAAAATGCTGACGGCTCATTAGTATTAAAATTAGCGGATGGTAGAGAAACAACTGTTGATTGCTTAATTTGGGCGATTGGTCGTGAACCGGCGTGCGATAAAATCAATCTTGATGTAGTAGGTGTGAAAACTAACGCTAAAGGTCAGATTATCGTAGATAAATTCCAAAATACCAATGTGCCGAATATTTATGCGGTCGGCGATATTATTGAAGGCGGTGTCGAATTAACACCGGTAGCTGTAGCAGCGGGGCGCCGTTTATCTGAACGTTTATTTAACAATAAACCGAATGAACATTTAGATTACAATTTAGTGCCTACGGTAGTATTTAGCCACCCACCTATCGGCACTGTCGGCTTAACCGAACCACAAGCAATTGAGCAGTATGGTGCTGAAAATGTAAAAGTTTATAAATCTTCATTTACGGCAATGTATACTGCTGTAACACAACACCGTCAGCCTTGTCGAATGAAGTTAGTCTGTGTTGGTAAAGACGAAAAAATCGTTGGCTTACACGGTATCGGTTTCGGCGTTGATGAAATGATCCAAGGATTTGCAGTCGCGATTAAAATGGGAGCAACAAAAGCTGATTTTGATAACACTGTGGCTATTCACCCAACAGGATCAGAAGAATTTGTAACTATGCGCTAATTATAATAATATATGAGGTAAGTAAACCTTTTGTTTACTTACTTTTTTTGTCTTATTAGGAATGAAATTTAAAATGAAAAACTTATTAGCCGTTTTAGGGATAAGTTTTCTCTTAGCTGGATGTTTTGATGACCCGAAAAAGCAGGATGCTGATTCTAGTCAAACGCCCGTAGAGCAAAAACAGCCTCAAACAGGAGAAAAATCTTCAGAGCAGAGGAGCGAAGAAAGTAAAACATCTTCGGAAAAAGTTGATAAATCTGAGAAAACTGCCGAAGCAGAACACAAGAAAGATAAATCAGCAACTCATCTTGAAAAAGAAGAGAAAGCAGAATTAGTAAAAACCAATAAAACTGCTGGCTCAAGTAAAATTATTGAAAAACGCCATAAGCCGGAAAAGAGCGTTACGAAAAAATCATTTGTTGCAGTATCTCATGATGAGAAGCTTGAGAATAAAACAAAGCATTCAGTAGCAAAATCTAAATCAGCTAAGCGTCGCCAAGATGTTAACGGTACTTATGAGAATGGTAAATTGGTAAGTAACTTCTCTCCGGAAGAGTTACGAGTTGGTGCGCAAGTGCCAATGTCGGATAATGAAATTCGCCAACAAAAAATGCAATGTCGTTATCCATTTATGTCTCAGCAAGAGATCGCAGAGAATAATTGTGGTGTAAAAACCGTGACGATTTCCTATTAATTGGTTTGTTATCGAATGAAAAAGAGGGCAAATTTTGATCTGA
>NZ_GL831080.1:511921-515240 GCF_000188255.1 Actinobacillus ureae ATCC 25976
GGGGTGCAGATCAGATTGTTACGGCTTTTTTATTTGCTAAAATTAGATTCGACTAAATTTAGATAAGGAAAAATTATGACTAAAAAATATAAAGTAATTGGTTTCGATTTGGATGGGACATTGGTAAATACTCTGCCGGATTTAACCTTAGTAGTAAATTCGATGTTTGCCGAACACAGATTACCAACAACGACGCAAGAAAAAGTATTAACTTGGATTGGCAAAGGTGCGGATATTTTCTTTCAAAATGCGATTGCTTATACCGGACAAGTATTTGATGCACAAAAATTAGTGCAGTTACGCACCAGTTTCGATAAATATTATGCGACCTATGTTTGCGAAAGAAGTGAACTTTACCCCAACGTAAAACAAACTTTAGAAGCGTTAAAGACACAAGGTTATACGCTAGTAGTTATTACGAATAAACCAACTAAATTAGTGGAACCGGTATTAAGTGCATTCGGGATTTTTGAATTATTCAGCGAATATTTAGGCGGACAATCATTACCAAAAACCAAACCGCATCCGGATCCGATGTTGCACATCTGTGAGAAATTTGCGATTCAGCCAAGTGAAATGTTATTTGTCGGTGATTCGGAAAATGACGTAATTGCCGCCAAAGCCGCCGGTTGTGATGTGGTCGGTTTAACTTACGGTTATAACTATAACATACCAATAGAGCAATCAAACCCAACCTTCGTTACCAGCGAATTTGCTGACGTATTGAAATTTGTTGGTTAATTCTACATATAACAAGCGGTCAAATTCCCTTAACTTTTTGCAAAAAATTTCGGGAATTTGACCGCTTGTGCTTTTATCGAATGGCAATAAAGGCTAAGATAAGTCCATTCGTTTCTAATTTAACAAGAGATTATAAAAAATGACCAAACCTATTGTATTTAGTGGTGTGCAGCCATCGGGTGAATTGACGATCGGGAACTATTTAGGCGCACTTCGTAACTGGGTGAAAATGCAAGACGATTACGATTGCCTTTTCTGTATTGTTGATTTACACGCCATTACTGTGCGCCAAGATCCGGTAGCATTACGTAAAGCATCTTTAGACGTATTAGCCCTTTATTTAGCTTGTGGTATCGATCCGAATAAAAGCACGATTTTTATCCAATCACACGTACCTGAACATACGCAATTAGCGTGGGTGTTAAATTGCTACACTTACTTCGGCGAAATGAGCCGTATGACCCAATTTAAAGATAAATCGGCACGTTATGAAGAAAACGTAAACGTCGGCTTATTTACTTACCCAGTATTAATGGCAGCGGATATTTTACTTTATCAAGCAAATCAAGTACCGGTTGGTGATGACCAAAAACAACACTTAGAAATTACTCGTGATATTGCCAACCGTTTTAATGCCTTATACGGTAAAAAAGATGCAGAAGGCAATGTGATTGAGCCTGTATTCCAAGTGCCGGAAGTCTTTATTGTGAAAGCTGGTGCGCGAGTGATGTCATTACTTGAACCAACCAAAAAAATGTCGAAATCTGATGACAACCGTAATAATGTCATCGGTCTATTAGAAGACCCGAAAGCGGTCGCGAAGAAAATCAAACGTGCGATGACTGATGGCGATGAGCCGCCTGTGGTACGTTACGACCGTGAAAATAAAGCAGGTGTATCAAACTTATTAGATATTCTTTCTGCGGTAAGTGGTAAAACTATTGCGGAATTAGAAGTGGAGCTTGAAGGAAAAATGTACGGCCACTTAAAAACCGAAGTGGCGAAGCAAGTTTCAGCCCTTCTAACTGATCTTCAAGAACGTTACAACCACTTCCGTCAAGATGAAGCGTTACTTGAAAAAATCTTCCGTGAAGGTGCAGAAAAAGCTCGTGCTCGTGCGAGAAAAACACTTGAAGAAGTATATAAATTAGTCGGTTTTGTACAATAAAATATTTTTTAATATTTATTTAAGGCTAAATTGGAAACAATTTAGCCTTTTTATTTGCTCAAAATATGATTATTTTTATTTATCAAATTTAATCATATTCATAATAATGCTCATATTATATTGATTTTACTCTTCCTTTTTGTTTTAATCCTAGCCCCTTATTTTTTAACTATTTATTAAAAGGATCCGTAATAAATATTTAATTTCAGATAGGGGGGGATATTTTCGAATGTATTAGAAGGAAACTAAAACATGAAAAGCAAGAGTTTAGTTGTTGCGATGGCAACAATGTTAGCCTTATCAACCGAGGCAGATGCAAGTAAGCTAGCCAGCGAACTTGCAACCACTGCGAGATATTATCCGAATGCAGCGAATAGTTATAATAAATATTCGTCAATGTATTCAGGATATTATACGAATAATAATCGAAATAATTATTCGTCTTGGTTTAATCCAACTCGCTATACGGGTACTATTACCCGAACGGTAACGACAAAAATAAACGGTGTACTCGTTACCAAAATTTATACAACTGTAAATGGTAGAACCACTGTTCGAGTAATTATCTCAGATGGAAAACCAACAGTTGTAAATAGACCAACAACACCGCCAACAAGGCCAATGTTACCTTGGATGGTAGTGGTGTAATCGTCTGTATCTTAGATAGCGGCTTTAAAAACTATATGATGGCAAACGATATCGAGAAAAAATTCGGTGATCGTGCTGAAATCATTGAAACAGGTCGTTCTGCGCCTTCATCGGCAACTCACGGTATTATGGTGGCAGAAATGGTGGGGGGTGGTACATCAAATAACGGTATAGCACCGAAAGTGAAACTACTTTTAGCGGATATTACTCGAACCACCGCCAATGGTACAGGTTTATCGGCAAGTGCTTCATTCTATAATGATTTATGGAATAGAGGTGCCCGAATCTTCAACCAGTCATATGGTATTCCAAAACCATTAACTTACTTTAACAATGATAGCCGTTCTATGTACTACTACTGTTGCGAGCCATTAAAACTGCGAATTTGAACCATTAAAACTGCGAAAAATTCTACCCTTCAAAAATTCTTAGTTTTAGTGGTTAGCTTAGCCAAAAACAAAGCCCTTTAAACCAACTTTAAAGGACTTTTAAATTACCTAAAACTTATAGACCAAGTTGTCCTCATATTTGCCGCTATAACTCGCAGAAGCATTTATCGCAATTCGCTTGGCATTATGAAAAGCCTGCCAATTATCTACTTTATCCTCCTGCATATAGTCAATAAAGCGAATAAACTCGGACTTTGTTGAGCTAAAGAATATATAAGGAGGTCGAGTAATATTGACTAACCGTAAGAAATCAATCAAATCAAAATACCGAGCCTGCTTATAACTCTCTTGGCGAGTACATAAATATGGCGGG
>NZ_GL831080.1:515605-526916 GCF_000188255.1 Actinobacillus ureae ATCC 25976
TTGCCAGCACCATTGCGATCATCTTCTCTCCCAATATTGAAACGATGATTATGCTTCGCATTGTGCAGGGCTTATCTTCGGCGGGAAGTGTGGTGATTTCTCGTGCGGTAGCGACAGATTTATATCGTGGACACGAAATGACTCGATTCTTCGGGTTATTAATGGCAATCAACGGCATCGCTCCGATTATTTCCCCGGTGCTGGGCAGTGTGTTATTAGAAGTGGTGAGTTGGAAAGGTATTTTCGCTTTTTTAGCACTGATTGGCGTGGTCGTTACGCTATTTAGCTTGCGATTACGAGAAAGCCTAAAACCTGAAAATCGCTTACAAGGCTCAATTTGGGCAACATTCAGCACCTTTGGTAACATCATTAAAAACCACCAGTTTATGCGTTATGTTGGGATTGAAAGTTTCCTTTTTGCTGGAATGTTTGCCTATATTGCCTCATCGCCTTTTATTCTACAAAGCGTTTATGGCTTATCCGCTTTGGTATTTAGCCTGTGCTTCGGTGCAAATGGTGCAGCGTTGGCGATTGGTTCTACCGTAGGAAGTAAATTTTCTAATGCAACCGCTTTACGACTTGGCGTATTTGGTTTTAGCATTACCGCCTTTTACACCGCCGTAATGCTAGTTATTCAGCCTGATTGGCTTTGGATGGAACTCGGCTTCTTCGCAATGCTATTCGTTACGGGTTTACCACTGCCAGCAATTTCTGCCTTAGCAATGGAAAGTGAGCGCCAATATGCAGGTGCAGCTTCAGCCGTGCTTGGTTGCACACCTTTTTTACTCGGTGGCATTGTTTCGCCATTAGTGGGCGTGGGCGATATTTTTATCGCAAGCGCAATGGTGATTATCATTTGTTCAATTATCGCCTTACTTATTTATTGGCAAGCTAAAAGCGAGATGGCATAAACGAAGCTCACAAGCGGTCGAAAAAACCAAAAGTTTTGCGACCGTTTTTTATTGTAAAATAGAATGTAGTCTATCTTAAACCTAGGATCGAAACTGTTAGAACTGAAACCGTTAGCAGAAGAAAAGAGAGAATGGTTTATCGGCTCATTACAATGGGCTTTTAAGCAAGCTATGTTAGATGAACTGGCGGAAAATGAGGAAATTATTAGCCAACAAGAAATCGAAGCTGCAATGAAAGCTGATCACGCACAGAGTTTACAGATTGAATATCAAGGGCAACCAGTAGCAGGTGTGGTGGTGAGAATTGATGAACAAACCCAACATAATTCTTTAGATCTGTTTTTTGTTACCGCCAGTGAGCATAGCAAAGGCTTAGGGTTAACCGCATGGCAAGCGATTGAACGGCATTATCCGCAAACCAAAATATGGGAAACGCACACGCCGTATTTTGAAAAACGCAATATCCATTTTTATGTGAATAAGTGCGGGTTCAAAATTGTGGAATTTTATCACGAGAAAAACCCTGATCCACATTCGCCAAATTTGTAAAAAAACGCACAAAATTCACCGCTTGATGAAATGTTTCGCTTTGAAAAAGAGATGAAAGTATCCTAAAAACTATGACAAACTCGACATACAAAATTACACCCAAAATCTTATTAGCATTATTTGTTACAGGACTTATTGCCGGCTGTGTGGGGATTATTCTTACTCACCTTTTGCATGCAATTCAACAGTTAGCGTTTCATGGTTCATTGATTGCAGGTGAGCATATTTCTTTTCGTGAATTAACCGAACTTGCCACGCCAACACGTCGTGTTCAAGTGCTATTAGTTTGCGGTTTAGTTGTGGGCATTGGTTGGACGCTATTACACCATTTCGGATCACCATTAGTTGGTATTAGCAATGCCGTGAAAGCGCCTGAAAAAGATGTACCGGTTAAAACGACGATTTGCCATGCATTCTTACAAATTATTACCGTCGGATTAGGTTCACCTTTAGGTCGAGAAGTTGCACCGCGCGAGATGAGCGTAGCACTCGCCACGCCTTTATCGAAACGATTTGGTCTTAGTTTATTACTTGCCTGTGCTTCAGGCGCCGGTTTAGCCGCCGTATATAACGTGCCTTTAGCGGCAACAGTATTTGTACTCGAAACGATGCTATTAAGCTGGTCGATGACAAGTTTAGTTGCTGCATTGTTATGTTGCGGAACAGCTGTGATTGTCGTACGTTGGGGATTAGGCGATTTAGTTCAGTATGGTGATTTTCCTGATTTAGCGAATGCTACGCTTAACCCAATGCTAATGTTATGGGCAGCTTTAGCCGGAATAGTACTTGCCTATGGCGTTAATTTTTTTGACTGGTGTCAGAAACATTTACCTTCGCTAACTCGTACCAAAACACAGAAAATTTTCACCGCACTTTTAGCATTTGCAATCATCGGTGTAATGTCTATGGCATTTCCGGAAATTCTAGGCAACGGCAAATCAGGGAATCAACTTAGCTTTGCCGAAAACCTAAGCTGGCAATATGCCATGGGGCTGCTAGCCACTAAATGGATTGCCGTATTATTAGCAATGATGGCTGGTGCATACGGCGGGCGAATTACCCCTTCTATGATGTTCGGAGGATTGATTGCATTTTTATTAGCTATTCTTTGGAATCAATTCTTTCCTCAAATTCCAGCAGGTTCTGCCGCCTTTATTGGCGCCACTGTATTCTTAGGTATCGCACAAAATATGCGCCTAACCGCTATTATTTTTATGTTAGAACTCTCCCGTTTAAGTACCGCATATTGGCTGCCGGTCTGTTTATGTATGGGAACGGCATTAATTATCACAATGTGGAAACAAGAGAAAAAATGAAAACTGTCGCCCTTATCCTTTACCCACATTTCAGCTTATTTCATTTTGCCGTGCCGCAAATGGTATTTTCCGCAACAGGATTGGCAAATGAGCCGTTATTGGATTTGAAAATTGTGGCGGAACAACCTGAAATCTCGCTTTCAGGCGGCTCATTGGTACAAGCCGACAGCGATTTAAGTTTGCTTGAAATCGCTGATATTATTATTGTCCCCACTTGGAATGATTTTGATGAAAAACCAACAGCGGCATTGCAAATGGCGTTGCAACAAGCAAATGCCCGTGGCGCAACGCTTGTCGGGTTGTGTTTAGGCACTTACGCCTTGGCATATTCAGGTTTATTAGATGGCAAACGGGCGGCAACCCATTGGATGGGGGAGGCGGATTTTCATCAACGTTTTCCACAAGTACGGTTAGATTTGAACGCACTTTATGTGCAACAAGGCAACTTGATGACATCCGCCGGTACAGCAGCTGGGCTGGATTGTTGTTTGGCAATTGTGTGGGAAATTTATGGTGTAAAAACGGCTAATCACTTAGCTCGGCTTTTTGTTACACCACCACACCGAGAAGGTGGTCAGGCACAATTTATCGAACAGCCGTACCACGCAAAACACCTGATGAAAACATCAACGAACTGCTAGACGACATTCGCAAAAATCTGCAAGCGGTCTATTTTATTGATGAAATTGCAAATCGTTTGTCAATGAGTCGTAGCACCTTTACTCGTCATTTCCGCAAAGCCACGGGGCAATCCTTCGCACAATGGTTGATTGACACCAGATTGCAGCGAGGACGTGAACTATTGGAAATCACGCAACTCTCTATTGAACAAATTGCGGAACAAATCGGCTTCCAAAGTGCGGTCAGTTTCCGCCAACATTTCAAACAACGCTTTCAAGTCAGCCCAAATGAATGGCGGAAGACTTTTGGGGAGTGGGGGTGAAAACGACGCCTCTTTTTAATTGGAGTTATAATTCCAATCTACTAACAAAAGCAAAAAATTGGAATTATAATTCCAATTATGCTAAATTAGCATAAATTTAGAACTACATTTCCAATTTACTATGATTATACGTAATCAATACCTCCAGCAACTGATTCAGTTCAAAGATACTGACTTCATAAAAGTGATTTCCGGTGTTCGCCGTTCAGGTAAGTCTATATTGCTAATGCAATATCAAGATTATTTACAAAACCAAGGCATACAAGCGAAAAATATTATCTACCTCAATTTTGAGAGTTTTGAATACCAATGGGTAAAAAATGCCGATGATTTTCAAGCACTTATTACGCAAAAAATCCCCAACAATTCAGATAAAATCTATTTTCTGATTGATGAAATCCAATTTGTCGAAAATTGGCAAAAAATTATCAATGCAGTACGAGTTAGCTTTAATACTGATATTGTGATTACTGGCTCTAATGCGAATTTGCTTTCTGGAGAGTTAGCAACGCTATTGAGTGGTCGTTATGTGGAAATTAAGGTTTACCCACTATCATTCAAAGAGTTTTTGCAGGCAAAAAATATCGATCCGCAATCACGATTGGTCGATCAGGCTTATGTGGAATATGAAAAATATGGTGGTTTTCCGAGTGTAGTATTGGCTGATGAGATGTTGAAAGACACGATTTTATCGGGGATTTTTGATTCTATTGTACTGAACGATATTGCTCATCGAGCTGGTGTTCGAGATACACATATTCTAAAAAATGTAATTTCATTTTTGGCTGATAATGTTGGGCAATTGGTAAACCCAAGCAAAATTAGTAACACGCTAACTTCTGAACGAGTACCCACCTCTAACCATACGATTAATAAGTACTTGGAATTATTGGAAAATGCGTTCCTGTTTTACAAAGCAAAACAATACGATATTCGGGGTAAGGGCTATTTAAAAACCAATGCTAAATATTTTATCGCAGATAATGGTTTACGCCGTTATGCCATTGGACAAAAAGATGCAAATTATGCAAATCGACTGGAAAATATTGTCTTTTTGGAATTATTAAGACGTGGGTACATTGTAGATGTCGGCAAATTAGATAGCAAAGAAATCGACTTTATCGCCCGTAAAGCGGATGAAATCTTGTATGTGCAAGTTGCCTATGATATCCCTAATAACACACACGAGACTGATAATTTACTACATATTCGTGACAATTATCGTAAAATTCTGATTACGGGCAGATACCAACCAGAACAAGAGATTGACGGCGTACCAGTGGTGTATGTGGTGGATTGGTTATTAAATGAATAACTACTATTTTTATTTAAGGAATTAAATATGAATGAACTTGAAATACCTAAAAAATCTGAATCAGCCATTGAGCAAGAAAAGCTTGTTTTACTAGAAGGTTCTACAACAATTATTATCGGTGCTAACGGTACTGGCAAGACAAGATTAGCTATTTATATTGAAGAACAAAAATAGCATTTTGCTCACTATTTCAAATAGTTTTAAAAATCAGGGAAATTAAACTATTTGTGAATATAACTACTAAACAAAACCGTTCATTACTATCGAATACTTTCGTTCATTAGTAATGAACGGTTTTGTTTTCTTGACATACGCTCCAAATAACAAGTAGTCATAAATCCCCAACAATTTACGACCGCTTGTAGTTTAGAATCTGCTCAAATCCAATCCGCCTGCTGTTTTCTCATTCGCTTTGAGATAAGCAGGGTGGGTTTCGATTTGTTTGAGGTAACGAGTGATATTTAGGTAATCCGCTTTGTTCACATAGTTTAATCTCTATAATCCTCACATTACTTTCTCAAATCGAAACATTTCATCAAGCGGTGAATTTTCATCATTTTTTTGCAAATGTGGAGCGGGATTTTTGCCGTGGTAAAATTCCACGATTTTGAAACCGCACTTATTCACATAAAAATGGATATTGCGTTTTTCTAAATACGGTGTGTGCGTTTCCCATACTTTGGTTTGAGGATAATGCCGTTCAATCGCTTGCCAAACCGCCAGCCCTAAACCTTTGCCATGTTCGCCTGTTACTACAAATAGCAAAATCCAGGGAATTGCGTTGCGCCTGCTCATTAACCTGCACTACAGCCCCTGCCACTAAGCGCCCGTCTGATTCGATTTGCAAACACTGTGCCTTTTCCGCCTGCATCGATTCTTCAATTTCCGCCCGACTGATAATTTCTTCATTCTCCGCCAGTTCGTCTAACATCGCTTGCTTAAATGCCCATTGTAAGGAACGGATAAACCATTCATTGTTTTCTTTCTATAATAGCTTTATTTCTAACATTTTATCTCTCCAATACAGGGGGCTAAAGCCCACCTTATGATTTTTTCAGACGGCATCATTTTACTCTCTCTCCGCTTGCTCCCTTTCTTCCTTCGTTACTGAAGTCAGTTTTGCCATTTTCGGCGCGCGGAATGCTGCCCCCGAGCCGCTGGCAAATACTGCAGGCAGCATACCTGCCACCATTGCAATCGTCGTCATGATAATTGGTCTGGCGCGTTCTGCTCCTGACTGAATCAGGGCAGTTAAACGTTCTACACCTTGCGTACGTTTTTCAATCACAAAGTTACGTTGCATGATAATGCCGTCCGCAGGCGCAACAATTTCCGCCTTGCTACGTTGATTTCGGCTGTCGGCAAGCTGCGCCTGAATTTGGGTGATTTCCGCTTTCGCCGCATTCACCGCCGCTTTTGCAGTATCGGCTTTGGCATGCTGCTGTTCCAATTCCTGATGGCTGACCGAATCCTACTGAACTAAAATTTGATAGCGTTTCAATATACTTTGTGCCTCTGTCAAACTCGCTTGCTGTGATGCTAAATTTGCCTTAGCACGGGCAAGCAGGGCATTATTTTGTTCCAGTTGCGACTGCACGTTATTGTTTTCCAATATCGCCAAAACTTGCCCTTTTTTGACCATACTGCCCACTTCCGCATTCACTGATAAAATCTGCACGCCTTGTAAAGCTGGATTAATCGCTATGTCTTCCTTAGCACCCCAAGAGCCGGTAAGTTTTAAGGTTGGTGAAAATTCCATCATTCGTGGTTGCACTACATTGATTTTCATTAAAGACGGCTGGGCAACTTCTGCTTCTTCTTGCTGATCACAAGCGGTTAAAAAACAGGAAAATATTGCCAACACGAGTATTTTTTTCATTATTAGTCCTATAAATTACCAAATTGGCAACATTTTATAGCACATTTTAAGACTAAATCAAGTAACTTTCAGGACTAATATTATTTGCCATTTCTATAACAACAGGGCATAATATTTGCCAAATTTAGTTACTTTTAAGACTTTCTATGAACCAACTTGAACAATTGAGCCATCATATTAGTGGCGTAGAAGAATCGATTGATCTGTGGATTGCTAAGTGCGGTGTGGGTTATAACCATTTTTCCGTACTGTATTCACTGATGGATAAAGGCGAATGTACACAGAAATTGATTTGCGATGAATGGTATTTGCCGAAACAAACCGTGTTCAATATTTGCAAGGAATACAAGGAAAAAGGCTGGATTGAGTTTGGAGAAAGCGACACGGACAAGCGTGCCAAAGTAATGCGCCTAACCGCAGATGGTAGGGCGTATGCTGAACCAATTTGGGTAGCAACCAAGCAGTTTGGTAACAAAACATTTGCTGCTTTTGGCGAGAAAAAGACTAAGCAACTGTTTGCTTTGCTGGCAGAATTTGCAAAAATCAGTCGTCAGCAAGCGGAGAAACAGCCAAGCCCGCACTGAGCTGAACAGGACAATGTTGCCGTCTGAAAACTGATTTTCAGGCGGAATCTTGTTAATTACAAGTCAAAAGTTTGCATCATATTCACATGTAAACATACATCGACATTGCCACGTGTTGCGTTTGAATATGGGCAAGTTGAGTGTGCTTTTTCAATTAACGTTTTTGCTTCTTCTAAGCTAATTCCTTCCACGGTGATAGTGATGTCAATTTCAAAGCTGAATGCGCCGTCCGGTTTTTGACCGATACCCACGCCAACAGTTGTTGAGTGTTTAGTTGGTTTAATGCCCAGTGTTGGAGCAACGTGGATAATCGCATTATCAAAGCACGCTGCATAGCCCATTGCGAAAAGCTGTTCAGGGTTAGCGCCCTCTTTGCCACTTTCGTTTTGGAAACCAACTAAATCTAAACCGAGTGAACCGTCATCTACTCGTGTATGACCGTCACGACCACCTACTGCTGTTGCTGATGTTTTGTAAAAAATTTTCATAATATTGTCCTTATTGAAGTGTTGTCTGAATGATGCTTATTTTATGGTTTTCATTCACCAAACGGTAGCACATTTCTTTAAAATTCTTGCCTATTTCTCTAATTCCGCTTTAAAATTGGCAACCGTACTATCTGCCGCACTTGCGATAAATGCCGTATCTGCACCGAGAGCGAAAAATGACACGCCAAGATCCGCATAGTGTTTAGCTTGCTCCGGAGTAGCGGCGATTGTGCCCACCGGTACGCCTAATTCACGAATACGCTTGATCGCATATTCCATTTTTGCCACTACGTCCGGGTGAAGAATGTTTGGGCCTAATCCCATATCCACCGCTAAATCCGCAGGGCCTAAGAAAATCGCGCCTACGCCTTTTGTGCTTGCGATAGCATCTAAATTTTCCATACCTTTTAGGCTTTCGATTTGCAACATAATCATTGATTCATCATCAATGCGTTGTTGGTAATCAGGGATACGTCCAAAGCGAGAGGCTCGCACTACACCTGCGCCCATGCCACGTTTACCTTCAGCCGGATATTTCGCCCAACGAATGATTTGTGCCGCTTCTTCGCCACTTTCCACCATTGGTACGATAATGTTTTGAATCCCTGAATCCATTAACTGCTTGAATGTACCAGCGGTTGCTTCACCAACACGTACTACCGGAGTCATCTCGTAAGGAGCGATCGCTCTAGCTACGTTTAAAATGGTCTGAATGTTATGCGGACCATGTTCCGCATCAATGAAAAGCCAGTCATAATCCGTGGTGGCAAGCACTTCCGCTACATCGGCAGGGGTGGTTTCTAACCCTACACCATACTGCATTTTACCCGCTTCAATATTATGTTTTAGGTTGTTATATAAGAAATCTTTTACGATTGCCATGATGAATTCCTTATAGCATTTTTGCTAAATAAACTTGTTTTCCGACCGCTTGGATTAAGTCGATTTGCGACTTCGTCCAGTTCAAATCTTCTTCCTCATCTTTATAATATTCTTTGATAAGGTCGTAAGAGGTAATATCTAAATAACCTGTATTTAATACTTCTTCAATAATTGGTAAGCCGTCTTGTGGTGCTTTTAAATCGTATGCTAAGAAGTCTTCAATATCGCTGAATATTTGATGAGCTGGAATTTCGTCTTGGCGAATTTCACCGTCTAAATCTAAAATTCGGTTATGGAATTGTGCAATAAAATCCAATTCGGATGTACCGTGTTCCGCATATTTTTCTGCAAGCTTGGTAAATCCTTGGCTAGCAAATACACGTGACATAATTTGATGATTAAGCGCATTTGCCGTAAGTTGTGTAGAGATATGTTGTAAAATTTCAATTGTTTTTGTACGTCTTTCATTTTGTTTCTCCTTGAGCACATCGATAAATTCATTGCGTTTGAAACTGTGCTTATCTTATGATAACTTTCATTTCACAGGTATATTATTTCTCCAAACAACTTGCCTAATTCTATAAATATGCAAATTATTGATAAATTATTACCGCTTATACCGAGAAACCAAATTTGGCAAACGCCGATTGATGGACTTGTGATTCAGCACGCTGATCGCCCTACACCGGTAGCGAACACAATTCTTGAACCTCGCATTTGTATTGTGTTACAAGGCAAGCGAAAAATTTGTATTGGTGATCAATGTACGCTATTCAGCAATTAACATTTTATGTTCTGTCCGGTAAACGTACCATTGTCGGTGGAAGTGGTGAAAGCAAGCCCTGAAAAGCCCTACTTGATGATGACGATGAAAATCGACCTAAAAATGGTGGCAAGTATCGTGCCACATATTCCAAAGACAATTGCAAAAAATCAGCCAAAATCGACCGCTTTCTTACAATGGCAAATGGAAGAAAATCTATTGGCTCAGTTCGAGCGCCTGATTGATTTGCTCAAAACGCCGGAAGATATAGATTTTCTTGCGCCGCTTATTCAACAACAAATTTACTATGTTCTGCTAAAAAGCGATCAAGGGCAGAAATTACGAGAATTGGTACAAGTAGGCAGCCACACAAATCGAATCGCTCAAACCGCACTTTGGATCGAGCAACATTTGTCTGAACCGTTACGGGTAGATGATTTAGCGAAACAGGCAGGAATTTCAGTATCGGGTTTTCATTCGCATTTTAAAAAATGACCAATATGTCACCGCTACAATATCAAAAATCGCATCGCCTACTGACCGCACAAAAGCTTATTCAAACCAAGCAAAGCAATATCGCCAATATTGCTTTCCAAGTCGGTTACGAAAGCCCAAGCCAGTTTAGCCGAGAATATAAAAGACATTTTGGGGTAAGCCCAAAAGGAGATGCGAGATAATAATCCATTTGATATTTATTTCTAATAAATGACAAGCGATAGTAGCTTATTAATCATTTACTACCACTTGCTATATTCAGAAAAGTATAAATTTAACTTAAAAATATCTAACTAGAATCACCTTACAATATGTTGATGTTGAGGTAGATAATATCGATTTGGCTTATTAGCTTTATCTGGAGAAAATTCATCTCTTGTTCCTAATTCAATATACTTAATTAATCCATTTATCTGCATAAACGATAATGTTTTTTTATATCGTTACGAGGAATCTTTGTTATCTCCTCTATTTTGTCATAAGACACTTGGGAATAACTTTTTAAGTTATTCCGTCTTGATGCTAGATAAAAAAATAATTTTAATGAATAAAGCTCCAATTTCGAACGCAAAGAAAAATTTGAAATTGCATCAATATATCTAGATCCAGATTTAGACTTTAAAATAGGTACTTTACACCACCCAGATTCAGGTCTGATGGCTTCCAATATATAAGTATTAGTTCTACTCGATTGGTCAATATTAATAATACCTAATTCAGATAATTTTTTAATCCCTGAACTAATAGATGATCTACTAATATTTAAATATTCCATCAAATCATCATATGTGATACTTCTTATTATTTGCATCCCTGTATTCTTATCCTTTTCAGCCAACATAATTAAAGCTAGTAAAACTAATAATGCAGAAATATTACTAGCATTAGCTTTATCCGAATTTTTAGAACTAAATTTCAGTTTTTCAAATGTAGTTTGATTAATCCAATCGGAAGGACATTTTTTCCAGTATTGGCTCATTTTCTTATTCCTCTCCATATAACGAACGATAAAACAAAAAAAGTAAAACTATCAAAGATTGATTCAATAGCTTTAAACAACATAATAAGTTCATCTAGAGAAAGGTTAATCAAATTTTCTAACATAATAAATAATAGCGATAACAAATTTATTCTCCTCTTCAATAATGGATGTTTTAGAAGTACGGAAAATTTTAGGGGCTGTAGT
>NZ_GL831080.1:527509-529737 GCF_000188255.1 Actinobacillus ureae ATCC 25976
CCCCAAATTTTATATGGAGATCACTCACTAATTCTAGAATAAGTATTTAGAAAAAACCTTAATTTTCAACTAAAATCAAATAGTTAATCAGTATTTATAAGAAACTTTTAGTTCATAAATCTATGATTATTGTTTCGTCAAACTCTCCACCAACAAATTTCTAAGCCATTGATATGCTGGATCTTGGTGGGTGCGTTCGTGCCACGCCATTTGGATTGCAAAACCTTGTACTTCAAGCGGAAGCTCTTTGCAAATCAATCCGCTAAAGTTATGAGATAAACGTGATGGCACCAATGCCACTACGTCTGTGCTACGTAAGATATTCGGTAGCAAAGAAAAGTGATTGACTGAGACTGACACACGACGAGCTTTACCGAGTTTAGCCAATGCCTCATCGCACACACCGTAAAATTGTCCGCCGTCATAGGACATCATTGCAAAATCCAATTCACAAAAGTTGTCTAAATTGAGCGGTTGATTTGCCATTGGGTGATCTGCTCGCATCACACAAACATAATGTTCTGTCAGCAACGGTTTGCTGTGTAAATCCGCCGGAATATATTGGGTGGAAACCAAGGCAATATCAATTCTTGCCTGTTCAAATTGGGCTAACAAATCCACGTCTTGTGCCGGTAAAAATGCCACTCGAATTTTCGGCGCAAGTTGCTTTAAATGGGCTAAAAAAGGTGTACCGATTGCTTCCAAGCCGTAATCGGTGGAAGCTATATTAATCGTCATTTCAGCCGTTTGCGGATCAAATTCTACTGGTCGCAACATTCGATTCACTTCCGCCAAAATGGTTTTAACCGAAGGCATTAATGCCAAGGCTCTGGCAGTCGGTTCAATCCCGTGTTGTACACGCACAAATAACGGGTCACCAAAGCTATCACGCAAGCGATTTAGCATTGCACTCATTGCCGGCTGAGTCACGGATAAACGTTGTGCCGCTTTGGTTACGTTACGTTCTTGCAAGAGTGCATCAAACGCTTTCAATAAGTTTAAATCAACGGTTCTAATATCACGCATATTTATATTTAGTATAAAGAATAGTGATTAGATTTTATATCTTCAGCGGATTAAAATCCATTCGTTTTTTAGACATGAAGGATTAGACCAATGGCAAAATTTAGATATTTACAAACACCTTTCAAGCTCAAAAATCTTGAACTTAAAAACCGTATCGTGATGCCACCGATGTGCCAATATTCGGCAACAGACGGTGTACCGAACGACTGGCATTTTGTGCATTATACTGCTCGTGCGATTGGTGGTGTCGGTTTAATCATTGTAGAAATGACTAACGTTGCGCCAAACGGTCGTATCACGCCGAATTGTTTAGGTTTATGGAATGACGAACAACGTGATGCATTTAAACCGATTGTTGATTCTGTGCATAAATACGGTAGTAAAATTGCGGTGCAAATTGGTCACGCCGGCCGTAAAGCGCAAGATTGCGATGATGTGGTTGCACCTTCGGCAATTCATTACGGTGAATTAGATTATGCAGGTCAGAATTTAAAAACACCTCGCGAATTAAGCAAAGCGGAAATTCAAGACGTGATTCAATCTTACCAAGATGCGGTAAAACGTGCAGTGGAAGCTGGCTTTGATGCGATTGAAATTCACGGCGCGCACGGCTATTTAATTCACCAATTCTCATCACCGAAATCAAACCAACGTACCGATGAATACGGTCAAGATCGTTTCTTATTCGGCGAGCAAGTGATTAAAGCGGCTAAAGCGGTCATGCCGGCAGATATGCCGTTAATCGTACGTATTTCGGCGCAGGAATTCGGTGCGGATGGTTTTGATGCGGATTACGGTGTGGAAATGGCAAAACGTTTTGCAGCAGCCGGTGCGGATTGTATGCACGTAAGTGCCGGCGGTGACGGTGTGTTAGTCGAAGGAAAACACTCGCCATTTAATGCGGGCTATCAAGTATATCTAGCTCGTGCGGTGAAACAAGCGACCAGTTTACCAACTATTGCCGTGGGTATGTTAGATGATGCGAATGTGGTTGATCACGTATTAGCGATTGGCGATGCGGATTTAGTAGCGGTTGGACGTGCGTTATTACGTAACCCACAATGGTTATTGAATGTACAATACGCACAAAATGCGTCAAATAACAGTGGTATTGAATTTGTGCCGGCACAATATCAACGTGGTTATTTCTAATTAACGTCTATACAAGCGGTGTAAAAAGAAGCATTTTTGATCTGCCCCCC
>NZ_GL831080.1:530058-537888 GCF_000188255.1 Actinobacillus ureae ATCC 25976
CTCTGTACAATACAGAACTCAGTCCTTAAATTAAACAGTCTAACTTTTTGGGGTCAGATCATTTTCACACCGCTTTTTCTTATTTATCACACTCGGATGTATCACACTATGCAACTTTCTATTTTAAATCTCGTCCCGGTGCGTGAAGGACAAGACTACGCTCAAGCAATGCAATCTATGGTAAAACTGGCACAACTGGCGGAAGAACTGGATTTAGCTCGCTATTGGATTGCCGAACACCATAATATGAAAAACTTAGCCAGCTCGGCGACCACTCTGCTGATTCAACACACGTTAGCCAATACTAACAAAATTGCGGTTGGTTCAGGCGGGGTGATGTTACCGAACCACAGCCCTTATATTGTGGCAGAACAATACGGTACGCTTGCGACCCTTTATCCGAATCGTGTTCAACTTGGCTTAGGCAGAGCGCCCGGCACCGATATGCGTACCGCTAATGCATTACGCCGAGGAGCAAAACATCTCGAATTTCCAGATGAAATTGCAGAACTGCGTGGTTATTTCCAAAATACCAATCCGGTTTCCGCTTACCCTGCTGCTGGTTTAGATATCCCATTCTATATTTTAGGCTCCAGCACCGAAAGTGCGTATTTAGCCGCAGAATTAGGCTTACCTTATGCATTTGCCGCACATTTCGCTCCACAAATGATGATGGAAGCGGTCGAAATTTATTGTCGTTATTTCAAACCGTCCGACTATTTGGCGAAACCTTATGTGATTATGGGCGTGAATGCGATTGTGGCGGACAGCGATGCGGAAGCACAAAGTTTGGTGACCACCCAAACCCAATTCTTTATCAATGTCGTGACCAACGCACAACAGAATTTACAACCGCCAATGGCAAATGATGCGAAAGTGTGGCAAAACTTTAACCGCACGGAAAACGAGCTGCACTTCGGACCGGTCGATTTACGTGAAATGCAAATTTACCACCAAGAAAAAGCGGTGGTAGAACAAATGACCGCTTGCACTCTAGTCGGCTCACCAGCAACAGTCAAGGCTCAATTAACCCAATTAGCTAAACGCGTGGAAATTGATGAAATTATGGCGGTGACTTATATCTACGATGAACAAAAACAAGCGAAATCTTACCGCTTGTTAAAAGAGATTGTCGATCAGTTCTAGTCTAACTAATCAATTTACTGACCTAAAAGTAAAGCCCCCTCTAAGAGAGAATAAGCGGTTAGATTTGTGCAAAATTTTGCAAAAAGTTTTGTCAATCTAACCGATTGTCTTTTTTCTAGTAGCAAAAAATGGCTATTTATGTTAAAAATTGCGACAAATTTTCTCTCACATTCCCATTCACATTAAAGGAACACAACAATGTCTTTACAAGCAATTATTGAAGCGGCATTTGAGCGTCGTGCTGAAATCACACCAAAAACAGTTGATGCAGAAACTCGTGCTGCAATCGAAGAAGTTATCGAAGGTTTAGATAGCGGTAAATATCGTGTAGCGGAAAAAATTGACGGTGAGTGGGTAACTCATCAGTGGTTAAAAAAAGCGGTTTTACTTTCATTCCGTATCAATGACAACCAAATCATTGATGGTGCAGAAACCAAATACTACGATAAAGTAGGTTTAAAATTTGCAGATTACACGGAAGAACGTTTTGCACAAGAAGGTTTCCGTGTAGTGCCGTCTGCAACAGTACGTAAAGGTGCATATATTTCTAAAAACTGCGTATTAATGCCGTCTTATGTAAATATCGGTGCATACGTAGGAGAAGGCACAATGGTTGACACTTGGGCAACCGTAGGCTCATGCGCACAAATTGGTAAAAACGTTCACTTATCTGGTGGCGTAGGTATCGGTGGCGTATTAGAACCATTACAAGCAAACCCAACTATTATCGGTGATAACTGCTTTATCGGAGCACGTTCAGAAGTGGTTGAAGGTGTAATCGTAGAAGACGGTTGTGTGATTTCAATGGGCGTATTTATCGGCCAATCAACCCGTATTTATGACCGTGAAACCGGCGAAATCCACTACGGTCGTGTACCGGCAGGTTCTGTGGTTGTATCCGGTAGCCTTCCGTCAAAATGCGGTAAATACAGCTTATACTGTGCGGTTATCGTGAAAAAAGTTGATGCGAAAACTTTAGGTAAAGTGGGCATTAACGAATTACTTCGTACCATCGAAGAGTAATTAAATCCTCCCGCCCCCTCTTTGCAAAAGAGGGGGATTTTTTTACCGCTTGTAAGGAATCGATATGAAAAAAATTCTTCTCTTAAACGGTCCTAATTTAAATATGTTAGGCAAACGCGAACCACATATTTACGGCTCGCAAACCCTCGCAGATATTGAACAACACTTACAACAATCAGCACAGGCGCAAAGCTACGAATTGGATTACTTTCAAGCAAATGGAGAAGAGCCGCTAATTAATCGTATTCATCAAGCATTCCAAAATACCGATTTTATTATCATCAACCCCGGTGCCTTTACCCATACCAGCGTTGCAATTCGTGATGCATTATTGGCGGTATCTATTCCGTTTATCGAAGTCCATCTTTCAAATGTGCATGCCCGTGAACCTTTTCGCCATCATTCTTATCTAAGTGATATAGCAAAAGGCGTGATTTGCGGTTTAGGTGCAAAAGGGTATGATTATGCGCTAGACTTCGCAATATCAGAATTAAACGAAATCCAATTAGAAGAGGTAATGAATGGCTAATCCAGTGAAATATGAATCGCTTATTGTCGTCTGTAACGGTTTAGAACGTTTATTCGGGAATGTGGTGAAGGTACTAAGCTACCCGTTCCACGCAGTGTTTCCTAAGCTTCGTTTTACGATTCCGGAATATAGTCCGGCAAAAATTAAGTCGAAGCAAACTACCCGAATCACTAAAGCTATCTGGCAAACCAATTATTCAAACAAAGTAACGTTACCGGTATATGCGAATTATCTGTTTAACCGCTTAATGTCGCTAAGTTACGATTATCGTTATGTCAGTACCGAAGAACGAGAAAGCTATATTAAAACCCATGCCGATGAACGTATCTTTAATGCCTACAGCAAATTAACTGACGGTGCGGCACAAGCGGACTTTTGGCGTGTGTTTACTTTACACCAAGAAGGCGGAATTTATATTGATATTGATGGACACTTAGTTTTCCCGATCTCACAAATCATTCAGGAAAACGATCAGGAAGTCTTAATTAAACGTCGTGACAAATATACCAATTTCTTTTTAGTTTGCGAGAAAGGTCATCCTATCTTAAAAGATACGCTTGAAATTATTGTCAGCAATATTGAAAATCGTCGAATTGAAGGTGGTGTCTTCGTGATGACGGGGCCGGATACACTGAATGCCGCAATTGGTAGCAAACAAGTCAATACTCGCCGAGACAAAGTGACTTGCGCACAAGGTACTTTCACCAACGAGTATTTTCAGTATATTGACAAACCTCGTAGTAAATGGAACTACAAAAAGAACGAAGATTTATTAAAATAAGTTCGCTTTGTAACTGCTACGATGAGTTATAAAATTGCGTGAATATCGCCAATTTTACGAGATTTTATTCGCAAAATTGGCGAAATTCAGGTAATCTAGACAAGATTTTTGCTCTGCACAGTATTGTGCAGAGTTTCTCTTTTTAATTGACTATAAAAAACGGAATCTCACTATGGATATTCGCAAAATCAAAAAACTTATCGAATTAGTTGAAGAATCAGGCATCACTGAATTAGAAGTGTCTGAAGAAGAAGGTACAGTACGTATTAGCCGTGCTCAACCGGCCGCATCAGCAGCAGTCCAATACGTAGCAGCGCCTCAAGCTGCGGCAGTTGCACCTGCGGCGGCTCCTGTTGCACAAGCGGCACCTGCAGCTGCAGCGCCGGCTGCATCAGCAGAAGTAAGCGGTCACGCAGTGCTTTCTCCAATGGTAGGTACGTTCTACCGTAGCCCAAGCCCAGATGCAAAACCATTTATTGAAGTAGGTCAAACAGTAAACGTTGGTGATGCATTATGTATCGTTGAAGCAATGAAAATGATGAACCGTATCGAATCAGACAAAGCCGGTGTGGTTAAAGCGATTTTAGTAAACGACGGCGAAGCGGTTGAATTCGACCAAAAACTTATCATCATCGAATAATTTATTCACCACGGAAATAACGGAATACACGGAATTCTGCAAGCTGACAAGCGGTCTATTTTCTCTCAAATTTTGCAAAAAAATCAGTAAAATTGACCGCTTACAGCTTCTTCTGAGTGTTCCGTTCTCTTCCTTGGTAAAAGGGGAAAACTCCAATGTTAGAAAAAGTTGTCATTGCAAACCGTGGTGAAATCGCATTACGTATTTTGCGTGCGTGTAAAGAGCTTGGTATCAAAACGGTTGCGGTTCACTCAACGGCTGACCGTGAATTAAAACACGTGCTTTTAGCGGATGAAACAATTTGTATCGGTCCAGCACCTTCAGTAAAAAGTTACTTAAATATTCCAATGATCATTGCCGCTGCAGAAGTGACTAACGCAGACGCAATCCACCCTGGCTACGGTTTCTTATCTGAAAATGCGGATTTTGCAGAGCAAGTGGAAAACTCAGGCTTTACCTTTATCGGCCCGACTGCTGATGTGATTCGTTTAATGGGTGATAAAGTATCGGCAATCAATGCAATGAAAAAAGCGGGCGTTCCTTGTGTACCGGGTTCTGATGGCCCAGTGGGTAACGATCCGGTAAAAAACAAAGAAATTGCAAAACGTATCGGTTATCCGGTTATTATTAAGGCGTCTGGCGGCGGCGGCGGTCGTGGTATGCGTGTGGTATACAACGAGAAAGATCTCGAAGAATCTATCGCAATGACCAAAGCGGAAGCGAAAGCGGCATTTAATAACAATATGGTGTACATGGAAAAATATTTAGAAAATCCACGCCATATTGAAATCCAAGTTTTAGCGGATACACACGGTAATGCGGTTTATTTAGCGGAACGTGACTGTTCAATGCAACGTCGCCACCAAAAAGTGGTAGAAGAAGCACCGGCACCGGGTATTACCCCTGAATTACGTAAATTCATCGGTGAACGTTGTGCGAATGCGTGTCGTGAAATCGGCTATCGTGGTGCGGGTACATTTGAATTCTTATTCGAAAACGGTGAATTCTATTTCATCGAAATGAATACCCGTTTACAAGTAGAACATCCGGTAACAGAAATGATCACCGGCATGGACTTAGTAAAAGAGCAATTACGTGTAGCAGCAGGTCTTCCGATTTCAATTAAACAAGAAGACATTAAAGTGAAAGGTCATGCGATCGAATGCCGTATCAATGCGGAAGATCCGAATACCTTCTTACCTTCTCCGGGTAAAATCACACGTTTACACGTGCCGGGCGGTTTAGGCGTACGTTGGGATTCTCACATTTATACCGGTTATACCGTACCACCGCATTATGATTCAATGATCGGTAAATTGATTACTTTTGCAGAAGATCGTGATATTGCAATCCGTCGTATGCAAAATGCGTTATCAGAAACGATTGTAGAAGGAATTAAAACCAATATTCCATTACACAATCTGATTATGGAAGACGAAAACTTCCGTAAAGGTGGTACTAATATCCACTACCTCGAGAAAAAGCTCGGTCTTAAATAAGCAACAAGCGGTAAGATTTTCAGTAAATCTTACCGCTTTCTTTTAGCTTTTAAGCCATTGCTGAATGAGATCCGCAATCTGCTCAACATCATTAATATCTAAGCGATTCTCTCGTGTGAGCGGGTAATCGGTCGCTGTCGCAATTGTCCATTGATCTAGCTCCGGTAACGGTTTTTCAATTGCTTGACGATGCAACTGAATCTTGGCAATCGGCTCGTGTTTGAAACCTTCCACCAAAATCAAATCTACAGTTTCAGGATCAAATTTTGCAATTAATTGCTGAAAATCGACCGCTTGTCTCGGTGTTTCAGTCATTAATGCCCAGCGCTCTTCACATACAATCATAGTCGGGTTTGCACCGGCTACACGTAAGCGATGACTATCTTTACCCGGCTTATCTACTTCGACATTGTGATGAGAATGTTTAATCAATCCGATTCTAATCTGACAAGCGGTCAATTTGGGAATTAATTTTTCCAATAAGGTAGTTTTGCCAGTGCCACTATAACCGGTAATGCCCAATAATTTTGGTGTGTTCGTAGCTGTTAAACTAAAATTTTCCAAATCGGCAAAGGTATTCATATTTTGAAAAGCAGCTTTTTGCTCGGAGAAATCTACCGCAACACTTTTTTGTGTTTGGAAAAATTGGAATAGGCGACGCTCACCGCTTGCCAGATAGTGACGGAGCGATTCAGCTACCGAACGATGAATCAAGGCAATAGTAGGATGCGCTCGCTCACCGTCATGCACATAAGCGATTTGCGCTTGATTGATCGCTAATGCAACCGAGAGTCTTTTCACTAAATTAGTTGGTAAGAATGGCGTATCACATGGGACGAATAACAGATATTCGCTGGCAATGTTTTCAAAGCCGGATAGCATTCCGCTCAAAGGTCCTTGGAAATCGCTCAAGCTATCGCAATAAAAAGGCAATTGTGGGAAATGTGTTTGATATTCTGCTTGTGCACGATTAATATTCAAATGAATCTGAGCAATCTGCAGCGTAAGACGTTCCACAATATGCGCTATTAGTGTTTTACCGTTCAATATCTGCAAGCCTTTTTCTGCTCCACTCATACGGCGAGCAAGCCCACCGGATAAAATGACCGCAGAGATTTGATCTATTTGTAACATTTTATGTCCAAGTTTTTTGCAAAAGTATAGCTAAAAGTATATGATTCCGAAAACTTTTCGACAAGGATTTTTAAGGAAGCAAAGTATGAAATGCAAACGTTTAGAGGAATTACTTGAGTTATTAGGTGAACATTGGCGTAAAAACTCGGATTTACATCTGATGGATATTTTACAACAACTTTCAGTTGAAGTCGGTGAACCAGATAACTATGCCGCATTACGTGATGAGGTTTTAATTTATCAATTAAAAATGCGTAATGCAGATAAACGCGAGCCGATTCCCGGCATTAAAAAAGATTATGAAGAAGATTTCAAAACGGCATTATTACGTGCCCGTGGAATTTTAAACGACTAAGATAGTCCAATAGGCTAATCTATTTATTTGAGGAAACATAATGAAAAAATTTGCATTAAAATCAGCATTAGTAGCACTTTCCGCACTTTTTACCGTAAACTCAACAGCGTTAGCGGCAGCTCCGGCAGAAGGTAAAGAGTATACACAAGTGCGCCAAGCACCTTCGGCACAAAAAGAAGTCGTAGAGTTTTTCTCATTCTACTGTCCACATTGCTATGATTTTGAATTAACTTATAAAATCCCAAACCAAATTAAACAGGCACTTCCGCAAGATGCAAAATTAGTTCAGTACCACGTGAACTTCTTAGGTCGCCAATCTGAGAATTTAACTCGTGCATGGGCATTAGCAATGGCATTAGGTGTGGAAGATAAAGTGAAAACCGCATTATTCGAAGCAGCACAAAAAGATGCATTCAAATCAATGGATGATATCAAAGCGATATTTACTGCAAACGGCGTTAGCGAAGTGGATTTTGATAATGGCATCAACAGTTTTGCGGTAAACGGTTTAGTAAATAAACAAGTGCAATTAGCGGAAGATTTTAAAATTCGTGGTGTACCGGCATTTTTCGTGAACGGTCAATACCAACTGAATATGGAAGGTTTTGCGGATTCACAATCAACCAATGAATTTATTAAGCGTTATGTAGATGCAGTAACATTCTTACTGAAAAAATAATAACGAATCAGTTACAAAAAAGGCTCAGTTACAAAATGATCTGA
>NZ_GL831080.1:538143-563130 GCF_000188255.1 Actinobacillus ureae ATCC 25976
TGTAGATCAGTAAGAAGTGGGCTTCTTGTCTTTTTGCTTTTGCAAAAAATTAGGAAAAAATGACCGCTTGTTAGCGGTTTTAATAACATAAAAGGATATTAGGAATGAAAAGATTAAAATTATCAGCTGTGTATTCGGCATTATTGGCAGGTGGGCTATTCGTTTATATAGACAGTGCGATGGCGATGAAATGCAAGGCAGGGAAGGTGGAACACCAAAATGGAGTATCTCTTAATAATTGTACGCTTACGACTAAAGATCCTGATTTCCCTTGGGCATTAGTGTATGTCTCTGATAGTGATAATATTATATTTAATAATCTTACGACTAATTCGGATACTAGAAGTGTTCATGCGAATAAGTCTAATGTAACAATTAAAAATAGTTCTCTTACGGCTAGTAATACTAATGCAGATCAACATTATTTTGAAAGTGTTGTTTAATCGGAATCAAATTCTAATGTAAAAATAGAAAATTCTACATTAGTTGCTAAGCCTTATCATAATTCTGCTTCTGTAATCAGTCTTTCTGAAGGCAATATGGAGATTAATAATAGCGTATTATCTTTAAATGAGAGTGATACCCCTAAAGCGGAAAGGGCTTTTGCTAAAATTTATCAAGGGAACTTATCCATTAGAGATAGTCAACTAAATGTAGAAAATGCTATAGAATCTTTTTTTGAAGTAACCTCTGGTACAAATATAAACATAAATATTGAAAATACGGTTGGAAAATCAAACACATCTACCTTCTTAGATATAAGTGGCGGGAGTAAAGTAAATGTTGAGCTAGTTAATTCGCAATTTTCTGGTGGGATAAGTGGTGCTTGGGATTTATTTGAAGAAAAAGAACAATTTGATTTGGACTTAATGTTAACGAATAGTAATTTATCAAGTAAAGTTTTATTCCATAATTCTCAGCTTCTTCCATATTCTCGTTCTACAACAAAATACCTTATTGAAAATATCAATTTGGTTGCTAAAAATTCTAATTTATCAGGTGTAGGTCGTTTATTAAAAAACGAAGAAGGTAATTACGATGATATTTTTAACGTGACATTAGAAACTTCAAATTGGAATTTGAATGGTTATTTACCCAAATTTTAGTGTTACTAATTTGGATATGAAAAAATGCTACTGTTAAATTTGGGCAGGAAATAGAATCTGCTCCAGCTGAATCATGGAAATTTCATACACTTGAAATTTTAGGAAATCTCTCAGGTACTGGTAATTTCACTCTTAACTCAGATCTTGCTAATCAACAAGCGGATAAAATTGTGGTAACCGGAGACGATAGCGGAGAATTTGGCTTAAATGTTAAAGACTCGGGTAATGAACCAAAATCGGCGAATGGTAAGGTAACATTAGTTGAAACCCAAACAGGTAAGGCGAAATTTGCTTTATTAGGGCGTGATTATGTTGATGCCGGTGCATACCGTTATCGTCTAGCAAAAGAAGGTAATCATTGGGTTCTGTCAAATCACGCGGCAGAGCGTGCAACCGCAAGTAATAGTACACCACCGGTTGCAAATAATTCGACAAATTCGACTGCTTCTCCGAGCGTGCTGGTTTCTCCGATTATTGTGCCAGCGTTAAATCCGACAACGGCAAACCGTGAAGTGATGTTAAGTGAATATTCGAATGCGTTAGTATCATTACGTCAGGCTCAGCTTTTATTAGTGGAAAATAGCTTAGAAGGTTTACATAAGCGTTTAGGTGAATTAAAGCAAGGTGAAAAAGGCAATGTTTGGGTGCGTAATGCAAACGGACGTAATGAATTAGATGCTATGTAGGTCGCTGAAAATGTGCGTTCATCCGGCTTTAAACAAGATATTTATACGCTTCAAATTGGTGCGGATACTGCGGTAACAGATAATATTCGTGTCGGTAGTTTTGTCGGAAATTCACGTTCGGATCTAGAATTTGGCGGTGAATATGGCTCGGCGAAAGTGAAAGCGTAAGCCGTTGGCGTATATGCGACTTATCTGGCGAATAATGGTTTCTATTGGGATAACATCGCAAAATACGAGCGTATTACGGCAAAATCTAATCAGACCGGTAAACGTCATTACAATGCGCATACGCTTTCGAGCGAAATCGGACGTATTCATACATTAGGTCGTTGGACAATTACGCCACAGTTACAAGCCGCTTGGACGAAACTTTCAAGCAAAGCAGATGAAGAAGGCATTTCCGCATTAACCGCAAGGGCAGGCGTGAGAGTCGCAAACCATCTTGATTTTGCTGGTTGGAAGCTTGAACCTTATGCAGAACTAAACGGCATTACCACTCGTACCAATCAGAATGCAGTGCGAGTAAATCAATATAGTTTTGATGTAGCTGAGACCAAAGGTCGAATTGAAAGCACTATCGGTGCGAATGCGGTTGTAGGTAATCATCGTATCGGTTTAGAGGCTTCCCTAGCCAATGGCAAATACTTAGATCAGCCATATAAAGTACAACTTGCTTATCGTTATCACTGGTAAGCTAGTTCCAGCTTATTAAACCAAGCCCATAAGTTATGATTTAACTTATGGGCTTTTTTAAATCATAAATTCAATCAAGTCATTTTGTACAAAGAAATTGAGTAATAACGGTTGGAAATAGACTTCATCACCCACAGCGAATTGTTCCTGTCCGAATTGAGCATAGCTGACGGATATTTCTATCGGTTCGTGATTTTTATGTAACACCTCTAAAAATACCGTAGGACCTGCGGTATGTACTCGGGAGATAATACCTTTCAACGAATTTTCTTTATGCGTTTTGCTAATGGCAATTTCGTGTGGGCGCACATACACCACCACATCATCAGCGGCATAATATTGCTCGATTGGCTTCTTAAAGGTGTCAATATGTAACATGCCGGCTAAAATATAGCCGTGCAAAATATTTACATCGCCCAAAAAATTTGCCACAAACGCACTTCTCGGCTGTTTATAAACCTGTTCCGGCGTGCCGATTTGCTCGATTTGTCCTTTATTCATCAGAATGATTTTATCCGCCACCTCAAGTGCTTCATTTTGATCGTGAGTCACAAAAATACTGGTGAGGTTAATTTCATGATGAAAATCACGCAACCAACGGCGCAAATCTTTACGCACTTTCGCATCTAAAGCGCCGAACGGCTCGTCTAACAATAATACTTTCGGTTCGGTTGCGATCGCTCTTGCCAAGGCAACTCGTTGTCGCTGACCGCCGGAAAGCTGATCGGGATAGCGTCCGCCGATATGTTCCAGCTGAATTAATTCCAAGAGATTTTTAACTTTCGCTTGAATTTCCGCCTCCGACAAACGTTCTTGTTTCGGTTTCATACGTAAGCCGAAAGCGATATTGTCGGCAATCGTCATATGGCGAAACAGCGCATAATGCTGAAACACAAAGCCGATATCTCGTTCTTTCGCCGAAAGTTGGGTCACATCGCAATCATCAAATAAAATTTGACCGCTTGTTGCGGTTTCTAGTCCGGCAATAATGCGTAATAGTGTGGTTTTTCCACAGCCAGACGGCCCGAGTAAGGCGTTCAATTCACCATTTTGAATACTAAAATCAATATTGTTTAGTGCTTGGAATTGTTCAAAATGCTTATTAATTTGTTTAACGCTAATTGCCATAATTGCCCCACTATCGTGCTAATTTCGCTTCTGTCCACTGACGAATAAATAATAAAATTAAAGATAAACCGAGTAATAACATCGCAACCGAAAATGCCACTACAATGTTGTATTCGTTGTATAAAATTTCGATTTGCAGCGGTAAGGTGTTAGTTAATCCTCGTATATGCCCTGATACCACCGAAACCGCCCCGAATTCGCCTAACGCACGGGCGGTGCAGAGTACAACACCGTGTAATAACGCCCATTTGATATTCGGTAAAGTGACGTGATAGAAAATTTGCCAGCCGTTTGCGCCCAATACTGCTGCCGCTTCTTCTTCCGTTGTACCTTGTGCTTCCATAATCGGGATCAGTTCTCGCGCGACAAAAGGCACAGAAACAAATAGAGTGGCTAAAATAATGCCCGGAATGGCATAAACGATTTGAAAATCGACCGCTTGTAAGTGCGGATAAAGCCAACTCTGTGCGCCGAATAACAACACGTAAATTAAGCCTGCCACCACCGGTGAAATCGAAAAAGGTAAATCAATTAAGGTAAGCAAAAACTGTCTGCCTCTAAATTGATATTTCGTCACTGCCCAAGCTGCGGCAATGCCGAAAATGGTATTCAGCGGTACGGCAATAGCGGCGGCTAACAAGGTAAGCTTTAGCGCAGCAAGCGTATCTTCCTCGCCGATTGACGCAAGGAAAAAATCCAAGCCTTTTGTCAATCCTTGTGAAATCACTACCAATAACGGTAAAAGTAGCAAAATCACAAATAGCAGAATCGCTAAGCCGATTAATAGCCTTTCAACAAGCGATCGTTTTTTGAGTAAGCTTTGCATATTCCTTTCCTTCTATTTTGCTGTTCGCTTAGCGAAATAACGTTGAATCTGGTTGATGATAAAAATAAGCAAGAAGGAAATGATCAGCATTAATACGCCAATGGTTGCCGCGCCGACATAATCGTATTGATCGAGTTTTGACATAATCACCAGCGGTAGGATTTCGGTTCTAAACGGCAAATTACCGGAAATAAACACGACCGAACCGTATTCGCCGATGCCTCGTGCAAAAGCGAGGGTAAAACCGGTAATCCAAGCCGGTAAAATTGCCGGAAAAATCACATAGCGAAAGGTCTGAAACGGGCTAGCGCCTAAAATTTCCGCCGCTTCTTCCACATCTTTCGGTAAGTCATCCAGCACCGGCTGTAGTGTGCGAACTACAAATGGTAAAGTGACAAACAAGAGCGCTAAAGTAATGCCTAGTGAGCTATAAGCGATTTTTGTTTCAAAAAATTGTCCGATAATGCCGTTGCGAGCGTAAATCGCCGTAAGAGCAATACCTGCCACCGCTGTTGGCAAAGCAAACGGCATATCAATAAAAGTATCCATCAAACGCTTGCCCCAGAATTGGTAACGCACCAATACCCATGCTAATAACAAACCGATAAAACTATTCACTAATGCGGCACTGAATGCGCTTTTAAAAGATAAGCCTAACGCTAATAATAACTGCCGGCTGGTAATCAATTTAACAAATTGTTCGGCTGAAATTTGGGCGGAAAAGATAAATAATCCGCCGAGCGGAATCAGTACCACAAGGCTTAAAAACGTGAGGGTATAACCTAACGAAAGGTTAAAACCGAGAATAATTCGAGTTTGTTGCATAACATTTCCTTAGCCTATTTATTGATAAATTTTTTCTAAGATTTGATCGAAGATCGCACCGTCATCAAAAAATTTCGGCTGAATCAATTCCCATCCGCCGCCAAAGATTTCGTGCATTGTAAGTAATCGTAACTCAGGAAATTGTTGGCGAAATTCCGCTAAAATTTGACCGCTTGTAGGGCGATAATAATGCTTAGCAATCAGCCGTTGTGCTGCATCGCTATACAAATAGTTCAGATAAGCCTCCGCCTGTTTACGAGTGCCTTTTTTATCCACCACTTTATCTACAGCGGCAACCGGCGGTTCGGCAATAATCGAAACTTTAGGCGTGATAATTTCAAACTGATCACCGCCCTCTTCTTGCAGCGCTAAATAAGCCTCGTTTTCCCAAGCAAGTAAAACATCACCCAATCCTCGCTGGATAAAGCTCATCGTCGCGCCTCTTGCGCCGGTATCTAATACCGGCACTTGTTGATAAAGGCGAGTAACAAAATCCAACGCTTGCTGTTCCGTGCCGAAACGATCTTGAGCATACGCCCAAGCTGCTAGAAAATTCCATCTTGCTCCGCCGGATGTTTTTGGGTTCGGCGTAATTACTTCAATGCTCGGATCTCGCACTAAATCCAGCCAGTCGTAGATCCGTTTCGGATTCCCTTTACGCACTAAAAACACAATGGTCGAGCGATACGGCAAACTGCGTTCGCTCAAACGCTGCTGCCAATTCGGATCGATTAGATCTTGATGTTTATTTAACGCATCAATATCACCGGCTAACGCTAAGGTAACAATATCCGCTTGCAAGCCGTCAATCACCGCACGAGCTTGTTTGCCGGATCCGCCGTGTGAGGTTTTGACCGTAATTTGCTCGCCGCTTTGTTGTTGCCAATATTCCGCAAACAAGCGGTTATATTCTTTATATAACTCTCGGGTCGGATCATAAGAAACATTTAACAACTCAACAGCTTGAGCTTGAATGGAAAGTATTAAACAAGCGGTCAAAAAAAAGATTTTTTTTACAATCATCGTGCTAAATCCTCATATTGACTAAAAAATCTAACGGCATAATCGGCTTTAGCAAAGAACTGAAACTTTATTGATATAGCTTTATGGAATAAAAATGGGGCAGAACATCACAAATTGCTTGTTCTAAATCAAATGACTTTGGACAAAGCTTTTAGATATCAGCTTTATTCCAAAAGACTCTAATCTATATCCTGTTATTATTTTTCAGAATAAAGAATTTCTCTTATAACTTAATAAAACAAATCGTGGCTTGTTTTAAGCGAGTGGGGAAAATATGAATTACTTACCAATTTTTGTTGATTTAAAAAAACGACCGGTATTGGTCGTAGGGGGCGGACACGTTGCGCTACGTAAAATTAATGCTTTATTAAAAGCTGGAGCGTCAGTCAAAGTGGTGGCGGAGAAACTCCATTCCTCGCTACAAGTTTTGGTTGATGAAGGTAAAGTCGAATGGCTTGCCAAAGCATTTGAAGCGAGCCAAGTTACCTCCAGCTATTTAGTGATCGCCGCCACCGATGACAATGCCTTAAATCAACAGGTATTTGATACGGCGGAAAGCCAACAACGCTTAGTTAACGTAGTGGATGACCAACCTCGCTGTAGTTATATTTTCCCTTCGATTATCGACCGTTCTCCTGTACAAATTGCGATTTCCAGCGGTGGAGCGGCACCGGTCTTAATTCGTTTATTACGCGAAAAATTAGAAGCCTTGATTCCGCATAATTTGGGCGCAATGGCAGAGATAGCGACCCGTTGGCGTTATGCGGTCAAAACCAAATTTCCTCAATTAACCCAACGCCGCCGTTTTTGGGAAAAACTGTTTACCCACCAAAGTTTTCAGCGTCTGACTGAAAATCATCAAATCGAACAAGCGGAAGCATTAGTGGAAGCTGAATTACAAAACAATAATCCGGTTTTAGGCGAGGTTTCGTTAGTTGGAGCTGGGCCGGGCGATGCCGGTTTACTCACTTTAAAAGGCTTGCAAACCGTTCAACAAGCGGATGTGGTGCTATATGACGCACTGGTTTCCGAAGCGATTTTAGAATTGGTTCGCCGTGATGCGGATAAAGTGTTTGTCGGTAAACGTGCCGGTAAACACAGTGTCAAACAGGAAGATACCAATCAGCTACTGGTGAAATATGCCAAACAAGGCAAACGTGTGGTGCGTTTAAAAGGCGGAGATCCATTTGTATTCGGGCGTGGCGGTGAAGAATTAGAAATACTTAAAGCGGAAAATCTTCCGTTTAGTGTTGTGCCGGGCATTACTGCTGCATTAGGGGCAACCTCTTATGCAGGGATTCCGCTCACGCATCGTGATCATGCGCAAACGGCAATGTTTATTACCGGCCATTTGAAGCCGGACGGAAACCGACTTAAATGGGAAACGCTTTCCCAAGGTAATCAAACGCTGGTGGTTTATATGGGGACAATTAAAGCTGCCGAGCTGTCCGCCGAGTTACAAAAACACGGCAAACCGTCTGATACACCGGTAGCAATCATTAGTAACGGCACATTGCCAAATCAACAGGTACAAATCGGTGTGCTGAGTGAATTAGCGGAACTTGCTGAAAAAGCCCCAACACCGGCATTAATTGTGATTGGCGAAGTGGTGAAATTGCAAAAAGACCTTGCTTGGTTCGGTAAAGAAGCGGTGCAATTTGTTTCGACTCAAGAAACACTTTGGCAAAAACCGACATTACAAAATAAAGAAACGCACTGGAAGCAGGCAGCGTAATAGGAGGAAGGCAATGAGTTTTTTAAGACCGAATTTATGGCAAATCCCGACTCCAAGTGAAGCGGATTTTGCAAATCTTAGCCAAAAAGAGACCGCTTTATACCAACGTATTCAACAGATTAGCCAAAAAGAGACCGCTTTATACCAACGTATTCAACAGATTAGCCAACAGCACCGTAATGCAAAATTCGCCAGCAGCTTGGCGGTGGAAGATATGCTGATTACCGATGTAATCGCCAAAAGCCAAGCAAACATTACCGTGTTTACCTTAGAAACCGGACGTTTAAATCCAGAAACTTTAGCGCTGGTCGATAAGGTGAAAACGTATTACCCGAATTTAAATTTCCAACTTTATTATCCCGATGCACAAAAGGCAGCGGAATATGACCGACAAAAAGGCAAATTCGCTTTTTACGAAAGTATGGAATTACGCCGTGAATGTTGTTTTATCCGCAAAATCGAACCGCTTAACCGAGCCTTACAAGATGCGGATGCGTGGCTAACCGGGCAACGCCGAGAACAGTCGGTCACTCGCACCGAACTTGCTTTGCACGCACAAGATACTAGCCGAGGCATTGATAAATATAATCCAATTTTTGATTGGTCCGAATTAGAGGTTTGGGCGTATATCTTAAAATATCAAATTCCTTACAACGAGCTGTATAAACAAGGTTTCCCAAGTATCGGTTGCGAGCCTTGTACCCGTCCGGTCAAAGCCGGAGAAGATATCCGAGCCGGTCGTTGGTGGTGGGAAAACAAAGACAGTAAAGAGTGTGGATTACATAAATAAAAGGATCTGAAAATATGACAACGCAAAACAATATCGAAAACGGGCATTTAGATTGGCTTGAAGCGGAATCGATTTACATCATTCGTGAAGTGGTGGCGGAATGTAGTAATCCTGCGTTACTGTTTTCCGGCGGTAAAGATTCAGTAGTATTACTCGCTTTAGCTCGTAAAGCCTTTCAACTTGAAGGACGTGATTTAGTGCTGCCGTTCCCATTAGTACATATCGACACAGGGCATAATTATCCTGAAGTGATTCAGTTCCGAGACGAACAAGTGAAAAAATTAAATGCAAAATTGGTAGTTGGACACGTTGAAGATTCAATCGTAAAAGGTACGGTGGTATTACGCAAGGAAACCGATTCTCGCAATTCGGCACAAGCGGTCACTTTATTAGAAACGATTGAAGCCAACGGCTTTGATGCCTTAATGGGCGGCGCAAGACGAGATGAAGAAAAAGCCCGTGCTAAAGAACGTATTTTCTCGTTCCGTGATGAATTCGGTCAGTGGGATCCAAAAGCACAACGTCCGGAATTATGGTCGCTCTATAACGCCAAATTACATAAAGGCGAAAATATGCGTGTATTCCCGATTTCAAACTGGACGGAACTTGATATTTGGCAATATATCGAACGTGAAAAATTGGAGTTACCACCGATTTATTATGCTCACCCACGTGAGGTGGTAGAACGTAATGGCTTACTCGTGCCGGTTACTCCACTAACGCCAAAACAAGCGAATGAAGAAAGTAAAATTGTATCTGTGCGTTTCCGTACCGTGGGCGATATTAGTTGCACCTGCCCTGTGGCAAGTACTGCCGCAACACCGGCGGATATTATTAAAGAAACCGCAGTCGCCGAGATCTCAGAACGCTCCGCTACCCGAATGGACGATCGAGCTAGCGAAGCGGCAATGGAACAACGTAAAAAACAAGGATATTTCTAAGTTTAGCCAAAGAATTCAATTTGCCCCAGCGGGGCAACACTATGCGTAACCTAGTACGGCTTTGCCATGCTAGGAATAAAAGGATAATAAATTATGAGCAATTTAAACCAATATGCACCACTTCGTTTCATCACCGCCGGTAGCGTAGATGACGGTAAAAGTACCTTAATCGGGCGTTTACTTTATGACAGTAAAGCGTTATTAAGTGACCAGTTATCAAGTTTGAATAAATCTAAAAATGCGGGCGAAGTGATCGATTTTTCGATTCTTACCGATGGTTTGGAAGCAGAACGTGAGCAAGGCATCACGATTGACGTGGCGTACCGTTATTTCTCTACCGCAAAACGCAAATTTATTATTGCTGACACACCGGGGCATGAACAATATACTCGTAATATGGTGACCGGTGCTTCCACCGCCAATGCCGCCGTAGTATTAGTTGATGCTTCGCAATTAGATTTTTCACAGCCGGAAGTAGAACTGTTACCGCAAACCAAGCGCCATTCGGCAATCTTAAAACATTTGAATACGCCTTATATTTTAGTGGCGGTAAACAAAATGGATTTGTTGGATTTTGATGTGGCAAAATTTGAAGCAATTTCGACTGCTTACCGCAAGTTAGCCGATCAGCTTGGCATTCAACAGGTGCAATTTGTGCCGGTTTCCGCTTTGCAAGGCGATAATATCGTGCATAAAAGCGAACGCACGCCTTGGTATGACGGAGAGCCGTTACTCACTATTTTAGAAAACTTACCGAGCAATGAAAACTTATCGGAAAAGGTGGAAGATTTTCATTTTCCGGTGCAGTTAGTTAGCCGTTTAGATCAAGATAAAACAGACGATTTCCGAGGTTATCAAGGTAGAATCGAAGCGGGTTCAGTAAGTGTGGGCGATACGATTCGAATTGAACCGAACGGCTACACCTCGACCGTATCAGAAATTATTAGCCCGAATGGTATTGTACAAAAAGCGGTTGCCGGTGAGCAGGTAACGATTCGTTTAGCAGATGATATTGATATTTCCCGTGGCGATACATTTGTGGCACAACATTCTCTGATTACCGCCACCAAACGCTTAACTGCTACGGTATGTTGGTTTGACCAACGTGCATTAAATCCGGCACGTAAATATTTACTGAAGCACACCACGCAAACCGTGTTTGCTAAAGTTACCGTAGTTGATCACGTGCTTGATGTAAAAACCTTGAGCAATTCAAGCGAAGCGGACAGTTTAAAATTAAATGATATCGGTGAATTACAACTCCGCTTACAAAAACCGATTACCGCCACCACTTATGCACAAAATCTTGCAACCGGATCATTTATTTTAATTGACGAAGCGACCTATCACACGGTAGCAGCAGGAATGATTCTTGCTACCGAATAAGGTTCACCTTCAGAACAAGCGGTCAAAATTTGCTAAAAATTTGCAAATTTTGACCGCTTTTTTTAATGAGGGGGGAATGACTTAGTTGGCTTTATTGCCAAAACGGTTGCCAATGAGGAAGGCAATTAAGCCAATAACCAAAGACGGCACAATCGCGTGGAAGCTAAAAATGCTGATTTTAAATGTGGTGAAAATCACGTAGCTTGTTAAACCAGCCAACATCGAGCTAATCGCACCTGCCGCATTTGCATTCTTCCAATAAAGCCCTAACACGATCACCCATAAGAACGTCGCTTCTAAACAGCCAAGCGAAAGTAAGTTAAGCCAAATTAACATATCCGGCGGATTTAACGCTGCAAACACCAATAACACCGCAAAGGTGAGTGTGGTCATTGTCGAAAAAAGTTTTAACTTAGCTTCGTTATCGACCGCTTCCGGCTTCACCGCTAAGTATAAATCTTTGATTAAGGTGGAAGACGATTGAATTAATAATGAGTCAATCGACGACATAATCGCCGCCATCGGGGCGGCTAAGAAAATACCGGCAACTAATGGCGGTAGCACTTGAATCATTAGGGTTGGAATGACCTGATCCGGAATTTTTAAATCGGAAATCACTGCACGTCCAAGCACGCCGGCAAGGTGCATACCGAACATCAGTAGTGATACCACTAAAGTACCGATAACGAGTGCTTTATGTAATGAAGCACTGTCTTTATACGCCATACTGCGTACCGCAAGCGGCGGTAAACCGATTAAACCGAAACAGACCAATACCCAAAACGAAGTCATAAAGGTAAAATCTAACGGGCGTTCATCAATGCCATACGGCTCGATTAATTGCGGATTAATGCTTTCTAAGGTATTCATTGCATTCTCAACACCGCCAGCGGCATAAATCACACCACCGAGCAATAATGAAGTACCGATTAACATTACTAAGCCTTGAATCGTATCGGTCAACACCACCGCACGGAAGCCGCCGATAAAGGTATAAATTCCAACGGTAATCGCAAAAATCATCACCGCCGTTTGGTACGGTACACCTAGTGTGGTTTCCAGTAAGCGCCCCGCACCGATAAACTGTACTGTCATCATCGCAAAAAACGAAAGCAACAGGGCAAAACCGGAAATCCAAACTACAAATTTATTTTGATAGCGAGCAAGCAATAAATCATTAATAGTTACTGCGTTATATTTACGAGCAAGTAACGCAAATTTTTTACCTAATGCTCCTAATGCCAGTAATACCGCCGGCACTTGGATCATTGCAAGCAAGACCCAACCGAGTCCGTATTTATAAGCCGCACCTGGGCCTCCGATAAATGAACTTGCGCCGACATAGGTTGCGGCAGTGGTCATTGCTAACACAAAGCCGGACATTGAGCGGCTGCCGACATAATATTCTGATAAAAAGCTACCGCCTTGGCGTTTACGATAGGCATAAAACGCCACACCGAATACAAAACATAAATAAGCGATTAACGGCAATAACATCTCTTTATTCATTGCTGTGCTCCTTATTTAAATCAATGTCTTGATAAATCTTTTTGACTACCCAATACACCATTACGGTAAAACCGAGCGGTAGTGCGATGCAAGCAAGTTCAAACCAAATCGGAAAGCCGAAAACGCCGCGTCCTGTCGGTGAAAAATAGGCGAAAACGATCCAATCGAATAAGTAAACTAAGGCAAGCCAGAGTGCCCAGCGAGCTTCTTTGGTGAGTTGTTGGTAATGCATAAGACTCCTTTTTTATTAGAACAAAGCCTCAAAAATGGGGCTTATTTAATTATTAATATTGCCAGTTATCAGGATTGATTCCTAATTCACTCATTTTAGCTTTGGCTTCTTCCGGAATTTCATCACTGCGTTCTTTCATCAGATCTTCATTCGTAGGCAACGGCTGTCCGGTAAACGCATGCAAGAATGCCTCGCACAATAATTCGCTATTAGTGGCGTGGCGTAAGTTTTTGATCTGACGGCGAGTACGCTCGTTGGTTAAAATTTCTAGCACTTTAATCGGGATCGAGACGGTGATCTTTTTGACCTGTTCGCTTTTTTTGCCGTGTTCGGCATACGGGCTAATATATTCGCCACTCCAATCTGCCATAGTTAAATTCCTAATCTTCGATAAAAATTGTCGGTATTGTAATCAAAACTATTTGATATCGCAATCTAGACGTCTAAATTTCTATTTTGAATTTTACGCTTGTTTACTTTGTGTTTTAGGAAGAGTTGGTTAAAATGCGCCAATGATTTCTTTGATAAGGTAAAGATAATGAAATTAAAACAGTTAGGCTTAGTTGCAGGGATCGTGATGTTAACGGCGTGTTCATCGGCGATTGAGCCGGCAACCGGAGAGCGTAAAGATCCACTGCAAGGCTTTAATCGTGCGATGTGGAAAGTGAATTATGAATATATCGATCCTTATGTATTAAAACCGGTAGCGACAGGTTGGCGTGATTATGTGCCAAGTCCGATTAAAACCGGTTTAACCAATGTGGCGAATAACCTTGATGAACCGGCAAGTTTTGTTAACCGCTTGTTAGAAGGTGAAGGTAAAAAAGCGATGATCCACTTTAACCGTTTTTGGATTAACTCAATTTTCGGTTTAGGCGGGTTAATTGACTGGGCAAGCCAAACACCGGATCTCAAACTAGATAACGGTAATCGTGAGTTCGGCCATACGCTTGGTGCTTACAACGTTCCGGCTGGAACTTATATTATGGTGCCCGGCTACGGCGCAACCACACCTCGTCAAGCAGTTGGTAAAGCGGCGGATTCGGCTTATCCGGTATTATCTATGCTAACCATGCCTTGGACAGTAGCGAAATTTGCCGTACAAGGGGTGGATAGTCGCTCAAAATTATTAGATCAAGACGCATTATTACAGCAGTCTTCCGATCCATACATTACTTTCCGTGAGGCATATTTCCAAAACCTCGAATTTAAAGTGAGTGATGGTAAAGTTGCGGAAGAAAGTGGTAAAGAACAGCTTTCTGAACAAGAATTACAAAATATCGATTAGGATCAAGCGGTCAAATTTGCAAAAAAAGTTGTTAATTTGACCGCTTGCTTTTAGAAGTGTTAAAGGAGTAGAACATGAAAACCGAATTTATTCGTCAAATCAGCCAAGGTATCAGTCTCGAGAAATGTCATGAGTTATATGTGATTCGTATTGCACATAAGTTAGGAACTGCAGTAGTGGCTTTACAAGGCGCACAATTATTAAGCTGGCAACCGGCGGCGGCAAAACAAGACGTACTATGGCTTTCGGAGATTGAGCCGTTCCAAAAAGGCAATGCGATTCGCGGTGGTGTGCCGATTTGTTATCCGTGGTTTGGTTCGGTAAAAAGTCCGTCACATGGTACGGTCTGTATTCGTGAATGGTCGCTCAGTCATTATGAAATGGATGCGGAATATGCTTACCTAGAATTTTCGCTCTATGACGAACAAAATATTATCGAAGCGAAAATTGAAATGGTGTTTAACCAAGAATGTCATTTGATTTTCACTCATTATGCAGAGCAAGAAGCACAGGCGGCATTGCATAGCTATTTCAATGTGGCGGATATTCAGCAAACCGAAGTGAAAGGCTTACCGCATGAGTGTTTTAATTCGCTAACTCAACAATTCGTACAAGTGCCTTCAGCACGTAAAATCAGTGAAAATGTGGATTGCATTTATAGCGCGGAACAGCCTATTAATCTCATTGAAGATATGGCAAATCTGCGTACGATTCAAATTGAGCATATCGATGCGAGTGATGTTGTGCTGTGGAACCCGTGGCATAAAGCGACAAGTTCGATGAGCGAAACCGGTTATCAAACGATGTTATGTGTCGAAACCGCCCGTATAAATCGAAAATTACAACAGGGTGATAGTTTTGAAGTGATTTTTAAGCTAGTTTAATGATTAAGAGCGGTAAGGGAGACCTTACCGCTTCATTTTGAACTTTTTCTCGTAAAATAGGCTCAAAATTATTGAATTTAATGAAAGATAGGAACAAATATAATCAAATATGCCAAAAATAAAACTTAATGAAACAACACTTTCCCCCTTTGTTACCCAGCAAATCGAACAAAACGATGCTTTTACTTTACTGAACGGCTTATGCCAGTGGCTTAGAGCCGGTAAGCCGGAACAAGCGGTCGAAAAATTAGAATTTTTTACCAATTTACTTAAGCAACAGCCGGAACTTGCTCAAGCGGTGGCAACATTGATCTGCCGTTGGCTTTGCCAGTTACGTTTATATCCGATTTTAGTCAGTAGCGGCATTTTGGGGCGCCAAGGTTTCGGGCGAGAAATGCGTAATCGCTTATATGAGAAACTAAACCCGTCTTTTAAAGATGTGAATGATTTACGTGATGTATTTATTCTGCTGTTTTGCGATCGCCATGATGTGGAATGGATTAATGCCATTCCGACTAAAAGTTGGTTAAATTTCCTCAATACTTTAGAGCGCAGCGTAAGCGAACAGGATAGAACTTGGCTGTATGAACATATTCGTCACGAAGGGTTATTTGCGATCAAAATGCTTTCGATTTGGATTGCAGCAGAGGATTTGGAACCGGAGTTAATTCGCTTAGATCCAACATTGCTGGATGCGGATTCGCCTTTTGTCGCATTGCAAAAAGAGGTTTTTCAATGGTTGGAGGCTCGCCGTCAAAATCAATACTATGACGATAGCCATTTACAGGTGATGTTTAGCCAATCACGTGAATTGGTTGATCGCTTACAGAAAAAAGGATCGACAGCCGGTTCGTCACTGGGCGTGGCGCACTTGCTTGAGCGTTTAAGCCAAACGTTAGACCGTTTATCCATGTTGATGGAATTATTTTCTACCAACCGTGTTGCTCGCTTGCGAGTGTTGCAAATAACCAAAATGTTAGCGGAAGCTTCGGCAAAGCAGCACAGTATTTCCGATTTATGGAAACAAAGCGTCAAAATGCTTTCTCGCAGTATTACTCAACACACCAGTGATCACGGCGAACACTATATTACCCGAGATAAAAAAGAATATTTCAGTATGTTTTATTCTGCTGCTGGCGGTGGTGTGCTGATTGCGCTGATGGCGTTATTTAAAGTGTATCTGGGCGGAATGATTGACGATAAAGTTTGGAAAGGTATTGCGGAAGGTTTGAACTACGGTATCGGTTTTACCATTATCTTTATGTTGCATTTTACCGTTGCGACTAAGCAGCCGGCGATGACTGCCGCACGTTTTGCCGAGGCAGTCGAACGAAACCCGCAGGGCAGAGCGGTGAATATGAAACTGGCGCAATTGCTAGTGGATGTATTGCGTTCACAAAGCATTGCGGTATTGGGGAATGTGATTGTGTCGATGAGTGTGGCGGCATTGATAGCCTATGGCTATGCAAAACACACCGGCAAAGCGTTATTAGACAGTGAGATGGTGCAATATCAGCTCAGCTCGATTGATCCGGCTAAAGGGACGTTATGGTTTGCGGCAATTGCCGGTTTGTGGTTGTTCTGTTCGGGGATTATTGCCGGTTACTTTGATAACCGCAGCAACTATTTAAATACCCGTATGCGGTTAAGACAGCACCCGTGGTTAAAGGCGATTTTACCGTTATCCATCCGAGAGAAATTTGCCGACTATGTGCATGATAATTCAGGTTCGATTATCGGTAACTTAGGATTCGGTATGTTGCTTGGGATTACCGGTGTGATCGGTTATTGGTTAGGATTACCGTTAGATATTCGCCACGTTGCCTTTTCTTCGGCGAATGTTGGCTATGCGGTAGTGAGCGAATCATTAGGCTGGCAGGTGCTACTGCAAAGCATCTGCTTTGTGTTGATGATCGGCGCGGTTAACTTGATTGTTAGTTTTTCTCTAACGCTATGGATTGCGCTGCGTTCACGTAATACTGAAATTGATAGCTGGTGGGAAATTTTAAAATGCTTATGGGAAATTATCCGTAAGCGCCCGTTAAGTTTATTGTTACCGGTTCAGTTGAATAAGTAGTAAGACGATACAAGCGGTTGAATTTGCAAAATTTTTTACAAATCCAACCGCTTGTTTTTTTAGCTAGTTATACATCGCTTCAATTTGTGGACGATAGCGTTCCAAAATGACCTTACGGCGTAATTTAAGCGTTGGTGTGAGTTCTTCCATATGGATACTAAAAGCTTGCGGCAGTAAGGTGAACTTTTTAATTTGTTCGAAATGGGGAAGCTCTTGTTGTAACTCTTCAATACGCTTTTCAAATAACTGAATCACCGCCGAATGCTTGATTAACTCCAAGCGATCGTGATATTTGATGTTTAATTGTTTAGCATATTCTTCCAACGCTTCAAACGAAGGTACAATCAGCGCCGAGACGTATTTTTTGGTGTCTGCAATCACTGCAATTTGTTCAATAAATTTATCTTTAGCCAATTTACCTTCGATATATTGCGGAGCAATGTATTTGCCGTTTGAGGTTTTCATCAGCTCTTTAATACGATCAGTAATATACAGGTTACCATGTTCATCCAATGCTCCGGCATCTCCGGTACGCAAGAAGCCGTCTTCGGTGAAGGCTTTAGCGGTTTCTTGCGGATTTTTATAATAGCCTTTCATCACCATACCGCCACGAACCAGAATCTCATTATCATCACCGATTTTTACCTCGGCATTCGGCATGAGCGTGCCAATGGAGTTTAAAGCAAAGTTGCGATCTGCCCAGCAAGAAACAGTAGCGGTCGTTTCTGTCATACCGTAGCCTAATTTTACATTGATACCGATGCTATGAAAAAACTCCCCGATAGTCGGTTCTAATTTTGCCCCGCCGCAAGGCATCATTTTGATATTACCGCCTAATAACGCTCTTAATTTTGACAATACCAACTTATCCGCAAGCTTGTAAGTGAATGTTGCTTTTTGTGTATGAACGAAATGTTTTCCCTGCTTTAATGCCCATTGGAAAAGCGCTCGTCGATAAAAAGGCGCTTGTTTTACTTTATCAAAGATGCCGCTATACATTTTTTCATATAAACGAGGAACGGCACACATTAGCGTCGGTTTGACTTCGGCTAATGCTGTACGCACTTCGTTGGTGTCTTCCAAATAACAAACGGTTGCGCCTTTATGTAATAAATAAGCGACCCAAGCACGTTCAAAAATATGTGAAAAAGGTAAGAATGACAGTGACACATCATCAGGTCCTACCTCAGGTAAGGCTAAATCGTGTGCTTGTAGCTGGTGAGCAAGGTTTGAGAAGTCCAACATCACACCTTTAGGTGTACCAGTCGTTCCCGAAGTATAAATCAGAGTAAATAAATCATCGAATCGAGCGCTGCTTAGACATCGGATGAGTTCTTTGCGGTATTTTTCGGAACTTTTTCCCAAGAAATCATTCCAGTTACACGACGAAGAATCATTGTCAAGCGTTTCCTCAAGACGAGGTTTCATGACAATAATTTTTTCGAGCGAAGGACAGTTTTTAGCAATTTCTAATGCCACATCAAGCTGTTCTTGATCTCCTACGAACAAGAGTTTGATGTCCGCATTATTAATAATTAATTCAGCTTGTTTGGCGGTATTTGTCGCATAAATTGGTACGGTTACGGCACGAATCTGTAACGCACCTAGATCCGCTATAGTCCATTGCGGCATATTGTGAGCAAAGATGCCAATTTTATCTTGTATTCCAATACCATGAGCTAGTAATGCGAGAGAAACTTTATCAATCTGTGATTGAAAGTCTTGCCAAGAAATATCCACCCATGTGCCATTTTCCTTATGGCGTAAAGCGGTCGAGTTTTGTAGCTTTTTTGCTTGTTGTCGTACTCGATGAACGAAATGGAAGTCTGACAGCTGATTCATATAAATCCTTTATTTATTAGTTTAAGCTTACACATGTACGCTAATGTAATATTTAATAAAGATAAAAGCTAGATCCTAAGTAGAGAAAAAGCTCACAAATGTGAGCTGAATCTCTACATTATTATAAATTTTAAACACATTATGGATGTATCTTATGGGTATCAAATTTAATCACGTTGTGCTTGCCCTCCTCTCAACTACAGCAGCAAATACGGTTTTTGCAAATCAATCGCCGATTGATGTTAAACGTGAAGAAATCGTTATTTTTGCACGTCAAGGAGATAGCCAGCTTGAGTAAACTATTACTCAAATGTCGGCTTTATATAAAAAGACACATGATCAAAAAGTGAGAGACGATTTAATTGCTTTAATGGTCAGAAAAGGTCAATTTAAAGAGGCGACCTAGGTCTGTTCGAGATGTAATGTAAATAGTTTCTCGGAAAGTGAGCTAGAAAATTTTGCAAAGGCATACCGCACAAGCCAGAATCTTCCAAAATCCCTTCAGTTATATGTGAAGCTACGCAATTCTTATCCTCAAAATCCAAATGGTCTGTTAGGCAGTGCGCTTGTTGAAACGGAATTAGGCAAATATCAAGATGCTCAGACCCATCTTGCTCAATATAAGCAAAAGTTTGGTGCTGATGACGGTTACAAGGACGCATCAAGTTTTCTATTGGATCAGACGGAGCCTGAATTAGCTAAGTTAGGACGTTGGCAAGACCAAATTAAAGCCAATCCGTCAAATCATAAATTGGCAGTACAGCTTTATCGGTTAGCGGCAAAATTGAATGTTCATCCCGTTCAAGCACAACTTGTGCAAACTTACCCAGAATTGTTTACGGAAAAAGATAAAGCTTGGCTAGAACATAGTGAAGTGATTTCTACCGTAAAAGAGAATGGTAGTTTGAGAAAAGCCGAGCTGCAAACCGCATATAAGCGTTTAACGCAATTCATTAATACGGCGGCTCAAGAGAATCCGTTATATCAACAAGCAATTCAAGACCGTTTAGCAATTGCTAATCGTTTGAATAGTAATGCGCTGGTTAGAGAAGATTACCAAAGATTAATAACATTAGATAAAGGCATTCCGGATTATGTGAAAGAAGCTTATGCGGATACGTTATTAAGAGAAGGCTCAGCATTTAAAGCCTCTTAGATATTTATCAAGAGTTGGAAGCAAAAGAACGAGTGCAGCACAATGCAGTGAGTACCGCATTGTTGTTTAAATTGATTAGTGCTTCAAGCGATGCGGGTTATTTCCAACAAGCGCAAGATTATCAAGATCAAATTCGTGAGAGTGAGACCATTTGGGATTTCACACATACGACCCGTTTAAGTAATCCAAACTATGAGCGAGCTTATTACAATCAGGTCAATCTGCATAACTGGCGTGGAGATAAAACAACAGCGATTGAAAAGTTAGTCGATAGATTGATGCATCTCGTGCCGAGTGATCCTTGGACAATGTTGGCATTAAGTGATTTGGAAAGCTCTCGTAATAACCATGATCGAGCAAATTTTTTAGCTGATAAAGCAAGTCATTTTTTAGCTGATAAAGCAAGTCATTTTTTAGGTGAAAGTGATCAAGGCGCTTATAAAAATCAGTGTGCAAATATTGCACTCAGTCAGGGAAATTTACGTAAAGCTCGTCAGCTGATATACAGCTATACTGCGGAAGAGCGTGAAGCTGCAGAGTCGGTTTTAAAAAATTATAAAGATGCTCGTCGAGGTAGTTTTAGTGCTTCATTCGGAGTATTGCATAAGACTGCACCAAAAAATAAATCAAGTAATGAAACTGTACAAGAATATTATCTGAATTCGCCGAAAAGTGCGGATGGACATTATGCTTATGTGCACTACGCAGAAGACAAGGTGCCGACAGAAGATACGGTGTTGAAACAGCATCGTATCGGTGTCGGTACGAATGTGAATTTATATCCTGTTAACGTGAATATTGAAGCCGGTAAGGGGATTAAATTACACGATAAAGGTTATCTCTCATTAGCTACTTCTTATCAGTTTAATCAACGTTGGCATTTTGATTTATCCGGTAACCTGAATGGTAGTGGAACACCGATTAAAGCGATTAACCAAGGGGTTTATACGAAAGATATCGGTTTTGGGACGACTTATACTTACCGTGATTTATTCCGTATCGGTGCGGGTATAAATGCAATGAAATTTGATGACGGTAATCTGCGTAAATCATTTTATGCATGGGCTTCGACAGAAACATTCAGGAAAGATCGTTGGGCTTTAACTAATAATTTGCGTTTTGATTATCAACGCAATAAAGAGACCGCCTCTGCGTGGCATTACAACCCATTAAAAAGTCGCAATATAGAATTCGGTGCGGATCTAAGTTATTGGCAGCCGATGAATTACGGTCTGGCTTTAACACATCATATCCGAGCGAATGCGGGTCAATATAAACAGCAAGGACACAAGGCGGAACGCTCTTGGTCTTTAAGCTACGGACATGATTGGCGTATTACTAAGAAAGTGAGTTTATCTTATGAGATTGGTCGTAAGAAAAATATCTACGATGGTGATGCGGAATTTAATAATTACGGTAACGTAAATCTTTCATATTCTTTTTAGTGGGTAAAGCAAGATGATATTGAAAAAACTCGGTCAGACATTAGCGGTCTGTTTTTCGCTATTTTTTGCAAAGGCATTTGCTGCCGATACATATAGCGTTCTCGCTTATCACTCGGTTGTCGATGAAAGTGCGCCTAAGGATAAACGTCTTTATGTTTCACAAACTATTACCGCACAACAGCTGATTTCACATTTTAACTGGTTTAAAGCACAAGGTTACAATGTGGTGAGTTGGCAGCAAGTAATGGATGCGGAACAAAGAAAAACGACTTTACTGCCGAAAGCCGTCTTAATTTCTTTTGATGATGGTTATGAAACCATGTATAGCGTGATTTATCCATTGTTAAAAGCGTATAACTATCCGGCTGTTTTTGCACCGGTGTCAAGTTGGATTGACACACCGATGGGCGGAAAAAATTCAATACGGTAATGAAAAATTGGATCGTGCTAAGTATTTCACGACTTGGCAGCAAATTGATGAGATGCAAAATAGTGGCTTAGTCGAAATCGCTTCACATACGCATGATTTACACCATGGCGTGAAAGCTAATCCTAGTGGTAGTCAACTTGCTGCGATGATTGCGCCGGAGTACAAAAACGGTAAATATGAGATGGAAGCTCAGTATAAGTCCCGTCTGTTAAACGATATGAAAATGTCGGTTAATCTTATTAAAAAGCATACAGGTAAAGCACGAAGAGTAATGGTGTGGCCATATGGTGCATTTAATGATACAGCGATTGAATTAGCGAAGCAAGCGAGTATGTCTTATCACTTTACATTGAAAGAGAAAGTAAATCATGTTGGTGATACACATATTGGCCGCTTCTTAATTGATGCAGAGTCCAATTTTGCCGTGATTGCGGATTATCTAAATCGCACACAAGATACAGAGAACGAATCTACGGTTCAACGTGAGCAGCATATTAATTTAGACTATGTGTATAACTCAGAGCCTGCGGTGTTTAAAGCAAATTATGATGCATTGATTAGCCGTGTAGCACAGTATGGTGTAACGGCGGTGTATCTGAAAGCATATTCGGATCCGGATAAAGATGGCATTATGGACGGGACATATTTCCCTAATCCACATTTGCCGGTTAAAGCGGGTATCTTCAGCCAAGTTGCTTGGCAATTACGTACACGAGCAGGCGTTAAAATTTACGCTTGGATGCCAGCTTCAATTGAGAGCTTGCCAATGCATATTCGTAATGAGGATGTGATGAAATCGTTATATAAACATCTTTCTCTTTACTCTAAAGGAGACGGTTTATTCTTTGACGGTAAAATTGGTAAAGATAAATGGAGTAGTAAAGATGCAGCCTCTATTGCATTTACCAAAGAGCTTAAATCAGCAGCTGAGCCCTATCTATTTTTCGGTACACGCCATCAAAAGTTATCAAGAAATATTAATCCGAGCGAAAAGGATTTTATCCAAGATTTGGTGGTATTCAGTAAAGAATATGATGGGGTATTAATTGATGCTAGACCATATTCTTTAGGTGGAGTAACAAATGCTGAAGAAGCAAAAAGCTGGCTAAAAGATATCGCTCATATCATTAAAGATTCCGGTGTTTCAAGTAAGAAAGTATTATTTGATTTCTCTATTGTGAATCCAAAAACTTCTGAAAATACTTCAACAAAAGAATTAATCAGTTGGATTAAGGTATTAGAACATAATGGAATCATGAGTTTCGGCTATTATCCGAATCGCTATTTATTTGATCAAACCGTCTTAAAAGAAATGAAACCTTATGTTTCTGGTAATAGAGATATCACAAGGAAGTAGGTGATAATATGATTCTAGAAGTATTGAGTTTATTTGTATTTGCGTATCCTGCTGTAATGGCGTTTTATTGGGCTGTTGCAGGGGGAGCTTATTTCCTATTTAAGGAAAAATTAAAAGTTCCACCTAAATTCAGTGAGATGAAAAAAGAAGATGTGCCTTTAGTCAGTTTGATGATTCCTTGCTATAACGAATCAGATAATTTAGACGAAGCCGTTCCACATTTACTGAATTTAAAATATCCAAATTATGAACTGATTTTTATCAATGACGGCAGTCGTGATAATACCGGCGAGTTAATTGATAAATGGGCGAAAACCGATAGCCGTATCGTTGCTTTACACCAGAAAAATTCCGATAAAGCGAGCGCATTAAACAATGGTTTAAAAATTGCGAAAGGCAAATACGCAGGATGTATTGACGGTGATGCGGTATTGGATTACATGGCATTGGATTATATGGTACAGGCATTGGAATCTAATACTGAATACGGTACGGTAACAGGTAACCCTCGTGTACGTAATCGCAGCACCATTTTAGGACGTTTACAAGTTTCTGAATTCAGTTCTATTATTGGGTTAATTAAACGTGCTCAATGTTTAATGGGGACAATTTTTACTGTATCCGGCGTATGCTGCTTATTCCGCAAAGACGTTATGCATGAAATTGGTGGTTAGAGTACCAATATGATCACCGAGGATATTGATGTAAGTTGGAAAATTCAGACCTCCGGCTACGATATTTTTTATGAGCCTCGAGCATTATGTTGGGTGTTAGTGCCGGAAACGATTAAGGGATTATTTAATCAACGCCTCCGTTGGGCACAAGGTGGTGCAGAGACGATGATGAAATATTTTCCTAAAATTTGGCACCTGAAAAATCGCCGTTTATGGCCGATGTTTGCCGAATATATTATTACCGCAATTTGGGCAATCTCATTGGTTAGTGCAATGATTGCAAGCGTATATCAATTTGCTGCAGATGGTAATGTAAGTTTTATTAATTGGGCCTCGTTAAAGCCGAGTATGGCAATTTTATTTATTGCGTTTTTTGCTCAATTAAGTATCAGTCTCTATATTGATAACCGTTATGAACGAGGGGTAGTGAAGTACGCTTTCTCATGCATATGGTATCCATGGTAGTATTGGATGTTAAATACGGTCACATTGTTATGTGGCATTCCTAAAGCTATTTTCCGTAATAAATTGAGATTAGCAGTATGGACAAGCCCAGATAGAGGAGTATAAGGATATGCCAGCACAACAATTACAAAAGCTAATGATCATCAATAAAACAAAACAGCTCGGGTGGAAGATTCGCTTAAAAAGTATGTTTTTGACAGCTTTAACTTGGGCGGTTTGGTTATCTATGGCATTTATGGTTTATGAATACCGACAACATATTTTAGATAACCCAGTATTAGATGTTTACTATATCGGTGAAGTTATTCTAATTATGTTTGCAATCGTATTCGCTCTTATTTTTTGTACCATTTGTTGGTCATTCTTAGCAAAAAGCAGATGTAAGCGTCATTGATAATAATTTGATCATTTTTTGATGAAAAGCCTCTAGTTGTGATACTAGAGGCTTTTTTATTGTATCAATCAGGTGGTTTTATATAATTTTTGGGG
>NZ_GL831080.1:563180-587043 GCF_000188255.1 Actinobacillus ureae ATCC 25976
ACTACAGCCCAAAAAAATAAATACCAATCAAGTTTCTTTAACGGATAGTGGAAAGATTATTGGCACAGAAAATAATGAAATTCTCCGCCATTATGTAGCACTTGCACAAGATTTTGGCAAAAAGAGATGGCTTCATGCCATCTTTTACTATTTGTTACCCTTGGATCGATTATGTGTCTTGCACAGCATTTCACAATTTTCAATCCCGGTTAGCCCACTCTTACTCCAAGCGGTAACATGGTCGGCTTCCATTTCTTCTAATGCCCAAATTTTAGTTTTATACAAATCTAAAGGAATACAAATAATGAATAAAAACTTACGCTTAAGTTTAATTGCTGTTGCTTGTTCACTCGCTATCACAGCTTGCTCATCCGACAATAAAGGGGCAACACGTTATGAAAATTTAGTAAACAGTAAAGCGGAAGAAACAGCTAAAAAAGCTGAAGAAGCAGCGAAACGTGCGCAAGAATCAGCAACAGCGAAAAAACTCTCTGATTTAGAACAGAAACAAAAAGAATTAGAAGCTGAATTAGCGAAAAAAAAACGGCAATGCGGCAGTGCCAAGTTTTGGTAGTAATGTTCCAAGTAATCTAATTAATCCATCAACACCAGCTAAAGCCAAAGATACCGAAGAAAAAGCAACAGAGAAAAAAGAACCTACAACTCCAACTTTAAAAAGCACCAACGGAAATGTGTTAACACCGGAAGATACAAAGAAAATTTTAGAAGAAGCGTTTAAAGATAATGGAGTAAATGGAAATACCATTAAATTAAGTGGTGCAATAACAACAAATACAGATAAATCTTTTTCTATTTCGAATGTTTCCGATACTGAGAATCAAGATTTAAATATTTTAATAATGGATGGACAAAAAATCGAATTAATTTCACTAGATACTATGAAAGAACACCGAAAAAAATCAGATTTAATTTATGATGATGAGCAACTTGTTTCTAATACTATTTTTGAGTTAAAAAATGGAAATACAACTGTTGGTAAAGTAGGAAGTATCCCTAAAGGTGGTTCAAAGTATGATTTTGAACAAATGCGCTATGGTTACTATACTGATAATGGAAAAACTCATTTATTTGTTCAAGGTTATATGACCCCAGATAAAAATGATAATGACCTTAATTTAGCGTCACCATTTTCTTACAGAGATGTATCTGCTGGTAAATTATCATCTCCACAAAAATTAAGAGAAATGCCAACAGAAAAAGTATATGAATATGATGGCAAAGCATTTTACGGAAATGGTAATGATTATAAAGAATTAACAGCCAAAGCATTTGCTGATTTTGAGAATCATAAGGTAAAAGTCGAGTTACTAGAAGATAAACACAGTAAATTAGTATTTGGTGGTAATATTAAAGGTAATACATTCTCTGGAAACTATAATGGCATTGTTAGCCAAGGGGCATTTTATGGTTCGAAAGCTAACGATATTGGTGGGTTATTCTATAACACTGAAGGAACTGAACAAGGAAATAATGGAGTATTTGGTGCAACTGTTAAAACTTGTGGTTGGAGAGGACCTTGTACAGATGCAAAATCACTAGAACAATTCAATGTGAAATAACTATGACTGGATACTAATATGAAGAAACTCCCCCTAACACTACTTACAGTAGCTTGTTCATTTGCATTAATCGCTTGTTATTCAAGCGGTGGTTCGGTTGAACCACCTAAAGTAGCGGATAAAATGCCAAATGTCGCAACAGCACCGGCGGCTGGTAGCAATTCAAGTAGCAATAGCAGCTCGCAAAATGCTAACAGTAAACTCTTTACCACCGTAAATTCTGCGTTTGAGAAAAAAACAAGTACAGAAATTTCCGGCACAATTTTAACTGTCGCCCCAAACGGTGATTTAACGGCTAAAAAGCCGGAAACATTAGAAGATTTAGATTCGATTATGGTAGACGGAGTAAAAATTACTCTGTTTACAGCAGGAGATAAACTTTCTGATGTTGCTGTCGGTAAATTAAAACAATCTAATGAGAACGGCGGTAAGCTCTATGTAGGTAGCATGGCGGATAGTTATGGTGCTTATGGTAGTTATCAAGATCCGAACCGCTTTAAAGAAATGCGTTACGGTGCATATACTTTAAATGGTCAAACGCACTTATTTGTACAAGGCTTCTTAACGCCTGAGCAAAATACCATTAACGTGCTTGGCGATACGTTCTATCCGATGCCAAAAGAGAGTACGTATAAATACACTGGCTTTGCGTTATATGGTAAAGATAACCAATACGCTCAACTTAACTCTGAAGTTATCGCTGATTTTAGCAATAAGAAGCTTAAAGTTGAGTTAAAAGAAGCTGGCGCAGCAACTGCCAAAGCAACTTTTGGGGGAGAGATTAGCGGAAATACCTTTAGCGGAACCAGAGACGGAATCGAGACTAAAGGCGCATTCTATGGTTCTTTAGCTCGTGACGTAGCCGGCCTGTTTAATGATACGAAAACAGGTAACAACGGCGTATTCGGTGCTTCCGACAAACGTGCTATTAGTACTTCGTTAGAAAATTTCTAAGTATAACGAACATCCTCTCAAGCGGTGTGATTTGTAAAGTTTTTTGCAAATTACACCGTTTTTTTAATTTTTATAACCACAGAACACGCTGGAAAGCTTTATATGTTCTAAGGTTTGTTTAATTGTATTGCGATCAATCACACTTCTTCTCACACAATTTCCTTTACCTATAAAAAAACACGGATTACATCAATCTTCTGTGTAATCCGTGTTTTCTGTAGTTTATTAAAATGCTTATATCAAATTAGAAGCGAATTTTTACCGAAGCAGAATAGTTACGTCCCAGAGCAACAAAACGTTCTAAACCACGTAACTCTTTATCAACCGTGTTGGTTGTACCTAAGCGGTTGATACCACGTAATGCATCCCATGTATGATATTTACGATTGAAAATATTGTATAAACCTGCACGTAAGGTTACATTTTTATGCACTTTCTAGAAGCCTTATACATCAAATAAAGTTGCTGAACCGTTTAAATATGGGAACGGTTGGCTTACTCGTTTGGTACGAGATTTGTCATAAGTGACTATCGTTGCATCTTTAGCATGCTTTGCGCCTAAATAAGTCCAACGAGAATGAATTCCCCAAATATCATTCGGGCCTTCATAGCTTAATCCTAAAATCACTTTTACCGGCTGTACGGAAAGTAAGCTTGCTTCCGTGCCGTATAATTTACTTTTCGAGTACCCCACGCTGCCTAAGAATTTAAAGCCTTGCGGAATATATGCGCTAACTTGGTCTAAATTTACCTTGCTCGTCACTTCCAAGCCGGAAATACGAGCTTTATCCACATTAATCGCTTGGTTAAAAATGGTCGGATTAATTGAGTTATAGCCATAGTATTGGCAATGCACATCACATTCCATCTGAGTTAAACCATTAGTTTCTTGTTCAAACAAGAAATCTTTATAGCGAATGTGATACAGATTCACATTTAAATGCCCAAGGCGATTTTTGCCTCGAATATTAATTGAGTTATTTACGCTGCGTTCTGCTTTTAAGTACGGGTTCGCAAGCCAGTTACCCGAAGGATGTTTATATGAGAAGAACATCTCCGAAGCAGACGGTACGCGATATCCTGTTGAAACATAATAACCTAGATTCCATACCGGTGTAATTTGTGCACTCAAGCCTAATGAACCGATTAAATTTTTAAAGGTGGTTGCTTTGCTACGAGTATCGCAGTTATGACATTTCGCATTTAGTTTTTGAGGAGCAAGTTGTTCTTGATCATAACGTAAACCTACCGAAACCAAGAATTTTTCATTCCACTGAATTTTATCTTGGGCTGCAAGATAGAAAGATCGGGTACGAATCGGATGTTGAATCGCATAGGTCAATCTTGCGCTTGAGTTCGAGAATAAATAAGTATCGGTATTCTCATTTTTAAAATCACGTTGAGATATCGCCGTACGTAACATAATGTTATGCGTACCGTAATTTGTTTCAAGTGGAATCGAATCTAAACGTAAACCGATACGATGAAATTCATTATTCATATTACGATCATAAATTTCATCCAAAGATTGTTTAATGTGTTTATGATCACTAAAACCTTTATAATTAATTGCACGTACATTGGTTTGCTGATAGTCGTATTCTATTTTTAAATAAGATAAATAACCGCTTGTCGGGAAATATTCATAAGCAACATTAACATTGTGATGCTCACCTTCATCATCCGTCTCACGCCATAATGAATCAAAAAAGTTGTAAGAACGATCATCAGTAAAAGCTTTCGTAAGTTGATTGCTATAAGAAGCGCTCACACGATGTTTTTCGTTAAATAGGTGACCCAATTTCACTAAATTACTGTGATTACGGTGGAATGGCGGATCCGGTGCGCCGCTGGTGTTGTTCCAAGCAACTCTGCCGTTACCTAAACTTTTTTGCTCGTGATCGTAACGAGTGGAATATAAATAGACCGCATCCAACTTCTCATCTTTATAGGCAGCGCCGGCAGTATGTACCCATTCGCTGTTTTTACTAGCGTAACTATTTTTTAATAACACGCCGAATTTATTACCGGGTAATACAATATCCGCCGCATCTAAAGTACGATAGTTAACCTCGCCGCCAAGCGAACCGCTACCGGTGGTAAATGAATCCGCCCCTCGTACAATATCAATCCCTGTTACTAATTCGGGATCAATGGTCAAACGTGAAGTATTAAAGTTACCATAACGTGCGTAGAGTGAGTTTTCTTCTGAATCTGGTAAGTTTACTCCGTCAATACTAATTCCTACACGGTTACCTCCCACTCCACGCATTGCAAAGCCATTTTAAATGGCGACCGCTATCGGCAATCCCCACATCGGTGGTATAACGTACAAGGTCTTTAATGTCAGCGATTAATTCCTCTTAAATAGCTCGGCGATTTTTCTTAATTTCACCAATTTTTTTCGACTGCTTTTGTTCAGCCATTACGGTTATTTTCTCTAGTTCTGCCACTGTTTCTTGTGCCTGTGTTGTATTCACTACGCCAAAAACAGCAAGTAATGTTGCCATTGATATTTTTTGATAGACCCTCATTGGATTCCCTTCTTATTTTTCTTGCAATTGACTTTTATTTTCATTAAAAAAAATAATTACAGTTATAAACATAAATTGCAGTAGTAATCTATATAAATGAGAATTATTTTCCTTACTAATAGATGAAAATTTCCGCTTTAATCCGGATAAACAGCTATGATAGACTGTGGTTCATTTTAACTATTTAGAGATACCACTATGTCAATGCTCACTCTCGCTCAACAAGCCAAAACCGCCTGTGTCGAACTGGCTCAATTCGGTAACGTTCAAAAAAGCCAAGCACTATTTGCTATTGCACAGCAGCTTGAACAACATTCAGCAGAAATTCTTGCGGCAAATGCCAAAGATATTGAATTTGCAAAAAATCAGGGAATTTCGACCGCTATCATCGACCGTTTATTATTAAATGAAAGCCGTTTGCAAGGCATTGCCAACGATGTGCGTAACGTAGCGAAATTAGCCGATCCGGTTGGGCAAGTGATGGATGGCGGTGTGTTAGATTCAGGACTGAAAATTGAACGCCAGCGTGTACCGCTCGGGGTGATTCTCACAATTTACGAAGCACGCCCGAATGTGACGATTGATGTTGCTTCTCTCTGTTTAAAAACCGGCAATGCAGTGATTTTGCGTGGTGGCAAAGAAACTAAATTTACCAATGCAGTGTTAGTAGAAGTGGTGCAACAAGCGTTAGAAACCGCCGGTTTACCGAAACTGGCGGTTCAGGCGGTCACCGATCCGGATCGTGCTTTATTACTCGAATTATTAAAACTCGATCGTTATATTGATATGGTAATCCCTCGTGGCGGTGCTGGTTTGTATCAGTTCTGTAAAGAAAACTCGACCATTCCGGTCATTGTCGGCGGTATCGGTGTTTGTCATACTTTCGTGGAAAAAAGTGCCGATCAACAAAAAGCGTTAGATGTGATTGCGAATGCCAAAACGCAACGTCCAAGCACGTGTAATACGCTCGAAACTCTATTAGTTGAAAAGGAAATAGCGGTCGAATTTTTACCGAAACTTGCAAATCGAATGAAAGCATTAGGCGTGACATTACATACCGATGATTTGCAAAAAACGGAAGGAATTGAACCGCTTGATCAAGCAAGAATGCGTCAAGAATGGCTTTCGTTAGATTTAAATGTAGTGGTAGTCGATAACTTAGCCAAAGCGGTGGAACATATTCGTGAATACGGCTCGCAGCATTCGGAAGCGATTCTAACTTCTGATTATCAACTGGCGCGTCAATTTGTCGCCCAAGTCGATGCGGCGGCAGTCTATATCAATGCTAGCACCCGTTTTACTGACGGCGGGGAATTCGGTTTAGGGGCAGAAGTGGCAGTAAGTACCCAAAAACTCCACGCACGAGGTCCAATGGGCTTAGAGGCGCTCACCACCTATAAATGGGTCTGTGAAGGTGATTATTTGGTCAGAAAATAAATCGCCCTTTGCAAACCTTTTCTTGCTTACGAATGCTGTACTTAAGCATTCGTAAGCGGCTAGATTTAGTTAAATTTTTACCATGAATACTCTTCCTCTATTTTGCAAAATATTCTTTAAACGCTGGCAACAAAATAAAATTGCTATTTCGGCAGGCTATCTGACTTACAGCACAATGTTAGCGATAGTGCCATTAATCATGGTGGTGTTTTCGGTCTTTACTTTTTTTCCAATCTTTCATGAAGCCACCGAATTACTTAAAGATTTTATCTATGATAACTTCGCCCCGAATGCAGGACATTTGGTCGAAGAATATATTAAGTTGTTCGTCAGCAATTCGGAAAAAATGGGATTAATCAGCATTGTCGGCTTATTTGTCGTCGCAGTGATGTTGATTTCCAGTATTGACCAAAGCCTAAATGACATCTGGCATAATACACGCAAGCGGTCGATTTTTATCTCTTTTTTGCTCTACACTTTAATTCTGATTTTTGCGCCGATTTTTGCCGGAATGAGTATTGCAATTAGCACTTATGTGATGTCTTTTGCCGTATTTAGTGAAAACGGAATGTTGTCCTTTAGTCACCATTTACTCAAATATGTGCCGTTTTGCTTGATTTGGTTATTATTCACTTTCGTATATAAAATTGTACCGAATACCGAAGTAAAAGGTAAACACGCCGCAATCGGTGCATTATTTGCTGCAATATTTTTTACTTTGGGTAAACAAGCGTTTATTTGGTACGTCACGACATTTCCGTCTTATCAAGCGATTTATGGCGCACTTGCCGTATTACCGATTATGATTGTTTGGATTCACTTAAGCTGGCAAGTTGTGTTACTTGGCGGGCAATTTGCTTCAGTATTAAAAGATTTAGAAATGATAAAAAATGGAGAATTAGAACTAAAATGATTGGCTTAATCCAACGTGTAAAATGGGCAAAAGTAGAAGTTGAAGATCAAACGGTCGGTGAAATTGCGCACGGTTTATTGGTATTACTCGGTGTAGAACAAGGTGACAACCAAGCCAAAGCGGATAAATTACTGGAAAAGGTGCTTAACTATCGCGTATTTTCCGATGAGCAAGGCAAAATAAACTTAAACGTGCAACAAGCCGGCGGAAGTTTATTAGTAGTATCGCAATTTACCTTAGCAGCCGATACTAATAAAGGCTTGCGTCCAAGTTTTTCGCGTGGCGCTGCCCCTCAGGAGGCGGATGCGTTATACGAATATTTTCATCAGCAAGCCGCTCAGAAAATCCATACTCAAACCGGACAATTCGCAGCAGATATGCAAGTCAGTTTGCAAAATGATGGGCCGGTCACTTTCTGGCTACAAGTTTAAAATGCAAAAGGTGCAATTCATTGCACCTTTTTTACTTAATAGAAAAATTGTTGTCCTCGGCTGCCATCACATTGATAAATCGCCAGTTTATTGCCTCGTTTACCAATATCTAAACATTTACCGCTCATACTACTACGGATTTGTTGACCGTCTCTAAACCACCGCTGATTCTCTCCGCCATGACAACGATAAGTAATCACTTTTGCACCGTTGTATTGGTATTCGCCGCCAACATCCAAACATTGCCCATTCACTTTAATTTGTGAATTCATGAATTCAAAACGCTGGTTCGCTTTACCGTGGCAGTGATAAGCAATGATTCCGCGATAATCTGAGCCGCTTTGGTCTAAACATTTGCCCGATGCCGTTTTAATTAATCCGCTATGCGGTAAATGCGGATACCCCTGTTGGTTATTCGGCTGCTGACTCGGCACAATAATCACATTCGGTGTATTAGTCGGATAACCGCCTCCTACCTCTGCCGCTGGAACAACATAAACACACGCTGACAGCGCTAACATTGTAAGTAACACAACTTTTTGCATAACATCTCCTTTATCGTTTTTATGACTTTTTTTGAGCTTAATAAGAAGCATATTTTCGCTAAAAGTTCCCAAATCACCAAAAGTAAAATGTCCCAACCAAACAAAGGATGAGGCATTTCATTGGTAAAAAATTGAGAAAATTTAACTGCTTACGAGGCTATTTGCGCTGCCTTTGCTTTCGGCTTTGTTGTTAATTTTAATAGGAAATAGCCGATAACCGCCGAAACGAAAGTTCCCATTAAAATACCTAAACGAGCAAGCGCTAATATGCTCTCGTCCGCATGTTCTTCGCCGAAAGCAAGCCCTGCAATAAACATCGACATGGTAAAGCCTATACCGCACAGCACCGCAATCGCAAAAATTTGTTTAAAGTTAATCCCTCTCGGTAACTTCGCGATGCGTAATAAAACCGCTAAATAGCTAAATAAAAATACACCAAGCGGTTTACCGATAATTAAGCCAAGTGCGACACCTAACGGTAATGGCGAAGTGATTTGCTCTAAACTCATACCGCTTAACGACACTCCGGCATTTGAGAATGCAAATAGCGGTAGAATTGCAAATGAACACCATGGCGCAAGGGTATGTTCAAGGTGATACAGAGGTGTTTCACCATTTTTACCACGTAACGGAATACAGAAACCGATAATCACACCGGCTAAGGTTGCGTGTACGCCGGATTTCAATACCGATGCCCATAAAATCGTACCAATAATTGCATAGTTCATTAGCCCGACTACTTTATAGCGATTCATACCGATTAGAATCAAAATCGCAATGCTGGCAATAATTAGTGCTTGAATACTCATCTCATGTGAGAAGAACAAGGCAATCACTACAATTGCGCCAAGGTCATCAATAATCGCTAAGGCAAGTAAAAATACCTTGAGTGCCGGCGGCACTTGTTTACTGAGTAAAGCAACAATACCTAACGCAAATGCAATATCGGTTGCCATCGGAATTGCCCAACCATCTTGGTAAGCAGGGAAATTTCGGTTAATCATCCAATAAACTAACGCCGGAATTACCATTCCGCCGATAGCGGCAAACGCTGGAAAAGCGGCCTTTTGATAACTGGATAACGAGCCTTCAAACAATTCTCGTTTTACTTCCAAGCCGACTAAAATAAAAAAGACCGCCATAAAGCCGTCATTCACCCACATGAGTAACGGCTTATCAATGCTGAAGGCACCAAACTTAATTGCTACCTCGGTTTGTAAAAAACTAAAATAAAGTTGCTTTAAATCCGTATTCGCAAAAATCATTGCGAGTAAGGCGGAAACCAACAATAAAATCCCACTTGCTGCTTCTAGTTTCAGAAATTTCTGAATCTGTTTGATCATAAAAATCTCCTATCGTTAAATGAGGTTATTATGTTTAAACTTCGTTTTACCTCTTTTCTGACATTAACATTTTTTTAGCCTAACACAAAAGTAGAATTCGCTGTAATTTTGTTAAAATAAGGGATAAATTTCATCTATTTGCTTATTTTTGAATCAAAAGAGGTATCACTATGTCAAATGAATGGCTTTATTGGGCGCTCGCCTCCGCATTATTCGCTTCACTTACTGCAATTTTTGCTAAAGTCGGCTTACAGGGTATTGATTCGGATTTCGCCACCTTTATCAGAACAGTGGTCATTATCAGAACAGTGGTCATTCTGAACGCTCTCGCCGCCTTTCTGACTTATAGCGGTAAATGGCAGCCGTTCGGTTCTCTAACCGGTAAAAACTGGACATTTTTAATCTTATCCGGTTTAGCCACCGGTGTTTCATGGCTTGCCTATTTCAAAGCGTTACAAATGGGAAATGCCTCGCAAGTTGCCCCGATTGATAAATTTAGTATTGTTTTGGTTACCGTATTTGCCGTGATCTTTTTAGGCGAAAGACCGAGCAGTCAAGATTGGATCGGCATTGCGCTTGTCGCAGTGGGTGTTTTAACCCTTGCAATAAAGCGGTAGAATACCGTTAATTTTTTGCAAAATTTCAATTAAATTTAACCGCTTGTAACACACTATTTATGGCAAACGCATTTCCGATTATCGAGGTGGTATTTGCTCATCATGATGAGCAAATACCACTTCCTTTTTTACCGCCGACAGGGCTTTCCGAACGCCAATTAAAATGTTGGAAAAGTCGCAGAGCCGCCCATTTTTTATTGACTCAACTGTTTGAAAAATATCAATTGCCACTAAATTTATTGGATGATATGCAACGTACGCAAAGCGGCAGACCTTTTGTACAACATGAGAACATCGATTTTAATATCAGCCATTCCGGCGAATGGGTGGCAGTGATCTTTTGCTATCATAAAAGTAAATTACAAGTGGGGATTGATATTGAACACCCGCAAAAAATCAGACGCTATGCCGATCTGTTACGTCATTATGCGAATACGGAAGAAATTGTGGGTTTACTTGAGCAAAATCATACGCCGTTTACCGAATTAGCCGATCGGTTTTATTTGAGCTGGTGTTTACATGAAGCGGTATTGAAATCGCAAGGTGTAGGGATTGTGAAGTTGTCCGAAGTACAACATTTTCCACAACAACGCATTGTTCGTTCGGCATACTGCCCGATGGGTACATTACATTTTTATCATCAGCTGCCGTTTTACTTATGCTATTTTTATCAAGATTTAGCGAACTCGCTTGCTGTTCTCAGTGAATGGAAAGCAGGGAAATTGCAAAAAATTTCCGATTTTCAACCGCTTGTTTATCAAGTTAATCCAAGGAACCTAAATGCCTAAACTCACATTAGCAGAAAAACACTCTCGCTTTGGGAAAGTTATTTCCGAATTTTTTCAGTGGACACTGAATATTTCGTTATTAGTAGCGGGGTTATTACTCTCTTACTCACTCTTTTCCGAAGCCTATTTTTTGTTCGAATTATTGGCAAACCACAGCGAAAAATTCCAAATTGTCGAAAAAATTGTGATTTTCTTCCTCTATTTCGAATTTTTATCGCTTATCGTGCAATATTTTAAATATAATTATCACTTCCCACTGCGTTACTTCCTGTATATCGGGATTACCGCCATGGTGCGCTTAATTATTGTCGACCATTCCAATGCAATGCATACACTGCTATTCGCTTTATCCATTTTAGTGATGATTATTGCATTATTTATTGTTCATACAGACCGCTTACGTAAGAGCTAAGGAATTTATATGGCTGAGATTCTTCAATTCTCACAACATGATTTGCATATGCTCAAAGAAGAAACCGTCTATAAAGGGCATTTTGAACTGAAAAAAATGCATTTTCGCCATAAATTATTTTCCGGTGAAATGAGCGGTGAAATTGTGCGTGAATTATTAATTAAAGGGGCGGCGTCTGCACTGATTGCCTATGATCCGATGCGAGACAGCGTAGTGTTAGTAGAACAGGTACGTATCGGTGCTTATGATCCTCGTTCGGATAAATCACCTTGGTTGCTAGAATTAGTTGCCGGTATGGTGGACAAAGGAAATGAAGATCCGGCGGAAGTAGCTATCCGAGAAGCGCAAGAAGAAGCCGGTTTATACGTAGAAAAAGTGAAACACGCACTCAGCATTTGGGACAGCCCCAGCGGTCAATTAGAACGTTTGCATCTATTTCTCGGTTTAGTCGATAGCTCAACCGTTCAATCGGGAGCCATACATGGTTTGGAAGAAGAGGGCGAGGATATTTTGGTACACATTGTCAGCCGTGAACAAGCCTATCAGTGGGTTTGCGAAGGGAAAATTGACAATGTGATTGCCGTTGTCGGCTTGCAATGGCTACAACTTAACTATCAAAAATATCATAAGAAACGATTTATTCTATTGACTAAAAGTTTTCGCCCTCTTTTGGAGGGCGAATTTGTTGGATAAATGCTCAAAAAACGTAAATTTCTGTGAAAAATGAGGCATAACGCTCATTTTTAATTATCAGTAGCTGATAAACTAAAATAACATAGTTAAAGTATTGAGCCATGAGAGCACAAAAGTAGTCGCTTAATAAGGAGAAAAATAATGAACGGCTTTTATTCGCTAGGTAAAAAGGAACCTGTTGTGCGATTACTTCAAATCACTGATCCTCACCTATTTTCCGCTGAACATGAAAAATTACTTGGCGTAAACACGACCGACAGTTTTCAGGCGGTACTTGATCAAATCCGACAAACTTTGTTTAACTATGATTTAGTGCTTGCCACCGGTGATCTTATTCAAGATCACAATCCTGAAGCCTACCATCGTTTTGCTGAAATGGTTAAGCAGCTTGCTAAACCAGTTTTTTGGTTGGAGGGAAATCATGATAGACAACCACAAATGAGCCTCTATTTAGCTAAGCATCCGCATATCCAAGCAGAAAAACAAATTTTAGCCGGCTCGCATTGGCAAATACTCTTACTAAACAGCCAAGTTGCAAACGCGCCTAGCGGCAATTTATCTTTTGGACAACTTGCTTGGTTAAATAGCAAATTAACTGAATATCCTGAACGTTATACCTTAGTTGTACTACACCATAATATTTTGCCGACTAATTCCGCATGGCTTGATCAGCATTGTTTAAAAAATAGTAACGCTTTGGCAGAAGTATTAAGCCGTTATCCGAATGTTAAAGCAATTTTACACGGACATATTCACCAAGAAGTCGATGCAGAGTGGAAAGGTTATCGAGTGTTAGCAACCCCTTCGACTTGTATTCAATTTAAACCGAATTGCGATGAGTTTACCCTTGATCTCTTACCGCAAGGCTGGCGAGAACTCAGTTTATTTGCAGACGGCAGAATAGAGACTGAAGTGAAGCGGTTAAATTCGAATGCTTTTTTACCGGACTTTCAGTCAAAAGGTTATTAATTAAAACACCCGTGCAGAAATAAAAATGGCTAGGTATAAAACCCAGCCCATTTTGATACATAATGAATAAAATTTTTAACTGTCCGAATCAAGTCCGTACATATAGATAGACGTATCAACCGCCGAATAGTTCATGCAAATGATTCTTTTTTCGTGGAGAGCCGACCATGAATCCATTTCGTAACTAAAACCATCTAATATTTGTTTATATGGTTATATTTTGACCTTGCGCAAACGATTAAGTTCCGATAATGGCCATATTCGAAAGAATTTTTCTTTCGATTCGAAAATTTTTGCAAATAATGCTGTTTATCTATTTCAAATTTTCTCAAATTCTTGTATCTTTTTGCTTTCGCAAATTCCTGTGAAAATCAACCCGCTTGAAGGAACTTCCACAATGTCTGTAAAAAGAGTATTTGATTTAATCAAAGATAACGATATCAAATTCGTAATGTTAAAATTTACCGATATCAAAGGTAAAGAACACGGTGTCTCACTCCCAGTAAGCTTAATCGGTGACGATTTAGAAGACTTATTCGAAGAAGGTAAAATGTTCGACGGTTCGTCTGTTGAAGGTTGGAAAGCAATCAATAAAGCCGATATGCTTTTAATGCCAATCGCTGAAACCGCTGTTGTTGACCCTTTCGCTCGAATCCCTACTCTTACTATCCGCTGTAGCATCTACGACCCAAACACAATGCAATCTTATGACCGCGACCCGCGTTCAATCGCTATTCGTGCGGAAAATTACTTAAAATCAACCGGTATTGCTGACAGCGTAATGTTTGGCCCGGAACCGGAATTCTTCTTATTTGATGATGTACGTTATAACGTTGGTATGAACAACGTGTCGTACAAAATTGATGATATTGAAGCGGCTTGGAACACAAATCGTAAATATGAAGACGGCAATACAGGCTATCGTCCACTCAAAAAAGGCGGTTACTGTGCCGTTGTGCCAATCGACTCGACACATGATATTCGTTCGGAGATGTGCTTAATTTTAGAAGAAATGGGCTTAGTGGTTGAAGCGCATCACCATGAGGTGGCAACAGCAGGTCAAAATGAAATTGCGACGAAATTTAACAACCTTACTTTAAAAGCGGACGAAACACAGATCTATAAATATGTCGTGCAAAATGTTGCGTTAGAACACGGTAAAACAGCTTGCTTTATGCCAAAACCGTTTGCTGGTGATAACGGCTCAGGTATGCACTGTAATATGTCATTAAGCAAAGACGGCAAAAACGTATTTATGGGCGACAAATATGCCGGTTTATCTGAAACTGCGCTTTATTATATCGGTGGTATCATTAAACACGCTAAAGCATTAAATGCGTTTACCAACCCAAGTACAAACTCATACAAACGTTTAGTACCGGGCTTTGAAGCACCAGTATTATTAGCTTATTCAGCGAGTAACCGTTCGGCATCAATCCGTATCCCAGCGGTAACCAGCCCGAAAGCAACGCGTGTTGAAGCTCGTTTCCCGGATCCATTAGCAAACCCATACCTCTGCTTTGCAGCATTGTTAATGGCAGGTTTAGACGGTGTAATTAATAAAATTCACCCAGGCGATGCAATGGATAAAAACCTTTATGACTTACCACCGGAAGAACTTAAAGAAATTCCAGCAGTGGCAAGCTCATTAGAAGAAGCGTTAGATTCACTTGCAGCGGACTATGAGTTCTTAACTCAAGGCGGCGTATTCTCGAAAGAATTCGTGGATGCATATATCAATATTCGCCGTAAAGAAGTGGAGCGTTTAAATATGACGCCACACCCGGTAGAATTTGAAATGTACTATGCATAATTGCAAAAAGATCGAAAAAGGCGACCAAGCGGTCGCCTTTTTTATTGCTATTTGAACTAATGATCTTCGTGCGAATATTGTTTACTACAACAACCTGGCACTGGGTCTTCTCCCCCCTCATTCCAAGGGTGACAACGTGCGATACGTTTAGTCGCTAGCCAGCCGCCTTTTACTGCGCCATGCCGCTTTATTGCTTCGACCGCATAAGTCGAACAAGTCGGATAAAAACGACAACGAGGTCCAATTAATGGGCTAATGCAATAACGATAAAAATAGATTGGTAGCAATAATAAACGAGCCCCAATTGAAGGCGTTACTTTTACGCCTGCGGCTTTTTCGCCAGGCGGATGTGACGAACCCATAGCTTCTCCAACATCGCAAAAAGAGTGGCATTATCGAGCTTACCGATACCGCCTTTTGCCACAAACACAAAATCTGCACTTGGTAATTCATGCTGCTTTAAACGAAAGCTTTCACGCACAATACGCTTAATGCGATTACGATCGTGAGCACGTTTTAAATGTTTTTTAGCAACAGTTAAACCAAGACGAGGAATATCAAGATGATTATGACGAGCGAGAATAGTAAGTTCGGGAGTGCTAGCTCGAAACGGTTGTTCGAACACAGCTTTAAATTGAGTGGGAGCTAACAAGCGTAGCTCCCGAGAAAAGGTTAGCTTTTTCACTGATGTGATAAGGCTTTGCTTCAACTGCAAATTATGCAGATAAAGATTTACGACCTTTAGCACGACGACGTGCTAAAATTTGACGACCGTTTTTAGTAGCCATACGAGCACGGAAACCGTGAGTACGAGCACGTTTTAATACAGAAGGTTGAAATGTACGTTTCATTGCTATCTACCTAAATATTTAAATATGTTGGCTGGAATTAAATCTTTGCCAAACGAGGACCATAAAAAAGAGTTGAGATTTTACCGATAAATTAAACAAAAATCAAGGACGAAAGCAAAATACCCTTCGATTATTTGCAAAGTTTTTCCGAAAAAAGACCGCTTGATATAGATTATCACCTATCTCTGTAATTAACGCAAAAATTCTATTTGTTTTCATATCCGAATTAACGCAAAATTCAGCTATTTTGATCCATATTCAAAGAGCTTTCTTATGACCTCAAACAAAATCGGCGTACTACTGGCGAATCTCGGCACTCCTGATGAGCCGACAGCTCCGGCGGTAAAACGCTATCTTAAACAATTTTTAAGTGATCCTCGTGTGATCGACTTACCTAAATTCAAATGGCAATTGATCTTAAACGGGATCATCTTGCCTAAAAGATCTCCTAAGGTTGCAAAGCTTTATCGTGAGATCTGGACAGAGCAAGGCTCTCCGCTACTAGCTATTTCACGCCAACAACAACAAGCACTACAAGATTACTTTAATCAACAAAACCAAAATGTCTTGATGGAGCTTGGGATGAGCTATGGTAATCCGAGTATTGAAAGCGCAACCGACCGCCTGATTAAAGCAGGTGTGAGTAAAATCATTGTGTTGCCGCTTTATCCGCAATACAGCAGTACTACAACCGCCTCAGTGTTGGATGCTTTCACACGTGGCTTAACTCAACAACGAAAAATTGTGCCGTTTGAGTTTATTCATAGCTATCATAACGATCCACTTTATATTCAGGCACTGGCGAATACGATTCAGTTAGCTGAAGATGAAAAATTATTGTTTTCGTTCCACGGTATTCCTAAGCGCTATCAAACTGAAGGTGATTTTTATCCGGAACATTGCCAGCAAACCGCACAATTAGTCGCAAATAAATTATCGCTTTCTGACGAACAATGGTTGGTAACTTATCAATCTCGTTTTGGCGATGAAGAATGGTTACAACCTTATACTGATGAAACCTTAGAAAAATTACCAAGCCAAGGCGTGAAGAAAATCGCCGTGATTTGCGCTGGCTTTTCAGCGGATTGTTTGGAAACATTAGAAGAAATTGCTGAGGAAAACAAAGAAAACTTCCTCAACGCCGGTGGACAATCTTATCGCTACATTCCGGCGCTCAATGCCAATGCCGATCACATCACGGCATTAGCTAAATTAATTGAAGCGAAGCTCTAATATATAAGGGAGATATAGCCGTGGCTATATCCCCCTTTTTGTTAGCTTTTACTCTTATAACAACAATCATTCAGATGATCATCAACTAATCCCATCGATTGCATAAAAGCGTAACAGGTAGTTTCCCCGACAAATACAAAACCTTTCTTTTTCAATGCCTTTGACATCGCTGCCGAAACGGCTGTTTTTGCCGGTACGACTGATAAATCCGGTACATCATTAATTTGCGGTTTACCACCTACAAATGCCCAAATAAACCGGCTGAAATCTTCTCCATTTGCTTGCATAGCAAGATAAGCCTTCGCATTTTTAACAATCGCTTCCAGTTTAGCTTGGTGGCGAATCAAACCGGCATCTTGCATAAGTTGCTCGAGATCTTCTTCCGTCATTTGTGCAATACGTTCCGGATCAAACTGGAAAAATGCCTGACGGTAAGCCTCACGCTTTTTCAAAACCGTAATCCAAGAAAGCCCTACTTGTTGCCCTTCTAGACAAATTTTTTCAAATAATTTGCGGCTATCAAATTCAGGCTTGCCCCATTCTTGATCGTGATAATCGATATAAATTTCACTTTCGCCAACCCAGCCACAACGTGTAACCATTTGCTATTTTCCTTACAAAAACAACCGCTTATCAAATAACAAGCGGGCTAATTTATAAATAAATTTTCCAACCTTCGGCACGGATTAATCGGATTTGATTGTCCTTTGATAAATATCCACCTTTGACCGCATCTAAAATTGTGCCTTGCGGTAAGTTTACCGAAAATAATTCCGCTTGAGATTTATCTTCGGATAAGACAACATAAATCGCCACATCACGATTTGCTGGATCAGCTAAACGAATGTTTACTAGCTTAAAAGGTTCTACACATTCTTTTTGCAAAAATGAATAGCTAAAACCGGCTGATGATAAGCAACCGTACTTATCTTGTGTCGTACCGACACTTTCCTTGTTCACTTCACACGCACTGAGAAAGCCAATGAATATGCTGATGAATAATAATGTTCGCATGGTAAAAAATTGATGAAAAAAGACCGCTTGTTCGCAATGACAAGCGGTCGGATTTTAACTAAAAATTACTATCTTTTCGGTAAATAACGTGTCGGGTCAACAGACTTACCTTTGTAACGAATTTCAAAGTGAAGTTTGTTACTGTTGGTACCGGTGCTACCCATTTTAGCAATGGTTTCACCGGCATTTACGGTATCTTGCTCATCAACTTTGATACTATCGTTATGTGCATAAGCACTTAAGAAGTCATCGCTGTGTTTAATGATAATTAAGTTACCATAGCCTTCTAAAGCGTTACCTGCATACACAACTTTACCTGCTGCAGCCGCTTTCACGTCTTGACCTTTGCTACCGGCAATATCAATACCTTTGTTACCGCCTTCAGCAGAAGAGAAACCGGATACAACACGACCGGCTGTCGGCCATTGCCATTTAAAGTTTGAAGCCGGTGCAGCTACCGTATTTGATGTAGAGTAATTCGGTGAAGTTGCTGTTGTCGCACGCACAACCGGAGCGGTTGCTGCGGTTGCCACTACACCACCGGATGTTGCAGTTGCAGCCGTACCTACTGAAGCTTGAATACCATTATTTGCCGATGATGTCACGGCCGGAGCAGCTGCACCAGTACTTGCTTTTACCGGACCGGTAATATTACCGTCAGAAGAATAAGTAGTTCCATTTGCACCTTGCTGATAAGTCACTTTCGGCTCTACCGGCACGGTCACTTTTTCTTCTACCGTTATCGTCTCTGTTGCCGATTTACCTGTTTTTAGTTTTTGCCCTACGGTTAATTGATATGGTTCACTCATATTATTTAATGCGGCAATTTCTTTTACGTCTTTACCGATAATATAAGCAATCAAAAACATGGTATCGCCTTTACGTACCGTATAAGTTGAGCCGTCATAAAAGCCTTTCTGAATTTGACTATATACCGGCGCATTATTCGCATCACGAGGGATTTCGAAATTTTGGTTTACCTTTTTCTCTACCGTTTTTGTTTTTTTCACAACTTTCGTTGTTGTTTGAGGTTGAGCCGGTTGCTCTGTGATAACCGGATTGGTTACCACAGGCTGAGAAACAGTCGGCACGCTTGCCGGTGTATTTCCCATTGTTGCAGGCATTGATGTCGGCTGAATATCAGACTGCCAACCATAAGTTGTCGGTGCTGTACCGGATACCGGTTGCATTACACCAGGGCTTAATTCCGTGCTGTCTTTTGCACTTACAACCGGAGCCGGATCATTTGAACTACATGCGGTTAAAATAAGTGTGGCTACAGGCAATAGGAGAAATGATTTCTTCATTTTGTCACGTGTCCTTTTTTATAAATAGGGTTACTTAGTCATCGACGCCGGCATTGGCGCTGATTCTACTTCTGAAGTCCAGCTATAACTGCCTTCCTCTGCACCAGAACCTGAAACAGGTTGCATAACACCCGGTGCTAATTCCGACTCACCCTTTGAAACAGATTGATTTGCACTACAAGCAGCCAAACCAAGCACGAATGGGATTAAAAACAATACTTTTTTCATTTCGCTTTCCTAAATCTATAAACGGACAAAACGACAGTCGTCAACACGACTGCCGTTAAATAAATGATTATGTTGGCATATTATCTTACGCGCAGTACTTGACCGACTTGTAACTTTGTCGTAGTACTGATGTTATTTAATGCAGCAATTTGCGCCGGTGTTTGACCGGTTAGGTAGGAAATAAGATACATCGTATCGCTTTTACCTACCGTATAGCTGCTGTCGGTATAACAGCCTTTAATCATTTGCGCATATACCGGTGTCCCCATGCTATCGCGAACTACCTGACAATTACCGATAGTCTCAGATTGCGCCACAGAAGCAGGTTGAGGCTGAACGGCAACCGGTTGTGATTGTGGAACCGCTTGTGGAGCAGTGTTATAAGTTGTCGGTGTCGTATTGTAAGTTGTTGAGGTCTGTCCGATTGTGTGAGTCGGAGCTGAGCTCATTGAAGCCGGCATATCCGTTGCCTGAATAGTTTCAGATGATTGCCAAGTTGGAATCGCAGAAGTAGTTAATGAACCTGCTTCAGCTACGCTTGCTTCCGATTCAGATGAAGAATTACAAGCGGTTAATGCTAACGATACCATTAATGGCAAAAGTAAAAGTGACTTTTTCATATAATATCCTTACTTAAATAACTCATAAGCCAGATAAGCGACAACCGCTAATGCAATCGTCCCCCAGCCAATTAATTCGATAGAACGGCGGATTTTTTCAGCATATTTCTCGCCACCCCATGCCGAAAGTTTGGCAACTAAAATAAAACGAGCAAAGCGAGAAATGGCGGCAGTAACCACAAACGGGAAAAATGCCATTTGCATTACACCTGCACAGATTGTAAATACTTTATACGGAATTGGCGAGAAACCGGCTAAAAAAACAACCGCCACGCCCCAAGTTTCAAACCAAGATTTCGCTTTGTTGAAGTTTGCCTGCATTCCCCAATCAGCAATAATGCCCTGCACCCAATCAAATGCATATAAACCGATAAAGTAACCGATTATACCACCTAAAACCGAAGCAATTGTCGTATAAATCGCATATTTAGTTGCATTTTTCGGTTTGCTCATCGACATTGGAATCAACATCACATCCGGCGGAATCGGGAAGAAAATCGCCTCAATAAAACTCACAAAGCTTAACCAAAAAGCTGCAAAACGGTGTTTAGACCACTCCATTGTTTTATCATAAATTGTACCCAACAATTTCATTTAGAAAATATCCTCTAACGCTTGGATTGAATAGTGAGCTGTCATATCCGCCTGAATCGGCGTAATTGACACATAATCGTGTTCTAATGCGTAGAAATCCGTCCCTTCGCTGGCATCCACTGGTACGCCATTCGCACCTAGCCAATAAATTGTTGAACCTCGAGGATCTTCTCGTTTGACAATTTCCGCAGCCGGCGAACGATGCCCTAAACGAGTCACCATTACACCTTTTACTTGTTCATAAGGCACATCCGGCACATTAATATTTAGAATCTGACGTGCAGGTAAAATACCTTTTTGTACTTTCGGTAATAAATCCAATACGACTTGCGCCGCCGTTTCAAAATGATTATTACCGAATAGATGTCCCTGTGACTTTTTACCGACAAGTGAAATCGCTAAACTTGGTAGCGGTAAATGTCGCCCTTCCAAAGCAGCGGCAACCGTGCCGGAATAGACAACATCATCACCTAAATTGGCACCGTGATTAATGCCTGAAATCACTAAATCAAATGCTGTTGGTAAAAAACCGTTAAGCGCTAAGTGTACACAATCTGCCGGTGTACCCGCAATCACAGAATAGTTAAATTCATCAATTTGATGTACACGAATAGGCTCCATCAATGTAAGGCAACTTGATGCCGCACTGCGATTGCGATCCGGTGCAATGACCGTCACAGAATGTCCTGCATCACGTAATGTTTTTGCGAGTGTTTGAATCCCTTGCGCATGATAACCGTCGTCATTGCTGATCAAAATATTCATTATTCTTGTTCCGTTAATTGAATTAATTCACGTACTAGTGCGGTCGCATAACTACCTGAATCTAAAAAGAATTTAAGGCGTAAACCTTCAGACTCAAATTCCCATGAAAAGTTTTGCGGTTTACAGAACATTGCGCGGCGTGCATTTGCCATTCGTTCTTTTTTCATTAATTCGACTAATGCTGTATGACGAGCAACGATTGCCGTTTCCATTTCATTCGCATTCGAATCTAATGATTTTTCACCAATTAACGGCGCAGTTAATAACACATCACCCGAATCAAGTCGCTGCTGAGTTTCAGCAATTTCATTTTTTTCGACCACAAAGAAGCTGTTCGAACCAGCCAATTGCACATAATCACCAGCTAAAACGGTTTGGGTTAAACGCTCTGCAATACGTTGCGAAACCACCAAATTAAACACTTCGCTACGTGCTGCCGATAGATAGAAGCTACGCTTTTTGCGATCTTTAACGTTAATTTCGCCGTTTGCCCAACGAAGTGCTTGGGTTAAGTTATGACCGTCACGCCCAAAGCGTTGTTCGGTAAAATAATTTGGAAATCCGACCGCTTGTAATTGACCTAAACGTTGCTTAAGTTCATCCGATTCGCTTACATCACGTAATAATACCTCAAAATGATTACCGTCTAAACTCCCAACTCGAATCTTACGGTTATGACGAGTAACCTCTAAAATCTTTACGCCCTCGCATTCAAATTGTGCAAAATTGGGCGTTTCTTTACCGGCTAAATGTAAACAAAACCATTGTTCGGTAACCGCATGGCGATCTTTCAGCCCCGCATAACTCATATTTTTTGCGGAAATACCGACAAATTTCGCTAACTGTTCGCCGACAAATAGTGTATTTGCATTGGTTTTACGGATTTTTACCGTAACAAATTCACCTTCACCGCTCAGCGGATAACCAAGTTCTTCTCGCACGATAAAATCTGCAAATTCCGCCTTTAATTTGCTCGCTTGTTGCGGCTGCCCTAAGAGATAATTTAATTGCATTACACGCCCTTTTATAAAGCATAAAAAAGGCATCCGAAGATACCTTTCAGCCGTTTCTTTCAAATAGCGTTATTCTATCAGTTATAGCTAACTTTTAAACCTACATATTAGGGTTTTAGCCGATAAAAAAGAAAATGTTCTGTTTGATACTTGATATAAATCGTAATTCTTTCAGAAAAGAATCAAATTCTTTTGCAAAATTTGTTATAGTTCACACCGCTTATATTTTTTATATTCAAACTCAATAGGAGAAATAAAATGGCACGTCGTCCATTTGTAATGGGTAACTGGAAACTAAACGGTAGTAAAGCATTTACGAAAGAGTTAATTGCCGGCTTAAAAGCGGAATTAGCGGATGTTAAAGGCTGTGATGTTGCGATTGCTCCACCGGTAATGTACTTAGCGGAAGCAGAAGCGGCATTAGCGAGTCAATCAGTAATTGCATTAGGCGCACAAAACGTAGATGTAAATATACAAGGTGCATTTACGGGCGACATTTCAACCGAAATGTTAAAAGACTTCGGTGCAAAATATATCATTATCGGTCACTCTGAACGCCGTATTTACCACAAAGAAAGTGATGAGTTTATTGCGAAAAAATTCGGTGCGTTAAAAGTAGCGGGTTTAGTGCCAGTATTATGTATCGGTGAAACCGAAGCGGAAAACGAAGTGGGTCAAACAGAAGCGGTATGTGCAAAACAAATTGATGCGGTAATTGATGCGTTAGGCGTTGAAGCGTTCAACGGTGCAGTAATCGCATACGAACCTATTTGGGCTATCGGTACAGGTAAATCTGCAACTCCAGCTCAAGCACAAGCGGTTCACGCATTCATTCGTGGTCACATTGCAGCTAAATCACAAGCAGTAGCAGACCAAGTAATCATCCAATACGGTGGTTCTGTAAACGATGCGAATGCAGCGGAATTATTCACACAACCGGATATCGACGGTGCATTAGTGGGTGGTGCGTCATTAAAAGCACCTGCATTTGCGGTTATCGTAAAAGCTGCAGAAAAAGCAAAAGCATAATTAATTTAATGCTTTAACAAGCGGTTGGATTTGTAAAAAATTTTGCAAATCCAACCGTTTTTTTATTGTTATTCATACGATATACCGTAAATAAAAAAATAGGCACAAACCTCTTGTCTGCACCTATTTTATTAATGGAAAGAAATATGTATGTAAATTTAGAGTATATTATTTAAGGGG
>NZ_GL831080.1:587093-591469 GCF_000188255.1 Actinobacillus ureae ATCC 25976
CAGCTGTATTGGCTTGAATGCCTAATAAATCTGCAGCTGTCCTGGCTGTCACTTCTGCAACAAAAAATTCAAGCAATCTTCTTTGTATAGATTTCTTTAATTTACAATGGGTTATCTTTATTTTTGTAGTATAGCATTCTTGCTAATCTACTACAGCCCCTTATTTAATTAAAAACTTATACGCACCCCCGTTGATAACACATTGTTTTTACCTTTTCCGTGTTCAAGTTTTAAGTCGTAGTTTAAATACCACGCAGTATTCGGTGTGAATTCAGTTAGCGCGCCGACACCTACCCACGTTTTATTTTTCGCTAGACCAATACCTTTCACTCGGAAGTCTGCATTTTGTAAACCGGTATAACTTGCATCGAATCTTAAATCTTCGTTATTAAATGCCGTTTAATGGTTTACATATCCTTGTAAGGTTGTCTTCACACCACTCTCAAAGTTGATTGCTTGTGACATACGTACACCAGCTAATCCGCTTGCCTGTTGGTAAGTCGCTTTGTCCGCAGTTAAACCAAATTGGCTGTTGGTCTCACTGAAGGCGCCGCGTTTCACCACATCATGGCTCACACCGATATATGGTGTGAAGGTGAAATTACCTTGTTTGAAATCGTAACCTGTTTCTAAGTAACCTGAGATTACTTTATCTTTATGGTTAATTTTCGCTGTACTGCTGTTATTTGAATCTAAGATAATGGTACGTTCCACATCTGAATCCACCCAGCCGTAACCTACACGACCTTGTAAATACCAAGGTGCATTTTTATCACTCCAACGTCCATATAATGATACACCTACGCCTTTCGCATCTGATTTACCACCATAACGGTTAAAATCTACATCTGCTGTTGAGTGATTTACCGCGGTACCTAAAATAAAGTTATCGCTGACTAATTTATCGAAACCGATTTGACCTGCGTAAGTTTTTGTTTTACCTTCGCCGAAACTGCTTTCTTTTAACTTGCCGTTACCATAGATTCCTGATACCCAAACACCCACAGTATTATCTGCATTGTTCAATGAACCAAGCATTGAGAGACGGTTAGTAAAATCTTTATTTACTGTTTCTGCATTGTTCAATGAACCAAGCATTGAGAGACGGTTAGTAAAATCTTTATTTACTGTTTCTGCATTTTGGAATGTTAACGCCTGTGCAGATGCATAAATTTGACCAGAAAGACTATCTAACACTGCAGTCTGACCTGCTGAGACCGCTGCAAGGCTATTTTGTAATAATGCTGCATCCTGTGCGAAAGCGGTCGAATTTTCCGCATTATTTGCATCAATTTGACGATATAATGCTGAGAATGAGCTTTCTAAGTTGCTTGCAACACTTTCAGTCATCGCATCACGAGCTTCGCTGTTAGCAACAAACGTTTCTACATTTTGACGGCTTAAAGTCGCTGCAACTACGTTTTCAGCTGTTTTATTTACTATCGCATTTAAGAGACCGGTTGTCGTTTCAACTATACCGAATTCACCGTTAATTTCGCTATCTGATGTAATCGCCTCAGTGGTTACACCTTTTGCAGTAATATATTGTGCCTGACCGTCTTTTTCCGCAGTTAATACAAGTGTTGAATTATTTAGAACCACACCACCTTTAACTGAAAGTCTAGAGTCTAAGCTTGATACTAAAGTACTGTTTGCTGATGCTGCATAGCCGTTTTCAATCACAGTATTACCGTTATTTACCACTACACCGTCATTGCTTACGCCGTTTGATAATACGGTGCTATTTGCAACTAAAGTACCGTTTCTACCTACGTTTACCGCAGAACCATAGCTCTTACCGTTAATCGTAATTGCACCTTCATTTAAGGTAGTATCTCCAGTAAATGAACTTGCACCAGTCAGTACTAATTCACCTTGACCGTTTTTCACTAAGCCCACGTCACCTGAAATATCATTCTCAAATGCGTAGCTACCTTGTGGAATAGTTACGTTTACATCTTCACCAAGTGTGATACGGCTATCAAAACGTGCCGGACCTTTCATTGCTTTTTCAACGTCAAGTAAACCCCAACCATATACATCATCAACGCCACGAGCACCAATATCCGTTGCTGTTGTTAAAATTGATTGTTTAATTAAGTTACCATCCATCCACGGATATTTTTGTTTAACAAGTGCTGCCGTACCTGTTACTGCTGGTGCTGCGAAAGATGAACCACTTGCAATATAGTTACTGCCTTTCACATTAAATACATAGTCACCCATTGCAAAAACTGTCCAGTTTTTCGCAAGACCTGCTTGTGAATATGGTAATAAGTTAGACCATGAGAAATCACCTAAACGACCGTTATCACGCGCCGCTAAAGCCACAACCGATAACCAACCTTTCTCTAATTGCGTTTCAAAATAAGGAAGCGCCGCTTGTGGAGAAGATTCACGTTCACCACGGTTATTACCTGCCGTCCATACGAATAAACCGCCTTTATCAACCGCATCCGTATAGAAATCTAAAATATCCTGATTAAATTGGTGACCATAGTAATAAGCAGAGCGAGGATTATCATTAAAGTACGTGACCTGCTTAGAAATACCGTATGATTGGTTAAAAATACGTGCACCACGGTTCCATAATTGCTGATAAATATCGGCTGTTGCTAAAAGACCTGAAGAACCGTCTGCATTTACTCTGGTAATATCCGCTAAAAGTAAATTCACTCTTGGTGCAACACCATTTGCAGTATTACCGCCAACCATCTCAGCAACCTGAATACCGTGAGTTGCATCCGCCGGCGCATATCTGCCGGTATTTAAAATGGTTCCGCGTAGACCGAATTTATTTTGAATGTCTCTTGCTACCGTAGGATTATTGAAGCCACTGTCTACAACAGTAACCGTTACGCCTTCCCCTTTAAGCTCTACATTTGCTTTATTATTTGGGTCTTCTGAGTCGTAACCTCTAGAAATATCATTCCAAACAACCCCCCGTTCTTGGTACATTTCTCGCTTCAATCGGAGAAGTTGGACTTGACGGCTGCGTTGGCTTGATTACAATAGGATACGAAGGGCTAATAGGAGTATCGTCTGCAATCGGTTCTACTACTGGCTTCTCTGGCTCAACTACTGGTGGTTCGGTGGTTGGGTCATTTTCATTTCCTGGGTTTGTTACGTCTGTAACCGGCTCTGTTACTGGCTCAGTTGTTGGTGGTTCAACTTCTGGAGCATTTCCATTTTCAGGGTTTGTTACATCTGTAACTGGTTCAGGTTCCGTTTCTGTTGCTGGTGGTTCAGCTACCGGTTTGGGTTCTGTCGCAGGGGGATTCATATCTGGGCCAGAAACCACCACACCATCTACAATCTTCGTAATCGTCGTCACATCATTAACAATCTTATAAATTGTTTGTGTTGTAACACCATTTCGTGTTTCAGTTACAGTACGAATAATACCTTCATTCGTTGTTTTCGTATGGTCTGTAATACTAGTTGCAGAACTGCTAACCGGTCTAAACCAAGAGATTGGTTGATAACGAGAATAAACACCCAAATCTGATTTTACGTTATATAAATCAGTTTCAATATTGCTAGAAAAATTATCAGCCTGAGCATAACTTGCTGTTACCGATATAATGGCAATTGCTAAGGCAGAATATTTTGTTTTCATAGATTTACACCTCTTATTATATGAAAGAACTGCAAAACGATCGTTCATTAATCGTTTGCGTGGCAGATTTTACTCATCCTCAAATTTAGATCAAGTCAGATGACCGACAAGTTTTAAATTTACATTTGATTGACAATTAAAAATATGTAACCAGATATTTGCATAGAAACGCAAATAAATCAGACAAAAATTATGCAAAATTATCGATAAAAAGAAGCGATAATAATTACAATTCGCATAATGTACAAAAGGAGTTTAGGGATATGTCAGTCGTTAAAAAAAACAAAAATGTATTCTGTTCAAAAAATCAAAAAAATTCGTATAAATTAAATAAAAATTCAGCTTGATATAAACTCATTTATTTACAATTATTTACATAGCAAATGATTCAATAATATTTTTATATCCATTCTTATTTTTAATAAATACGGCATTTAATAGAGTATATATATGCAAAAATAGTTCACTTTTTTATTTATTTTTTACCAACTAATGTTAATTAGATATTTTTAGCATTAAAAACAAGCAATAAAAATAAAAGAAATTTTCATAATTTCTATAATTTCATTTAATTTTTTCTTTGAACTAGTGTTTGGCGAGAATAAATTTTCTGTTCTAAAAGGTAGGATATAGCCAAGAAAAAGGCTGCAGTATTACGACACACATCAAGTAATTTAGTTGCAAAAAATACTCGGAAAGATGCAATTGTATCAGTTACAGCACTACGATAAGCTAGTAAAAAATTAGGGGCTGTAGT
>NZ_GL831080.1:592186-593695 GCF_000188255.1 Actinobacillus ureae ATCC 25976
CCCCTATTTTTTTATCTTGGTAAGTTAAAGAAAGGATTGTATAAGAAGAGAAATCTTGGATTTCTATTTGTTCAGAATTATCCGGATAAGGTTTAATAGTGAGGATATTATTAGAGAGGTAATAACGAACTTGGCTAGAAATTGCATCAGGAAAAGTAATGTTTTTTATGACTCCTTTATCCTTTATCACATCCATTCCTTCGCCTCTAGTAAAAACATAATCGCTATAAAGTCCAGAAAGATAATCATTGCCAGCTGTTCCATAAACAGTTTCGCCATATTTCGCCTCAATAACATTCGTATATTAGCTCATAACTTACTCCTAATAACACAATTTAGATAAGACATATCTACTTGAATATATACCAATAACAAAACAAGAAGAAATACTAAATTTTCATTACAGATTTCGTTTACCATCTTTTTTAACTTTAACCGTTCAGTAAAATCAACTAGCGTTTCTTTTATCAAATTCAATAAAAGCTAACGGAATCAAGTTTGCTTTGGGAATATCATTAAATGAAATCGCCATTATTTTTCTCCTTTCGGTTTGCTTTCAACCATAACCACATCCCCGTCACGTAAACGAGCCAACCAATAGGCGTTGCGTGGTTTTGCTTCCCCTTTCTCACTTAAAAACTCAAAGGTCTCTGGGTCACGAACCTTGATGTTTGCCTGTGCAGGCTTGATGTTGATGGTATCCATCACATAGTCCTTCTAATTCAATATGAATATCATTGTGCGCTGCGGTGTCTTGATGATGTTGGTGATAAACCTTAAAGCAATGTAAGTCCGTTTGCGTCAGCTCAAAATCAATCGACTGTTCCGCTTCAAAAAACATCGCATACACCACCGCACCTGTGCCTGATTGGGTTGAACTCCACAAATTTTGCACGCTTTGTAAGGTAAAATTGCCACTTGGCTCCACGCTTTCACCATGTAAAATGGCGGTCAAATGCTCCACAATTTGATAAGCACCCACCTGTTCAGTGGGCTTGCCATTTAGCACTTTTGTAACGATATAAATCACCCAGCGAGATTTCACACCGTAGTAACTGTTATCACGCACTTGCCCTAGCCACGCTACATACACCGCAGGGTAAGTATTCACAATTTGGCGAATAGTCTGCTCATCCCATTGTCCTGAATGTTCGGCAACCTTGTTTAATCGCCCTTTAAAGTGCGCTTTAATTTTGGCTATCAACGCATTACTGGTTTTCGCAATTACACTCATCAAATAAACCCTTTGGCTTGTTTTCGTCCCCATACGCTAGGCTCTGCTTCAAACTGTACAAGGTTTTCGTTTTCCACCACCTCGGCATTTTTATCTAAGCCCAACGTCACTAAACCTGATGCCACATCACGCAAAAATTTGAGGCTATCTTCATATTCTTTGCGAGTAGGATCTGTGGGGGAATGGCTTTCTAAAAAGTAACGAGCAATCACACAGCAATGGCGATTAAGCACCACAGTGATCTGCACCCCAAAAGTTGGACTAAACCTCTAACA
>NZ_GL831080.1:594070-601510 GCF_000188255.1 Actinobacillus ureae ATCC 25976
ACTCACTTACTATTATTTTTATAACTTATACGTAATTTAAAAGGATGACATATGAAATCTACCATTAAATCTATCGCCATTACGGCAATTGCAAGCCTTATCGCCCTTTCTAGCCACGCATCAGGTGAAAAAGTCCCTTATACCCAAGCCGGTTTTACTGTCCGTCAAGCGGAACAACAAGCGCCGATTCACTGGGTTTCGATTGAGCAAATTAAAGCCAGCCTGAAAGACACACCGCCAATGAACGTAAGCTTTGACATTGATGATACGGTTGCAGCAACTAGTGGCTGTTTTTACTACGGTCAGCAGAAGTATTCACCGAATGACCATAGCTACCTAAAAAACCAAGACTTTTGGGATGAAATTAATGCCGGCTGTGATAAATATTCCATTCCAAAACTGTCTGCTAAAGCATTAATTGAAATGCACCAAGCCCGAGGTGATCAAATCTTCTTAATTACCGGACGTACTGCCGGTAAAGATGATCAAGTAACGCCAATCTTGGCGAAAGCACTTGGCATTAAAAATATGCAACCGGTGAATTTCACCGGCGGTCAAAAATCCGAATATAAACAAGGTAAAACGGCTGCAATCATTAAACACAAAGTACAGCTTCACTACGGCGACAGTGATGACGATATTTTGGCAGCAAAAGAAGCCGGTATTCGAGGCATTCGTGTATTACGAGCGGCAAACTCAACCTATATCCCTCACCCACAGGCAGGTGGTTATGGTGAAGAAGTTTTAATTAACTCAAGCTACTAGTTATGCGCTAAAATAAAAGCTGTTGGTCAATATCAACAGCTTTTATTTTTAGGAGTTACTTATGATTGAGATTTATCTGCTGCTTATTCCGCTTTGTTTTTTAGTCTACCTTGCCTCTTCATTTTCCCGTAAAGGCTTTCTCAAAGCGGTATTGCATAGTTTGTTACTGGCAATCAGCTGGCCGATTTCCCTTCCTTTACTTGCTTTAAAACGCTTATTTAAGCGAGCTCATTAAATAACAAGCGGTTAAATTTCCTCTCTTTTTTGCAAAAGAATCTTGAAACCAGACCGCTTATTTCTCCTTTAATTTTCATCGATTTTGATTTTTTCGGGAAAAACGATTTGCATTAAAATGAATAAAAATGCAAAATAAAAGCATAGTTAATCAAATTAAGCATTTTAAGTTTAATTAACAACTTGATAGCAATCGTTTGCTTTGTTAGAATTATGCGCCTACTTCTACAAGAAAGGTTAATGGCGACTCTCAAGTACCAACCCAATAAATTTTTAGGAGTAAAAATGTTAAACCCTACCCTTCTTATACCTTCATTAGGTATAAAAAATAAGATAGCAATCATCTTTGTTATCACAGCGCAATTCTTTTCAAAGCATTCTCGCCTTGCAATTCCATATTTCATTGATCCACGGGCCCGAATAATAAGTTGTTTCACTTATACAAGCGGTCAAAATTCTAAAATTTTTTACTCATAGCAGACACAGGAGCAATATCATGGCATTTAATCTTAAAAACAGACACTTACTCAGCCTAGTAAATCATACCGAACGTGAAATTAAATTCTTATTAGACTTAGCTCGTGATCTCAAACGTGCGAAATATGCAGGAACAGAACAACAATTATTAAAAGGCAAAAATATTGCATTAATCTTTGAAAAAACCTCAACTCGTACTCGTTGTGCATTTGAAGTGGCGGCTTATGACCAAGGCGCACACGTAACCTATATTGACCCGACTTCATCACAAATTGGTCATAAAGAGTCAATGAAAGATACCGCTCGTGTATTGGGCAGAATGTACGATGCGATTCAATACCGTGGTTTTAAACAATCGGTGGTACAAGAATTAGCCGACTACGCAGGCGTGCCGGTATTCAACGGCTTAACCGATGAATTCCACCCAACCCAAATGTTAGCCGATGTACTCACTATGATTGAAAACTGTGAAAAACCGCTAAGCCAAATCAGCTACGTGTATATCGGCGATGCACGTAATAATATGGGTAATTCCTTATTATTAATCGGTGCAAAATTAGGGATGGATGTACGTATCTGTGCGCCGAAAGTATTATTACCGGAAGACAGCTTAGTTGAAATGTGCCAAAAATTCGCAGCGGAAAGCGGTGCAAGAATTACCGTAACCGAAGATATTGATACTGCAGTAAAAGGCATAGATTTCGTACATACCGACGTTTGGGTTTCTATGGGCGAGCCGCTTGAAACTTGGGGCGAACGTATTGAAATGTTAATGCCGTACCAAGTTACGCCTGAATTAATGAAACGCACCGGTAACCCGAAAGTGAAATTTATGCACTGCTTACCGGCATTCCATAACAGCGAAACCAAAGTCGGTAAACAAATCGCTGAAAAATATCCGGCTCTAGCAAACGGTATCGAAGTGACCGAAGATGTATTCGAATCACCGGCAAACGTTGCCTTCGAACAAGCGGAAAACCGTATGCACACCATTAAAGCGGTAATGGTTGCGAGTTTGGCATAATAAAGCCCCCTCTTTAGTAAAGAGGGGGAAATAATGAAAGGAATATAAAATGAAAATCGTAGTAGCTTTAGGCGGTAACGCTTTATTAAAACGTGGCGAGCCAATGACCGCCCAAAACCAATCGACAAATATCAAAATTGCTGCAGAACAGTTAGCAAAAATCAAACCGAATAATGAATTAGTAATTTCACATGGTAACGGCCCACAAGTTGGCCTACTTGCCTTACAACATGCGGCATATCATGCACAAAATGCGCAAATCGAACCTTATCCGCTAGATGTCTTAGTTTCACAAACCGTTGGTATGATTGGTTATATGTTACAACAAGAATTAACCAATTTAGTACCGGAGCAACCAACAATTACCGTGCTTACTCAAGTCATTGTTGACCCCAAAGATCCGGCATTCCAAAAACCGAGCAAACCAATTGGTCAAGTTTATTCAAAAGAAGAAGCTGAAGCACTTGCGGCTGAAAAAGGCTGGACAGTTATGCCAGACAGTCAATACTATCGTCGTGCCGTACCAAGCCCATTACCAAAAGGTGTAACCGGTATTGATTCAGTAAAAGCTCTGCTTGCTAATGATAATATCGTGATTTGCGGCGGTGGCGGCGGTATCCCAAGCTATTATAATGAACAAGGCGATTTACAAGGGGTGGAAGCGGTTGTTGATAAAGATTTATGTACCGCAGTAATCTCTCAACAACTTGATGCGGATTTATTTATTATCGCAACCGATGTCAAAGCGGCATGCGTAAACTTCAACAAACCGGATCAACTACAAATTGCCAAAGCAAACCCGGTAGAATTGGAAAAACTGGCGGACGAATTTGCACCGGGTTCAATGGGGCCAAAAGTTAAGGCCGTGATTAACTTTGTGAAAGCAACCGGTAAAGATGCAGTTATCGGTTCATTATCCGACATTGAAGAAATTGTAAAAGGTAATGTGGGAACCCGTGTCACCAACAGTATTTCCGGTATTGAGTTTTATAAGTAAGCAAAAACAAGCGGTTAGATTTTGCTAAAAATCTGCAATATCAAGTAGGGGCGTACTGAGTACGCCCTTTTTTAATGCAATTGATTAGTTATAAATGGGAACATTCGTCACCATCGCTTGCTGCGAAGTTTCGCATATTCCGTGGTTAAACTCCCGTTTGCAAAGAATTGAGAAAATTTAACCGCTTGTTGCATAAACGAAAAGCCCCTAAATGATCTGACCCCAAAAAGTTAGACTGTTTAATTTAAGGACCAAGTTCTGTATTGTACAGGGCTGAGTCCTTTTAATTTAACTTGAATACGCTCATTGTTGTAATAATGAATGTACTCGTGAATCACTTTCTCAAGCTGTTCGAAAGTTTCAAATCGCTTACCAAAGTAACATTCCGTTTTCAATCGCCCAAAAAACTTTCCATTGCCCCATTATCCAAGCCATTCCCTTTTCTCGACATACTTTGTTTAATATGATGTTTTCTCAGCATGTCTTGATAGCCTGCCATCTGATATTGCCAGCCTTGGTCATAATGTAAAATCGGTTGGCTGTGTTTTAACAATGTGTCGATTTTTACACTAAATTTTGCTAAAATTCCTTGCAGCTAATTGAACTACAAGGAATTTTATCATGTCTGGCGTAACAAAAGAATTAGACATTTTAAAACAACTTTTTGAAAATTTATCCGATACGGATAAACAGGCTTTTTTGACTTCTGTTAGTCAAAAAAGTCATTGAACCAAGAAAAATTACGAATTGCCCACATTGTCAATCTACGCATTTTGTAAGAAATGGTACGAAATGCGATAACCAACGCTATTTGTGTCGTGATTGCAAAAAATCTTTTGTTGAGCAAACAGGCACTATTCTCTACAACACGCAAAAAGACATTGAAGTTTGGGAAAAATACATTCATGATTGAAAAATACCCAGTGCGTAAATGTGCTGAAATTTGCGAAATCAATCTCGCTACTGCTTTTGCGTGGCGACACAAAATTTTAGACGCACTTCAAAACATGATGAATGAAGTTGAGTTAGATGGCATTGTGCAAGCTGACGAAACTTATTCAACTATTTCTTACAAAGGACACCACAAAAATTTTAATCTGCCACGTCCTGCTCACAAACGAGGAACGAGAGCAACGAAGCGTGGCATTTCCAAAGAACAAGTTTGTGTTCCTTGTGGTATCAATTTGGACGGTAAATCTGTTGCTAGAATTAGCAATCTAGGTAAGCCATCTCTAAAAGATTTGCAAAAAGTTCTAAATGGCAAAGTTGCCAAAGATTCTGTATTTGTTACCGATTCATTAAGACCATATCAAAAATTATCGCTGGATATGAATTTAAGCCATATCCGCATTCCACGCGGTAAACGTGCAGTTGGTACGTTTAACATTCAAACAATCAACAGTTACCACAGCATACTGAAAAACATGATTGTTCATCGGTTTAAAGGGGTTGCAACCAAGTATTTGAACAATTACTTGGTGTATCATAACTTTGTTAATTTTGCCAAAGATACGTTGGCAAACAAAGAGGTAATCCTGATGGATTTTATCCGTAACACTATGTGTACAATTAGGTCAGCAGACGTAACTAAACGTCCTGCTATTCCTGTGTAAATTAACTCAATTCAAGATTAAGGTATAACTGAAATGTTAAATTTAGACATTCAAACATTTATAAAAGAAGCACATACATTCTCACAAGTTGAAAGCAATCATGCAGAGCCTGCTCTATTTGGGGTTACTGACGGCAAGGCAGTCGGTACATATTTAGAGCATAAATTTAAAAATTATTTGGCTCAAAATTATTCATTCCAATTGGGAAACTCTGCGAATGGTATAGATTTTCCAAGTTTGAACACTGATATGAAAGTAACAAGTAAACGGCAACCAAAATCCTCATGCCCATACAAATCAGCGAGACAGAAAATTTTTGGTCTTGGCTATAATTTAATTGTATTTGTATATGAGAAATATGATGACTCAATTTCACGAACTGGTAGATTAAATATTACTGACACAATATTCGTTGAAGCAAGCAGAACAGCAGATTTCCAGACCACAACAGGGATTTTGGAAATTCTTCGAAAAAATGGAAACCGCGATGACCTCATTGGTTTTATGATTGAGCGAAATCTTCCAGTTGAAGAAATTGAACTAAATAATATAGCAAATGAAATCCTTATCACACCTCCAAATCAAGGATTTTTAACTATATCAAATGCTCTTCAATGGAGACTTCAATATACAAGAGTTATTGAAATGGCTGGTCAAGTTCAAGGTATTCACTCTATCTTCAAATTTTCTTAAGGTATTTTTATGAACAATAAAATTCGCAATAAAAAGGAATTTGGTGATTTTCAAACACCTGATTACTTTGCAATACAAGTTTGTGAAAAACTTAAAAATATTGGCATCAATGCCGACTCAATTATTGAGCCAACATGTGGTGTAGGTGCTTTTGTAATTGCTTCAAGAAAAATCTTTCCCGATGCTGAAATATTTGGTTACGAGATAAACAAGGATTATGTGGAAATTCTTGATAATAAATTGTCATCCATAGGCAATACTAACATTCACATCAAACAGTCTGATTTTTTTCTACGAACTGGAAAGAGAATCTCTCCAAGATAAATGATAAGTTATTGGTTATTGGGAACCTGCCTTGGGTTACTAACTCAACACAAGGAAGTTTAAGAAGCAATAATTTACCAGAGAAGAATAACTTCTTGGGTTTTAAGGGGGTTGATGCCATAACAGGTAAGGCTAATTTTGATATTTCTGAATGGATGCTCATTGAAAACTTGTCATGGTTTCATAATAAAAACGGAACTATTGCTATGCTTGTTAAAACAGCAGTTGCAAGAAAGATTATTGCCTATGCTAAGAAAAGTAATGCTCACCTTATCAATGCATCAATCTATAAAATAAATGCAAAAGAATTATTTAATGCATCTGTTGATGCATGTTTAATGGTTCTTGTGTTCGACCAGAAATCAACTCCTTGCTACGACTGCTCCGTATTTGATAGTTTAAATACAACTGATTGTACAACGATAGGTCATAGAGATGGCTTAACTATATCAAACTTAGATGATTACAATCAGCTTAAAAATCTTCTTGGTTCTAGTAGTATTAAATGGAGGTCAGGAATTAAGCATGACCTCTCATCTGTTATGGAGCTAACGCGAGATGAAAGGGGCTACATTAATGGACTTGGAGAATATGTTGATATTGAGCCAGATATTTTATATCCATTGATGAAAGGTTCTGATATTGGATCTGGTAATGAATGGCGAAACAAATTTGCCATTGTTACGCAAAAAGCAATTGGAATGGATACATCTTATATAAGAGAAAAGTATCCAAAAACATGGAATTATCTTTTATCTCACTCTGAAAAACTTGATGCTCGTGGGAGTAGCATTTACAAAAAGAATCCACGATTTTCAATTTTTGGAGTAGGTGATTACTCTTTCAAAATGTGGAAAATTGCGATATGTCGTCTTTATAAAAATTTATCGTTTAGACTTGTTGAGCCAATAGAAAGAAAACCAGTCCAATTTGATGACACGGTTTATTTTATATCATTTAATTCAAAAGAAGAAGCCGAGAATGCATATTCTTACCTTACATCCGACAGTGTTCAGAAAATACTTAATTCTTTAATTTTCTGGGGAGATAAGAGACCAATTAAAGCAAGTATTTTAAACCTTTTAAAGTGGGAAGATAGTGAAAATCATCATTGACTAAAACTTGAAAAATAAAAAGTATACCATCTTGCAACATTTCTACTGACCGATGATTTTCTAAAATCCAGTGTTATTTTAAAGCAGGGCTAACTAAAATATCAACACAAAATTCAGACACAGCCAATCGGTTTAGCGTCCTGAGGCAGTTTTGCGGCCGCTTGCTTTAGCATCCGCATCACTTGCTCAAAGTTCGGA
>NZ_GL831080.1:602411-605765 GCF_000188255.1 Actinobacillus ureae ATCC 25976
TTGTCCAATAGAGGCATAGTTTTGCAAAACACCAACCTTTTTGTCTACTATGCCAACAAAAACGGCACAAGCATTTACTTGTGCCGTTTAGTTTATAGGCCTAACGCTTTACGTTGAGCATCTAACAATTGATTGATTCCTTGATGAGCGAGGTCGAGTAATTGTAATAATTCCATATGTGAGAACGGCTCACCTTCAGCGGTACCTTGTACTTCAACTAATCTGCCGTCTTCAACCATCACGACATTCATATCCGTTTCGGCATTTGAATCTTCAACATATTCCAAATCACATACCGCATTACCGTCCACGATACCGACAGAAATTGCTGCTACTAAACCTTTCATCGGATTTTCTTTCAGTACGCTGTCAGCGACTAATTTGCTCATCGCATCGTGTAAAGCTACACACGCACCGGTAATTGCCGCCGTACGAGTGCCGCCGTCCGCTTGAATCACATCGCAATCAACCGTAATCGTACGTTCGCCAAGTGCTTTTAAATCTACCACTGCACGTAATGAGCGCGCGATAAGGCGTTGAATTTCCATTGTTCTGCCGCCTTGTTTGCCTTTTGCCGCTTCACGTTGCATACGGCTGTGGGTTGAACGTGGCAACATACCGTATTCGGCGGTTACCCAGCCTTGCTGCTGACCTTTTAAAAAGCGAGGAACCGTTTCTTCCACGGTTGCATTACATAAAACTTTGGTTTCGCCGAATTCCACTAAAACGGAACCTTCTGCATAACGAGTATAGTGACGAGTAATTTTTACCGGACGAACTTGATTCAGTTCACGATTATTTGGGCGCATGATTTCTTCCTTTTGAATACTAAAATACTGGTTATTCTAACATTCAATCTTCATTTCAGCTACTTCATCGCTTAAAGCAATGCGCTTTCAGATACAATAATACCGTCTTCATCACTATATAAATAATGATTTGGTGTAAAGACCACATTACCAAATGATACCGAAATATCTACTTCACCGATGCCTACTTTGGCTGATTTTTTTGGATTAGTACCTAATGCTTTAATTCCGAAATCCATTTCATTGATTGCCACACTATCTCGAATAGCACCATAAATAATAATGCCTGCCCATCCGTTATTCATTGCAGTTTGTGCTAAGCGATCTCCCATCAATGCTGTGAGGCGAGAGCCGTGTCCATCAATCACCAATACCTCGCCATTACTTGGCATATTAACTAATTGTTGAATCAATACGTTATCTAAATGACAACGAACAGTCCGAATTTTCCCATAAAAACGTTTTCTTAAACCGAAAAGTTTAAAATCAGTTACGCATGATGCTAAATCAGGAAATTTGTCACATAAATCAGCAGTTTGAAAGTTTTTCATCATGATGCCCTTAATTTGAATAAAGCATATTTAGTTTGTAAAAGATAAAAAATAATCACTATGATGTAGCTCAAAGAAATCGAATTTATTCGTAGGTTTTTTTATTGAGCATTTCCCAGTACAATAGAACGGTAAATAGATATACAAGGAGATGACATATGATTTACAGTATGACCGCTTTCGCCCATTTAGAAATTAAAAAAGAATGGGGTAATGCCGTGTGGGAAATTCGCTCGGTGAATCAACGTTTTTTAGAAACTTATTTTCGTTTGCCGGAGCAATTCCGTAATTTAGAAATGACCTTGCGCGAGCGTTTACGTGCCTCACTAACACGCGGAAAAGTGGAATGTAGTTTACGTATCGAATTAAATAATAATCAAAGCAGTGAATTGGAATTAAATAAAGAGTATGCGGAAAAAGTAATCAGCTCGTTACAAACCTTGCGTAGCATTGCCGGCGAGGGCGAGATCAACTTAGTGGATATTTTACGTTATCCGGGGGTGGTTGATGCTCAAACACAAGATTTGGATCAAATCGGGCAAGACCTGTTAGCTGGTTTCGAACAAATTTTAGCGAACTTTATTGCGATGCGCGGTCGTGAAGGTGCAAATTTACAGGCATTAATCCAACAGCGTTTAGATACGATTGCCGAGATCGCAACCAAAGTGCAGGCGCAAATGCCGGAAATTCTGCAATGGCAGAAAGATAAATTACAACAACGTTTTGCCGAGCTGAATTTACAACTAGATCCGCAACGTTTAGAGCAAGAAATGGTATTAACCGCACAGCGTGTTGATGTGGCGGAAGAATTAGACCGCTTACAATTACACGCGAAAGAAACGACTAACGTCTTGAAAAAAGGTGGAGCGGTAGGTCGTAAATTAGACTTTATGATGCAGGAGCTAAATCGTGAATCCAATACGTTGGCATCAAAATCTATTAATGCGGACGTAACCAATTTAGCCGTTGAATTAAAAGTGTTAATCGAACAAATGCGTGAGCAAATTCAGAATTTAGAGTAGGTGTTTTATGACGTGTGAATGTAGCAAAATCAGCAATAGTCACCCAAATCTCTGCGTGCAACTTTCTCAGTATCGTTTAATTGAAATTGCAGGTGTAGATGCTGAGAAATATCTTCAAGGACAATTAACCTGTGATGTAGCGAAACTGGCAGAGGGAGAACATACCTTAACCAGCCATTGTGATCCGAAAGGCAAAATGAGTGCGTTAATCCGCTTATATCGTCAAGCGGCAGATAAATTTGTCGCTATGATTCATGTGGATTTATTACCGGAAGCGCTTAACCAATTGAAAAAATATGCGGTGTTTTCTAAGGTTACTTTCACTGAATTAGATACGCCGATTTATGGTGTAACAAGCGGTGAGATTTTGGCAAAACTTTGCGAAAATACGACCGCTTTAGTGATTCCGCAAGGACAAAAACGTGCGATTGTTTGGGGTGAAACTTTAGAAACTAACGCTGATAGCCAATTATGGGATTTAATCAACATTCAAGACGGGGTTCCGATTTTGCTAAAAGCGAATCAATTTGAATTGATTCCGCAGGCAACCAATTTACAAGCGGTCGAAAATGCGATTTCTTTTACCAAAGGGTGCTATATCGGCCAAGAAACGGTGGCGCGCGCGAAATATCGTGGTGCGAATAAGCGAGCAATGTTTACTTTAGTCGGTAAATTTGAAGGCGAAGTGAGCTTACCGGAGATTGGTGGCTCGATCGAAATGCAGCTCGGTGAAAATTGGCGTGCAACCGGTACAATCTTAAGCCGTGTGGCATATCAAAATAAACTTTGGCTGCAAGTGGTAATGAATAATGATGTTGAAGCGGATAGCGCATTTAGAATTAACGGAATTCCATTAGCGATTTGCGATTTGCCTTATAGCTTTAAAGACGCATAATAAAAAACGGAGAATGAAGATTCATTCTCCGTTTTTTTACATTTTATTTGGGGCTGTAGTAGATTAGCCCTAAATTT
>NZ_GL831080.1:606078-623170 GCF_000188255.1 Actinobacillus ureae ATCC 25976
ACTACAGCCCCTTAAATATTGAAAAGACGACAAATAGGATAGAAGGGCTATTTAAAGAACTGAAAGATAAATTACGCCCGCATAGTGGTTTAACGAGAAAACATAAGATATTGTTTATACAGGACTTTTTAAATAAAAAGAGTCGGTAATGATGATCTAAAAATAATCATTACCAACCCTTTTGTCCAATAGAGGCATAGTTTTGCAAAACACCAACCTTTTTGTCTACTATGCCATTATTTTACTGCCAGCAATTATTTTTTAGCTTGTGCTTTTTTCACCCATACCGCTGAGATTGAGAACGCAACGATAAATGAAATTGCCATACCTACAGAGTACATTGCAAGGCTATCTGGTTTGATTGAAGGCACACCTAAGAAACCTGCCGCACCTAATGCGATTGCTTTTACGTTAAAGAATGCGATAAACGCAGACGCTAAACCTGAACCGATCATCGCAGTAATAAATGCTTGACGGTAACGTAAGTTCACACCGAACATCGCCGGCTCAGTGATACCTAATAATGCTGAGATACCAGAAGGCACGGCTAAACCGCGTACTTTCGCATCTTTCATTGCGAACGCCACACCTAAACACGCCGCACCTTGTGCGATGTTAGACATTGCAGCGATTGGGAAGATAAATGTACCGCCAGTGTTCGCTACTTCCGCTAATAATTGCGTTTCTACCGCAATAAAGGTTTGGTGCATACCGGTAATTACGATTGGTGCATAGAATGTACCGAAGATTGCGCCGCCGATAAAACCTAAGCTGTCGTATAACCAAGTTAAGCCTGCTGAAATCGCTGAACCCGCTTCACGACCGAATGGACCGATTACAGTGAAAGCTAACACACCTGCGATGAATAAAGACATCATCGGTGTCACAAGGTTATCTAAATAAGAAGGTACAAATTTACGGAAACCTTTTTCAAGGGTTGCTAACACCCAAGCAGAAACGATAGTTGGGATTACTGTACCTTGATAACCGACTTTTTCAATTTCAAAACCAAGTACGTTCCAGTATTTGATGTTACCTTCCATTAAGGTTTTCGCATAGTTCCAACCATCTGCTAATGCAGGGTGAACTAATAACATACCGAGTGCCGCACCTAAGAACGGGTTACCACCGAATTTACGCGTTGCTGAGAAACCCAGTAATACCGGTAAGAATACAAACGGTGCATTTGCAATGGTGTTGATAAAATCAATTAAATCTGCAAACTCAGGGTATTTAGTCGCAACTGACTCACCTTCCCAGAAGAAACCGACCGAAGTCAGCATTGAGTGGATACCCATCAACAAACCACCGGCTACAATTGCAGGAATGATAGGCACGAAAATATCCGCTAAGCCTTTCACTAAACGTTGTAATAATGGTTGGTTTGCCGTACTACCTGCTGCCGCAACTTCAGAAGTACTCATATCGCCGATGCCCATTTGTTTTTGCATTTCAGCGTGTACTTTGTTTACTGTGCCTGAACCAAAAATAATTTGGTACTGACCGCTGGTTGAGAATTGACCTTTAACGCCTTCGATATTCTCAATCGCTTCTTTATCTACTTTTGATTCATCCGAAAGGGTTAAACGTAAACGTGTTGCACAGTGTGCAAGCGTTGTGATGTTGCTTTTGCCACCGAGTTTCTCGATCGTTTGCTCCGCAATTTTCGGGAAGTTCATAGTTTGCCACCTATTTTTATATAAAAATTAAACGATTGCATTTTAACTAAAACGGTTTAGCTAACAAAGCAAATTTTGCTAAAACGTTTTAGTTTTGTCAATTAGATCACAATTTTAGCAAGTTTAGCAACAATTAATGAATAAATTTTGTACAAACAAAGTTAATTTCTTATTAAACTGCATTCATTAACTGGTCAGAAACAATCTGACCATTTTCCACCGTAATCACTCGATCAAAAAGTGCTCGACTCTCTTCTAATTGGTGCGTCACCATTAATAAAGTCAGTTCCGCTTGCTCACAAATATCCGCAACCAGTAGCTGCAATTCTTCACGACGTTTCGGATCAAGCGCTGAAAATGGTTCGTCTAATAACAGAATCGGTTGTTTGCGTAACAACGTTCTAGCAAGCGCTACCCGTTGTTTTTGCCCTCCGGAAAGCTGATCGGCTCTTCGTTTAAGTAAATCGGCAATCCCCATTTGTTGGGCAATCTGCTGAACTTGTTGTTGCTGTGCATCATTCAGCTTCAAACTAGCAACTAACGCCAATCCGATATTTTGTTCAACAGTTAAGTGCGGAAACACATTATTATCTTGAAACAGCATAGATACAGGGCGTTCCGCCACTTGTGTCGCCGTATGATTGCAAGAATTTAGCCAAATTTGACCGCTTGTCGGCATTTCAAAACCGGCAATCAGATTCAACAAAGTGCTTTTTCCTGCGCCACTTTCCCCGACTATAGCCACTCGCTGCCCTTTCGGTACATCCAACACAAAGCACATTGGCATTTGTTCATAATCAAAATCTACATCTAAGCGAATCATTTAATATGCTCTTTATGTTCAATAAATAAAAACGGCAATAAGGTAAATAACATCAATACTAAAGCGGTGACCGCCGCATCTTCGGTTCGATAGCTGCCTAGCTGTTGGTATAATAAATAAGGCAGAGAACTAAAATCCGGACTGCCAAAAAATGCAATCACCGCAAAGCTGCCTAGACTGGAAGACATTGCAAAAGCAAAGGCACTAATAAGCGGTCGAATTAAGTGATCTTTTTCCACTATCCACCAACGGCGAAATCCGGTTAAACCAAGGCTGCGGGCTAATTTATCTTGCGCAGTAAACGAATGCCACATAGCGGCAAATATCAGTCGATAAATATAAGGTAAAAGAATTACACCGTTACACACTCCGACTAACCATAATAATTGCGTACTACTTAATTCCACATCAATTAATAAGACAAATAACCCTACCGCTAATAAAAATACCGGAAAAATCAGTGGGTAAGTTGCCACACTGTTTAATAATCCGTATTGCCATTTTTTATTTGCAAATGCCAATTTTCGTGTTTCTAAAGCTAATAAATATGCTAACACTAACACTACGCTCGAGGCGATTAGGCTTAATAAGAAAGAAAACCAAACCGCTTGCCATAAGCTTGGATTGAGTAAGCGCTCACCAAAATCGGAAACGGATATTCCCGCCCATAAGATAGTGACAAGCGGTAAAATAATGGCAGAACTTTGCAAAAAAAGCACTGCTTGCAAGCCCAGCTTTCGCCAACCAAAAGGCTTTGGCTTCCATAACTCCACCGGCAAGGGCGCTTGCCTTGTCTCTTTAAACGCCATTTTACTCGCTATATCCATCAATAATTGTAACAAAAGCCCTACTGCCAATTGCAGCATAATCAGCATAGTAGCTTTTGCAAAATCAAACTCAAAAGTGACCGCTTGATAAATTGCAACTTCTAAGGTGCTGTATTTAGGGCTTCCACCCAAGATAAGCACAATAGGAAAACTGGTAAAACAGATCAGAAATACATTAGCGAAAACATAAGGCAAAATACTTTTTAAGGTCGGCAATTCAACGACACGGAAATAATTCCAACCTTGCAAATTAAGTTGTGCCGCTAAACGGTATCGCCCATTTGGAATAAGATTTAAACCATCTAAGCTATATTTCATCACAAAAGGAATATTGAAAAATAAATGAGCAAGCAAAATACCATGCAAACCGTAAAGTTGCAGTTCCCACTTCAAGCCTAGAAATTGAAGAAAGTAAGCAAATACCCCTGCACTTCCCCAGAAACCAATAATGGCAAAAATAACAACAAGCGAAGGCAACGCCCAAACAAAAGAAATGATTTTATAGAGAATAGATTTACCAACAAAATCTAAATAAAAAAAAGAACGGGCTAATAAGACACCAAATAAAATAGAAAATAACGCTGACAACCCAGCTTGTAACACACTATATTTTAAAATAGGCAGCATTTCTGAAAATTGCCAAACCGTCTCCTCTTGCTGATGTCCGACCAATGCAAACAAACTAAAAATATAAATAGCGACAATGGTAATATATATTAACCACGCGGGGAATTTTGATACAGAATGAAACATTATTTCCTCAGTAATAAAATTAATCGATTTATTTTAACATTTTTTTAAACTATTTTTACGCAAACGTTTGGTTATATTTTGTCTCGTAAAAATTGATATGGGGCAAAGTTAACTCATTTTGGTTAATAAATACGCTAATATTCAACCTTTATCACAAGTTTTTCCGGTTTTGAGCGTGTTTTTAGATCTTTTTTGTAGTAAAGTTAGCACAAATAGTAATAGGTTTGATGATCAAAACTGATTTTTTTCACTTTAAAAATTCAAGAGGAATTTTCTATGTACTCAAAAGACGTTGTTATTACTGCACCTAACGGTTTACACACTCGCCCAGCAGCTGAGTTTGTAAAAGCAGCTAAAGGTTTCGCTTCAGACATTACCGTAGCTTCTGGCGGTAAAAGCTCAAGCGCAAAAAGTTTATTCAAACTTCAAACTTTAGGCTTAACTCAAGGTACAACAATCACTATTTCTGCGGAAGGTGAAGACGAGCAAAAAGCAGTTGATTTCTTAGTAGATTTAATTCCTACTTTAGAATAATTATTCTTTAGCTCCAATTTACAAGACAACCCTATCCTACTCGACTAAATCATAAAGTGGAGTAATAGGGTTGTATTATGCTATCTAAGCATTACCGAATCACTTTTAAAACAAGGACAGACTATGATTACAGGTATCGCAGCTTCTCCAGGCGTTGTGTTTGGCAAAGCACTCGTATTAAAAGAAGAGCCAATCGTACTCAATACTCAGAAAATCACAGCGGATCAAATCGAAGTTGAAAAAGCGAAATTCTTTGCTGGTCGTGAAAAAGCCGCAGCACAATTAACTGCAATTAAAGAAAAAGCTAGACGCACTCTTGGTGAAGAAAAAGAAGCTATCTTTGAAGGTCACTTAATGATCTTAGAAGATGAAGAGCTTGAAGAAGAAATCTTAGGCTATATTGCTGATAACCTTGTAACTGCAGATGTTGCTACAAGTAAAGTGATTGATATGCAAGCGTCTATGCTAGCAGAAATTGATGATGAATACTTAAAAGAACGTGCTGGCGATATCCGCGATATCGGTAACCGTTTATTACGTAATATTCTTGGTATGCACATCATTGATTTAGGTGATATTCAAGAAGAAGTTATTCTTGTTGCTTATGACTTAACACCTTCTGAAACGGCACAATTAAACTTAGATAAAGTATTAGGCTTTATTACTGATATTGGCGGCCGTACATCTCACACTTCTATTATGGCTCGTTCATTAGAGCTTCCTGCCATCGTTGGTACAAATGATATTACCGCACGTGTTAAAACCGGCGATACATTAATTTTAGATGCAGTAAATAACCAAATTCACATTAATCCTTCAGACGCAGAAATCGCAGAATTCAAAGCGGTTCAAGAAGGTGTAGCGGCAGAGAAAGCAGAACTTGCAAAATTAAAAGAATTACCGGCGGAAACCTTAGACGGTCACCGTATCGAAGTTGCAGGTAACATCGGTACAATCCGTGATGTTGATGGTGTATTACGTAATGGTGGTGAATCTGTCGGTTTATATCGTACTGAATTCTTATTTATGGATCGTAGCGAATTACCAGGCGAAGAAGAACAATTCCAAGCATATAAAGAAATTGTTGAAGCAATGGGCGGTAAACAAGTTGTGTTACGTACCATGGATATCGGCGGCGACAAAGAATTACCGTACTTAAACTTACCAAAAGAAATGAACCCATTCTTAGGTTGGCGTGCGGTGCGTATCGGTTTAACACGTCGTGAAATCTTAAATACGCAATTACGTGCGGTATTACGTGCTTCTGCATTCGGTAAATTAGCAGTAATGTTCCCGATGATTATCTCTGTTGAAGAGATTCGTGAATTAAAAGCAATCGTTGCGGAATTAAAAGAACAGCTACGTGCCGAAGGTAAAGCATTCGATGAAAACCTTCAATTAGGTATCATGGTTGAGACTCCGTCAGCGGCGGTAAATGCACGTCACCTTGCGAAAGAAGCTGACTTCTTTAGTATCGGTACCAATGACTTAACCCAATATACCTTAGCGGTTGACCGTGGTAATGAAATCATTGCCCACCTTTACAACCCATTAAGCCCATCAGTATTAAACTTAATCAAACAAGTAATTGATGCGTCGCACGCTGAAGGTAAATGGACTGGTATGTGTGGTGAATTAGCCGGCGATGTTCGTGCAACGGCATTATTATTAGGTATGGGCTTAGACGAGTTTAGTATGAGTGCAATTTCTGTGCCTCACGTGAAAAAACTTGCGCGCTCAATCAACTATGCAGATGCAAAAGCATTGGCAGACGAGGCATTAGCACAGCCGACAGCAGCTGACATTGAAAAATTAGTTAACGATTTTTATGCTAAACTGAACTAATTTTCAATAAATAGCATACAAAAACAGAATTCTCGTATAGAATGTACGAGAATTTTGTTTATTATTTAAATAACGGAGATTTCTATGGGCTTTTTCGACAAATTATTTGGCTCAAAACAAGCAGCGGCAAAAGAGGTTAAAGTTTATGCGCCTCTTTCAGGTGAAATCGTAAACATCGAAGATGTACCAGATGTTGTTTTCTCTGAAAAAATCGTTGGTGACGGTGTTGCAATTCGACCAAACGGTGACACAATCGTTGCGCCAGTAAACGGTACTATCGGTAAAATTTTCGAAACAAACCACGCATTCTCAATTGAATCAGATGAAGGTGTTGAATTATTCGTTCACTTCGGTATTGATACGGTTGAATTAAAAGGTGAAGGTTTTACCCGTGTAGCTCAAGAAGGCCAATCAGTAAAAGCTGGTGACCCGATTATCAAATTTGATTTAGAATTACTTGAAAGCAAAGCAAAATCAGTATTAACACCGGTTGTAATTTCTAATATGGACGAAATCAGCAACTTAGACAAAAAAGTCGGTCAAGTTGTTGCTGGTGAAAGCGTTGTATTAACATTAACTAAATAATTGATTTAGTTGAATAAATAACTGCCACGATAGTAAAATATCGTGGCATTTTTATTGGTCTAATTTTATTTAGTTATAGCGAAAAAATAATCAAACGGGTAAAATGGACACAAGTTTTTGCGTAAAGGGATTTCTCTTTACGCTTTTATTTTCTACTTATTAATAACTTATTATTTTTGAGACATTATGGCGAAATTACATATTACAACTTGGGGCTGCCAAATGAATGAGTACGACTCATCAAAAATGGCGGATCTTTTAAATTCTACTCACGGGCTAGAGCTTACCAATAAACCGGAAGAAGCGGACGTTTTATTACTTAATACCTGCTCAATTCGTGAAAAAGCACAAGAAAAAGTATTCTCGCAACTTGGTCGCTGGAAAAACTGGAAAAAAGATAAACCGGAATTAATTATCGGTGTAGGCGGTTGTGTGGCTTCACAAGAAGGTGAGCACATTCGTGAGCGTGCACCGTTTGTTGATATCGTATTCGGCCCACAAACATTGCACCGTTTACCGGAAATGATCAACAAAATCCGTGGCGGTGACCGTGCGATCGTTGATATTTCTTTCCCGGAAATTGAAAAATTTGACCGCTTACCGGAGCCTCGTGCCGAAGGCCCAACTGCTTTCGTTTCAATTATGGAAGGTTGTAATAAATACTGCTCATTCTGCGTAGTACCTTATACTCGCGGTGAAGAAGTTTCTCGTCCGGTGGATGACGTATTATTTGAAATCGCACAATTAGCGGAACAAGGCGTACGTGAAGTGAACTTACTTGGCCAAAACGTAAATGCTTATCGTGGTGAAACTTTTGACGGTGGCATTTGCACATTTGCAGAGCTACTGCGTTTAGTTGCGGCGATTGATGGTATCGACCGTGTACGCTACACCACCAGCCACCCGATTGAATTTACCGATGACATCATTGAAGTTTATCGTGATACACCTGAATTAGTAAGTTTCTTACACTTACCGATTCAAAGTGGTGCGGATCGTGTATTAACTATGATGAAACGTAACCATACGGCATTAGAGTATAAAGCGATCATTCGTAAACTACGTGAAGTTCGTCCGAATATTCAGATCAGTTCAGACTTTATCGTTGGCTTCCCGGGTGAAACTGCGGAAGACTTCGAACAAACCATGAAAGTGATCGAACAAGTCAACTTTGATATGAGCTTCAGTTTTATCTACTCTGCTCGCCCGGGTACTCCTGCAGCTGACTTACCGGATGATATTTCGGAAGAAGAGAAAAAAGAACGTTTAGCACGTTTACAACAGCGTATAAATCACCAAGCTATGCAATTCAGCCGTGCAATGTTAGGCACGGAACAACGTGTACTGGTGGAAGGCCCGTCTAAAAAAGATATTATGGAATTAACCGGCCGTACTGAAAACAACCGTATCGTTAATTTCCAAGGCATACCGGATATGATTGGTAAATTTGTGGATATTAAAATCACCGATGTTTATACCAACTCATTACGTGGCGATGTAGTGCGAACCGAAGACGAAATGGGCTTACGTGTCGTAGAATCTGCGGCAAGCGTGATTGCTCGTACGCGTAAAGAAGACGAACTAGGCGTCGGCAAATACGTGGTAAATCTGTAAAAGCTTAGACAAAAAACTCAGCCATTTGGCTGAGTTTTTTTATGTACAAACGTTAGAGACAGCTGTAACAAGCGGTCAAATTCGACTTATTTTTTACAAATCTTGCAGCAAAAAAGACCGCTTGCTAAATATTGTTTACTTCTCTTCTTATGCAACTTTCGTACGTGCAAGAATACGATTCGTACATTCTGCCGCTGCGGTTAAACCGCCTGCCATCATAATAATATCTTTTACGATTAAGCGACCAACGCCAGATAAATAAGGGAAGCCGTGTGCCGGCGTCGGCATATCACCGCCAAGGTTCGGTACCCATGCCTCCGGTGTCGTAATTAAGAAAGAGAGCGTGACAATCGACATACCAAAGGTAAGTAAACCACCTGCTAAACCTGCCTTCGCATTCCAAATACCAAGTAAGGTTAAAATACCAACGGTTACAATCGTTGCACCGATAATATAAGAAGCGGTGTAAGTGCCGTTTTATTTATGCCATTCAATATTTTTCGCCACCATTTTACCTTCAGGATTTTTATGTAAGGTATATTCCATTACCATTTCGCCTTTATCATTCGCTACTAGGTTCGGACCTTTTTCATACATATAACTGAAGAATGGGCTATTCGACACAAAATGCGCAATACCGTCCGCTTCATATGGCATACTTTAAGTCCGCCAATCCATGCCATTAAGATAAAAATCGCAATACGAATAAAGTTGATAAATTGACGCTGCATCGGTGCAACGATTTTCGCAACAAATTCAACAAAACTGTTAAATGCGTTCATTTTTAACCTCTATAAATACAAATTCAAGGATAAGAAACGGTTTCTTATCATCGTTTCGTACCCCTTAATAAGTATTTCTTACAGGTAAAAGAAAATAAATTTTAATTTATAATTAAAAAGCCTAATCAATATACTCTTATATCAAAAAAGCATAAAAAATGCTTATTATCTCGCCAAATTTAATGAACATAGCCCGCATCAATATCCGCATCCGGATTTACTTTATCGTATTTCTGTTCGTTGGTTTTACCAGTATAAATTTCCGGATTTTCTGCGCCTTCAACAATTAACTTACCTTTTGCCCCTTTATCGGTTCTAAAAATACTGTGATCAATAAAGGTATATTCGCCCGGCACCTTCATTTCCATTTCAACCACAGTGACACCGCCTGCCGGAATCAGCGTGGTTTGCACATGATGATTTTTAAGTGAACCGCCTTCCACATATACCGTATCAAACGGCTTGCCGATTAAATGGAAAGAAGAAATTTTATTTGGTCCGGCATTGCCAACAAACAAACGCACTTTCTCGCCAACTTTAGCTTTAAGAGCATTTTCGCCCAATGTTGAACCGACCTTACCGTTAAACACAACATAGTCAGGTAATTCATAACTCGCTTTTATCATATCGAAAATTTTCAGTTCAGGATTCGTGCCGTCTTTCACGTAAAATTCATTTTGCATTAAATAGAATTCTTTATCGACTTTCGGTAATCCCTCTTTTGGTTCTACCAGCATTAAACCGAACATCCCTTTGCCTAAATGTACTGAAACCGGATCGGCACCGCAATGGTATAAATATAATCCCGGTGACATTGCACGAAAGGCAAACGTTGTTTGCTTACCGATTTCGGTTAAACTTGCTTTTGCCCCACCGTCCGGTGCAGCGGCAGAGTGAAAATCAACCGCATGTGCCATTTTGCCATTTGCCGGATTGGATACTTGTACTTCGACCATATCCCCTTCTCGGACTCGAATAAAAGGTGCCGGCGTTGAACCGTTGAACGTCCAATATTTAAATTTCACCCCTTTTTCGATTTCCATCACTTTTTCTAATGTCTCGAGCTTAACCACTACTCTTGCCGGTGTATTGCGTGTTAACGGCTTGGGAACATCCGGTGTAACGGTTAATTCCGCCTCAATTTTTGGCAAATTTTTAACCGGAGTTAAATCTAGATTTTCAGCTATTGTTTGCTCTGCCATTAATGGGGCATTCGCTAAAAATGCTGCAAAACAGAGGGCAATAAGAGACTTTTTCATCGGTAATTCCTTCGTGTATGAAACCTTCAATTAAATTATACTGACTAAAGTCAGTAAGCGGTAGAATTTGAAATAGTTTTTGCAAAACTAAACCGTTTTAGCTAAGATAAATTAACTATTTTTTACTAGATAAAGAGCGTGTATGAGCAAGATTTGGGTAACCGGCGATGCGGTGGTTGATTTAATTCCGGACGGTGAAAATCACTATTTAAAATGTGCGGGCGGTGCACCGGCAAACGTTGCGGTAGGGGTTTCACGTTTAGGCGTAGAAGCTGGTTTTATTGGTCGAGTAGGTTTAGATCCGCTTGGCAAATTTATGCAGCAAACTCTTAATGCGGAAAAAGTTTCGACAGAACATATGATCCTCGATCTGAAACAACGTACTTCTACGGTAATTGTTGGTTTAGATGACGGTGAGCGCAGCTTTACCTTTATGGTAAATCCAAGTGCGGATCAATTCCTTGAAGTGAGTGATTTGCCGACCTTCCAAAAAGGCGATTTCCTACATTGCTGCTCTATCGCATTAATTAACGATCCATCACGTTCTACCACAATTGAAGCGATTCGCCGTGTAAAAGAGGCGGGCGGTTTCTTCTCATTTGACCCGAATTTACGTGAATCACTTTGGGCAAGTCTTGATGAGATGAAACAAGTGGTAAATAGCGTGGTAGCGATGGCAGATGTACTTAAATTCTCTGAAGAAGAATTAACGCTGTTAACCAATACCACTACACTTGAACAAGCAACTCAAGTGATTACCGCGCAATATCCGGAGAAATTAATCATTATTACTTTAGGTAAAGACGGTGCGATTTATCACTTAAACGGTAACAGCCAAGTGGTTGTGGGCAAAGCGTTAAAACCGGTTGATACCACCGGTGCCGGCGACGCATTCGTAAGTGGCTTACTTGCCGGTTTATCACAAGTTGCGGATTGGAAAGACGAAAGCGTATTAGTGGATGTTATTCGTAAAGCGAATGCTTCTGGCGCTTTAGCGACAACAGCAAAAGGTGCAATGTCAGCATTACCAAACAAAGCAGAGCTAGAAGCATTTTTAGCGCAATAATCACAACAAGCGGTGAAATTTCACCGCTTTTTTGCAATTTAGGATTTTACTATGCACATTTTCAATAACGGCAAATACAAAAGTCTTCACGCAGTAGAACAAGGCGAATTAGCCACAATCCGCCAAACCGTACATTCCGATAAGGATTTCTATCCAACCTACCATTTAGCGCCACAAACCGGTTTATTTAACGATCCGAACGGTTTAATTTTTGACGGTGAGAAATACCATATCTTTGCACAATGGTTCCCTTATGATGCCTTGCATGGAATGAAACACTGGGAACATTTTATTACCCGAGATTTCCAAACTTTTGAAAAATTCGACCGTTTGATCCCGGATGAAATGTTTGAATCACATGGTTGCTATTCAGGCGGTGCAATTATGTGGCAAAACAAAATCGTAGCGTTTTACACCGGTAATACTCGTCGTGCCAGCGATAACCAACGTGTTCCGCACCAAAATATTGCGATTTTTGATAAATCGGGCAAATTATTGGAAAAACGTTGCATTATCGATCAAGCGCCGGCTGGCTATACCGAGCATGTTCGTGATCCTAAACCATTTATTACCACAGAAGGTAAAATTCGCTTTGTGCTTGGCGCACAACGTGAGAACCTAACCGGAACTTGCTTAGTGTATGAAATGGACGATCTCGATAGCACGCCTCGTTTAATTTCTGAATTAGCGGTAAAAGACTTTGATAACAGCCATGTGTTTATGTGGGAATGTCCGGATCTGTTCCAACTTGGCGGTAAAGATGTGTTTGTTTGGTCGCCACAAGGTAAATTACGTGAGGCGCATCAGTTCCAAAACAATTATCACGCTACCTATGCGCTGGGCAAATTAGAGGGGAATAACCTAACAGCCGAGCATATTGAAGAGCTGGACTACGGTTTTGATTTCTATGCTCCGCAATCGGTACAAAATACGGATCGTATCGTATTCGGTTGGGTCGGCTTACCGGATTTAACTTATCCGACTGATAAATATAAATGGCATTCAACCTTAAGCCTGCCACGCCAAATAAAAGTAGCAAACGGTAAAATTCAGCAGACACCAATCGTTCAACTCGCCGCAAAACAAGCGGTCGAAATTGACCAAAAAATTGCAATCGACAATCTTGATACGGCTTATTTGCAAATTTCTGTCGAAAATCAACCGCTTGCATTAAACTTCTTTAGCAATGATAACGGACAAACATTGGGCTTACGTTATGGGAACGGTTTATTAACACTAGATCGCAGTGCAACGGAGCAGACCGATTTAATGGAAAAATTTGGTAGCCTTCGTCATTGCCAAGTGGATAAACTCGACAGCTTAGAGATTTTCTTTGACCGTTCTGTGGTAGAAATTTTCATCAATAGCGGAGAAAAAGTGATGACATTACGATTCTTTATTGCAAATCGAATCAATCTGTTAGAAACTTCTCGTCCGATAACCGTACAAGTTGCCCAAGTGCAGGCAATTCAAATCCAAAATTAAAATAATAAGGCACAAGTAAAACTTGTGCCGTTTTACTTCCATACAAAAATCATTTTGAGGAAAAAACCGTGGAATCAAAACCTAAAAAACGCCTAACGCTCAATGATATCGCCGCACTCAGTGGGGTATCAAAAACGACCGCGAGTATGATTCTTAACGGTAAAAGTGATGATTTTCGTATCAAGCCTGAAACTCGCCAAAAAGTACAAGCGATTGCCGAGCAATACGGCTATCGTGCTAATGTTTATGCCAAAGCATTACAAGCACAACGCTCTAACGTTATTGGTTTGGTGATTCCGGATCTCACCAATTACGGCTTTGCATCCACCGCTCGTAATCTTGAAAAGCTATGCCGAGAAAATGGTTTACAGCTAGTGATAGCCTGTTCCGATGATAATCCGCAACAAGAAAAACTGGTGATTGAGCGCTTATTGGATCGTCAGGTCGATTTGCTGATTACCGCACCAACTCACCAAGATCCGAACTATTATCAAAAAATCATTCGCCATACACCGGTCTTGCATATCGACCGCCATATTCCGAATTTGGAGCTAAATTACATTATCAGTGATGACACACCAAGTGTGGCGAAATTGGTGGAAAATATCGTACGTGCTTATCAACCGAAAGAATTTTTCTATTTAGGCGGTCAATTATCGCTTTCACCGAGCGCCTCTCGTCTAGAAGGCTTCTATGAAGGCTTGGAGCAATCACACTTAGCAGCACAAAGCAGTTGGATTTTACATAAAGATTACCAACCGGAATCGGGCTATCAAATGTTTGCCGAAATCGTTGAACGCTTGGGACGTTTACCCGAAGCGGTATTTACCGCCTCTTACACAATTTTGGAAGGTGTATTACGCTATTTGACCGAACATAAGCAAATGGCAAAATTGATGAATCAAGAGTTACATTTAGCAACCTTTGATGATCATCACTTATTAGACGCTTTGCCGTTTCATATTCACTCGATTGCACAAGATCATGAACAAATTGCGCTGAAAACATTCCAGCTTATGCGAGAAAAGCTACAACGCAAAGCAATTAGTAACGCCAAAGTTGATTGCGAAATTATTTGGCGACACTAAAACAAATATAGTTATTTTTAAAAGGATCTCCTATGGCACATTTTTATGAATATTTAGAATTTAGCAGTGACGAAGACCGTGAAAATCAGCTTGAGGTTTACGTTGATGTTAAACTGGAAGCAGAAACCGAAGAAAAGCTTAAAGCACTCGGTGTACAAGGTGACTGGCTAGTGATGGCTGAGCCTTATTGTCCTGATTGTGTCGAAATCGTGGCTTACTTCCAACGTATGACGAAGCTCAATCCGAATATCAAAGTGAAATACGTTTCACGTAAAGATAACAAAGAGCGTAAGCATTTTGACAGTGATGAGCAACAACAAGCGGTTATTTCTGCACAGAAAATTCCAAGTATCTTTGATATTCGTAACGACAAAACTGAATTAGTTTTATGTGAATTTCCGCAATTCTTAAAACAGAAAATTGAAGCGGAGCCGGAAAAATTTGACGAACTAAAAGCCGATTTCCGTATGGGCAAATTTGGTAAACAAGTCGAAGCGGAATTATTAGCGATTTTAACGAAGAACGCATAAGCTATTGATAAACCCACCTTACAAGTGCAATTAAGCCCTAATAGGTGGGTTTTCTATATAAGACTTTTTATATAAAACAAATGATAATACGTATAAAACTTCGGAATACGCTGCTTGCTTGAGGAAAGAGAAATTTTAAATATAAAAAAAGCACCTCATGGTGCTATCTTATTTTGAATTGATAAAATGGAGTGGGAAACGAGGCTCGAACTCGCAACCCCGACCTTGGCAAGGTCGTGCTCTACCAACTGAGCTATTCCCGCATTGAAATTATTTCAATTTAAAATAATACTGCGTAGCCTTCGCTTCGCTGTACTATTTGTACTATCTTCAGCTCGTCGCCTTGTCTTATTTTAAATTTAAATAATTTGGTAGTTTATTATCGAATGGTGCCCAAGGCCAGACTTGAACTGGCACGCCCCGAAAGGCGAGGGATTTTAAATCCCTTGCGTCTACCTATTCCGCCACTCGGGCTCATCTTAATATGGAGCGGGAAACGAGGCTCGAACTCGCGACCCCGACCTTGGCAAGGTCGTGCTCTACCAACTGAGCTATTCCCGCATAATTTAAATTTTGCCATTCTAAAATGGTGCCCGAGGCCAGACTTGAACTGGCACGCCCCGAAAGGCGAGGGATTTTAAATCCCTTGCGTCTACCGATTCCGCCACTCGGGCTCATCTTAAAATGGAGCGAGAAACGAGGTTCGAACTCGCGACCCCGACCTTGGCAAGGTCGTGCTCTACCAACTGAGCTATTCCCGCAATAAAAACGCTACGTTATTGCGTAGCGATTTATGAGCGGTATTTTAGGGATTTTTGAAAAGTTGTCAAACACAAATTTCAAAAAAAGTTTCGTTAGGCGAAAAATCAATCCATTTGACGATTTTTTGCTAGAAATACGTTTATTATTCCAAAAAGCAATAAAGAAAATAGAATAGTTATTGGCATCTATGCTTCAGTTTTCCTAATAATGATTGTACTTTATATTTGTCAGGAGAACTTATGCTAATTTCAGGTCTATTTTGTGGCTTACTGCTTGGTTTCGTTATGTAACGTGGGCGGTTTTGTATTACCGGTGCATTCCGAGACCTATACATCACAAAAAGCAAAAAGATGTTTATCGCATTATTGATTGCAATCAGCATTCAAGCCATAGGCTTTTTTATCCTTCAAGAAGTCGGCTTTATTAATTTCCAACCGGCTGAGAACTTCACACCGGTTGCGGTTATAAGCGGAGCTTTCCTCTTTGGTATCGGCATTATTCTGGCAGGCGGTTGTGCAACCGGTACTTGGTACCGTGCAGGTGAAGGATTAGTCGGTAGTTGGATTGCGTTAGCTACCTATATGCTATTTAGTGCAATGCTGAGAACCGGTCCGTTAAGTTCATTTAACAGTGAATTACGCAATATCAATATTGAACATAAAACCGTTTATGAAAGTTTTGGTACTTCCCTTTGGATTTTAGTCATTCTGATTGTTGGTATTACTGGATCTGCCGTCTTTCAGCAACTGCGCAAGCCCAAAGCTAAAGTCGCGACACTCAAACCGAAAAAAACAGGCTTAGCCCACATTTTATTTGAAAAACGTTGGGATCCGTTTGTTATAGCTATCATCATCGGCACTATTGCGATTTTTGCTTGGATCTTTAGCGTACCGACAGGGCGTGAATTCGGTTTAGGTATTTTAATTGGTTCTTTTATTGCTGCGAAAGGTGCAAATGAATTCAGAGTCAGAGTACCGGACAGTAAAACTGTAGTTTACAGCGCAACTGGCGGGGTATTGATAGGAATCGGCGCTACACTTGTCGGAGGCTGCTCGATCGGTAATGGCTTAGTCGAAACCTCATTCTTTTCTTGGCAAGGTTGGGTATCGCTCTCAATGATGATTTTAGGCACTCGGGTTGCCGCCTACTTTACGATTATTAAACCGCGTGCAAACGCATAAACCATACATAAGGAATAATATATGCAAGTAAAATTAGAAACATCAGGTTTAGTCTGCCCTTTCCCGCTTGTGGAAGCTAAGGAAGCAATGGCAAAACTAAATAAAGGCGATGAACTTGTCATTTAATTTGACTGTACTCAAGCTACCGAAGCTATCCCTAACTGGGCAGCGGAAGAAGGTTATGACGTGACAGACTTCGAACAAATTGATGATGCGAAGTGGACGATTACTGTTGTGAAATAACCAAAAGCAAGCGGTGACATTTTGAAATTGGGATAG
>NZ_GL831080.1:623242-633242 GCF_000188255.1 Actinobacillus ureae ATCC 25976
CTATCCCAAAGAATTTGAAAATACCCTTAGCACAAATATAGTCTTTCTTTTTAGTAAATAATAAGAATACAATCACCTTCATTATAAATTTTAATCTAATTATATAGCATAAAATTAATAATATTAATGTAGTGCCTTTTCAATTTTTTCAAACAGATCTCTCGCTAAATTATCTAGTCCTTTTAATCGTTCTAAGCCACGTCTCATCAAGGTTTGGCGTTGATTGTCGTAACGTGATAATTTAATCAAAGGCTCAATTAAACGTGCAGCAACTTGTGGGTTGGTTTCATTTAATTTAATTAAAATATCGACAAGGAAACGATAGCCAGAACCATCAATTGCATGGAATGCTTTCGGGGTCTGACCACAAAATGCTCCGACCAATGAACGCAGTCTATTTGGGTTATTGAAGTTAAAACTACGGTGATTTAATAAGCTTTGCACGATCTCAAGTACATTGTCATCGGGACGAGTTGCTTGGAGCATAAACCATTTATCCATTACTAAGCCATCATGGTGCCATTTCTCTTCAAAATCTGCTAACAATTGATCTCTGCACGGCAATTGTGCCTTGGTTGCAGCGGAAAGTGCAGCGAGCGTATCAGTCATATTATCCGCTTGTTTATAGTGATTATAAGTAAGTGAGTTACCTAAATCCGTAAAGGCTAAGTAAGATAAACATACGTTACGTAATGCGCGTTTAGACATATCCTCCGCTACAACTTGGTAAGTACCGCATTTATGGCGAACATAAATTTCATGTAAACGACCACGTAATATTTCTGCAATCGTTTTTAGCATAAATTCTCGTACGATAGCGATACCGTTCGGATCAATGACTTTAAATAATTCGGCAAATTCGGTTTCTTTTGGTAACGTCAGCATTAATGCGGTTAGCTCTACATCTTTATCTGCATTATCAAGTACATAGATAAGTGCCTCAGTTAACTCCTCAGAAAATGCTAATGCTTCACCGGATTGATATCGAGACAAATTAGCACGAAGCTCGTTATTGAATAAGGTTTGTGCTGCATCCCAACGTACAAAATCGTTTTGTGCGAATTTAAGTAATGTAATTAATTGCTCATTGGTATAGTTATAATCTAAACGTACCGGCGCAGAGAAATCACATAACAATGCTGGCACCGGCTTGTGCATCACATTATGGAATTCAAATGTTTGATGCTCTTGCAATACATTCAAGACGTTATGCTGTTCCGTACCTTCAAATTGAAGTGCAATTGGTTCTCCGCTTTGTTCGCCGTACAACTCAATTTTTAATGGAATATGCAAGTTTACTTTTTCTAATTGATCCGCAGTTGCCGGCGTATGCTGTGACACGTGCAAACGATAGACATGGTGCATTTCATCATATTCATCACTCACGCTAAGCTCAGGCGTACCGGATTGGCTATACCAACGGCGGAACTGGGTTAAATCAACACCAGAAGCACGTTCCATTGCTGATACGAAATCCTCGCAAGTTGCCGCAGAACCGTCATTTTCTGCAACATATAATTGCATCCCTTTTTGGAATTTTTCTTCGCCCAATAAAGTATGAATCATACGAATCACTTCCGCGCCTTTTTCATAGACGGTAACAGTATAGAAGTTATTCATTTCAATCACTTTTTCCGGACGAATAGGGTGTGCCATCGGGCTGACATCTTCGGCAAATTGTACTGCACGCAATAAACGTACGTCTTCAATACGTTTTGCCGGACGAGACCATAAATCCGAGGTAAATTCTTGATCACGGAAAACGGTTAGGCCTTCTTTAAGGCTTAATTGGAACCAATCTCGGCAAGTAATGCGGTTACCGGTCCAGTTATGGAAATATTCGTGTGCAATCACGCTTTCAATATCTAGATAGTCGGTATCGGTTGCGGTTTCCGGTTTTGCCAGTACAAATTTAGAGTTGAAAACATTTAAGCCTTTGTTTTCCATTGCGCCCATATTGAAGAAATCAACCGCTACAATCATATAGATATCCAAATCGTATTCTAAATCGAAGCGATCTTCATCCCATTTCATTGAGCGTTTTAAACTTTCCATCGCCCAACCGGCACGATCTAAATTGCCACGATCGACATAGATCTCTAATGCCACTTCACGACCGCTTTTAGTAATAAATTTATCTTGTAACAGATCAAAATCACCGGCAACCAATGCAAATAAATAGCTTGGTTTAAAGAACGGGTCTTCCCATTCGACCCAATGGCGCCCGTCTTCCAAATCGCCTTGTGCAATGCGATTACCGTTAGAAAGTAAGAACGGATATTTCGCTTTAGAAGCGGTAATTTTTGTACGATATTTTGCAAGTACGTCCGGACGATCCAACATATAGGTAATTTGACGGAATCCTTCCGCTTCACATTGGGTACAGATACCGTCACCAGATTGGTATAAGCCTTGTAGAGAAGTGTTTTGCGCAGGATTTAAACCGGTTTCAATTTGTAACTCGAATTTATCTTCAGTGATATGACTAACATCAATAGTTAGAGATTCATCATCTTTTTCGAAATTAGAGTAAGAAGCGCCATTCAGCTTGAGGGAAAGGAAATCAAAACTATGTCCATCTAAGCGTAGGTGAGAGGCTCCTGCTGTTTTACGTTCTACGGATAAATTTGAAGTAACAAAGGTTCTGTCTGGATCAAGTTGAAAATCAAGAGAGATATCTGTAATTGTAAAATCTGGTGTTCGATAATCTTTTCTATATTTTGCTTTAGGTTGCATGATGTTTTCCTTAATTTATTTGGCAGGGTGTACTCACCGAAGAAATGCGCATATATTCTACTAAAAACTTGCAAATTTTCCAAAGAATCTCACCGCTTATCATAAAAACCGGTACTGGACATACCGATGCTCGCACTTAATTCTTCCACATTAAACGGTTGGTTGTAGTGTTGATTTAGCCATTCGATCGCACTTACTATCCGCTGGGCATTTGAACCTTGTGTGGTAATCTTTCTTAATAATCCCCCTTGTTCGCTGCAAAGTAAGCGATAAATGATTTCTTGTTGTAATAACGGATAGAGAATCGGAATGTCATTTGGTGAATTGTGTAAATCAATTAACCGACATAAAGCGTCTTCTAAGGTGGACGAAAGCTGGCTGAGCAGTTTTTTGCCCGAAAAATCAGGAAATGCATAATCTTGGCTAAGTAAAGTCTCGGTTAATTGCTGAAGTTGTTCCGGTGGTAGATAAAAGCGTAAATCAATATAAGGCTGTTCCTGTGTTGCCTGATAATGCGCAAGGATAGGCATATCTACAGCATAACAAGCAAAATCACCTGCACGATATTGGTAATGATATTCACCGATTTGCACCTCTTTTGAACCTTGCAATACGACTGAGAAGCCAGATTTTTCAATTTGAATTACATCTCCGCCGGTTTTATTGGTGTGAAAAATATGAAAATCAGGCGGCAATGTTTCAAAAGTATGATGAAATTTTTGAGGGTCAATTAATGGCTTAACTTTTTCGAGTAATTTCATTTTTTATAGAATTGTGCAAAAACTTTGGTGGTTTATGCTAACACTAAAATCAGCAGATTTCTATAATGTAGCCATCCGTAACCAATAGGGAAGGAATAAAAATGGATCAACAACAAATTTCAGATCTCGTGCAAGCGTAGCGAGATTTTTTTAATAGTAACGCAACCAAGCCGTTAGCGTTTCGTAAAGTGCAATTACAGCGCTTAAAAGCGATGTTAATTGAAAACGATCAGGCAATTTTAACAGCACTTTTTAACGACCTAAATAAACCGGAATCGAAAGCCCGTTTAACCGAAATCGATATGCTCGTACATGAGATCGATTTTATGTCAGAAAATTTGGATGAGTTAGCGAAACCAAAATCGGCAGGGCAGTCAGAAATTACTGAAATGGTGATGGGCACAAAAGCGGACGCACAAATTATTCATGAGCCGTATGGTGTGTTTTTAAATATTTCACCGTGGAATTACCCAATACTGCTTTCGATTTCGCCGATTATCGGTGCGATGGCGGCAGGTAATACGATTATCCTAAAACCGTCAGAATTTACTGTACATTCCTCGGCGATCTTAGCCGAATTGATTGCGGAATACTTCGAACCGAAGTACTTCACCGTAGTGGAAGGCGATGTTGCGGTAAACCAGCAGCTATTGACCGAGAAATTCGACTATATTTTCTTTACCGGTAGCGTGCAGGTTGGGAAAATCGTGATGGCGGCAGCAGCAAAACATTTAACGCCGGTAACGCTGGAATTAGGCGGAAAAAGCCCTTGTATCGTGGATGAAACAGCAGATCTCAAATTAGCAGCGGAACGTATTTTATTCGGCAAGGTGTTTAATAGCGGACAAACTTGTATTGCGCCGGACTATTTATTGATACAAGAGAACGTAAAAGATCGTTTAGTTGAGGAGATCAGACAGCGTATCAATGCGATCTACCAGGGTAAAAATCCGACCGAGATAGCGGATCATGTCAAAGTAGTTACCCCTCGTCATTATCAACGTTTAAAAGCGTTTTTAAATGACGGACAAGTGTTAGTTGGCGGAGAATACAACGATGAAACCAGCAAATTAGCGTTTACTTTAATCGATGAAGTGAATTGGCAGAGCCCAGTAATGCAAGAAGAAATCTTTGGTTCTATTTTCCCGATGTTGACTTTTAAAACGATGAATGAAGAGATTGCTCAAGTGAAAGCAAATGCTAAACCGTTGGCGTTGTATTTATTCACGCAAGACAAAGCAACGGAAGAGCAAGTATTGAATGAAGTGTCATTCGGTGGCGGCTGTATTAACGATACCTTTATGCATGTAACACACGCCGGCTTGCCTTTTGGCGGTGTGGGTGATAGCGGTATGGGTGGTTATCACGGCGCACACAGTTTCTATGAAATGAGTCATGGAAAAAGCGTGATTAAACGCATTTAAATGATTCTTTATCTACTTGGGATAAGTAGGCAAAGAAGTATTGTATGAAATAGAAAAACATGGAAAAGCGGTCGAATTTCTTAGATTTTTTGCAAAAAATTGAGGAAATTTGACCGCTTATTTTTTTAGATTTGTTCGGCAGTATAACCGAGCTTTTCAATCGCCTTGATCATCTGTTCTATCGAGACATTTTCGCTCGCGATGATTTTGACTTTACGCTCTTTCATATTTGCTTTGGTTGAAATCACCCCATTAATCACACGCAATTCTTTATTAACCAAATAGACGCATAATTGGCAGTTCATTTCTTTAATATAAAAATTCACTTCTTTTGGTGCTTGTTGTTCAGCTGCTACATTGCCGTTTGGCATAGCTTCATTGGCATAAACAAGCGGTAAAATTCCGACAGAAAAAAGCAAAATAAACAGTAATTTTTTCATGCTAATAACCAAGGTAAAACAAACGGATAGCTCAAGAAAAATAGAATAATCACGAAAGCAATCCAATATAAAATTATCAAGGTGCGGTGTGAACAATATTTGGTACAAATAATTTTGTTAGAAAACATCAGTAACCAAAAGCCGTAACCGAATGCACCAAGCGAAACGAATAATAACGGTAGCTGTAAATATTCATACTCGCTGAGACTAACCAGCCACGGTGAAGAAATACCGAACACCAAATAAACCAAAGGTGCAATACAGCATACCGTTGAGCTTACCGCCGTCACTAGAGCTGCGGTAAGTGAGGCAAAAAAGTGCTTATTTGAGTTCTTTTGAGATAAGCTCATAGCCAAACTCTTTTGCATCAAATGAATTGAGCGGATCACCACCGACTTCTGCGTACGGATAACCGAAATTATTAATCGGTGTTAGTTCCGGTTGTGGGTATAAGTCGAAATCACGTGCATGGTTAAAGCCCATCCAGTTTGCTTCCCAGTTACCGAATAGGTATTTCGAAACCGCTTGTGTATCCGCATCATTGACCGCTTTTTTCTCGGTTAAACGTATTTTCGCCACGTCTGCTGAATCAACAGGAACCCAACCGAAACCGGCTAAATAAAATTCGGCACGGCAATGTTGTCCGGTATTCTCGTTAGCAATGCCGTCTTTTGCGCTACCGAAGGCGGTTTTGGAGAATTTCGACATTTTCGGCGCAGCGCCTAAACGGATACCGAATACTTCACGTGCCGGAATATCAGACGCTCGTGCTAAGGCGACAAACACAGAGTTAATATCAGTACATTTGCCTTTTAATATACCGGTAGTCAGCATTTTTTCCACATCACCGTCACCACAGCCCAATACGGAATTATCACGTTCCATATTTTCCACAATCCATTTATGAATCAATTCGGCTTTTTTCAGCGGGTTGGTTTCTTTGCCGACAATTTTATCCGCATATTGCTTCACAATACCGTCTGTTTTGATATGCGTAGTCGGTTTGAGATACTCTTGCACATCTACCGAATAAATGATTTTTTCCGGCGGTTGATAACTGTTTAATGCACCGGTTGCCATTGGTTCACGATCTTTGGTTTGCACCACTAATTTCACTTTTAACAAGCGTTTTTGCGCTTTTTCATCCCAATTAGCGAATAGCGTTTTCGCACCGTATTGGTTGTTTTCCGTGATATAGGCTTTATTGTAGTTACCTTCAAATTCAATCGATTTGACATCTTGGTAATCATTACTGAACGGTAACGGCACCCATAAATTAGTTTCGCCTTTTGAACCTTGCGGCACAACAAGATCGTAAGATTGATTAAATTCGTAGGTATGTGTAGTGGTGTTGTAACTTGGGACTTGGTTAGCGAATGCAGCCGAACTTGCCAGCAAGGTGGCTAATAGCAGTTTTTTCATGAGAGATCCTTAAAATAAACAAACTTGTTATATTTCACTCAAGATGAATGAGACGGGTGCATAATAGATCAAAACGTATAAATAGGAAAGCGTACAAATAAAAATAAGCGGTTAAATTTGGGCTGGAATTTGCAAATTTTTAGCCAAATTTAACCGCTTGTCTTTAGCGTTTTTTCTCGTTGGAATAGTGGATTCGCCACAACATGCGAGCATCCAGATTACTTGAGGCAATCATAGTGAGGAATACTGCCGCCCCAAAGAAAAATGCCGCATCACCGACCGAAAAGCTGAGAATTTGTCCTCGTTCCAAGAGGGACATCATTAATGCTAATACAAATAAATCCAGCATTGACCAACGTCCGACAAAGTGCACGTAATGTAGCGCTTTCATTTGCCAGTGAATCGGGTGTTTCCATTTGTAATGAATCGCTAACAGCAGATATAAAATTATAGCCACTTTACTGAATGGCACGGCAATACTTGCAATAAATACGATTGCCGCCACACTGTAGCTGCCCATACTGATAAAGGTGAGTACCCCTGAAAATAAGGTATCGGCAGAAACCGAACCGGCTAATCCGGTTGCGGAAATCGGCAACGTATTTGCCGGAATCATCATCACTACACCCGCTAATAAACACGCCCACACACGTTGTAATTTTATATTATCCGAAATGGCTAAATTGCTTTCGCAGCGAGGGCAACGCTGGCGACCTTTTAAATCAACAATCTTTTCATCGAACGTATATTCGCACGTTGGGCATAACGAAGGATGAGTTGGATACCCTTTCGGAAGCAGGTGGTATTCGGGATAGAAATATGCCCAAGCTTCTTTCGGATCGATTTTAATAAACAGCAAGGTGGTTAAAATCGTCACGATCACAAAAGCACTAAGATGAATACTAAAGCTGAGATCCGCATAATCACGAATTTTAAACGCCGCCACGGATAATGCGACCAGATAAACGTCTAACATTACCCATTCTTGAATGCGAGATAGCAAAATCAAGGTGTAACGAGGACGATGCCCCAGTAATTTTTGGAGCCTGATTGTCAGCACTAACATTGCAAACGAAATCGGAAACACGACCGAACAGAGCAATACCATAAATGCGGTGTAAGGATAGCCTTCAGTCGCCATTTTCCACACTCCGCCCCATACGGTTGCGTGAATTGGTACACCGAGTAAGTCGATACTCATTAACGGAAAGGTGAGTGCAAAGGGTAATAAAATTAAAATCGCTAAGGCGATAATTGAACAACGGCGTAAGCTCCAACTATTTGCTGGACGTAGTACGTCATGGCAATTGGGGCAAACGGATATTTGGAACGGCAGATCTTGCGGTACTTCTACTACCGTTTCACATTCGGGGCATTGCTGCAAAGTAATCTTATTTATTTTCATCTATTTTTCCTATTTTTAGCCGTGCTATTTTCTACTTTATGATTCGTATTGCAAGCGGCCATTTTTTGTTAATTAATTACATTGCATTTTTTGCAATCTAATATCGCAACAATATCAATTTACGCAATATAAAAAGTCCGTATAATCGATTGCATAATAAAACAACCATGTGTAAACACAACATCATAAAAAAACACACTCAACATCATACATATAAATAAGGAAGCACAAAATGGCTAACTATTTCAACACATTAAACTTACGTCAAAAATTAGACCAACTCGGTCGTTGTCGTTTTATGGATCGTAGCGAATTCGCAGATGGCTGCAATTTCTTAAAAGGCAAAAAAATCGTTATCGTAGGTTGTGGTGCGCAAGGTTTAAACCAAGGTTTAAATATGCGTGATTCTGGTTTAGATATTAGCTATGCGTTACGTGCAGAAGCGATTGCTGAAAAACGTGCGTCATTCACTCGTGCAACCGAAAACGGTTTCAAAGTCGGCACATACCAAGAGTTAATTCCAACCGCTGACTTAGTGATCAACTTAACGCCGGATAAACAACACTCAAAAGTGGTTGCAGATGTTGTGCCATTAATGAAACAAGGTTCTGCATTCGGTTACTCTCACGGTTTCAACATTGTTGAAGAAGGTGAACAAATTCGTAAAGACATCACCGTTGTAATGACTGCGCCAAAATGTCCAGGTACGGAAGTTCGTGAAGAATATAAACGTGGTTTCGGTGTACCTACATTAATCGCTGTACACCCGGAAAATGACCCGAAAGGCGAAGGTATGGCGATTGCTAAAGCGTGGGCTTCAGCGACCGGTGGTGACCGTGCAGGCGTATTAGAGTCTTCATTCGTGGCAGAAGTTAAATCTGACTTAATGGGCGAACAAACAATCCTTTGCGGTATGTTACAAGCCGGTTCAATCGTATGTTACGACAAATTAGTGGCAGACGGTAAAGATCCGGCATACGCAAGCAAATTAATCCAATACGGTTGGGAAACGATTACTGAAGCGTTAAAACAAGGCGGTATCACTTTAATGATGGACCGTTTATCAAATGCTGCGAAAATCCGTGCTTTTGAATTAAGTGAAGAAATCAAAGTTCAATTAAATGACCTTTACTTAAAACATATGGACGACATCATCAGCGGTGAATTCTCATCAACCATGATGGCAGACTGGGCAAACGGTGACGCAAACTTATTAAAATGGCGTGAAGAAACCGGTAAAACCGCATTCGAAAACTCACCGAAAGCAGACGGTATCAAAATTTCTGAACAAGAATACTTTGATAACGGCGTAGTTATGGTTGCAATGGTGAAAGCGGGTGTAGAAATGGCATTCGATGCAATGGTTGCAAGTGGTATCTACGAAGAATCTGCATACTATGAGTCATTACACGAATTACCGTTAATCGCAAATACGATCGCTCGTAAACGTTTATACGAAATGAACGTGGTAATTTCGGATACGGCAGAATACGGTAACTACTTATTCTCTCACATTGCAACGCCAATTCTTGCAGAGAAATTAATCCCGATGTTACAAAAAGGTGACTTAGGTGAACCGACACCGGCTGCTGAAATCGACAACGTTTACTTACGTGATATCAACGATGCAATCCGTAATCACCCAGTTGAATTAATCGGTCAAGAGTTACGTGGTTATATGACGGATATGAAACGTATTTCATCGCAAGGTTAATTAAATATTATAAAGAGCCTACTTCGTAATGATCTGACCCCAAAAAGTTAGATTATTTAATTTAAGGACTGCGTTCTGTATTGTACAGGGCTCAGTCC
>NZ_GL831080.1:633292-663286 GCF_000188255.1 Actinobacillus ureae ATCC 25976
TCTGCACCTTAATCTGTTGGAGGTTTAGTCTAACTTTTGGGGTGCTGATCATCTTGAGACTCTTTCTTATTTTAGTGTTAAAAAGCCCTAAATAAAATAGGTGATAATTTATTTTAATTTGTGAATAAATTATCAATTTAACACTATATTTTTTGGTATTTTTATTCTATTCAATATCGGTTATCTTATCACTCGGAACATCGGTAAAATTTCCATCTGGTGTGCCGATAGAGTTTATTCATATTCGCTCATAATTTAGTGTAAATACCACTAAAGTGGTACGCTGGTTTGATCAAATGCAAAGAATCATGGTATGAGCTCAAGTAAACTTGCAACCAGTGATTATTATTATTTTTTTGGAGTTTATATGCTTTATGCAGAATTTTTGCTTTTATTAGCATTCCTCTACGCAGGTAGCCGTTACGGTGGTATCGGCTTAGGTGTTGTTTCAGGTATCGGTTTATTTGTGGAAGTATTCTTCCTCGGTATGCCGCTTTCAAAAGCGCCGATTGATGTAATGTTGGTAATTTTAGCTGTTGTAACTTGTGCATCTGTACTTGAAGCGGCGGGCGGTTTGAAATTTATGCTTCAAATTGCAGAACGTATTTTACGTAGTAATCCGAAACGAATTACTCTTCTTGGACCATTAGTCACTTACGTGATGACTTTAATGTTAGGTACCGGTCACTCAGTTTATTCAATTATGCCAATTATCGGCGATATTGCGTTAAAAAATAAAATTCGTCCTGAGCGTCCAATGGCGGCTGCGTCAGTTGCATCGCAATTAGGTATTACCGGTAGTCCGCTTTCAGCTGCGGTGGCATATTACTTAACTGAGATTACTAAATTACCGGGTTTTGAAGGTGTTACACTTTTAAATATCGTGGCAGTAACCATGTCTGCAACATTTGTTGGTGTACTTGCAATGTCTTTATATAGCTTACGCCGTGGTAAAGAGCTTGAAGACGATCCGGAATATCAACGTCGTATGCAAGATCCCGTATTACGTAAACAAATTGAAGAAACCAGCTCAACTTCATTAGATGAGCAATTACCGGCAAGTGCGAAAAACTCGGTATATCTATTCTTAGCGGCGATCGCAACGATTGTAATTATTGCAATGGTTCCTTCAATTAAACCGGTAATGGCAGATACAGGTAAAACAGCCGGTATGGATAAAATCATTCAAATCGTGATGTTAACCTTCGGTGGTTTGATCTTAGTGTTAACCAAAACTGATGTGAAAAAAGTGCCGAATGGCGTAGTGTTTAAATCCGGTATGGTGGCGACTATTGCAATCTTCGGTATTGCGTGGATGAGTGATACTTATTTCAGTTATGCGATGCCTTCATTTAAAGCGGGTGTAACCGAAATGATTAAAGCGCAACCTTGGACATTCGCATTCGCATTATTTGCGGTGTCTGTGGTGGTAAATAGCCAAGCGGTAACTGCGAAAATGTTATTACCGGTGGGTATTGCAATCGGTTTACCGGCACCATTATTAGTTGGTTTAATGCCGGCAACTTATGCATACTTCTTTATCCCTAACTACCCGTCAGATATCGCAACCGTGAACTTTGACGTAACGGGAACAACGAAAATCGGTAAATACTACTTCAACCACAGTTTTATGGCTCCGGGTTTAGTCGGTGTAATTACAGCATGTTGTGTCGGTATTGCTTTAGCGAATATGATTATCTAATTCTTTAATCTATTAAATTGATCAAGCGGTCGATTTTTGTAAAAAATTTGCAAAAGTCGACCGCTTGCTTTTTTCTACTTATCTTTACCAAACAAAACATTAAAACAACTTGCCCGATGCACAACTAACCGATAAAATTCTGATCTTTTAGTGGGGAAAAGTGGGAGATTGTGGATTTTTTGAATCCAGATCTCGCCGTTCGGTAATTTTTAGTGGCAGGGCAGAAAATGTTTCGTGGCGCAGCTTCAATTAGCATTGACAGTAAAGGGCGAATAGCTATTCCTACTCGCTATCGTGCCGAATTGCGTGAAAAACACGAGGGCATTTTGGTTTGTACCGTCGATATTCGCCAGCCGTGTTTATTGCTTTATCCGTTACACGAATGGGAAGTTGTAGAACAAAAATTGCTTGCACTTTCTAATTTTGATCCGATGCAGCGCCGTATTCAGCGAGTTATGCAAGGCTTTGCAACCGAATGTGAAATGGATGCTTCGGGTAGAATTTTACTTAGCCCGACACTAAGACAGCATGTACAGCTTGAGCAACAAATTATGTTGGTCGGGCAATTAAATAAATTTGAAATTTGGCAAGAAAAACAATGGCAATCACAGATTGCAGAAGATCTTGCATTGGGCAGTTCGGCGGAAATGCTGAATTGCGAAGCCTTAAAAAACCTTTCTTTATAAGATAAATAAGTGAGTTGGAAAAATAATGAACGACACAGCCCATAAGCATATTACCGTATTGCTACATGAAGCCGTTGATGGTTTGGCGATTAAGCCGAACGGTATTTACATTGACGGTACTTTTGGACGAGGCGGTCATTCTCGACTCATTCTCTCAAAACTTTCCGAACGAGGTCGCTTAATTGCAACAGATCGTGATCCTAGTGCAATTGCTGAAGCGAATACGATTACCGATGCTCGCTTTCAAATTGTGCATACCGCTTTCTCTGCGATTCCTGAAGTGTGCGAACAATTAGGTTTAACCGGCAAAATTGACGGTATCTTGCTTGATCTTGGTGTATCTTCTCCGCAGCTTGATGATGCGGAACGCGGTTTTAGCTTTATGCGTGACGGGTCGCTTGATATGCGTATGGATACGACTAAAGGTCTATCTGCCGCCGAATGGTTAGCACAAGTTTCAGTGGATGATTTAGCTTGGGTGTTAAAAACCTTCGGCGAAGAACGCTTTGCGAAACGTATTGCACAAGCGGTCTTTTCTTATAATAAATCTACAACAGACAAGATTTCTCGTACACTTCAATTAGCGCAGATTATTGCTGATGCCGTTCCTTTCAAAGATAAGCACAAACATCCGGCAACTCGCTCGTTTCAGGCAATCCGTATCTTTATTAACAGCGAGTTAGACGAGTTAGAGAAAGCGTTACAATCAGCCTTAAGCGTATTGGCACCGGAAGGTCGTTTATCAATTATTAGTTTCCATTCGTTAGAAGATCGCATGGTTAAACAATTTATGAAGAAAAACAGTAAAGGTATGGATGTGCCGAAAGGCTTACCTATTTTGGAATCGGAATTAAATAAAAATATTCCGTTAAAAACCATTGGTAAAGCGATTATGCCTAGCGAGGCAGAAATCGAAGCAAACCCTCGCTCACGTAGTGCCGTGTTACGTATTGCGGAAAAGAGATAGAGGAGTTAACGAATGGCAAGTAATGAACGTTATCCGCTCCATCAAATTATTTTAGATGATTTAACCGGACACAATAAAGTTGCATTGATTCTACTGATAGCAACGGTATTAACCGCAATTGGTACTATTTGGATTACTCACCAAACTCGTTTGCTTACCGCAGAGCAAGGAAAATTAGTTCAGCAAAATCGTAAGTTGGAAAGCCAGTATATTCACTTACAGCTGGAAGAAAATGCAAAAAGCCAGAAATCTCGTGTTGAAGCCGCTGCAGCTAGCTTCGGTTTACAACAGATTAAAAAAGAGCAAGAAGTTATTTTGGTTGAATAAATAATGGCAAAGTCAGTTAAATTAAAGCGTAAACCCACAGCCTCAGAGCCGAATATAGAGGCAAAAAAACAAGCCAGCACTAAAAATGGGCCGAGTTATCTCCCGATTCGTTTTGGTGTGGTCGGTCTTTTCATACTTGTGATGGCGGGAATGTTGATTGCGAAAGCCGCACATATCCAGCTATTTGATTCTGAACGTCTTATCAATGAAGCGAATAACCGCTCACTCCGTACAAAAGAGCTTCCGTTTACCCGTGGTCGAATTTTAGATCGTGACGGACGTTTCTTATCTATCAGTGTACCGATGTACTCTCTTACTTTAGATCCCCGTGAATATTTTGACAGTAAACTCAGACGTTCATCAGACCGTTGGAAATTGTTGGCAATGGAAATGGGCAGTTCAAAAAGTAAAATTGAGAAAAGTGTCAGCGATTTTATTGAGAAGAAAAATAAATCTAAAGAAAAAGTAGAGTTTGATCCTCGTTCAATTCTGAACACCAAAAATGAGAATTATTGGACGTTGTTAGCGCAATCAACTGGTTTGGATTACAACAGTTTGATTAGCACCGTACGTAATAATCCGTATTCACAGTTTATTGCGCAGGAGATTGCGGCGGCGCAATTGGATCGTTCAAAAATGGAAGCGATCGCCAAAGCAATTGAGGAAAAATATAACGATTTAATGAATCGTTTGTATAAAGCTTCTCGTCAGCGTTTTATCTATATTGCACGCCATGAATCCGAGAGTATTGCTAATTATGCGCAGGAACTGAAAATTGATGGAATGGTGTTAAAAGCCGAATCACGCCGTTTCTATCCGTTGGCGGAAGAGGCTTCGCAATTAATCGGCTTTACCGATATTGATGACGTACATGGTACGGAAGGTCTAGAGCGTAGCTTCGATTCTTTACTGATTGGTAAAAACGGTCGCCAAGTTATTCGTAAAGATGCACGTGGTAATGTGATTGAAAATATTCGAGATGAAAAACAATACGATCCGCAGGATGTTATGTTGAGTATCGATGAAGAATTGCAATCTGAAGTGTATAAGAAGATCAAAGAAGCGGTTATTGCCAATAATGCCGAATCAGGTACGGCGGTATTAGTTGATGTACAAACTGGGGAAATTTTAGCGATGGCAAATGCGCCTTCGTTTAACCCGAACAAACGAAATAGCTTTAAACCCGAATTAATGCGTAACCGAGCGATTACCGATACTTTTGAACCGGGTTCAACGGTTAAACCTTTAGTGGTATTAACCGCATTACAAAATGGCGCGACCTATCGTGATGAAGTGATTAGTACACGTCCGTTTGTGGTAAATGGTCATACGATTAAGGACGTTGCACCTCGTGAAAGTTTATCGCTGACCGGTATCTTGCAAAAATCGAGTAATATCGGGGTTAGCCGTTTAGCATTACGTATGCCTTCGACCGCATTGGTCGATACTTATAGTAAAGTCGGCTTCGGTAAAGATACCGGCTTAGGTTTAGGTGAACAACGAGGGACGAACGGTGATCGTAAGCGTTGGTCTGATATCGAACGTGCAACCATGGCATACGGTTACGGTTTAAATGTTACGCCATTACAGTTAGCTCGAGCTTATGCAACTTTGGGAAGTTTCGGCATTTATCGACCGCTTTCAATTACTAAAGTTGATCCACCGGTTATCGGTGAGCGTGTATTGCCTGAAAAAATCACCCGAGACGTAGTGCATATGATGGAAAGTGTCGCCCAAAAAGGTGAGGGTGGTCAGAAAGCAGCGGTTGATGGTTATCGTGTGGCGGTAAAAACCGGTACGGCACGTAAACTTGAAAAAGGTCAGTACGTAGAAAAATATATTGCCTATACCGCAGGTGTTGCGCCGGCAAGTGATCCCCGCTTTGCGTTAGTGGTGTTAATTAACGAGCCGAAAGCCGGTGCTTATTATGGCGGTTCGGTTTCAGCGCCGCTCTTCTCAAGTATTATGGGGTACACCTTGAAAGCAAGAAATATCAAACCGGATAATCTAACCGACACTGAAAGTGCCGTGCGTGAAATTAGAACGGAACAAAAAGTAAATTAGAACAACAATAAATTAGGTAACAATATGAAACGTTTACTTCCCTTTCTTACCGAACTAGATGCTTGGGTAGCAGAGTTAAAACTGCTTAAGCAAATAACGTTAGATTCTCGCCAAGTTGGTGAAGGCGATCTGTTTGTGGCGCTAAAAGGGCATCAAGTTGATGGTCGCCAATTTATCCAAAAAGCGATTGAGCAAGGTGCGGGTTTAGTCTTAGCGGAAGCAGATGAAGGGCAAACTGAAATTGAGTTGGATGCAAAATTTGCAAAATATAACTTAGATCGTACCTCTTGTAAGGTGGTTTCAGTGCCGAATTTAGCTCGTATTTTATCGGAAATTGCCGGAGCGTTTTATGCCAATCCGTCCGAAAAACTGACCCTAGTCGGGGTGACAGGAACGAATGGCAAGACCACAAGCGCCCAATTACTTGCCCAATGGCACAACTTATTAGGCGGAAAATCTGCGGTAATGGGGACGATTGGTAACGGTTTATACGGCAAAATACAAGAAGCGGCAAATACCACCGGTTCTGCGATTGAAGTGCAACGTAATTTAGCCAGCTTTGTGGAAATGGGGGCTGATTTCTGTGCGATGGAAGTCTCTTCGCACGGCTTAGCACAATATCGTGCGGAAGCGTTAAGCTATGATTTAGCAGTATTTACTAACTTAAGCCGTGATCATCTCGACTACCACAAGACAATGGAAGAATATGCACAAGCAAAATTCCGTTTGTTTAGCGAATTAGATACCAAAGCACAAGTATTAAACGCAGATGATGAAGTCGGGCGTGAATGGTTAGCAAAATTACCGAACGCAGTGGCAGTCAGTACCGATGCGAGCTTTAGTAGCGATCATAAATTCGTTAAAGCGACCGATGTGAGCTTTAGCTTACAAGGTGTAAAAATTGCGTTTGAATCAAGCTGGGGAAACGGCGAACTAAATAGTCGTTTAATCGGAGCATTTAACGTCAATAATTTGCTTACTACATTAGCCAGCTTATTGGTACTTGGTCACGATTTGCAAAAATTAATTGAAACCGCACCGCTTCTGCAAGGGGTTGCAGGACGAATGGAATGTGTCGTTTCGCAAAAAAATCCGCAAAATAGACCGCTTGTGTTAGTCGATTATGCCCATACGCCGGATGCGTTAGAAAAAGCATTGCAAGCGGCACGATTGCATACCGAAGGCGAGCTTTATTGTATTTTTGGTTGCGGTGGTGATCGTGATGCGGGTAAACGCCCGATGATGGCAGCGATTGCAGAAGAATTAGCGGATAAAGTGATTGCGACTGATGATAATCCGAGAACTGAAGATAATACCAAGATTATGGCGAATATTCTCAAAGGTTTTGTTCAAGTGGAGAAAGTACAAGTGATCCACGATCGTGAACAAGCCATTAAAACCGCGATTGAACAAGCGAATGAAAAAGATGTGATTTTAATTGCCGGTAAAGGGCATGAGGATTACCAGATTATAGGGACGACTAAGCATCATTTTTCGGATCAGGAAACCGCAGCCAAATATCTAGCGTAAATATATAAGGTTGCAGAGCAACCGCACAATCCGTAACCTCGTACATTTAGTGCGAGGTTTATCGCAAATATTTTTGAAAGAAGAAAATGATAAAACTAACAACAAATGAAATTGCCGACATTCTGAGTGGGCAGTTGAGTGGGAATGGCGGTGTAATGGTGGAAACCACCAGTACCGACACCCGACAAGCGGTCGAAAACGGGCTGTTTTTTGCATTAAAAGGCGAGCATTTTGATGCGCACCATTATTTAGCTAATGCGGTGGAGCAAGGCTGTGTGGCGGTGGTGGTTGAGCGTGAATGTGAGATTTCCGTACCGCAAATTGTGGTGCAAGATACACGCCTTGCATTAGGTGAGTTGGCCAAATGGCTAAAAGCGAAACTTAACCCGAAAACAGTGGCCATGACAGGTTCTTCAGGCAAAACTACCGTAAAAGAAATGACGGCAAAAATTTTGCAAAAAATGACCGTTTGTGAAGATGAAGTGCTTTATACCTTTGGCAATTTAAATAATGATCTCGGTGTGCCGATGACCTTATTACGCTTAACGCCACAACATAAATTTGCGGTGGTGGAACTCGGTGCAAACCATATCGGTGAAATTGCTTACACAACCGCAATTACTCAGCCGGATGCTTGCTTGGTGAATAATGTTGCAGCGGCACATTTAGAAGGGTTTGGCTCACTTGAAGGTGTGGCACAGGCAAAAGGCGAAATTTATCGAGGCTTAAAAGCCGGCGGTAAAGCGATTGTGAATCAAGCATTCTATTATCCGCAATGGCAAAAAGAAATTGGTGAGCATGAGCTGCAGTCATTTAGCTATACCGGTTCGGATCAAGATTCGTATGCAGACTTTTGGGCAGAAAATGTGGAATTAGACTTGTCCGGTTCTCATTTCACTCTACATTCTCCGCAAGGTGAAATCGAAATTAATTTGCCTTATTTAGGTGCGCATAATGTCAGCAACGCTTTAGCGGCGACTTCATTAGCGATGGCAGTCGGGGCGGATTTAAATGCGATCAAAGTCGGATTGGAGCAACGCTCGCAAGTTAAAGGTCGCTTGTATCCGGTTGAAGTTAATCAGCATTGTTTATTGATTGATGATACCTATAACGCCAATGTCGATTCGATGAAATCAGCGGTGGCGGTATTAAAAAATTATCCAGCGTTCCGTATTTTTGCGGTTGGCGATATGGCGGAACTGGGTGATGAAAGTGCAGCTTGTCATCAACAAGTGGCGGATTTTGTACGTGAGGCAAATTTAGATTTAGTTGTGAGTTTTGGTCAGCAAAGTGCAGTAATTAGTGGAGAGACTGCACATCACTTTACTGATAAACAAGCGATGCACGATTTCTTATTGCCGATTATTTCGCAAAAGATTGCAGAAAAACAACCGCTAGTGTTGTTAGCAAAAGGTTCTCGTAGCCAAAAAATGGAAACATTGATTTCTGCTTTATGCCTTTCTTTGGGCGTTTCTTTTTAATTTTTAAGGTAGGTAGATAGTGAAAATGAGTTATTACTCATGGCGCTATCTTTATGTGGATAAAATTTGTGGGCAATTGCCCGCTTAGTATGATTTAACAAGGGTTTTTCCTATGTTAGTTTGGCTTGCTGAGTATTTAGTTCAATACAATACAGCATTTAACGTTGTATCTTATATTACTTTCCGCGCGATTATGGCATTACTTACCGCAATGGGTATCGGTTTATGGATTGGCCCTGAAGTGATTCGTCGCTTACAGCTCTTAAAATTCGGTCAAGAAGTGCGTAATGACGGCCCGGAAAGCCACTTCAAAAAACGTGGTACGCCGACTATGGGTGGGATCATGATTTTAATCGCTATTGGTGTGAGTACCTTACTTTGGGCAGATTTACGTAACAGCTATGTTTGGTTTGTGTTGTTCGTATTATTCAGCTACGGTGCGGTCGGTTTTGTTGATGACTATTGGAAAATCAAACGTAAAAATACCGATGGCTTAATTGCCCGCTGGAAATATTTCTGGCTGTCATTGATTGCGCTGATTGCAGTATTCGGCATTTATGCGGTAGGTAAAGACACAGCAGCAACTCAGTTAGTGGTACCGTTCTTTAAAGACTTTATGCCGCAGCTCGGTATTTTCTTTATCATTCTGTCTTATTTTGTAATTATTGGCACTTCAAATGCGGTAAACCTCACGGACGGTTTAGACGGCTTAGCGATTGTACCGACTATTATGGTGGCATCGGCTTTTGCACTCATTGCATGGGCTACTGGTAACTTTAATTTTGCGCAATATTTACATATTCCGTTTGTTCCAAATGCCGGTGAACTTGTAATTCTATGTACCGCAATTGTTGGCGCAGGTTTAGGTTTCTTATGGTACAACACCTATCCGGCACAAGTGTTTATGGGCGATGTCGGTTCACTTTCATTAGGCGGTGCGTTAGGCACGATAGCGGTTTTGGTTCGCCAAGAATTATTACTGGTGATTATGGGCGGTGTATTCGTGGTGGAAGCTCTCTCGGTAATCTTGCAAGTCAGTTCATACAAACTTCGCCAAAAACGTATCTTCCGTATGGCGCCGATTCACCATCACTTCGAATTAAAAGGTTGGCCAGAGCCTCGTGTTATCGTGCGTTTCTGGATCATTACCTTAATGCTTGTATTAGTTGGCTTAGTCACATTAAAACTTCGTTAATCATAGGTGGGCTTGTCCCACCTTTTTCGCTTGCAAGCGGTCTGATTTATCCAAATTTTTACCCATTATAAAGAGATTCAATTATGCAAAACCAATATAAAGATAAGGTTGTTACTATTATCGGTTTAGGTAAAACCGGTTTATCTTGTGTCGAATTTTTTGCGGATAAGCAAGCAAAAGTACAAGTGATTGATACCCGTGAAAAGCCGGCAGGTACCGTTCTGCTTCCGGTAGATGTACCGTTGCATACTGGCGGTTTAAACAGCGAGTGGCTGTTAGCATCCGATTTAATTGTAAGCAGCCCGGGCCTTGCATTAGCTACACCGGAAATTCAACAAGCGATCAATGCCGGTGTGGAAGTGGTTGGCGATATCGAATTATTTGTGCGTGAAGCGAAAGCACCAATTATTGCGATTACCGGTGCAAACGGCAAAAGCACGGTCACGACATTAGTGACCGAAATGGCGAAACAAGCAGGGATTAAAGTCGGTATGGGCGGCAATATCGGGGTGCCGGTATTAAGCTTATTGAATGAAGAATATGAATTGTTTGTGTTGGAACTGTCTAGCTTTCAATTAGAAACCACTTCTTCTTTAAAAGCAGTCGTGGCAACCATTTTAAATATCAGTGAAGATCATATGGATCGTTACAATAACTCGGTGGAAGAATATCGTTTAGCCAAATTGCGTATTTACGATAATGCCGAGAATGTGATTGTAAACGGTGAAGATAGACTGACTTATCCGCTTGAGACGCAAGCGGTCAAAAAATTGATTCGTTTTGCAGAACATAACGCTGAATATACGATGCGTAACGGCATTTTATATTCGGGTGACGATGCAATTATTCCAACTAAAGAAATGCTGATTTCAGGTCGTCATAATGAAATGAATGCATTAGTGGCGATGGCATTAGCCGAAACGGCAGGCATTCCGCGTGAAGGGATTGTAAAAGCACTGCAAGTGTATGGTGGCTTGGAGCATCGTTTCCAAGCGGTAAAAACCAATGACGGTGTGCGCTGGGTGAATGATTCGAAAGCAACTAATGTCGGCAGTACGGTGGCGGCGCTCAACGGATTACAAGTGGTGGGAACACTTTATTTGTTATTAGGTGGTGATGGCAAAGCGGCGGATTTTTCCGAGTTAAAACCACTTATTAATAAACCGAATATCGTTTGTTATTGCTTCGGTCAGGACGGTGCGCAATTAGCCGCATTATCAAACCAAAGCGTGTTGGTGGAAACCATGCAACAAGCGATTGAGCAAATTCGTCCGCAACTGAAAAAAGGAGATATGGTGCTATTATCGCCGGCTTGCGCAAGTCTCGATCAATTTAAGAACTTTGAAGAACGTGGACACGTTTTTGTAAAATTAGCTCAGGAAGTAACCGCTTAATATGTTAGAAAGATTTAAGACAGAATGGGATAAATGGATACGATTAACACCGACTAATTCGCTATATGATCGCACATTGATTTGGCTGTTTTTTGGCTTATTGGTTATCGGTTTTGTGATGGTCATCTCGGCATCAATTCCGGTCAGTACCCGTTTAAATAATGATCCGTTTTATTTTGCGGTGCGTGATGGAATGTATTTAGCGGCGTCATTATTCGCCTTTGTGGTTGTGGTTCAAATTCCGACCGAAAGTTGGGAAAAACGTAACGTTGCCTTTTTCTTAATATCGTTACTGTTTTTAGTAGTCGTGCTGGTTTTTGGACGTAATGTTAACGGTGCGACACGTTGGATCCCACTCGGACCGATAAATTTCCAGTCGGCGGAATTGGCAAAATTAGCCATTATTTGTTATTTCGCCAGTTTCTATGTGCGTAAATATGATGAAATGCGTACCAAGCGTGCGAGCTTTATTCGTCCGATGGTGATTTTAGCTATTTTTGGTATTTTGTTACTGCTACAGCCGGACTTAGGTAGTACGTTCGTATTATTCGTATTAACGTTTGCTATGCTATTTATTATGGGGGCGAGAATTTTACAGTTCCTGTTCCTAGGTATTGCGGCGGCGATCTTGTTTGCCTTTTTGGTACTGACATCCGAATATCGTCTTAAACGTGTTACCTCATTTATGGATCCTTTTGCGGATGCTTATGGTGACGGTTTCCAGCTTTCTAACTCGCAAATGGCATTTGGTCAAGGTGAGTTCTGGGGACAAGGCTTAGGTAACTCGGTACAAAAATTGGAATACTTGCCGGAAGCCCATACGGACTTCGTTATGGCGGTAGTTGGCGAAGAATTTGGATTTATCGGTATTGTCGCGATTGTGATCTTGCTCGTTTCTTTGGCGTTACGAGCGCTTAAAATCAGTAAAGATGCACTGAAATTGGAAGAACGCTTCCGTGGCTTTTTAGCTTTTGGTATTGCGATTTGGATCTTCTTACAAGGCTTCGTAAATCTAGGAGTCGCTTCAGGTTTACTACCGACCAAAGGTTTAACATTTCCGTTAGTCAGTTATGGTGGATCCAGCTTAGTGATTATGTCGATTGCGATTGCGATTTTACTGCGAATTGATTACGAAAATCGCCTTGCTTTGATAGGACATGCGCAAATCAAGGAAATTTAAAAAAACAAGCGGTCGGAATTTGCAAAAAATTTGCAAAAACTGACCGCTTTCTTTTTCCGTAAATTGTCAATTTCCTGTACAATAACAACAATTTGTCTAAAAAATCTAATAAGTGAGCGATTACGCTCAAATTTTTGTAAAAGAGATCAAAATGACTAAAAAACTTCTTGTCATGGCAGGTGGAACTGGCGGCCATGTGTTTCCGGCAATTGCGGTTGCACGAGAACTGCAAAAACAGGGTTGGGAGATCCGTTGGCTGGGAACTCAAGATCGAATGGAAGCTGACCTTGTGCCAAAGCACGGTATTCCAATTGAGTTTATTCAAATTTCCGGATTAAAAGGAAAAGGTATAGGTGCATTACTGAAAGCGCCTTTTGCCATTTTCAAAGCGGTGATGCAGGCTCGTAAAATCATTAAAAATTATCAACCTGATGCGGTACTCGGTATGGGTGGATATGTATCCGGGCCGGGCGGCATTGCAGCGAAATTATGCGGGGTACCGGTTATTTTACATGAGCAAAATGCGGTTGCCGGTTTAACCAATGTTTGGTTATCAAAAATTGCTCGTCGTGTGTTACAAGCCTTTCCGACCGCATTCCCAAATGCGGAAGTGGTGGGAAATCCTGTGCGTGAAGATCTTGCTCAGCTTGAAGCGCCGGAAATTCGTTTTGCCGAACAAGGTTATCCGATCAATATTTTAGTGATGGGCGGTAGCCAAGGCGCAAGAGTGATTAACCAAACCGTACCTGAAGCGGCTAAACAACTTGGTCAAAATGTGTTCATTAGCCATCAAGTAGGGAAAGGCAATCTCAGTGGTATGAAAGACATTTATCAAGCGACCGGTAACGGTATTGCCGCCGAATTTATTGACGATATGGCACAAGCCTATAACTGGGCGGATTTAGTGATTTGTCGTTCAGGTGCATTAACCGTATGTGAAATTGCCGCAGCAGGTTTACCGGCAATTTTTGTGCCTTATCAACATAAAGATCGTCAGCAATATTTGAATGCGACTTATTTAGCGGATGACGGTGCGGCAATCATTATCGAACAGCAAGATTTTACGGTAGAAAGTTTATTAAGTGCGTTACAGCCGTTAATTGCCGATCGCCAAAAGCTAACTGAAATGGCGGTCAAAGCCAGAGCGAAAGCAACTCCTACAGCCGCTCAACGTGTAGCAGAAGTGATTATCGAACAAGCGAAATAGTTTTAAACGCAACCAACAAAAATATTTGGTTGTACAGATAGGAAAACAACAATGAAAAATTTCCAAGATAAAGTTAAAAAATTAGTGCCGGAAATGCGCCGTGTAAATCAAATCCATTTTATCGGTATTGGTGGTGCTGGTATGAGCGGTATCGCCGAAGTGTTATTGAATGAAGGCTACCAAATTTCAGGTTCGGATATTGCCGAAGGCCCTGTAACTAAACGTTTAGTTGAAGCGGGAGCAAAAGTTTTTATCGGTCATCAAGCGGAAAATATTATTGGTGCAAGCGTAGTCGTGGCTTCAAGTGCGATTGATGATACTAATCCGGAAGTAAAAGCTGCAAAAGAAGCTCGTATTCCAGTGATTCAACGTGCACAAATGTTGGCGGAAATTATGCGTTTCCGTCACGGTATCGCTATTGCGGGTACTCACGGTAAAACAACAACCACCGCAATGATTTCGATGATCTATACCGAAGCACAATTAGACCCGACTTTTGTTAATGGCGGTTTGGTTAAATCGGCAGGTAAAAATGCGCATTTAGGTGCAAGCCGCTATTTAATTGCGGAAGCGGATGAAAGCGATGCGTCATTCTTACATTTACAACCGATGGTTTCGGTGGTAACGAATATCGAGCCGGATCATATGGATACTTACGGCGGTGATTTCGAGCAGATGAAAGCAACTTACGTAAAATTCCTAAGTAACTCACCGTTCTACGGTTTAGCGGTTATGTGTGCCGATGATGAAACCGTGATGGAAATTGCACCGCAAGTCGGTCGCCAAGTTGTGACTTACGGCTTTAGTGATAAAGCTGATTACCGTATCGAAGATTACCAACAAACCGGTTTCCAAGGCCACTACACGGTAGTTTGCCCGAATGGTGAACGTATTGACGTATTGTTGAACGTACCGGGTAAACACAATGCTCTGAATGCAACTGCGGCACTTGCGGTAGCGAAAGAAGAAGGCATTGGCAACGAAGCGATTTTAGCTGCGCTTGCCGATTTCCAAGGTGCAGGCCGTCGTTTTGACCAATTAGGTTCATTTATTCGTCCGAACGGTAAAGTGATGTTAGTCGATGACTATGGTCACCATCCGACCGAAGTGGATGTAACGATTAAAGCGGCTCGTTCAGGCTGGGAAGATAAACGTGTTGTGATGATTTTCCAACCGCACCGTTATTCACGTACTCGTGATTTATTTGATGATTTCGTACAAGTGCTATCGCAAGTAGATGCGTTAATTATGCTCGAAGTGTATGCGGCAGGCGAAGCGCCGATCGTTGGTGCGGACAGTAAAGCGTTATGCCGTTCAATCCGCAATTTAGGTAAAGTAGATCCAATTTTAGTTTCAGATACCGATCAGCTTGGTGAAGTATTAGATCAAATTATCCAAGACGGCGATTTAATTCTTGCACAAGGCGCCGGCAGCGTAAGCCGTATTTCACGTGGTTTAGCAGAGAGCTGGAAAGCTTAATAAGCGGTAAGATTTGCAAAAAATTTTGCAAATCTTACCGCTTGTGAATCTTGAATTGAGTAGTAGGGGCACGATGCATTGTGTCCAAATTAAGAAAGGATAAAAAATGAGCATTAAAGATGAAAAAATTGCAGTGCTATTTGGCGGCGTTTCTCAAGAACGTGAAGTATCGCTAAATTCGGGCGCAGCAGTAACTAAAGCATTAAAATCACTAGGCTATAATGTAGAAGGTATTGATACTAAAGATTTCCCAATTGAAAAATTAAAAGAAAAAGGAATTCAACGCGTATTCAATATTTTACACGGCGGCATCGGTGAAAACGGTGTGTTACAAGGCGCATTAGAGCAAATGGGCATTCCTTATACCGGTTGTGGCGTAATGGCGTCAGCTGTAACTCTAGATAAATTCCGTACCAAATTAATGTGGCAAGCGGTTGGCTTACCAACAGCAGAAATGGTGGTTGTTCGCCGTGGTGAAGCGGTCGATTCCGAACAAATTATTGCAAAATTAGGTTTACCGGTATTTGTGAAACCTTCAAGTGAAGGTTCAAGTGTCGGCGTAACTAAAGCCAAAACGGTTGAGCAATTATTACCGGCGATAGAAGAAGCGTTAAAATTCGATTCAATCGTATTAGTTGAAGCTTTCTTGACAGGCAAGGAATATTCCGTTCCTGTATTAGATGGTCAAGTATTACCGGCAGTACAAGTGATTCCGGATGGTGAGTTTTATGACTATCATGCGAAATATGTATCGGATAATACTCAATATGTCGTGCCAGCATTAACCGATGAACGCCAAGCGGAAGTGGCAAAATTAGTTAAAGTGGCTTACGATGTGGTTGGTTGTCGTGGCTGGAGCCGAATTGATGTGATGGAAGATGCAAATGGTCACTTTAATTTAGTTGAAGTGAATACTTGTCCGGGTATGACAAGCCATAGTATTTTCCCGAAATCTGCGGCAACGGTCGGTATTCCGTTTGAAAAATTAGTCGAGCGTGTATTGGAGTTAAGTGCCTAATGGTTTCTGTTTTACGCAAAAAAACGGCACCTTCGGTTCGTTTTAAGCCGTTAAAAGCAAAATCTTCAGCAAATCCCTTTAATCGGTTGGTATTAATTAAACCGTTGATTGTGTTATTATGCGTAATCTTCGCATTTATCGTTTATAGTAATTGGCATCATTGGTTGGAGAATTTAGATAAATCTCCGATTCGAGCTTATGCACTTACTCATAAAACTCGATTCACAACAAATGCGGACGTTCGGGAAACTTTATCGCAAAAGCCTGTTCTAAAAGGATATTTCGGCCAAGATATTCAACAAGTTAAAGAGAAATTACTTGGTATTTCTTGGGTGCGAGATGTGGTAGTCAGAAAGCTTTATCCTGATCGTTTAAGCATTACGTTAATTGAGCATAATCCAGTTGCTATTTGGAATAATACGAACTTTCTTTCTGAGCAGGGTGTGGTCTTTAGTTTACCCGCAGATCGAATGGATAAAACGGGACTTCCGGTACTTTATGGGCCCGATACAGAAGGAAAAGTTGTTCTAGATGCGTGGAGTAAAATTAAAGCGGACTTAAAAGCTCGAAATTTAGAGTTGCAATCCGTTGCAGTGGATAACAGAGGTTCTTGGACGATCACTTTATCAAATCATGTAGAGCTGCGCCTCGGTCGAGGGGAATGGACACCTAAAATCGACCGTTTTGTGACGATTTTTCCGGAAATTAATGTTCCTGAAGGACAAAGACTGGCTTATGTGGATCTGCGCTATGAACATGGTGCGGCTGTCGGTTTTAGTCCTGTACATCAATAATTCTTAGCAAGCATAATATAGTGATATGACAAAAATAGCAGAATCCAAAATAATTGTCGGTTTAGATATCGGCACATCAAAAGTTGTAGCTGTTGTTGGTGAAGTTTTGCCAGACGGCGTTATAAATGTGATTGGCTCGGGTGTTTGCCCAGCTAAAGGCGTTGATCGAGGCGGTGTTATTGATTTAGATGCCGCGGTGAATTCGATTCAACGAGCAATTGAACAAGCCGAATCAGTATCGGATTGCCAAATTATTGGTGTAACGCTTGCTATTTCTGGACAACATATCACTGCTTTAAATGAAAGCGGTACTGTGCCACTTAGTGGAACAGTAACGAATGAAGATATTGATTCTGCTATTCATATTGCGCGCTCAATTAAATTACCAGATGGATTAGAAACGTTACATATTATTCCACAGGAATATAAAGTAGATCGATTACCGGCAACGAAAAACCCTGTGGGGCTATCCGGTATACGTTTACAAGCTCAAGCACATCTGATTGCTTGTCATCAAGATTGGTTACGCAATTTAAAAAATGCAGTAGAACGTGCAAAATTGAAAGTGGATAAAGTGGTCTTTTCGGGTCTTGCATCAAGTTATTCCGTATTAACCGAAGATGAGAAAGAATTAGGTGTCTGCTTAATTGATATCGGTGGCGGCACAATGGATGTTTTAGTTTATACAGATGGTGCATTACGTTTTAGTAAAGTGATTCCATTTGCTGGTAATAACGTCACTGATTATATTGCGCATGTATTTACGACTTCACGTAACGAAGCCGAAAGTATCAAAATGAATTATGGTAGTGCGATTAACCCTCCAACTCATAATGCTGAGAAAAAAATTGAGGTAGCTGGACTTGGCGGTCGAATGCCGAGAACCTTCACTAAGACGCAAGTTGCGACAGTCACTTCACAATGTTATAGTGATTTATTGAAGGTAGTGGAGAACGAGTTAACTCAATTACGCCATGAATTGTTCCAAAAAGGCATAAAACAGGAATTAATGGCAGGTTTTGTGCTTACTGGTGGTGGTTCGCAAATCGAAGATATTGTAGAATGTGCAAGAAATATCTTCGGCTCTCAAGTAAGAGTTGGATATCCGTTAAATATTACGGGGTTAACGGACTATGTAAATAAACCACAATATGCAACAGTACTCGGTCTTCTACAGTATAGCCATTACAATTCTGACGAAAAGGGTAGCGGTGGTGAAATTGGTGAGAAAGTAGATACGCTCCTTGATGTTTTAGGCAGAGGCGTAAAGAAAGCTGTTAATTGGGCAAAATCGAGTTTTTAATAGTGTTGACGAGCAAGTTGGCACGTAGGGAGATGAAAAATGTTTGAACCTATTTATGAAACAACACAAGATGCGGTAATCAAGGTTGTTGGCGTTGGCGGCGGTGGCGGTAATGCGCTAAACCATATGGTTGACGGAAACCTAAATAACGAAGGTGTTGGTGGCGTTGAGTTTTTCTCAGTGAATACGGATGCGCAAGTATTGCGTACAAGTTCTGTTCGCCAAACCATTCAAATTGGTGCGAATATCACTAAAGGTTTAGGTGCTGGCGCAAATCCGAATGTAGGTCGTCAAGCTGCAGAAGAAGACCGTGAAGCATTATCTAATATGCTTGCAGGTGCGGACATGGTATTTATCTCTGCCGGTATGGGCGGTGGTACGGGTACTGGTGCGGCACCGGTTATTGCAGATATTGCAAAATCACAAGGTTCATTAACAGTTGCAATCGTAACGAAACCGTTCCGTTTTGAAGGTAACAAACGTATGAGCTATGCGGAACAAGGCATTCAAGAGCTGTCTAAACACGTAGACTCATTAATCATCATCCCGAATGATAAATTATTAAAAGTATTACCGAAAAATACGAAAATGATGGATGCTTTTAAAGCGGCAAATGATATTTTACGCAATGCCGTTTTAGGGATTACCGATATGATTACCTCACCGGGTTTAATCAACGTGGACTTTGCAGACGTGAAAACAGTTATGTCTGAAATGGGACGTGCAATGATGGGTACCGGTATTGCAGAGGGTGAAGATCGCGCAGAGCGTGCGGCACATGATGCGGTAGCAAGCCCTCTATTAGAAGATGTTGATTTATCCGGTGCAAAAGGTATCTTAGTAAGTATTTCATCAGGTTTAGATATTGAACTTAACGAAGTTGATGTAATCATGGATTATATCCATAGCTTTGCAGCTCCAGATGCAACAATCGTATTCGGTACATCGGTTTACCCTGAAATGGATGGTAAATTACGAGTGACTTTAGTTGCGACAGGTATTGGTCAAGCAGAAGAATTAACTTTACCAAGAACACCGGTGTTGCAGCAGCAAGTTCAAGCTGCATATCAGCCACAGGCACAACCGGCTCAGCCAGCATTTTCGCAGCCTCAGCAAGGCTATACTCAGCAACCGACTCAATTTAGCCAATCGCAACCTGCGGCACCAAAACCACAACAAGTTGATTCTTCTCAAGTTTGGTCTCCGAACTCAATTCCAGGGTTTATGAGAAACGGTCAGTAAGATCGCCCAATATAGGGAATAAGGACAGAATAATGATTAAACAAAGAACGCTAAAACAAGCAACCAAAGTAACAGGTATCGGCTTGCACAGCGGTAAAAAAGTAACGTTAACGTTACGTCCTGCCCCAGCTAATACGGGGATTATTTACGCTCGTACAGATTTAGAGCCAGCAGTTTATTTTCCTGCAAGTGCGGAATCCATTCGTGATACGCAACTTTGTACTTGTATGATTAATGATGACGGTGTACGTATTTCAACGGTTGAACACTTAAATGCGGCAATGGCTTCATTAGGTTTAGATAACTTAATTGTTGAAGTAGATGCGCCTGAAATTCCGATTATGGACGGCAGTGCGAGCCCATTCATCTATTTATTATTAGATGCTGGTATTGAAGAGCAAGATGCACCGAAAAAATTCATCCGTATCAAAGAGACGGTACGTGTGGAAGAAGGTGATAAATGGGCGGAAATGAAACCTTATAGTAAAGGTTTAAAATTAGATTTCACTATTGATTTTAGCCATCCGATGATCAGCAAAGATGTATGTAATTTCAAAATGGAATTATCTGCTGAAAACTTTATCCACAAAATCAGCCGTGCAAGAACTTTCACTTTTATGAAGGATGTTGAATATCTTCAATCAATCGGCTTAGCATTAGGCGGTAGCCTTGATAATGCGATTGTATTAGATGAATATCGTATCCTGAATGAAGAAGGCCTACGCTATAAAGATGAATTAGTGAAGCACAAAATGTTAGACTCAATCGGCGACTTATTTATGTGTGGCTATAATATCCTTGGTGATTTCAGCGCATATAAATCAGGACACGGTTTAAATAACAAATTATTACGTGCAATCCTTGCTAACGAAAATGCTTGGGAATTTGTAACCTTTGAAGACAAAGAACAAGCTCCGCAGGGTTATCGTATTGGTGAACAAGTCTTTATTTAATAGTAAGATTGATTAGTTTGAAAATCCTCGTTGATGAAAATCAGAGAGGATTTTTTTATGGCAAGCGGTCGGATTCAGCAAAAATTTTGCAAAAATACTTTACTGTTCAAAAAAACAGTTATAATATATATCCATACAGGATATATTTTTACAGGTATTTTATGCTCACTCAATTAACGGTTAATAATTTTGCGATTGTTCGTCACTTAACGCTAGAGCTGAATGAAGGAATGTCCGTGATTACCGGTGAGACTGGTGCGGGCAAATCAATCGCAATTGACGCATTAAGCCTTTGTTTAGGTTATCGTTCCGAAAGCAGTATGATTCGTAATGGGGCGGATAAAGCGGATATTACCGCAACTTTTACTATGCAACCGACCAGCCCGGCTTATTTGTGGTTACAGCAGCATGAGTTATTGGATGAAGATAATCCTCAAGAATGTATTTTACGCCGTATGATTAACCAAGAAGGGCGTTCTAAAGCATTTGTGAATAATCGCCCGTTACCTATTTCTCAGCTACGAGAATTAGGTCAATATCTAATTCATTTGAACGGTCAGCACGCACCGCAATTGCTGTTAAAGAGCGAATATCAGTTGGAAGTTCTGAATAACTATGCGGGAATCCATAGTTTACTGAATGAAATGAGCAGCCAATATCATCGTTGGAAGAAATTACACCAGCAAGTTAAAAATTTTCGTCAGCAGTGTCAAGAGAATGAAGCCCGTAAACAGCTATTGCAATATCAAGTGGATGAATTGGATGAGTTTGCTATCAAGCAGGGCGAATTTGAAGAAATGGAAGAAACGCATAGCCGGTTATCCAATTCTGAAACATTAACCGCATTATCTCAAGAAGTAACGGATTTGCTTAGTGAAAATGAATTAAATGTCGATTCAATGTTATATAAAGCGATTAATCATTTAGAAGATCTTGTTGAGGTGGATACAGGTTATCAATCAGCACTAAATATGCTAAACGAAGCGCTTATTCAAGTGCAGGAAGCCAGTTCTGAAGTAAGTGATTTAGCCAGCAAAATAGAGCAAGATCCGGATTTACTCAATGAGTTGGATACACGTATTAGTAAGACGATTCAATTCGCCCGCAAGCATCATGTATTGCCGGAAAACTTATGGCAACATCATTCGCTACTCCAAGATGAATTACAAAAGTTGGTAGATTTTGCCGGAAATGAAGAACAGCTAATTGCAGATGAACAAGCGGCTTATCAACAATCTATTCAGCTGGCAGAGCAAATTTACCAAAAGCGTCTTGAGGCAGGTAAAAAATTAGCTGAGCAAGTGACTGCACAAATTAAGTATCTTGCAATGGAAAATGGTGAATTTTTTATTGATGTGCAACACGATGCTAAAAAATTATCGAGTAATGGAGCGGATTTCGTTGAATTTAACTTACGCAGCAATTTAGGGCAGCAGGCTCAGCCGCTAGCCAAGATAGCTTCTGGTGGTGAGTTATCTCGTATTTCATTGGCGGTACAGGTGCTGACAGCAAATAAATTATCTACGCCAACCATTATTTTCGATGAGGTGGATGTCGGAATTAGCGGCCCGACAGCAACCACAGTTGGCAAGTTGTTACGCCAATTAGGTAAGAAATGTCAGGTGCTTTGTGTGACACATTTACCACAAGTGGCAAGCTACGGCCATCATCATTTTAATGTGCAAAAGTATGTGGAAAATAATCAGACGGAAACTCAAATGTCGTTATTAACCCAAGCAGAGCGAGTGCAAGCCTTAGCAAGGTTATTAGGCGGAAGCAAAATTACCGATGCGGTACTGGCTAATGCGCAAGAGATGTTAGATTTAGTGGAATAAAATAAGCGGTCGTTTTTGAGAATAACTAAGTATTTTGCAAAGTTTTTCCTAAAAACGACCGCTTGTTTTCCATATCATGCATTATTGTAAGTGCATGATTTTGAACATGACTTATTCACTAAAGAAACTGAGTTAAATCAATCACTTTATCGCAGCTTTTTTCAATCAAATAGGGATCGTGGCTCACTATCACTAATGCACATTGACGCTGGCGACATTGCTTGATTAATAATTCAATCGTTTCTTTTTGCGTGATCGGATCTAAACGAGAAGTCACTTCATCAGCAAAAAGTAACACTGGTTCAAGCAATAATGCACGTAAGATCGCCACACGTTGCAATTCTCCGCCAGAAACATTTTCTGCATTACGGGCAAGAATTTCCGGAGTAAGCGCCAGTTGTTGCAATAAGCTTGGAATCTTCGAACGATCTAACTTGTGTTTATCTATCACATCGTCTAACAGTGTTTGTAAACTAACTGTCGGCGCAAAGGCTTCCGGCGGATCTTGGTACAGCTTTAACACCTGATGTTTTTTGTGCTGTTGGCTGTGCCAAATCACTTCACCGGCTTTTGGTTTGAGTAAACCGCATAATACATCGGCGAGCGTACTTTTACCGATACCGCTGTATCCGACAACACCTAAGATTTCGCCTTGGTGTAAGTCAAATGAAAGTCCGCTGAACAGTGTTCGTTTGCCTCGTGCAACACTCAGATTTTTCACCGATACAAGCGGTTGATTTTTTGCAAAATTTTGCGAATTTTCGACCGCTTGCCAATGTTTGGGATCTGCGACAATCAAGGCTTTGGTATATGGATGGTGCGGGTTAGTAAGCAGTGTTTTCGCTGCACCTTTTTCTAATAACTGTCCTTTTTTCATCACTAAGATCTCGCCACCTAGCTGTTCGGCAACTTCAATGTCATGGGTAATCGTGAGTAAACCGCCTTGATGTTGATGAGTCTGTTTTAGCAATTGGATCACATTGGCTTTGCTTTTTGGGTCAAGCCCTTTGGTCGGTTCTTCAGCCAATAAAATTTTACCACCGGCAGCGGTAACGATAGCAAAAGAAGCTCGTTGAGCCATACCGCCGGACAGTTGATGAGGGTAAGCTGTTTCCCACGATTTTAAGCCCAAATGCTCAAGAGTGCTTGTTCCTGCATTTTTTGCCGCTTGTTTATCCTTGTTAGCGATAAAGAAAAAGCTTTCCCAAAGCTGTTTGCCAATCGTCATAATTGGATCAAGCGCACGGCGAGGCTCTTGCGGCAACATTACCAAAGTTTTACCCCAAAGTGATTCGAGCTGAGAGTTTTTAGGTTGGCGATTTTCTACAAAAATTTGACCGCTTGCTTCTAATCCTTCCGGTAAAGCACCCATAATAGCTTGAATCAATAAGCTTTTGCCTGAACCGGTTTCACCGAGAATGGTGATATTTTTACCTTGTTCTAGTGTTAAGCTGATCGGCTCAACTAAGGTTAAGCCTGCGGTGGTTTTTACTCCAACATTTTTAATTTGTAGTAATGCCATTATTTTACTCTCCCTGATAAAAGTTGAAGACTAAGCACCATTAAAAATACCGCAACTACCGGCTGCATAAAGATCCACGGAGCTTCATAGTAATAAGGGAATAATTCAGTCATCATTAAACCCAATTCTGCTGTAGGCGGGCGTAATCCTACATTTACAAATCCAAGCGTAGCTAATGCTAGAATTGCATTACCTAGCGAAAAAGCGCTTAAGGTTACAATCAGTGGCAGTAATCGTGGTAAAAGGTGGCGTTTAAAGCTATAAAATAAGCCCATTCCCATTAAACGGGAGGATTCGATTTCAGCACTGGAAGCAAGCGTTTGGCTGACTGCTCGAATCACACGGAAAAACTCTACCCACATCACTAAAGCGATACCTAAATAAAGCGTCCAAAATGACCCTGGGGACAATGAAGCAAATAGCAGAATTAATAATAAGCCGGGGAGTGCCATTACCAAATCGCAAATGAAGCTGAATAGTCGATCAAGCCAACCACCGAAAAAGCCGGCTAAAATCCCGCATAGCAATCCGGCAACTAACGCACAAAATACGCTAAAAAGAGATAAACCAAATGATAAACGGATCGCCGAGGCAAGGCGAGCTAACATATCTCTCCCAAGATGATCTGTGCCAAACCACGCGAGTTCACTGGGTTTGGAAAGAATTGTTGTCAGATCTTGGAAGCCAATATCCATTGGGTAAAAATAGGGCTGTAAAAAGGCAAAAGAGAGCAATACGGTAAGAATCGCTGCACCGACTTTTTGGCTAAATATCATTTTATTCATTGTTATTCTCCATGACGTTTATTGGTAATTCGAGGATCAATCCAGGCACTTAGCATATCTGCACCCATATTTAACAGGACAAATAAACCGCCCATTACCAATGAAGTCCCTTGGATCATCGGCACATCTCTAGCAATAACGGCATGCACTAAGGCATGTCCACTGCCCGGCCAAGCGAAGAGACTTTCTACCACAACCACACCTTCAATCAAATAAACTAGCTGTACTGCATGGTAAGCAATTACTGGAATAGCGATATTGCGGATACCATGGCGAGTAAAGGTTTGCCATTTAGATAGCCCTTTTAAACGTGCGAATTGGTAATATTCGGATTGTTTTACTTGCAGCATTGCCGCACGAGTAACACGTACCGAAACAGCACTCAGTCCTAATGCTAATGTTAAAGCCGGTAAAATAAAGTGCTGCCATTTGCCGTAACCGCCGGCGGGTAGCCAGTGTAGTGTTGCCGAAAAGAGCGTAATTAGTCCGATGGCAATAATAAATGCCGGTACGGAACGAAACAGAGTGCTAAATACGAGGGTGAAGCGGTCAAAAAAGCCATTTTCTTTGCGAGCGGCAAGCACTCCAAGAATCGGGCCAATCAGAACAGCCATGACAAGTGCAACTATAGCAAGGCTAAGTGTGTGCCCGAACTGATGGGCAATTTCGTTCCAAACTAAATCACCGGTTACTAGAGATTTACCTAAATTAAGTTGTAAAAGGTCAACTAGCCAATTTTCGTAGCTTTGCCACCACGGTTGATCTAGCCCTAGTTCGGCGCGTACCAATTCGGCAGCAGCGCTATCGGCTTGATCATAGCCGTAACGACTCGCTGCTATACGATAAGCTATATCACCGGAGAGTTGGAGAGTAAGAATAAAAGTAAGCGTACCGACTGACCAAATCACTAAAATGATTTGCAGTAATCGTCTAAAAATAATATTAAGCATATTTCTAACCATGAATTCATTAAAAAACACGGAATTTGCCCAAGAGTCTGTGCTATTTTCCGTGTTTTAAATGCTAATTTGATAATGTTATTTTGTAAGTCTTTCTAAAAAGAACCTTCTTTCGAACGGATCAAGTGTAACACCTTTGATATCATTGTGGGTCGCAACATTTTGCTGATAATACACTACCGGAATAATCGGCAACTCATCGTGAATGATTTGGCTAACAGTTTGCTTTAACTGTTTAGCTTGTTGCGGATCACGTTCCGTTTCGATTTTCTCTAACGTTTGCGCTAATAGTTCGTTATTCCAGTTCATCACGCCCCAATCACTGCCGCCTTTCGCATAATCTTGTACGATTACACCGAACGGATCGATGGTTTTACCATAGTTCAGCGCATATAACGCCATCTCTAAACTACCGTCTTGGTGACCGGCAGGGATTTCACTAAAGTTACCTACAGACACATTCACATCAATCCCGATTTGTTTCCATTGCGCTTGCAAAATTGTAGCAATAATTGGTAATTCCGGACGATCTGAGAAGGTTCTTAATGTGAAGCGGAACGGTTTGCCTGCATTATCGGTTAATTTTCCTTCAGTATTGAATTGGTAACCGGCTGCAATCAGGTTCTGCTTGATTGTTGCGATATCTACATTTTCATCTTTATTTTCTACGCGCCAATCTGCAAAGGCTTTCGGTAGAATTTGATCAGCTACACCATCTTCGATTTTTAATACTTGCTCTGCAATCGCTTTACGGTTAATTGCTTGTGAAAGTGCTTGGCGAACTGCTAAGTCTTTAAAAAACGGTTTAGCCACATCCATTTTCATCTGAATCGTACGAGCAATTGGACTACTGGTTAAAGTTAAATCAGGATTGTTTTTTAAACGAGCAACACTCGCCGTATCTAAGTTAAACACTAATGATGTTGCATCGCTTTGAGCCATTAATACGCGAGTTTCACTACGGCTGCTTGCTAAATAATTTGCATGAAGAACTTTAGGTTTTTCTCCCCAATATTGTTCAAAGCGAATTGCTTCTATTTTTTGCGGGGCTTCAATTTTATTTGCTTTAAATGCGCCTGTACCGATTAATTTAACAACTTCATTTTTTTCATTAAATGATTCTTCAGCTAAAATAATTGTTGAATAATGGGTTAAAAATGCAGGGAACGGTACAAAGGATTTTGTTAATTTAAATTTAATTTGATTCTGATTTAAAACATTAATTTCTTTAATAAATGCCTTTTTTAGAATGCTTGGTTGATTCATTACTAAATTTAAATTCTTTACAACAATTTGAGCATTTAATTTTTCACCGTTATGGAAGGTGGCATCTCGTAAGGTGAAAGTCCATTCCGTTGCATCTTCATTGCTTTTCCATTCAGTCGCAAGCCCAGGGATTAACTCTCCTTTTTCACTTGCTTCAACTAAGGTCTCTGCTAAGTTCATTCGCTGGAAAATAACACCGGATTGAGTCGGATGTAAGCTATTTAGTTCCCAAGGCGCAATAACGGTAACTTGTGTTAACTCATTGTTTTTTAATTCATTTATTTCAGTTTTTTTCGTGTCTTGTTGGATGTTTTGAGCAACCGATTTATCTTCACAACCCACAGTAAACAGTGTAGTTGCAAGTAATGGGAATAGCCATTTTTTCATTATAATTTCCTTTTAATTTAGTCAGGTATTTTACAGATATGGCGCTGACTCTATCATAAATCCATAAAAAAGTAGTTATTTGTTTTGTAAAGATAACCAAGCAAATCCGATGTGTAATAAAGAATATATTTTTATAGTGGAGATCCGATTAGTCAGTAAATATAGATTAAAAGATATATATTCATTTAGTTCCTTATTAGATTATTTATCTAAATAAGATTGAATGTTGTTTACGATTAATTTGATAAAGAATAAATAAAATTTAACTGAAAGAAATCAAATTCCTTAATTTGAGGTGGGAATATGTATGTCAATAAGAAAATGAGTAAAACGATAATTGCATTAGCTTTATCATCTCTTTATACAACATCTATGGCAAATGAATTAACCACGGCAACTGTTACTGCGGATAACTTAAATAAAGTTATTGTTAATTCAGATAATAATTTAAACCTTGCAGCACAAGGAAATACATTAAATATTTCTTCTGCTGATAATGTCGCATTTTCGTCAGTAAAGACAACGACATTACGTAGTGATGCAATTAATGCAACTCAAATTAATATGGGTTCTATTACTGCATCAGGTGCAGTAAATGCTACCCAAGTCAACGCTGCTTCATTAACGGCTTCTGATGCAGTGAATGCGACGAAAATCAATACAGCATCATTAACCGCATCAAATGCAGTAAATGCAACCCAAATTAATACCGCATCGTTAACCGCTTCAAATGCGGTGAATTCACAAAAAATGAATGCGGAAAACGTAAAATCAACAACAGTTGATGCAAAAGCGGTAAATGCAACTCAAGTGAATACTGATTCTATTACCGCTCGTGCCGCAGTAAATGCACCCCAAATTAACACCGCTTCATTAATGGCATCAGATGCGGTTAATGCGACACAAATTAATACGGCGTTGTTAACAGCATCAAATGCGGTGAATGCAACGCAAATTAATACGGCATCGTTAACTGCTTCAAATACAGTAAATTCACAAAAAGTGAATGCGGAAAAAGTTAATACAAATTATTTGGCCGCATCAGGTATTATTGATGCAGCACGTGTTAGAACGGGGTCATTAGCAGCTTCAGGTGTGATTGATGCAGCTCGTGTAAGAACAGAATCATTAGCGGTTTCAGGTGTATTTGATGCGAATAGAATCCGTACGGCAAGTTTCTCTTCAAATAATACAGTAAATACAGATAACTTACATGTTGTAAAAACAATTAATGTTGCTAATGGTCCGCAAATTAGTTCAAGTGGTATTACTAATTTAGCCGCTGGTGATATTTCTGAATTCAGTACAGATGCAATCAATGGTGGACAGCTATATCAAATTTTAGTGAGTAATGCATTACTTTATTATCCAAACATTGCTCCTTTAGAGTTAGTAAGTAACACAGGCTTAACCAGTGAAGCGGAGAGTACAGAGGCTGTACCTAGAAGTAGCCGTAGCAGAAGATCATTAGATAGTTTTGAGGATTTTAGCGCAGATCCTGAATTAATGACGATGACAGTAGATCCGGTAAACCTTGTTCTGGAAAGTGTAGATAGTGCTACGGCGGAAGCATTCCTTGAGACGTTAGCTGTCGTATCTACTGCAGATATAGCAACCTCTGCACGTGTAAATGCAGATCAAATTGTTGCAGGCTCTTCTGAGATTGCGCGTATTGATAGTAATGTAATGAATGCTAACCAAGCAGTTGCAAGCACTTCTGTCAGCGTAACAAATGGACCAGAGCTTACGACATCAGGTATTGATGCGGCAGATAAAACAATTAGCAATGTTAAAGCCGGTACAAATAGTGCTGATACGTTAGTGGATACTTGGACATTGGAACAAGGCGATAGCTTAACCTTTGGTGCGACTTCAGATCTAAATGTGACTACAGACGGTCAAAGCAAAGTGGTATATGGCTTATCTGATGAAGTGAAAGCTAAGATTGATACGGCAGCGGCAGCAAATAAAGGCGTGAATGTTTCAACTAAAGCAGCAGATGGTAAAGTTACTACCCATAACGTGAAATCGGGTGAAACGGTAGCAGTACATTCAGGTAAAAATATTGCAATTACTCAAAATGCGAATACGATTACTGTAGCGACTATCGATAATCCGACTTTTGCGAAAGTAACGGCGGATTCGGTTTCAGTTAAGAATGGCCCAACGATTGATAGCAACGGCATTAATATGAATAACAAACGTATTACTAATGTTGCGGATGGTGTTGAAGCAGGTGACGCAGTAAATGTACGCCAGTTAAATCAAACACATAATGATTTTGACAAACGTCTGAACCGTTTAAACAAAGATCGTAAAGCCGGTACGGTATCTGCAATTGCTACGGCTGGTTTATTACAAGCACCGGCAGGTCAATCAGGTGTTACGGCAGCGGTTGGTCAATATGAAAGCCAAAGTGCGGTAGCGGTAGGTTACTCACAATCTCTACCAAGCGGTGTTGGCGTGAAAGTATCTTTCAGTGCAAATACACGTAAAGAACTTGGCGGCTCCGTAGGTATGGGTTATTTCTGGTAATTTGTACTTTGAATCAGATATAAGAAAAATGCGACCTTAAGGTCGCATTTTTTACTTAAATCAAGCGGTGATTTTTTGCAAAAAATTCCGGTATTATGTAGCAGTTGCACAAAGACCAAAATTTAAACAAAACTGCACAAAAATGCCCTTATTTCGATAAGGGCATTGTTTTTACTATAATTG
>NZ_GL831080.1:663336-666827 GCF_000188255.1 Actinobacillus ureae ATCC 25976
CTGAAAAATAGTACCACTTTTTACAGAAAAACGATGTTGGCAATGTTTGCACTGCCATTGCTTACGAGAAGAAATAAAATAGGCTTTATACTCAATCTGACAATGAGAACATTGAACAGTATGAAAACAATGAGAGTTTCCCCAACGGGCATTTTTCAGAAAGATAAGGGCTTCAGTATCAGATAAATCATAGATCGCAGAGATAGATAAATTGCGATAGGCAGAAAGTAATTGTGGTGGCGTTTGCTTCTTTTTCATTTATTTGTTCAACATTCATAATTAGCTCCTGACTTATTGCTTTATGCCCAATAGGTCGCGTTTCTCTAGTTAAATTGGTTGAACAAATTAAATATAAAAAAAGCAAATGAGAAGATTTGCCTAAAGTAGGCAGTATTTTAGATCGAAATTTGTTCGATTTGCAAGAATAAAAAGCAATCCCGAAAGGGATTGCTTATATATATTTTAAAGTAGCTGTTGTAAACTATTATTTTGTTGCTGAAATAAATAGCTTATATAGTTCTCCATATATTCCCAGTCTGGTTGATTGTTCGCCGTAGCTGGTAATTTTATTTTTTCTTGTTTAATTGAATTAGAACTTCCCATATCATTATATTCATAAAGTCTACTTAATGTTTTTCTTAAAATTGTACTTATAAACATACCATTTTTTTCATTAAGATTATCGTTATATAACAAAATGATTGAGCTTCCCCCTCCTCCACGACCAAGAAAATCTGTTGGTTGATAAAAACAACTACCATCAACAGGACTAATCGTTATACAATTACCTCTATCTAAACATTCATCACTGAGAGGTGTAACAAATTTATCAATACCATTATTAAAATTGCCTGATGACACAAAAGGTACTGAGCCATCTTCATATTGTTTAATACTCCGACTATCTGGGCGTTTAATCTCAAATAATTTGCCAATTTGAAAAATTCCCCACTTTGTTATGTCTACACGTTTTGTTGTTGGTTTTCCTACATAGTTTACGACGGTAGAAATACCACCTCTCTTTATAAAATATAACCGCTTAATGTAGTTCTCCATATATTCCCAGTCTGGCTCATTATTTTTTACAGGTAATAATATAGATAACCCTGTTAGAGTAGAGCTGGGAAGTTGATCATTATAAGCAAAATAGCTTACTTGTTTTTTAATAATACTAATCAGAAAAAAAGCAATATAATTATTTAATCTCCTTTCCTTTAACTTTAAGCAATGAACCTTCATATCAAGACTGGCTTGATATGGGTGATAGAAAATTGTTCCTAAAAAAGAAACGGATATAAAATTTTCATACACTCGATAATCATCAGATTGAACATTTTTATAATATCCAACAATTCCGTTATTCATATTTGTTACGGTAACTCTTGGTATATCACCGTCAGTTAAATCTTTTTTTGCGATTGCTGCTCCTGTTGGAACTTGTAGTTTGTTTTTATTTGTTTCAGTAATAAATAACTCTGAAATCTTAAACTCTTTCCAATTTGAAATATCTAATCTATTCATCGTTTTCCCCTTTTAGGTTTAATACGATTTGATTATTTTTAATTTCTGATTGATATAGAACTTTATTAAGCAAATTATCATTAAAGGTTTTCACATCAACACCATTTTCAAATAAAATATAATCCAAGATAACTTTTTTAAAATCCTCTTCAAAGATCTCAAATTCTTGCTGTGGTTTTTGATACGATAAACATTCGTTTGGATCTAGCCATTGATGTGTTTTATATTTTTCGTCTGTTTTCATCAATACTACTTCTAGCCAATAGCGTTCAATCTCAGCCCAGCGATTTTTAATGTCATGTCGTCCTTGATTTTTCACTCGCTCCAAGCCATCATCTTCCATATAGCAAGCAAAAATTTTTCGTTCCTTCTGTGGCTTACCTGTTTCAAATACAAAAACACTGGTGGTAACACCCGCATCAAACAGGCTTTCAGGAAGTTTGATTATACTTTCTAACGTATGTTTTTTGAGCAATCCACCCATTTTGTCTTTTTCTAGTTTTTTATCTGGTAAGATAAAGGCGCATTTTGTCCCGATTGGCACATTTTCGAGTACATTTTCTACAATTTTTTTACAACCATATTTGCGTTCATATGGAGTATTCATCAATACTTTAGTTATAGGTTTAGATTTTATCCATTCACAAGCTTGTGTTTCTCTTGTATCTAGCTGTTCTAGGTTGGTTTTCCCGTCTTTGTGAATGAGCATATTGGCGCAGGCTAGTGCGAAAATTTCTCTGTCAAACTCTATACCGAATAACTGATATTTCTTGATATTTTCTGCTTCAATTGTATTTATACCACCCACTTCTTTAATCATATTTGCCATTGCTTTCACTAAAAATCCACCACTACCACAGGTAGCATCTAGCACTTTATCATTATGGCTAACTCCGATTAAGTCATACATAAAAGAGGTAATATGCTCAGGGGTAAATACTTGCCCACTCTCGGACTTTTTCTTATAGCGGTTAAACTCATTAAAGAAAATCCCCATTACATCTTCGCCATTCCAATTATCAGAATTAACAGAATGGGAAATATCAATCACGCTATCAATAAAAGAATTGATGTCATCTTGGTTTTCCACGACATTCATTCTAATTTCGCTATATACTTCAAGTAAAATATCAATTTTAAGATTTTGCCTGCGATGTTCCTGCAATGACTTAGCTAATGTATCGTAAATTTTATTACGAAATGGCTCATAACCGTTATTTTTAATTGCCCCTAAATTACCGCCAAATCGCTCTACCACTAATGCTGATGCGGTAAAAATCATTCGATGATACAAATTTTTAATACCGAATTTGAAGTGTAATAAATCATTAATTTTTTTAGTTAAAGAATAGATTCTATTTTTGTCTATGCTGTTATCTTTAAATAGATCTATATAGTATTGTTTATCTTGAAGAGTTTTAGCTGTATTGATTAGTTCTTTATTTTTATATACATCAACATTATAGCCATTATAGAGAATACCAATAATCTTTTTATATTTACCTGAAATAATGTCTATATTAGAAAATAATTCATCAATCCATTTTTCTTTTTTAATGTCTTCGTTACTATTTTTTGTTTCAAGAATTATTGCGACATCATTAGAATTACTAGGTAAATACCATCCATCAGGCTTTTTATCTGATTTAAAACCGAGTTGTTTGAATGTCGTAAGTTGCCCGACTCCAATCCCTAAAGTTGTAGATTTTAAATTATGGTCAAAACCAAGAATTTTTCCAGCTTCATCTCTAACAATATCTTCAGTTTTAAAAATAGCCATTAACAACCTCCCCAAATAAATTTGCAAGGTTGATATTTAGATAATAGGCTACTTGTAGGCTTGTAGGCTTGTAGGCTTGTAGGCTTGTAGGCTTGTAGGCTTGTAGGCTTGTAGGCTTGTAGGCTTGTAGGCTTGTAGGCTTGTAGGCTTGTAGGCTTGTAGGCTTGTAGGCTTGTAGGCTTGTAGGCTT
>NZ_GL831080.1:667436-693127 GCF_000188255.1 Actinobacillus ureae ATCC 25976
AAGGTATAACTAACAATCTTGCAGAAAGCTATTTCAGTCGCTTTAAGCGTATGATTATTGGCACACATCATAAAATCAGTAATAAGTATCTTGATAACTGCGCCAATGAATGTGCTTATCGTGAAGATAATCGCCGTGTTGATAATTTAAGCCTATTTAACAGTACACTCGGGCAATGTCTTGCTACCGACAATACAACGGACTGGCAAGGTTATTGGCAAGGTAATCATAGACAAGCAGAAAGGCTGATAATGTAATGGGAAACAAAATCTACTTTAGCCAAATTCAGGCTAAAATCGACCGCTTGCAGCGTGAACGAACACAAGTGCTAGAACATCTTGAATTAGTCGAAAGAAAAATCCAAAAGCTCAACGATGCCCTTAAAGTGATGGAAGATGAAACCTTAACCGATGAATACGATACTGAGGTTTATTCATATCGAACCTACAAACATAGATTCCGTGGAAAATTAAGACCAATGGTCTTAGCGATACTTAAAGCTCAACCCGACCATTATTTCACGGTTAATGAAATCACTGAGATTGTCTTAATAAAAGACGGACAAGACCCTATCGTTCGTCCGAAACATACGGTTTCCGTGCGTGGCGCGTTAAAACATTGGCTGGCAAAAGGTGTAGTAGAACGACTAGAAAGAGGCGTGACTGATGTCAAATGGCGACTGAAACAAAAATAGCGGATAAATACCGCTATTTTCTATTCCAAAGGCTTTAATCGCCAAGATCTGAGGCAACGTTCAATAATTCCCCTTTTATGTAATTTCGCCAGTATGCGGTTAACTGCGTTATAATGCTTATCACCGACATCAATAAATTGTGGCATTCCTCCCAATATTAAGACTTTTTCAGCAATCTCCCCACAAAACATCCAATCGGGATTTTCACGCAAAACTTGAGCGACTAATCGCATCGTAATCAAGGGCTGCGGTTTTGGTTCTTTCGGCATATAAGGTTGAGCTAATGCGTTAATCTCTTGTGACAAACACTGCATTTGCACCGTCAGCTCATCTTGTTTTTCTTTTAGATTTAATAGGCGTTCCACTAACTCGTGCTTCAGCAACTTTTGTGCCATAATAAAAATCCCTATCGAGTTAAAATTTCAATAGGGATTTTAAGGTTTTTAATCGGTTAAATCTTTGTGCAACTGCTACATAATACCGAGGTTTTGCAGGAAATCGACCGCTTGTTTTCGATTAATGTTCACGTGTTTTGAAGAACTCGACATCTGGATAGCGTTCTTGCGCCAGATTTAAGTTCACCATAGTCGGAGCAATATAAGTCAAGTTATCACCACCGTCTAATGCGAGGTTTTGTTCGTTTTTGCGTTTAAACTCTTCGAATTTCTTCGCATCCTGACATTCAACCCAACGGGCAGTTGCTACGTTTACCGCTTCATAAATCGCTTCCACGTTATATTCGGTTTTCAGGCGAGAAACCACCACGTCAAACTGAAGCACACCGACCGCACCGACAATCAAGTCATTGTTCATTAATGGGCGGAACACCTGTACCGCACCTTCTTCCGAAAGTTGCACTAAACCTTTTAACAATTGTTTTTGCTTGAGCGGATCTTTCAAACGAATACGGCGGAACAATTCCGGTGCAAAGTTTGGAATACCGGTAAATTTCATTACTTCACCTTGGGTGAAAGTATCGCCGATTTGGATCGTGCCGTGATTGTGTAAACCGATAATATCGCCGGCATAGGCTTCTTCAGCGTGTGAACGGTCACCCGCCATAAAGGTTAACGCATCTGAAATCACCACATCTTTACCGATACGCACGTGTTTGAGTTTCATACCTTTTTCGTATTTGCCTGACACAACACGCATAAATGCCACTCGGTCACGGTGTTTCGGATCCATATTCGCTTGGATCTTAAATACGAAACCTGAGAATTTTTCTTCGCTTGACTTTACCGTACGGACATCGGTTTGACGCGCTTGCGGTTTTGGTGCCCATTCGGTCAAACCATCTAAGAAGTGATCAACACCGAAGTTACCTAATGCCGTACCGAAAAATACCGGTGTGAGCTCGCCGTTGATAAAGGCTTCGTGATCAAATTCGTTTGACGCACCTTGCACTAATTCTAATTCTTCACGTAACTGGTTCGCTAAATCATCGCCAACCGCTGCATCAAGCTCCGGACTATTTAAGCCTTTTACGATACGTACTTCTTGAATGGTTGAGCCTTGACCTGATTGGTATAGATAGGTTTCGTCTTTAGTAATATGATATACGCCCTTAAATAATTTACCGCAACCAATCGGCCAAGTAATCGGCGCACAACGAATTTTCAGTACGCTTTCAACCTCATCCAATAACTCCATCGGATCACGGATATCACGGTCGAGTTTATTCATAAAGGTTAAAATCGGCGTATCACGCAGACGAGTAACTTCCATTAGTTTAATCGTACGTTCTTCAACACCTTTTGCACTGTCGATAACCATTAAGCAGCTATCTACCGCTGTTAGTGTACGGTAAGTATCTTCGGAAAAGTCTTCGTGTCCGGGCGTATCTAATAAATTGACTAAACAATCATTGTAAGGAAATTGCATTACAGACGTTGTAATAGAGATACCACGTTGTTTTTCCATTTCCATCCAGTCGGATTTTGCGTGAGCGCTAGAACCTTTACCCTTTACTGAGCCGGCGGTTTGGATTGCGTTTCCGTAAAGTAAAACTTTTTCGGTGATGGTGGTTTTACCCGCATCGGGGTGAGAAATAATCGCAAAGGTGCGACGTTTATTGACTTCTTGTGGATATGACATGCTTTTCTCTAGGTTAAAATTGAAATAAAAAGGTGGACAAGCCACCTTAAAAATATTGGGCTATTTTCGCTGATTTATGGGCTTAGAACAACCTAAGTATGCAAATTTATTCAAATAGAGTGACAATTAATCCAATTTGCTTCAAAATTTATAGAAAAGAATAATTATTATTTGATATGCGATTGTTAGGAGGTATGAATGGAATGGTTTATGTATGTGTTGCGTCATACGTTTGATTACTCTGGGCGGGCTCGACGTTTGGAATTCGCTTGGTTTATTCTGGTTTATGAAGCAAGTAGTTGGTTAATTTGGTTTTTGCCAAGGTAATGTTTGCGTTACATTTACCCGATATTGCTGATGCAGCTAATTTTATCAATTCTGCCTTAGATATTTTGTTGCTATTGCCATTGATGAGTGTAACAGTAAGACGTTTACATGATTTAGGCTATTCAATTTTTAGTCATTATAAATACATTCATGAGTACGCTTGCCTTTATGCCTGATGAAATAGTAGAACAAATATACTCTTTAAAATAAGGGGGAAATGATTATAACTATCAATATAGTTATCATTTTTGCCTCTTTTTTATATCTAACATTTAAAGATGGGCTGCCATTTACTAATCGCTATGGTAAGAGTCCAAAGTATTCAGTATTAAACAAACCAACATTCATAATTAAAATTAAATAAAAGGAGCATAAGATGAATTGGTGTTTATTTGCGTTAAAAAGAAGTTTTAACTTTTTTGATCGTGCCAGACGTAGAGAATACGGTTGGTTTTATTTAATCAATATGCTGATTTCGATAATGTTAAATGTTTTAGTCGGCGTTTGCGTAGCGATTGGCTTAGAAGGTATAGCGAACGGATTACAAATCGTTTTATATCTCTATCAGTTTGCTATTCTGATTCCGATGATCAGCGTTACCACTCGCCGCTTACATGATTTAGGCTATTCAGGCTGGTGGCAGTTACTACCTTATCTGGTCGTTATCGTATTAAGTGTTGCTAGTGTTCTTGCTCTAGCTCGAGAACTGGGCGGAGCGATTAGCGGAGCTGAGTATTCATTATATCTTTTGACGCTTGCAAGTATCGGCTGTGTGTGGATTTTTGTGTTGTTTTTAATTTTTAAAGACGGTCAACGTGCAACGAATAAATACGGTGAGGATCCGAAAGCAGTTCAAAATAGCCATGAAGCTACAAATTCTTTAGTGGTATAAATTCTGTTAAAAAAGGGCATTTTTCTTGTAGAAAATGCCCTTTTTGCCTACAATAACGACTTTTCATTTTAGGGCTTTTCCCTGTTAACCAAATAGGACAGAGAATGTCGCAAATTAAACTTATCGTTGGATTAGCGAATCCGGGGGCGAAATACGAAGATACTCGCCACAATGCCGGTGAATGGCTAATTAATGAAATTGCCCGTCAATTTAATGTCAGCTTAAAAGAAGAAGCGAAATTCTTCGGCAAAGTCGCAAAAATTAATGCCGCTGGCGGGGAAGTTCGTTTGCTTGTACCAACGACCTTTATGAATTTAAGCGGTAAAGCGATCGGTGCTTTAGCCAATTTCTATCGAATCAAACCGGAAGAAATTTTAGTCGCACACGATGAATTGGATTTACCGCCGGGTGCGGCAAAAATTAAGCAGGGCGGTGGTCATGGCGGTCATAACGGTTTGAAAGATATTATTGCCTGCCTTGGCAACAGTAATAATTTCTACCGTGTACGTATCGGTATCGGGCATCCAGGCAGTAAAGAGTTGGTTGCTGGTTATGTGCTGGGTAAACCAAGTCCGCAGGATCAAGAAAAAATTAATGCGGCGGTGGATGAAGCCAGTCGTTGTGTAGATGTGTTATTTAAAGACGGCATGACAAAAGCAACCAATCGTCTCAATGGCTTTAAAGCATAATATTATTTATTACGGAAGAATTTGGCGGTAAGCGGTTATTTTCTTGTCGAAATTTGCAAATTTTTAGCAAAATCAGGCCGCTTGTATTTTTGTGTTCTTCCGTGTATTCCGTGAAAATTAAGAGGAAATTATGGGATTTAAATGTGGTATAGTGGGTTTACCGAACGTTGGTAAATCGACCCTTTTCAATGCGTTAACCAAAGCGGGTATTGAAGCGGCTAACTACCCGTTCTGTACCATCGAGCCGAATACCGGCGTAGTACCGATGCCGGATCCGCGTCTAGACGCATTGGCGGAAATCGTGAAACCTGAGCGTGTACTTCCAACCACAATGGAATTTGTGGACATTGCAGGTTTAGTTGCCGGTGCAAGTAAAGGCGAGGGCTTAGGTAATAAATTCTTAGCCAATATTCGTGAAACGGATGCGATCGGTCACGTAGTGCGTTGTTTTGAAAATGACGATATCGTACATGTTGCTGGTAAAATTGATCCGGCGGATGATATTGAAATCATCAACACCGAACTTGCATTAGCGGATTTAGACAGCTGCGAACGTGCGATTCAACGCTTACAAAAACGTGCGAAAGGTGGCGATAAAGACGCAAAATTTGAATTATCGATTATGGAAAAAATCTTACCGGTGCTTGAAAATGCCGGAATGATTCGTTCGGTTGATTTAGACAAAGACGAATTACACGCAATTAAAGGTTATAACTTCTTAACTTTAAAACCGACAATGTATATTGCGAACGTGAACGAAGATGGCTTTGAAAACAACCCGTATTTAGATCGCGTACGTGAAATCGCGGAAAAAGAAGGCGCGGTAGTTGTGCCGGTATGCGCTGCGATTGAATCGGAAATTGCTGAATTAGATGACGAAGAAAAAGTAGAATTTTTACAAGATTTAGGTATTGAAGAACCGGGCCTAAACCGTGTAATTCGTGCTGGTTACCGTTTGTTAAATCTACAAACTTACTTCACTGCAGGTGTAAAAGAAGTGCGTGCTTGGACGGTGTCTGTCGGTGCGACAGCGCCAAAAGCGGCTGCGGTAATTCATACTGACTTCGAAAAAGGCTTTATTCGTGCGGAAGTGATCGGCTATCAAGACTTTATTGATAATAAAGGCGACACTGGTGCGAAAGAAGCGGGTAAATGGCGTTTAGAAGGTAAAGATTATATCGTACAAGACGGCGATGTAATGCACTTCCGCTTTAACGTGTAATTTGTAAAAAATCATTTGAATTTGACCGCTTGTGGCATACTGCAAGCGGTTATTTTTTAGCGGAAATTTACATATTATGGAACTTAAACTACCGCCACCATTATTGTTTGTGTCTTGCTTGTTGTTAATTTATTTATTACCAGGAGGTGAGCATTATCCATTTCCGCAATGGCTCAGTTTTTTATTTGCCGGAATCGGCATTGCTGTAAGTATAGCGGGGCTTTATGCTTTGAAAAAAGCGCAAACAACTATTAGTCCTTTTACTCCGCAACAAAGTTCGTTATTAGTTACCTCAGGAATCTACCGCTTTAGCCGTAACCCGATGTATCTAGGATTAATGTTTTTGCTGATTGCATGGGCAATATGGCTGAACCGATATCTTGCTTCACTAGTGATTATTGGATTTGTATGTTATTTAAATCGCTTCCAAATAAAACCGGAAGAACAATATTTGCAGCAAAAATTTGGTGAACGCTTTACCCAATATTGCCAACAAGTACGGCGTTGGTTGTAAGCATAGCAAAAAGCCCCGAACGAGAGTTCAGGGCTTTCAGTTTAATAGTGCTGATTATTTAAATTCATAACGATGAATTGTTTTTAAATCCGCATCTTTATTTTCATAATTGTCTGACACTTTTACACGTGCACCAACAGCAGCGTGAGAGTCATATTCACGAATCATCGTTACAACTTCACCATTATCTTTACGAACAGTGAGTTCAACGACATCTTTAGAAAGATCTTTAGAACTTAATACGGTCGCATTACCTTTATCTGCATAAAAGTCTTGCGTACAAGCTGCAAGCGTAACAGTTGCTAATACAGCGAGAGAAAATTTTTTCATTATGTAATATCCTTAGATAGATTTTAAAGAACGGATACGTTCAGGTCTGAGTTTGAACCTACGATTCGAACACGTTTACCCGGCACGAAACCTTTTTCTTTTTTCTGAACAACAACAATTTCTTTGCCGTCATCTTTACGAATCACCATTTCTAATGAAGAAACTTGAGTCGCTTTTTCTTCAACGGTATTACCGATAATTGCACCAGCAACTGCACCAACTGCTGTTGCTACTGCACGACCGCTACCACCGCCGAAGGTTGAACCGGCTACGCCACCAAGAACACCGCCACCAACAGTTCCTAATACACCTTGATTATCTGCTTGGATTTTTACATCGCGTACAGAAACGATTGTACCATAGCTAATTGAGCGAGCTTCTTTCGCTTGGCCGGCACTATATACGCTACCGCTATAAATATCAGTATTTGCACAACCTACAAGTGTTAAGCTTGCCATTAAAGCTGCTGCGAAACTTAATTTTTTCATATTATTCTCCAATGAAAAATTGCTCAGAAATGACTTTCCGAACGAATCACCTCATTTATATCATAAGGGTGGAGCTTGAGACAATAAGTATTGCAATAAGTTGCATTCTTGACTGAAATTGCAATACTTGGATTAGGTAACTGTTCTCCCTCCACCTTAGGCTGGCTGATTTTAAGCGCAAGATTGGCATTAATCAATAAGTGAAACTGTTTTAACGTACGTTCAGTCCATTGCTCAGCCGTTTCATTTTTTTTCATTGGGTAAACAATTTCAATATGTTCCCAACCTTGTTGCGGATAAATTTTATCTTTGGGGAACGGTAATTCGATAATTGAGACTTCTTGTCCTAAAAAAGCTAGCGGCTGATTAAGCTTAATAAGCGCTATCGGTCGCCCATTTACTTCACTTTCTTTTAATAATTCACCCTGTTCAAGTAAGAAAGAAAGCCATTGTTCAGCAGTCTGCCAATCATTCATTCTGACCGCTAAGTGGTCAATTTTAAACTGATTTAAATCCAGCATTGCCAAGTGGGCAATTTGCTGGATTTTTTGTTGAAATTCAGAAAAATCACCAAAACAAGCGGTCATTTTCTCGTAAAATTTTGCATTTTCTTGTATCATAGAGCGTTTTTCCTTTAGGGTGCAATTTTCTGCACTATTCGGATTTTTTAATTTAGTTCGTGCAGAAAATTGCACGTAGAAAAAGGTTATATATTCGTGAATATTCAACAGATTTTATCAGACAAAATTAAACAAGCAATGATTGCGGCTGGCGCAGAAAGCAATGTTGAGCCGCTTGTACGTCAATCGGGTAAACCGGAGTTCGGCGATTATCAAGCAAACGGTGCAATGGGCGCTGCAAAAAAATTGGGTATGAACCCTCGTGAGTTTGCTCAGAAAATTTTAGATAACGCCGATTTAAACGGTATTGCCGATAAATTAGAAATTGCCGGCCCGGGCTTTATCAATATTTTCTTAAATCAGCAATGGTTAGCAAGCCAAGCGAGCGAAGCATTACAAGCGGTCAATTTCGGAATTAAAACTGCAAATCCGCAAACTATCGTGATCGACTATTCTTCGCCGAACGTAGCAAAAGAAATGCACGTGGGTCATCTACGTTCAACCATTATCGGTGATGCGGTGGTGCGTACCTTAGAATTTTTAGGTAACAATGTGATTCGTGCCAACCATGTAGGCGACTGGGGTACGCAATTCGGTATGTTAATCGCATACTTGGAAAAAATGGAAAATGAACACGCCAGCCAAATGGAATTAAGTGATTTGGAAGCGTTTTACCGTGCGGCAAAAGAACATTACGACAGTGATGAAGTGTTTGCTGAAAAAGCGCGTAACTATGTGGTGAAACTACAGAGCGGTGATGAATATTGCCGTACGATGTGGAAAAAATTGGTAGATATTACTATGCACCACAACCAAGAAAACTACGACCGTTTAAACGTTACGCTTTCAGAAAAAGATGTGATGGGCGAAAGCCTTTACAACCCAATGTTGCCTGAAATCGTGGCAGATCTAAAAGCAAAAGGTTTAGCGGTGGAAGACGACGGCGCATTGGTGGTGTTCTTAGAGGAATTTAAGAACAAAGATGGTGACCCGATGGGCGTGATCGTACAGAAAAAAGACGGCGGTTTTTTATATACCACGACTGATATTGCCGCAGCGAAATATCGCTATGAAACGTTAAATGCGGATCGTGTGTTAGTGTTCTCGGATTCTCGCCAAGCACAACATATGCAACAAGCGTGGTTAATTACCCGTAAAGCGGGTTATGTGCCGGAAAGTTTCAGCCTCGAACATCCTTTCTTCGGTATGATGTTAGGTAAAGACGGCAAGCCGTTTAAAACTCGTTCGGGCGGTACGGTTAAATTAAAAGATCTATTAGATGAAGCGGTTGAACGTGCGGATAAATTAATTTCAGAGCGTTCAACGGATTTAACTGCAGAAGAAAAAGCGGCGGTAGTGGAAGCGGTTGCTATCGGCTCGGTGAAATATTCGGATCTCTCGAAAAACCGTACCACAGACTACGTATTCGATTGGGATAATATGTTGACCTTTGAAGGCAACACCGCGCCATATATGCAATACGCTTATACTCGTATCCGTTCGATTTTCAATCGTGCGGGCATTAATGCAAACGGTTTAAACGGCGAAATTGGCTTAATCGAAGATAAAGAACGTGCGTTAGCGGTCAAACTTTTACAGTTTGAAGAAGTGCTAAACGGTGTAGCAAAAGATGGTATGCCGCATATTCTTTGCCAATACTTGTACGAATTAGCCGGTGCGTTCTCAAGTTTCTACGAAGCTTGTCCGATGCTGAATGCGGAAGAAAATGTGAAGAACAGTCGTTTACGTTTAGCCACATTAACGGCGAAAACGCTAAAACAAGGTTTAGATCTCTTAGGTATTAAGACGATTGAAAAAATGTAAAACATTTTCCCTCTTTTAGATGACCCTCTCCCTTGTCGGAGAGGGATAATTTCAATTCGTTTAGAATTGAAATTCGGGAGAGGGGAGACAAGTTAATTTTTAATATGATACCCCCTCTCTCTGCCTACGGTTTCTGAACGAATCCGTAGTCTGTCTCTCTCCCGTAAGGGAAGAGAGTAAAAATTAAAGGGGGAGTAAAAAGGAATAACAATGAAATTTATTGATGAAGCCCTGATTCGTGTCGAAGCAGGCGATGGCGGTAACGGTTGTGTGAGTTTCCGTCGTGAAAAATATATCCCGAAAGGTGGACCGGACGGCGGTGATGGTGGTGACGGCGGCGATGTTTATTTAATCGCTGACGAAAACCTAAATACGCTTATCGACTACCGTTTTGAAAAACGCTATGCCGCAGGTCGTGGCGAAAACGGTCGTAGTGCCGGCTGTACCGGACACCGTGGTAACGATATTACCTTACGTGTACCGGTGGGTACGCGAGCGATCGATAATGACACCCAAGAAGTCATCGGTGACTTAACTAAACATGGTATGAAAATGTTGGTGGCAAAAGGCGGTTATCACGGTTTAGGTAATACCCGTTTTAAATCGTCGGTAAACCGTGCGCCTCGTCAAAAAACGAACGGTACACCGGGCGAAAAACGTGATCTATTACTTGAGTTAATGCTACTTGCCGATGTTGGTATGCTTGGTTTACCGAATGCCGGTAAATCAACCTTTATCCGTGCGGTATCAGCAGCAAAACCGAAAGTGGCGGATTATCCGTTTACAACACTTGTACCAAGTTTAGGTGTAGCACGTGTCGGTGCGGATCGCAGTTTCGTGGTGGCGGATATTCCGGGCTTAATTGAAGGTGCAGCAGACGGTGCCGGTTTAGGTATTCGTTTCTTAAAACACCTTGAGCGTTGCCGCGTACTAATTCACTTAGTCGATATTATGCCGATTGACGAGAGCGATCCGGCACAAAATATTTCGGTGATTGAAAGCGAGCTTTACCAATATAGCGAAAAATTATCGGAGAAACCGACTTGGTTAGTCTTCAATAAAATTGATACGATTGGTGAAGAAGAAGCACAAGCTCGAGCCCAAGAAATCGCAGAACAAATCGGTTGGGAAGGCGATTATTACTTAATTTCTGCTGCAACCGGTCAAAACGTGCAAAATCTTACCCGTGACATTATGGACTTTATCGAAGCGAACCCTCGTGAAGTAGCGGAAGAAAATAAAGAAGCGGATGAAGTGAAATTCAAATGGGATGATTATCATCAAGAAGCAATGCAAAATCCTATCGAAGAAGATTGGGATGACTTTGATGATGATTGGTCGGAAGAATATGAAGAAGGTGTGGAATTTGTTTACACCCGTAGCTAATCCAAACTAATGACAAGCGGTTGAATTTGCGAAAAAATTTGCAAATTCAACCGTTTTTTATTTGAGGAAGTAAAATGCTAAATAGTAAAAGTTGTGAATTATTTGAAATTCCGTTTTTTCAATTTGCGCAAATGAAAAAATATTGTCCGGAAGATATTCCGCTCATTAAAGCGAATTACAAAACCGAGTGGCAAAAATGGAAAGCGTTGCATTTGGAAGTGGCTCGTCAGCTCGGTATACCGTTTGCCGAACCATATATTGAAAAGTGGTGTAACGGTTGGCAGGTGAGGGCACACTTTTTCGCTTATTATAAATATGAATTTAACCGAAATTCGGCCGCAATTTTATCGGTGATTTTAAATTGCCGACGTTTACAGGTGTGTTTGGATTGGCATTGTTACCGAGCGGATCGTTCGCAGATTTCATTAGCGCAATATAATCAATGGTTGGAAAAATTAGAACGTTCTCAATACCAAGATTTTGAAGTATGGCACGGTGCGGAAAGCGAGTATGCCGATTTTAAAACGCTTAAAGAAACAGATTCGTTGTTACTTAAAAATGAAGATGATTTTTGGTGTATCGGGCGTAATATTGAAAAGCCGATTTCGATCAGATTGATATGGCGGAATTTATTTACCAAACCATTCGCCAATTATTACCGCTGTATGAAGCGTGTCATCAGTAGAGAAAATATGGAAGAGACAAGCGGTTAAATTTTTAGCAAACTTTGCAAATGCCCAGTGACTTAGATGAAGCTTTATCATCTCCCATATTTGAAGAAATTAGCGGTTATTGCGCTGCCAGTTTTTGGCGTACAATTTCAAATAAACATACGCCGGTCGCAACTGAAACATTCAGTGAAGAAACCGACCCAGCCATTGGGATACTAATAAGCTGATCACAATGTTCACGGGTTAAACGACGCATACCGTCACCTTCCGCTCCCATTACTAAAGCGATAGCACCAGTTAATTTCGCTTGATAAATACCGGAAGTTGCTTCTCCAGCTGTGCCGACAATCCAGATATTATGTTGTTCTTGTAGCTCTCGCATTGTGCGAGCAAGATTGGTGACACGAATTAACGGCACGGTTTCAGCTGCACCGCAAGCTACTTTACGAGCGGTTGAGGTAAGTTGTGCCGATTTATCTTTCGGTACGATAACTGCATCCACACCTGCCACATCTGCAGTACGCAAACAAGCACCAAGGTTATGTGGATCTGTCACACCGTCTAAAATTAATAAAAACGGATTTTGCTTTTGACTCAAGATTACATCAAGATCGTGCTCGTTTAGCTCTTTTTGCGGTACTACTTTCGCAATAATCCCTTGATGAACTTCGCCTTGCGCTTTGTTATCCAATGTTTGGCGATTTACTTGCTGAATGGAAATACCTAAGCGTTGTAACTCATTCAATAATGGGCTTAGACGTTTATCTTCACGCCCTTTTAGCACTAAGACCTCAATTAAGCGTTCCGGTGCGTTATCTAAGAAAGCTTTTACGGCGTGAATACCATAAATTTGTTCACTCATTTTTATTCCTTTGTAAATAAACAACGGATAACAAAGTTTTATATAAATCTATGTTATCCGTGATGAATTAAATAATTTATAACAACATTTTGGCGACTTTATCTAGTTTCACTCGACCAAAACGTTTTAACAGTTTTCGTACTGCTTCTGGATAATCGTTAATTTGCTCTAAGTCACTATAGTGTTTTAAAACAGTCGTATGAGTACGAATTTGCGTTAATTCGGCTTCCGATTTTACACTTAATTCTGCGTTCGGGTCATGAATTAATACCGCATTTTCCGCATCAAGTCCCCAAGCTCTTGGGTTTAAATTATTTCCGGTTAGTAGAATATAGCGATTATCAATCCAAACACCTTTTAGATGATAGGTATTATCGCTATCTTTCCATAAACGCACGGTTAACTGCTTGTTTTGAATATAAAAATCAAAGCGTTTGGCAAATGCACGTAAGTTTTTTTCATATAAATAAGGTAATGCCAATGCCATTGTGAATTTTTCTTCTGGCGGTGTATAGAAGTCATTAGCCGTTTTATCGCCGACAATAATTTCTACTTGCTTACCGTTCTCAAGTAACCATGAAATACGGGTTAGGAGCGAACGTGGAAAATTGAAATACGGTGTGCAAATAGTCAGTTTATTTTGCACTTGATAAAATAATGCTTCGATGGTTTTATTTAAACGGTTTTTACGTCCTAATCCCACAATCGGTGATAAGCCGAGCTCATCATTTTGAGACTCTCCTACAAATTGGTAACTCTGTTGGCTTAGCTGTTTGCGAAATGCCTTGATTAACGGACGAATTTTTACTGTTGCCGGACGTTCAATCTGATCTAAACGTTTTACCGCTTGATTTGATAAAATATGTTGCTGAGTAAATGCAACAATCGTATCTGCTAAAACACGGTTTTCAATTACGTGATAACGGTCGTAGCGATAACGCTCTAACTGTTGTAAATAAACATTGTTAATACTTGCCCCGCTGTATAGCAGAGTATCATCAAAAATAAAACCTTTGAGGTGAAGTACACCAAAAATCTCTCTACCGTTAACCGGTACACCCCAAAATTCAATTTCTTGCGCTAAAGGTAAACCATATTGTTGTTTGATTTTGGCATACCAGTCGGCATTCGAACTGGTTGTTTCTTCACCGATGCGACCACGCTGTGCACGATGCCAATCTACCAAGATTTTAATTTCTAAGTCTGGATTCGCTAATTTCGCTTGATAGAGCGCTTCTAAAATTTCTTGCCCCGCTTCATCTTGTTCAAAATATAAAGCGGCCAAATAAATACGTTTTTTTGCAGTTTTAATGAGCTGTAAAATGCGAGTCTTGAACTCATGGCTACCTGCTAGAAATTCTACTTTATCCGCCGCTTGCGGAATAAAACGCAATGCTTCCAGCTGTTTTTTTGCGTGATTGAATTTATTGAGAATGAGCATTTTACGATCCTATATGATAGACCTGACATTATATATGTCGGGTTAGTATAGCATTGTCGTTCTGCGACAAAATTCACGACTGTTATTTTAATAACGTTGCAATATGAAACCTCGCACATTGTGCGAGGTTATCTTATTACTTAAGCAAGTTTAAGCAAATGAACGTTTTTCACCTGCACCGGCTACGTTTTCTACACAACGTCCACATACTGAGCTATGTTCTGTATGTGTATCGATGTCGGTTGCGAAGTGCCAGCAACGTGGACATTTTTCACCGTCTGCACGCTCAACTTTCACAGCAAGACCTGCTACTTCACCTTCTGTAACATCCGCTTCACTTAACGGCTTGATAATCGCTTGTGAAGTGATCAGTACGAAACGAAGCTCATTGCCAAGTTGTTCTAGCATTGCACGGATTTCATCATTTGCATAAACCGTTACTTTTGCTTCTAAGCCTGAGCCGATAACTTTGTCTTTACGTGCTTGTTCTAACACACGGTTTGATTCGGCACGTACTTTTAAGATTTGTTGCCAGTAAGCATCATCTAATTTATCCGCTTCGGTTAAGCCAAATAAGCCTTCATAGAATTCTTCGGTAAAGACGAATTCCGCGCGACCTTCCACTTGTGGTAGGTAACCCCAAATTTCATCGGCTGTGAATGACAGAATCGGTGCCATCCAACGTACTAACGCTTCTGCAATATGCCATAACGCTGTTTGGCAGCTACGGCGTGCAAGACTGTCAGCTTTAGTTGTATATTGACGGTCTTTGATAATATCTAAATAGAATGAACCCATTTCGATAGAGCAGAAACGCATTAAACGTTGTACTACCGTGTGGAATTGATAGTTATCGTATGCTTCTTTAATATCGTTCTGTGCTTCTAGCGCACAGCTTACTGCCCAGCGGTCAAGTGCGATCATCTCTTCCGGTTTTACTAAATCACGTTTTGGATCAAAACCATTTAAGTTTGCTAATAAGAAACGTGCAGTATTACGGATACGGCGATAAGATTCACCGGCACTGTTTAAGATATTGTGCGAAACGGCGATTTCACCGGTATAGTCGGTTGAAGCCACCCATAAACGTAAAATATCCGCACCGTTTTTGTTCCAAACTTCTGAAGGTACGATTACGTTACCTAAAGATTTTGACATCTTACGGCCTTTTTCATCCACTACGAAACCGTGAGTTAACACTTGTTTGTATGGTGCTTTACCGTTTGTCGCTGTTGAAAGCATTAATGAAGACATAAACCAGCCACGATGTTGGTCTGAACCTTCAAGATACATATCCGCATTGTTACCATTGAACTCCGGACGAGCTTCAACAACAGAAGCGTAAGTTGATCCTGAATCGAACCATACGTCTAACGTATCCGGCACTTTACGGTAGTTTTTCGCATCTTCTTCGCCTAACACTTCAACCGGATCAAGATCCCACCATGCTTGAATGCCTTTTTCTTCCACGCGTTTAGCCACACTTTCTAAAATCTCAAGTGTGCGAGGATGTAATTCTTCGGTTTCATTGTGAACGAACATTGTCATCGGCACGCCCCACGTACGCTGACGAGAGATACACCAGTCAGGGCGGTTTACTACCATCGTATCAATACGAGCTTCACCCCAGCTTGGGATCCAACGCACTGATTTAATTTCACCTAACGCTTGTTTACGTAAGCTTTGTGTTTCCATACCGATAAACCATTGAGGTGTCGCACGGAAGATAATTGGTGTTTTGTGGCGCCAGCAGTGTGGATAGCTATGTTTGATACGTTCTAATTTTAATAACGCACCGGTTTCTTTTAATTTTTCTAAAACTTTTTCGTTTGACTCGAATACACCTAAGCCGGCAAAGAATGGGGTAGTTGAGATAAACTTACCGTCATTTGCCACTAAACTTGCCATTTCAATGTTGTATTTTTTCGATACGACAAAGTCGTCTTGACCGTGATCCGGAGCAGTGTGTACTAAACCGGTACCACCGTCAGTCGTTACGTGATCGCCTAAAATTAATGGCACGCTATAATCGTAGAACGGGTGTTGGAATTGCATTAACTCTAATGCTTCACCTTTTACTTCACCTAATACTTCAACGGTTTCTATATCTGCTGCTTTTTGTACGCTTTCAACTAAATCTTTAACTAAAATGACACGCTCTTCATCAAATTGAACTAATTGATAGTCGAATTCAGGGTTGATTGAAATCGCTTTGTTTGACGGTAATGTCCAAGGCGTTGTTGTCCAAATAATTGCAGAAATTTGACCGTTTCCTTTACCTACCGCATTAAATTTAGCTTCAATAGCAGCGCTACCAACCGCTTTAAAACGAACGTAAATAGACGGAGACACTTTATCTTCGTATTCTACTTCCGCTTCCGCTAATGATGAGCCACAGTCTAAGCACCAGTGAACCGGTTTAGAACCTTTGTATAAGTGACCGTTAGCAATCACTTTGCCTAAAGTACGGATAATGTGCGCTTCTGTATCGAAATTCATAGTGAGGTACGGATTTTCCCAATCACCTAAAATCCCCATACGCATAAAGTCTGCTTTTTGTCCTTCAACTTGTTCTTTTGCATAATCACGACAAGCTTGACGGAATTCCGCAGTAGAAATTTTCTCGTTAGGTTTGCCGACAAGACCTTCTACTTTTAATTCGATCGGTAAGCCGTGGCAGTCCCAACCCGGAACGTAAGGCGTATCGAAACCTAAAGCGGTTTTCGATTTCATAATAATATCTTTTAAAATTTTATTAACTGCGTGACCAATATGAATATTACCGTTTGCATACGGAGGGCCGTCGTGCAGAATGAAAGATTTTTTCCCTTTCGAACTTTCACGTACTTTTTGGTATAAGTTCTTGTCATACCAATTTTTTAACATATCGGGTTCGCGTTTAGCGAGATCCCCACGCATAGGAAAGCCTGTTTCAGGCAAATTTAAGGTGTTTTTGTAATCAATCATTTTTGTTTTCCAGTTAATAAAATTTTAGTTTGAATTTTGTGTAATTATTAGGTTACTTGCTATTTTGCAAATTCTTTGAAAAATTCGACCGCTTGTTGCCTGTCTTTCTCAATTTGTGCTTTAAGTGCTTCGAAACTTGGGAATTTCACTTCGTTACGAATTTTATGCATAAAGAACACTTCTATCGCTTCACCGTAAATCGAGCGGTTAAAATCAAAAATATGTACTTCTAATAATGCTTTACTGCCGTTAATAGTCGGGCGATTCCCTACATTGGCAATGCCGTTATATTTACCGGTTTTGGTTTGAATTTGCACGGCAAATACGCCTTGTAGCGGTATTACTAAGCGGTTAAGCATAATATTTGCAGTCGGGAAGCCAATGGTTCGACCGAGCTTATTACCATGCGCCACTCGTCCTGCGATCGAATAAGGTCTGCCTAATAATTTTTCTACCAAGTGAAGATTATCTTGTTGTAAAGCTTGGCGGATCAAAGAGCTGCTGATTCGTTCGCAATTAAAACTATGCGTATGGCTTTCTTCTACCGCAAAACGGTATTTTAGACCTGCATTATGCAACATTTCAAAATTGCCGGCACGTTTCTCACCGAAACGGAAATCATCGCCAATACTGAGATAACGAACTTGCAAACGTTTCACTAACAATTCGCTAATGAATGCATCGGCAGATAACTGCGCAAATTTATCACTAAAACGTACGCAGAGGACAAAATCAATACCAGCTTCTTCCAGATATTTCAATTTGTCCCGTAACCGCATTAGCCGAGCAGGGGCTGAAGAAGCGGTTAAATTTGCCGATTTTTTTGCAAAAAATTCACGAGGTTGTGGCTCAAACAGCATAACCACTGAGGGTAAATTTAGCTCCAATGATTTATCACATAAACGAGCCAAAATATTTTGGTGCCCAATATGAACGCCGTCAAAGTTCCCAATAGTCAGCACACAGCCTTTTTGTAGGGCGTGAAAGTTCGCCAAGTTATGAAAGCCTCGGATTAATTGCATTAAGAATGTTGCCAAAATTTAAATAGAAAACTGCTGTGATTATAACGTTTATCAAGCAAAAATGGAAAGGTAAGGGCGGCAATTTCGGCGATTTTCTTTTGTTTTCACTATGGAGGTACTCTCTTTGCTAGTTTTATGCTAGAGAATTCCGTTTATTTAGTTCGGAAAAAAGCGGTTAAATTAAGCTAAAACTTTGCAAAAATACTGCATACGGCGCGGAACTCGCAAATAAATAAATACTCAAATGCTACATTTTGTTTTATTATAAGACAACTTATATTGAGGAAAGAATTATGACAGATTTCGCTTATCTCCAGCTAAAGCGCAAACAGTTAAAAATGAAAGTAAATGATGTTTGTGAGCAAGCCGGTGTAACACGAGCTTATTTTAATCAACTGGTCAGTGGGAAGATAAAAAACCCAAGTGCAAATAAATTAAAATCGCTACACCAAGTATTAAATATTGTCGAAGATATGAACCTGCGTGTTGGGGTCATTTTTGGTAAATTCTACCCGGTGCATACCGGTCACATTAATATGATTTACGAAGCATTCAGTAAAGTAGACATATTACATGTGGTTGTGTGTACTGATACCGAACGAGATCTACAACTTTTTAAAGATAGTAAAATGAAGCGTATGCCAACCAATGAAGATAGGCTACGTTGGATGCAACAGATCTTTAAATATCAGAAAAAACAAATTTTTATCCATCACTTGAAAGAAGATGGTATTCCTAGCTATCCGAACGGTTGGGCGGGATGGGCGACTCGAGTTAAAGAGTTGTTCAACGAGAAAAGCATTAATCCGACAGTGGTATTCAGCAGTGAGGTACAAGATAAAGAGCCTTACGAAAAATACCTTAATTTGGAAGTGCATTTAGTTGATCCTAAACGTGAATTGTTTGACGTTTCTGCAACGCGTATTCGTAATAACCCATTCCAATACTGGCGTTTTATTCCAAAAGAAGTTCGTCCGTTCTTTGTTAAAACCATTGCGATTTTAGGTGGAGAAAGTAGCGGTAAATCGGTATTAGTCAGCAAGTTAGCCAATGTATTTAATACCACCTCTGCTTGGGAATACGGCCGAGAATTTGTGTTTGAACAGCTTGGTGGTGATGAACAGGCGATGCAATATTCGGATTATCCGCAAATGGCGCTTGGTCACCAACGCTATGTCGATTATGCGATGAAACATGCACATAAAGTCGCGTTTATTGATACCGATTACATTACTACTCAGGCATTTTGTATTCAGTACGAAGGTAAGGCGCATCCGTTTTTGGACTCAATGATTAAAGAGTATCCGTTTGATGTGACGATTCTACTTTCTAATAATACCAAGTGGGTGGATGACGGTTTGCGTAGCCTTGGCTCGGTAAAACAGCGCCAACGTTTTCAACAATTACTGAAAAAATTATTGGAAAAATATCACGTACCTTATATTGAGATTGAATCGCCAAGTTATTTAGATCGTTATAACCAAACGAAAGAAGTGGTTGAAGCAATTTTAAAAGATGAAGCGATTCCATTACAGTATAATCAGCAAGAAACGGAAGATAACTAATGATACTTTTTGCGGGTGATCCTCACGGTAGTTACCAACATCTTTATCCCATTTTGCAAGCGCATAAAGGGGAAGAGATTGCACTTGTTATTTTGGGGGATTTGCAACTTACTACGCCCGAAGAATTAGATAAGCTTTCACAATATTGTGATATTTGGTTTATTCACGGTAATCATGATAGTAAAACGGTTGCCGCATTTGATTCGATTTGGAATAGCGAATGGAAGCAGCGTAATCTTCACGGCAAAGTGGTGAATATTCAAGGGGTAAAAATTGCCGGTTTAGGTGGCGTGTTCCGAGGACATATCTGGATGCCGCCTAATCGACCGATGTTTTTTGATCCGATTCATTATTGCCAATATTGTCCGCAAGAGCGGATTTGGAGAGAAGGTTTACCGTTAAGACATCGAACCTCCATTTTTCCGTCCGATATTGAGACATTGGAAAATCAGCAAGCGGATATTTTAATTTCGCATGAAGCGCCTCGCCCGCATCCGCAAGGCTTTGCGGTGATTAATCAACTCGCTAGAAAAATGGGGGTTCGCAAGATTTTTCATGGGCATCACCATGATAATTTTGACTATAAATCAATTAATCGTAATAAAGCATGTGATATTTTTAATATCGGTTTTAGAAGTTTATCAGATATTGACGGCAATTATTTGATTGTTGGAGTAGATGATCGAGATAATCGATAAGGTTTATTTCTTATTCTTATTATTCTTAGAGATCAAAAAATTAAAGGTGGTTTAGTCCAATTAAGCATTAAAAATTTGACTTAATATAACAAAACTTAAATTAACTCTTTCTAGTAAGCGTGAACAGCGGTAAAATTGCCACAACTTTGCAACAATAATTCAACACATTGCAATAATAGATTTTTAAAATTACTTAGAAGGCTTATACAATGCAAAATCCACAAATCTTGATTGTTGAAGATGAACTTGTCACTCGTAATACGCTAAAAAGCATTTTTGAAGCGGAAGGTTACGAAGTGTTTGAAGCGACTGATGGTGTAGAAATGAATGCTATCCTCGCAGAACAAGCGATTAATCTTGTGATTATGGACATCAATCTCCCGGGCAAAAACGGTTTAATGTTAGCACGTGAATTACGTGAAAATACCAAAGTAGCATTAATGTTTTTAACCGGACGTGACAATGAAGTTGATAAAATTCTAGGCTTAGAAATCGGTGCGGACGATTATATTACCAAGCCGTTCAACCCTCGTGAACTGACGATTCGTGCACGCAATCTTTTACATCGCACAATGAATGAAAAAGATAAAGCGGCGAAAGAGAGTTCACCGGTTGAAAGCTATCGCTTTAACGGTTGGGAATTAGATGTAAACAGCCGTAGCTTAATTACCCCGGAAGGTATTGTAAATAAATTGCCACGTAGTGAGTTCCGAGCGTTATTACATTTTTGTGAAAATCCGGGCAAGATCCAAACACGTGAAGATCTATTATTAAAAATGACCGGTCGCAAACTGAAACCTCATGATCGTACGGTAGACGTGACTATTCGCCGTATCCGTAAACATTTTGAAGATCATCCGAACACGCCAGAGATTATTGTCACGATTCACGGTGAAGGTTATCGCTTTTGTGGTGAATTAGAGTAAGTAGAGTAAGGATTGTCTAGATTCTATCTTTCTAAGATCTTTTTGCATATAATGAAGATCTCTGATACAACAGAGAAGGTATATTCTATGAAAAATTTAACAGTACTAGCATTAGCGGGTTTATTTTCTGCATCAGCATTCGCTGCGCCGGTCGGTAACACATTTACCGGCGTAGGCGTGGGTGTAGATTTAACTACCGTAAAATATGATGTGGATGGTGTTAAAGGCAAACAATCGACCAGTCCTGCATTAGTGGTTGATTACGGTATGGACTACGGCAACAATTTTGTCGGTGTCGTACAAGGTAAAGTAAAAGTAGGCAGCACAAAAGTATTTAGCGATGTAAAACAAAAAACTAAATATACGGTTGCTTATCAACAAGGTTACCGTGTAGGTTCGGACTTACTTCCTTATGTTAAAGTTGATGTAGCACAAAGTAAAATTGGCGATGCGAATTTCCGTGGTTACGGCTATGGTGTTGGTGCTAAATATGCAGTATCAAGTAATATTGAAGTTGGTGCTGAATATACTCGTAGCAACTTGAGAAAAAGTGGTGATAAGTTAAAAGGTAATGAATTTACTGCAAACGTAGGTTACCGTTTCTAATTATTTCCCTTATAGCAAGCGGTCGTTTTTTGTAAAAAATTTGCGAAAAACGACCGCTTATTTTTTTATTAATGCTTTATTTTACTGAGCCATTTTTTCAGCTACGGTTAGAAAGCCGTCTGCAGTCGCGTAGATTTCTTCAAGGCCTTTCGCTTGTAGAATACGGTCAGATACTTCACGAAATGCACCCTCTCCACCTGCCTTTTCTAATACCCAATCCGCTTTTGCTTTTACATAGTCGTGCGCATTACGGGTAGCAATTGCCAGTCCGCAAACCTCAAATGCCGGTAAGTCTAATGTATCATCGCCAATAAAAGCGGTTTGTTCCGGTGTTACGCCTGCTTCTTGCATCAATTCAAAACACGCGGAACGTTTTTCCATTTTACCTAATTTAAACAGAGGTACTTTGAGTACATCAATACGTTTACGCAACAATGCTGAATCGCCGCCGGATAAAATTGCAACTTGGATCCCGCAGGTTTGCAGCATTTTCATACCTAAACCATCGTGCACGTGAAAACGTTTTATTACTTCGCCTTCAGCGGTGTAATACATTCCACCATCGGTAAGTACGCCGTCCACATCGGTGATTACTAATTTAATCTTAGTTAAATCCATTATTCTGTTCCTCAATATGCTATAATTTATTCATTATAGTTTTTGGAGTTACAAATGTCGATTTCTCAAAATTTATCTCAGATCAACCAGCAAATTCAGCAAATCTCACAACAATTTAATCGTACTAACGTACGTCTATTAGCCGTCTCAAAGACTAAACCGGTTGAAGCTATTGAAGAAGCAATCTCAGCCGGACAAACTGCATTTGGTGAAAATTATGTGCAGGAAGGTGTGGAGAAAATTGCTTATTTTGCACAGCAACCAAATTTAGAATGGCATTTTATTGGACCGTTGCAGTCGAATAAAACTCGTTTAGTGGCGGAAAATTTTGACTGGATTCAAACCGTTGACCGTCTAAAAATTGCTGAGCGATTGAATGCACAGTGTCCGGAAAATAAAGCACCGCTCAATGTGCTGATTCAGATTAATATTAGTGATGAAGCATCTAAATCCGGTATTCAACCTGAAGGATTAGATGAGTTGGCAAAAGCGATTAGTCAATTACCAAATTTACGTCTGCGTGGTTTGATGGCGATTCCAAAGCCGGAAAGTGAAGCTGAACAGCAAAAAATCGCATTGCATAAAATGCAGCAACTTTTTGACCGCTTGCAAGCAGAGTTTGAAGGCATTGATACGCTTTCAATGGGAATGAGTGATGATATACAAAGTGCAATTGAATGCGGCTCAACGATGGTACGTATCGGCACGGCGATTTTTGGGGCTAGGGATTATTCGACTAAAAGTGCTTAATTTGCAAAAAATTTAGTAAATCAGACCGCTTAAATCGTAGCCAATAAATAAAAAATTCTGTATAATCTCGCCCTTTCGTGAATTGTGATCTTGATCACACTAGATCGCAATAAGAGGGGGGCGGTTTCCCCTGATAAAGCTTTCCACGGTGTGTGTAAACGCACCCTATATTCAACTCAATAAAGACATTTCAATGCAAAATTTAGATATTAATAAATTGCGTAATATCGCAATTATCGCGCACGTTGACCACGGTAAAACAACTCTTGTAGATAAACTTTTACAACAATCAGGCACATTAGGTGAAACTCGTGGTGACGCAGACGAGCGTGTAATGGACTCAAACGATCTTGAAAAAGAGCGTGGTATTACCATTCTTGCAAAAAATACAGCGATTAACTGGAACGATTACCGTATCAATATCGTAGATACGCCGGGACACGCGGACTTCGGTGGTGAAGTAGAACGTGTTCTTTCAATGGTTGACTCTGTGTTATTAGTGGTAGATGCGTTTGACGGTCCAATGCCGCAAACACGTTTCGTAACGCAAAAAGCATTTGCTCACGGTTTAAAACCAATCGTAGTTATTAACAAGGTTGACCGTCTGGGCGCACGTCCTGACTGGGTGGTAGACCAAGTATTCGATTTATTCGTAAACTTAGGTGCAACGGATGAGCAATTAGATTTCCCAATTATTTATGCATCGGCATTAATGGGTGTTGCAGGTTTAGAGCACGAAGATCTTGCGGAAGATATGACTCCGTTATTTCAAGCGATTGTTGATCACGTTGAACCGCCAAAAGTGGAATTAAACGCACCGTTCCAAATGCAAATTTCACAATTAGATTACAACAATTATGTAGGTGTAATCGGTATCGGTCGTATCAAACGTGGTTCAATCAAACCAAACCAAACGGTTACTGTGATCGATTCTGAAGGCAAAACCCGTAACGGTAAAGTGGGTCAAGTATTAGGTCACTTAGGTTTACAACGTTATGAAGCGACTGAAGCATTTGCCGGTGACATCATTGCGATTACCGGTTTAGGCGAATTAAATATTTCAGATACGATTTGTGATATTAATAACGTAGAAGCATTACCGGCGTTAACTGTTGATGAACCGACCGTAACGATGTTCTTCTGTGTAAATACTTCTCCGTTCTGTGGTCAGGAAGGTAAATTTGTTACATCACGCCAAATCCTTGAGCGTTTAAACAAAGAATTAGTACACAACGTAGCATTACGTGTAGAAGAAACACCAAATCCGGATGAGTTCCGTGTATCTGGGCGTGGTGAGTTACACTTATCGGTATTAATCGAAAATATGCGTCGTGAAGGTTACGAATTAGCGGTATCACGCCCGAAAGTAATCTACCGTGAAGAAAACGACAAAAAACAAGAGCCATTTGAGCAAGTAACCATCGATATCGAAGAACAACACCAAGGTGCGGTAATGGAAGCATTAGGTATCCGTAAAGGTGAAGTGAAAGATATGATTCCGGACGGTAAAGGTCGTACACGTTTAGAATACGTGATTCCAAGCCGTGGTTTAATCGGCTTCCGTAACGAATTTATGACGATGACATCAGGTACCGGTTTACTTTACTCAAGCTTCAGCCACTATGATGATGTAAAACCGGGTGAAATCGGTCAACGTAAAAACGGTGTGTTAATTTCTAACGCAACCGGTAAAGCACTTGCTTATGCATTATTCGGTTTACAAGAACGTGGTAAATTAATGATTGATCACGGTGTGGACGTTTATGAAGGCCAAATTATCGGTATTCACAGCCGTTCAAACGACTTAACCGTAAACTGTTTACAAGGTAAGAAATTAACTAACATGCGTGCATCAGGTAAAGATGATGCGATCGTGTTAACGACACCGGTTCGTATGACATTAGAACAAGCGTTAGAATTTATTGATGATGATGAGTTAGTAGAAGTAACACCACAATCAATTCGTGTTCGTAAACGTTTATTAACCGAAAATGATCGTAAACGTGCAAGCCGTACGACAACAAGTACTAGCACGAAATAATTTGTGTTGATTTAAGAAAATGCCCGCTGCTATTGCCTAGCAAGCGGGCATTTTTTTAGAGTTTTTTGTAAAAAGCTGATAGAATTTGACCGCTTACCAGTCTATTGAAACTGGCATTTGCCATTGAATAATTAGCTCAATTTTATAAGGAATGAATTATGTTCGTAGAAATTTATGGTCGTATGACTTGCCCATACTGCACACGTGCAAAAGTGTTAGTGGAAAAAATGAAAGGCGAATTAACTGATTTCGATTTTAAATTTATCGATATGATCGCTGAAGGTATTTCAAAAGAAGATTTAGAACCACGTGTTGGTAAACCGGTTGCAACTGTGCCACAAATTTTCTTAGATAACGTTCACGTTGGCGGTTGTACTGATTTCCAAGCATTAGTGAAAGAAAAATTCGGGATTGAAGTTTAATCACCAGAAACAAAAAGGC
>NZ_GL831080.1:693211-701840 GCF_000188255.1 Actinobacillus ureae ATCC 25976
GAGCAGCTGTATTGGCTTGAATGCCTAATAAATCTGCAGCTGTTCTGGCTGTCACTTCTGCAACAAAAAATTCAAGCAATCTTCTTTGTATATATTTCTTTAATTTACAATGGGTTATCTTCATTTTTGTAGTATAGCATTCTTGCTAATCTACTACAGCCCCTTTTATTTTTATATCTTGTCTGGGTGATGAATCATCACAAATCTTTCCCATAACTCTTCTTGCGTTTCTTGATGTTCCGGATCCGGAATAATACAGTTAGTAATCGGACAAACTTTTTGACAGGTCGGCTTTTCATAATGTCCGACACATTCGGTACATAATACCGGATCAATCACATACACATCATCGCCGATTGAAATTGCTTCATTCGGACATTCGGGTAAGCACATATCACAGTTGGTACATTTGTGGGTAATCAGTAAAGCCATAAATTCAACGTATTCTAAAAAGTGAGCGATTATACAGGTAAAACGAAAAGATAATTTAGATTTACAGATATTTTACGCTAAAACGAAAAATTTTTGTGATCTAGATCGCAAATTTTAAATTTACCCATGCCTTAGGGAACGTTCCCATTTGCAAGAAATAGCCAATATCTATAATTCAACTTAATTTTCAGGTTAACAAACATCCAATAACAGGAGTATTCCTATAGCCAAAGCAAAAATCGATCCGCAAAATGTGGATAAATTAATTGAATTTATTGGTGGTCGCGAAAACATTGCGACTGTCACTCACTGTATTACCCGTTTGCGTTTCGTGTTAAATGATGACAGCAAAGTGGATAGCAAAGCGTTAGAAGGCTTACCGATGGTAAAAGCGAATTTTGCTACAGGCGGCAATATCAAGTTGTTATTGGGCAGGAAGTCGGTGATTACTACAAAATCGTGTTGGAGAAAACCGGCTTAGCGAATGTTGATAAAGAGCAAGTGAAAGCGGCTGCTCGTCAAAATCAAAAAGGCTATGAACGTTTGATCTCGCATATGGCGGATATTTTTATTCCGTTGTTGCCTGCGTTAATCAGCGGCGGTTTGATTTTAGGTTTCCGCAACGTGATTAGCGATATTGCGATGTTTGAAAACGGTACCAAAACACTTGTGCAAGTCAGCAGTTTTTGGGCTAGCGTGCATAGTTTCCTATGGCTGATTGGCGAGGCGATTTTCAATTTCTTACCGGTGGGAATTTGTTGGTCGATAGCTCGCAAAATGGGGACATCGCCAATCCTTGGTATTGTGTTGGGTGTGACTCTTGTTTCACCTCAGCTAATGAACTCTTACGGTTTAGGCTCGCAAGTTCCGGAAGTATGGGATTTCGGCTTCCTAGCAGTGGAAAAAGTCGGTTATCAAGCGCAAGTAATTCCGGCGACTATGGCGAGGTTGGCGTTAGCCTATATTGAACGTTTTATGACGAAAATCGTGCCGAACTATCTCAACCTCATCATTGTACTGGTGGTATCAATTATCTTAGCTGTGTTCCTTGCGCATACGATTATCGGCCCAATCGGACGTGAAATCGGTAACGGTATTGCGTTCGTAGTGAAACATTCGATGACCGGCGATTTTGCCCCAATCGGTGCGGCGTTATTTGGTTTCCTTTATGCTCCGCTTGTAGTAACCGGCGTACACCAAACCACGTTGGCGATTGATATGCAGATGATTCAAAGTATTGGCGGTACGCCTGTTTGGCCAATCATTGCTTTATCAAATATTGCACAAGCTTCTGCCGTATTGGCGATTGTGTTTGTGAGCAAAAAAGCGAATGAACGTGAAGTTTCCGTACCGGCGGCACTTTCCGCTTATTTAGGTGTAACCGAACCGGCAATGTACGGTATCAACTTAAAATATCGCTTCCCAATGCTATGTGCGATGATTGGTGCTGCATTAGTGGGTTTGATTTGTGGCTTCGCCGGTGTGCTAGCGAACGGTATCGGTGTGGGCGGTTTACCAGGTATTTTATCAATTCAACACGTTTACTGGGGAACGTTTGCAGTTGCAATGTTAGTGGCGATTGTTGTTCCGTTAGCATTGACCGCAATGGTTTATAAACGCAAAGAAAAAGCGGGAACGTTAGAATAATCAAATAGATAGCGGTTAGATTTTCGCAAAATTTTACTAAAATCTGACCGCTTGTTAATTTTATAAGGAAAGCAAGATGAGCAAAAATTGGTAGAAAAACGGGGTGATTTATCAGATTTACCCAAAATCTTTCCAAGATACAACAGGTTCCGGCACGGGTGATATTCAGGGAATTATTAAGCGTTTAGATAATTTGCAAACCTTAGGGGGGGATGGTATTTGGATTACACCGATGTACGTTTCGCCACAAATTGATAATGGTTACGACATTGCTAACTACCGTGAAATCGACCCAAGCTACGGCACGATGGCAGATTTTGAGCAATTGATTGTAGAGGCTCACAAACGCAATATTCGCATTGTGATGGATATGGTGTTTAACCACAGTTCGACTTTCCATGAATGGTTCAAGCAAGGTGAAGAGCCGCAATCTGAATATCATGATTTCTATATTTGGCGAGAAACCCCGACTAATTGGAAATCGAAATTTGGTGGCTCAGCGTGGAAATGGTCGGATAAAGCGCAAAAATACTATTTACATTTATTCGCCCCAGAGCAGGCGGATCTGAACTGGGAAAATCCTCGTTTGCGTGCCGAATTATTTGATATTTGCCGTTTCTGGGCAGAAAAAGGCATTGACAGTTTACGTTTAGACGTAGTGAATTTGATTTCTAAACCGGAACAGTATGAGGACGACTTTGAGGGGGATGGTCGCCGTTTTTATACTGATGGGCATAAAATTCATCAACATTTGCAAGAACTCAATCAGAAAACACTTACTCCTTATGGCTTAATGAGCGTGGGCGAAATGTCTTCGACTAAGCTCGAGCATTGCCAGCAATATGCGAATTTAGCCGGTACGGAGCTTTCGATGACCTTTAATTTTCATCACCTTAAAGTGGATTACCCGAATGGTGAAAAATGGACGTATGCTCAACCTGATTATGTGGAACTGAAGTCGATTTTTAACTATTGGCAACAGGGAATGCATAACAAAGCGTGGAATGCGTTGTTTTGGTGTAATCACGATCAGCCTCGCATTGTGTCTCGCTTTGGTGATGAAGGTGAGCTTCGTACCACGTCGGCAAAAATGTTAGCGATGTTGCTACACGGAATGCAAGGCACGCCGTATATTTATCAGGGCGAAGAAATCGGGATGACTAACCCGAACTTTACCAGCATTACAGAATATCGAGATGTAGAAAGCCTCAACGCTTATGCAGAATTGTAAGAAAAAGGTGAAAATGAACCGCTTATTCTGAAAATTTTAGCGCAAAAATCGCGAGATAACTCACGCACACCAGTGCAATGGGACGCAACCGAAAATGTAGGTTTTTCAAGGGGTAAGCCGTGGATTGATGTAGCGAAAAACTTCCGAGACATTAATGTGGAACAAGCTTTGGCGGATAAAGATTCGGTGTTCTACACTTATCAATCATTAATTGCGTTACGTAAGGAATTGGCAGTCTTAACGGATGGCGATTATACGGATTTACTGCCGGAACATCCGCTGGTTTGGGCGTATCGCCGCCAAATAGCGCAAGAGAGATTAACGGTTGTTGCCAATTTAAGTGCGGAGAAGCAGCTCGTTAATATTGAAACAAGCGGTCGAATCTTGATGAATAATTACCAACAAGTCACACAAACCGAACAGGGGATTTGGCTTGAACCCTATCAAAGTATTTATTTCATCGCATAAAAAAATAGAGGAGCAACTGCTCCTCTTTTTTTGAATCTAAAATTTGCTTAGCCTTTTTGTTGTTCTAGATAAAGCACGGTAGCGGCTACACGAGAATGTACATTTAATTTGCGTAATAAATTACGAATATGTACTTTCACTGTTTCTTCTGAAATGAACAACTGACCGGCAATTTGTTTGTTCGACATACCGGTTGCGATCCACTGTAAAACATCACGTTCACGGTCGGTTAAAACACTTAACGGATCATTTTCTGGGCGGCGATCTAATAAATGTTGCTGTACCGTTTCACTTAATACCATTTCACCTTTTGCCGCTTTACGAATATTTTCCACCAAATCAGCCGTATCACTGTCTTTAAGCAAATAGCCGTCAACACCGGCATCCATCAGCGCAAAAATATCAGATTGTTCGTCCGATACAGTTAAGACAATAATACGGCTGTCCACGCCATGCGTGCGTAGAGAGCGTAAAGTGTCTAAACCTGAGATTCCTTTCATATTCAAATCTAAAATAATCAGATCAGGATCTTTACCTAACGCTAACGCAATGCCGTCAGTACCGTTACTTGCTTCCCCAATTACAACAAAATTATCTTCTAATTCAAGAATTTGACGCATACCTTGACGCATAAGCGGGTGGTCATCAATCAAAAGAATTTTATAAGGTTCGGTCATTTTGTGCCTCCAATAAAAATTGGCATAAATTTTGAGGGTTATACTTACCTAAAGCAAGTTACCCATTTTGGGTAATTTGAAACATTTTTGATCTTAGCCAATTTCTTGTCTAGTTAAATTTCCTATTGATTTGTAAAACTTTTCAACTATTAGACCGCTTGTTCCGCTATAATAGCGCTAATTTTAGCTAAAAGAATGATAACAATGACGACTCAAACAACTTATTTTGCCACTGCTGCTCGTGGTTTTGAAGAAATGTTAAAAACAGAACTGGAGCAGATCTGTGAAGCCGAGTGTAAAGTTGCACAAGGTGGAGTGCATTTTACAACGACCCAACGAGGAGCATATCAGGCATTACTACATAGCCGTTTGGCTTCTCGTATCTTATTACCGTTGGTAACCACCAAAATTTTTAGTGATCTGGATTTATACGCAACGATCGTCGGTATCAACTGGGCAGACATTTTTGATCCGCGAGATACTTTCTTTGTCGATTTTAACGGCACTAACCGCGAGATCCGTAATACCCAATTCGGTGCAATGCGTGTAAAAGACGGGGTTGTCGATTATTTTGAACGTAAAGGCTTCACTCGCCCGACAGTGGATAAAGATCATGCAGATATTCGAATTCACGTTTATCTCGACCGAGAAAATATGGTGGTATCGCTTGATTTAAGCGGTGATGCGTTACATATGCGAGGCTACCGTGAAGACACAGGTAAAGCACCGCTACGTGAAACATTGGCAGCGGCGATTATTCTTCGTTCCGGTTGGCAAAAAGGCACACTGCTGGTTGATCCAATGTGCGGTTCGGGTACGTTGTTGATTGAAGCGGCACAAATGCAAGCGGGGATTGCACCACAATTACACCGTAAGCATTGGGGCTTTAATGCGTGGAAAGGACATCAACAAGCGGTATGGAAAGAGGTGCTAGAGCAGGCCTATTTGCAACAAAATGAAGAAATTCAACCGCTTTTCTTCGGCTTTGACCTTGATCATCATGTATTGGCTAAAGCAAAACAGAATGCGAAAAATGCCGGTGTAGCACATTTAATTCAATGGCAACAAGGTGATGTAGCTGCGTTAAAAAATCCTTGTCCTGAACAAGTCGGAACCGTGATTTGTAACCCGCCGTATGGTGAGCGTTTAGGTACAACACTGGCGCTAATTGCTCTTTATTCGGTATTCGGGCAACGTTTAAAACAACAATTTGGTGGTTGGAATGCGTCTATTTTTAGTGGTGAACCAGAATTGTTGAACTGTTTACGTTTACGTTCACACCGTCAATTTAAGGCGAAAAACGGCCCGTTAGATTGTTTACAGAAAAACTATCAAGTTAGTGAACGTTCCGTTGCAGAGCAACAGGCGGACGATCTTAAATTTGAGCAAAATGCACAAGTTGCTCCTGACTTTGCAAATCGTTTAACGAAGAATATTAAGAAAATTGAAAAGTGGGCGAAGCAACAGGGGATTAACGCATACCGTTTATATGATGCGGACTTACCGGAATATAATTTAGCGGTTGATCGCTATGATGATCATATTGTAGTACAAGAGTATGCCGCACCGAAAAATATTGATGAGCAAAAAGCCCGTCAACGTTTATTAGATGCGGTATCGGCAACCTTGTATGTCACAGGCGTAGAAACCAATAAATTGGTATTAAAAGTACGTCAAAAGCAAAAAGGCACAAACCAATACGAGAAATTAGCCAATAAAGGTGATTATTTCTACGTAACCGAATACGGTGCAAAATTATGGGTAAATTTGACCGATTATCTTGATACCGGCTTATTCTTAGACCATCGTTTAACTCGTAAGATGGTAGGGCAGATGGCAAAAGGAAAAACGTTCCTCAATCTTTTTGCTTACACCGGTTCAGCGACAATTCATGTCGCATTAAATGGTGCGAAGTCTACAACTACGGTAGATATGTCGAATACTTACCTGAATTGGGCGGAGCAAAATTTAGAGTTAAATAACTTACCGTTACGTCATCATCGTTTATTCCAAGCAGACTGCTTGCAGTGGTTGGCGGAATGTCGCGAGCGTTTTGAACTGATTTTTGTTGATCCGCCGACATTCTCCAATTCAAAACGAATGGAAGACAGCTGGGACGTACAACGTGATCATATTAAACTAATGACGCAACTTAAACGCATTTTAACGGCGGACGGAACAATCGTATTCTCGAATAATAAGCGTGGTTTTAAAATGGATTTTGAAGGCTTAGCTGAATTAGGTTTACAATCGGAAAATATTTCCCATAAAACATTACCGCTTGATTTTGAGCGTAATCCGCAAATCCATAACTGCTGGATCATTCGTCATATTGAAAATTAACAATGATGGAATACACAAGCGAGATTTGTGTATTCCATATTTTGATGGTAAATAAAAATGTTAGATATTGTTTTATATGAACCGGAAATTCCACAAAACAGCGGTAATATTATCCGCTTGTGTGCAAACTGTGGCTTTAGATTACATATGATTGAACCGCTAGGTTTTGAGTGGGACGACAAAAAACTACGTCGTTCAGGTTTAGATTATCACGAGTTTGTCGATATTCAAAAATACAAAAATTTTGAAGACTTTTTAGAACGTGCCAAGCCAAAACGCTTATTTGCGCTAACAACTAAAGGTGAACCGAATCATAGTGAAGTGAGTTATGAATTAGGTGATTTCTTAATGTTCGGGCCGGAAAGCCGTGGTATCCCGATGGCTATTTTGGATAGTTTACCGATGTCGCAAAAAATCCGAGTACCGATGTGTAAAGACAGTCGCAGTATGAATCTTTCTAATACGGTGGCGGTTGTTGTATATGAGGCGTGGCGTCAATTCGGTTATCAAGGTTCTGTGCCGAGACAGCCTATTTAGTTTAGCACTATCAATAACAAGCAGTTAATTTTCTACAAGAATTTACAAATTATTCTAAGATATTGACCGCTTGCTTACCTAGTAGCATAAAAAATCCCAAGCCTCAGCTTGGGATTTTTGTTTCAATAATTCAGTAATTAAAGTTTAGCGACAAGCATTGCTTCTAATTTCTCAATATCTACTGCAAATTTACGGATACCTTCCGCTAATTTTTCAACAGCCATTGGGTCTTGGTTATGTTGCCAGTAGAATTCCGCTTCTGTTAATGGTGCCGGACGAGTTTTCACTTCACCTTTATATTCTAATTTACGAACAAGCGGGGCATTGCTTTCTGCAAGTTCTTTTAATAACGGTGGAGCAATAGTTAAACGGTCACAACCTGCGATTTCGGTAATTTCACCTACGTTACGAAAACTTGCACCCATAACCACGGTTTGATAGCCGTACTGTTTGTAGTAGTTATAGATATTCGTAACAGAAATTACACCAGGATCTTCTGCCGGTGCATATTCTTTTTTCTCTGCTGCTTTATACCAGTCTAAGATACGACCAACAAACGGAGAGATTAAGTAAACACCAGCTTCTGCACACGCACGAGCTTGTGCTTGAGAGAATAATAAGGTTAAGTTACAGTTGATACCTTCTTTCTCTAACACTTCCGCCGCACGAATACCCTGCCAAGTTGAAGCGATTTTAATAAGAATACGATCATTGCTAACGCCTGCTTCATTATAAAGCTTCATAATTTGGCGAGCTTTCTCAATAGTTGCTTCCGTATCGTAAGAAAGACGAGCATCAACTTCAGTTGAAATACGTCCCGGTACGATTTTAAGAATTTCTAAACCAATATTAACTGCTAACTTATCTTCCACATCAATAAGTTGTTGGGCTTTATCATCACTTTTTGCTTTAGCATAAGCCACTGCATCATCAATTAATGAAGCATATTGTGGTAATGCAGACGCACTTAAAATTAAAGACGGGTTAGTGGTTGCATCTTGCGGTTGATATTGTTTGATTGCTTCAATGTCGCCTGTATCGGCAACAACAACAGTCATTTCACGTAAAGCATCTAATTGGCTCATAAAAGGTTCCTCTTTATATAAATAGATGAATAAGGATAATGGCATATATAATAACAGTAACTTCTCGAAAAAGTACGAATAATTTTGTGAGGAAGATCACAAAATTAGACTTATAGTCAAAAGTTATCATGAAATTACTCAAAAATGCACTTGTTTTACTCAATTTGAATAAATGTTATGCGAAGGGTCAATTATTTTAAACTTTTTGC
>NZ_GL831080.1:704025-753372 GCF_000188255.1 Actinobacillus ureae ATCC 25976
GAAATTGTTTCTAGCCGTTTTATTTACTTATTTCATTATTTTGCTGGTGCTTGAGCAAGCAGTTTGGTCAATAATTTCCAATAAATCTCAACTGCAGGGATATGTACTTTCTCATCCGGTGAATGAGCGTTACGGATAGTTGGTCCGATTGAGACTAGATCCATATTTGGATAAACTTTTTTAATTAATCCGCATTCGAGACCTGCATGAATGACTTTAATTTTTGCTTCATAGCCCAATACTTCATCATAAATTTTCTTGGTTAATGGTGTAATGAGAGATGAAGTATCAGGTTCCCAACCTGGGTAATCGCCGCTAAATTCAGCATGAGCACCGGTGAGTGTCGCTAAAGAATTAATTTTAGCTCGTACTTCAGCTTTTCCACTTTCAATGAGAGAGCGAGCAAGAATCGTTGCTACTAGTCCTTTATTTTCGACTGTTAATACCCCAATACTTAGAGATGTTTCAACAACATTTTTTACTACATCACTATTACGGATAATGCCGTTTGGCAAGAGATTAAGTAAATGAATTGCTTTTTGAGTTGATTCGTTTGTGAAAATTTGCACCGGAACATCAGTTTCTTCTATCAGTAAAGTGAGATTCGGCTCCGCAAGTTTTAGTTCTGAACTTAAAACATCGGTTAATTGTGCTAAGCAAGCGGTAATTTTTGCTTGATTATTTGCATGGAATACAATCGTTGCCGAAGCCTCTCGAGGAATGGCATTTCGTACTGAGCCGCCTTTGATGTCGGCTAATTGAAAATCCTCTTGAGAGAGGGTCTCTGCTAGAATTCTTGCTAACAATTTGATTGCATTCACTCGCGTTGTATGAATATCACATCCGGAATGTCCGCCTTGTAAACCTTTTAAGGTAATATTTAGGGCTTTATCAAATTGCGGATATTGATATTCAAGCGGGAGTGCTAAGTTGATGTTTTCTCCACCTGCGCAGCCGATATAAATTTCGCCATTATCTTCCGTATCGGTATTGATCATAATATTTGATGTTAACCAATTCGGACGTAAGCCTAATACGCCTTCCATACCGACTTCTTCGCTCATTGTAAGTAATACTTCGATTTCTGGGTGGGCAATATCATTTGCTTTTAATACAGCCATACAAGACGCAAGACCAATACCATTATCTGCGCCTAGTGTTGTTCCTTTTGCTTTAACCCATTCACCGTCAATATAAGGTTGGATAGGATCTTTTAGAAAGTCATGTTTTGTTGCGGCATTTGCTTGTGGAACCATATCTAAGTGGGCCTGTAAGGCGATAGATTGACGATTTTCCATGCCGGCAGTGGCTGGCTTACGAATTAATACGTTTCCGGCTTCATCTCGTTCTGCAAATAATTGTTTTGATTTAGCCCATTCTACCAGTGTGTTGGCGAGTTGTTCTTCATGGTATGAAGGGTGTGGAATTGAGCACACTTTATCAAACCATTGCCATAGTAGAGTAGGAGAAAGATTTGAAATTTCAGACATAATAACCTCGTGAAAATAATGATAGCGTTTAAGTTTTGGTAAAAAATTGCAAAAAATAGACCGCTATTGATGAAGAATAACGGAAATGATAGCACGAAAGCGCTTTTTAGGTTAAAATAACGTAATTTTTTTATTCGGTGCCTTGTCACCGCTTTTTTTTATCTAGGATATTTTGTATGAGCGAAAAATACACAAACGAAAAATATGTTGTAACTTGGGATATGTTCCACATGCATGCGCGTAAATTAGCCGAGCGTCTTTTACCTGCATCGCAATGGAAAGGCATTATTGCAGTAAGTCGCGGTGGTTTATTTCCGGCTGCGGTACTTGCACGTGAATTAAGTATTCGCCATGTTGAAACTGTATGTATCTCTAGTTATGATCATGATGAACAAGTTGAATTAAAAGTATTACACGCAGCTCAAACAGATGGAGAAGGCTTTATTGTTGTGGATGATTTAGTTGATACAGGTAATACCGCAAAAGAAATTCGTAAAATGTATCCAAAAGCAAAATTTGTCACTGTATTCGCTAAACCAGCCGGTGCTCCATTAGTGGATGATTACGTAGTTGATATCCCACAAGAAACATGGATCGAACAACCTTGGGATTTAGGTATTACATTTGTTCCACCTTTAGCACGTCAGTAATTAAGAACGTAATGAAAATGGATAATTGAGAATCTACAGCTCGGTTATCCATTTTTCCATTTTCTGTTGTCTATTATTAATTAAACATTATGAGTTTAGGTAATCTTTATATTCTTTCTGCACCTAGTGGTGCGGGTAAATCTTCATTAATCAATGCACTGTTAGCTGATCTACCTCGTTCGGAAGTTCAGCTTTCTATTTCCCATACTACGCGTAATCCTCGCCCAGGTGAAGAAAATGGAGTGCATTATTATTTTACAAGTCACGCGGAATTTGAAGCATTGATTGAGAAAGGGCATTTTTTAGAATGGGCTGAAGTGTTCGGTAATTATTACGGCACGTCTTTGCCTATGATTGAAAAAAGTTTAGCTCAAGGTATTGATGTCTTTTTAGACATTGATTGGCAAGGTGCTCGTCAAATTCGTCAGAAACTTCCAAATGTAAAGACTATATTCATTTTGCCACCTTCCCGAGCGGAGTTAGAAAAACGTTTGTTTGGTAGAGGGCAAGATTCTGCGGAGACCATTGCAAAACGAATGGGGGAGGCAATTTCAGAGATGTCTCACTATAATGAGTTTGATTATGTCATTGTGAATGATGATTTTCAGACTGCCTTAGGCGAATTAAAAAGCATTTTAACTGCAGAGCGTTTGAAGTTAGATACTCAGGCTCTCCGACATCAGCAGCTTATTGAGCAATTACTCTCAGCATAATAAATAGTCAATTTTTGTAAAAGATTTCAATAATGAATTGATCTTTATAGTAACTGGCAAGGAAAAAGAGATTTCTTTAAAATATTCATTTTTCTTATTGTCCTCGTTTCAAGGAAATTACATGAAACTTTCAAAATTAGCTTTAACACTTTCAGTTGCACTTGCTTTATCTGCTTGTTCAACGAATATGAGTAAAGACGGGTCTCTTGAGCAGGCACAAGCAACCTATCAACAATACCAAGAGATAACAAAACAATTTCAAATCAACGAACAATGGTGGAGAAGTTATAACGATAACCAACTTAACACCGTTATTGATCAAGCGATTGCAAATAACTTAGATTTAGCGAAAAGTGCCATTGCAGTAAATAAAGCGCTTTATAATGCAAATTTAGTTGGAGCGAATTTAGTTCCGACCTTTAGTGGCTCGGGCTCTGCTTCAGCAGCAAAAAAAATACATTCCACAGCTCAAAGCGGTATAGGGCTTGGTCAAGCTTCAACTGGTACATCTACTATTTCTAATACTGCAGCATTTAATTTAAGTTATACCTTGGATTTATGGCGTCGTTTAGCGGATACGGCAAGTGCCGCTGAATGGGAGCACAAAGCCACGATTGAGGATTTAAAATCTGCACGTCTTTCACTGATCAACTCAGTGGTGACAACATATTATCAAATCGCTTATTACAAAGATGCTATTAGCGTGATTGAACGTACAATTAAGAACTACGAACAGATTTCACGCATCTTAAATAATAAGTTAGCAGCTGGTGCAATCGACCGTTTAGCAGTAGAGCAAGCACAGCAAGCGACATTAAATGCTCGTAATAACTTAATTGCTTATCGTACGAATTTAAAAACAGCGGAACAAACACTACGTAATTTATTGAATCTAAAACCGAATCAATCACTACCTTCTCGTTATCCAAGTATTTTAGCGGTGAAATTACAAGGTGTAGATTTAAATGTACCGGTTTCTACAATTGCAAACCGTCCGGATGTAACTGCTCGTTTAAATCGTTTACGAAGCGCATTTAATAGTTTAACCGCTACAGAAAAAAGTTGGTTTCCAACCGTTACTCTAGGTGCATCAATTTCCGGTAATGCAGCAAAAGCATATAATGTGGCAGATAATCCAGTGGGTAATGGTGTTCTTTCATTTGACTTACCATTCTTAGATTGGAATCGAGTTAAGAATAATGTAAAAATTTCAGAGTCTGATTATATGACGGCGAAATTAAATTATGAGCAAACGTTAACAAGCGCATTGAATGAAATTGATACGCACTATTATACTTATGAGCAAGCTCGTAGCAGTTATGCAACTTTACAAAAAGCGTATGAACATGATAAGCGCATCAGCACTTATTATAAAAATCGTTATGAACAAGGTGCATCGGAATTCCGCGAGTGGATTGCAGCAATGAATACCGAGCTTAGTTCTCAGCTTTCGATTTTGAATCAAAAATATACGATTCTTTCAGGCGAGAATACGGTGTATCAATCAATGGCGGGTAAATATATTCGCTAAGAAAAATAAAGCACGAAGAGCAGTTTACTTTTCGTGCTTCTTTCTTATTTTTTGTTTTGTTCAGCCGCTCGCTTACGGCGGATTTCTTTCGGATCAGCAATTAATTGGCGGTAGATTTCAATTCGATCACCATTTTCCACAATATCGGTTAATTTTGCTGGACGACTAAAGATACCAACTTTATTGGTTCTCAAATCGATTTCGGTATATTTTTCTAAGATACCAGATTGCAAAATCACATTTTGAATTGTTGTTGTGCTATCAAGTGTCAGCTTTTTAAGAAAATAACGTTCAGGATAGGCGTAAGCAACTTCAACAATAATCTTTTCTGATTCAGACACCGTAAACCTCCTTGGCTCTCTGTTTAAACGCATTGACCATTTTTATGGTCATTTCGTTAAACACTTTCCCAAACACCATACCAACAACAGGATTTGAGAACTCGAATTCAAGTTGTAAGCTGATTTTACAGCTTTGTTCATCAAAGGGTTGGAATGTCCAAACACCTTGTAAATAACGAAAAGGACCTTTAATTAATTTCATTTCAATACGTTCATTCGGGCGCATTGTGTTATGTGTGCTGAAGGTTTGGCTAATACCTAATTTTTGAATATGTAGCTCTGCCTCTAGTTCTGTTTCACCACGACTAATGGTTTTAGAGCCTACGCAGCCGGATAAAAACTGTGGATACTTTTCATAATCGTTAACGAGCTGATACATTTGTTCTGCACTATAAGCGACAAGGGATGATTGGTTTACTACTGGCATGGTTTCTCTCTCAAATAAGCGGTCGTATTTTACTAAATTTTTGCATTTCTACAAAGAAACGCTTTTGACTTGTAAATAGATATATTGCCCTTCTTTTAATGCCAATTCATCAAATGACCATAAGCTAATGCTAGCCCATATTATGTCGTTATCAACTAAGACGGCAATATCCACTCGTTCACTTTGCTCAATAATCTGCATAATTTTGCCTTGTAAGATATTGCGAATAGAGCTTTGGCTCGGCTTTTCTAAACTGATAGACACATCTTTGCTGGCAATAGTAATGCGTAATTTATCACCGATTTGATGATGAGGTGTTTCGTTAATCCAAATTTGTTGCGTGCCAAGATTTAAACTAACCATTTTGTAAGTAGGTTGGTAGGAATGAATCGTTAATTCTAATAAGCCAACTTTTTGTGAATCTGGTTGCCAAGCCATAAAAGCAGGGTGGTGCCACACGTTAGTAACACTATCGAAAAGCATAACTTTACCTTGTTCGAGCAAAATAAGGTTATCCGCCAAACGAATAATCTCATCTAAGCTATGGCTGACATATAAAATCGGAATTTCAATTTGGGCGGCAAGTTTGCTCAAATAATTCATCAATTCGTGCTTGCGTGGCAAATCAAGCGCGGATAACGGTTCGTCCATTAGTAATAATTGCGGGTCGCTTAATAGCGCTCGACCGATCGCGACACGCTGTTTTTCGCCTCCAGAAAGGCTAGCCGGAAAACGAGTGAGTAAATGCTCAATACCAAGTAATTGTACGATTTGCAAAAAGTGAGCGGAATCCGACCGCTTGTAGCCGTATTTTAGGTTCTTTTCAACGGTGTAGTGTGGAAAAAGTCGGTGTTCTTGAAATACATAACCGATTTTTCGCTTTTCCGGAGCAAGGTTGAGTCCTTGCTCGCTATTGAATAAGGTTTGTTGATTAAGTCGGATATAGCCTTTTTGTGGTGTAGATAAACCTGCAATTAAATTGATTAGACTCGATTTACCCGCACCGGAACGTCCAAAAATAGCGGTAACGCCTTTATTCGGAATATCTAACTTTACCGCTAACTCAAGTTGTCCGAGTGTCTGATGTAGATTTAATTGAAGCATAAGTTAATTTAGTAAACGTTTCTGCTTTTCAGCAAACCATTCGGAAGCAAACAGTGCAATTAAGGAAATCATAATCGAAACGGCACATAAACGTGCGGCAGCCAGTTCGCCGCCTGGTGTCTCGATAAAAGTAAAGAGTGCGGACGGAATGGTTTGGGTTTGATTCGGAATATTGGAGACAAAGGTGATTGTTGCCCCAAATTCGCCCAATGAACGAGCAAAACCGAGTACGGTTCCGGCGATAATACCCGAATAAGAAAGCGGCAGAGTGAGTGTAAAAAAGACTTTTAACGGAGAAGCACCTAAGGTTCTGGCGGCTTGTTCCAATTTCGGATCAACCGCATCTAATGTCAGGCGGATCGATCTAACCATTAACGGAAATGCCATCACCATTGAAGCAAGTACCGCACCTTTCCAAGAAAAACTGAACGAAAATTCAAACCATTGCCATAAATACTGACCGATTACACCTTTTTTGGCCATCGAAACCAATAATAAATAGCCAATCACGACCGGCGGTAAAACCAGAGGTAAATGAACGATACCGTTTAATAAGTTTTTACCCCAAAATTGTTTGCGAGATAATAACCAAGCGATAAATATGGCAAATGGTAGTGATAGTACAACCGCCAGTAAAGCCACTTTCAAGCTTAAGAAAATAGCATCAAGTTCTTGAGGGGTAAAATTGAACATCATTTCAACCGTAGATAAGCAGAAAAGGAATAGCGTTAGCTATCCCTTTTGTCGAATTAATTAATCGGATAAAAACCGGCGGCTTCAAATTTCGCTTTGGCTTTCGGCGTTTTTAGGAAATCTAAAAATGTTTTAGCTTGTACTTTATCACTCACTGTAGCAGCCGGATAAATTACTTCACCATAGCTTTTGTTTGGAAAAACTGCGATTACTTTCACTTTATTAGAAACTTTCGCATCGGTAGAGTAAACAATACCGAGTGACGATTCGCCCCGTTCGACAAACGAAAGTGCATCACGTACATTTTTGGCTCGGGCAAGTTTAGGCTCAATTTGCTGCCATAAGCCGTAATGTTCTAGCGCTTTTTTTGCATATTTGCCTGCCGGTACATGAGCCGGATCACCGACCGATAAATAGCCATTTGCTAAAATTTTGTCAAAATCGACCGCTTGTATATCGCCTGCCGTTAATGAACTGTCTTTTGGTGCGATTAAAACAAGATCATTTTTAACGAGATAACGGATATTTTGCGTTTTTGTGGGCTGTTTTTCTTTTAGATAGTCCATCCATTTCAGGTCGGCAGAAATAAACACATCTGCCGGTGCATCTTGTTCGAGCTGTCTAGCTAAAACTGAACTTGAAGCAAACGAGAAAATGACTTTGTCATCAGGATATTGTTTAGCAAAATCTTGATTGATTTCTTGTAATACATTGGTCATTGATGAAGCGGCGAAAACGGTAATATCTGTTGCCAATACCAAACTGGATGAAAAAAGCATATTACCGATTAGGAAAAGTTTTGTTAATGTTTTCATTGGGTCTCCTTTTATATAATCATGCGAAACAAGCGGTTTAATTTCTCGTATTTTTTGCAAGTCTACATAACTTATTTTAAGAACGTAGGCCGGTACCTTTCTCTATCAATGAAAAAGCAAACCAATATAAAATAACGATAAAGCTACTCAATACTGAAAAAGTATAAACCACAGAAACATCCGTAATACCAAGGAATCCGTAGCGGAAACCGTTGATCATATACACAATCGGGTTAAATTTTGATACGGCTTGCCAAAATTCTGGTAGTAATGAAATAGAATAAAATACACCACCTAAATAAGTGAGCGGTGTAAGTACGAATGTCGGAATTAAGCCGACATCATCAAAGGATTTAGCATATACCGCATTGATTAAACCGCCTAATGCAAAGGAGATGGTCGTCATTAATAGCGTCAGCAAAATGATTGCCCATGAATGAACGTCGTAAGATACGAAAAAGAGCGAAACCAGCATGACTAAAATGCCTGCCAATCCACCTCGAATAATACTTCCCGCAACATATCCCCAAATAATATCGTGACTGGAAAGTGGCGAGACGAGTAATTCTTCATAGGTTTTAGTGAATTTACTCAGGAAAAATGACGATGCGCTATTAACATAAGATGCGGTAATTGCCGTCATCATTACAAGTCCGGGCGCAATAAATTGCATATAGCTTACACCGCTCATATCGCCGATACGACCGCCGATTAATTTTCCGAAAATTAGGAAGTAGAGTGTCGTGGTAATAATAGGCGGAACAAGCGTTTGTTTCCAAATACGAATCACTCGGCATGATTCTTTGCCGGCAAGAGTGAGGAATCCTGTTAAATTCATTTTAATTCGCCATTTTCATAAACAATTCTTCTAAACGATTGGATTTGTTACGCATACTTGAGACTTCAAATCCTTGTACTGCAATTTGTTGGAACAGATTGGTTAAACCTTGTTCTCGCTGCACTTCAACTTCTAAAGTGTTCTCATCAAGCCATTTAAACGGATAGCTATGGATGACAAGCGGTTGATTTTCCGATTTTTTTTGCAAATCTAGCACAAAAGTTTCGGTTTCTAATTTGGCAAGCAAGGCTTTCATTGAAGTATTTTCAACCAATAAACCGTTTTGGATAATCCCGATATGACGGCAAAGATTTTCGGCTTCTTCCAAATAGTGAGTAGTTAAAATAATGGTTGTGCCTTGTTGATTCAGTTCACGTAAAAAGTCCCATAAACTACGGCGTAACTCAATATCCACCCCAGCGGTTGGCTCATCTAAAATCAGTAATTTCGGATTATGCATTAAGGCTCTGGCTATCATTACTCGGCGTTTCATACCACCGGAAAGCTCGCGAGTAAAATGGCTTCGTTTTTCCCAAAGATCGAGTTTTTTCAACCAAATTTCAGCTCGAATTAAGGCTTCTTTATGTGAGATACCGTAATAACCGGCTTGCTGAGTCAGAACATTAATCACTTTTTCAAACTGATTGAAGTTAAATTCTTGCGGCACGAGACCGATTTGCTGTTTAAGCTGAATTTTTTGCGTATCAAGATCATAACCGAAGACTTTTACGCTGCCACCGGTTTTATTCACGAGGGAGCTAATGATACCAATGGTAGTTGATTTTCCGGCACCGTTATGACCAAGCAATGCGTAAAAATCACCTTGTTCGACAATAAGATCGATTCCTTTAACTGCCTGTACACCGGTCGGGTAGGTTTTGATAAGATTCGTAATTTCTAGGGCTTTCATTATTCTTTATTCTCTGCAACGGCGCGAATCGTACTTTCGTCTATTTCCGCATCAAATGTTTGGCGTAACAGCATTAATTTTTCATCATTGCTAAGCGCTTTTTTGGCTTCGAGGGTTAAGTTTTCAAAAATGGCACGGCGAATTTCTAGCGGTGTTTTATGTTCCGCACTTTCGCCAATACTCAATTCATAGCTAAAGCCTTTTTCTTGTAAGGCAGTCGCTAGACTCTGACGAGATTCGGCATTATCTAAATGTGCCATTGCAAGTTTAAGGATTAATTTAAGTTGTTCACCTTGTTTTTCGGCCAAATAGCTATTTAGTGCCACTTGACGAGATAACCCGCCGAGTTTTAACTCATTCACAATCTGGCACCACTCATCCTGTTCACAAGATAATGCAATCGTCTTTGCGACTAATTCCGGCGTGCGTTCTTGCAAGATCGCTTGTTTGATATCGGATGGCTTAGTACTCTCATTTTGAGTTTCTAATTCGGGATTGAGCCACGTCCAGCGATACTCTTCATCACTTAACGGTTTTGCCGCTTGTTGTGTTGGTTGAGGCTGAGATTGTACTTGTTGCTCGGTTGCCAAGTTCATAAAACGCTCTTGTAAACTTGGCATTTTTTGTGGATTTGCTCGGCTTGTGGATGGAATAGCCGGTTTAACTAGCTCAGATTTTTTTTTTCGTTTTGAGTAAGTTGTGCCTGAGTTTGTTGTAACTGTTTACGAGCTTGCATTGCCGCTAGAGCAGGTGATACCAGTACTGAACTGCTTTCAGCCGCACTTACGTTTGGCTGCTGGTAAGCGGTCGAATTTTCTGACATTTTTGCAACAGGCGATGTTGCAATATTTTGTACAGAATTAACCGCTTGTGACGTATGATTCTGGTTTAAACGGGCTTTGAGTTGTTCGATATTTTGTTGTGAGGTTTGCGTTACAGCTGAGGCTGTTGTTTGAACAACTTCTCTTACCGGTTGGCGATTGATTTCTTCCACTCGTTTAGGATGGAAAGCCAATGCACGTAAAATTGTCATTTCGACACCGGCACGTTGTTCCGGCGCAAATTCCAATTCTTTTTTACCATTGAGCATTAACTGATAGAAAAATTGTACGTCTTCAGGTGCAATTTGTTTGGCTAAAAAATGCAGCTGAGTTTGTTCCTGCCCACTATTTTTGAGCAACTGTAGCATTGCAATTTGATGTAAAGTTTGGGCAACGTCAGAGAGTAATTGTGACCAATCAACGCCTTTTTCAGCAACAGATTGAATCACTGACATCGCTTTTTCACCATCGGCTTGTGCAAGTGCAGTGACTAATTCGATTGGCTGGTGATCATCAATTAAACCGAGCATCTGCTGCACGATAGGCAAGCTAATATTCGCATTGCTTACCACAATTGCTTGGTCGGTTAAACTTAATGAATCACGAATACTGCCTTGAGCCGCTTTTGCTAATTTTTCCATAGCGGCTGACTCGTAGGGAATATTCTCCTGTTGTAGGATAAATTCGAGATGGTTGGCGATCTGAACTTGATCCAATGCACGCAAGTGGAATTGCATACAACGGGATAAGATCGTAATCGGCAACTTTTGAGGATCTGTCGTGGCAAGTAAGAACTTCACATATTCAGGTGGTTCTTCTAGCGTTTTAAGCAGGGCGTTGAAGCTGTGACGAGAGAGCATATGCACTTCGTCAATTAGGTAAACTTTAAAGCGTCCAACGGTCGGTTTGTATTGAACGTTGTCAAGCAACTCACGTGTGTCTTCGACCTTGGTACGTGAAGCTGCGTCAATTTCAATCAGATCAATAAAGCGACCTTCTTCGATCGCTTTACAATTTGCGCATTCACCGCAAGGTGTAGCGGTGATACCGGTTTCGCAATTTAAGCCTTTTGCAAATAGGCGTGCAATTGAGGTTTTACCTACACCACGTGTACCAGAAAACAGGTAGGCGTGATGAAGTCTGCCTTCACGCAGACCATTTTCTAATGCAGATAAAACGTGTTGTTGTCCGACAACTTCAGAAAAACGTTGCGGACGCCATTTACGGGCTAAAACTTGATAACTCATTGCGACTCTTATTTATTACGGAATAGTATTCCGTACTAAGAAATATTAATGACGGGCAAATTCAACTAATGTGAATGAGTTGATACCTTCTTTTTCTAGACGTTCTTTACCGCCTAAATCCGGTAACCAAATCACAAATGCAGCGTGTTCTACTTTACCGCCTAAGCGACGAATTAATTTTGCCGTAGCGTCAATCGTACCGCCGGTTGCTAATAAATCGTCTACAACTAATACGTTGTCACTTTCTTTTACTGAATCTAAATGGATTTCCAGCGTATCTTCACCATATTCTAAAGAATAAGATTGTGAAATAACTTCACGTGGTAATTTTTTCGGTTTACGAACTAATACAAAAGGTACGCCCAACGCAAGCGCTACCGGTGCACCAAAGATAAAGCCGCGAGATTCTGTTCCAACGACTTTAGTAATACCTTTATCTTTAAATTCAGCAACGATCGCATCTACGGTTGCCTTGAATGCTTCCGGCACTTCTAATAATGAGGTAATGTCACGGAAAATAATACCTGCTTTCGGATAGTCAGGAATAGATTTGATAGATGATTTGATTAAATCTAATTGGTTCATGGTTAGACCTTAAAAAATAGCAAGATAACCTGAAGAATTTAGCAAAACTGAGCAAAATTACAAGGGAAATTTGAAAAGACCGGCGATTTCCTCTAAAAATGAGCAAGGAAATAGTAATTCTTCAGCACTTTATTCTTTTCTAAGCGGTTATTTTTGAAGACTTTTTGCAAAAAATACAGAAAAAAATACAGAAAAAAAGACCGCTTGTAGCAATTAGAGCATACTGTAGCAGTCTTTTGCTGTGATGCGTTTATACAATATCTTTAGCAAGATAATGTAGTACACCGCCAAAGACTTTTTCCAGATTTTCGGTAGTAAAGGTGGTTTCGGTTTTTCCGGCAGCAAGTAAGGTACGATTGATCATCAATACTTGATCGCAAAAGCTAGGCACGCTATTTAAATTGTGTGTTGAAACTAAAACTAAATGTCCTTCGCTACGCAGTTGCTGCAACAATTCAACGATGGCATTTTCGGTTTTGACATCAACACCGGTAAACGGCTCGTCCAGTAAAATAATCTGACTTTCTTGTGCCAATGCTCGAGCAAGAAACACTCGCTTTTTCTGTCCGCCAGAAAGCTCACCGATTTGTCGGTGTTGCAAATGGCAAATGTCCACTCGTTCCATTGCCTGCATCACTTTTTGTTTATCAAGAGGTGAAGGACGGCGTAGAAATCCCATATAGCCATACCGACCCATCATCACTACATCGTAAACGGAAACAGGAAATTGCCAATCGACTTCTTCACTTTGTGGCACATAAGATACTAGATTTTGTTTCAAAGCTTGTTGAATTGGCATCTGGTTTAACAGGATTTTGCCGGTTTGAGGTTTGACTAATCCCATTAAACTTTTAAATAGCGTAGATTTACCACCGCCATTCACACCGATTAAAGCACAAATTGTGCCGTCTTGAATCTGAAAGGATACGTCGTGTAAGGCTAAATGCCCGTTATTATAACGGACACTTAGCTTTTCAACAGAAATAGAGGTTGGAATGGATGCCATATTATTTTTTGCTTTTTTCAAAACCGTCAACAATTGTGCTGATTGTCACTTTTAATAAATCCAAATAAGTCGGTACAGCGCCGTCTTTGGTTGAAAGTGAATCGACATATAATACACCGCCGTATAATGCGCCGGTTTCTTTTGCCACTTGTTTTGCCGGTTTATCCGATACGGTACTTTCGCTGAAAACAACAGGGATATTGTTAGCTTTTACGCCGTCGATCACCTTTTTCACTTGTTGTGGAGAACCTTGTTCTTCAGCATTGATTGCCCATAAATAAAGTTCTTTTAACTGATAATCTTGTGCTAAATAACTAAATGCGCCTTCACTGGTTACTAACCAACGTTGTGCTTCCGGAATAACAGATAGGCGTTGGCGTAAAGGCTCTGCAATAGCTTTGACTTTTTCAGCGTAAGCTTTAGCATTTTGGTTATAGCTTTCGGCATTTTTCGGATCGTATTTCACTAATGCGGCACGAATATTTTCAATATATTGCAGAGCATTCGCTGATGACATCCACGCATGCGGATTCGGTAAGTTTTTATATTCACCTTCAGTAATTGCAATTGGCGTAATGCCTTCGGTCACAACAACAGCCGGTTTACCTTTTACGTTTTCAAAGAAACGTTCAAACCAACGTTCTAAATTCATACCGTTCCATAAGATAAGGTCAGCTTTTTGTGCTTTAGCAATATCTTTAGGTGTTGGTTGATAGTCATGAATTTCTGCGCCAGGTTTGGTAATAGATTCTACAACCGCTTTATCACCGGCAACGTTTTGTGCAATATCTTGGATAACGGTAAAGGTAGTAACAACTTTGAACGATGCAGCCATTGAGAGGGCAGCACTCATACCTAATGTGACCACAAATGCTTGTTTTAAAAATGAAAGTTTCATAGTTTCTCCTTTTTATCATGAATTTTCACTTATGATGAAATTGAGAATGAATCTCAATTAATTATAATTATAAACATTTAATCGGTTTAGGTAAACCGGCAATTTTAGTTGCTTGTTTTGCCGGACCGTCAGGAAATAAACGTTGTAAATAACGGCTATTGCCTTTCTCTTCACCGAATTTTTGCGCCATTGCTTTAACTAGCATTCGGATTGCCGGCGAAGTTTTGTATTCTTGATAGAAATCGCGTACTAGAAAGATAATTTCCCAGTGTTCATTTGTCAGAACAATTTGTTCTTTCTTGGCAATTTCAATCGCAAGCGCTTCCGACCAATCATCAAGGTTAGTTAAGTAACCTGAAGCATCTGTTGGATATTTTTGTTGGTTTAATTCAATGTAATACATAAAAAATAAAAGTGCCACAGGTGTGGCACTTACTCTCTCTCAAATTTGTTTTAAATTAATCGTCGCTACCTAATACACCGAAGATTTGTAATAGGCTTAAGAATAAATTGTATAGAGATACGTATAAATCCACGGTTGCACGGATATAATTTGTTTCTCCACCATGAATAATATTACTTGTACCAAGTAGAATCGCACCGCTTGAGAACACCACAAATAATGCACTCATTGCAAGGCTTAATGCCGGAATTGCTAAGAAAATATTTGCGATGATACCAACAAGTAACACTACAAATAATGCCATCATCATACCAGATAAAAATGACATATCTTTTTTAGTGGTCAACACATAAACAGAACAAGCAAAAAATACTAATGCGGTTGCACCAAGTGCAAGAACCACAACATCACCTAAACCGGCACCGATATAGCGGTTTAAAATTGGGCCTAGGGTATAACCTAAAAAGCCGGTTAACGCAAATACGCTTAAGATACCCGCACTGCTATTTGCCGTTGCATTAGTCAAGAATAATAAACCGTAGAAACCGATTAATAACCCCCACCACGGTAATGCAGGGGCATTCATTGACATCGCAACAAAAGCAACTACTGCTGAGAAGGCTAATGTCATTGAAAGTAATAAATAAGTATTACGTAGTACTTTGTGAGTGCTGAGTAATGATTCATTACTTGTTGCACCGCTAATTACACGATTTTCCATATTGTTTCCTTTAAGTTGAATAAAATTGTTATTTGTATATGGAAAAACTTCCATAAATCAAGTGTAAATTAGCGACAAATTTACCTAAAGTCAATTGACTTTATCTATGCAATAGTTAAAAATTTTCTTATGAGTGTGGTACACTTGAAAGACCAAATATTTACTTTGCAAGCACTTCTATATGAAACTAAATTTTCCTACCTATTTAACCTTATTTCGGGTAATTCTAATCCCTTTATTTGTGGTTGCTTTTTATTTACCTGTCGGTTGGTATGCACCTGAAATTTCAACGCTTATTTTCTTTATCGCGTCTATTACCGATGCTTTTGACGGTTATTTAGCTCGTAAGTGGAACCAAACTACACGTTTGGGAGCCTTTTTAGATCCGGTTGCGGATAAAGTATTAGTTGCAGTAGCATTGGTCTGTGTTGTGGAATATTACCATACATGGTGGATTACTATTCCGGCGGCAATTATGATTGCACGAGAAATTATTATTTCCGCATTAAGAGAGTGGATGGCGGAGCTTGGAGAACGTGCGAGTGTAGCGGTTTCCGTATGGGGCAAATTTAAGACGACAGCGCAAATGTTAGCGCTTGGCGGAGTGTTATGGCGATTTAACTTAGCTATGGAAATTCTCGCTTGGATTCTACTCTATATTGCGGCGGGACTGACGTTATGGTCGATGATTCAATATTTGAAAGCCGCAAAAGGTAGTCTGTTAAGATCATAAGGATAATTTAGATAAATAGGGCAGGAGAGTATCCTGCCTTTTGTTTATGTATAGCTTTTGTTGAAATGATAAACATTTTTATTTAAAATTAAATTGAAATTTATTTCAAAGGAGACAAATAATGCATAAACATAAAAAAACAATTTTTCAATTAAGCTTAATTAGCCTAGCCGTTAGTGGCTATGCTTCCGCGAATCAAGCGTATTTAGATACTGTTGAAGTTCAAGCCCAGCCTACCGTAAACCACACTCGAAATATTAGTAATTTACGTGAATTATTAGCGAACCGCACTGATGTTAATATTGGTGGTGGTAGCGTTTCCGCACAATATATTTCGATTCGAGGAGCTGGGCAAGATCGTATCGGTATGGTTGTCGATAATACCTCAACAATGGTATCACCAAGGTCGTTTTCAATTAGATCCTTCTATGGTGAAATCAATTAAAATTGATAAAGGGGCTGGGGCTGCGAGTGCTGGTATTGGGGTAACGGATGGCGTTATTCGTGCCGAAACTGTTTCAGCCAAAGATTTATTGAAAGATGGTAAACCTTTCGGGGCAAGAATTGGTTCGGAATATAATAGCAATCAAGGCGCTAACGGTTCACTTTCACTTTATGGACAGGCTAATCAGTTAGACGTCTTGCTATTGGGAAGTTGGGGAAATGATAAAAACTATAAGGCTGGTCGAGGTTATTCTGATGCGGTTAATACTAATAGCCGAATTGTAAATAATACTGCCCGTCGTCAAGGTAATTATTTAGCTAAATTTGGCTATGATCTTACGGAACAACACCGAATTGGTGCAAGTTTCCGTCAAGAAGCCTTCTATGGTAATGGACAAGATCGTTTTGAAATGATTTTTAATAGTCGCCCAGTAAATGCAAATACGACGACACGTACTTACAACTTAGAATATACGGGTAAAGATCTCGGGGTAGCGAGAGATATTAAAGCGAATGCGTTTTATATTGATGGAAGAGATCAACGTGAAGATTATCAAAAAGATAAAAAAGATAAAAAAGATAAATTAACAGGCTATCAACGTTCTTCTAAAACTAAAACGCTTGGAGCTAATTTAGGGCTTACCAGTGAATTAAGTAATGAACATCTATTGAAGTATGGTGTGAATCTTCGTAAAGAGCAGACGAGTAGCCAAAACTCATTCGGTCATATTAAAGGTGAACAAAAATCTGAGTATGGGTTATATGCTGAAGGTATTTGGTCTTTAGGCAAGGTGCTCACTTTAACAACAGGCTTACGTTATGATCACTATACTTTAGATACGGCAGGTAAAGTAGATGAAAAAGGTATGCCGATTGCCGGTAAGAAGTCAGTATCTGATAATAAATTGAATCCAAGTTTCGGATTGATTTGGGATGTTACGCCGAATTTTGTTTTAAATGCTAAGCTAAATTATGCAAGTCGTAGCCCTATTTTAGCATCTGCCTATACAGTAACTGATAATCGAGGTTCATTAGATAAAGCAAGAGGTTTGCGTTTTATTGATCCTAATTTAAAGACTGAGAATGCACGTTTAGCTGAAATTGGGTTTGAATGGAAATACTTTGATTTTAGTTTAAAAGGGAACGTGTTTGAGCAAAGAGTGAAAAACTTCTATCAAACAAAAGATAGTATCATTAGTAATGCGGGAACGTTAAAAACCAAAGGTTATGATGCAGAATTAGATTATCAATGGAACGGTTTAAAATTAACTGCCGGCGTGGCTTATGCTGATCCTAAAACGGATTTTGCACTTTCTAATGATCCACTGAATATCATCCCTCAAGGTCGTCAATGGAGTACTGGTATATCTTATAAATTTGCGGAACCAAGTTTAGAGCTTGGTTGGTTAGGTCGTTATGCACAATCTAAAGAATATCAAACTGGCTCAGGCGAAAAAGCAGAAACGAAAAGACGTATCGGATATGGTGTACATGATATTTTTGTTAATTGGCAGCCTCTTAACCAAGATAACTTTAACGTGAATTTCACGGTGAAAAACATTGGTAACAAATTCTATCGTAGCCATAGCCAAAGAAATACAGCGATTACGCCACCAAGCCCAGGACGTGAATTTAAATTGGGTATGAACTATAGCTTCTAAGAAATTAGTTTTTGGCAAAATCCATTTGCAAAAGCGGTTATAAATATAACCGCTTTTTTGCTTCTATTTGGCGTATTTTATAAGCAAGTACCCTAATAGCCAAATATTGGTTATCATAGACTTAATTTCTTATTTAACTCGATACTCAATTTTGTTTATGTTTGATGCTAAAGCCTTTCTTGTCGATGTCCCTCATCTTCCCGGTGTTTACCGTATGTATGATGCGAAAAATACCATTATCTATGTCGGTAAAGCCAAAGATCTCAAAAAACGCTTATCCAGTTATTTTCGTAGTCAACTCGCCAGTAAGAAAACCGAAGCGTTAGTTGCTAACATTCATCATATTGAAACTACGATAACCCATTCGGAAACGGAAGCGTTATTGCTTGAACATAATTATATTAAAGAGAATCAGCCGAAGTACAACGTGCTTTTGCGTGATGATAAATCCTATCCGTATATTTTACTCACGAAGCATCAACATCCTCGAATTACTTCGTTTCGTGGTAGTAAAAAAATTGCCGGTGAATATTTTGGTCCTTATCCAAATGCTGGGGCAGTGCGTGAAACGCTAAACTTGCTGCAAAAACTGTTTCCGATTCGCCAATGTGAAGACAGCTACTATAAAAATCGTTCTCGCCCTTGTTTGCAATATCAAATCGGACGTTGTCTTGCCCCTTGTGTAGAAGGTTATTACTCGCAAGCAGAATATGATAACCAAGTGAATTTAGTCCGTTTGTTTTTACAGGGCAAAGACGGACAAGTGGTTGAGCATTTGGTACAAAAAATGGAAAGTGCCGCGGAAGATCTGGATTTTGAAGGTGCAGCTCGTTTTCGCGATCAGATTCAATCGGTACGAGCGGTACAAGAAAAGCAATTTGTCTCTAACGAACGTTTGGACGATCTGGATATTATTTCGATTGCTTATCAGCACGGCATTGCTTGCGTACATATTTTATTTGTGCGCCACGGTAAGGTATTGGGCAATCGTTCCTATTTTCCTAAAGTGCCGAACAATACCGATTTAACTGAGTTGGCGGATACCTTTGTTGGTCAGTTTTATCTACAGATGAACCAACATCGCACGATACCGAATCAAATTATTATCGATCAGCCGTTAAGTGAAGCGACCACATTAGCTAATGTGCTGTCGGAACAAGCGAGACATAAAGTTAGTATTGCCGATAAAAATATTCGTGGCGATAAAAGCCGCTATTTGGCATTGGCGAAAACCAATGCGGAAGCCGCTCTTACTTTACAACTTAAACAAGATACGCATATTCGCCAGCGTTATGACTCACTCAAGGCATTACTCAATTTAGCGGAAATCAAACGGATGGAGTGTTTCGATATTTCTCACACAATGGGTAATCAAACGGTAGCTTCTTGTGTTGTATTTGATGAACATGGGCCGTTAAAATCAGATTACCGCCGTTTTAATATTGAAGGTATTACCGGTGGTGATGACTATGCGGCAATGGAGCAAACCCTATTAAAACGCTATGATCGTAATTTGGAAGAAGAAAAAATCCCAGATATTATTTTTATCGATGGCGGTAAAGGGCAGCTTAATCGAGCGTTAGAAACCTTTGCTTCGTTAAATGTCAGTTGGGATAAGCGTAAACCGTTGTTAATTGGTGTGGCGAAAGGAGTAGAGCGGAAAGCCGGTTTAGAAACCTTATTGATCAGCAAATGGGATAAGGAAATTCACTTACCGCCGGACAGTCCTGCTTTGCATTTGATTCAACATATTCGTGATGAATCACATAATCATGCGATTACCGGACACCGCAAAAAACGCCAAAAAGCCTTTACGGAAAGCGGATTGGAATCAATAGCCGGTGTAGGAGCAAAACGTCGCCAAGCGTTACTGAAATACCTCGGTGGAATGCAAGGCGTGAAATCCGCTACGTTAGAAGAAATTCAATCCGTTCCCAGCATTTCAAAACAACTTGCTGAAGTGATTTTTGATACGTTACAAAATAGCTAAGTAGCAAGCGGTCGAATTTGTAGAATTTTTTGCAAATTTAACCGCTTGTTTTTACTACATTTACCTAAAGCAAACGTTTGCGCAATCGTTTGTGAGAGCGTATAATTCGCCCCAATTTTTTTAGTTTGAGGCATTTATGCAAAATTTACGTTATCCTGTTGATTCCAAACCACCTTTCGGATTAACCCTTCTTCTTGCGGCGCAACACCTTTTAGCCGCGCTTGGCGGCATTATCGCTGTGCCACTTGTTATTGGTAATGTACTTAAACTTCCGACTCCGGATACGATTGTATTAGTGAATGCGGCATTATTGGTTTCAGGGATCGTAACTATTATTCAATGCCAAGGTCTCGGCCCGATTGGCTTACGTTTACCAAGCGTGATGGGAACCAGCTTTACTTTCGTGGCGGCGGCGCTTGCAATCGGTTTTAGTGAACATGGTGTTGCCGGTATTATGGGCGCATCGTTAGTCGGTTCGTTAGTGATGATCATCGGTAGTTTCTTTATGCCGTATGTGCGTAAATTATTCCCGCCTGTCGTTACCGGTGTGGTGGTCATGATGATCGGTTTAAGCTTAATTCCGGTTGCGGTGGATTGGTTCGCCGGCGGTCAAAAAGGCGATGCGCATTATGCGGATCCGGCAAATCTTGCGATGGCGACTTTTGTACTTGTGCTGGTTGTGATTTTAGTGCAATGGGGGAAAGGTATTTTCTCGGCGGCAGCAATCGTGATCGGTATGATGGTCGGTTATGTAGTGGCGTTAGCATTAGGTTGGATCAACTTTGATGCGGTTAAAAATGCAGAGAGTTTTGCTATTCCACAGCCGTTGCATTTCGGATTAGCATTTCCAATTTCAGGTATTATCGGGATGTCGATTGCTTATTTAGTGACAATTGTTGAATCAAGCGGTAACTTCTTAGCTTTAGGTAATGCTACGCAAACTGAAATTACCGGTAAGCATTTACGTGGCGGGGTATTATGTGACGGTTTAGGTTCTGCGTTTGCGGCAATTATGTCAACCACGCCATTCTCATCATTCGCCCAAAATATTGGGGTCATTTCGTTGACCGGTGTGGCAAGCCGCTATGTGGTAACGATTATGGGCGTATTACTGGTTTTAGCCGGTGTATTCCCTTGGTTCGGTGCATTAATCGTTTCGATTCCTAGCCCTGTTTTAGGCGGTGCGGGCTTAATGATGTTTGCTATGATTATCGCCGCCGGTATCCAAATGTTGGATAAAGTGGAACGTTCAAAACGTAACGGTTTAATTATTGCGATTTCAATCGGTTGCGGTTTAGCGGTGACGACTCGTCCCGAATTATTAGATAAGTTACCGAGCTTCTTTAAAGAGGTATTCGGCTCGGGCATTACGGTCGGATCACTACTTGCATTAGTGCTAAATCTGATTCTTCCTGAGGATAAGGAATAAATAATTAGTGTAATTGGAAAAACTTATTTGAAATTAGGTAAGTGAAGCCTTATCTTACGAAATAACTTAACGTCACGGTCAAGTGGCGTTTTCTTTTTAGATTATCAATTAAGGAAACAAATTATGACATTACAAGTTACTGACGCAACTTTTGAACAAGAAGTTTTAAAATCGGACGTTCCGGTATTATTAGATTTTTGGGCGCCATGGTGTGGTCCTTGCCGTATGGTGGCACCAATCTTAGACGAATTATCAGAAGAGTTTGCCGGTCGTGCAAAAATTGCTAAAGTAAATGTGGATGAGAACCAACAAATCCCTGCACAATTCGGTATTCGTTCAATCCCAACATTAATTCTTTTCAAAAATGGTGAAGTGGTTGCAACGCAAGTTGGTGCATTACCAAAATCACAATTAAGTGCATTTGTTGAACAAGCACTTTAATTTTTATTTCGAGAAAGGGCGAATTTGGTTCGCCCTTTTTCATTTGCAAAAAAATTGTTAAAAAAGACCGCCTTAGGCTAATAAAGCCTAGCAATATCAAGCACAAATAGGTACAATCTTCCAGTTACACTTTTTTACAATTGGTAAGAGTAGATTCGAGGGCTTAGCCCCTATTCTTTGGAGAAATTTATGTCGTGGAATGAACCAGGCAATCAACAAGACCCGTGGGGTAAGCCGGGTCAAAAGAAGCCTGAGCAGCAAGGTTCACAACAAGAGCCAAATAAGCAAAATAATCGCCAAGAGCCGCCGGATTTAGAGGAAGCTTTTAGTTCTTTATTAAAGAAAATGGGTGGTAATAAAGATAATAATTCAGCGCCTTCGCAAAATTTTGGTAAATTTCTACCGCTTGCTTTGATTTTCGCAACCATTGTATGGGGCGTATCAGGCTTTTATACGGTTAAAGAAGCCGAGCGTGGCGTAGTAACCCGTTTCGGTAAACTTCATAACATCGTGATGCCGGGTTTAAACTGGAAACCGACCTTAATTGATGAGGTGACGCCGGTAAATATCGAGCGAGTTTCTGAACTGAAAACCAGTGGCTCAATGCTGACACAAGATGAAAATATGGTACAGGTTGAAATGACCGTTCAGTACCGTGTTGAAGATCCGGCTAAATATCTGTTTAGCGTGCGTGATGCGGATGATAGCTTAAAACAAGCGACCGACAGTGCGTTACGTTATGTGATCGGTCATATGTCGATGGACGATATTTTAACTACCGGTCGTGCGACAGTACGTGAGAAAACTTGGCAAACCTTGCGTGATATCATCAAGACTTATGATATGGGGTTATTAGTCACTGACGTAAACTTCCAATCTGCTCGTCCGCCGGAAGAGGTGAAAGACGCATTTGATGATGCGATCAAAGCACAAGAAGACGAGCAACGTTTAATCCGTGAAGCGGAGGCTTATGCGCGTGGTCGTGAGCCGATTGCACGTGGTCAAGCACAACGTATCGTAGAACAAGCAACCGCATATAAAGATCAAATTGTATTGGAGGCGAAAGGTGAAGTAGAGCGTTTCTCTAAACTTTTACCGGAGTATAAATCATCACCGAAAGTAATGCGTGAGCGTTTATATATCGAAACGATGGAAAAAGTAATGAAAAACACGCCGAAAGTGATTATGGATGGTAATGGCAATAATTTAAATGTGTTACCAATAGATAGATTATTGGCTAAACCGGCTGCTTCTGAATCAGTAAGACAAGTCGCGCCTATCGTTATTCAGCAACCGCAAGTTGTACCTCCAGTTCAAACGCATTCTGTGCCGAATTCACAAAATGCAGAACCAGTACGTAAAGGGAGATTTTAATAATGCGTAAATTATTATTACCTGTTTTAGCGCTTGTGGGATTTATCGTACTTTCTTGCGTAACGATTGTGCCAGAAGGCTATCGTGGCATTATGCTGCGCTTTAATAAAGTGCATCGTGACGTAGACCAAAAAGTGGTGGTTTATGCACCGGGTTTACACTTTAAAGCACCGTTTATTGATAGCTTAAAAGTGTTGGATGCACGTATTCAAATTTTAGATGATCAAGAAGATCGCTTTGTGACGGTTGAGAAAAAAGACTTATTAGTTGATTCTTACGTAAAATGGCGTATCAGCGATTTCGGTCAATTCTATACCGCAACTGGCGGTGATGCGCAACGTGCTTCGGATCTGTTAAAACGTAAAGTAGGTGACCGTTTACGTTCTGAAATCGGTTCTCGTACGATTAAAGATATTGTATCGGGTTCTCGCGGTGAATTGATGGTGGGAGCACAAAAAGCATTAAATGACGGTGATGACGGTGCTGAGAAACTTGGTATCGAAGTGGTTGACGTACGTGTAAAACAGATCAACCTACCGAATGAAGTTTCATCTTCAATTTATCAACGTATGCGTGCAGAACGTGCTGCAGTTGCAAGCGAACATCGCTCGCAAGGTGAAGAAAAAGCTGAAATTATTCGTGCCGAAGTAGATAAGAAAGTGGTTCTTATTGAAGCGCAAGCGAAGAAAACAGCTGAAACTTTACGTGGTGAAGGTGACGCACAAGCTGCAAAAATTTATGCGGATGCATTCAACCAAGAGCCGGAGTTTTATAGCTTCGTACGTAGCTTAAAAGCATACGAAAACAGCTTTGCGAAAGATCAAAACAATATGATGCTACTTAAATCGGATAGCGAGTTCTTCCGCTTTATGAAAGCACCGACAAAATAACTGTATCTATAAGGCCCGATCTATATCGGGTCTTTAATTTTTCATTTACTACAGCGAAAATACCGAAAGGCGCATAGTGAACAAGCGGTTAAATTTGCAAATTTTGCGAGAAATTGGACCGCTTGTTTAGTGTTTTTTGTGTATTCCGTAGTAGAAAATCCATTCATACTAACAAAAAGAGGCAATTCCTATGGGTAAAAGTGTTGCTATTCTCGGCACTCAGTGGGGCGATGAAGGGAAAGGTAAAATCGTAGATTTATTAACAGACCGTGTAAAATACGTGGTTCGTTATCAAGGTGGTCACAACGCAGGCCATACCTTAATTATCAATGGTGAAAAAACTGTTCTTCGTCTTATTCCAAGCGGTATTTTACGTGATAATGTAACTTGCTTAATCGGTAACGGTGTAGTGCTTTCTCCTGAAGCACTAATGAAAGAAATGGGTGAATTAGAAGCACGTGGTATTAACGTTCGTGAGCGTTTAAAAATTTCAGAAGCTTGCCCATTAATTCTTCCTTACCATGTTGCAATAGATCACGCGCGTGAAGCGGCATTAGGCAAAAATAAAATCGGTACAACCGGTCGTGGTATCGGTCCGGCATACGAAGATAAAGTTGCTCGTCGTGGTTTACGTGTAAGCGATTTATTTGATAAAGAAGCCTTTGCTGAAAAATTAAAAGATATTTTAGATTACTATAACTTCCAATTAGTACATTACTATAAAGTTGAGCCGGTAGATTTCCAAAAAACTTTAGACGATGTATTTGCGGTAGCTGATGTGATTAAAGGTATGGTTGCAGATGTAACAACTTTACTTCACGAAGCACGTAAAGAAGGCGTGAATATCTTATTCGAAGGTGCGCAAGGCACAATGTTAGATATCGACCACGGTACATATCCGTTTGTAACCAGTTCAAATACTACTGCAGGTGGTGTTGCAACCGGTTCAGGTTTTGGTCCTCGTAATCTTGACTACGTGTTAGGTATCATCAAAGCATACTGTACTCGTGTTGGTAGTGGCCCATTCACCACTGAATTATTTGATGAAGTTGGTGCGGAAATCGCACGTAAAGGTAATGAATTCGGTGCGGTAACTGGTCGTCCACGCCGTTGTGGTTGGTTTGATGTGGTAGCAGTGCGCCGTGCAGTACAAATTAACTCGATTTCAGGCTTCTGTATGACAAAATTAGACGTATTAGACGGCTTTGAAGAGTTAAAAATCTGTACTGCATACAAAATGCCAAACGGAGAGATCGTAGAATATGCACCGATGGCAGCGAAAGATTGGGAAGGTGTTGAGCCGATTTACGAAACCATGCCGGGCTGGTCTGAAAACACCTTCCGTGTAACTAAACGTGAAGAATTACCACAAGCAGCGTTAGATTATATCAAACGTATTGAAGAGCTTGTTGGTGTGCCGGTTGATATTCTGTCAACTGGTCCGGATCGTGTTGAAACAATGATCTTACGTGACCCATTTGCGGCGTAATTTCGTTTAAATTTTAAGTCGTTTTCTTACCACGGAAAACACGGAGTTCACGGAATTTTCTGTGCATTCTGTGCTTTCCGTGGTAATTGTTTTTTGATACTTGTCTGAGAAGCAGTTAAATTTGCAAATTTTTAGCGAAATTTAACCGCTTGTTTGGGCAATTTTTTTCTGTAGTGAAACCGAAAAATGAAATTTATTATTAAACTTTTCCCTGAAATTATGATTAAAAGCGATTCGGTTCGTAAACGCTTTATCAAAATTCTGACTTCAAATATCCGTAATGTGTTATTGCGTGAAACTGAAAATGTGGCGGTGATTCGTAACTGGGATTTTATTGAAGTGCGTGCCAAAGTGGTGGAAGAAGCACCGATGGTGTTGGAGTTACTGAAACGTACACCGGGTATTCACCACATTTTAGAAGTGGAAGAAATGCCGTTTACTACGATGCACGATATCTTTGAAAATACATTGGCAAAAGTACGGGATGAGTTAGAAGGCAAAACGTTCTGCGTGCGTGTACGCCGTAAAGGTAAGCACGAATTCCGTTCGTTAGATGTAGAAAAATATGTCGGCGGCGGTTTAAATCAACATATTGAATCGGCTCGTGTGAAATTAACCAAGCCGGATGTAACCGTGCGTATTGATATTGATGGCGATAAAATGTTGCTGATCAATGCTCGTCATGAAGGTTTAGGCGGTTATCCGATCGGTACGCAAGAAGATGTATTATCGCTTATTTCCGGCGGCTTCGATTCAGGCGTATCAAGTTATATGCTGATTCGCCGTGGCTCGCGTGTACATTACTGCTTCTTTAATTTAGGCGGTGCGGCGCACGAAATCGGTGTAAAACAAATGGCGTACCATATTTGGAGCCGTTACAGCACTTCACACAAAGTCCGTTTTGTGGCGATTAATTTTGAAAATGTAGTCGGCGAAATTTTAGAGAAAGTCGATAATGGTCAAATGGGCGTGGTGTTAAAACGTATGATGGTGCGTGCTGCAAGTAAAATTGCCGAGCGTTTCGATATTCAAGCGATCGTGACCGGCGAAGCGTTAGGTCAGGTTTCCAGCCAAACCTTAACCAACTTACGTTTAATAGACAAAGCGTCTGACACATTGGTATTACGTCCGTTGATCACGCACGATAAAGAGCAAATTATCGCCATGGCAAAAGAAATTGGTACCGATGATATTGCTAAATCTATGCCGGAATTTTGTGGCGTTATCTCGAAAAATCCGACCGTGAAAGCAATTGAAAGCAAAATTGTGGAAGAGGAAGGGCATTTCAATTTTGAAGTGTTGGAACAAGCAGTTGCAAACGCACAATTCCTTGATATTCGTGAGATTGCTCAACAAACGGAACAAGAGGTTGTGTTGGTTGAAACTACTTCTGAATTAACGGAAAACGATATTATTTTAGATATTCGTAGCTCGGAAGAAACCGATGAAGCTCCGTTTAGTTTGGATGGCGTAGAAGTAAAATTAATGCCGTTCTATAAACTTTCAAGCCAGTTCGCTTCGTTGGATCAATCGAAAAACTACTTACTTTATTGCCAACGTGGAGTAATGAGCAAATTACAAGCGCTTTATCTCAAAGAGAATGGCTTTAGTAATGTAAAAGTGTTCCGACACTAATTATTTTAGCAACTTTAAAAGCGGTCATTTTTTGCAAAAAATTTGTAAAATTTGACCGCTTTTTTTATCAGCTATATTTTCCAATTTGGCAAAACTCATTTAATTTCTCGTTGCTTTTTCATCAAGAATAAATCCATAAAATAGTTCTCAACAAAGCAATCATATATGGAGAACTAAAATGAATCCTAAATACAGCCCATTATTTACCCCTTACACACTCAACAATGGCGTAGAAATCAAAAATCGCCTAACTGTTGCCCCTTTAACCATTTACGATTCTGGCGAAGACGGCGAGATGACAGAAGCTGGTCGCTGTTTTTGGCAGAACCGTTTTGAAGGTTTTGGCTTGTACATTATGCCGTTTACTAACGTTCACCCAAGTGGTATTGGCTTTGAAAGCCCAAATGCTTTTGATGAACGCCACTTACCTACCTTGCGTGAATATGCGGAAATAGCCCACGCACAAGGAGCAAAAGCGGTGGTACAGATTGCCCATTCTGGCAGTCGTGCCGAACGTTCGATGACCCAAGGACACGATGTGCTCGCCCCAACCGGCGATCTGTACGGACGTTTTCCTCGATGACAGAGCAGGAAGTGTGGGAAATGGTGGACAGTTTCGCCTATGCCGCAGAATTAGTGATGAAAGCAGGCTTTGACGGTGTTGAAATCCACGGTGCAAATGGCTGGCTCATTCAACAATTTATGTCGGCGGCAACCAATCTACGCACGGATTACTGGGGCGGAAATTTGGAAAAACGAATGCGTTTTCCGCTCGCGATTGTGGATAAAATTGATGAAATGCGTAAAAAATATAACCGCCCTGATTTCATCATTGGCTACCGTTTCTCGCCTGAAGAACCTGGTGAAGACGGCATTATGATGAAAGAAACGCTCGCATTAGTGGACGCATTGTTGGAAAAACCGTTGCAATATCTGCACATTTCATTGTGGGATTTCTACAAAAAAGTTCGCCGTGGGGCGGATACCAACCTTACCCGAGTGCAAGTGGTACACGACCGTATCAACGGACGAATGCCGTTCTTTGCCTCGGGCAATCTCTACACCGCAGATGATATGCTTAACGCCTACCAAACAGGCTGGGTGGAAAGTGTTTCAATCGGTAAAAGCATTATGCTCAACCCGAATCTCGTGGAACTGATCCAGACTGGACGAGAAGCAGAAATTGAAAGTACCTTCGACTGGGAAAAAGCGGATTACTACCGCTACACCCCAGCAATGCTACAAGGCACAATGGCTGGCACGGATTTCTTCCCACCGTCAAAACAAAATGGGGTGAGATATAGGACTAATTATTTTTAAATGAATGCTGTCGCTGATCTTATCGGTATAGAATGTGCCCTATTGCGTGATTCAAATTGGGTGCTAAAATGTGTTATCTATTTAAATAGGGGAACATTTGATGAAGAATTTTAGAGACTATACTGCAGATGAACGTAGAAATTATATAACTTTATCTAGTGGTGAATATTATCCTGACATCTTAGTTGATGCTTGTAATCTATATACTCCTGTACTTGAAACCTTTTCTCGATTATTAAAAACCTCAGAAAGTTCAAAAGCATTATTATTAAATATATCTAATACTCAAAATCAATGGATGCGTATTCAACTTTGCAGAGTGTTTAGAAAATATGTATCTCCCGAAACTCCTGTAGAGATGCTTAAAAAGAAAAATCAGGCTAGTAAAATTTGTAATGATTTTGGTGATGGATTTAGACCAATTCCACTAGTGCAAAAGAAATTTGATTCAAGACCTTTACCTGATGAGGCATTATGTGCCGTTCTTTGGGAATATAAAGATCGAGGAAAAAAAGGATATGATTTAACAGATAAATTTTTTGATTTAATCCAAATAAAGTTTCCTGATTTGTTAATTTGGGGGCCTCGCGGAGCAGGTAGTGATGTCCAAGCTATAGATCTTTGGAATGATTATCCAAATAATAGTAGACCGCTTGATTTTGTTATTTCTTCACAAGATAAAAAAATTATTTATGCTGTTGGGTTAGCTAGATATGATGGTGACCGTGGCGGAGCTCAAGAAGATGACAGAACTGGGGGATATAAAAATTGCTCAGATGAAATTTTAGAATATATAAAATCTAACAATTTGAAAACAAAAATTATTTTTTTAAATGATGGACCGGGATTATTATTAGGCTCAATGTGGGAAGATTATTCTAAAATAGAGGAAAGACATCCTAATAATGTTAAAGTAATTACTCTCCGAATGCTAGATGATAGATTGTCGGAATCTTGGTTGAAAGGGGAAGATTAATAATGGCTGTAGGAATACCATCTAATAAAAAAATAAACGTAAAAAACAACCAATTACTATTATATATAATGGGAAAAAAGAAGAATCTGAAATTCTTAATTTTGATTATAAAGAATTTCATGTGATAGATGATAATGATGTCAATAATCAAAATAAACTATTCTTTGGTGATAACTTAGATAGTATGCAATATCTATTAAATAATGGATACAGTGGCAAAATTAATCTTATTTATATTGACCCACCATATGCAACATCACACAACTTTAAAAATAAAGACCAGCAACATGCGTATAGTGACACATTAGAAGGTGCTGAATTTGTTGAGTTTTTAAGAGAAAGATTAATTTTGATGAGGGAATTATTAGCTTCTAATGGATCTATTTATCTTCATTTAGATAGCAATATGGCCTTTACTATGAAGTTAATAATGGATGAAATTTTTGGTGAAAAGAATTGTAGAGCTTTTATTACAAGGAAAAAATGCAGTACCAAAAATTATACAAGAAATACTTTTGGTAATATTTCAGATTATATAATGTTCTATACGAAATCTGACAAATATACTTGGCATAGACCATTTGAGCCTTGGGAATTGGAAAAAATGATAGAACAATACCCGTATATTGATAAGCAAGGTAGACGTTATAAGAAAGTACCTATTCATGCTCCCGGAGAAAGAAATGGAGCTACGGGACAGGCTTGGCGTGGTAAGCTTCCACCAAAAGGAAAACATTGGCAATATACGCCAGATAAGTTGGATGAATTGGATTCAGCTGGAGAAATTTACTGGAGTTCTACAGGAAACCCAAGAAGAATGGTTTTCTGTAACCCTGATCAAGGTATTCCTATTCAGGATATTTGGCTTAATTATAGAGATTCCATTAATCAAGCACAGAAGACAACAGGTTATCCAACAGAAAAAAATTTTGATATGTTAAAGCTTATTATTGCATCGTCATCAAATCCAAATGATTTAGTTATGGATTGTTTTTCTGGTAGCGGAACTACATTAGGAGCAGCATTTGAATTAAATAGAAATTGGATAGGAATGGATAACAGCTTAGAAAGTATCAAAGCTATATTCAAACGTTTCAGAAATGGGTTAGATGCATATGGGGATTATGTAAATCCACAAAAAACTAATCAACAGCATCTAAATTTACTTGAATCATGCGAATTTTCAGTTTTATCTAATATAGAAAACTACCCTGTAGTTAAAGATGTCTTAAAAATGAATGGATTTTAGTTACTATTGCCTGAAGTGTTTTTCAGGCAATAGTTTTATCCTCCTAACAAAAACGCCCAAACTAATCTGGAGACAACTTGAATATAAAATTTTTCATTCTGCCTATGTAGCACAAAATAAATTTCCTTTGTACCAATAGAGTTTGAGTTGTTGGAGATAATTTGGACGGTTAATCATAGTAAAATCTTTTTGGTTATACTCTAAATTACTGCAAATTTTACTATTTTATTTTGGTTATAACCATAAAAAGTTTTGATTGTTTGGTTTTTCAGACGGTATTTTTTGCTCATATATTTTCCAAATAAGAAAAACTCATTTAACTTTCCATTGCTTTTTCATCAAAAATAAATCCCTATAATTAACCGCACTTTAATGATTTTAGGGAGCAAAAAATGAAAAAACTCAACATCGCTACTCAATCAGGTACGGTATTGCACGGTGTACTGTTCCCAGCAGAAACTAAAGCGAAAACTATCGTTATTGCGATTACAGGTATTCACGGTAACTTTTATTCCAATCCGTTTTATTACAACATTGGGGAAACCTTGAGCAAGGCAGGGGTGGATTTTCTTTATGCACAAACTCGCAATGCGTTCGGCAAAATGCAAGAAGTGAATGCCTTAACCAATGAGCCTGAAATCATCGGTTCGTTTAATGAAGATTTTGTAAAAACCATTGAAGATTTGACCGCTTATCTTGATTTTGCCGAACAGCAAGGCTATAAAAATATCGTGCTGGCAGGGCATTCATTGGGAGCGAATAAAGTCATCTATTATTTGAGTGAAACGCAAGATCCACGAGTGAGCAAATTTCTGTTACTCAGCCCCGCTAATGTTACCCATTTAACTAATTTTGTTGGCGAGCCTGAGCGTGCCTACATTCGCCAAATGGTCGAAAAGGGTCAAGGGCAAAAATTGCTACCTTTTGAGCTATTTGGCTGGTTGCCTGCCACGGCGGATACCGCCTATCAATAGCTGTATAGCCCGTTGCTGAATAATGTCCACGTGGAAACAGATGGCGATTTTTCTCAAGTGGAAAACATTTCCCATTCGGGAGCTTTGTTAATCGGTACGCTTGACCGTTTTACTTATGGTGATCCAAGTGGTTTTTTACGCAATATCAATGCTCACTTCACGAATAGCCAAGCAAACGAGCTGATTTTTATCGAAAACACAGGGCATACTTATCAGCAAAAAGAGCAAGAACTGGCGGATAAAATCCGTGATCTGCTGACAACTTGGGGGATTTAATGACATTTCTATTTTTAAAGACGAATGTAACGATTTCGCTAGAACAAGAAGCTAAGCTAAAAACCGCTTTCGGCAAGGCGATTGCGTTAGTACCAAATAAATCGGAGGCGGTGTTGATGATGGAATTGCAAGACAACGCCCGAATGTGGCTTCGTGGCGGTCAGCCACCAATGGCGTTTATCAAGTTGAGCTTGTTTGCCAACCCACAGCATTTGGGCTATCAAGATTGACGGCTATGCTCACTCAACAAGTAGCAGAAATTTTGCCGATTCCGCCCGAAAATGTGTATCTCCAATTTGACGACATTCAGGCGTGGGGCGTGAATGGGTTTTATCTTGAGTAACAAAATATGCTGAAAATAACTGTCTTTACCGATCCGATGATGGGGCTTTCCTACGAAAGCGAGCCGTTCTTACGCCAGTTAGAAACCTATTTTCCCCATCAACTTCAATTTGCCTATGTAATGGGCGGTTTGGTGCGAAATGTCGCTGACTGGCTACTGCCGAATGGAACCCTAGCCGAATATAACGCCCGCCTTGCTCGCATTTACGAGGCGGAACAGGCGATTTCAGGCTTGCCGATTTCAATGCCGAATCTCAATTTATTTACCGCTGAACGCCCTTCGTCCCTGCCGTTAAATTTAGCATATAAAGCGGTACAGTTGGCGGATAGTTGCAAAGCAGACGCTTTTTTATACCGCTTGCGATACGCCACCATTGTGGAAGTTCGCCCAACCAATGATTTAAACGAGATTTTAGAGGTTGTGCGAGCGGTTGGCATTGATGAAGCGCTGTTTTTACGCCATTTTCAAGACGGTTCAGTCCAAGCACAATTAGAACATGATTTTGCGTTGAAAGATCGCTTAGGTGTGCGTGGCTTACCTGCCTATCTGTTTGAATTTGAAGGGAAAAAGCTATTGGCAAATGGCGTGCTGAATTTCGCTCAATTTACACAAATTATCCGCCAAATTTCAGACGGCAAATTGCAACCCCAAGCCCCAAAATTTACCCCAAAAACGCTCTCGGCATTACTCGCTAAGCACCCTGTGATTTCGCTGATTGAGTTGCAATATGCTTTCAATGTTAGTGAAGTAGAAGTGCGGTCAGTTTTGGCGGACTTTGAAAAGCGTGGGGAAATGGAATAGTTGAATGGGTGGTTTTTACAGGCATCATTTGTATAGGGGATAAAAAGTTGTATCAGTTTATAAATTTTTAGATAATGCCTAAACACTAAATCCATTATTTTAAGGAGTTGTTATGTCCCAATTGGATCTTAATGCCCTAATTACCCGTTTAGAAACGGCAATTAACACCGCAGATGAAAAGTTATTAAATGAATTAGTCGATGAAACCGCCCCTTTTTACACGCCCGTTTCGCCTGATCCTATTTATGGCGCAACTGGCTTTTTGGCGGTAGTGAATTTAATGCGTGCGAGTTTTCCAGATGTGCAATGGAAAAAGGAAGAAACGATTGTTCAAGATCACAAAAGTGCGGTGCGTTGGACTTGTAGCGGCACCCATCAGCACGAATTTATGGGCATTCCCGCCACGGGTAAACACTTTTCGATTAGAGTAATGAATTTTTATACATTTAATCCCCAAGGAAAAATCATTAGCGACATTGCAGCAGAAGGAATGATTGGCATTGTGCGTGCAATTGGGTTGTTATCATAAAGTGCAAAATATTTACATATAAGCGGTCATAATTTGTAATTTTTTTGCAAAAGAGAACACAAAATGGACAGAGTCCAAACCTTGCAAGTTTTTACCCACGTGGTGGAAACAGGTAGTTTTTCTAAAGCGGCAGATCAGCTAAATCTGCACGTTTCCGCAGTTTCCAAAGCGGTGAAGTATTTGGAAAATCAGCTTGGTTTACGCCTGCTTAACCGCACGACTCGTAGCCTAAAATTAACAGCAGAAGGCGAAGCCTTTTATGAAAAAGCGCAATTTTTATTAGCCGAGTTAGAGGAAACATTTCAGGATTTATCAGGCGTGAGCCAGCAAGCAAAAGGCAAATTACGTATTGAAATGCCGACTGTTGTCGCCCCTTTTGTGATTGCTAAATTGCCCGATTTTCAACGCTTGTATCCGGAAATCCAGCTGGTGATCACGGTAAGCGATCAGTTTGAGTAACTTAGTTAATGACGGTTTAGATTGCACCATTCGCTTAGGCGAGCTGGCTGATGCCAGCTATATCGCTTGCCGTTTAGCCAATGTAGCAATGCAAACTTGCGCATCGCCAAACTATCTTGCTCTACATGGCATGCCTGAAACTTTGGCAGATTTAGCACAGCATCACGTTGTACATTATGTTTCAGGCCAGCAGGGGAAAATTATGCCGTGGAAATTTCTTGGGCAGTCAGAGGAAGTAGAACAATTCAAAAACACCCACGCTACACAAGTAAATGACTCAAACGCTCTATTATTTACCGCACTTTCAGGGCTTGGCATTGTGCAAATGCCTGATCTGTTACTTCGCCCTTACTTAGCTCGTGGTGAGCTTGTACCGATTTTGACAGAGGTGCAAACTCCAACTCGCCCACTTTGGATTATTTACCCTCAACGCCAATTTATTCCAAAGCGTTTAGCGGTGTTTATTGAGTGGCTCATGGCATTAGAATGGAATGAATAATCAGTCGCTCAAACTAATAATTGAGCAGATCATTGCTTTACTTTTTAGCTGAGGCATTTGGTTTAGAAATAGAAAAGAAAAAAGTGCGACACCGCGCACCTTATGAAGATTAAGCAAACGCTTGTAATTCTGGGTTGATTGGGGTTTCAGCGATATTGTTCACGTAGTTACATAATGTCGCTAAGCTCACGCCTAAAATCACATCAATCGCATTTTGTTGGTTATAACCGGCAGCAAAGAATTCATTAAGTTGTGCTTCGGTTAATTTTGCTTTTTGTAGCATTACCGCAAGTGTGAAACGTGCTAACGTATCTAATTTCGGATCTGAAATACGTGCGGTTGCTCGAATTTGATCAACGATTTCTTTTGGTGCGTTTAACGCTTTTAAAGAAATTTTAGTATGACCGGCAACACAGAATCCGCAACCGTTAACTGCTGCTGCCGTAATTTGTACCACTTCACGCTCAAGCGGTGTTAAGCTGTTACGACCATTAATACCACCTACCGTACGATAAGTTTCTAATGCAGTTGGAGCATTAGCTAATACGCCGATTAAATTTGGAATAAAACCGTTGGCTTGTTGGACTGCTTTTAATGCTTCTTGTGCTGCTTCCGGTGCGGTTTCAATCGTATGAATTTGAAATTTTGACATATTATAAGTTCCTTATAGGGAGTAATCTATTTTGTTGAATGATAAAGGTTAAACTCCCTTAAACGCAAAGATTTTTTAACATTTTATGCATATAAATACCTATTTTATATAACAAAAACTTCTATAACGAATGAGAGAAAGGATTGACGATAATGAAAAATAAACATATTTACCTTGCATCAAATAGCCCGCGCCGCTGGGAATTGTTACAAAATTTAGGCTTAGATTTGCTTCGTTTATCGAGTGAAATTGATGAATCGCCGCAAGCAGATGAAAAAGCGGATGAGTATTGCCTACGGATTGCCAAGTAGAAAAACCAAGCGGCACAAGCGGTTAGAATTGCGGAAAATCTTGCAGAACACCCGATACTTACTGCGGATACAACGGTTTCAATTGACGGCAAAATTCTCGGTAAACCGAAAGATGAACAAGACGCTTTTGCGATACTAAAAATGTTATCGGGCAGAACGCACCAAGTATTTACCGCTGTTTACATTAGTTATCAAGGTAAAGAAGTGGAATGTTTACATACCAGTGAGGTGAGTTTTAGAAGATTAATCGATGCTGAAATTCACCCTTATATTGCGACTGGTGAGCCGATGGATAAAGCCGGTGCTTACGGTATTCAGCAGTTTGGTGGGGTATTTGTCGAGAGATTGTCGGGGAGTTTTACCGGTGTGATGGGGTTACCGGTGTTTGAAACTGCCGAATTATTGAAGCAATTTGATTTGCAAATTTTTTAAAAAATTAGACCGCTTGTAACCTTGAACAGAGCCAACAAGCGGTCTTTTTTCGAATTAAATTGCTAATTCAAATGCGTAGAAAGCAACTAATGCAATCGCAATGATTACCGTACCTACGTTGAGTTTTTTGAATTCGCCCGAAATGATACGACCGATCACTAATGCGGCAAAACCAAGCATAATACCGGTGACGATATTAGCAGTTAATACAATAAATACCGCACAAACTAAGCCTGACATTGCGCCGACGAAATCATCGAAATCCAGTTTTGAAACGTTACTTAACATTAATAAGCCGACGTACATTAATGCTGGCGCTGTTGCATAACCCGGTACTAAGAACGCAAGCGGTTGGAAAAATAACATTAATAAGAAACCGATACCGACAACTACTGCCGTTAAACCGGTTTTACCGCCTACCGCCGTACCTGCTGCTGATTCAATATAAACCGCTGCCGGTGCTGTACCGAATAAACCGGAAAGTACAGAGCCTAATGAGTCTGAAGTTAGCGCCTTATCACCGTTAATAATCTGACCGTCTTTATCTAATAAATTCGCTTGTCCCGCTACCGCACGAATTGTACCGGTTGCGTCAAAAATCGCCGTCATCACTAACGCAAATACGACAGGTAAAATCGCAGTATTTAACGCACCCATTACATCAAGATTTAAGAATTGAGAATTTTCTCCAAAGCTAGGCATTTTGAAGAAATCGGCATATTTTACTTTCGGGTCAAACACTAAACCGATGATTGTGATCACAATGATCACCCATAAAATGCTGCCTTTAACTTTTAAACGCTCTAAACCGATAATTGCGGCTAAGCCAAGTAAAGCCATAATTACCGGGAATGAGGTGAAATCGCCCATTTTTACCGGTAAACCTGCTTGATTGCCAACCACTAAGCCCACGCCATTCGCTGCGATTAGTAGTAAAAATAAACCGATACCGATACCTGCACCGTGTGCAATGCTTGCCGGCAGGTTACGTAAAATCCACGCGCGGATGCCGGTCACTGAAATGAGAGTGAATAATACCCCCATTAGGAAAATTGCACCGAGTGCAATCGGAATCGAGATTCCTTGACCAAGCACTAAGCTGAATGCGGTAAATGCGGTTAAAGAAATCGCACAGCCAATCGCCATTGGCGCATTTGCCCATAAGCCGATTAAAATTGAGCCTAAGCCTGATACTAAACAGGTTGCGATAAATACCGATTCAGCCGGAAAACCTGCTTGGCTTAACATTCCCGGTACGACAATTACCGAATATACCATCGCTAAGAATGTGGTTAAGCCCGCAATAATTTCTTGGCGAGTATTGGTGCCACGTTCTTCAAACTTAAACAAAGACATAAAATGAAAACCTCAAATAACTAGAATAAAAATTTTAAGGGGCGAATTTTACATAAGTCGGACTCAATAAGCAAACGGTTAGGCAAACGTTTGCTTAAGATCCGCTAAATAAGCGGTCTGATTTTCTTAAAAATTTGCAAATTCCTCTTAAAAAGAGAGGACTTCACGAAAGATTCCATGAAGTCCGTGTATTCTGAGGTCACAAGTTGCAAAATTTTTGGGAAATTTGACCGCTTGTAAAGAGCTTAATTAGTGAGCTGAAGCGAGTTGTTCTAGATCTTTATCAATGTAATATAACGCTTTGCCGTCTTCGCCTAACAGTTTGAATTTATTTAAAATTGAATTAAATAAGAATTCTTCTTCGTGTTGTTCGGCAACATACCATTGTAAGAAGTTAAACGATGAGTAATCTTTTGCTTCAAAAGTCACTTCCACTAATTTGTTGATTGAATCCGTTACGTGTTTTTCGTGTTCTAATACGATTTTAAATAAAGATTTTAACGAATCGTATTCGGCTTGCGGCGCTTCAATCGCATAAATTTCTGCTAATGAACCGGTTTCATTTAAATAAGTGAATAAGCGGCGCATATGTTCCATTTCTTCGGTTGCGTGCGCTTTTAAGAATTTTGCCGCACCAGGGAAACCGTTGTTATCCGCCCATGCCGACATTTGCAAATAAACATTTGAAGAATAAAATTCTAAATTTAATTGGTCGTTTAATTGTTTAATAATTGCAGGTGATAACATTATGCAGCTCCTTGTTCGTGATCTAAAGTTTCTAAGTCTTTATCGATGAAGTAAAGTGATTTATTGCCTTCGCCTGCCACTGCAAATTTGTCTAAAATTTCACCGAATAATTTTTCTTCTTCATGTTGTTCTGCAACATACCATTGTAAGAAGTTGAAGGTAGAATAATCTTTTGCAGCGAATGTCACTTCAACTAATTCATTGATTTTTGCAGTAACGTGTTTTTCATGCGCAAGCACTTCATCAAATAACTCTTTTAGTGAAGCATATTCTTTACGAGGCGCTTCAATTTTACCGAGTAACGGTAAGCCGCCAGTTTCACTTACATAGTTAAATAATTTTTGCATATGTTCTAATTCTTCATCTGCATGATGAAGTAAGAAGTTTGCCGCACCGGCAAAACCGTTTTTTGAGCACCATGCTGACATTTGTAAATAGACGTTCGAAGAGTAGAACTCTAAGTTAATTTGTTCATTGAGTTTATCAATGATTTTTTGTTGTAACATTTTTTACCTCTAATCCAATATTAAAAATTTGTTAAATAATGAGAGCTAATTTCATTACGAAATCCAGATACGACAAAGGGGCGGAAAAATTTCCACCCCTTTGAATAATTGCGTTAATTATACACGATAATTTGCTAAGAAACTATCCCTCTTAGTAATTAGTAATCAACAAATGCTTGTTGGTCTGCACCTTCTTTTTCTACAACCGGTTTTACCATGTGTTCACGATTTAAACCAAGTTGTAATGCGACACCAATCGCAATATAAATTGATGAGTAAGTACCGAAGCCGATACCAATCAATAATGCGAGTGAGAAGCTATGAATCGTTGGGCCCCCGAACCAATATAATGAAGCAACTACGAATAACGTTGTTACTGAGGTCATTAAGGTTCTTGAAAGCGTTTGACTTAATGAAATATCAATCACTTCTTGTGAACTTACACGACGAATTTTACTAAAGTTTTCACGTACACGGTCAAACACTACGATAGAGTCATTCAATGAATAACCTACTACGGAAAGAATTGCTGCCACGAAGGTTAGGTCAATCTCGATCTGTAAGAATGAGAAAATACCGATAGTTACCAATACGTCGTGGAATAACGCTAGAATACCGCCGATCGCTAAACGAATTTCGAAACGAGTACCAACGTAAAGCAATAACATACCGAGCGTTGCAAGCGTTGCCCAAATTGCACCTTGAGTAAGTTCTTCACCCACATTAGGTCCTACGAATTCAACACTTTTAATCGTTGCCGAAGGGTCTAAATCTTGATGTACAAGATCCATAATCTTGTTACCTAAAGACATATCCCCCGCAGATGCCGGTAAGCGAATCATCAGCTCTTTTTGGCTGCCGGTGGTTTGCACTAACGCATTACCATAACCGTTTTGTTCCAATAAACCGCGTACTTTGCCTAAATCGGCAGGTTGTGAGAAGGTGGTTTCGATTACCGTACCACCGGTAAAATCTAAACCCCAGTTAAACCCTTTGGTGACGATAGAGAAAATACATAATGCGGTGACGACTAATGAAAAGACGAAACCGACATAACGATATTTCATAAATGGAACAAGTTTGTACGGCAGTTTAATTTCCGACGCATCTTTTTCTGTTTGCATAGTTGCCATTTATTCCACCTTAAATCCAAAGTTTTTTCACACGTTTATTGCCGCCGTACACCCAGTTAACAAGCATACGAGTACCAGTAATTGCGGTGAACATTGAAATCATTACCCCAAGTGCAAGGGTAATTGCGAAGCCTTTTACTGGGCCTGTACCCACTGCATATAACACTAAAGAGGTTAAAATCGTGGTTAAGTTTGAGTCGAAAATCGAAGTGAAGGCTCCATTGTAACCTTCGTGAATTGCTTGTTGAACTGAACGCCCGTTGCGCAATTCTTCTTTAATACGCTCGTAAATTAACACGTTAGCATCCACTGACATACCTACCGCAAGTACGATACCGGCGATCCCCGGCATGGTGAGTGTTGCGCCAATTAATGACATTAAGCCGATGGTTAATACCATATTTACAGTAAGCGCCGCTGCGGCAAAAAGCCCGAACACTTTATAGTAAATTAAACAGAATGCGATGGTTAAGATTAAGCCATACATACCGGCTTCCATCCCTTTTGCAACGTTATCCGCACCTAATGAAGCACCGATAGTACGTTCCTCTACGATGACAATCGGCGCTATTAACGCACCTGAACGTAAAAGAACCGCAAGGTTTTGTGCTTCTGCCGGTGAGTTAATACCGGTAATTTGGAATTGGCTGCCAAGACGTGAATTAATGGTTGCCACATTAATCACTTCTTCGTGTTTTTCTAAGATTACTTTACCTTTTGCATCTTTACGACCAGAGTCTTTAAACTCGCTGTAAAGGGTCGCCATCGGTTTGCCTACTGCACTTTTGGTAATTTCCGCCATCATATGACCGCCTTCCGCATCAAGGTTAATGCTTACTTGCGGTAAACCGCGTTCATCTTTACCTGATGTCGCATCGATAATATGTTCACCGCCTAAAGACGGTTTACGGCGTAATACAACAGCGCCGCCATCACGGCTGAATTTTAATTCTGAGTCGGCAGGTACAATACCTCGAGCAGCAGATTCAGGGCTTGCCTTGGCATTCACTAAGCGAAACTCAAGCGTTGCAGTTGCACCAAGAAGTTCTTTAGCACGAGCAGTATCTTGTACACCCGGCAATTCAACTACGATACGGTCTGCACCTTGACGTTGAATAGTTGGCTCAGAAACACCTAGTTCTTCCACACGTTTACGTAAGATCGATAAGTTTTGTTCGATTGCTGTATCGCGAGAAGCAGATAAGCCTTCTGCGGAAGGTGCAAATGATACGGTAGTCGTATCAATAAATGAGGCTTCGAGCGAAGTATGCTGACGGCGTACAAAACGAGCTGCTTTTTCAGCCGTATCCGCATCGGCAAATTCAATTACAGTTGCAAAATTTTCGCCTTTTTTAACCGCTTTATACTGTAATTTTTCTTTACGTAATTCACTGCGTAAGCTGTCTTGTAAACTCTCTTGTTGTTTTGTTAACGCCGTATTCATATCCACTTCCATTAGGAAGCGCACACCGCCACGTAGGTCTAAGCCTCGTTTCATTGGGCTACCGCCGATATCGGTTAACCAACTTGGTGTTGCCGGCGCAAGGTTTAGTGCAACAGAGAATTTGTCACCTAAGACATCAGAAATTTTTTCTTTGGCAGGTAATTGTTGTTCATCATTTTCAAGTCGAACTAAAATCGAGCCGTTCTCAAGAACGGCTGATTTCGGTGTGATATTCATTGATGACAATGTTCCCTGAACTTGAGCGAGCGTTTCGCTCGTGGCTTCTTGACCTCGCGTACCTGAAATTTGTACTGAGGGATCTTCGCCGTATAAATTTGGAAGAGCGTATAAACCACCGATGAGTATCACGATGATAACCATCAGGTTCTTCCATAATGGGAAACGATTTAACACAATAAATCCCCTAAGATAGGAAAATTAAGAAAGGGCTTTCATTTGACCTTTTGGTAATACCGCAACAACATAGTTACGAGAAATCACCACTTCAGTTGTATCGTTTAATGCGATAACGATGTTTTCGTTTTCCGCACTTACTTTAGTGATACGACCGATTAAGCCGCCGTTTGTTAATACTTCATCACCTTTTGCAAGGTTAGAAAGTAAATCACGTTGTTGTTTTTGGCGTTTCGCTTGTGGGCGATAAATCATAAAGTAAAAAATAAGACCGAATACCGCTAAAATTACGATCATTTCTAATCCGCCGCCTTGTTGCATAAAAGCTCCTTAAATCAATAGGTTAGTGTTTAAAAGATAAATTTCCCACATAAATGGGAAATTTGGTGGTTAAAATAGCATATAATCAAGTATTTAACGAGAGGAAAATGTTAGTGCCAAGATTTTCTTTTTACAGTAAGATTCGAATATTGCGTTAAATTTCATAAAATTCAACTCACAAAGGAAAAATAATGAAAAATTCTTTTAAATTGGCCGTACTTTCTTCACTTTTATTTGCGAATGTCGCTTTTGCGCATAATGTACAACTCAATGCGGCATTACCGAGCGTTACGGTTATGAAAGATGGCGAATTAACGTTGAATGGTAACAAAGTAAGTTATAAAAACTGGCAGTCATCAAACTTAAACGGTAAAGTGCGAGTGGTTCATCACTTTGCCGGCAGAAGCAGCGTAAAAGATAAAAATAAAGTTCTGATTGAAGCAATTAAATCGGCAGGTTTTGATCGTACTAAATATCAAACTGTCACCATTGTGAATGCGGATGATGCGATTGTTGGCACTGGTGTGTTTGTAAAAAATAGCGTTGAAGACGGTAAAATTGAAAATTCGCACAGCCAAGTGGTATTAGACCAAAACGGTAGTGTAAAAAATGCGTGGGGTTTAAAAGCGAAAGAAAGTTTTATCGCAGTATTAGATAAAACGGGTAAAGTACAATTTGTTTCGGAAGGTAAATTATCTCCAACACAAATTAAGCAAGTGATTGATTTAGTTAAACAATTAACTACCAAATAAAAAACTAAGGGCGTTATGGAACGCCCTTTTTTGTTGCAGAAAATTATGGAAATTTGACCGCTTATTTGGCGGTTAAGAACGCAATATAATTGCAGCTTACATCATTGTTTAACCAAAATTTTTCAGTTAGAGGATTAAAATGATAACCTTTCATTTCTTGGCAGTGAAGTTCTGCTTGATCGCACCAATTCAATAATTCTGCCGGTTTGATAAATTTTTCAAATTCATGCGTACCTTTCGGCAATATTTTTAGGACATATTCTGCCCCAATAATGACTAGCATATAAGCCTTAAACGTGCGGTTAATTGTGGAGAAAAACAGTACGCCGTTCGGTTTAAGCAATGCTTTACAACTCTGAATAATAGAAAGCGGATCAGGCACGTGTTCCAACATTTCCATACAAGTAATCACATCGAATTTCTCGGCATGACAAGCGGTCTGATTTTGCACAAAATCTTCAATTGTAGCTTGTTGGTAATCAATGGTTAAGCCGCTTTCTTCGGCGTGTTTACGTGCAATTTCAAGCGGTTCGGTCGTCATATCAATACCGGTAACATTGGCACCAGCTCTTGCCATCGCTTCACTTAAAATGCCACCTCCACAGCCGACATCCAGCACCTTTTTGCCAAATAAACCGTTTGATTTTTGTTGAATATAGTCTAAGCGTAACGGATTGAGCAGATGAATCGGTTTAAAACTACCGTTCGGATCCCACCAAGTGGCTGCCATTTTTTCAAATTTATCAAGTTCTTGTTGGTCAATATTACGCATTACGGCCTCTGGAAAGATGAATAGAAAAGTCAAATTGCAAAATAAATAGCAAATTTGACCGCTTCCTTACATTTTCAACTTTCAATTTTCAACTTTCAACTGTTTTTTATGCTATAATCGCTCGAATTTTTCGCCCTCTACTTTCCAAGTAGTTTGGGGCAATCTTTTTTATAAACGTGATTAGGAAATTTCAATGAGCGAATTAGCCAAAGATATTACCCCCGTCAGTATCGAAGACGAGTTAAAAACGTCTTATCTCGACTATGCGATGTCTGTTATTGTCGGACGTGCGCTACCCGATGTGCGTGATGGTTTAAAACCGGTACACCGCCGCGTGTTATTCTCAATGGATCAAAACAGCAATACGTTTAACCGCTCGCACGTAAAATCTGCACGTGTGGTGGGTGACGTAATCGGTAAATACCATCCGCACGGTGATTCTGCTGTGTATGACACCATTGTACGTATGGCACAGCCGTTCTCACTTCGTTATATGTTGGTTGACGGTCAAGGTAACTTTGGTTCGATTGACGGCGATGCGCCGGCGGCGATGCGTTATACCGAAGTGCGTATGCAAAAAATTACGCAGGAATTATTAACGGACTTAGATAAAGAAACCGTGGATTACTCGCCGAACTATGACGGTAAAGAGATGATTCCGGACGTGTTACCGACCAAAATCCCTGCGTTATTAGTAAACGGTTCATCCGGTATTGCGGTTGGTATGGCGACCAATATTCCACCGCACAACTTAAATGAAGTGTTGGACGGTTGTTTAGCCTATATTGAAAACGAAGAAATTTCGATTGAAGAATTAATGCGTTTTATCCCAGGACCGGATTTCCCGACAGGGGCGATTATTAACGGTCGTAAAGGGATCGAAGAAGCATATCGTACCGGTCGTGGTAAAGTTTACGTGCGTGCTAAAGCAAGCGTAGAAACCACGGAAAAAGGTCGTGAGCAAATTATTGTTACTGAGCTTCCATATCAAGTAAACAAAGCGAAACTGATCGAGAAAATTGCCGAGTTAGTGAAAGACAAGAAAATCGAAGGCATTAGCGGTATTCAAGATCACTCGGACAAAAAAGGTATCTCAATCGTTATTGAAGTAAAACGTGATGCAGTGGGCGAAGTGGTCTTAAATCACCTTTACTCATTAACTCAAATGCAAGTAACGTTTGGTATCAATATGGTTGCGCTTGATCACGGTCAGCCGAAAGTATTGAACCTAAAACAAATTATCGAAGCATTCGTGAAACACCGCCGTGAAGTGGTGACACGCCGTACCATTTTTGAGTTACGCAAAGCGCGTGAGCGTGCGCATATCTTAGAAGGTTTGGCGATTGCGTTAGCCAATATCGATCCTGTTATCGAATTAATCCGTAACTCAAAAACAGCGGATGAAGCGCGTGAAGGTTTATTAGCGCGTGCGTGGGCATTGGGTAATGTTGCACCAATGTTAGAAGCTGCCGGCGTAGATGCATCACGTCCGGAAGATTTACCGGAAAACTTAGGCGTACGTGACGGTCAATACTATCTTTCTGAAGCACAAGCTCGAGCGATTTTAGAATTACGTTTACACCGTTTAACCGGTTTAGAGCATGAAAAAATCGTTGATGAATATAGAGCATTGCTCACTGAAATCGGCGAATTATTACATATTCTAAGCAGCGCAGAACGCTTAATGGAAGTGATTCGTGAAGAATTAGAAAAAGTGAAAGCAGAATTCGGTGACGAACGTCGTACCGAAATTACAGCGGCTTCGGGCGATATCAATATGGAAGATTTAATTGCTCAAGAAGACGTGGTAGTCACACTTTCTCACGCAGGTTATGTGAAATACCAACCGCTTTCAGATTACGAAGCACAACGTCGTGGCGGTAAAGGTAAATCTGCGACTAAGATGAAAGAAGACGATTTCATCGAGAAATTATTAGTGGTGAATACCCACGATACGATTTTATGTTTCTCAAGCCGTGGTCGTTTATATCAATTAAAAGTGTATCAATTACCGCAAGCAAGTCGTGGTGCACGTGGCACACCAATCGTAAACATTCTGCCGTTAGTGAAAGAAGAAAACGAGCGTATCACTGCGATTTTACCGATTCCGAACGGTGAGTTTAGTGCGGATAAATTTATCTTTATGGCAACCGCAAGCGGTGTAGTGAAGAAAGTAAGTTTAGATGCGTTCAGCAACGTGCGTTCAAGTGGTCTAATTGCATTAAAACTTCGCGAAGGCGATGAGTTAATCGGCGTTGATATTACCGATGGCGAGAGCGAGATTATGTTGTTCTCGGCGCAAGGTCGAGTGGTACGTTTCGCAGAAAAAGCGGTGCGTGCAATGGGACGTACCGCAACAGGTGTTCGAGGCATTAAACTTGCTACGACAGAAATTTCAAGTGAAGAAATTGAAGATGCGGAAATCGTAGAAATTGAAAACGAAGAAGCGGATGAGTCTTCAGTAAGTCTTGATACCGACCGTGTGGTTTCACTTGTGATTCCTCGTACGGAAGGCGATATTCTAACGGTAACGCAAAACGGTTTCGGTAAACGTACCGTGATTGGTGAATATCCGGTTAAATCTCGTGCAACTAAAGGTGTAGTTTCTATCAAAGTGAACGAGCGTAACGGTAAAGTGGTTGCGGCGGTTCAAGTTGAAAAAGCGGATCAAATTATGTTGATTACCGATGCCGGAACGCTAGTGCGTACCCGAGTAGCAGAAGTCAGCCTCGTTGGTCGTAACACCCAAGGCGTCCGCATTATCCGCACCGCAGATGATGAAAGCGTAGTAAGCGTAGAACGAGTCTGTGAACATGATGAAGACGAAAACAGCGAAGCGTTAGACAACGTAGAAAGCACAGAAACTTCAACAGAAGCCTAAACAAAGGGCGTAAGACCCTAAACAAGCAGTCGGATTTTGGTAAAATTCTGCAAAAATCCGACCGCTTTTGATTATCAGAAGAGAAAGGAAAATAACATGACAGCAATTCAACAAAGAGCAGAACTTCAACGCCGTATTTGGCAAATTGCTAATGATGTTCGAGGCTCGGTCGATGGCTGGGATTTCAAACAATATGTGCTTGGCACACTTTTTTACCGTTTTATTAGCGAAAATTTTGCCAATTACATTGAAGCGGGCGATGAAAGCGTGAATTACGCTAAATTGCCTGATGAAATCATCACACCTGAAATCAAAACGGATGCCATAAAAACCAAAGGGTATTTTATTTATCCAAGTCAGCTATTCAAAAACGTAGTGGCGACTGCGAACACCAATCCAAACCTTAATTCTGAACTTAAACAAATTTTTAGCGATATTGAAAACTCCGCTACTGGCTATCCTTCCGAACAGGACATCAAAGGCTTATTTGCTGATTTTGATACCACCAGCAACCGTCTGGGCAATACCGTTGCCGATAAAAACAGCCGTCTAGCCGCTGTATTAAAAGGCGTTGCCGAGTTAGATTTTGGTGACTTTGAAGATAATCATATTGATTTATTCGGTGATGCTTACGAGTTTTTAATTTCCAACTATGCTGCTAATGCTGGTAAATCAGGTGGCGAGTTCTTTACACCACAATGCGTTTCCAAGCTAATTGCTCGACTGGCTTTATACGGACAAGACAAGGTCAATAAAATTTATGACCCTGCTGCTGGTTCGGGTTCTTTATTATTGCAAGCGAAAAAACAATTTGATGAACATATCATTGAAGAAGGATTCTTCGGGCAGGAAATTAATCACACCACTTATAACCTTGCCCGTATGAATATGTTTTTGCATAACATCAACTACGACAAGTTTGATATCGCCCTTGGCAACACCTTAATGAATCCGCAATTTGGCGATGATAAACCTTTCGATGCCATCGTTTCTAACCCGCCTTACTCCGTGAAATGGGTTGGCTCCGACGATCCCACATTGATTAACGATGAACGCTTCGCCCCTGCTGGCGTACTTGCACCAAAATCCAAAGCGGATTTTGCCTTTATTTTACACGCATTAAGCTATCTTTCAGGCAAAGGCAGGGCGGCGATTGTCTCCTTCCCTGGCATTTTTTATCGCGGCGGTGCGGAACAAAAAATTCGTCAATATTTGGTGGATAATAACTATGTGGAAACCGTGATTGCACTTGCACCAAATTTGTTTTTTGGCACCAGTATCGCAGTGAATATTCTAGTGCTTTCCAAACATAAACCTAATACCCAAACCCAATTTATCGACGCCAGCGGTTTATTTAAATCCGCCACCAATAACAACATTTTGGAAGAGGAACATATTGAGCAAATTCTCAAACTGTTTGCCGATAAAGAAGATGTACCGCATTTGGCAAAATTAGTTCCCATTGAAGAAATCGCCCAAAATGACTACAACCTTGCGGTGAGTTCATATGTGGAACAAAAAGATACTCGTGAAGTAATTAATATTGATGAACTCAATGCTCAAATTCGCAAAACTGTAGCCAATATCGACCGCTTGCGTGCCGAGATTGACAAGATTGTGGCAGAGATTGAGGGATAAAATGTAGGGTGGGCTTTAGCCCACCAATTTACGATAACACATGGTGGGCTAAAGCCCACCCTACGAGGAACAATAAAAAATACAATGAAAAATAACCGCACTTTTTTAGAAAAATTATTAGATGGAGCTGAAGTTGAGTGGAAGCCTTTAGATGAAGTTGCTAACATTGCTAATAATGTAAGAAAACCTGTTAAATCATCCTTACGAATATCAGGAAACATTCCATATTATGGTGCAAATAATATCCAAGATTATGTCGAAGGATATACTCACGAGGGCGAATTTGTATTAATTGCTGAAGATGGTTCTGCTAGTCTAGAAAATTACTCTATTCAATGGGCTGTAGGTAAATTTTGGGCAAATAACCACGTCCATGTAGTGAATGGCAAAGAAAAATTAAATAATCGTTTTTTATACCATTATTTAACTAATATGAATTTCATTCCATTCTTAGCTGGAAAGGAACTTGCAAAATTAACAAAAGCTAAACTGCAACAAATTCCAATCCCCATCCCCCCACTCTCCGTCCAAACCGAAATCGTAAAAATTTTGGACGCATTGACAGCACTTACCAGCGAGCTTACCAGCGAGCTTATACTACGCCAGAAGCAGTATGAATACTATAGGGAGAAATTGTTAAGTGAAGAAGAGCTTGGGAAGGTTGGGTTTGAGTGGAGGAATTTGGGAGAAATTTGTAAAAAAGTATCATCTGGAGGAACTCCTTTATCTACTAAGGATGAATACTATAATGGCAACATCCCTTGGTTAAGAACTCAAGAAGTTCAATTTAATGAAATATGGGATACAGAAGTAAAAATCACTCAAGACGGATTAAATAATTCATCAGCTAAATGGATTCCTGAAAATTGTGTAATAGTTGCTATCTCTGGAGCAACTGCAGGTCGCTCAGCAATTAACAAAATAGCTTTAACAACCAATCAGCACTGCTGTAATTTACAAATAGCTCATGAATATGCAAATTATCGATACGTTTTTCATTGGGTCTGTAAAGAGTACGAAAAACTAAAATCCTTAGGACAAGGTGCTCGTGCTGATTTAAATTCAGGAATTATCAAAAACTATCCCATAGCACTACCTCCACTCAAAGAACAACACCGTATCGTTTCAATCCTCGATAAATTTGAAACCTTAACTAATTCCATCACCGAAGGATTACCTTTAGCGATTGAACAAAGCCAAAAGCGGTATGAATATTACAGAGAATTGTTATTGAATTTCTCGTAACCCGTAAGGTGGGCTTCAGCCCACCAATTAATCATAAC
>NZ_GL831080.1:753422-776570 GCF_000188255.1 Actinobacillus ureae ATCC 25976
AAAACGGTGGGCTAAAGCCCACCCTACGAACTACAATTTGGAATAATATATGTCTAATTATCGTCGCGATTTTACTAAAGGTGGATTATATTTTTTCACAATTGTTTTACAAGATAGAACGAAATCTTATCTAATTGACTATATCAATGAATTTAGATCTGCGTATAAACAAACTTGTGAACATTATCCATTCGAAACAGTAGCAATTTGTATTTTACCCGATCATATTCATTTACTGATGCAATTGCCTGAAAATGATGATAATTACGCAATACGTATTGCATATTTAAAAACACAATTTACACGACAACTTCCAAAAGAATGCCGACAATTTAATAAAAATAGACAAAAATATCGAGAATCCGGTATTTGGCAACGTCGATTTTGGGAACATTTAATTCGTGATGATAAAGATTTGGCAAACCATTTGGATTATATTTATTACAATCCTGTGAAACACGGCTATGTTGAGGTAGTAAAAGATTGGCCGTATTCTTCCTTCCATCGTGATGTGAAAGCAGAGATTTATCCTGAAGACTGGGGAGGCAATCCAGATTTGAAAATTAAAGGTGATATATAACAATATTGTAGGGTGGGCTTTAGCCCACCAATTAATCATAGCAAATGGTGGGCTAAAGCCCACCCTACAAAAACTAAGAAAGCAAAAGCATTAAGGAACCGCTTATGATCCAATACAAAACCATCGCCGAATCTAATAATTTTATCGTTTTAGATCAATATAATAAATTTGTGGAAGAGCCTAATGCTGGTTATCAAACGGAAGGTAGCCTTGAGCGTGAGTTTATTCGTGATTTACAGGCACAAGGCTATGAGTATTTACAAGGGCTTAATAATCACGGGGAACTGATTAAAAATTTGCGTATTCAATTACAGCGATTAAATAATGTGGTTTTCTCTGATGCGGAATGGCATCGTTTTTTAGAGGAATATTTGGATAAACCCAGTGATAATCTGATCGAGAAAACCCACAAAATTCACGATGATTATATTTATGATTTTGTGTTCGATAATGGACGCATTCAGAATATCTATTTGCTAGATAAGAAAAATCTTGCCAATAATTCTCTGCAAGTCATCAATCAATTTGAGCAAACTGGCAGCTATGATAATCGTTATGATGTGACAATTTTGGTCAATGGTTTACCCCTTGTGCATATTGAACTGAAAAAACGTGGTGTGGCAATTCGTGAAGCCTTTAATCAAATTCATCGCTACAGCAAAGAAAGTTTCAATAAAGAAAATTCTCTCTTTAAATATATTCAGATTTTTGTCATTTCTAATGGCACAGATACTCGCTATTTTGCTAATACGACTAAACGCGATAAGAATAGCTACGACTTCACAATGAATTGGGCAACGGCAAAAAATACTTTGATTAAAGATTTAAAGGATTTTACAGCGACTTTCTTGCAAAAGAATACTTTACTCAATGTGTTGGTAAATTACTGCGTATTTGATGTGAGTGATACGTTGTTAATTATGCGTCCGTATCAAATTGCCGCCACTGAGCGGATTTTATGGAAAATCAAAAGTTCATATCACGCCAAAAATTGGAGCAATAAAGAAAGTGGTGGCTATATTTGGCATACCACAGGTTCAGGCAAAACACTCACCAGTTTTAAAGCCTCTCGCCTTGCGGCTGAACTTGATTTTATTGATAAAGTCTTTTTTGTGGTCGATCGTAAAGATTTAGATTATCAAACAATGAAAGAATATCAACGTTTTTCGCCGGATAGCGTGAATGGCTCGGAAAGTACCGCAGGGCTTAAACGCAATATTGAAAAAGACGATAACAAAATTATCGTAACCACCATTCAAAAGTTGAATAATTTGATGAAATCGGAAGAGAATTTGCCGATTTATCAAAAACAAGTCGTATTTATTTTTGATGAAGCCCATCGCTCCCAATTTGGCGAAGCACAAAAAAATCTAAAACGTAAATTCAAAAAATTCTATCAATTTGGTTTTACTGGCACGCCAATTTTTTCTGAAAATGCCTTAGGTGCCGAAACCACAGCCAGTGTATTCGGTACGGAATTGCATTCTTATGTGATTACCGATGCTATTCGTGATGACAAAGTACTGAAATTCAAGGTCGATTACAACGATGTCCGCCCACAATTTAAAGCCTTAGAAACAGAAAAAGATCCTGAAAAATTGACCGCACTTGAGCAGAAACAAGCCTTTTTACACCCTGAGCGTATTAAAGAAATCTCGCAATATTTGCTTAACAATTTTAAACAAAAAACCCACCGCTTGAATGCCACAGGTAAAGGCTTTAATGCAATGTTTGCGGTAAGCAGTGTGGAAGCAGCAAAACGTTATTATGAAACCTTACAAAATTTACAAGCAGAGCAGGAACATCCGTTAAAAATTGCAACAATCTTTTCGTTTGCCGCCAATGAAGAACAAGATGCGATTGGCGATATTCCAGATGAGACCTTTGAACCCACTGCTCTAAACAGTACGGCAAAAGAATTTTTAACAAAAGCCATTGATGATTACAATCACTACTTTGGCACGAATTATGGCGTAGATAGTCAATCATTCCAAAATTACTATCGCGATCTTGCCAAACGTGTGAAAAATCAGGAAGTGGATTTACTGATTGTGGTCGGAATGTTCTTAACAGGCTTTGATGCCCCTACGTTGAATACTCTTTTCGTGGACAAAAACTTGCGTTATCACGGATTAATGCAGGCTTTTTCTCGCACCAACCGCATTTATGACACAACTAAAACCTTTGGGAATATCGTCACTTTCCGCGATTTGGAACAAAATACCATTGATGCAATCACGCTATTTGGCGATAAAAATACGAAGAATGTCGTACTAGAAAAAAGCTACGACAGCTATTTTAACGGCGATGACAATCAACGTGGCTATGCAGAAATCGTGAAAGAATTAAAAGAAAGCTTTCCTGATCCAACAGAAATCGAAACAGAGCAAGATAAAAAAGAGTTTGTAAAATTATTTGGCGAATATTTGCGTATTGAAAATATTTTGCAGAATTACGATGAATTTGCAGCATTGCAAGCCTTACAAGCGGTCGATTTAAATGATCCGATTGCAATGGAAAAATTCAAGCAAGTACATTATGTGAATGATGAACAAATTGCAGAAATGCTGAAAGTTCCCACTTTACCAGTAAGAGCGGAGCAAGATTATCGTTCAACTTATAATGATATTCGCGATTGGTTACACCAAAGAAAAGAGGGGAATGATAAGGATAATTCACCGATAAATTGGGACGATGTCGTGTTTGAAGTGGATTTATTAAAATCTCAAGAAATCAATTTGGATTATATTCTTGCGTTAATTTTCGAACATCATAAGAAAACCCAAGACAAAGAGGTGTTAATTGATGAAATCCGCCGCACAGTTCGTTCAAGTTTAGGTAACCGTGCGAAAGAGAGCTTGATTGTCGATTTTATCAACCAAACAAATTTAGATGATATTCCCGATAAAGCGACTTTAATTGACTCATTCTTCCTATTTGCTCAAGCAGAACAGCGAAAAGAAGCAGAATCCTTAATTCAAGAAGAAAATTTGAATGTCGATGCAGCAAAACGCTATATCAGCACTTCATTAAAACGGGAATATGCCAGTGAAAACGGCACAGCACTTAATGAAGTATTGCCAAAAATGAGTCCACTTAATCCACAATATCTCACTAAAAAACAGACGATTTTCCAAAAAATTGCTGCATTTGTAGAGAAATTTAAAGGAGTTGGTGGAAGTATTTAATTTAGAATTAGGATAAAAATGGCACTACTAAATTTATCCCATGCCTATTTAGGTTTTGGTGATCATCCGTTGTTGGAGCATACGGAATTACATATTGAACAAGGCGAACGAGTTTGTTTGGTTGGGCGAAACGGGGCGGGTAAGTCTACGTTGATGAAAGTCTTGGCAGGTGACGTTCAGTTGGATGACGGTAAGCTGATTTTTGAAAAAGATATTGTGGTGACACGCCTTGAGCAAGAGCCGCCTCGTCATATCCAAGATACCGTTTTTGATTATGTGGCGGAAGGCATTGCGCATCTTAGCGATTTATTAAAGCAATATCACCACATTTCGCAACAAATGCAGACCGATTATAGCGATGACCTGCTGTCAAAATTATCGCAAGTACAGACACAGCTTGAGCATAATAACGGTTGGCAGTTTGAGAATCGTATTCAAGATACTCTTAAATTATTGGAGTTAGATCCGGATAAACGGTTATGTGAATTATCAGGCGGTTGGGTTCGCCGTGCGGCATTAGCTCGTGCATTGGTAGCGGATCCGGATATTTTGTTATTAGATGAACCGACCAACCATTTGGACGTGGAAGCAATTACTTGGCTTGAGGATTTATTGCTCAATTTCAAAGGCTCGATCATCTTTATTTCACACGACCGTTCGTTTATCCGTAAGATGGCGACTCGCATTGTCGATCTTGACCGAGGTAAGCTAGTTTCTTACCCGAGCAATTATGATCTGTACTTAGAAACTAAAGCGGAAGATTTGCGTGTTGAAGCGTTACAAAATGAGCTGTTTGATAAAAAATTAGCACAAGAAGAAGTTTGGATTCGTCAAGGTATTAAAGCTCGCCGTACCCGTAATGAAGGGCGTGTGCGAGCATTAAAAGCCTTACGTGAAGAACGCCGTAATCGCAGAGAAGTGCAAGGCACTGCAAAAATCCAGATCGATCAAACCGCACGTTCAGGCAAAATCGTCTTTGAAGTAGAAAATGCAAGTTATGAAATTGAAGGCAAAACCTTGCTGAAAAATTTCACAACTACCATTCAGCGAGGCGATAAAATTGCGCTAGTCGGTCCGAATGGCTGCGGTAAAACCACCTTTATCAAATTGTTATTAGGTGAGTTGCAACCGACTTCAGGCTCAATTCGTTGTGGTACGAAACTGGAAGTGGCTTACTTCGACCAATATCGTGCCGAACTTGATCTTGAAAAAACGGTAATGGATAACGTTGCGGACGGCAAACAAGACGTAGAAGTAAACGGGGTAAAACGCCACGTGTTAGGTTATCTACAAGATTTCTTGTTCCCGCCAAAACGTGCGATGACACCGGTAAAAGCCTTATCGGGCGGTGAGCGTAATCGTTTATTACTGGCTAAATTATTGCTTAAGCCGAATAACTTGTTGATTCTGGACGAACCAACCAATGACTTAGACGTTGAAACCCTTGAGTTATTGGAAGAGTTATTGGCGGATTATCAAGGTACATTGCTGATTGTGAGCCACGACCGTCAATTTATCGACAATACCGTGACAGAATGTTATTTCTTTGAAGGTAATGGTGTATTAAATAAATATGTGGGCGGTTATTTTGAGGCGAAACAGCAACAAGAAAACTACCACGCCACGCTTGCGCAGAACCAGCCGAACAAGCGGTCAAATCCTGCAGAAACTTTGCAAAAAGTAGCAGAAAAACAACCGCTTGTAACGAAGTCGGAATCGGCGAAAAAAGTAAAACTTTCTTATAAAGAGCAAAGAGAATTAGATGAATTACCGGCAAAAATGGAAGCCTTAGAAGCGGAAATGGAAAGTTTGCAGGCAGAAGTTAATAGCGCAGACTTTTTTAATAAAGATCCAAGCTATACGCAAGCGCAATTACAAAAACTAGCGGATGCGGAAATGGCGTTAGAAGCCGCTTTTGAGCGCTGGGAAACGCTAGAAAATATTCGTAATGGTAATGTTTAGCAATGAATTTCTCGTTTAATTTTTTGATTAAACGAGAAAATCTTATAGCATTGCTTTGAGGATATTAAACAGTTTTTGTTTATCTTGAGTTGAAAAAATATCGTGGGCAGAACCAGGGTAAAGCGTAACGCCGATTTCTTGGTATTTTTGCCAATCTAAGCGATCAAATTCCACTAAATCTTCGCGATTACCGCCGGATAAAAACAGATGTAGCTGATTACGGAAGCCATGCTGTTTTTGCTGTAATAGTGCTAAGTCGGTTAGCTCGAACTGTGCAAGTTGATAACGTTCATTGAGTGCTTCTCGATAGGCGCTCATATGAATTTTATCGAAGACTTTTGTCTGTGGAGAAAATGCAAAGGTTTGATCGGCAAATAAGTAATGCCCAAATAAAATCGCGGCATAGCCTCCGGCGGATCAGCCGGTAGTAATTATTTTTGTTGGTTGTAACGCTGAAATAAGTTGCATTAAATAAGCAAGATAGTATTCAAAGTGTAGCAAATACCATGCCTGAAAATTATCTTTTACACAGATATAGTTATATTCAGGGTATTGTGCAATAAAAGAAGAAAAGGAAAAATCTAACGCTGTTTGATTCAGCTGATTTAGATTAGTTAGCTGTGGATCTTGAAGGTAATAGTTTTCAATATGCTGAAAATAGAAGCCTTGAAAAAAGATAATAAGCGGTGCGTTTTCTTGATTTTTTACCACTTTAAAAGAATGCTTAAATGAAAACTCAGGTTTTTCCGGGCGGTTTAATTGCTTATTTAATAGGTCAAGTAAAGCATATTCATCATAATGCGCTTGCTGTGTAAGTTCGGGAGAAAGTGGGATAAAAGATGATGATTGCTGGATATATTGCATATAGCGTTGATATTTTTCAGCATTTAACATAGGAAAGCCTATTTAGTTGAAATTTTTTGGATAGTATATGACAAGAATTGATAATTATGAACAACGTTTTGGCGGAATCGGACGACTTTATACGCCGGAAGGTTTAGCAAAATTACGCCAAGCGCATATTTGTGTGATTGGGATTGGCGGTGTTGGTTCGTGGGCGGTGGAAGCGCTTGCCCGTTCGGGAATCGGTAAAATTACTATGATTGATATGGACGATATTTGCGTGACCAATATCAATCGCCAGATTCATGCGATGACCGGTACGGTTGCTCAGTTAAAAACCGAAGCGATGAAAGAACGTATTGAGCGGATTAATCCCGAATGTGTGGTGGAAATTATTGATGATTTCATCACATCGGAGAATATCCCCGAATATCTGAATCGTGGCTATGATTATGTGATTGATGCAATTGATTCGGTGAAAACCAAAGCGGCACTTATAGCTTACTGTAAGCGTAATAAAATCAGAATGATTACTACTGGTGGCGCAGGCGGCCAGACTGATCCGACTCAGATTCAAATTACCGATTTAAGTAAAACGATTCAGGATCCGCTTGTGTCTAAAGTGCGTTCGTTATTGCGTAAGGAATATAACTTTAGCCAAAACCCAAAACGAAAGTTTGGTATTGATTGTGTATTCTCAACGCAACCGCTAATCTTTCCAAAAATGGGAGAGGGGTGTGAAGTATCATCAACGATGAACTGTGCAAACGGATTCGGTGCGGTGACAACGGTAACGGCAACCTTCGGTTTCTTTGCGGTAAGTCGAGTGATTGACAAGCTGTTAAAGGTTTAGCAACAAGCGGTTGAATTTTGCGAAAAATTTGCAAAAAATAGCTGAAATTTGACCGCTTGTTTTAAGCAAAAGAAAAGGGCTAACTTTTGTTAGCCCTTCATTCATTTATCAATCAATCATAATAAGGAATTTGGTGAGCTTATTTACCGTAGTAAGCTTTAGTCATTAGCTCTTCCATATCTTCTACCATTGCAAGACGTGGGTTTGCTGGAGTACATTGGTCTTCAAAGGCATTTAATGCAAGCTCACGACGTGCGGCTAAGAACTCTTGTTCATCAATACCTTGCTCACGTAAAGACATTTTCACGCCACAACGTACGGCTAAATCATGTACGGCTTTTGCATAAGATTCCACCGCTTCTTCAGGAGTTGCTGCTGGTAAACCTAAAATACGTGCAATGTCTTGGAAGCGTTTATCCGCAACATAGTTTGTGTATTTCGGCCAAGTTGCCACTTTCGTTGGACGAGTACCGTTATAACGAATTACGTGTGGTAATAAAATCGCATTGGTACGACCGTGAATCGTATGGAATTTACCACCGATTTTGTGTGCCATTGAGTGACAAATACCTAAGAATGCATTTGCAAACGCCATACCTGCCATGGTTGAAGCATTGTGCATTTTCTCACGAGCGACTTCATCAAATTCTTTCACTGATTTTTCTAAGTTTTCGAATACCAGTTTAATTGCTTGTAACGCTAAACCGTCAGTGTAGTCGTTGGCAAGAATTGAAGTATAAGCTTCTGTTGCGTGAGTTAATACGTCTAAACCTGTATCTGTCGCAACATGAGCCGGTACTGACATTACTAATGCAGGGTCAACAATTGCAACGGTTGGGGTTAATGAGTAGTCTGCTAAAGGATATTTAATATCGCCGTCAGTAATTACCGCAAACGGTGTTACTTCAGAACCTGTACCTGATGTGGTTGGAATACCGACAAATTTCGCTTTACGACCTAATTGTGGGAATTTGAACGCACGTTTACGGATATCCATAAATTTCTGCACTAGGTCACGGAAATCGACTTCCGGTTGTTCATAGAATAACCACATTACTTTTGCTGCATCTATTGGTGAACCGCCACCTAATGCAATAATAGTATCCGGTTGGAAGCTGCGCATTAGCTCTGTACCACGTTGTACGGTTTGTAAACTTGGGTTTGGTTCAACATCGGTAAATAGCTGAATCATCACTTTATTACGACGTTGACGTAACTGATCAGTAATTCTATCTACAAAGCCAAGATCTACCATTGAGCGATCGGTGACGATCATCGCTTTTTCAGCATTTTTCATTGATTTGAGATATTGGATTGAATCGCGCTCAAAGTAGATTTTTGATGGAACTTTAAACCATTGCATATTGTTTCTCCGTCTGCCCACACGTTTAATATTAATTAAGTTCACTGCACTTACGTTGTTACTTACAGAGTTTTTACCGTAAGAGCCACAACCTAATGTGAGGGACGGTAGGAATGAGTTATATACATCGCCGATACCACCGAATGTTGACGGTGAGTTCCAAATCACACGAATCGCTTTAATGCGCTCGCCGAATGTTTTAGCTAATTCGGCATTTTGTGTGTGAATTGCCGCTGAGTGACCTAAACCATGGAAATTCACCATCGCTTCAGAAAGCTCTAAACCATGTTCGGTTGAGTTTGATTTTAATAATGCAAGTACTGGTGATAATTTTTCACGAGTAAGCGGCTCGCCTTCTCCAACAAAAGCGCATTCTGCAAGTAGGATATTCGTTTTTGGTGGCACGCTGAAGCCTGCTTGTTCGGCAATCCATGCAGCCGGTTTACCTACTACCGCCGCATTTAGTTTTGCACCAGCACAGTTTTCGTCTTTTGCTTTATCCACACCGAAAATGAATTTTTCTAATAGTGCTTTTTCTTTTTTATTTACGAGATATACGCCGTAAGATTGCATTTCTTTAACGAAATCGGCATAAATTTCTTTATCGACAATTGCTGCTTGTTCAGATGCACAAATCATACCGTTGTCAAAAGATTTTGACATTACAATGTCATAAACGGCTTGTTCTAATTTTGCTGTTTTTTCAACATAAGCCGGTACGTTACCTGCCCCTACGCCTAATGCTGGTTTACCGCAAGAATATGCCGCTTCAACCATAGCGTTACCACCTGTTGCAAGAATGGTTGCAATGCCAGGGTGTTTCATTAATGCTGAAGTACCTTCCATTGACGGGGTTTCAGTCCATTGTACGCAATTTTCCGGTGCGCCGGCAGCAACTGCTGCATCACGAACAATTTGCGCTGCATGAGCTGAAGATTTTTGTGCAGAAGGGTGGAAAGCAAAAATGATTGGGTTACGAGTTTTAAGAGCGATTAACGCTTTGAAAATGGTTGTTGAGGTTGGGTTAGTTGTTGGCGTGATACCACATACAACACCGACAGGGTCAGCAATTTCGGTAATACCGGTTACATCATCTTCACTAATTACGCCGGCTGTTTTTAAATGACGCATATTATTGACGACATATTCACAGGCAAATAAGTTTTTAGTTGCTTTGTCCTCAAATACACCTCGACCTGTTTCTTCATAAGCATGCATTGCGAGTATGCCATGTTTATCCAGTGCCGCCACAGAGGCTTTCGCTACGATATAATCCACTTGTTCTTGGTTAAGCTGACGGAATTCGTCTAATGCTTTTAAACCTTTTTCAACAAGTACATTTACTTCTGCTTGAGCGTCATATGGTTGTGCATTTTTTGCATTGTTAGCCATAGTTTGGTTCCTCTAAAGTTTCAAATTTTAAGTTTTTTTAACTGATGAAATTATTGCCTAAATGTCTGTAAATTTCATTTAAAATAATAACTCTTTAGAAGTATTTTTGATTTAAATCAAAAAAAATAGCGTGAAATTTATTTATTGGAAACGAATAAAAAACACGCCGTTAACAGTGTGTTAACTTTGCACAGAAATTTTGGAATTTCGGGCAATTAATGGTAGGATAACACTACTTATATAAATAGAATAAAGTTGTGAAATTACCTATGAAAGATATTTTACGTATTGCAACACGCCAAAGCCCGTTAGCGCTATGGCAAGCTAATTTTGTGAAAAAGGAATTAGAAAAACGTTTTCCGGAACTCCAGGTTGAATTAGTCACCATGGTAACCAAAGGCGATATTATTTTAGATACGCCATTGGCTAAAATCGGTGGCAAGGGCTTGTTTGTTAAAGAATTAGAATTAGCGCTTTTAGAAAAACGTGCGGATATTGCGGTGCATTCGATGAAAGATGTGCCGATGACATTTCCGGAAGGTTTAGGTTTGGCGGTAATTTGTGAGCGAGAAGATCCGCGTGATGCATTTGTTTCAAATAAATATCAAAATTTAGACGAGTTGCCAGCCGGCGCTGTTGTAGGTACATCCAGTTTACGCCGCCAGTGTCAATTAATGGCAAAATATCCGCATTTGGAAGTGAAATCTTTGCGTGGTAATGTTGGAACGCGTTTATCTAAATTGGATAATGGTGAATATGAGGCGATTATTTTGGCATCGGCTGGATTAATTCGCTTAGGTATGCCTGAACGTATTCGTAGCTTTATTGCGGTGGAACAATCTTTACCGGCTGCCGGACAAGGGGCGGTGGGAATTGAAACACGAGTAAATGATGAGCGAGTGTTAAATTATCTTGCAAGTTTAAATCATAATCCGACCGCTTGTTGTGTTATGGCGGAGCGAGCGATGAATACCCGTTTGCAAGGTGGATGCCAAGTACCAATTGGTGGCTTTGCAACGCTAAATGGGAATGAAATTACCTTAAATGCGTTGGTTGGTGCACTTGACGGCTCAACTATTATTCGAGCTTCAGGCGTAGCTGATATAGAAGATGCTGAACAGCTTGGAATCTCTGTTGCCGAACAGCTTCTAGCACAAGGTGCAGATAAAATTCTCGCAGAAGTATATAAAGACGAATAATATGAATGTGTTAATTACTCGCCCGGATCATCGAGGGCAGGAATTAGTTGATATGTTGAATCAGCATCAAATTTTTGCGATTCATCAGCCGTTATTTACGATTGAAGCGGGGACGGAACTTCCTCAGCTTCCATCAGTTATGGCTCGTTTAAATGCCGGTGATTATGTTTTTGCTGTTTCTAAACAAGCGATTGATTTTGCTTCGGCAACTTTAGAACAGACGGGATTTCATTATCGTGCAGATTTAAATTATTTTGCCGTTGGCCAGCAGTCTGCACAATATTTTTCATCTCGTAGCGAACAGCCGGTACGTTATCCGATTGTCTCTGAAAATAGTGATGGCTTGTTATTACTAGATGAAATGCAAGATTTAAACGGTAAGAATTTATTGATATTACGGGCGGAAACGGGGCGTGATTTACTTGCGGAAACGGCGGTTTCGCGAGGTGCGGAAGTTCAATATTTGGAATGTTATCGCCGAAAATATGTCGAAGAAAATATTGTTGAAAAAATCAGCTTGTGTAAACGTGTCGGTGTCGATACGATAGTTGTGACAAGTGGTGATATTTTAACAACTTTATATGAGCAAACGGCAGAAGAAGACCGAGGATGGTTATCGGAATGTCGTTTGATTGTCGTCAGTCAGCGAATCGCAAATATGGCATATAAATTAGGGTGGGAGCAGAATAGCGTGATTCTCTCCGAAAAGGCAGACAATAACAGTTTGCTGGAAACCGTATTGAATGCGATCGAAAAATCGAACTAAGGTGGGCGTATGTCAAAAGATAAACAGGTTATTGAGCAAGTGGAAGAGAGCGTGGAAAACATCTCTTCCGCAGTAGATGAAGCGGTCGAATCAGCTAAAGAATTTGCAAAAAAATCTGAAAAATCAACCGTTTATAATACGGATAAAGAGGATGTTAAAGTGGATTCAAAAGTGGAAGAGAAAACTGTTATTGTTCAAAAATTTGGCGGAAAAGGTATTGCCTTTTTAGCTTTATTAGTTGCGATAGCTGTCGGTGGTGCCGGTCATTATATGGCGAACAAAAAATTTAATGAGGTTGAGCAACAAATTGCGCAACTCGCAGGTAAACCGGTGGAAACATTAGGTGAATTGCCTACTTTTGAAGCGGAGAAAGCTCAGCTTGCGGAATTAACCGGTAATTATCAAAAAGCACTGGAGCGAATTACTCAATTGGAGCAAGAGCAATTAACGTATAGTTCTCAAATTGAGAATCTACAAACTCAACTCCAAAAAGTAAGCGGTGTACCGCAATCAGATTCGGTTGTTTGGAAATTATCTGATGCTGATTTTCTACTTAATAACGCTTTACGTAAGTTAGTACTTGATAATGATATTGATACGACCAAAACGCTTTTACAAGAAGCGGATGCCGTATTAGCGAAAGTGGCGAATGGTCAGGTAGACAATATTCGTGCGGCAATTAAGAATGACTTATCACAGTTAGCGAATGTTAATAATGTGGACCAAAACAGCATTATGCAGCATTTGACCACGCTTGCGAATAATTTGGATGATTTACCAATGTTGGCAAATGAAGCTGTGGATGAATCTGCAATGGCAAGCGGAGAAGTGAGTGATTCTATTCAAGATTGGCAACAAAATATTGAGAAGAGTGTCGGTTCGTTCTTAGATCACTTTATTCGTGTAAGCGATCGTAATAAAGCGTATGAAAAAGCGTTTGTTGCGCCAAATCAGGAAATTTATTTACGTGAGAATATTCGCTTACGTTTACAAATTGCAATTTTAGCCGTACCTCGTCAGCAAAATGAGTTATATAAGAAATCATTAGATGCGGTGAGTACGTGGATTCGCAGTTATTTCGATACGCAAAATGAAAATGTAAAAAATTTCTTAAAAGAATTAGATGAATTAGCGGAACAATCGGTTTATGTTGATGCACCGGCACATTTGCATAGTTTAGAATTGTTGGAACAGTTATTGAACAAAGCACCGCAAGCGGTTGAAAAAATCGAAATTAAGGCGGAGAAAGAACTAACCAATCCGGCACCTGCGGAAGAGCAAAAAGCTAAAGCGGACGAAAAAGTGACGCCAGTAGAAGAAAAACCAGCTGAAAATAAGCAAGAGCAGCCTGTAGAGCAACCGACGCAACAACCTGCGGCACAATAGGAGATATTGTCTATGTTTAGAGTTCTTTTCTTAATGCTTCTGCTTTTGGTAGGGCTAATTGCCGGTCCTTATATTGCCGGTAGCCAAGGTTATGTGCGTATTGAGACGGCAAGTAAAGTAATTGAAATGAGCTTAGTGATGCTCGTTGTCTTTTTTGTCATTGTAATGGCGGTGGTCTATACGGTGGAGTGGGTAGTTAGTCGTTTCTGCCGTTTAAGCAAAGGTTCGTATAACTGGTTCTTTAATCGTAAACATAAAAAAGCTCAGCAGGAAACTCTTGAAGGCTTAATAAAAATGAGCGAAGGCGATTATTCAAAAGCTGAAAAATTATTTAGCAAGAATGCGAAACACGCTGATGAGCCGGTATTAAATTTACTTAAAGCGGCTGAAGCTGCTCAGCAACGAGGCGATGATTTCAGTGCTAATAAATATTTAATTGAAGCTGGAGAATTGGCTGGTACAAATAACGTTGCCGTTGAATTAGCTCGTGCAAAAATTCTAATGCAACAAGGTAAATTGCCGGCGGCTCGTAGTGCGATTGACAGTTTAATTGAGTTAGCGCCTCGTAATACGGAAGTGTTGCGTTTAGCGATTCAAATTTACAAAGATTCAAAAGCCTACAATGCGTTGGATACGATTTTAGAAAGCATTGGTCAGCGTAGTTTCTTATCAGCAGAAGAATATACTGCATTAGAGCATTTTGTTGATGACGGTCTGTTAGATGAGAAAATGAATGAAGAGGGACAAGACGGTTTATTGACATGGTGGGAAAATCAACCGAGTCGTCGTCGTAAATCTATCTACGTGCGTATCGGTTTGATTAAACGTTTAATTGATACGGATGATCACGATTCTGCACAAGAAATCGCGCTTGAAACACTGAAAAAATATGAAGATGAGCAGCTAGTACCACTCTTCGAACAGCTTACACGCTTGCAAGTGGCGGAAGATAGTAAACTGGTTAAAGTGCTGGTAAAAAGAGCAGATAAAGCCAACGAGCAATACGCAGATGATTATGCAAGAGCATTAGGTTATATCTATACTCGTGAAGGTCTGTTTGAAAAGGCGAAAGTCTATTTTGCTCAACTAATAGAACACCGTGAATGCGTTGCAAATGATCGAATTATGGCATTGCATGTTGCAGAACAAACGCATGATGCTGTGTTAGCGAATAAGATTCGTGAGATTAATCTAAAGCAAGTGAGTATGGATAAGAAAGCTGATACTCAGGAAGCAGCAACAGCATTAGCTGAAAAATCAGCTTAATTTATTGTATAGAACAAGCCGTTTATCGAGAGATAAGCGGCTTTTTTGTTGAAGTAAATTAGTGCTTTTTACTAAATACTTTCATTAACGGTAAAATAATGAGACAGCAAATTGAACCGATAATAATACCTACCACAAAATCAACGAGGCTCGCGAATTGTGCCGGAATACCTAAATGTTCGACAAAGTGATGAATTTCGGCAATATTATGTGAGAAAATACCGCCACCAACTAAGAACATGGCAATCGTACCGATAACTGAAAGTGATTTCATAAACCATGGCATAATCACAAGCAGAGTTTTACCGATAGATTGAGATAAACCGCTTTTCTTCTGTATTAACCATAAACCGATATCATCCAGTTTTACGATTAATCCAACCAAACCGTATACAAAAACAGTGATCCCGATTCCGATACTTGAAAGAGAAAGAATTTTGATCATCGTTGATGATTCTTGTAACACGCCTAATGCGATGATAATAATTTCTGCCGATAAGATAAAATCGGTACGCACCGCACCTTTAATTTTGTCCTGTTCTGAAATTTGTTCTTCTTCAGAAGCAGTATGATGTTCATCTTTTTTATGCAGGAATTTATGTAATAGCTTCTCTACACCTTCAAAACATAAGTATGCACCGCCAATCATCAATAGTGGAAGAATTGCCTGTGGTAAATAGATAGAAAGAAGTAGTGCAAGCGGAATCAAAATGATTTTATTAATTAATGAGCCTTTTGCCACGCTCCAAACAATCGGTAATTCTCGATCCGGGCTAATATTTTTTCCGCTTACTTGATTTGCGTTCAGCGCTAAATCGTCACCGATTACGCCAGCAGTTTTCTTTGCCGCAACCTTGGTCATCACTGATACGTCATCAAGAACCGCAGCAATATCATCTAATAGTGTAAATAATGAGCTAAATGCCATTGAGATACTTTCCTTAAAAATAAAAGTTATATAAAAAAACCGAGCTAAATAGCTCGGCTCTTCTGATTTCAATTCGAAATTAGCGACGTAAACCTAAACGTGCGATAGTTTCTGAATATTTAGCAAGATCAGTACGTTTTAAGTAGTCTAATAATTTACGACGACGTGAAACCATACGTAATAAACCGCGACGACCGTGGTGATCTTTTTTGTGCGCAGCAAAGTGTGCTTGTAAGTGGTTGATTTGAGCTGTTAATAATGCGATTTGAACTTCTGATGAACCAGTGTCTTTTGCATCACGACCAAATTCAGCAACGATTTTTGCTTTTGCTTCTACGCTTAGAGACATTTTAATATCCTTTTTTGTTAAGGGTTGATAATACATCCTTCGCCGATCTCTAACTCAGCGAGGACAGGAAGCCCGAATTCTAAAGATAAAGCGGTCAAATTTCAACTAAAATTTACAAAATTAATGCGAAGAATGACCGCTTGGTTGTAAATATTCCTCTCTGTTCGGATCAACCGTTTTAGATTTGCGAATTATCGGTTCCACGGTTGAGCCTTGCACTAAAATTGAAAACATCACCACCGCATAGGTCATAACCAGAATTAAATCTTTCACATCTACCTCGCCGGCAAATGCCACTTTACTTGGAATTGCTAGCGCCATTGCTAGCGCAAGCCCACCGCGTAAACCACCCCATGTCATAATTTTTAAAGTATAAGGGTTGTAAGTACGGAATTGCTGCATCGCTTTGAACGGAATCCATAAACTGAGATAACGAGCAGCTAAGCAAACCGGAATGGCAACAATCATTAAGATAACGCCGTGAATATTAAAATCGACTAATAACAAGGCAAAGCCGATCAAAAAGAACAGCAATGAGTTAAGGAAATGGTCGATCATTTCCCAGAAGTGGTCAAGATAACGTTGGCTTTGTTCTGAAAAGCCGGAACGACGAGTCCAGTTACCAATCATAATGCCGGAAACAACCATCGCTAATGCGCCTGATACGTGCAAAATATTACTTGCGAACATAAAACCGGCGGTAGGAATTGTGAGAGTGATGAGCATCTCCATTGAACCGTCATCGGTAGAGGATATTAAGATATGTGCAATAAAACCAAGCACGAAACCGAATAAAATCCCACCGATAGCTTCGTGCATAAATAATCCTATAATACCTGAGAAAGTTGCTTCTTGTCCGCCGAAAGCAACTGAGAATACAGTCACGAAAATAACCAAACCAACGCCATCATTAAATAATGATTCGCCTTCAACTTGCATAGATAAGCGCTTTGGTGCGCGTAAATTTTTGATAATTGATAATACGGCAATCGGGTCAGTTGGCGAAATAAGGGAGCCGAAGACAATGCAATAAATAAAATCAATCGGTAAATCGATCAGATGAGCGACACCCCAAATTAAACTGGCGATAAAGAAGATTGAAGCGAGGGTAGAAAATAAGGCGAAAGTAGTAATTTCCCATTTTTGATCTTTTAAAATCGGCAGTTTTACCCCAAGTGATCCGGCAAAAAGCAAGAAACCAAGAATACCGTTAAGTAAAAAGCTTTTGAAATCGATTTGTTCCATCACTTCTTTAGCGATAGTGTCGATATTAAACCAGCCTAAAGAGCCTAAAACCCAAACGAGTAATGAGCAAACCATAGCTGCGGCTGTAATAGCAATGGTTGATTGTACTTTTGCGCTAATTTTACTTGTAATGAATCCGAGCAAAATAGACAGCGCCGAGAGGAAGCAAATATATGCGTAGATGCCCATAGGTAATCCTGTCGATGTGAATAAAAGAAATGAGAAAGCCAAAATGAGGCTGACGAAAGTGTGAAATTAAAACAATTTTCCGTATTAATGTAAAGGGAAAAGGCGAGGGCTGCAAGCGGTCTGATTTGTGCGTAAATTTACCAATGAATTTGTAAAAAAGTGACGAATTTCAGATTTGAGAATTGCTCACTTTACAGTATAATTGACACAATTTTTTGCATTAAACTTAATAATTAGGAATCTATCAATGATCGAAAAAATGCATGAACGGACAAATGGTCCCGTCTTTAAAATCATTTTTGCGTTAGTCTCTTTATCTTTCGTTATTACCGGAATTGGTACCGGCTTAGCGGGCGTAGATACTTCAGCCGCTAAAGTAAACGGTACAGCTATTGAGCAACAAGCATTCAATGCGGCCAAAAGTCGTCAACAAAATATTTTAAATACGCAAATGGGCGAGCGTTTTTGGGATTTATTAGATACGCCGGAATATGCGGCTCAATTCAATCAATCTATTTTAAATGGCTTAATTGATGATGAGCTTCTGCGCCAATATGCTCAGAACCTAAAACTAGGTATCAGTGCGGAACAAATCAAATCAGAAATTGTACATAGCCCGACATTCCAACAAGATGGAAAATTCAATAATCAATTATATCAACAAGCATTACGTAATAACGGTTTAAGTGCTGACGGTTATGCAGCGATTGTAAATGAAGCAATGTTATTTTCTCAAATTCAAGAAGGGATTGTTGGTAGCCATTTTTCCGTACCAGCAGAACAAGAATTATTAGCTAAATTATTACTGCAAAAACGCCAGGTTCGTTTAGCAAATTATTCAGTTGCAGCTGAAGCGCAAAATCAGACCGCTTCAGGTGAAGAATTACAGGCTTATTATGATGCGCATAAAAACGCATTTGTTGAGCCAGAAAAACTGGCTATTGAGTATGTGACTTTAACACCGGAAAATGTGGCAAAAAATGTTCAAGTTACAGATGAACAAATTGCGACATATTATGAAAAAAATAAAGCGGATTATGTTACCCAAGGTGAAACGCATATCGCCCACATTCAAGTAGCAAATGAAGCGGATGCTAAAGCACTTGAGCAGCAGCTTGCCGGCGGTGCGGATTTTTCTGCATTAGCTAAAGCAAAATCAACCGATAAATTATCAGCGGCTCAAGGTGGTGATTTAGGTTGGGCGAAAGTGGGAACTTTCCCGAAAGCGTTTGAAGATGCGGCAAATGGCTTACAAGTCGGCGCGGTTAGCCAAGCGGTAAATGTTGACGGCGCTTATCATATTATTAAAGTGTTAGCACGTAAAAATGAACAAGCAATTCCTCTTGAGCAAGTAAAAGATAATATTGCCAAAACGATTCGCAATGAATTGTTATTAACCGAATATTCAAATCTCGCTCGTGAAATGGCAAATAAAGCGTTTGAAAATAACGGTTCATTAGAAAGCGTTGCACAAGCTGGCGGTGTAGCGATTCAAAAAACGGCACAATTTACCCAACAAAACGTACCGGCTGAATTAAATAATGAGAAGGTATTAAAAGCATTATTTAGTGGTGAATTACGTCAAAGCGGTCAAAACTCAGACGCTTTAGATATCGGTGATGAACATAATCCGAAGACAATGTTTGTACGTGTAAGCGATTATCAAGCTGATCGTGTAAAAACATTAGACGAAGCAAAAGCGGATGTTGAAGTTGCAGTGAAACAGCAAAAAGCTGAGCAAGCGTTAATTGCTAAAGCGCAAGAAATAATTAAATTGTTGGAAAGCGGTCAAGCGGCAGATGTTCAGTTTGGTGCAGCGCAAACATTAGTTTATGCACAAGCGCAAGGACAACAGCCGGTATTAGCGCAAACCGTATTTTCTATGACAAAACCGACTGATAAAGCAACTTATAGTGTCGCTCGTGATGAGCAAGGTAATGTCGTGATTGTTGCTTTAGATAAAGTGATGGATGGAAGCTCGGAAGAATTTAAACCGCTTGCAGCGCAATTTAACCAAGCGGATCAATTATTATTACGTAATGATTTATTAAAAGATTTACGTGCAAAAGCTTCTATTGAAGTGAATGAAGATTTTATGGAACAACTAGGATCGAGTTCACATTAATTTAAATTAGCTATTGTTATAAACGCCTAGAACATTGAGTTTTAGGCGTTTTTATTTTGTCACAGGATCATATCCCCGATATAATGTTAATTTAGCTGTTATATAAAAGTAGGTTTGTGTGGAACTAGTTATTAATCTTGCCATTTATCTTCAATTTTTTATCGGTTTATTTGCGATTGTGAACCCATTTGGTTCATTACCGATTTTCTTTAGTATGACAAGCCATCAATACGAGGCTGAACGTAATCACACAAGCTTAGTGACCGCCGTTTCTATTGGCATCATTTTATTAGTCAGCCTATTTTTTGGAAAACTGATTTTAGATGCTTTCAGTATCTCGCTTGATTCTTTCCGTGTTGCGGGCGGTTTCTTGATTGTGAGTATCGCTATGACGATGATTAGCGGTAAATTAGGTGAACATAAACAAAATAAAGAAGAGAAAAATGCCGATGTAAGCGAATACGAAAATATTGCAGTTGTTCCGTTGGCTATGCCGATTATGGCAGGACCGGGCGCTATCGGTTCGACGATCGTATGGGGAACTCGTTATAATCATTGGGTTGATTATGTCGGTTTTAGTCTCGCAATCGGCGCATTTGCGGCGGTATGTTATGTTTTATTCCGTTTTTCTGCGCCATTGGTTAAAAAGCTAGGAAAAACGGGTTCTAATGTTGTTACTCGTATTATGGGATTGATCTTGATGGCATTGGGTATTGAAATTATTGTGGCAGGTTTAAGTAATCTATTTCCGGGTTTAACATCTATTCATTAATAGGATTATGCAGATGCTTTTTCTTAAACAAGCGCTCAAATTTGGGCGATTTTTTGCAATTTGTGTGGTAAGTGCAGGCTTACTATTCGCTTGCGATCAGCAAAATTTGCAAACACAAGCGGCAAAAGCAACTTCAACAGCATCTTCTCTTCAGGATAGAAATATATTAAAGCGTGCTGTATATGCGGAACGCTTACGTGTTGATGCGCATTTTATCCGAACGGCGGATGAGGCGGCTTTTGCCCGGGATATTTTCGCTGGTTTGGTTGAGTTTAATGAGAAAGGTCAAATTGTGCCGGCTCTCGCTAAGAATTGGTTTAGTGAAAATAATAAAGATTGGCTGTTTATTCTTGATGACAGTGCTAAATGGTCAAACGGAGAAAGCGTGACGGCAGACGATTTTGTGGCTAGCTGGCAGCGTTTGGCTGAACCTCAAAATGTTTCTCCTCTTGCACCTTATCTAGTCTATATGGGCATAGAAAATGCTAAAGAAATTGCCGAAGGGAAAAAGCCGGTTAGTGAATTAGGCGTAAAAGCGTTAAATCCGCACAGCTTACAGATTAAGTTGACTAAGCCAAATGCGCAATTAGTAAAAATGTTAGGCCATTCCGCGTTACTGCCAAGCTTTAAAGGAGAGATGCCGAAGCTCAGTAGCTTGGTAACGAGCGGTGCTTATCGTATTGCGGAAATCAGCGATAGATCTGCGAAATTACAAGCGGTTAAAAACGGCTTGGATTTTGCAAAAGTGGAGTACTATGCGATCAGCGATTTGCAAGCGATCAAGCAATTTGATGTGATTGAAAACCCATTACAAAGCCAACAACATAATATCTGGGAATTCCCTCGCTTATGTACTTATTACTACGAATTTAATTTTGCTGATCCGCAATTGAAGAAAAAAGAAGTTCGCCAAGCTCTGAAGGCTATTGTGCTTTCTGCTCGTATTCCACATTTATATGGCGTGGCTAATTTCTCGGTGTTACCACGCAATATGCAGGCGGCTATTTCTCGTCAATGGGCGCCGGTGGTTGTTGAGCCATTATTAGCTCAGGCGGGAATTAACGTACAGAATCCGCTGAAATTAACCTTATTGTATGATGATCACGGCAGGCATAGTGCGATTGCCAATCAAATGGTACGTACTTTAGGAGAGTCGGATCTACTACAAATTCAGCCGCAAGGGGTAAGTTGGGAGCAGTTTTTAGCATTAAGAGAGCAAAAATCGTTCCAATTAAGCCGAGCGGGTTGGTGTGCGGAGTATGCGGATCCACTACCATTTTTATTACATTTCCATTCGCAAAGCCCGGATAATAAGAGTAATTATGCGAATGAAATGGTCGATAAACAATTAGAGCATCTGCAAAATGAAAAATTATCGGAAGAGCAACGCCAACAACTCATTCATAGCATTGTGCAACAATTAGAGCAGGATGTGGCAATTTTGCCTATGTTCCAATATCATCGCAAAGTTGCGTTAGACTCCACCATTTTAGGTATTGATCTACATAACGATAGCGAAGTAATTTATAGTAAACATTTATATCGAATGAAGCCCAAGGATTAATCGATGAATCAACTTAACGAACAGCAATTAAGTGAAATTAAATTTATCTTACAAAATTTCACTCACCCTACATTGCAAAAAGACTTAATCACACTGAATGCGTTTAAAAAAGCGGAATTAGACGCAGGCATTTTGCGTTTGGAATTTACCATGCCGTTTGCTTGGAATAGCGGTTTTGAAGCATTGAAAGCGGACACGGAAGCAAAACTCAAACAAGTTACCGGCGCAAACGAGGTAAAATGGATCTTAAATTACCAAATTGCAACCTTAAAACGAGCTAATAACCATCCGGCAGTAAACGGTGTAAAAAATATTATTGCGGTTACTTCAGGCAAAGGCGGTGTAGGTAAATCGACTACCTCGGTAAATCTTGCATTGGCATTAAAAGCGCAAGGCGCAAAAGTGGGCATTTTAGATGCGGATATTTACGGTCCGTCAATTCCGCATATGTTAGGCGCTCAGGATCAACGTCCTACTTCTCCGGACAACAAACACATTACCCCGATTGAAGTTTACGGTATTCAATCAAACTCAATCGGTTATTTAATGGCAGAAGATAATGCAACCATTTGGCGTGGACCAATGGCAAGTTCTGCATTAAGCCAATTATTAAATGAGACGTGGTGGACGGAACTAGATTACCTTGTGATTGATATGCCGCCGGGTACCGGTGATATTCAGCTTACCCTTTCGCAACAAATCCCGGTAACCGGTGCGGTGGTAGTTACAACGCCGCAGGATATTGCGTTATTAGATGCAATTAAAGGCATTTCAATGTTCCAAAAAGTGTCGGTGCCAGTATTAGGTGTCATTGAAAATATGAGCGTACATATCTGCCAAAATTGCGGTCATCACGAAGATATTTTTGGTACCGGTGGTGCGGATAAAGTGGCGAAAAAATATGGCACGCAAGTATTAGGTCAAATGCCGTTGCATATTCGTTTACGTCAGGACTTGGATGTTGGCACACCGACCGTTGTTGCGGCACCAGAACACGAAACCAGCCAAGCCTATATCGAATTAGCGGCAAAAGTCGCTTCAGAATTATACTGGCAAGGTTCGGTTATTCCGTCTGAAATTATGATTCGTGAAGTGAAATAAGCCTGTTCACTAACAACCACATAAAATAAAAAAGCGTAGAATTTGCAGAAAAATTTGCAAATTCTACCGCTTTTTTA
>NZ_GL831080.1:777150-781506 GCF_000188255.1 Actinobacillus ureae ATCC 25976
ACAAGAGATAATGCCGCACCTAAAATCCCCGCTTGTGGATTGCCGACAAATTCCTGCAAGGTCAAGCTCACATCACGGGCAAGCACATTGCCTTTACCATCAGTGAACAATACAGTACTGGTAACGTCTGTAATGACAAAATGTCCTTTGAATTTAGAGAAACCAAAGACCAATGCCAAGGCCTCTTGGCTATCTTGCGCCGTGAGTAAGGCTTGATAGCGACTTTCTACTGGTGCAAGCTGGTGATGCAGTTGTAGTTGTAACGTGACTTCTGTTAATGCCATACCCATTGCTTGCAGTTTCGATTTACCCGAAAGTACTTCGTGTTCAGCAAATACCGCAGAACGGCTTTCGTCAAAGCCTGTTGGTGCAGAGAGTAAATCAAAGGCAATATTGCCTAAAAGTGCATAATTTGCCATTAGTAAGCCCTCCGTTGTCGTTGGTCTAAGACCTGATTGAGTAATTGCTCAAACTCATATGCCCCCATTTTTAAGGCACTTTGCAGTTGGTCGGTTACGCTTTGTGGGGTATTATCAGTTAAGGTGATATTTGGGCTAAAATGCACCACAATGCAGCCTTGATTGATTTCACTATTGGTAACAGCGTTTCTATTTAGTGGTTGATAGTTGGCAAATAAGCTACCTTTGGTCGAACCATCAAAGCTCACTGCCTCAGATAAGCTATCACTGGCTTTTTGAGCTAGGGGCTGGGCTTTATCCATACCGATTGCCAAACCCTCCACCACGTTCACGCCATAGCCTTTAAACACACGGCTTGGAGAGTGGATGCCAAGTTTTTCTGCAAACCAACCTTTAATGCCGTCGCCTAAATCTGAGACAATCTTTTTCGCTCCTTCCCAAGCGTTTTTAATACGATTGACTAAACTGTCAATCATATTCTTGCCGAAGTCGGTAAACTTGCTTGGCACATCAATCTCGAACCAAGAAAGCACGGTAGAGAAAACTTGCTGGAATAAGCCAAGTGGCGACCAATTGAGAGTCGTGGCAGTAATGTTGCCGATGCCTGAATTGAAGAATGTGGTGATGTTTTCCCAAATGCTACCAAACCAAGCACTCACGCTGTTCCACGTTTCAGATAAGAACTGCCCACAAGCTGCGGATTTTTCGCCAATCCATTGCCATATTTGGCTGAATTTTTCGCTGACCCAGTCCCAATTATCCCAAAGTAAATAAGCCAGCCCTGCAATAATGGCAACGGCAATGCCGATAGGGGTGGTAAGGAATGCGCGACCAATAAAAATGATCGCTTTCCCAACCATCATCAAGCCTTTTAATAAGGTTCCCATTAAGGTTACGCCAAGTTTTGCCGCTAAAAATACCATTTTGCCAAGCCACCCGATGAGATAGCCAAAACCGTAGGCAAGTTTGAGCACGACAGGTAACAATAATTTTCCAATAAAACCAGTAAGCCCGAAAACACCTTTGCCAACAAAGGCAATCACAGAACCACCAAAAGATAATACTCCCCAAGTCATTTTAAGAACGGAAATCACTTTAAGCCCACCCCAAGTCAGCATACTTAATCCTCCAACCAAAGCAGAGAAACCAGCAACTGCACCTAAGGCATAAGTTCCCCATTTGGCAATTTCGCCCATAAGATCTGAGTTTGTATTAATGAAGTCAGTCACCCGAATAATAAGGGGCTGTAACCAACCAACAAAATCATTGATAACAGGTAGAATGTAGTTACCGATGCTAATACCTAATCCAGCGAAACTATTTTTCAATAATTTAAGAGTGTTTTCTGTTGTTGCACTTCGTGCAGCAAATTCAGGCTCCATTGAGCCAAGGTATTTGGGCTTACCATTTTCATCGGTTTCTTGTAATGTTTTAATACTCTTTTCAAGCAAATCCACGTTACCTGCAATCGAAGAGACATCATCTGCATATTCTTTACCGAATAAATCTACCAACACACCTATCCGTTTGGCTTTAGGTAATTTTTCGACACGTTTCAAGAAATCGACTATTGCTCCTTGCCCGTCTTTGGCTATATTCTTTTTAAGTTGCTTTGCAGAGATCCCAACTTCTTTTAATGCAGCTTGGAATTTCTTACCTCCTTTATCTGCAGTATTGAGCGAGGTAAGCATTCCGTTAATGGCAGTACTTGCCACTTCAGGAGATTTACCTAGAGATATAAAAGTATTAGTTAAAGCAGCGGCAGCATTTTCAGTTAAACCAAAGTCTTTTGATACCCCAGCAATACGTCCTAATGTGTTTACAATATCAGATGCTTTAGCTGGGGAGCTATTTGATAATTCATTGATAGCATCACCTAAATCACCAATTTTACTAATCGGGATTTTGTACACGTTAGCCAGTTTTGCCATTGAATCACCGCTTTGTTCAGCAGACATATCAAAAGCTACCGACATTTTAGAGATGGTTAAGGTAAATGATTTAATATCTTCCTCTGCAACACCTAACAGACCACCTGAAGCAGCAATAGCAGCAAGCTCTTTCCCTGTCATTGGAATAGTATTACTCAAATCAAGGAGATCCTTGGAAAGTTTTTTGAAACCATCTGGTGCTTTAAAATCGACGACTTTCTTCACATCAGCCATCGCACTTTCAAATTCAATGGCTGGAGTAGCTAAACCTACAACAGAGCTACCGAGAGCAGTTAATGAAGCAGCACTGCTTTTCATTCCAGCAATAGAAAGCTGGTTTAACGTAGCCATTCGTTGCCCGATAGTTTGAGTGGAATCTGTTAATGATTTCAGAGTATTTTTGATTTGGTTAATACCTGAAATCGCCCCACCAACTGCGGCTCCAATAACTAAACTAATTGCAAGATTTGATGACATCGTTTATAGTCCTTTTAAAAATGAAGGGGGCAAATATGTTCAAATTATTTGATGAATTACTAGGTCTGATTGGCTATGCGATTGCAGGAATTTTAGGACTCGTTCTTGTGTCAGTTGGCTTTACCCTTTATCCAATCATTACATCAATCATCCTTGGCTTATTGGTGATTTCACCTTTTGTTCCAACACTTGAAAAGATGCTTAAACATCTCGAAGCTCGAATGTATAAGAAGTCACTGACTATCAAGTTGACCGAAGAAACTAAACGATCTTTTAAAGAAGGTTTTAATAAAGCCTTTAAATAACAAAGCCGCTTAAATAGCGGCTTTCGTGTAATTGGCTTTTATCTGCCGCTGGGCTTGATTGAGCCACCGTTCAATTTCATCAAGCGTCATATCTTCCAGTTCTGAATGCGAAAATCCAAACCAAAACGCCAAATCAGCTAACGCCGCATCAAGAGCGGCTAGTTCAACTTTCCCTTCTGCATTTTTTCAACCACTTCTGCCGCACGTTTGAAGTCGGCGATATCTAATTCGTCTAAATCTTCAGGAACTAAACCTGTCACGATAGAAAGCAAACTAATGCTTTGCTCAATATCAGTGCTGCCTTTCATTTTGCGAATATCCTTCGCTTTTGGACGGCGTATTTTTAATTCAGTGATGGTTTTACCTTCCCCATCTTGAATCGGGAAATAGAGGGCGACAATAACGTCAGACATAAAAAAACTCCTTTGTGAGATTGTTTAACTTTCACAAAGGAGTTTACTTAAACTGGGTTTAAAGGTCGTTTAAACTGCTTTAAAGAAATTACTGTCCGATATTTTTACGGTAGGTTTCTAAAACATCTTGACCAGCTACACGCCACTTATTCGTGAACGCATCAAAATACAGCACTTCTTTGCCATCAATAGATTGTTTAATCATTGTGGCTTGATAAGTCATTGAGTATTCTGCCGCTTCCTTCGGCTTATTCGCCGAGTGGGGTTTTGCTGAAGTTTCAGTTTAACATCATTACCAATGGCACCTCAGTTGTACGTCCTGCAGCGTTGTACACGCTCACATCAGCACGCTCCTGTAGTTGTGCAGTGCGGTAAGGATTGTTGGCAATAGCTGAGACTTCAGGGTAAAAACCATCCCACACAATTTCACCTTCAAGGGCATTGACACCACTTGGCAATTTAATGGTGCCAACCAAACCGAGGTTTTTATGCTCGGTCATTTCCACTTCAAATTCAGGCAGTTTGATAGACTTCGCCTTGCCTAAAAAACTGTTGCCGTTGATATAGACATTGGCGTTATCAATTTTGTTAATCGCGACACCGCTCATTATTGACCTCCACGGCTGGTTAAGTTAACAAGATATTTGCGAGTAACCACGCTCTTATTGTGGATTCGCTCCACAGGGATTTTCGGCGTGAAATCATATTGCAATGGCACTAAACCTTGGCTGAAAGCATCAACAAGGTTAGCATCAGGGTCAAGCCCTACACTGTAACCGACGATAGATTTGAGCGTTCCTATATAGGTTTC
>NZ_GL831080.1:781929-786323 GCF_000188255.1 Actinobacillus ureae ATCC 25976
TGGCGAAGATGTTGTTATTACGTTATACGGCAGCTTGGGGGACGATCGCTCAGGTATCGGTGTTTATAACTCAGTTGGCTTTAACGAAATTGCGAAACTCGTGAAAATTGCTGATGGCGTTTATCAAGGCAAAGGCCGGTGGACTAAACCAACTAGAAACGGCAATGATATAACTCCGCTCAATACTCATTTGAATGTCTATTTTTACCCGAACACCGGAACATCCGTAAACTCAATTAGCAAAATCAAGTTAGAGCGAGGTACGCTCGGAACTGATTGGTCAGCAGCACCGGAAGACAAAGTGAGCATGACCGGTAATGAGACTGTTTCGGGAGTAAAAACTTTCCGGCAATCACTTGAAATGAATTATCGCTCAGTGATTAGACGCAATTTAGGTGCATATTACAATCCATATCATTTGTTGATTGATGATGCAATTGACTTGGCAAGTGCGCTTGATAGATATAAGACAATCGGGGAAATCAATTTCACAGCGGGCGAAGCCGGCAGACCGGACGGACGAGTAAAATCAATTGTCCGTGCAGGTGTAGACGTAGATAAAAGTGGCTATTTAGAACTTGGGACCACGTGTTGCGTTATGCAGTAAAAGCTCATGGCAATACCGGCAATGTATCAATCGATAAAACATCAGACAATGGTAACGCTCGCCTGCAGGTAAATGGCAATGTCGAAGCTACACCGCCAGCGAATAACTCAAATAATAGATTACTGCCTACTACAGATTGGATTCGCACAAATACAGCTAATTTAATTGATGCACGTACAGCTTATCTAGGCGGCAGCGTAGCAATGCAAGATTGCAAGCCGGGGCAATTGCCGCAGGGTGCGTTTTTTGGTGTTACAAGCAAAAATTTAGCCGGTTTGGCACAAAACGGCTTTTCGTTTTTTAGTAAGCCGTGGCATGACAATTCGGGGCATTTTGCATCAGTTCGCTTTGGTATTTTTGGTAACAAGTTTTATTACCAAAGCGCAAAAAATGCGACCGAATGGTCTACAGCATTAGAACTTGCAACCGTGCCGTACGTAGATGGACGTTTTAATCAGCTAATCGGCGCAGCGCCGGCAGGTTAGATACGTTACAAGAACTTGCGCAAGCGCTTAAGAGCAATGCTAATGTGTTTGATTTGTATATGCTTAAAACTGATAAGTCGGATGCCATAAATCTTGATAATAGCAACAAGTACGCAACGTCAAAAGCGGTAAAAGCTGCAAACGATAATGCTAACGGGCGATTATCTAAAACTGGTGATACATTAACCGGTGTGCTTGATATTAAAAATGGCGACTACAGTTCTATTAATCAATGGAATACTGCAGGTAAACAAGCTAGAAGCGAAGTAGTACCGGATAACGTTAATGACTTTTATAAAATAAGCTATCGTTCAAATAATGGTAGTAGAGAAGAACATTCCGCAGTGTTCAGAAAGTCAGGAGTGAGAAAATATGTCGCGTATGAAGATTGGGTTAGGTCTAATTTCAATAAAAAAGAAATAGCGGTATTGATGGGGGCTTTAGAAGACGGTGCAACGATACCATTGCCGGCAGGATTCAGCGAGTCGCAGTGTAAATGGATGTTATCAATTAATGAAGATAATCCAACGAATAGAGCTTGGGATATTAATGAAGATAAAGCTCATGTGCACTACCGCTACCGATGCTGGGCAAACTGTCGAAAAGTAGAAGCAAGGACGTATCACTGCGGACGCAGCGAAACGCTAGGGACGTGGATTCCTGCACGAGCGAATTATATTGTAATTGGAGTGAAGTAAATGTATTACATTTTAAATAAAAAAACGAGTAATTGGTACAAGTAACCATGAGTTAAATCTTGATGATTTAAACAGTCGCGGTGAATTTGTTATTGAATCTGCTGTAGAGATGATAGACCCTTATTATGATGGGGAAAAACTGATTGAAAAAGGCGAACCGCCAACGGAAAGTCATATTTTTAATCATGAAAATACGAAATGGATTTATAACTTGCAGTATTCTGTTACCGAAAAACGTTTTGATACGCTCGGCGCAGATTGTGAAACGCACGGCGATGGATGGTTTTTTGTCGATTCCGAAACAACCGAAAACAGCATCAAAGACAGCTTAACAAGCGGTCAAATTTGGGTTGAAAACGGCAAATTGCACTACTCGGGCGCAGCACCGAGCGAAGCACATAGTTTTAACTTAAAAACAAAACAATGGACAATTGATACAGAAAGCAAGCGGCTTTGCTAGTAAAAGAAAAAATGCAAAAACTCGCAGAAATCAATAGTGCAGCTCAAGACTTTGTGCGTCAAGCAGCAAAGCTAGACGAAACACCGGAATTTGAACAGCAGACATGGCAAGAGCAGGCTAACGAGGCTCGCGCGTGGTTCGCAGATAAATCACATTCCACGCCGAAGCTAGATTTATTAGCTCAATTGCGTGGCGTGCCGGCGGATATTTTGCGTCAAAAATGCTACGAAAAAGCGCAAGCGTTCTATCAGTTAAGCTTTGCCGTTGCAGGACAACGCCAGCGATACGAAGACAGATTAAAAGCGTGCGAAACACTTGAACAAGTACAAGCGATTACACTAGAATTTACATTAAATTTGGAGGGTTAAAATGACAAAATCAAAAAATAAAAGTTGGGACTATCACGTATTGATTGCTATTGACCAGCTAGTAAACGCACTACTCTTCGGAGCGGCAGACGAGACAATTTCGAGCCGCTGCTATCGTGGTGCGATTTTGACGAAGGATCTGAAACTCAAGTGGCGTATTGCTTACAAAGTCGTGAATGCTCTATTTTTTTTGATTCCGAACATTGTAAAACAGCGTACGAGTCGGAGGTTAAACGCCGTCAGTATCCGGCGGAATTTGGCAAAATCTAAAAGAATATAGCAAGGTAAGCTATGCTACAGCATAACTTACTTCGGCTCAAAGCAATCTGGACTTGCATTGAACGGCTGCTATACCCTTAGTTCGAGGGCTATTGCAGAATAACATAAATCAATAAAACTGCGAAACGTAACAATGCAAAATAAAAAAGAAATCAGATGTCAGTGCTGCAATAAATTGCTAGCTATTGGCATAGCAATCACTCTTGAAATCAAGTGTGTGCGCTGTAAAACAATTAATAAATATTAATTTTTGATTTGAGTGTCGGAGCTCTAAGAGTGCCGGAACGCCATAGATATAAGGACTTAAACTATTGCAAATCAAACTTACGTTAAACAAGCTCCACTTCCGTTTGTTGGGCAGAAAAGAATGTTTTTAAAACATTTCGAACGTCTCTTGAATGAGAATATACCGGATTATGGTGATGATTGGACAATTATTGATGCTGACGGTTATTTAGATGGTATTGAGGTTGTGAATGAGAGTTTTCATACATTATTACCTAGATACACAAATAATCCGAAAGCTTTATTTGTATTAGACCCACCATATTTATGTACCCGTCAAGAAAGTTATAAGCAAGAAAATTACTTTGATTTGGTTGATTTCTTAAGACTAGTTAATGTAACTCGACCTCCTTATATATTCTTCAGTTCAACAAAATCGGAGTTTATACGCTTTATTGATGCAATGATTGAGGATAAGTGGGATAACTGGCAAACGTTTGATGGAGATGACCGTATAACGGTGAATGTATCAGCAAGCTATTCGGGGAAATATGAAGATAATATTGTCTTCAAGTTTTAAAATTTTAAACGCTCTTTAACTACTGTTTAAAGGGCGTTTTTTCATTAAAACTGCGAAAATATTTAGGTTTGTTTTTTTCCGTAGTTTTTTTGGCTCGCAACAGCCGTATATAGGCTCATATACATATTATTTTAATTTACCTAAAAGGAGAAATTCATTATGTCCGGATTTGTTGATTTAGCATTAGCTCGTTCTGGTAACAAAATTACTGTAAGTAGAACTGCCATTTTATTTATTGAAGAAAGCTTAAGTGAACATAATTTTACCCATCTGCATTGTGTAGGCGGTATTACTCACGTCGTTGTAGGTGCTTATCCTGATATCACGGAAAAATTCCCCAAATTCTTCCCAATATCACGTAGCAATAGTGATAGTAACATAAGAGTGTCTATAAATGATTGGAATATCTCTTACATTGAAAAATCAGGTGAAAATACTTTAGTTTACTTTACAGAAAATGGGGTTAATGTTCCAGTTACACACTCTTACGAAGAAATATCTAAATATTTCCATTCATTAGAATAGTTATCTTTCTGAATCCCACCTTTACTAGGTGGGATTTTTATTATAGCTAAGTACAATCTATATAAGAGCTTTAAGACTAATAATGATCCTCACCCAAATTATTTAGGTATAATCTATATATCGTAGAAGCCATTAAAACGTAAATTGATTAATAAAGGGGCTGTAGT
>NZ_GL831080.1:786541-862374 GCF_000188255.1 Actinobacillus ureae ATCC 25976
CCCCTTAATAAAAAAGTGTGTAAATCAAATCACAGATAAAATTATAAAATATTGAAATGATTGAATAGTGGAGGCGTGTACCGGAGTCGAACCGATCTACATGGATTTGCAATCCAGTGCATAACCGCTTTGCTAACACGCCGTATTGAAGAGATTTAATGGAGCGGGAAACGAGGCTCGAACTCGCGACCCCGACCTTGGCAAGGTCGTGCTCTACCAACTGAGCTATTCCCACTTTAAGTCTTTGTTCTTAAAGAACGAGGTGCATTTTACGGATTTTCAGACCTATGTCAAATGCTAATTTAATTATTTTATTTCAAATGCTGAAAAAAAGATCACAACGCTGAAAAATCAATAAATGCATAGCTAATTCGTTGATTTTATAAGCATAAATCAATCTATTAAACTGATCTTTCAAGATAGAAAAAAAGCGGTTGAAATCCGCTATTTTTTTGCAAATTTCAACCGCTTGTATAAATAAGTTAAATTAACCTATTAGCGTTTTTTCGCTTTTGCGTTTGGTAAGTCTGTGATAGAACCTTCAAACACTTCTGCTGCTAAACCTACAGATTCGTGTAATGTAGGGTGAGCGTGGATAGTTAAAGCGATATCTTCCGCATCACAACCCATTTCGATTGCAAGGCCGATTTCACCTAATAATTCGCCACCGTTGCTACCTACGATTGCACCACCGAGTAAACGGTGTGTATCTTTATCGAAGATAAGTTTAGTCATACCTTCTGAACACTCAGAAGCAATCGCACGACCTGATGCAGCCCATGGGAACTTCGCCACTTCAAAGTTTAAGCCTTCTTGACGACATTCTTTTTCAGTTTTACCTACCCAAGCAACTTCCGGCTCAGTATAAGCGATTGATGGAATCACTTTCGGATCGAAGTAGTGTTTTTGACCTGCAATCACTTCTGCGGCAACGTGACCTTCGTGAACACCTTTGTGAGCTAACATTGGCTGACCAACGATATCACCGATAGCAAAAATGTGTGGTACGTTTGTACGCATTTGTTTGTCAACAGCGATGAAACCACGATCATCAACGTTTACGCCAGCTTTGCCCGCATCGATTAATTTACCGTTTGGTGTACGACCAATAGCAACAAGCACTGCATCATAACGTTTAGTATCGTTACATGCTTTACCTTCCATTGAAACATAGATACCATCATCTTTCGCTTCAACTGCGGTTACTTTAGTTTCAAGCATTAACTTGAATTTTTTCTCGATTTGTTTGGTGTAGATTGCTACAACATCTTTATCTGCTGCTGGGATAACTTGGTCGAACATTTCAACCACTTCAATCTCTGAACCTAGAGAGTGATAAACTGTACCCATCTCTAAACCAATGATACCGCCCCCCATGATAAGAAGTTTTTTCGGTACTTCTTTTAATTTAAGTGCATCTGTTGAATCCCAAATACGTGGATCTTCATGCGGGATAAATGGTAATTGAATTGGACGAGAACCCGCTGCAATAATTGCATTATCAAATTTAACAGTAGTTGGGTTACCATCACGATCACGTGCAACTAATGTATTTGGATCAGTAAATGCTGCTAAGCCTTCAACCACGGTCACTTTACGTGCTTTTGCCATACCTGCTAAACCGCCTGTTAATTTAGCGACTACAGCATCTTTACCTGCACGAACTTCGTCTAAATTGATAGTTGGTTCACCAAAGTAAATACCATTTTTGGTTGCGTGTTTTGCTTCTTCAATTACTTTAGAAACGTGTAATAACGCTTTTGATGGAATACAACCTACGTTTAAACATACCCCACCTAAAGTTGAATAACGTTCTACAAGAACGGTTTCTAAACCTAAGTCAGCACAACGGAACGCAGCTGAATAACCTGCAGGACCTGCACCAAGTACAACTACTTGGGTTTTAATTTCTTTACTCATATCTTTTCCTTTTCAAGCGGTCAATTTTGTCAATTTTCTTGCAAATCCGACCGCTTACAGATTGATTACATTGCTAAGTTACACAACCTAATTACATTACTAGGCGACGGATATCTGCTAATACACCGTTGATGTAACTTAAGAAACGAGCACCATCAGCACCATCGATCACGCGGTGGTCGAATGATAATGATAATGGAAGCATTAAGCGTGGTGAGAATTCTTTACCGTTCCATACAGGTGCCATTTCAGATTTAGACACACCCAAAATTGCTACTTCTGGTGCATTCACAATTGGGGTAAAGTGGGTTGTACCAATACCGCCCAAGCTTGAAATCGTGAAGCAGCCGCCTTGCATATCTGAACCAGTCAATTTGCCTTCGCGTGCTTTTTTCGAGACTTCCATCAACTCGCGAGATAACTCAATAATGCCTTTTTTGTTCACGTTTTTGAATACAGGAACCACTAAGCCATTTGGTGTATCTACAGCCACACCAATGTTGATGTATTTCTTAATTGTTAATTTTTGACCATCTTCAGAAATTGAGCTGTTGAAACGCGGGAACGCTTCTAACGCTTTTGCAACCGCTTTCATAATGAACACAACTGGTGTAATTTTCACATCAAGTTTTTGTTTTTCAACAATCTTGTTCTGTTCTTTACGGAATGCTTCTAATTCTGTGATATCTGTACGATCGAAGTGTGTAACGTGAGGAATCATTACCCAGTTACGGTGTAAGTTCGCACCAGAAATCTTATTGATACGGCTTAATTCTACTTCTTCAACTTCACCAAATTTGCTGAAGTCTACTTTCGGCCATGGTAATAAGCCTAAACCTGCACCGTTTGCAACACCGTTACCTGCTGCCGCTGCAACAGTACCTGTTTCAAACGCTTTAACTGCAGTTTTAACGTATGCTTGGATATCTTCTTTAACAATACGACCTTTACGACCTGAACCTTTCACTTTATCTAAGTTCACACCGAATTCACGTGCTAAACGACGAATTACCGGTGTCGCGTGTGCATAAGCCCCTGCCGCTACTACTGCATCTTGGCTTAAACCAGAAACGTTACCGCCTTGAGCTGATTGCGCTGCCGGTTGTGCCGCTGGTGCTGGCGCAGCTGCTTGTGCTGCAGGAGCAGGAGCTGCTGCCGGTGCTGCACCTTGAACTTCAAATTTCATGATTAATGAACCGGTTGACACTTTATCACCAGATTTCACTAAAATTTCTTTCACAACACCTGCAAATGGTGCCGGAACTTCCATTGAAGCTTTGTCACCTTCAACAGTAATTAAAGATTGCTCTTCAGATACTGTATCACCAACATTTACCATGATTTCAGTTACGTTTACTTCATCACCGCCGATATCAGGTACGTTCACTTCTTTAATTGCTGAAGCTGTTGCAGCCGGTGCAGCTGCTTGTACTGGCGCTTCTACAGCAATCGGTGCTGCTGACGCAGTTTCAAATTTCATAATTAATTTGCCGGTTGAAACTTTATCGCCTACATTGATTAAAATTTCTTTTACAACGCCCGCGATAGGTGCTGGAACTTCCATAGAAGCTTTATCACCTTCTACATTGATGATAGATTGATCAACTTCAACTGAATCGCCCACTTTCACCATAATTTCAGTCACATTAACTTCATCACCACCAATATCTGGTACGTTCACTTCGACGATTGCTGATGCAGTCGCTGCTGGTGCAGGATCTGCAGCAGCTGGTGCTTCTGCTGCTGGAGCTGCTCCTGCTGCTTCTAACACTAACATTGGTGAACCTGTTGTTACTTTATCGCCAACTTTAACTAAAACTTCTTTTACAACACCTGCTTCTGGTGCAGGCACTTCCATTGAAGCTTTATCACCTTCCACATTGATGATTGATTGGTCAGCAGAAATGGTATCACCCACGTTTACCATCACTTCTGTTACGGTAACTTCATCGCTACCGATATCTGGTACATTAATTTGTTTTGACATTTTGGTAATCCTTCTTTTAGAAATGGACAGAGCAATACCCTGTCCTTTTTTGCAAAATCTTAACTGATTTTGACCGCTTCCACTATGCGTATAATGGGTTGATACGATCTACGTTCAAGCCAAATTTCGCAATTGTATCTGCAACTACTTGGCTAGTTACTGTACCTTCTTTCGCTAATTGTGATAACGCTGCAACAACAACGTAACGAGCATCAACTTCGAAATGTTCACGTAAGTTAGCACGGCTGTCTGAACGACCGAAACCGTCTGTACCTAACACGTGGAAGTGTTTGCTCGGTACGAACGCACGAATTTGATCCGCATATTGTTTCACATAGTCAGTTGAAGCAACTGTCGGTAAATCCGCTAATACTTGTGCTACATAAGGAACACGTTGTTCCGCTGTTGGGTGTAATAAGTTCCAACGTACTGCATCGTTACCTTCACGCGCTAATTCGTTGAATGATGGTGCAGAGAATACGTCTGAAGTTACGCCATAGTCATTCGCAAGGATTTGTGCTGCTTCACGAACGTGACGCATAATTGCACCAGAACCTAATAACTGAACGTGACCTTTGCCTTTACCTTTAACAGTTTCAAATTTATATAAACCTTTACGGATACCTTCTTCAGCACCTGCTGGCATTGCCGGTTGATCCATTACTTCGTTTAATGTTGTCATGTAATAGAAAACATCTTCTTGTTTTTCACCATACATACGGTTGATACCGTCTTGCATGATTACCGCAACTTCAAACGCAAATGATGGGTCGTAAGTAATACAGTTAGGGATAATACCTGCTTGAATATGGCTATGACCATCTTCGTGTTGTAAACCTTCACCGTTTAACGTTGTACGACCAGACGTACCACCGACCATGAAACCACGAGCTAATTGGTCACCCGCTAACCACATCATATCGCCCACACGTTGGAAACCGAACATTGAGTAATAGATGAAGAATGGGATCATCGGTTGGTTGCTTACAGAGTAAGACGTTGCTGCTGCAACCCAAGACGCTGCACCACCTAATTCGTTGATACCTTCTTGTAGCACTTGGCCGTCTTTCGCTTCACGATAGTAAGCCACCAAATCACGGTCTGAAGGTGTATAGTTTTGACCGTGCGGGTTGTAAATACCCACTTGACGGAATAAACCTTCCATACCGAATGTACGCGCTTCGTCTACAATCATCGGCACGATTGTTTTACCGATGTTTTTATCTTTTAATAAGATATTTAATGCACGTGTAAACGCCATTGTGGTTGAAATACCACGTGGTTGTTCTTCAAGTAACGCTTTGAATTCTTCTAATGCAGGTACTTTATACTCTACGTCAAATTTAGGACGACGAGCCGGAACATAACCGTTTAATGCTTTACGTTGACCGTGAATGTAGTTGTATTCTTCAGAACCTTCAGCAAATTTGATGTACTCAAGATTTTCTACTTGCTCATCCGTTAATGGTAATTCGAAGTAGTCACGGAAGCCTTTTAAGCTTTCTAATGACATTTTTTTCGATTGGTGAGCAGTATTTTTACTTTCTGCTTCAGGGATTTTATAACCTTTAACTTGGTGAGCTAAAATCACAACCGGTTTGTCTGATTTTTGCGCTTTCGCATATGCAGCGTAAAGTTTTTCGCTGTCGTGTGCACCACGGCGAAGATCCCAAATCTCTTCGTCTGTCATATCAGCAACTAATGCAGCTGTTTCTGGGTAACGACCGAAGAAGTGTTCACGAATATAAGCACCGTCTTTTGATTTGAAGGTTAAGTAGTCACCATCAACCATTTCCATCATTAATTGTGCTAATTTACCTGAAGTATCTTTCGCGAATAATTTATCCCAGTTGCTGCCCCATAATACTTTGATTACTTCCCAACCTGCGCCTGTGAATAAACCTTCTAACTCTTGAACGATTTTACCGTTACCGTTTACCGGACCGTCTAAACGTTGTAAGTTACAGCTTACAGTGAAAATTAAGTTATTTAATTTTTCACGAGCAGCAAATGTTAACGCACCTTTAGACTCGATTTCATCCATCTCACCATCACCTAAGAATGCGTAAACTTTTTGGTCTGACGTATCTTTTAAGCCACGGTTTTCAAGGTATTTTAAGAAACGTGCTTGATAAATCGCATTAACAGGACCTAAACCCATTGATACGGTTGAGAATTGCCAGAATTCAGGCATTAATTTCGGGTGTGGGTATGAAGATAAACCATCCGCAAATGCTTCTTGACGGAAATTGTCTAATTGTTCTTCTGTTAAACGACCTTCCACATAAGCACGTGCATACATACCTGGTGCTGCGTGACCTTGGAAGAATACTAAGTCGCCACCGTTTTTCTCAGTTGCCGCTTTGAAGAAGTGGTTGTAGCACACTTCATACATTGTTGCCGCTGATTGGAAAGTTGAAATATGACCACCTAAGTCAAGATCTTTCTTCTGGCTACGTAAAACCATTGCGATAGCGTTCCAACGTACTGCAGAACGAATATGACGTTCAATTTTGTGGTCACCCGGGTAAGCTGGTTGTGCAGACACAGGGATAGTATTTACATATGCTGTTGTCACACCAGATTGAACCGGCACGCCATCTTTACGCGCTTGGCTTAATAATTCATCGATAATGAATTGTGCACGTTCAACACCTTCTACACGGATTAATGAATCAAGTGATTCTAACCACTCTTTGGTTTCAAATGGATCTACATCTCTTTCTAACTCTGACATAGGTTGTCCTTATTTTAAGTAAATAATGAGTGATAAGTTCTCTATACTTAAACTTATCGTTTGATGAAATTATAGACATTCATTCGATTAGACTAAACATAAAATACACAGAAAGTTTAACAAAATGTAAAAACCTGTTTTCTATTCGAGTGAATATCTTGCGATATCTACTTGATTTTAAACACTTTTTATCACACTATAAAAAATGTTGAAAATTTGTAGAAAAATTTTGGCTAACAAGATAACAAAATTGACCTATTTTGTCTATTTTTTTGACCTGCGCCAACCGTTGTCTTTCCTATAAACAAGCGGTTAAAACCTGCAATTTTTTTACAAATTTTAACCGCTTGTTTAAGGGCTATTTATTAAGTTTGATCTGTTTGGCCAGCTCTTGAATCAGCGCCGGCCCCTGATAAATCATTGCTGAATAAACTTGTAATAAACTTGCGCCCGCATCAATTTTTTCCTGACCGGAGGAGACAGAATGAATACCTCCGCTACCAATAATTGGCAACTGCCCGTTTAATTCCTTAGCCAACCTACGGATTAAATGGGTACTGAGCGAATTTAATGGCTTACCGCTTAAGCCGCCTTGCTGTTCCGCATGTTTTAAACCTGCTACCGGTTCTCGAGATAAAGTGGTATTACCGGCAATAACGCCGTCAATCTTATGTCGTACCAAACTATCCGCTACCGAAGCAACTTCTTCATCCGTTAAATCCGGCGCAATTTTCAGAACAAGCGGTTTATATTTTGCAAACTTTTGCGAAAGTATTGATTGTTCTTGCTTTAATGCACTCAGCAATTCATCTAATGCATCACCGTATTGCAATGAACGTAAATTCTTGGTATTCGGTGAAGAAATATTCACCGTAATATAATCGGCATACTCATACACCTTACGTAAACAAATTTGGTAATCATCCAAAGCGTTCTCAATTGGCGTAAAGGCATTTTTACCAATATTAATTCCGAGTACCCCGTCATATTTGGAACGCTTCACATTTTCTACCAACAAATCCACACCGTAATTATTAAAACCATTACGATTGATAATGCCCTCTGCTTCCAAAAGACGGAATTGACGTGGCTTAGGGTTACCGTCTTGTGCAACCGGTGTAACCGTTCCTACTTCAATAAAACTGAATCCTAACTTGCCAAAACCGTCAATCGCTTCGCCGTTTTTATCCGCACCGGCGGCAAGACCGATAGGATTTTTAAACTGCAGCCCCATCACCTCAACTGGATTATGAGGAATGGGTAAAGGATCAAAAGGTAATTTTCCGACAAGTTTAAGCGCTTGAACGGAAAAATTATGCGCATTTTCAGCGTCCATAGCAAACAGACATTTACGAATGAGGGAATACATGATGAGCTCTTCGGTTAATAGAAAGAAATAGATAAACTAAGGGCGAGTATTCAACTCGCCCTTATCAGAAATTATGCGTCAAACATTGCAGAAATGGACTCTTCGTTGCTAATACGACGAATAGCTTCTGCTAACATGCTTGATAATGTTAATGCACGCACTTTGTTTAATGCTTTGATTTCATCAGAAAGTGGAATTGTATCGGTAACAACTACTTCATCTAATGCTGGGTTCGCTAAGTTCATTGCTGCAGTACCTGAGAATACCGCATGCGTTGCGTAAGCAACCACTTTGGTTGCACCACGTTCTTTCAATGCTTCCGCAGCTTTAACTAACGTACCGCCAGTGTCGATCATATCGTCAACTAAGATACAGTCACGACCGGCAACATCACCGATAATATGCATTACTTGTGATACGTTTGCTTTTGGACGGCGTTTATCAATGATTGCCATATCCGCATCATTTAACAATTTAGCGATCGCACGCGCACGTACTACACCACCGATATCCGGCGATACCACCATCGGATTGTTTAAATCCGTTTTCTTAACAATGTCTTCGATAAGCACAGGTGAACCGAATACGTTATCTACCGGCACATCAAAGAAACCTTGGATTTGTTCTGCGTGTAAGTCACAAGTTAACACGCGATCAACACCTACGCTTGAAAGGAAGTCCGCCACAACTTTTGCCGTAATCGGCACACGCGCTGAACGAACGCGACGGTCTTGACGAGCATAACCGAAATAAGGAATAACAGCCGTGATACGACCTGCAGACGCACGACGTAAAGCATCAACCATCACAATCAATTCCATTAAGTTGTCATTAGTTGGTGCGCAAGTTGATTGGATAATAAATACATCCGAACCACGTACGTTTTCATTAATTTGAACTTGAATTTCACCGTCGCTAAAACGACCGACTGTTGCATTGCCTAAAGAAATGTAAAGGCGTTCTGCAATACGTTTTGCAAGTTCTGGCGTTGCGTTACCCGCAAACAGTTTGATATCTGGCATTGGAATTGATCCTTGAATTTACAAAGGGAAGTTAGGGAATTAAGTTTAATTTTTTGTGCAAAGGCGAGATATTCTGCCCTTTAGCAACAAAACCACACACGTTTTGAGGTTTGCAGTCGAAGACTTTCTTCGCGTCTTCTTTTGAATTAAATTCGGCAAAAATACAAGCACCTGTGCCCGTTAACCGAAACGATGCATATTCTACCAATTCTTGAACAAGATCTTCAACCTCTGAATAATGATCTCGTACAACTTTTTCGCAATCGTTTGCCCAATCGCTAGCTAACAGTTCTTCCAAACTACATTTTGGCGTATTTCGAGGCAAATCTGGGTCATTAAAAACGACTGCGGTCGAAATAGAAACGCTCGGTTTTAACACTACAAACCATTTCTCTTCCGGCTCGCACGGTGTTAACACTTCACCGACGCCTTCCGCAAAAGCAGCAACACCACGCACAAAAATCGGCACATCCGCACCTAAGCTCAGCCCTAATGCAGCAAGCTCTTCAAGACTTAAGCCGGTTTGCCAAAAATGATTTAATCCGACTAATACGGTTGCTGCATTCGATGAACCGCCGCCAACGCCGCCGCCCATTGGCAAACGCTTAGTTACACTGATTTTGGCACCTTTCGTACAAGCGGTATGCTTTTGTAATAATTTTGCAGCTCGATAAATTAAGTTCTGCTCTTTTTCAACCCCTTCAATTTCGTTTAACAATTCAATTTCACCGCTCTGATTTACTTCCAGTGAAATCTCATCGCCAAAATCTAAAAATTGAAATAAGGTTTGTAACTCGTGGTAACCGTCTGTGCGTCTATTAGTAATGTATAAGAAAAGATTTAACTTAGCCGGGCTAGGTAAAGTGACTTTATTCATTAATACGTCCATTGATCAATACGAATTTTTAAGGTTTGTTGACCATTCTCTAATACGATTAACTTCGGTAAGTTCGGTTGGCGATCTTCGTGATATTCAACATAGCTCGCTTGCCACACTTGACCATTAATCGGATAACTAAATTGTGAAAGTTGACGTTTTTCATTCACAATATAATTACTGTTTTTTTCCGGCTGACCTTTTACCCAATAGGCAAATTGATCAATCGGAAACGAAACACCGATAATTTCTTCCATCAGTGCATTCACATCCGCTTCCGTACGTGAACGCCCTTCGCTGTCCGAAACGGTTAATCCCCGTTGAGTACGATGTAATTTCATCGACTTTGTCGATAAATTTGATGAAAGCTCTAAGCCGAAATTATTTGCTGATTGGTATTGCCAATCAAAGTGTGAAGAAAAACGCTCTTCAGGTGAAATGTACCCGAATTGCCCTTTTGCTTGATAACGCTTAATTTGCGCTAATTGATTAAGATGTTGCTGCCATTTGGCATCAGTATATGGGATTTGTGCGGTCGGTGTCTGAACGGTTGTAGGTGCATCTAACACCGAATTACAGCCCGTTAACACTAACATCGCGCCGAGCGAAATTAAAAAAGAAAATTTTTTCATAGCGAACCTTTTATAACATGAGTGGCTATTCTACCTTATAAGCGGTCTAATTCTGTTAAAAATTTGTAATTTTTTAGCCATTTTTGACCGCTTGTAAAAAACGAAAAGTCTCCCGAAAGGGAGACTTTGTTCGATTAGCTAAACTGAAGGCTATGTAATTGTTTATAAGCCCCGTTTTGTGCGAGTAATTGAGTGTGAGAACCACGTTCGATAATTTGTCCGTGATCGACGACTAAAATTTCATCAGCTTTTTCAATCGTAGATAAGCGATGCGCGATCACAAGCACAGTTTTATCTTTTTGTAACTCAGCAAGTGCCGCTTGAATTGCACGTTCGGATTCCGTATCTAGTGCGGAAGTCGCTTCATCCAATACTAATACCGGCGAATTACGTAATAAAGCACGGGCAATCGCTAAACGTTGACGCTGCCCTCCCGAAAGGCTAGCCCCATTTTCGCCGATCACCGTATCTAAACCGTCATCGAGCTTCTCAATAAACTCCATCGCATGTGCCGCTGTCGCTGCCGCAATAATTTGCTCACGACTATATTTCTCGGTAGCCGCATAAGCGATATTATTGGCAATCGTGTCATTGAATAAATGCACTTGCTGTGAAACCACCGAACATTGTTCACGTAAATTCGCTAATTTATAGTCTTGGATATTTACGCCATCCAATGTAATTTCACCTTCATCAATATCATAAAAACGCGTTAATAGATTCACAATTGTTGATTTGCCTGAGCCGGAACGACCGACTAATGCCACTGTTTTGCCTTGCGGAATAGCAAAAGAAATGCGATCTAATGCACGTTCGTCTTTACCTTCATAACTAAACGAAACATTATTGAATGTCACATCGCCTTTTGCTCGAGCCACTTCTTGAGTACCAAGATCTTTCTCTGTTTTCAAATCAAGGAATTCAAATAACGTTTGACAAGCCGCCATACCACGTTGGAACTGTGAATTCACATTCGTCAACGATTTTAACGGACGTAACATTGCCATCATAGATGAAAACACCACGGTAAACGAACCTGCCGTAAGATTTTCACTTATCACTTCAGGGAATGTCGCTACATATAAAACAACCGATAAAGCAAAAGACGCAATTAATTGCACAACACCATCTGAAATCCCATCTGCCGAGACGATTTTCATCCCTTTACGGCGCATATCATTACTTACCCGATCAAAACGCTCTTTTTCAACTTGCTGACCGCCGAATGATAAAACAACCTTATGCCCTTTTAACATCTGTTCGGTAGTTACGGTTAATTCACCCATTGAACTTTGGATATGACGGCTCAATTTACGGAAACGTTTTGACACAATACCGATTAATATACCGATGATCGGCGCCATAACAAATAACACTAACGATAATTGCCAACTGGTGTAAATCATCACCACAAATAATGAAATTAAATATGCCCCTTCACGTACGATAGTGACTAATGCGTGTGAAGAAGAAGTCGCAACCATTTCCGTATCATACGTTACACGAGAAAGAGAGCGTCCAACCGGATTTTGGTCAAAATAACTGACCGGCATATACATTAAGTGTTGGAAAATATTACGACGTAAAGTCATCACAATATTGCCCGAAACCCAAGCCAAGCAATAACCGGCAATATAGTTCGTGATACCTCTCACTAAAATAAATACCACGACTAACACAGCCATAAGTTTTAAAAAGCTGTGATCCGCCTGACCAAATCCTTGATCTAATAAAGGTTTTAAAAGATAGATAAGCCCCGAATCTACCAGTGCATTCAGCACAAGTGCCACCGCACCGACAGCAAGTCCCCACTTATAAGGCGTAATCGTTGGAAATAAACGCTTAAACGTTTTAAAGGTCGAAAGATCTTTTTCTTGCATAATGTCCATTCTTAATTTTCAAAAATCGGGGCATTGTACCCTGAATTGAATGAGATACCAAATTAATAGAATAAAGCTAATACAAGTCTGAACACGAAAGGCGCTAAAACGGATGAAAGTACGCCACTTAATACCAATGCGATAGAGCTGTAGCTACCGGTTTTGACGCTATATTCCATACAACGCCCCGTTCCTGACGCATGAGAAACAGCTCCCATAGCTAAACCGATAGCACGGACATTACATACGCCAATATAATGTAAGAAGCTAAATCCGAATACCGATCCTAACAGTCCGGCAACCAGCACGCCAACCGCTGTTACTGCGGAACTTGCGCAAATTTGGCTTGAAATCGCAGTTGCTATCGGCGTAGAAATCGATTTATGTACAATTGCCGCAAGAATAGACGGACTTGTGCCCAGTAACACGGCAAATAGCACACCGGTTAACATTGTACATACGCTGCTAAATACAACAACCGCTAAAATCGGACGCCATTTTTTACGAATTTGCGGTAGCTGCTCATAGAATGGTAAGGCGAGTGCAACAACAGACACACCAAGTAAATTATTGATCGGAAAATTGCCCTGATAATATTCCGCATAAGGCACTTTACCCATCACAATCACTAAAATGACGGTTGCCAAAGCAATCACAAAAGGATTAAGTACGGACGAACGTAATTTTTGGCTGATACGCAGCCCAGTAAGAAAGGCGAAAATAGTTAAGAGAGAATAAAAATATAGCATATTACCTTCTTCTATTATTTACGGTGAAAAATCCATTGCGCAAACAGTCCAATTAAGACTAAAGAAACTGCGGTACTAAGTATATTGGCGAACACAAATGAGGTGAAATGTACCTGTAAAGTATCAAGATGTTCGATAATTTCAGCACAAATAGGAATAAAGAAAATCGTCATATAACGGGTTAACGGTCTTGTACTGGGTGTTACCCATTCAACTTTTACGATACCGATAACTAAACAACTAAACAACTAAACAGTAACAGCATTCCCCAAATACTATCGGAAATACCAATCGGAATCAGAATGCTAAGCAGTTTACCACCATATAACATGGCAAACAGTAACGCTAAGGAAATCAACATTCTGAGCATACGAACAATCACACGAGTATCCTCCAAAATAAGCGGTCAGATCCGCAAAAAATTTTGCAAATTTAACCGCTTGCTCACTAATTTTTTAAGAACTGAATCACTTTATTTAAATCACGTGTTCGTGTTGACGGCGGCAAACTTTTCAGGAACGTTTGACCATAATTTCGCATTACTAAACGTGAATCACAAATGATCACCACGCCTCTATCGGTTACATCACGAATTAATCGCCCTACCCCCTGCTTCAAGGTGATAACCGCTTCCGGAATTTGAATATCGTTAAACGGTTCTCCACCTTGTAAACGACAATCTTCCATACGCGCTCTTAGCAACGGTTCATCCGGCGAAGTAAATGGCAGCTTATCTATAATCACCAATGATAACGCATCACCTCGCACATCGATTCCTTCCCAGAAACTTTGGGTGGCAACCAATACGTTATTTTCTTCCGCAATAAACTTTTCCAATAAGCGGGCTTTGCTAGTTTCCCCTTGCAACAACACACTTAATTTACTATGTTCACGCAGAAAATCCGCTAAACCTCGCATCATAAAATAGGAAGTACAGAGCAAAAAGCAACGACCGTTATTAGCTTCAATAACGGGCATCAACATTTTGCCTAATTCGGTTAAAGTGTGCGATTTATTTGTGTCCGGCAAATATCGTGGGACACAAAGTAACGATTGATTAGCGTAATCAAAAGGACTTTGTAACACCAACTGTTCCGCATTCTCAATGCCTAGACGCTGACAGAAGTGATCAAATTTGCCTCCAACTTCAAGCGTTGCTGAAGTAAATACCCAACCAATTTGCTGATTTTTGAGTTGTTCGCCAAATTTGTCTGCCACAGTTAACGGCGTGATATGTAACTCGAAAGAACGCCCGTTGGCTTCATACCAATAGCAATAGCCAACGACAGTAGTATCGCTCAATTTTTTTAATTGAACTTTGACTTCCGCCAATCTTTCGAAAATTTTATCGAGCGTTTCCGAACGACCGAGCGATTTTTTAATCACATCGCTTAAAAAATCAATGTTTTCTGCGACTTTGGTTAAACCGTCCACTACTTTTTGATCATTAAACAACTCTCGCAAATTACCTCGAATCGTACCTTCCGTTCCCATTAACAAACGAAAATCTTGCACTACTTTTTGCAAATGATCCGCCGCTTTGCCTAATTGTGCGAGATCCTTTAATTCGGTTCGATAAACAATATTGGTATCTTTACAAATATCAAACAATTGGCGAGAACTTAACGATTGACCGAAATATTGGCTGGCAATATCCGGTAATTGATGTGCTTCATCAAAAATGACCAACTCTGCTTCTGGAATTAATTCACCGAAGCCGGTTTCTTTAACCGCCATATCGGCACAAAACAGGTGATGATTGACCACCACCACATCCGCTTCCATTGCTCGGCGGCGGGCTTGTAACACATAACAATCTTTAAAATGCGGACAGTCCGAACCTAAGCAACTTTCTGCAGTACTCACTAACTGCGGTAAAATCAGACTATCTTCCGCAATCGTGATACATTCACTTAAATCACCGGTTTTAGTTGAAGTATGCCATTTGCTGACTTTCGATAAATCCGCTAACACCGATTTATCGCCTAGCACGCCCATTGCCACCACTTGATCTAAGCGTTCCAGACAAAGGTAATTAGCTCGTCCCTTTAATAGAGCGACCTTACCTTTGTATTTTAAGGCTTTCTGAATGGTTGGTAGATCTCGGTTAAATAATTGATCTTGAAGATTTTTCGAGCCAGTCGACACAATCGTTTTTTTTCCAGAAAGCAATGCCGGCACTAAATAAGCGAATGTTTTACCGGTACCGGTACCCGCTTCTACTACGGCAGGTGTTGCAAATTTTACCGCTCTTCCGACCGCTTGCGCCATATCAAGTTGCGCTGCACGAGGACGAAACCTTTGAATATTATTACTTAATAAGCCGTCTTCACTGAAGGCATGGATAATTTTATTGTCTAATTTATTCATATATATTAAAAAGCGTTAAGGCTGTTTGCCCCAAATGTGCAAACAGTCTTTCATTATAATACTGTATAAATATTTAGCCAATTTTTTTGTATTTGTAAATTATCCTTAGAAACAGCTTTTACCAGTAGTAGACTGATATATCAATACTTCTTTTTTGTGTAGAATAGTCACCTTATAATTGTTAAGCTTATTAGGATAACAGATGAGCATTGTTGAATGTCTTAGTTATGGTTCGGTTCTTATTCTGATCCTTTCATGTTTTATTAGTGGTATGACGATGCTACGTCTCTCTAATATCTTTTGGGGATTGGGATTTATGCTTTATGGTTTTAGCAGTAAAGCTTATATTGTAGCAATTTTAAACATTATTATCGTAGGTTTGAACGGCTACTTATTTGCAAAAGAGCGCCAATAATCGACCGCTTATCAGCTCGAACTTTATTTAACGACAACACTCCAAAATAAAAATTTGCACCTTAGTAAATCACTACTAAGGTGCAAATTTTTACCTATCTCACTTAATGCTCGTTTATTTGATATAAGAGGCACTTTTCATTGCTGTTACAAAACTCGCTAACTCTGCCAATAGTTGAGGCTGGTTATCTAAATGGTTCTCAATAATTTTAACGATCGCAGATCCGGAAATCGCACCGTCACAACCGAGTGCTAGCGCTTCTTTAACTTGTTCCGGCTTCGCAATACCAAAACCTTGCAAAATTGGCGCAGAATTTGACCGCTTGAGGCTATCGATAAGGTTATCCAGATTCGCTGCATGAGCTTGATTCTCTGCACTGGTCACGCCGGCACGTGAAACTAAATAGGTATAGCCCTCAGTTAAATTGGCAATACGTTCAATCGTTGCTTTATTTGCATTTGGCGGGCAAATGAAGACTAATTGAATACCGTGTTTTTTAGCTGTTTGCGTAAATTCTTCGGCGGCAAGTACCGGCACATCGGCAATGAGTACCGCATCAACGCCTATTTCGGCACAGCGCTTGAAAAACACTTCTTGGGTTGGTACGAAGACTAAGTTAGCACAAAGCAGCAAGCCAATCGGAATCTCAGGATATTTTGTTCGAATTTTAGCAATCATTTCAAAACAAGCATCGGTACTATAACCACCATCTAACGCTCGTTTATTCGCCGCTTGAATCACTGGACCGTCCAATAAAGGATCTGAAAATGGGAAACCGAGCTCCAACGCATCCACACCATTGGCAATCAATGTTTCGATAATCTCAAATGAACGATCGAAATCCGGATCACAGAGGGTAACAAACGGCACAAATGCCCCTTCATTTTTTGCTTTTAACTCAGCAAATAAAGTGTCAAAACGGCTCATTTTAGTTTTCCCCATTTAAAATTTTATCTACGGTAAAAATATCTTTATCGCCACGACCGGAAAGATTAACCACCAATAGTTGTTCTTTATCCGGATTTTGTGCGATTAATTTCAGTGCGTAAGCCAATGCGTGTGAGCTTTCGAGTGCCGGAATAATACCTTCGTACTGTGCTAATGATTGGAAAGTGTCTAATGCTTCTTGGTCGGTAATCGACACATAATCCGCACGCCCAATCGAATTAAGATAGGCGTGTTGTGGCCCGACTGAAGGGAAATCTAAACCTGCCGAAACAGAGTAAGATTCTTCGATTTGTCCGTCTTTGGTTTGCATAATCGGCGATTTCATACCGAAATAAATGCCGGTTGTACCGTGTTTTAGCGGAGCGCCGTGTTCGCCGGTTTCAATCCCTTTACCAGCCGGTTCTACACCGATCAGTTGTACGCTTTCTTCCTCAATAAAATCTGCAAACATTCCAATAGCATTAGAGCCACCGCCAACCGCTGCAATCACCGCATCCGGTAAGCGGTTCTCTTTTTCTAAAATTTGACGTTTGGTTTCTTCGCCGATCATTTTCTGAAATTCACGCACCATCGTCGGGAATGGGTGTGGGCCTGCCGCCGTACCGATTAAATAATGCGTCGTTTCATAATTTGCCGCCCAGTCACGCATCGCTTCACAACAAGCATCTTTTAATGAACAAGAGCCTTTTTGCACCGGAATCACTTCCGCCCCCATTAAACGCATACGGAATACATTAGGCGACTGACGTTCAACATCTTTTTCCCCCATATAGATCACGCAAGGTAAATCTAACATTGCACACGCTAATGCGGTTGCCACCCCATGTTGTCCGGCACCAGTTTCAGCGATAATACGGGTTTTGCCCATTCGTTTTGCTAATAACGCTTGGCCTAATACTTGGTTGGTTTTATGAGCACCGCCGTGTAACAGATCTTCTCGCTTAAGATAAAGTTTAGTTTTGCTTCCTTTAGTGAGATTACGGCATAGCGTTAATGCGGTCGGGCGACCGGCGTAGTTTTTGAGTAAATCGATAAATTCCGCTTGGAATAACGGATCATTTTGTGCTTCAACAAAAGCAGATTCGAGTTGTTTTAAGACCGGCACGAGAATTTCCGGCACATACATTCCGCCAAATTCACCGAAATAAGGATTAAGAAGTGTGTCTGACATATCGTGTTCTCTCTATAAGAAATATTATATACTATTAAAATAGTACATAACTCTACGATATGCAAGTAAAAATTTCTTTTATTTAGTATTTAAAAGCGGTCTGTTTTAGACCGCTTTTAGTAAGTGAACTACCCTCTTGCTACCGCAAGCGGTGAGAAAGTCTGCGCAGTCGGCATCACTTCAATACGGTTAATATTGACGTGTTCCGGTTGTTGATTCAGCCATAACACAATATTAGCAATATCTTCCGGTGCGACATAGTTCACGTTTTCATATACTTTTGCCGCTTTGTCGTCATCGCCTTTAAAGCGTACGTTCGAAAATTCCGTACCGCCGCATAAACCAGGTTCTACATTCGTTACACGCACTTTCGTACCGGCTAAATCCGCACGTAAATTGAGGCTGAATTGTTTAACAAAGGCTTTTGTGCCGCCATAAACATTACCACCCGAGTAAGGATAATTACCGGCGATTGAACCTAAATTGATGATATGCCCGCTATTACGTTCTACCATTTCCGGTAAAATCAAACGGGTAACCGTCACCAGCCCTTTAATATTAGTATCGATCATTTGATACCAATCTTTTAAATCGGTTTTATATGCCGGCTCCAATCCTAATGCTAATCCGGCATTATTCACTAATAAATCTACTTGTTGCCAGCCGGCAGGACGGTTATTTAAGGCTTGAGTGGTTGCCTCTTCATCGCGAATATCAAATGCAAGCGGTAAGAAATTATTACCTAATTGCGAATGTAGCTCGGCAAGACGTTCTTTACGTCTGCCGGTACCAATCACTTTATAACCTGATTTAATCAGTAATTTACAAATGGCTAAGCCAAATCCTGCGGTTGCACCAGTGACTAATGCTGTTTTCATTGTGTTTGCCCTCTTATCATTATTAAAATTATCCAAATAACAAGCGGTCATATTTTGCAAAATTTTTACAAAATATGACCGCTTATTAGCTTAAACCTCATCAATCACAAATTCAAACCAATCTATCACATCTTTTTCATGAATACCGTTTGGGATGAGGATATTGGCATTTTTAACCGATAGCGGATCGTTAGAGATCAACGGATGCCAATCAAATAACGGCTTACCTTCATAAAGCAGACGATAGGCACAGGTTTTCGGCAACCAACCAAAATCAGGCAAATTTTTCTTAGTCAATTTGGTGCAATCTTGTTCAATTTTGAAACGATTCGGATAATTGGTACAACGCCCGCTATCCACGTCCAACAAATTACAAGCGACCGAAGTGTAATACAAACGCTCTTGTTTGCCTCGACCTTGAATATATTTGCGGTAGCAACATTTTCCACAACCGTCACACAATGCTTCCCATTCCGCATCATTCATTTCAAGCAGGCTTTTTGTTTGCCAAAAGTTTGGCGTTAATTGATTCGTCATCTTTTTTGTTAAATATCTGTTACATTTCTTTATTTTAAACGGATTTTAGCATATTCTAGCAGGGTTGAAAAAAGCAAACGTTTGCCACTGTGGAGGATGAATGAAAAGCGATGTAGAAATTGCTCAAGCTGCCATTATGCAGCCTATTAATAAAATTGCGGAAAAATTAGGTTTAAATGCCGATCAAATCGAACAATACGGCAAATATAAAGCGAAAATTAATCCGGCGGATGCTTTCAAATTACCAGCGAAAAACGGTAAATTAATTTTAGTGACCGCTATTAACCCGACTCCGGCAGGAGAAGGGAAAACTACCGTCACCATCGGTTTAACCGATGCGTTAAATCAACTTGGTAAAAATGCTGTGGTTGCGGCACGTGAGCCGTCATTAGGTCCGGTATTCGGCGTGAAAGGCGGTGCGGCTGGCGGTGGGTATGCACAAGTATTGCCAATGGAAGATATCAACCTACACTTTACCGGTGACTTCCACGCAATTACCAGCGCTAATAACCTCTTAGCTGCATTATTAGATAACCACATCTACCAAGGCAATGCATTAAATATTGATACCAAACGTGTGTTATGGCGTCGTGTAATTGATATGAACGATCGTCAATTACGTAACGTATTAGGTGGTTTAGGCAATCCGACCGATGGTGTGATTCGTCCGGACGGTTTCGATATTACCGTAGCTTCAGAAGTGATGGCAATTTTCTGTTTAGCGAAAGATCTTGCTGATTTAAAAACGCGTTTAGGTAATATCTTAGTCGCTTACACTAAAGATAAACAGCCGGTTTATGCGAAAGATTTAAATGCGCATGGGGCAATGGCGGCATTATTAAAAGATGCGATTAAACCGAATTTAGTACAAACGATTGAAGGCACCCCTGCCTTTATTCACGGTGGCCCATTTGCCAATATCGCTCACGGTTGTAACTCGGTTACTGCAACGCGTTTAGCATTACATTTAGGTGATTATGCAGTAACAGAAGCCGGTTTCGGTGCGGACTTAGGCGCAGAAAAATTCTGTGATATTAAATGCCGTTTAGCTGATCTTAAACCGGATGTGGCTGTAGTCGTTGCCACGGTAAAAGCGCTGAAATATAACGGCGGTGTTGAAAAAGCGAATTTAGCTGAAGAAAATTCAACCGCTTTACAACAAGGTTTACCGAATCTGCTTAAACATATCAGTAACCTCAAAAATGTATTCGGCTTACCGGTTGTGGTCGCATTAAACCGCTTTGTGTCAGATACTGATGCGGAATTAGCCCTAATTCAGACCGCTTGTGCGAAACAAGGCGTGGAAGTATCGCTCACTGAAGTGTGGGGTAAAGGCGGTGCCGGTGGTGTGGACTTAGCACAAAAAGTGTTAAAAGCGATTGATGAACAACAAAATCGTTTTAATTTCGTCTATGACGTAAATGAAAGCGTGCAAAACAAAATCAAAGCAATCGCACAAAAAATCTATGGTGCGGGTGATGTGAATTTTAGTGCCGAAGCCTTAGCGGAAATTAAAAATCTGGAAAAATTAGGTTTAGATAAATTACCGATTTGTATGGCGAAAACACAATATTCATTAAGCGATAATGCCAAATTACTCGGTTGCCCAAGCGGTTTTACTGTTACCGTACGCAGTATTAGTGTTTCTGCTGGTGCCGGCTTTATCGTTGCGATTTGCGGTAGCATTATGCGTATGCCGGGCTTACCAAAAGTGCCGGCGGCAAATCGTATTGATGTCGATGAAAACGGTTTGATTACCGGTTTATTCTAAACGCAATGAATATAAAAATCCCCGCCAAATGCGGGGATTTTTTATAGGATAATTTACAAAAAGCAGTAAAAACTGACCGCTTGGATGCGTACAATCAGTTAGATTTAACGAATCACCACTGCCGTACCGGTTGCAACCACAATAAACATTCCCTTATCGCCACCCATTGATTGATATTCCATTGAAACACCAACTACTGCATTTGCGCCGACACGTTTCGCTTCTTTTTCCAGTTCAGCTAGCGCCTCTTGTCTAGCACTATTTAACTTGCTCTCGTAAGCGCCTGAGCGCCCACCAATCACATCAGTAATACTCGCAAAAAAATCACGAATAAAATTAGCACCGGAAACCACTTCGCCAAACACTAAACCTTTATATTCAGTGATTTGATGACCTTCAATGGTAGGTGTGGTGGTAATAATCATATTTTCTCCTCGTAAACGTTACTTCGCTTAATTGCTTAACTGTTTCTTTAATACATCCAATGCAATCGCACGGTGTGAAATTTGTTTTTTCTCGCTGGTTTCCAACTCGGCAAAACTACAATTTTTAGGCGGGTAGAAAAACAGCGAATCATAACCAAAACCATTTTGACCACGTTCTTCACGTAAAATTTCACCGAAACATTCACCTAAGGCGATTTTCGGTGTCGGATCAGTTTCGTGTTGCAGAAAAACGATACAACTTACAAATTTCGCTCCACGTTTTTCATCTGCAACATTTTGCAGTTCTGCTAATAATTTTTTGCGATTCGCCTCATCATTGCCGTCTTCACCTGCATAACGGGCGGAATAAAGCCCCGGTGCGCCGCCCAGTGCGTCTACAGCTAAACCTGAGTCATCTGCAATTGCCGGTAATCCAGTCATTTTTGAAGCATAACGTGCTTTTAACAACGCATTTTCGACAAAAGTTAAACCGGTTTCTTCCGGTGATTCGATACCGAATTCACTTTGCGCCACCACATCAAAGCCAAATTGCGCTAATACATCCGCCATTTCTTTGACTTTACCTTTATTGCCTGTGGCTAATACGACTTTAGTTCGTTCCATTTAATAATCCTTTTGCAAAAATTTGATAAAAAATGACCGCTTATTCAATGCCTTTTTGGTAAGACATCATCAATAACGTACGCCATTTGTCCTGCCCTTGTTCATCTTTTCCCATATTGGCAATATTCGGAAATCTGCCCCACTGCTCAAAGCCGTGCTTACGCATCAAGTTTTGACTGACTTGATTCAATTCGAACACATATGCCATTAGGGTATAAATATTATGCTTTAACATTTCCGCTTGCATAAATTCAATGATCTTCGAGCCATAGCCTTTACCTTTAGCGCTACTGTCTAAATAAATACTAATTTCAGAGGTATGCACAAACGCAGGTCGCTCATAAAACGGCGAGAAACTAAACCAGCCGGCAATGCCGTTTTCATCTTCTACCGTCCAAATCGGATATTGTTCACTGGTTAAATGAAAGTCAAACCAAGCACGACGATTAATTGGTGTTGCTAATTCCAAATCTGCTGTAATTTGATGAGTTGGAATCGCTTGGTTATAAATATTTAAAATTGTTTCGAAATCCGCTTCCGTCGATTTTCGAATCTGCATTTTATTGCCTTCCTTTATAAAAAATTATGCGGTAATCATATTTGGTAATACAACCATGACCTCAACACCACCTTCCAAACGGTTCTTGATACTAAACTCGCCTTTTAACTCAGCAGTGCGTTCTTTCATGATCGTCAGCCCATAATGCCCTTCCGGCTCAATATCGCTTGCAATGCCTTTGCCGTTGTCACGAATAATCAAGCAATGCTCACCATCCGCATTAGTTTCAGCAATCACATCGATTGCGCTCGCATTAGCGTGTTTAATCGCATTAATCACCGCTTCACGCACAATTTGTAACGCATGCACTTGTTGCTGCGCACTAAAAATTTGCGATGGGAGTTTACAATTCAGACGAATGTGAGCCGATGTTCGAATACGTAATGAATCTAATACTCGCTCCAATGCATGAGTAAGATTAGCCTCCTCAATAGTCAAACGGAACGTAGAAAGTAACTCTCGTAACTGACTATATGCTTCATTCAGCGCTTTTTCAAAGTCATCTAAGATCGCTTTTTGTTTTTCCCAATCTTGTTTGGTTTCACCATTACGTTTTAATAGACTCACTTGGATTTTAAAAAACGTCAGTGATTGCGCTAATGAGTCATGCAGTTCTCGTGCAATAATTGAGCGCTCTTCCATCAATACTAACTGTTGTTGCTGTTTCTGCACTTGCACAACATACAGGCTACGCCCAATCATTTCCGATACGTTTTGGATTAAACGCTCATCAGGACATAAAAGTGATGGTTTCCAACGTAATAACGCAATTTTCTCGTTTTCAATCGCAATTTCGTTATAACGCCAATCTTGTGCCGGTGCATTATCAATGGTCACATTCCAATAATCCGCTCCATACACTTGAATCTCAATTCCACGTAATTGTTCATTATCAAGCACGGTTTGTAACACTTGAAATAAGACGTTTTGATTAACCGGTTTTGCCGTTAACAGTTGAGAACATTGGAATAATACCAACAGAGAACGATTTACCGACATCAAACGGCGGGTCTTATCCTCAACTTTCTCTTCAAGAGAAGCATATAGTTTAGCTAAATCGCTTGCCATTTGGGTAAATGCAGAAGAAAGAAAACCTAATTCGTTCGGTTCATTTACCGCTAGCTGGATATGATCAAAATCTTCATTTTTAACTTGTTGGCTTGCCGTCACTAGCTGATCAAGCGGTCTAATAATGCGTTTTTGAGTGTACCACACGCCAAAATAAGCTAAAGCAATAATCAATAGCATAGAAACCGCAATCACGCCGATTGCCACCTTTAATTTTAGCTCAACAAATTCTTGTAACAACCATACGAAATTATTAACTTGGTTCGCATACCCCTCAATATTGGATTCATAAGAGCTTCTATCTCGCTTAACGATAAAAGATTCCATTTCTTGCCAGCTTTCTTGCAGCTTGACATAAGCCTCTGTAACTTCTTTCGGTAACAGGCATTTATGCGCTAAAGAATCTTGAATTTCAGGCGAATTCAAACTTTGACGATATTCATTTAAACGAGTCGGGATAGATTGCGGATGATGCTCCATTTCGTAGAGGAAACGATAACTCTGCATCCGCAATGAGCCGGAAACATTAATCAACCCCGCATCAGATTTATTACTCCACATAATGCCTAATGAAATACCACTAATTAAAGATGCAAACGCGATCATGACGAGAAAATAAGATCCAATGCGGCGAGCAATAGAATACTTAGGATAATTAACCAGTTTATTCATTATAAATTAAGTAATTCCGTTAATTCTTTGGCAATACTGTCTTCATTATTTGAGCCGATTGTTTTATCCGCGCGTTGCTGAACTTTAGCCTCAGAACTACCCATTGCGATACCTAAACCAACCAGTTCTAACATAGAAATATCATTGAAATTGTCACCAAATGCAATTACGTTTTGCGGATCAATTCCTTCAATTTTTAGCAATTCTGCCAACATTGCGCCTTTACTATTACCGACACTGGTAATATCCACTCTATCCACCCAAGACCATTCCTGGCTAAATTGATCAAGCGGTAATTTTTCAACAAAACTTTGCATTTTAGCTAAGTCCGGATCACTAATTAACACTTTCCAAACCGTAGTACCTTTATCAATCTCTTGCTGAAATTTCTCAACTTGATGAACATTTGGACGCACAGCTTCCGGACAAGATTGTACCCATTTTTGAAACTTGGTGAAATGCGGATTAAGCTGCTCATAAGTCATTGCATCACGAAAATATACCGCCGTATGAATACCCAACGCTTGCGCTTGATTAATTAAACCGGAAGCTTGCTCTGCTGTTAATGGGTTACCTGACAGCACTTTATCATGTTGAAAATCATATAAATAAGTACCATTGCAGCAAACAACCGGTGTATCCAAACCAATTTCCGCATAGTAAGGACGAACTGCCGTATGATGACGACCTGTTACAAAGAAAATTTTTACGCCTTTCTCTCGTGCCTTTTGAATGGCTTGCTTACTCGATTCTAAAATAACAGCATTTGGTGAAAGTAAAGTCCCATCTAAGTCAAAAGCAACCGCTTGATAACGCATAAAAATTCTCCTATTACAGGGTGGTAAGAAAATATAAGGGCAATCAAAATTGATTGCCCTTATATTTTACTCTATGTTCTAACGAAACAGTAGATTATTTATTACTGTTATATTGTGGCGTTTGGTAAAGTGGCGTTGGACCGTTAGGGCCTGCAACATTACCACCTTCGTTTTGTTTTAACACGCCGCCGTTTGCAGAAATTTCTACACGACGGTTAGGGCGTAAACAATCACGTAATGCTTGACCTGACTCACCATCACACGCTTTAACTTGGCTTGCTTTACCATAACCAACAGCATTAATTTGTACAATCACACCTTGTTGAACTAAACGTGATTTCACCATGTTCGCACGGCGTTGTGATAAATCTAAGTTATATTTTTCTGAACCTAAACGGTCTGTATAACCAGCCACTTTAACTTGTTGTGCGCCAGATGATTTTAATTGTGTAGCAACACTATCAACAACTTCTTTACCTTTCGCAGTTAATGTATCTTTATCGAAATCGAATAAGAAATCACCACTTAAGTTAAATGATGAGTTACCATTACAGCCATTCGGATACTAGAAGAAGCTTTGTGCGTTCATATTTTTGTCAAATAAGATTTTGTATTGACAAATTTTGTGCACACCATTCTCACGATAGTTAAATGCATAATCCCACTCACGAACGCCATATAAGCCTTCTTCGAAGTGTGGGCGACCGATTAGGTTATATAATTGGTCTTTGTTCATACCACGTTCGATTTGACGAACGTTTTCCCAGTTTGGCCATGAACCGAATTGTGAACCATCATGGTTGAATTCCGATTCAGAGAGTTTGGGGAATACTGGATTTTCTGTCGTACCTTCATCAGTCACTTTGCTTAAGTTACCACAAGCAGCTACGGCTAATGCGATACCAGATAATAACAATCCGCGAAAAACAGTTGTATTTTTCATCGTTGGTTGTTCCTTGTTAGATTAAAAACTTCATTCATATGTTCTAAATACCATCCATCGGTATATAGGCGATCAGATTTCACAACACAATATTATTTTATTCTAGGGTTAGAAATAGAATAAACTAAATAATTAATGTATCGACTCTTAATTGTAAATTTTTATTCCCTCTAAACTCATTTATATCAAGTTTGTAAACCAATTTAACTTGTTTAATCGATAAATCAGGAAAATAACGCAAATCGGCATTAAACCAAATTGCATCAAATAATCCACCGTTAGGTTGCTCGACCATTAACTTTAAGTGTTTACCACCTAGTATACGCTGTTGCAATAAACGAAATTCACCTTCAAACGTAGGCTCTGGGAAGTTTTGTCCCCAAGGCCCCGCCTGCTGTAATAATTCCGCTATTTCGATATTTAATTCAGATGGTGCTAATTCCCCATCCGTATAAATGACACCTTGTAATTGTTCCGGTTCAATTATTTCATTAATAATTTCATCAAATACTTTTTGAAAACGTAAAAAATTCTCTTGATGAATTGTTAAACCTGCTGCCATCGCATGCCCACCGAATTTAATAATTAAATCCGGATATAATGAATCTATACGTTCTAATAAATCACGCATATGTAATCCGGCAATTGAACGTGCCGAACCTTTCAAATATTCACTGTTTTCACTCTCTTGTGCAAACACAATGACAGGCCGATGAAATTGCTCTTTAATACGTGAAGCTAAAATCCCGATCACGCCTTGGTGCCAATCCGGTTGATATAACACAATACCGTGCGCTTGTTCTTTTTGCATCAAACTCGGTAAATTTGCGCAAATTGCCAAGGCTTCCGTCTTCATTTCTTGCTCAAACTCTTTACGAGTTTGGTTGAGACTATCCAATTCAAATGCTAATTGACGTGCAATCTCCATATTCTCTGCAATGAGCAGTTCTACGCCTAACGACATATTTTCCAAACGACCCGCTGCATTTAAACGAGGGGCAATTGCAAAACCTAAATCGCTAGCTTGTAGAGAAGATAAATCTCGCTTAGATACTTCCGCTAAAGCGCGAATACCTGCTCGACAATGTCCCGAACGAATGCGATTTAATCCTTGGTGAACTAAGATTCGATTATTGTGATCAAGCGGAACCACATCCGCTACCGTTCCCAATGCAACAAGATCCAATAATTCCGCTAAATTAGGTTCTTTCTCTTTAAAACATCCTAATTCACGCATTTTGCCCCGTAGCGCTAACATTATATAAAACGCGACACCGACACCAGCCAAAGACTTTGAAGGAAATGAGCAATCCGCCAAATTCGGATTCACCATTGCATCCGCATTCGGTAAACTTTCTGCCGGTAAATGATGATCGGTAACTAAAACTTTGATGCCGTGTTCTTTTAGTAAATCGATCCCCTCAAAAGAAGAAATGCCATTATCAACGGTCATCACAACATCCGTTCCTTTTACTAGCACCATTTCCGCCACAGCTAAACTTAAACCATAGCCTTGTGAAAAACGATCCGGAATTAAATAATCCACATTTTCAAAGCCTAATTGACCTAACGCCAGAAGAGCTAATGCGGTACTGGTTGCCCCATCAGCATCAAAGTCTCCGACAATAATAATCCGTGATTGTTGTTTATAGGCTTCGATAAGTAATTCAACTGCAGCATCAATATTCGCTAATTGATTGGGTCTATGTAAAAATTGCAGTGTTCGTTCTAATTCTTGAGGCGATGCAATACCACGGCTTTGATAAAGTCGATTTAATAGTGGATGGTCTGATAATTTTATGGATGTGAGTTTAGATCGTTGTTTGATTAGCTTTTGCACTGGATTTTCTTCTTTTCTTTATAAATAAAACAAGCGGTGTAATTTTGCAAAAATTTTACAAAATCAGACCGCTTGTATTCAAGAGATTAATGCTATTCGCTTAGTATTTTAAGTAATTCTTTCGGCTCAACATAACCTGCGATTAATTGACCGCTGCTATCAACCATATTCGGTGTACCTGTTACTCCAAATTTAATCCCCAATTCGTAATGTTTTTTTACGATATTTGGTGTTTTGACTTCTTTCGGTAAAGTACCATTTTCAGCATCAGTTAACGCTTTCACTTTATCCGTTGATGTCCAAATCGCTTCCATTTGTCTTGCCGTCTGAGTATTCATACCGCCACGAGGGAAAGCAAGGAAACGAATCGTAATACCTAAATCGTTATACTCTTTGATACGTTGGAACATTAAATGGCAGTAGTGGCAAGTAATATCCATAAATACGGTAACTACGTGTTTTTCATTCTTCGCCGGATAAATAATCATCTCTTTTTCTAGAGAATTTAAATCTGCAAGTAATGATTTATTAGTAATATCAACCGCTTTGCCGTTTTTTAGCTCAAAAATCTGACCTTGAATAACAAAACGCCCGTTCTCACTAATTTGCACAACGCCTTCATTCGAAACTGCCGTTCTGAAGCCCGGTAATGCCGAATCACTGATTTTTACATTGGTTGCGCCCATGCCTTCTAACGTACGTTTGAGGCTTGCATCATCAGCCATTACTGATGTACTTAATACGGATAAACCTAATAATACAATCGCATTTTTTTTCATCATAAATTCCCCAAAAAATTAAAGTTTAAGCTTAGCTTCTACCGCTTTTGCTCGTTTTAAGAAAGATTGCCTCTCTTTACTTGCCATACCGGAACTTGAGCCAGGTAATTTTACCGTCATCGGATTAACTGGACGTCCATTGATATGGAATTCATAGTGTAAATGTGGGCCTGTTGATCCTCCGGTATTTCCGGATAACGCTATACGCTCACCTTTTTTCACATTCTGTCCTACTCGCACAAGCGTTTTGCTTAGGTGCATATAAACCGTAGTAATATGCCCGTGGCGGATCTTAATATAACGTCCCGCACCTCTTGCTTGATAGGCGATGTGTTCCACCACGCCATCACCCGGCGCAATAATCGGCGTACCGGTCGGGATACCAAAATCCACGCCGTTATGCGGTCTCACTCGACGTGTAATCGGGTGAACACGTCTAGGATTATAAGAAGATGAAACTCTTGCACTAAACAATAATGGAATACGAGCGAAACCTTTGCTCAATGTTTCACCATGGCTACTATAGTAACGACCATTATCAGCTTGAATCGCATAATAACGTTTCTTACCACTTAAAATAAAGATCCCTTCAACATTACCGACATCCGTTACCGTGCCGTTAATGTACTCACGTTTAACCAAGATCGCAAAACGATCACCTTTTTTGAGTTTATTGGTTGCAATTTGTGATTGTAATCCAACAGCCAGCTGATTAACTTGACGTTCAGATAATCCTACATTTTTAAGACTTGTCGCAAAGCTGCCATCAATCGTGCCTCGCACAACATCTTGGCGCCATTCGCCTTTTTTCTGTATTCTCTGGAAAACCCATTTACCGTTATCTTTACGCTCATAAATGCGTTCTTCTTTCTCAGAGAGCAACCAGTTCATATATTCCAATTCACCGTGGTTATCTAAAATCCAATAAAATTGTTGCCCACCGTCTAAATTCGCTAACTCAGGGAAGCGTTTAATCATTGCTCTTGCTACGCTTACACCTAAACCGGACTGTTCTAAGACATCTTTTAATTTATCGCCTCGACCAACCGTATAACTAAACTGATCTTGAATGCGTAATGCTTCATCGGCAACTTCTAAGATTTCATCTAGTACTTTCTCTGCTTCCGGTGATAATTTTTCTTCCGGCTTTTCAGCTTCTTTAGTAACGGCCGTCCCCTCTTGCCCTTCTACTTCATCGTCTTTCTCATTCAGCAGATCTTCATAAGATGTTGCGTTAGCATCCTCTGCTGCGCCTTCAACCGCATTCGGGTCAGTTTCTGTAGATTCGTTTTCTGCGGAAGCTTGCTTTACCTCATTTTCAGCTGATGTCGCTTCCGCTTGCTCCGGCTCATCCTTATGTTCTTCCGTTTTTTCGCCCAGTACAATATATTGTTCTTGATTTGTTGCACTGCTAATGGAAGGTTGATTTTTTAAAGCAAGTACAATACCGATAAAAATCGATAACAGCGCCATAAAGAAAAATAATCCCTTTAAACGAGATTTCTTCCGGCGGCGATCTCTTGCTAGAATAACGTGTTGCAAAATATGTCCTATACTATCTTTTATTTATTACGAAAAAATTTGACAAATGTTCTGTTAGAAAATTCATTCTTGTCAGCATCACAAAAATCAGCTAACTTGTTCACTTTTATATTATACCCTTAATTTTTTTAAAATAATGCAAATAAAACAACTTACTCCCGTACCACAACCGAAAAAAAAAGGACTACCTCTTGTAGAACTTCAACAAATTGAAGTGAGTTTCGGAGATCAAAAAGCTTTGCAAAATATCAATTTAACGGTATATGCGAATTCTATTACAACGATTGTCGGCCCTAACGGCGGCGGAAAATCGACGTTACTTAAAGTATTACTTAAATTACTTGCTCCGACTAAGGGTAAAGTAATTCATCAAAAAGACCTTAAAATCGGTTACGTGCCGCAAAAACTGCATTTGGATCACTCTATGCCGATCACAGTGCAAAAATTTCTCTCATTAAAACCGCACTGTAGCGCACAAGCGATTCAAGAAGCTCTTGCACTCTTTTCTATTACGCATTTAGCAGAAAATAGTATGCAGAAATTATCCGGCGGTGAATTGCAGCGCGTTTTACTTGCTCGAGCTATTTTAGATCGCCCGCAATTATTAGTTTTAGACGAACCGATGCAAGGGGTGGATATTACAGGGCAAACCGAACTCTATCAACTATTAAATAATACTCGTTCGTGGTTAAATTGCGCAATTTTGATGGTTTCGCACGATTTAAACATCGTAATGGCAAATACTGATGAAGTTTTATGCGTGAATAAGCATATTTGTTGTGCCGGTACACCGGAAATGGTGACCAATGATCCGCATTTTATCCATTTCTTTGGTGACCAATTTGCCAAAAATGTTGCCTTTTATTCTCACCACCATAACCATCATCATAACTTACACGGTGATGTCTGCAGCGGACAATGTCATTGCAGTCATTAGTGTTAAATATAAGCGGTCTTCTTTAGCATTTCTTTTGCAAATTTTTCGCCAAAAAAGACCGCTTATTTGTTACCAATCTGTTAAAAATCTGACTTAGCTTACATTCTTCACTTAAATCTTCAGGCATAATAGCATCATTGATTTATAAATCGCCTAATAGCATGGTGTTTTAATCCATTTTATTTATATTAGCGTATATAATACTCGTCATAACTCAATAAACACACAAATATACAAGGTTAGGTCTGTATGCAACATAAAAATTTTGAAGACTGGTTAGTTTCCTCACCTTTCGGTGGTTCTAACCAAGCTTATGTTGAAGAAATCTACGAACAATATCTTGAAGACCCGACTAGCGTTGATGCTAGCTGGTGTACCATCTTTGATACCCTTCCGAAAATGCAAGTCGTAGAACAACCCCATTCGCAAGTGCGTGACTATTTCCGTAAACTCGCCCGTGAAAATGTCCTAGAATCCGTTACGGTTATCGATCCGGAAGCCAGCGCCAAACAAGTTCGTTTATTACAATGGATTAACGCTCACCGTTTCCGTGGTTATCTTGAAGCAAAACTCGACCCTCTTGGTTATTATCGTTGGAAAACCTCTCAAGTACCTGAATTAGATTACCGCCATCACGGTTTTACCGATGCGGATCTAAATGAAACCGTTACGATTGGTAAATATGTTTATGGCAAAGAAACAATGAAATTCAGTGATCTTGCCGATGCATTAAAACAAACCTATTTGGGTACGATAGGTTTAGAATTTATGCACGTGCAAGATATGGAACAACGTAACTGGCTACAAGCAAAAATTGAAAGCACCTTAAATAAACCGTTGTTCTCTCACGAAGAAAAAGTCAATTTACTTACCGAATTAACCGCTGCTGACGGTCTTGAACGTTATCTCGGCGCAAAATTCCCCGGTGCAAAACGTTTCTCACTCGAAGGTAGCGATGCATTTATTCCAATGATGAAAGAAATCATTCGTCATGCTGGTCGCCAAGGTATGAAAGACGTGGTGATGGGGATGGCGCACCGAGGCCGTTTAAATATGTTGGTAAACGTGTTGGGTAAAAAACCGGCGGAATTATTTGATGAATTTGCAGGCAAACACGCCGATGATAACCGTACTGGTGACGTGAAATATCACCAAGGTTTCTCATCTGATTTTGATGTGGACGGCGAACGTGTGCATTTAACCCTTGCATTTAACCCATCGCATTTAGAAATCGTAAGTCCGGTGGTTATCGGTTCGGTACGTGCGCGTCAAGAACGTATACGTGACACTGAGCATAATAAAGTCTTAGCCGTTACCGTACATGGCGATTCGGCTGTTGCCGGTCAAGGCGTAGTACAAGAAACCTTAAATATGTCTAATGCTCGAGGTTATAAAGTTGGCGGTACGATTCGAATTGTGATCAATAACCAAATCGGTTTTACCACCTCTAACCCGAACGACACTCGTTCAACCGAATTCTGTACTGATATTGCCAAAATGATTCAGGCACCGATTATTCACGTTAATGGTGATGATCCTGAAGCAGTCGCATTTGCTGCCCGTATGGCAGTCGAATATCGTGCCTTATTCAAACGCGATATTTTTATCGATCTGATTTCTTACCGTCGTCATGGTCATAATGAAGCGGACGAGCCTTTAGCTACACAACCAACGATGTATAGCATCATTAAAAAACACCCGACACCGCGTAAAGTCTATGCAGATCGTTTAGTTGCAGAAGGCGTATTAAACCAAGATCAAGCCACTGAAATAATGAATAACTATCGTGATGCGTTGGATAACGGTGATCGCGTTGTACCGGAATGGCGTGAAATGGATATGGCGGCGGTTGATTGGTTGCAATACCTCCATTATGACTGGACAGCACCGTATGAAAGCAAATTTCCATTAGACCGTTTCCAAACTTTAGCAAAACGTGTATGTGAATACCCTGAAAGTTTACGCCCACACTCTCGTGTCGAAAAAATCTATAACGACCGTAAAGAGATGTACGATGGCAAGAAATTATTAGATTGGGGTATGGCAGAAACGATGGCATACGCAACCCTATTAGATGAAGGTACGCACGTGCGTTTATCAGGCGAAGATGCCGGTCGTGGTACATTCTTCCACCGCCATGCGGTTGTACATAACCAAAATGACGGTACAGGTTATGTACCGCTTGCTCATTTACACGCAAATCAAGGGCGTTTTGAAGTGTGGGATTCGGTACTTTCCGAAGAAGCGGTATTAGCCTTTGAATATGGATATGCGACAACCGACCCGAAAACATTAACCATTTGGGAAGCGCAATTCGGTGACTTTGCCAATGGCGCACAAATTGTGATCGACCAATTTATCAGTTCCGGCGAGCAAAAATGGGGCAGAATGTGCGGCTTAGTGATGTTGCTTCCACACGGTTATGAAGGTCAAGGACCAGAACACTCATCAGCCCGTGTAGAACGCTACTTACAGCTTTGCGCACAACAAAATATGCAGGTTTGCGTACCAAGTACACCGGCACAGGTTTACCATATGCTCCGCCGCCAAGCGATTCGCAAAATGCGTCGTCCATTAGTTGCGATTTCACCTAAATCGTTATTACGCCACCCATTAGCGGTTTCTTCCTTAGCAGAATTGGTTGATGGCGAATTCCAAACGGTGATCGGCGAAATTGACAGTAATATCAAGGCGAAAAAAGTGAAACGTGTTGTGATGTGTTCAGGTAAGGTTTATTACGATTTACTCGAACAACGCCGCCAAAACGAACAAACTGATGTAGCGATTGTTCGTATCGAACAACTTTATCCATTCCCATATGAGGATATGAAAAAAGTATTAGAACCTTACGCACATGTAAAAGACTTTGTTTGGTGTCAAGAAGAGCCACTTAATCAAGGCACATGGTATTGCAGTAAACATAATTTTGAAGCATCAATCCCAGAAAAAGCGAAATTAACTTATGCAGGTCGTCCAGCATCCGCATCACCGGCTGTAGGCTATACTTCATTGCATACTCAGCAACAAAAACAATTAGTGGCGGATGCTTTAACGATTTAACAAATAAGCGGTCAATTTCCAGCAAAACTTTGCAAAAAAATCATCAAATTTGACCGCTTGCAAAATTATCGGCACAGCTAAAACACTGTGTTAACGAATATAAAGGAACATAACTATGACTATTGAAATTTTAACGCCGGACTTACCCGAATCTGTTGCAGATGCGACTGTTGCTACTTGGCATAAGAATGTGGGTGATGCAATTAAACGTGATGAAGTAATCGTTGAAATTGAAACGGATAAAGTCGTATTAGAAGTACCAGCGCCGCATGACGGTATTTTAGCGGAGATCAGCCAAGTTCAAGGCGCTACTGTTATTTCCAAACAATTACTCGGCAAAATCTCAACCGTCCAAGCAGGCGATTTCACCCAAGAAACGATTAAACCGACGAATGAAGCGACTCCGGCGGATCGTAAGTCTGCAGCTATTGAACATGACCATTCCGATGCGGATTCTCAAGGTCCTGCGATTCGCCGTTTATTAGCAGAACATAATATTGAAGCGCATCTTATCAAAGGTACCGGTGTAGGCGGTCGAATTACCCGTGAAGATATTGAACATCATTTAGCACAACGTCAAACACAAGCTTCAAAACAGGCTACTGCCACAGAGCAAAGCACTGTCAGCACCGTGTCTTACTCAGCACGTAGCGAAAAACGTGTGCCAATGACACGTTTACGTAAGCGTATCGCAGAACGCCTGTTAGAAGCGAAAAACACAACGGCAATGTTAACCACATTCAATGAAGTAGATATGCAGCCGATTATGACATTACGTAAAACTTACGGTGAAAAATTTGAAAAACAACACGGTGTACGTTTAGGCTTTATGTCGTTCTATATTAAAGCGGTTGTTGAAGCATTAAAACGTTATCCGGAAATCAATGCTTCGATTGATGGCGATGACGTGGTATATCACAACTACTTCGATATTAGTATTGCGGTCTCAACCCCTCGCGGCTTAGTCACACCGGTTATCCGTAACTGTGACAAATTATCGATGGCGGATATTGAGAAAACCATTAAAGAACTGGCTGAGAAAGGTCGTGACGGCAAATTAACCGTAGAAGACTTAACCGGCGGTAATTTTACCATCACAAACGGTGGTGTATTCGGTTCATTAATGTCAACCCCGATCATCAATCCACCACAAAGTGCAATTTTAGGGATGCACGCCATTAAAGATCGCCCGGTTGCCGTAAACTGCCAAGTGGTTATTCGTCCAATGATGTATCTGGCACTTTCTTATGACCATCGTTTAATTGATGGACGTGAATCTGTTGGTTTCTTAGTTGCTGTAAAAGATTTATTAGAAGATCCGACACGTTTATTACTTGAAATTTAACAGCTAATCAGCTTAGTTAAGTAAACCGCTTACAGCATCCTGTAAGCGGTTTTTTTTAATAAAGTTCACACACACTTTGTAAATTAATCAATTTTATTGTATTATAACGTTATTGTTGAGCAAATTTAGAGAAATATGACTGATTACAATTACCCGAGTGCATACAAAATATATCCTGATACTCCTCAAAAATCTTATCGTCTTAAACGTTTACGCTTCTGGTTACGTTCTCGTTTACATCAAAAACAAATTAATTTATTCACTCAATTTATAAATCAGAATCCGGCACTTATTCCTCTGTTGAATCAAAGACCTAATTATAGTTATCCTCTTGTGCATCGTTTTTTGGATAAGCGTTTTAGTGCAACACAACGTTTTCAAGCAATTTGTGATAACTTAACCTTTCTCCCGAAAGCATTAGCTCAATACCAATTACCTCCACTATGGGAAAAGTCAATAAGCTTTGGCGAAATCATCTCGGATTTTGAGCTTCGTTTGAATATCAATGAACATCAACCTATGGAAGGTTTTTGGGCATTGGAGTTATATCAAAAAAGTTCACAACAGCTTGTATATCTATTAACTTTTGGGCTAGTTGAAAATGCACTACTTATCGGTGTGATTCAAGGCTCTAACCAGGTCAATGCCAAAGAGTTAATGAAACAATTAACTAAGCAATGTTATGGCCTACGCCCTGCTCATTTAATGGTAGAAAGTATGAAGTTGCTTGCTTCCGTGCTTGGCTATAAGCAGCTACTTGGTATTCCTCATAAATATCAAAATAAATCTCGATTTATCCAAAGCAAACGTTATGTTGTTGATTATGATGCTATTTTTAGTGAAAGCGGTGGAATCCTAAAAGATTATTGGCAAATGTCTGTGGCGAGCGATAAATCGCTTGAACGCATCCCAAGCAAAAAACGTTCGATGTATCGTAAACGCTTTGCACTACTTGAACAAATAGAAGGCAATATCCGCATGGCATTTGGAACTGCCTAATACTTATCTGCTTCGGCTCACTATTTTTTAACCGCTTATAAGCTAAATATAAGCGGTTAAATTTTCATATCTTTTTGCATTTTTCCTGCTATCTTCAATTTGCTTTTTTAACTAAGATCCATTAAATTTCTGAAAGAATTTCTAACAAAAATGATTCTATACAGGAAATTATATGAACCTACATGAATATCAAGCAAAGCAAATTTTTTCACAATATCAACTCCCGGTGAGCCACGGTATTGCCTGTACAAATACGCATGAGGCGCTTGCCGCCATTCAACAATTAAACGGAGATATTTGGGCGGCTAAATGTCAAGTCCATGCAGGAGGAAGAGGCAAAGCCGGTGGGGTTAAATTAGTCCGTAATGACGCAGACGTTCGTGAGTTCTGCGATAAATGGTTTGGGCAGCATTTAGTCACATTCCAAACCGATGCTCATGGACAACCGGTAAATACGATTTATATTGAAGAAACTTGCCAAATCGAACGTGAATTATACTTAGGTGCAGTAGCTGATCGCTCATCACAAAAAATCGTATTTATGGCATCCTGTGCCGGTGGTATGAATATTGAAGATGTCGCTCAGCAAACGCCTGAACTTATCCATAAAGTAACTATCGATCCGCTTACCGGCGCTCAAGCATTTCAAGGCCGAGAACTTGCCTTCCAATTAGGGCTTTCCGGCGATCAAATTAAACAATTCACACATATTTTTGTACAACTCGCCAATTTATTTATTGAAAAAGATCTTGCTCTAGTTGAAGTAAATCCTCTCGTGCTGACCAAACAAGGTCAATTACTCTGCTTAGATGCCAAAATGGTTGTCGATAGCAACGCACTTTATCGCCACCCTGAACTCAAAGTTCTACAAGACCCAAGCCAAGAAGATCCTCGAGAAGCTGAAGCAGCAAAATGGGATCTCAATTATGTTGCGTTAGATGGAAATATAGGCTGCATGGTTAACGGCGCTGGCTTAGCAATGGGAACGATGGATATCGTCAAATTGCACGGTGGTCGTCCGGCAAACTTTTTAGATGTCGGTGGTGGAGCAACCAAAGAACGTGTTGCAGAAGCTTTTAAATTAATTCTTTCCGATCGAAATGTGAAAGCAGTCTTGGTCAATATCTTCGGCGGCATTGTCAGATGTGATTTAATTGCAGAAGGTATTATTGCTGCAGTTAATGAAGTCGGAGTCAGTCTTCCGGTTGTTGTGCGTTTAGAAGGAACAAATGCCGAATTAGGTTGTCAACTTCTCGCAAACAGCGGTTTAAGTCTCATTGCAGCCACTACATTAACTCAAGCGGCACAATTTACAGTCACAGCAGCACAAGGGAAATAATATGGCGATTTTAATTGATAAAAATACTAAAGTTATCTGCCAAGGTTTTACCGGTGGACAAGGTACATTCCATAGTGAGCAAGCATTGGCATACGGTACTCAACTTGTCGGCGGTATCTCGCCCAATAAAGGTGGTACAACCCATTTAGGCTTACCGGTATTTAATACCGTACGTGAAGCAGTAGAAAAAACCGGTGCAACCACAAGCGTCATTTATGTACCAGCTCCAGGCTGTAAAGATGCGATTTTAGAAGCGATTGATGCCGGCATCCAACTAATTGTCTGCATTACCGAAGGTATTCCAACCTTGGATATGCTGATCGTTAAACAAAAATTAAAAGAAAGCGGTGTACGAATGATTGGCCCAAATTGTCCGGGTATTATCACACCTGATGAATGTAAAATCGGTATTATGCCTGCTCATATTCATAAAAAAGGAAAAATCGGTATTGTGTCTCGTTCCGGTACATTAACTTATGAAGCGGTGAAACAAACAACTGATGAAGGATTCGGACAGTCTACTTGTGTCGGTATCGGCGGCGATCCAATTCCCGGTTCCAGTTTTATTGATATTCTAAAACTCTTCCAATCAGACCCAGAAACTGAAGCAATCGTAATGATTGGTGAAATAGGAGGTACGGCGGAAGAAGAAGCAGCTGAATTTATCAAAATGCACGTCACCAAACCTGTTGTCAGCTATATCGCCGGTGTTACTGCACCAAAAGGGAAACGTATGGGCCATGCTGGTGCGATTATCAGTGGAGGTAAAGGTACGGCAGATGAAAAATTTAAGGCTCTAGAACAAGCGGGTGTAAAAACGGTGCGAAGTTTAGCGGAAATTGGAGCAGCGCTTAACGAACTCCTTAATAAATAGTAACAAGCGGTTAAATTTTACTGTTTTTTTGCAAAAAATTGCTCAATTTTAACCGCCTGCTATTGCTATAATAAATAAAAAAATCAAGGAATAAATTATGCCTAAACGTTCCCAAAATATTTATAATACTCTTTTCCAATTGGAAATCTTACGTCGTATTCCAAAGGGAAAAGGGCGTTACATTACTGCAAAGCAATTACACTCCCAATTAGAAGAACTCGGTTTCGATAAAGATATTCTACCGTACAGAGAACATTAAATATTTTATGTGCACATTTTGATATTGAAAAAGATGATCGTGATATTCAGCATGCTTATCGTTGGAAAGAACAAGCGAAAGGACTGGCAATTTCTACGTTAACTGCTCACGAATCTTTATTATTAATGTTGGCTGAGGAACATTTAAAGAATCTGTTGCCGGCGAATTTAATGAAATCCTTCAAACCGTTTTTTGATGAAGCACGTTATCAAAAACAATTTGGTAAAGAAACGCTTGAATATAAATGGTTGGATAAAGTTAGCAGTGTACCGACCAGCCAGCCATTGCTTCCTGCGAAAGTTTCTCCTGATATTTTGAAGCAGTCAGTTCGGCATTATTTGAAAATAAATTATTGAATGTTGAATATCAAAATCAGCACGGTAAGAAAAATAAAGCGCAAGTGATGCCGCTTGCTTTGGTTCAACAAGGTGGTGCAATGTATTTAGTTGTGCAATATGAGGGGTTTGAAAATTATCGTCATCTTGCCTTACATCGTATTAAAAAAGCAGCAGTTTCAACTTTCAGTTTTGAATATCCGAAAGATTTCAATCTTAAACATTATCAAGAACAAGGTAATTTCGGTTTTGGTGATGGTAGTATGGTTAAATTGACTTTCTCAATTTCTCATTCTGCCGGCTTCCACTTAACTGAAACACCGCTTTCAAAAGATCAGCAAATTTTAGAAGAAACCGAAGCGTTTTACCGAATCCAAGCCACTGTTCCCGACAACAGATTTTATTTTCACCACCCACAAGCTCAAGCACTACAATAGTATCACTTTCATTTTTAACGTGTTGAGAATAGTAAAAATCAAATAACGCACGCCGTCCCCTACTTAGTCAACTAAGTAGGGGATTTTTTTGTTTGTGCTTTTTGTGCTACGTTGTGCGTGGTGTATTGCGAAGGTTAAAAATGGTATTAAATAGAAGCTCTAGCATCTCTTTTACAGGTAGGGAATATCAGGGTAAAGGTAAGTAATAAAATCGCTTAAAACGCATTTGAGGGCGTTCTAGAGGGTGAGCCTAAATTTTAGGCGATTGATGATCTATTTTTGGCGTACTCCTTAGCCCACGCAAAGCGAGGGGCTTCTCAACTCTAGAGAACGGGGAAGCTGTCAAGTAGAGAAATCACGGCGGAAATGGCTTTCATTTAGTGCCTCACCCTGTAAATTGTAGGCAAGGCACTAAATAAGTAAAATGCCCTAGAATTGACAAATCTTTTTTTTGTTGGTGATATTTTTCCGCACCTCTATTGTATGGCGAACTAGTGCTTTTTCAGTGGGGCTTTTCCAATCGGATTGTATGATTTCATTTTGCATATATAGACAACTTCTGATCAAAACTCTTATATAAAATCTGGACAGATCCAACACTGACTCGTAAGCAAAAATGGGATCGTAGCTTTGGGAAATATTAAATAGAGTCAACTAAAAGGCTAACTTCGGTTAGCCTTTTTTATTGGGGGAAAATGTCCACATTAGGAGAATTAGCTATCAAGTTGAGGTTAGATTCTGTTGAATTTCAACAGGGGCTAACGAGGGCAGAGCATAAAGCACGTAAATTTGCTGATCGCGCTGTTCAATATTTAGATAATATCGAAAAAACGGCTAAAAATATCAATAATGCGACTCAGTTTGAGTTTCGTATCTAGAATTTAGATCGCTTACGTAATGTTGCAAATACTGCATTCAAAGTAGCTGATGAATATACCCAGCTAGCCAATAAATTGCGTTTAGTCACAGAAAGCGAAGCTCAACACGCAAGAGCAATGGTTTCTGTATATGATATTTCGCTAAAAACTGCCCAATCTAGCCAAGTAACATCATCTGTCCATCAAACTTTTGCTCAAAATGCGAAAGAGCTTGGTTTAGCGCAATATGATGTAGCTCAGTCTGACTGAAACAGTCTCAAAAGTAGTAGCAATATCAGGTGCAAGTTCAGCAACAGCATCAAATGCCTTGGTACAATTTAGCCAATCATTACTAATAGGCAAACTGAAAGCCCAAGAATTTAACTCACTGATGACCCAAACGCCATCAGTAGTACAAGCAATTGCAAAAGGTTTAGGCGTAACGACTGCTGAACTAAAAGAAATGGTGGATAAAGGTGAATTATCTGCTCAAAAAATGGTGGAGGGGCTGAAAAAAGCTGAAAGCTCCGTTAATGACTTATATGGTAAAACATCAACCACAATAAGTGGTGCTATGCAGAACCTTGCCACAGCAACAGAAAAATGGGTAGGTGAAAAGGATAAGGCAATTGGTGTATCAAATGGGTTGGTGAACGCAACAAATTTTTTAGCAACTAATCTTGATACGATCGCCCCTGTTCTTTTAAATATAGGGGCAGCTTGGGCAGCTATCAAATTAAAAGAACGGGTACAAGAAACCTACAATACCACAGTTGTTACACAACAAAAAGCGAAATCTGCTGTCGTTACTGCTCAGGCTACATTGAGACAATCACAGTCTGAATTGGTTTTCGCTTGTTCAGCTATGCAATCTCTACAAGCTCAATTACAGTTAGCTCGTACTGAGCAAGAAAGAACGATAATTCGGCAAAGAATGAAAGCTCAGTCGGCAGAAATCATTGCGCTTACAAATGCAGAACGTGTTGCTACACAAAATCTTGCGAAGGCGAAAAAATCGGCAAATTTATTAAATGGTGCGATGTCTGCGCTAGGTGGACCTATTGGTTTAGTAACAGTGGGGCTTACATTTGGCGCTTCAGCATTATGGGAATGGTATCAGTCCGCCGAACAAGCAACACAAAAAGTTATTGATTTTGCTGATGAATTGCCTCGCTTAAAAGAAAATCTCAATGCAATGAACAGCATTGATCTACGAGCAACCAAAGCTCAACTCGAAGAAAGTGCTATTGCTCAACAACGAGAAGTTGAAAAATTAAAACGTAAGGTAAAAGATCTTCAACAGGAAATAGCACAAACACCTACGTTAGAAATTTTAGAAGATGATTACGGCTATCAAGTCACGATTGATAACACTGCTAAATTAGCTCAATTACAGAGAGATTTAGATAAAGAGATTAAAAAATTATCTGATAGCACCCAGAAATTAGCTGAAACACAAGCAACCACCGCTACAGTTACTCAACAACTTGCCGATGTGAGCCAAAATGAGCTTGATGCAATTTATCAGCGATTAGGGATTACTTTAATTGATGTTGATCGTAATTCTCAAGATTTTAATAGTTCAATGTTGATTACAGGCAATACAGCAACGCAAGTACAAAGTCCGTTAAGCTCGATGATGGATAAAATCTTTGGAGTGGGTGATACTGCTCGTGCGAGTGCAAAAGACTTATATGTGTTCTCTCACGTTGCTCGAGATGCCCTTGCTCAAGGAAAAATTCCTGAGTTACCAAAACCTGATGAAAAAACGCAACAGGCTATTGACCGAATTAAACGCCGTAATGAAATCAACAATGCCAAAGGGCAAAATTGGGTAAATAAAAGTGTCAATGATGCGTTGATTAACCAAGGATTAGATCCAACCAAAGCTGACTATGCCGAAATGCGAGAGGTTTTAACTGAGCAGTTCCAACATCAGCTTAATGAAAGAAATCGGCGTGGTGAGCGTGGTAGTAAAGATGAAGCGGAGAAAGCAGCAGAAAAATCTCGTGAAGATTACCAAAAACAATTTGGTGAGATGTCGTATCGTTTGCCTGAGTTAAAAGCGAATACTAAAGATATTGAGATGTTTGGTCAGGTATCACACTATCAAGAAGTCAAAAAATTAACAGAAGACATTGCTCTTAATGCAGAAAAGTACAAAAACTTCGGTCTTGAAGGCATAGAACAGCTGAAATCTTTATTAAGTCAGATTGATGGTGAACATCAGAAATTAGAAATTGCAAAATTTGGGTATGACAATACACAAAAAATCAAAGCAATGGAGTTCGAATTAACCTTGTTAGGCAAAACTCGTTCTGAACAAGAATTATTGCAGTATGGTTATCAGCTAGAGCAAGAAGCCGCAAAACTCCGTATTGGTATGACGGAAGAAAATATTGCTAAGCTAGACGAAGAAATTGCTAAGCTGAAAGAATGTTACTCAATTTTACAGCAAGAGCAGGAAAGAAAGCGCTCTGATCCTGTTGAAGGTATCAAGTCTGGTTGGTCAGATATAGAAAATAGTGTAACTGATGTGGCGGGAAATATGCAGAATATTACTGTAAATGCATTCAATAATATGTCTGATGCGCTGACAGATTTTGTTTTAACAGGCAAAGGCAATTTTAGAGATATGGCAACCTCAATTCTCAAAGATATTGCAGCAATGACCGTTAAGATGCTGTTGTTTAATGCAATAAAATCAGGTATGAGTGCTTTTGGTGGTTTCTCAAGTGGCGGTTTTGTTGGTGGTGATTTCGCCACAGGTGGCTATACAGGCGACGGCGGTAAATTTACGCCTGCGGGTATCGTCCACAAAGGCGAATATGTCATCACAAAAGAAGCCACCAGTAGAATCGGGTTGGATTATCTTAATTATCTCAACTATGGCAGACGCGGCTTTGCAAACGGCGGTGGCGTGGCTGTGCCGAGAGTGCCGAGTATCAACCATCAACTTTCTAACAATGGCGAAACCCATAATAGTGTGACGATAACGGTCAATATCGATAAAAATGGTAATGCTGAATCAAGTGTTGAACAGCAAGCTCAACAAGGTAAACAGCTTGGTAATTTAATCCAAGCCAAGGTGCTAGAAGTGTTATCCAGAGAAAGACGAGTTGGTGGAATGTTGTCGCCTAATATTAGAGTGATTTAGTAATCGTATTTTTATCGAAAAAAACATTGAAGATACTCGCACAGGAGCTGTTGCGAAACAGCATGCTGTAGCTGGCTTAAATGTGGATTATCTTAATAATTCCACAAGCATTACCATAGCATCTTACGTTTCGAAAGAAAAGAAAGAGGAAGGTAAAGAGCCTTTATATGTAAATACTTTTACGTTCCAATCAGTGCCAGATTGGTCACAAGTGCCTTACGAATGGGCATTAAATGAGTTGATTAAAGCGCAACCGGAAGATTTTGTACCAGAAACCTATTATGGCTATGTAAATCCTTATTTATTCGCTAGCGGCAAGGTTAAAGATACGGATTAAAGCAACGAAGGTATAGCCTAGTGAAATGCTAGGCTATCTGTTTACTATAAACGAAAAGCGGAGAAAAAATGAAACCGAAAAAACATTACTGTACGGAGTGGCATAACGCCCCAACATCAATCAATAGTTGTTGCCACCAACACGATAGAGATTATGGCATCAAGGGCACAGTCACTCGCGCCGAAGCCGATAAGCGATTGCGTGAGTGTATGATTAAAAACGGTCATCCGATTAAGGCTTGGTTTTTTTGGGTTGTGGTGAGATTGTTTGGGTGGATTTTTTACAACAAGAAGAACCTAAGCTGATTCCCAATCCTAATTTAGTTCAACTGCTCGCTATGGGGGGTATTAGAATGTTGTGAAGAGTTGGGGAATGGGTGTGATGAGTGTTAAAATAGCCCTGTAACGTAGCCGCTAACGGCAAAAAAGCGTTACGAAATAAATCCTAACTTTTTGATATTTTTAGTCTTAAAATCCTAAAATTGTTCATTTTTTCGGAACAGATTTGCTACATAAAGCCTTATTGTAAAAAGACTGTTTAGATTTTTGCAAAAAATTGCTCAAATCTGACCGCTTGTTGACGTACAATAACAAGATTCGGGAATAGATTACGAGGTATAACATGGCGGAAGAACCGATTCGTTTGACGCAATACAGTCACGGTGCCGGTTGAGGCTGTAAAATTTCTCCTAAGGTGTTAGGGACAATTTTACAAAGTCAGCTGGAAAAATTTGTTGATCCAAATTTATTAGTGGGTAATGAAACCGCCGATGATGCTGCTGTGTATGACATCGGTAATGGCGTTGGCATTATCAGCACCACAGACTTTTTTATGCCGATTGTGGACGATCCGTTTGATTTTGGACGAATTGCGGCGGCAAATGCGTTGAGTGATGTGTTTGCAATGGGCGGGAAGCCGATTATGGCAATTGCAATTTTGGGTTTCCCAGTAAATATACTTCCGGCAGAAGTCGCACAAAAAATTGTGGAAGGCGGACGTTTTGCGTGTCAGCAAGCCGGTATTGCGTTAGCCGGCGGCCATTCGATTGACTCACCTGAGCCGATTTTCGGTTTAGCGGTAACCGGTATGGTGAGTACCGAACAAGTGAAAAAGAATGCTTCAGCAGAAGCTGGTTGCGAGCTATTTTTAACTAAACCGCTCGGTATCGGTGTGTTAACCACTGTGGAGAAAAAAGGTTTATTAAAAGCGGAACATCAGAATTTGGCACGAGATGTGATGTGTCAGATTAATTTGATTGGTGCACAATTTTCACAATTATCCGATGTGACGGCAATGACGGATGTGACTGGTTTCGGTTTGTTAGGGCATTTAAGTGAAATCTGCCAAGGTTCGAATGTTCGTGCCGAAGTGAATTTTGCTGAAATTCATACGTTGGGCGGTGTGAAAGAGTATATCTCTCAAGGTGTAGTACCGGGTGGAACAAATCGTAACTTTGACAGTTATGGACATTTAATTTCAGCCATGACTAATGAACAAAAAGCGATTTTGTGTGATCCGCAAACTTCCGGCGGTTTGTTGATTGCAGTGCGCCCACAAGCGGTCGAAAAAGTGCAACAAATTGCAAAACAGGCAAACGTGCCTCTATTTAGAGTGGGGCGTTTACTTGAGGCGGACGGTGCGAAGCCGTTAATTGACGTCATTTAAGCGGAAAATTGAGGAACGATATGCATAAACCGAATATTACTTTAGCCTGTGTGGTGCATTGCAAAGGTAAATTTTTATTTGTGGAAGAAATCGAATACGGTAAACGAACCTTAAACCAACCGGCAGGGCATTTGGAAGCAAATGAAACATTGTTGGAAGGTGCGAGTAGAGAGTTATTCGAAGAAACTGGGATTCGTGCGGAAGCTCAACGTTTAATTAAGATTTATCAATGGCACGCACCTCGTTCACAGACCGATTATTTACGCTTTGTATTTGCGGTTGAGTTAGACGATTTTGTGCCGATTTCGCCGCAAGATAGTGATATTACTCAAGGTTTTTGGCTGAGTTTAGATGAATTTAAGCATTTTATTCAGCAGGAAGGACAGTGCGAACGTAATCCGTTAGTCAGCCAGTCTATTGAAGATTATTTGAGTGGCGAAAGCTATCCGCTTGATGTGTTACGAGTGTTTGAATAAGAGGTAGAAATGGCAGAGCAATTTGATGTGGTCATTGTTGGCGGTGCGGTGACCGGTTCGGTATTAGCATTGGTGCTAAGTAGCTTGTCGCAGCATAAAATGCGGATTGCGATCGTTGAAAAACAGTTGCCTGATTATGCGCAACAAGGCGGTTTTGATGCACGTAGTATTGCGTTGGCACAAGGCAGTTTGCAAAAATTTGCTCAAATTCAACCGCTTGTCGACAGCTCACTTGCCGAACAAATTCAGCAAATTGCCACACCAATTCAACAGATTCAGGTGTCGGATCTCGGGCATTTCGGTAAAACGACACTGAAAGCGAGCGAGCTGAATTTAGTACAATTAGGTGTCGTGGTTGAGCTTGCAAAATTAGGTAAAAATTTGAGCGCTTGTATTGAGCAGCAACCGAATATCCATTGGTTTTGTCCGAATCAAATAGCTCGTTTCGAACGTTCACAAACTGAGGTTTCGCTTACGTTACAAAACGGCGAACACATTAGAACACAGCTGATAATTGCTGCAGATGGGATTCAATCCCAAATCGCTCGGCAGTGCGGTGTTGAAACAGAGCTATTAAAGGATTATCAACAGTCGGCTTTAATTGCAAATGTCGAAATCAGTGAACCGCATAAAGGGCAGGCTTTTGAGCGTTTTACGACGCAAGGGCCGTTAGCGTTGTTGCCGTTAAGTGATAATCGAATGTCATTAGTTTGGTGTGTGAAACAAGCGGAAGATTTGCTGAGGCTTACCGATGAAGATTTTCTTTCGCAATTACAGCAGCAATTCGGTTGGAAATTAGGGCAATTTGTGCGAGTCAGCAAGCGATTCGTTTATCCGCTCACTTCGCAAAAAGCACAATCGCATATTCATCATCGCTTGGCGATTGTAGGTAATGCGGCACAATTATTACATCCGGTTGCGGGGCAGGGCTTTAATCTTGGAATGCGAGATTTGTTTACCCTTGCACAACTATTGTCAAAAGCCTTTGAACAAGGGGAAGATTTGGGCGAGTTCATATTGCTTAATCAATTTGAGCAATCGAGAAAGCAAGATCAAGCAGAGATTCTTTCTCTAACAAGCGGTCTGATTTCACTGTTTTCTTGCGATTTATTACCGCTACAAGCGGTCAGAAATGTGGGCTTATTTACGATTTCTCATAGCAAGTTATTGCGAGAACATATTGCAAATAAGGCTTTAGGTTGGCAATAAAAGTAAAAGGACGCACTGAGCGTCCTTTTGTTTATAACTGATATTTTTTCATTAATTTTAATTTTTCATGTAAGATTTCATTACCTAATTGGGTAATCATTTTCCCTTTATCTTGAACTGATTGAGCCAAGGCTTCATTCGGTTGAGATTCTAATTTAATCATATCTCTGAATGTTTCTTGGCTTAATTGTAATGCTCTTAAGCCGATATTTTTAATTGGTAAAATTTCATCATTTTGGATATCCAGATAGTTCAACGATGCTTGGATCGTATCCACTTCTTCTAAATAATTTTGCATAGTTTCAATGCGCACATATTTATTTGTAGCGGTTTCTAAACCGTACATCGCAAAGACGGTCGCTTGAATATAATCATTTCCGTAAACCTCATCCCAATGATGAAAGCGTTGGAAATCAGCCTGTGGAGAGTGGTTTTCCAACGTTGTACAACCGATAAGACCTAATATAAATGAATAAGAAATAATAATTTTTATTATGTTGTGCATTTTGATGCTGTTTGCTGCCGAGTGAAAAAGGCTAGGCATTGCCTAGCCGATAAAAATATAATTATGGAGCTGGAGCTGGAGCTGGAGCTGGAGCTGGAGCTGGAGCTGGAGCTGGAGCTGGAGCTGGAGCTGGAGCTGGAGCTGCGCCATATTTAGTTGCTAGTTCAGCTTCAATTTTTTGACCTTCCGTCGCAATTTTATCTAATTGCGTTTGTAATTCACCAAACGCCTTGTGTGCTTCAGGAGTTGGATTTTTAGCAAGTTTGTCATTTTCATCAATCATTTTTGCACCTAATGCCATAGCTTCGAGTGCTTTATCTTTAAGTGCGTTTACTTGCGGATCCGTAATTTCTAGAGTTGCTGCACTTTTTTGGATATTTTCAATTTGCTCAAGAATCGCTTTATTCATGGTTGTTTGAATAAGTGCCGCATCTTTTGCTTTATCTCCTAATTTTTCAATTGCGCTGTTAATGGCATCACCAATTGATTTTTCTTGTAATTGTTGCCATTCTTGGAACTTTTTATAGTCTTGTGCGCCGGTATCTACCGTTGCCGTTTTAGTTTCTGTTTGAGTTGCAGATGTATCAGCCGCTTTCGTTGCCGGTTTATCGCAAGCAGTTAAAAATAATGTGAATAACGCTGCAGCGCCGAGTTTAGTAAATTTATTCATGTGATTGTCCTATATGAAAAAGGTTAGTGTCGTTAAACACTAACCTTATAATTTTATCATTGTATCAGCAAATTATTTAGCAAATTTTGCTTTTAAATCCGCTTGTAATTTTTGAAGTTCTTGAGCCGCTTGGTTTAATTGAACCGCTTTAGCTTGAATAGCTTGTTGAGCTTCTGCTGTTGGTGCAGCCATAACTTTTACTTGCTCTGAAAGTACTTCGCTTGATAAACCTAATACTGCTTTAGTTTTATCTTTTAATGCTTTAATTTCTTCGCTTTTCACATCAACAGCGTCTAAGCTTTTTAATGTTTCTTGCACTTTACCAGCGAAGTTATTTAATACAGCTTCTAATGCTTTAGGATCTTTTTCTTTCTGACCCATAACTTCAGCTAATTGTTTTTGGAACTCAGCTTGTGCTGTTGCTTGAGTTTGTTCTTGAACTTGGTACCATTCTTGGAATTTTTTGTAATCTGCTGCAGGATCTGCTTTGTTACATGCTGTTACGCTAAATGCTAAGAGTGCTACCGCACCGATGGTTGCTAATTTTTTCATTAGTATTCCTTAAAAAGTAAGATTAAAGTTCCCTTTGGAAAGGGCGTTTATTGTAACGATAATAGACAATAAGATAAAAGGCTAGTTCAGTAAAATCTTGTATAAGATTGTCGAGTGTGTAATTTTTGAACTCTTATTTATACATTCATCGCTTGCGCAATCAGCTGTTTTTTTAACTGAGGCATTTGGTTCACCGCAGTTAAACCAATACCGCGAATGAGTTTTTTAAGCGGATTATTGCCATAAAAAAGCTGTTTTAAACTTTCCATCGCCGTCAATAATTTAATCGCTTCAGCTTTGCGAGTACGCTCAAAACGGCGTAGGTGGCGATATTCACCGATATCATGACCGAGTATTAAGTGTTGCTGAATTTCTTGTGCGAGCATAATTGCATCGGCAAAACCTAAATTTACCCCTAAGCCGGCTAACGGATGGATAGTATGTGCCGCATCCCCAATCAGCGCAATACGATTTTGTGCAAAATCACGCGCATAACGTGCTACAAGCGGATAAATTGCACGCTCACTTTGCAATTCAATCATACCTAGCTGATTATCAAAGGCAATGGTTAAAGCTTGATTAAATTGTTTCTCATCGCAATTTAGCAGCATTTCAGCCTGCTCCGGCGCTAAAGACCACACAATTGAGCAGTGTTGTTCATCGGCAAGCGGTAAAAATGCCAAAATACTCTCCGGAGCGAAAATTTGGCGTGCAATAGCTTGATGAGGTTCCGCTGTCTTTACATTACAGACTAATGCAGTATGTTGATAATCTTTGCTTGTCAGCGGAATGTTGGCTTGTTGACGAATCCATGAATTGGCACCGTCTGCGGCTACTACTAATTTAGCCGTTAACATTTCACCATTGTCTAATGTTAAAAATGCGCCTGTCTCATTGATACCGATAGTTTGTGCTGACGCTAATATAATTTCAGCATTCGGTTGTTGACTGACTTGTTGCCAAAGAGCATCTTGAATACGATTATTTTCAATAATAAAGCCGAGTTGCTCCACTCCTAATTGCTTAATTTCCGGCTGGCTATTGTCAAAGTGAATTTGAGCAAAGCTGTCTTTTTCCCATACTCGCATTTGTTGATAAGGTGATAAGCGATTAGCAGCAATGCGATCAAAGGCACCGATTTGGCGTAACATTTTTTCGCTGGTGGCATTAATCGCACTTACTCGATTGGAATAGCTATCGCTAAGTGACGGCGCATTTTTTTCAATAATCTTGATTTGGCATTCCGTATCTTTTAATAGCGCTGCGAGTGCAAGCCCTACCATGCCGCCGCCAATAATGATGATATCTGCTGATTTCATAGTGTGCTATGTTATTGAATGTATAAATTAAAAGCGGTCGTTTTTCTTGAAAAATTTGCAAAATTTTGAGAAAAACTGACCGCTTAGATTAGCAAGGTTTACGATGATGTTTTTCGAGACTGCGATGACGAATTTGTACGTCTTTGTCTCGACTCTGAAAATATTTGGCTAATTGTTCCGCAACGAATACGGAGCGGTGTTTTCCACCGGTACAACCGATAGCAATCGTAAGGTAGCTACGATTATTTTTTTCCAACATCGGCAACCACATTTCTAAATAATTACGTGTGTGGTAAATAAAATTGTGTACTTCAGTTTGTCGATCTAAAAAATCGATAACCGGTTGCTCTAAACCAGTCATTGGTTGTAATTCAGGATTCCAATGCGGATTTGGTAAGAAACGAACGTCAAAAACGTAATCTGCATCGGCAGGTAAACCGTATTTAAAGCCGAAAGATTCAAAGACGATTTTGAGTTCTTTATCGGTTGAACCGCGTAAGAGACTACGCAAGTTCTCCGCTAATTCATGCGAAGAAATATTCGTAGTATCAATAATATAATTGGCTTGATGAAAAAGTGGTTCAAGTAAGGCGCTTTCTAAGTCAATCGCACTCTCAAGTGATAAATCTTTACTGGAAAGAGGATGTAAACGTCTAGAATCACTATAGCGTCTGATGAGCGCATTACGTTCACAATCGAGGAAAATTAATTTGGTACTGATTGTAAGTTGTGAAAGTTGGTTAAGGAATTCTTCGATGCGTTCCGAATTTTCCGGTAAGTTACGAATATCAAGGCTGACTACCGCAGAACAACCGGAACTGGATAAGAATGAGGCTAATTCAGGAATAAGCGGAAGCGGTAGGTTATCTACACAGTAATAACCTACATCTTCTAAAGCTCGTAACGCAACAGATTTACCAGAACCGGAGCGTCCACTTATAATCACTAATTCCATATCTTTCCTCTAATGCAATTAATCTTGCTCAATAACCTGATTATCTGCGTATTCAAGTAGTTGCCAAATTTCTTCAGCACTTTCTGCGTTACGCAGTTGTTTTATTAATGTTTTATCACTGAGACGTTGTGCAATTTGTTGTAAACAACCTTTATATTGTTCACAACTTTCCTCAGGGAACATTACCGCATAAATTAAATCAACTTCTTTATTACCACTTGCTTCGTAATCAATCGGCGTTTCAAGCTGAACGAATACGGCAATCGGATTTTCTAAAGAAAGTGTTGATGAACTCGGTAATTTTGCGTGTGGTAAGGCTATTCCATGATTTAAACTTGTAGAACCAAGTTTTTCTCGTTTGAATAGGTTGCCAAAACATTCAATTGGACAAATCCCTTCATTTTCTTCGCAGCCACAACTTTTATTCAATGACTCTGCGATGATTTTACCGACTAATTCTAGCGCTCTTTTCTTACTTGAGATCAAAGCGCCTTGGCGAATATTTTCGATCGTGAGAAATTTTGTTAATTTCATATGTTTTACTCTGAAAAGATAGGGTAGTTATACACCACCCTATAAATCCATCAGATTAAAGTTTAAATTGGTCACCTAAGTAAACACGTTTTACATCAGGGTTATTTAATACTTCAGCCGGAGTACCGCTAGCAATCATTTGCCCGCTACCTACGATATAAGCACGCTCACAAACGTCTAACGTTTCACGCACATTATGGTCAGTGATTAATACGCCTAAACCACGTTCTTTTAAATTCACAATAATTTTTTTTATGTCAATCACAGAAATTGGATCCACACCAGCAAAAGGCTCATCTAATAAGATGAATTGCGGATTTGCTGCAAGCGCTCGTGCAATTTCAACACGACGACGCTCCCCGCCTGAGAGTGATTGACCTAAGCTGTCACGGATATGCGAAATATGAAATTCATTGATCAATTCTTCTGCCCTAGCTTTACGTTGCTGATTGTTCAAGTCTTTACGAACTTGGAGAACAGCCATAAGGTTGTCATATACGCTTAAGCGACGAAAGATCGAGGCTTCTTGCGGTAAATAACCGATACCTTGTTTTGCACGATCATGCATCGGAAGTACGCTAATATCTTCATCATCAATTCTTATTTTACCTTGATCATAGCGTACAAGACCTACGACCATATAGAAAGTGGTCGTCTTACCAGCCCCGTTCGGCCCTAACAGACCGACAATTTCTCCTGCTTTAACATTCAGGCTCACGTCTTTTACGACCTGGCGATTTTTATAGCTTTTTGCTAAATGTTCTGCATAAAGCGTTGGCATTGATATTACCTACTATTTTTTATTGTTTAGTTCGTTCGGAATAAGCACGGTTCTTACTCGTGATTTATTTCCACTATTTGCTTTTAACTGTTGTTTTTTTATATCATAAGTAATTTTACTTGCTTTGATAAAACTACCTTGTTGTTTTAATTCCGCATTACCGATTAATGTCAAAAATTCTGAATTGAGATTGTAATGCACACTGTTACCTTTACCGTTCACTGATTTACCGTTATCCAGTGTTTGTTGGAAAGTCACCGGCGAACCTGTTGCATCAAGCGTTTCTTTTTTACCTTCTTGACGTGTAATTGTTACTTTATGTGCAGTAACTTTAATTGAGCCTTGGGTAATAACGACATTATCGGTAAAAACAACCACATTGCTATTCATATCGAGAGACTGGCTACCCGAATCAATGTTGATTGGTTGATCTGTATCACCTTTTAGTGCATGTACTGAGATACTTACACCCAATAGAGTTGTAAGAACAACCGATTTCATGACAAGTTTCATTGTACGTCCTTAGGAGATTGCGTCTCTGATTTTTCTTTTTCGTTAGACTGTCTTATAACAGTTGGTTCAATATAAGTTTTTACGTTTTTAGTGAGTGTGGCAACTTGCTGTTTTAAATTGCCTTTTAAACCGACCCCGCTAGTTGTAAAACCTAATCCTACGGATTTTACCGCACTGTCGGTAAAAATATCTTGAGTGTTTAAATCAACGGTTAGTTTGTCAGTTTCAACTCGCTGTAAGCGAGAGGTGGGATCAAGCGCTTCAATTTTAACGTCACCTGATAAATTCAGCATTTTTTCTTTCGTAATTTCAGCGTGTTTTGCGCTTACCTTCCATTGCTTGAGTGCAGTCTGTGCATCAAATAAGTCAACAAAAGGGTTTAAAAATTCCGTTCTTTCGCTTGATTCATAACGTTTAATTTCATCGGCTTGAGCAAAATATTGTGGGTTGCCTTTTAGATCATAAACCGAAGTAGTCATTTTATTCCCAGTATAATCAGGATTACCTTCTTTCTTGATTAATTGATCTAAACCGTTTGTTTCTGGCGTTTGTTGGCTCATATACCAACCGCCTAAAGCGGCAGCAATAACAAGGAGAATGATGTTTAAGCGAATATTCATATAAATAAAAAATCGAGTAAAAACAATTCGAAATGATAACATAAATTTTAGAATGGATATAGCAAGTGAATGAAAAGAATTTTGCGAAGAATATGTAAAATCCATAGAAAAAAAGACCGCTTGTAGTAAACCAAGCGGTCTTTTTTAACTAATTTTTTGCGATTAGCCGGTGTTGCGCATACCTGCGGCAATACCTGTAATGGTGATCATCAACGCTTGCTCTAAAGCAGGGTCCGGTATATCACTTTGGCTACGTAAACGTTGTAATAACTCGACTTGTAATAAGTTGAGAGGGTCGGTATAAACGTTACGTAATGCGATGGATTCGGCAATCCAAGGTAAATCTGCCATCAATTGACCATCGTGTGCTAAGGTCAACACGGTTTGAATATCCGCCGATAATTGCGCACGAAGCTCTTTACCCAAGCGGTGTAATTCTTTTGCTACCAAACGTTGATCGTAATGTTCAGCAAGCCATAAATCCGCTTTTGAGAATACCATTTCTAACATACCGATACGGGTAGAGAAGAATGGCCACTCTTTGCACATTTCTTTGAGGGTTGCTTCATCGCCTTGTTCAATCATTTGGCGAAGCGCAGCACCCGCACCAAGCCAAGCCGGTAACATTAAACGGTTTTGCATCCAAGCGAAAATCCATGGAATTGCACGTAAGCTTTCTACACCACCATTCGGATTACGTTTTGCCGGACGAGAACCAAGCGGCAGTTTTGATAGTTCTTGTTCCGGTGTTGCACTGCGGAAATATGGGACAAAATCCGGCTCTCCACGAACAACGCCGCGATAAATTTCACATGAAATATCTGAACCTTTGTCCATAATATCTCGCCATGCTTGTTTTGGTTCCGGTGGCGGTAATAAGTTGGCCTCTAAAATCGCACTTGCATAGAGATTTAAGGTTTCTACTGCGACTGCAGGTAAACCGAGTTTGAAACGAATCATTTCGCCTTGTTCGGTTACACGTAAACCGGATTTTAATGAGCGAGGCGGTTGCGATAATAACGCTGCGTGTGCCGGCGCACCACCACGACCTACTGTGCCGCCACGACCGTGGAATAACACTAATTCGATATTATATTTTTCCGCTAAATTGACCAATGCTTCTTGTGAACGATATTGCGCCCAACTTGCCGCTAACATACCGGCATCTTTAGCCGAGTCTGAATAGCCGATCATTACCATTTGATAGTTGTTGAACACACCACGATACCAACCGATATTAAATAAATCGGTCATCATTTTTTCACTGTGATCTAAGTCATCCAGCGTTTCGAACAGCGGCGCAACCGGTACGGTATATTTACAACCGGCTTCTTTCAATAATAAATGTACCGCTAACACGTCAGAAGCTTCATGCGCCATAGAAATAACATAAGCGGAAATTGTGCCTTCAGGTTGTTGGGCAACCACTTTACAGGTATCTAAAATTTCTTGCGTTTCAGGGCTTGGTGTCCAGTTAGTCGGTACTAAAGGACGGCGAGAACTCAATTCACGTACTAAGAAAGCTTGTTTGTCGTCTTCAGTCCATTGCGCATAATCACCTAAACCGATATAACGAGTAATTTCGGAAATTGCCATTTCGTGACGGGTACTTTCTTGGCGGATATCAAGGCGAGATAAACCCAATCCAAAACAACGGATACGACGTAAGCAATCTAATAGGCCACCATTTGCAATAATGCGCATACCACAAGCCTGTAATGACTGATAGCAGTCATAGAGCGGCTCCCATAAATCGTTATCGTTAGTGATGATATCACTTGGAGCAACTGTGGTCGCTTTACCTTCAATTAATTCACCAAAGTAGGTTAAGGTTTTTTGTAATTTTGTACGCAACCCTTTTACTACAACACGATAAGGTTCGATATGATCACCGTATTTTGCACGGAATTCAGGCGTACACTGTACAATGGAAAGCTCTTCGGCTAAATCACTGATATCATTTAAAAATAATTCCGCTGCTTTCCAACGGTTCATGTGTAACACTTTGCGTGTCACTTCTGAAGTAACGAACGGGTTACCGTCACGGTCACCACCCATCCAAGAAGAGAAGCGTACCGGAGCAAGCGCTACGTCGTGCTGTACGCCAAAATGTTTTTCTAATTGGAAATTCAGTTCACGGCAGAAATCAGGTACGGCTTTCCATAAACTGTTTTCAATAATTGCCATACCCCATTTAGCTTCATCAACCGGAGTCGGGCGAGCAGCACGGATCTCGTTGGTATGCCAAGCAAGTGCAATCAGCTGCATTAAACGACGTTTAAGTTTAGTTTGTTCCGCATCGGTTAAATCATCGTGTTCTAATTGACCTAAACATTTATTGATCTCAACATGTTTATGCACTAATGAACGGCGGGTAACTTCGGTTGGGTGTGCGGTTAACACTAATTCAACCAATAATTTTTCAACGGCTTTGATGACGGTTTCAACCGGAGTGTTTTGCGCTTTTAAGCGAGCGAATAGCGCATCTAACGAACGGTTACCTAACGAGGCATCTTGATGGTGACGAGAAATGGTTTGATATTGTTCAGCAATATTGGTGAGGTTTAAGAATTGGCTAAATGCACGTGCAACAGGTAACACATTTTCTGTTGAGATATTCGCCAATTTATCTAGTAATTGTTCGCGTGCTTTTTCATCGCCAGCACGAGAATTTTTTGAAAGAACTCGAATACTTTCAATTAATTCTAAAATGTCATTACCTTGGGCTTCACGAATAGTTTCACCTAAAAAATCACCAAGCATATGGATGTTGTTACGCATAGTAGAGTATGGCTGATTCATAATTTTTTCCTATGTATTGCATAAATTCAACTAAGGGTAGATATACCTAAAAATAGTGAAAATAGCAATAAAGAATTAATTAATTTTGTGAAATAATGACAAAACTCAAATTAATCGAATACACATAGGTTAGAGTGGTAAAAAAACGGCCAAATTTGACCGCTTTTTTGCCAAAAGAATGGTTATTCCACTTGGAATAAGAAAGGATTCAAACCACTGCGATCTAGCCCTTTTTGCTCCATTTCCGCATCTAAAATCAGTGTGCCTAAATCATCGGCAACAGGTTCTACGTGTGGGTCTTTCTCTTGATAAAGCACTTTTAAATAGCTTTCACAATCACCGCAGCTTTCAGCTTTAACCGCTGCATCCACGCTATCAATGCTCCAATAATCCAATTTGCCGCTTTGGTCGCAGACAGAACATTGTGAGCGAGTCATATTCCATTCGCTTTCGCATAATGCGCAATGTAAATAACGCAGTCCTTGGGTGTCGCCAAAATGTACCACACTTGCCACCGGTGCAGAATCGCATACCGGGCAGGTATGACGTTCACCAACTTCGGTTCGGGTATTACGTGGTAATTGTTGTGCGAGTTGTGTCCAGTACAGGGATAAAGCTGCCCATAGGAACACCGCTTTATCTGCACCCACTGTTTCAAAACGTTCGTTAAGCAAATCATCGGCAAAGGCTTCCAGTTCAGAACTGGACGATTTTTCCAACAGCTCAATAGTAACCAACATCGTGTCGTTTGCATAAGGCTTAAACTTATCAATTAAAGCTAATAATAACTCACGCCATTCAGCGCTGCGTTGGAAGGTTTTGGCATTTAATGGCTTTTGTCCGTTTGAAGTTTGGACACAAGCGGTCAATTTTTCCGAATAATTTGCAATAGGACGACTTTCCAGTAAATCTAATTGCACCTCAGAAAGATTTGCTGCAAATTCTAAGTAATCGCCAAACGGATTATTTTCCGCTAGTTCTCTTAAACGCTTTGCTCGGCGGAAATAGAGATTCTTTGGATTAGCAAACAGTAGCGGCGGGGTTTGGAACGAGCTTGCCGCTTGTTTAATTTCGTTTTCAGGTAAAATTCGGATACTCATATTATTGTCTCTGGTTAAATCTTGCTAAATGCCCTTTAAAAAGAAACTTAGCAAGCATTTAAAAATCAAGTGTTCAAAAATAAAGTGCGGTAAGTTACCGCACTTTAAATCATTTTAGAAGCCAGTTATTCCTTCACTTGTTTTTCAATTTCAGGTAATACTTCTTCTTTAAACCATTTTGGGTGGTGTTTTTTCGCCCAGCGAACCGTTACCCAACCTTCAACCATACCGGTAATCGAGCCTTTAACCCAGAATGCCATATACATATGCACTAGGATACCAGTAAATAACGCAAATGCGCTAGCAGAGTGAAGTAGAATTGCGATACGTAACGTTTGAATCGAGAAATTCGAAGAGAAGTATTTTCTCCACATAATAATGCCCGTAATCAACAAGGTAAACATTGCTAAAATTAGAGTCCAGAACAGCATTTTCTGACCCAAATTGTATTTGCCGTTATAAGCAACTGCGTGTTCGTTACCTTTTAATACTTCGACAATCCCTTTTGCCCAGTGAATATCATTTTTTTCCGGAAGATTATGGTGCCAGTAGATCAGCGCCATAATGATAAATGCAATAAACATTACAATCCCGGTAAATGGATGCAATGCACGAGCAAGCTGCGGTGTACCAAGAATCTCATGTAACCATGCAAAATCAGGGAAGAAAAATGCAACCCCGGTAAACATAGTTAAGAAGAAAGCGATAACCAAAAACCAGTGGCTCACACGGGCAAGTGGTTTATGACGAACGATTTTAGTATCGTTCGTAATCTCTAATTTCTTATTCATGTTTATCTCCTTCCTCATGATGATCTTCCACATCTTCTTCAACGTTTGGACCAACCGTTACATAGTGTGCAACTTCAGCAAGTGCAAGACCGCCCATTGCGATAGCGGCAACCGGTTTTAAAACGTCTTTCCAAAGCGTAACAGTCGGATCAATGCTTGGATCTTTCGGTAAGCCAGAATATAATTCCGGTTTGTCAGCATGATGTAACACATACATTACATGTGTGCCGCCGACCCCTTCAGGGTTATACACACCGGCATTTTCGTAACCACGGCTTTTGAGTTCCGCAACACGTTGTTCGCCGTAGTGAAGCATTTCTTCTTTAGAACCGAAGCGAATTGCACCTGTCGGGCAAGTTTTTACACATGCCGGTTCTTGACCTACGTTAACACGATCGGCGCAAAGGGTACATTTGTACACGCGGTTATCTTTATCGTTCATACGAGGAATGTTGAACGGACAACCGGCGATACAGTAACCGCAACCGATACATTTGTCAGATTGGAAGTCCACGATCCCGTTTGCATATTGAATGATTGCGCCCGGTGCCGGACAAGCTTTTAAACAGCCCGGTTCAGAACAGTGCATACAACCATCTTTACGGATTAACCATTCCAAGCGGTCATTTTCTTCCACTTCATTGAACTTCATGACTGTCCATTGTTCGGCATTCAGATCAATCGGGTTATCGTAAACACCTACACATTCTTGTGGAGCGGTACGAAGGTCGTTCCATTCGGAACAACCTACTTGACACGCTTTACAACCGATACAGGTTGAGACATCGATCAATTTTGCCACTTCTACAACAGCGCCAGTACGAGCTTGCGGTGGCGGTGTAACGAATGATGTTGCGGAGACTTTAATAATGTTTTGTTCTTGAACGACCGACATTATGCTACCTCCGTGACTTTCTCAATATTAACCAAGAACGTTTTATATTCCGGGGTTTGTGTATTCGCATCGCCCACACGACCGGTTAAACTGTTCGCTAAATAACCTTTCTTACCGACGGTTGCAAAGCCACCGTGGATTGGAATACCTACGGTATGGATAGTTTTTCCGTCCGCTTGTACAGAACGCACACGTTTCGTTACTACAGCTTTTGCCTTAATAAAGCCACGTTTTGAGCTCACTTTGACCGTATCGCCATTCACAATGCCTTTTTCTTGTGCAAGCGCTTCGCCGATTTCCACAAACGGATCCGGTTGTGCAATCATATTTAACATAGATTGCTTCGTCCAGAAGTGGAAATGTTCCGTTAAACGATAAGTTGTACCGACATAAGGGAATTCATCCGCTGTGCCGAAACTTGCTTTATCGCTGTCTAAAATACGCACCACCGGGTTTTGTACCACATTCGGATGAAGCGGGTTCGTCCCGATTGGGCTTTCGATTGGTTCGTAATGTTCAGGGAACGGGCCATCAACCAATTTATCCAGTGCAAATAAGCGACTTACCCCTTCCGGCTGCATAATAAACGGAGTCACGTTGCTATTTGGTGGCGCAGAACCGAAGTCTGCCACGTCAATATAGTTCCAGTTTTTACCATTCCATTTTACAAGCTGGCGTTTCGGGTTCCACGGTTTACCGGATGGATCCGCACTCGCACGGTTATACACAATACGACGGTTTGCCGGCCATGCAAATGCCCAACCTAACGTATTACCTAAACCTGAAGGGTCAGAGTTATCACGGTTTGCCATTTGGTTACCTTTCGGCGTCCATTGACCGGTATAAATCCAGTTGCCTGAAGCGGTTGTACCGTCATTGCGCAGTTGTGCAAATGAAGAAAGCAATTCGCCTTTTTTCACCAAAATTTGACCGCTTGTTGGGTCAACGATGTCTTCTAATGCATAGCCGTTAATTTCTTTGGCTAGCTCGTCCGCTTTCGGTTCTGCCGGGTTGGCGTAATCCCAAGTCGTCGCTTCAATGGTATCAATCGATTTACCGCCTTCGTGATGATACATTTCTAACATCACTTCACGAATTTCCGCTAGAATATCTACGTCCGGTTTTGCTTCTTTTGGTGGTTCGGCCGCTTTCCAGTGCCATTGTAACCAGCGACCAGAGTTTGCGATCGAACCATCTTCTTCCGCAAAACAGATAGTTGGTAAGCGGAATACTTCCGTTTGAATATCTGCCGGATTGACATCATTCATCTCTCCATGGTTTTGCCAGAAGTTAGACGTATCCGTTTCTAACGGATCTAAAATGACTAAGAATTTCAGCTTGCTTAAGCCTTTACGGACTTTATTTGAATCCGGGTAAGACGCAATCGGGTTATAACCTTGACAGATATAACCGTTAACTTTTCCCTCTACCATCATATTGATGTATTGCATTGGGTCGAGTTTTTTCGGTAATTGTTTTGGTAAATTATGGAAACAGTATTCATTTTCTGCAGTTGCTTTATCGCCATAGAATGATTTGAGCAAGCTGACTAAGAATTTCGGTGTGTTTTGCCAATAGTTTACCTGACCTTCAACTGTCGTTTTCGGTGTAATACGCGCTAAGAATGCGTCTAATGACGTATCGTTTTCCGTCGGAAGCGGCATATACCCGGTCAACATTGACGGGAACAAGCCCATATCGGTAGAACCTTGAACGTTTGAGTGTCCGCGTAACGCATTTACCCCGCCACCGGCCATACCGATATTACCGAGCAGTAACTGAATCATTGCCATTGAGCGAATGTTTTGTGAACCGACCGAGTGTTGCGTCCAACCTAATGCGTATAAGAAGGTTGTTGTACGTTCCGGTGTTGAAGTTGAAGCAATGGTTTCTGCAAATTCTAAGAAGGCTTTTTGCTTCGTACCGCAGATACGTTCAACCATTTCCGGTGTATAACGTTCAACGTGTGCTTTTAATAAGTTAATGACACAACGAGGATCTTGGAATGTTAAATCACGTTTCGGCTGACCGTTTTCATCAAGCTGATAAGACCATGTCGATTTATCGTATTGACGAGTTTCCGCATCGTAGCCGGAGAATAAACCGTCTTCAAATTTGAAGCCTTCGTTTACTAAGAAACTTGCGTTGGTATAGTGTTTAACGTATTCGTGTTGAATTTTATCGTTTGCTAACAAGTAACGGATCACACCTAATAACATTGCAATATCGGTACCCGAACGAATCGGTGTATAGAAATCCGCAACAGATGCTGTACGGTTAAAGCGTGGGTCAACCACCATTAACTTCGCACTGTTTTGTTTTTTCGCTTCGATTGCCCAGCGGAAACCGACAGGGTGCGCTTCAGCGGCATTACCGCCCATTACGACCACTACGTCCGCATTTTTGATATCAACCCAGTGATTTGTCATGGCACCGCGACCAAATGTTGGAGCAAGACTTGCTACCGTTGGTCCGTGTCAGGTACTCGCTTGGTTGTCTAAATAGAGCATCCCGAGAGAACGTCCCCACTTATGTGTGAGGTAACAGGTTTCGTTACTTGCAGCAGAAGCGCATAACATACCTGTGGTGAGCCAACGGTTTACCGGTGTGCCAGCTTCGTTGGTTGCTTGGAAGTTTGCATCGCGGTCTTCTTTTAGAAGTTTTGCGATTTTATGAATAGCATCGTGCCAAGAAATTCTTTCCCATTTATTTGAACCCGGCGCACGATATTCCGGATATTGTAAACGATTAGGGCTATTTACATAGTCTAAAACCCCCGCACCTTTAGGGCATAGCGCCCCACGGCTTACCGGATGGTCTGGGTCACCTTCAACATGGAATAATTTACCACGTGAATTCATTGCACCGTCACCCATGCTGTACATCAGCATACCACAACCTACGGCGCAATAAGTGCAAGTTTGACGGGTTTCTTTGGCTCGCAAAAGTTTATATTCACGAGGGGCAGCCAACGCAGTTACCGGCGCAAAGCCTAGCATTGCTGCGGATGTGCCCGCCATACCACCTGCACAGATCTTAAAGAACTTACGTCTAGAGACCTGCATAATCACTCCTACTTAAAACGAAACATTAATAAGAATTAATGCGAATAATCTGAAAAGCTCTAATTGCATACTGCATTTAAAGTGAAAGCTATTATTGACCTTTATTTTTAATAAGCCATACCCAATCGTAAGTAAAACTAGCACTATTTGCAGTTAGTTGATATAGCTTAAATATTTAACGGAATACTAGCGGGATTTAAATGTCGTTGAACATTTTGAGTTTTACAAATTTTTAACAAAATAAATGTAAAATGCAAGCAAAAAGTAGGTTTTTGTTAAAGAAATGTTATTTGGTGCGAGTGATTTTTATTTTCTAACAGAAATATAGATAGGAAACTTTTATATTGTTGGGTAGGAAAAAATTGTAGAATAAAGGTAAAAAAATATTTGTGGGAATATTATTTGGAATAAATCATGGATATAACAATACAAAAACAAGCGGTGAAATTACAACAATTTTTTACCACTGAACTTCAAGAAAATCTTATTTGTGAAGTGCCGGTTGCATTAGTGTATAACGGGATTTCTCATGCGGTAATGATGACGAGTCCACAAGATTTGGAAGATTTTGCGTTAGGTTTTTCGTTGGCGGAAGGCATTTTAACCGATAAACAAGAATTATATGGCTTGGATGTGATTGAACAGTGCAACGGTATCGAAGTACAAATGGAAATCGCCACTCGCCAATTTGTGGCGCTGAAAGAAAAACGCCGTTCGATGACCGGCAGAACCGGCTGTGGAATCTGCGGGGTAGAGCAATTGGAGCAAGTCAGTCAAAGTTGCAAATTTTTACAAAAAAATGACCGCTTGCAAGCCGTAAATCCACAGGTATTCGATGATTGTTTGCAACAACTGGAACAAGCGCAACAATTAGTACAACAAACCGGCGCAAGCCATGCGGCGGCATTCTTTTCTCCGCAAGGGGAATTGCTAGCGATTCGAGAAGATGTTGGCAGACACGTAGCACTCGATAAACTCATTGGTTGGTATGCGAAAGCCGGTAAGCCGCTTGGTTTTGTGTTTGTGACCAGTCGAGCTAGTTTTGAAATGGTGCAGAAATGTTTGGCGGTCGGTATCGAAATGTTGTGTGCCATTTCTGCAACAACAGCATTAGCGGTTGAGATTGCGCAGGCACATGATTTCACTTTGAGTGCTTTTACCCGCAAAGGAAAAGCGACCGTATATTCCGGTGAGAAACGCTTGTTATTGGAGAAAGCCTAATATGGACATCGCTTTATTGTTAGCGGAGAAAATCACTCAGTTAACCATTATTGTGTTACTCGGTTATTTATTGGTGAAGCTGAAATTGCTGACTTCGGAACAAAGTTATCCTATTTCGGTTATCGGGTTGTATATTATTAGTCCGTCTATGCTGATTACCGCCTTTCAAATCGAATATTCGGACGCTATTTTACACGGCTTATATTTGTCTTTCGGTATGGCGATTTTGCTGAGCGGTCTGTTGATCTTGATTGGTAAAATATTAAAACCGATTTTTAAATTAAATAATTTGGAACACGCCACCGCCATTTATTCCAATTCAGGTAATTTGATTATTCCGTTGGTCGCTTCGTTATTTGGCAATGAATGGGTGATTTATGCCACCGGTTTTATGGTGGTACAAAATTTCTTGTTTTGGTCGCATTTACGCATGTTATTGTGCGGTAAGGGCGAAGTGTCTTTGAAAAAGATTGTGACTAATATCAACATTATTGCGATTGTGATTGGTATGCTGTTGTTCCTGTTACAAATTAAATTACCGAGTGTAATTTCCGGTACGTTAGCTTGGCTTGGCGATATGATTGGGCCGATGGCGATGTTAGTGGCTGGGATGTTAATTACGTCGATTCCGGTCAAAGAAATTATGGCTGATAAGCGTATTTATTTGGTTTCGTTTCTTCGCTTGATTTTTATCCCGCTGATTTTATTGGTGATTGTGAAAGCGTTCGACTTTGGCAGTTGGGTAGCAGAGAACGGTGCAACTATTGCGATGATTAGTTTCTTGGCAACCACTAGTCCTTCGGCGGCAACTGTTACCCAAATGGCGGTGGTATATAACCAAGACGCAAGAAAAGCTAGTGCAATTTATGGCGTAACCACCTTACTTTGTGTGTTTACCATGCCGCTGATTATTGCTCTATATCAGTGGCTTTAAGGTAAAAACAAGCGGTCTGTTTTAGTAAGAATTTTGCAAATTTTCTACCAAAACAGACCGCTTGTTTAATGAATGACTAGTGACCTAAGCCGCTCGCACCGAGCATAATTGCCCACAGTGCCAATTGTAGTTCGGATTCTGATACCTCTCTACCATTTAAGTTTACTTTGCCATTCTCAATTTTTAATGCCAGTTTAATATTCTCTGCGTCCACAGTAGCAATACCTGAATATTTTGCGCTATTGGTTAATTCTTGAATACGTAGTTTGGCATTTTCTTCCGGTGTACCGACATAATTTGCATCAGGCGCAATGGTTAACCATTGTTTTGTCATTTCTTCACTTGCTGCTAGATTTACATTTAGATCTAGCTGAGACGGCTTAAAGATTTTAAGCGTATCTTCGATAGATTTCGCTTGTGAGATTTGTGCAATATCGAATTTGTCCAAATCTAAATTAAGTGAGAAACTATTTTTACCTTTCGCATTTTTAATCGAAAGTTCGTTAATTTTTAATTTAGGTGCTTTAGTAATAAGGTCGGTTACAGCTGTTTGTAACTGATTTTGGATTTCAGGCGATGCGTTTTCCAATTTATCTGAAAGTAAAGTCAATTCATTAAATGATTTTGCGTCAAAATCCATCATCATATCGAGATGAATCTTCCCTAAATCAGCGGTTTTAGCTTCAGCTGCCCAATCTGCATTGAATGTAAGAGCTCCAGAACCAACCACACGCTCATTTTTAATTTCACTATGACCTTTAGAAGTCAGTTCGTTTAAATTGATGATCTCATTTTTTTCGTTAACAACAGAGAGCTTTTTAATGTTCGCTTGATAATCACCTAAACCTTTTAGCTCCGGATATTGTTTATCTTGTGTGTAATTTGCCGTGTAATGTAAGCCGGTTAATTCAAGTGCATCATTACTTTCACTATCGCCTTTTATTTTTAGTAACTCAATGTTCAAATGTTGTTTACCGAAACCGTTATAATCGCCCTCCAAATAGATTTTTGAGGTTTCAATCTTCTCCGATTTAAACGGATTAAGTGTAGCATTACCGGCTACATTACCGCTGTAATGAATATCCGTTGTCGCTGAAAGAACATCATTACCGGCAAAATAGCTTTTAAGCTGGTTGTCCACGGCAGAAATATGCGTTTCACCGCTTAATAACATTGGCACCAAATTGCCTTTCATTAAGCGATTTAACGGAATCGGTCCATGATAAACGGTGTCGTTTCCTTTAAGCACAAAGTTATTTTTATCTGTTTTAACATTGACGTTATATTGAACTTCTGAACTAAAAACGCCTTTTGTGAGTTTGACATCACTGATGTCGGCGTGAATGTCATAAGCTTTTAAGCCCTTTAAGCCAATATTTACTTGTTCAAGCAGTTCCGGATAACGTTGCGCAATTTGGTTACCGGTATACCACGCACCGCCACTAGTGATCGCAGCTAATGCAGCCACTACAGAAATCGCAAGGGTTGATTTTTTCATTAATTATTTCCTTTAGAGATTTGGGGATAAGTAAGGCTATTATCCCTTTTTTAAATAGATTCAGCTGGTTCAGCCTGTTGTATCAGCCATTCGCAAGGTTCAAAACGAGTACCGTATTGTTTAGCATGCTGACGTAATTGCTTAACGATTTCTTTAGCACCGATTTTGTCCATATAAGCGTAAATTCCACCTCTAAACTCAGGGAAACCAGCACCAAGTACGGAAGCCACATTACCTTCATCAATAGACTGAATAACATTATCTTGTAAACACCAAGCCGCTTCATTAATCATACGTAAAATACAACGGCGGGCAATTTGTTCGGATTCCAAATCATTACGAGCGATGGTTTCCATCACATGATAAATACTTTTATCCTCTTGTAAACGTTCGCCTTTAGAATCATACATATAAAAGCCGCGTTTATTCTTACAGCCTTTGCGTTCATTGCGAATCAGTAAATCGACACTTTCCGGCAAACTAAAACGTTTGCCCAATTCACGAACCAGAGCAGGGTTTGATTTGGCAATCACATCTAAACCCATTTCATCAATAACCGCTAATGGGCCTAAATGGAAACCGAATTCTTGCAAGGAACGGTCGATAAACTCAATGGATTCGCCATCGACTAAGCATTGAATCGCTTCTAATAAGAACGGCGTTAAAATGCGGTTAATAAAGAAGCCTTGTTTATCAACGACTAATAACGGCACTTTTCCTTGCTGAATCGCAAAGTGGATCGCCGTGGCAATCGTATGTTCACAAGTACCTTCATGCGGCACGATTTCAACCATTTTTTGCTTTGCCACCGGGCTAAAGTAGTGGAAGCCAATCACATTTTCCGGCCGCTTAGCAACCGAAGCAATATCTCGAATTGCGAAAGTTGACGTGTTGGTTGCAAAAATAGCATGTTCGTCATAATAGGCTTCGCTTTCTTGCAACATACGTTGTTTTAGCTTGAGATCTTCATACACGGCTTCGATAACAAAATCGGTCGATTTTGCTGCAACAAGACGCTCACCGCCGGTAATTAGGTTCATTCTCTGAATCATTTGCCCCGGCTTGAGCTGGTTTTTATCCACTTCATTGCGCATCAACTCGTAGCAGGTACGTAGTGCTTTACGGATCTCTGAAGGATGAATGTCTTTAATTCGTACCGGCACTTGCGCATTATTTGCAGTTAAATAAGCAATACCTGCGCCCATATACCCGGAACCAAGCACACTCACTTGTAATACATCTCTTACATCACTACGAATGCGATATTTATCTTTCATTGCCCGCTCGGTTTTTTTCAAATCAATCAAAACTTTTGAGGTTTCGGTATGAAATAACTCAGCGAATGCGTGTTGTTCTAGGTTTAACCCAGCCTTGAAATGCGGCTCTTTCAGCAATTCGATCAGACGAGCAACCGCAGGGTAGTTACCGAAGGTTTTTAGCCATACCAAATTTTCGGTGCGGTCGAGAAACTTATTACGAAATAGTGTGTTGCCTTCCAGTTGTTTACGCCATTTCTTGAATAAGGTAAGCGGTCGTTTATAGTCAACTTTTTGCACTTTGCTATTTAATAACATTTGATAAGCGGTATCAAAAAGTCTGGTTACCGGCACGAGCTTATCGACTAACATAAATTTTTTTGCTTGTTCGGCATTGATTTTATGCCCAAAGAGCAACAGTGGTGTGGCATTTTGTAAGCCGATTAAACGAGGTAAACGTTGCGTACCGCCGGCAAACGGTAATAAGCCGGAACGTACTTGCGGCATCGCAAATTGTGTGTGATGTTCATCTGTTGCTAAACGATAATCACACGACAATGCTAATTCTAAGCCTAAGCCGAAACAATTGCCGTCAATTGCGGCGATCACCGGCATTTTTAACGTATTAATTTCTCGCATAACTGCTTGCGCTTCTTGTGAAAATATTCTTAGTTGTTCCGCCGTTTTCTCTTTTAGAATGCTCGGCTTGAAGCCTTGAATAAAATTGTGGGCACGAGCAGAGATAAAAATCACACCTCTAGCTTGCTGATAGATGACACTACCGATGACGCTGCGTAGTTTGCTGACAAAGTTTTCCGGTAACCAGTTAGCATCATTATCTAAAGTTTGAATACGAATAATCGCAATACGGTTATCATCAATTTCTACTTGAAACACCGGTGTTGGTTCTTGTTGTTCAATCATCGTATTTCCCTTATTCACTTTCTAAAACCATTGCGGCACCTAAGCCACCTAAACCACAGGAAGCGACTAACGCTAAGCCGCCGCCTTGGCGTTTTAAGGCGTAAAGCGATTGAATAATTGTGCGTAAACTGGTTACTGCACGAGGGTTACCAAACGCAATGGAACCGCCTAAATGATTGAGCTTATCCAGCTCAATTTTGCCCAAACAAGCGGTTCGATTTAAGTATTTTTTTGCAAATTCGTTCGATTCAAAAAATTGAATATTGGCGAGCATTTGGCTTGCCGAAGATTCATGAATATCAATAAAGCTCATATCTTGTAATTGCAGTTCCGCACGGTCGAGCGCTTGAGCGCTGGCAATGGTTGCACCGGCGAACATATCTTGCCAAATATCATTACCAGTAATGGCATAACTGCGGATATAACCAAGTGGAGTCAGCCCTAAATTTTTCGCTTTGCTTTCATTCATCAGTAAAACTGCCGCAGCGCCATCGACCGGTTGTGGCATATTCGCTTCGGTAACGGTGGCATAGTCTTTATTTACCAAAGGTGAGAAACGTTGGTAATGACGAGAACGGGTTGCAGCGGAAACTAAGGTGTCCGAGACTACAAAATCTTTATAAGGATGCGGAAAAGAAGGCATGACTTCTTCTTTTAATAAACCGATTTTCCACGCATCTGCCGCTTTTTGGTTGGAAAGACGGGCATATCCGTCCTGATCTTCTCGGCTGATTTTATAGTCTTGCGCCATTTGCTCTGAAACTTCCGCAACGGACATTTGGGTGGTGAAATCTTTTAAATTTACGCTGTGAGGTTTGAAATCGCGCCACGAGAACTGACGGAAACGGCGATATTTTTCGTCTAACGTTTCTGCGGCAAAAGTCGATTTAAAGTTATAAATAACTCGAGGGCTAATGCTTAACGGCGCATTAGAAATCGAATCGGCACCACCGGCAATACCCGCAGAAATTGATCCACTGACAATACTGCCAGCAACATTGGCGATCGCTTGTAAACCTGATAAGCAAGAACTACTGATACTGTAAGATTGTAAGTGCGGCATATTGAGCGCAATCGCAATTTCACGTGCCGGATTTGGAATATCCGGTTGTTGGATCACTTGACCAAATACTAATTGCTCGATTTCTTTTCGCTCAATCGCCGTACGGCTGAGTAATTCATTGGTTACCATTGTGCCAAGACTGGTTGCATACGCATCTTTGAAACCGGTATCTTTACGAGCAAACGGTGTTCGGAGTCCTGATACAATCGCAACACGCTCACCTTTCACGGTCAGTCGATTCTGATTCGGCATTGTTTGTCCTTATCGGGAGGGGATGTTGAGTTGCAAAAGGTGGCATTGTAGCACCGTTAGGCAGAAAAGAAATATAGATTAAGAAAGATAGGAGCAGCGGTCGAGTTTACATAAATATTTGCAAAAAAATACAAATTCGACCGCTTGTATGTGAAGGGGGAACTTATTCCGTTTTGTCTTTGTATTCGCACAAATCTTCGATAATGCAAGAACCGCAACGAGGTTTGCGTGCAATACAGGTATAACGTCCGTGTAGAATCAACCAGTGATGTACATCTACCTTGAATTCAGCAGGGACGACTTTGAGTAATTTTTCTTCGACTTTGATCACGTCTTTACCCAGCGCAAAACCGGTACGATTGGATACACGGAAAATATGCGTATCCACCGCAATGGCCGGGTGTCCGAAGGCGGTATTCAGTACCACATTTGCGGTTTTTCGACCAACGCCCGCCAATGCTTCAAGCGCTTCACGATTTTCCGGTACTTCACCGTGATGTTTTTCGATTAAATCACGGCAAGTTTTAATAATGTTTTCCGCTTTGCTATTAAAAAGCCCGATGGTTTTAATATATTCTTTTAGCCCATCAACACCTAAATCCAAAATGGCTTGCGGTGTGTTTGCCACCGGAAACAGTTTATCAGTGGCTTTATTCACACCTTTATCGGTTGCTTGCGCAGAAAGAATGACAGCAATCAGTAATTCAAACGGATTGCTGTAATTAAGTTCGGTAGTTGGGTGTGGGTTTTCGTTACGTAAACGGGTTAAAATTTCAATTCGTTTTGCTTGATTCATAGAAAGTTTAATAAGCCTTGATCATAGAGCATTTTTGCTACCATTATAAATGACATGGTGACTAACATTGGACGCACTAATTTTTTGCCTTTGGTCACCACCATTCTCGCCCCGAGTGTGCCGCCGATAAATTGCCCGACCATCATGATAAGACCGATTTTCCATAATACGGCACCGCCTAGAATAAAGAAAATCAATGAGGCAAAATTAGAGGTAAAATTTAACACTTTGGCGTGAGCCACCGCTTTTGGTAAATTAAAGCCAAGTAACAAAATAAATGCAAGAGTGAAAAACGAACCGGTTGCCGGCCCAAACATTCCGTCATAAAAACCAACACCGGCAGCTGCCGTAAAGGCAAATAACGGTAGGCTGATACGTTGTTTTCGATCTTCGTCACCGATACTTGGGCTAAATAAAAAATAAATACCGATAATCAATACCAAGAACGGTAACAACGCTTGTAGTGCGTTCACATCAATGGTTTGCACGAAGATTGTACCGCAAGCGGCACCAATAAAAGTCAATAAGATCAATAGGAAAATCTGTTTGACATCGACTGCTTTTTTGCGCACGAAATAGATAGAAGCGGAAAATGACCCACCGCAGGCTTGCAACTTATTGGTACCTAATGCCATGGCAGGGGGGACACCGACAGCTAATAATGCCGGAATCGTCAGTAATCCGCCACCGCCGGCGATTGCGTCAATAAAGCCGGCTATCATTGCTACGCTAAATAAGATTGCAAAAACATCTCGTCCTAATTCCATTTTCTCTCCCTTATGCAAGCGGTTAAATTTGCAAAATTTTTAGCAAATTTGACCGCTTGTTTGTTAATAAATCACCATTTCATCTATATGTACGGCAACTGAGCCGAATTCATAGCCTAACAATGATTCGATTTCTGCTGATTTCTTGCCTTTAATGCGTTCTAACGCTTCGCTACTGTAACGTGCTAAGCCGAGCGCAAGAGCTTTGCCTTCTTGATTAAAGATTTTAACCACTTCGCCACGACTAAAGACACCTTTTATATCTGAAACACCGACAGGCAAGAGTGATTTATGCTGCAATAATGCGGCTTCCGCACCTTTATCAACTGTTAATGCCCCCACCTGCGGGGCAGCGAATAACCATTGTTTTCTGCCTTCTAAGCAGTCGGATTGTACTAAAAATTTGCTACCGATCGCCACATCATTGGCTAAATCAACCAACACGTTTTCACGAGAGCCTGAAGCAATAATCGTCTCTACACCTGAACGAGTAGCAATATCTGCCGCAGTAATTTTTGTGCTCATGCCACCAGTACCGAGTCCGGTTGAACTTCCGCCGGCAATTTGACGAATTTCCGGCGTAATCCTTTCAACGACAGAAAGAAGCGACGCATTCGGATCTTTACGAGGGTCTGCGCTAAAAAGCCCCTCTTGGTCGGTTAATAAATAGAGTTGGTCGGCGTGTGCAAGGATCGCAACTAAAGCAGATAAGTTATCGTTATCGCCCACTTTAAATTCTTCGGTTGCCACCGTGTCATTTTCATTGATCACCGGAATGATTTTTTGTTCTAACAGCGCATTTAGCGTATCTCGAGCATTTAGGAAACGTTCACGATCGTCAATATCGGCACGTGTTAATAAAATTTGCCCGATATGAATACCATAAATATCGAATAAATTTTCCCAAGTCCGAATCAGTTGGCTTTGTCCAACCGCCGCTAACATTTGTTTATAAGCAAGCGTTTTGGGAAGTTCAGGATGACCGAGATAATCACGTCCAGCCGCCGCAGCACCGGATGTCACAACAATCACACGATGATGCTGATGCAGTTGAGCAATTTGTTTAACTAACTCTAACATATAAGGGCGGCTTAAACTTTTACCGCCATGGGTGAGGGTACTTGTCCCAAATTTGATAACAATAGTCTTGCTCATAAGCTGTATTTTGGTAGGTTGTGTAAACAAAAAAAGAATTATATGAAAAGTAGCACTTTTGTTTGCTAAAATTACTATTAATTTCAACTTAAATCAAACTAAAAGGCATAAGGGCGGAAAAACGATGGAAATTAGTTTAATTGTAGCACGTACAAAAAATCACGTGATTGGTAAGGATAATCAAATGCCGTGGCATTTACCGGTTGATTTGGCATGGTTTCGTCAAAATACAGTGGGCAAGCCAGTGATTATGGGGCGCAAAACTTACGAATCTATCGGTCGCTTACTACCTAAACGTCCTAATATTATTTTATCTCGTTCCGGCTTTTCAGTAGAAGGCGCTTATGCGGCGACTAATTTTGAACAAGCGGTCGAATTAGCCAAAACTTTTGCAAATGTGGAAGAAATTATGGTGATTGGTGGCGGCGAGCTTTTTAAACAAACTATTCCTGTTGCAAACAAACTCTATTTAACCGAAATACAGGCGGAGATTGAAGGCGATACGTTTTTTGAATTCGATGAAGAAAATTGGCAATTAAAAGCGGAAACATGGTCTGAAATTGATGAGCAAAACCCTTATCAATGCCGTTTTATGTTACTGGAACGTAGTGGCTGCTGATTTTATCGTCAATCAAAACATAAAAATGTGAACGCAATCCTTTGCTTTTTTTAAAGTTAAACACAAACAAAATAAGACTGATTAAAATAATACACAGTAATTAATTTTAGGAGGTTCTTATGGATTATGTAGAGTTATTCGGCTACTTTGCGATGTTTTTAGTAGGCGTATCTTTTTTATTAAAAGATGTGATTAAGTTGCGTTTTGTGAATGCGGTAGGGTGTGCTTGCTTCACCATTTACGGATTAATGATAGGTTCTTTACCTGTTGCAGGTTTAAACTTTTTTGTGACCTGCACCAATCTCTATTTTTTCATTAAACATATGCGTGAAAGAGCATAATGACTTAAATAAGTCACAATAAAAGACCGCTTATCAGAAGCTTTGATAAGCGGTCTCTTTTTATCAATTATTTACCATCCCAGGCTTTAATGGCGTTGTGACGGATGTCTAAACGGCTTTTCGCATCGCCTTTGTAATAGTTTTTATCTAGACCACCTTCCCAGTCACCGTAGTTCGGGTTTGGTAATACGATAAATTGTTTACCAAATTTTTCTTTGTTTGCGCTGACAAAGTCACGACGCTCCGCATTTGATTTTTTGTAGGTTGCATCACCAAAGTCATTTAAGTTATCGCCTAGGTAAAGCACGATTTCATAACCTTGTTTTTCAATTTGTTCGAAACGAGGCGTTTTGTTTGATTTGTCTTTTTTGAGGAATAATGTTTGCTCGCTTACACCGGTGAAACCTAATTCTTTCATATCATCGATAGTTGCTGCTTTTTCGCTGCTGTCTTTACGGTTTGATACGTAGAACATTGTACCTTTGTGGCTGTTTACATAATTATTAAATTCAACAGCACCGGCAATCGCTTGAGTTTGGCGTGCATTTACCCAGCGTGTCCAGCTTTCGCCGTCAAATGATTTATGATTTTTTACTTGCCAACCTGCGTAAGGGCTGTTGTCCACCATGGTTTCGTCAAGGTCAACAACAACCGCTTTTTTCTTACCTTTCGTTACTTTTGCATTATCAAACGCAATTTTTGCCATATTGAAAGCTTGGTGAGCTAATGCTTGATATTCACCGGATTGTTGCATCCAGTTAATCCCTAACGCTGCTTGTTCTTGCAAAATCATTTCATCGTGCTTTTGTGCATGGTGATGACAGCCGGTTAATGCAAACATTGATGCTACCGTAATAGCAATTAATTTAACTAATTTCATTATGTTCTCCTTTCGTGTTTGTGTCTTTCGCAACTTTGGCAATGACAGCCAAAGCGCCCAAAGGATACAAATAAACCTGATTTTTGTCTATTCACTTTTGTAAAAAAGTACGTTAGCCTGTTACTCTTTTAATCTAAATCAATAACAATTAAGGACACAACATGAATGCACTTTTGAAAATAACACAATTTGTCAGTAAAACTTTTGCCGTCTGGGTCGTGTTTTTTGCTTTTATTGCAGCACAATTTCCTGATACGTTTAAACAGTTTGTCCCTTGGATTCCTTATTTATTAGGGATTGTGATGTTAGGCATGGGCTTAACGCTTACCTTTAAAGATTTCGCGGAAGTCACTAAAAATCCCAAGGCTGCGATTTTAGGTGTAATTGCCCAATTTGTCGTGATGCCTAGCATCGCATTTGCTTTAGCTAAAGCATTTCAACTTCCACCGGATTTAGCCATCGGTGTGATTTTGGTCGGCTCTTGCCCTGGTGGCACTTCATCAAATGTGATGACGTATTTAGCAAAAGGTAATACCGCATTGTCTGTTGCTTGTACCACGGTTTCGACATTATTAGCGCCATTACTTACCCCAGCGGTATTTTATATTTTTGCCAGCGAATGGCTAGAAATTGATGCTGGTGCGATGTTTGTTTCGGTATTAAAAATGGTGCTTTTACCAATTTTTATCGGTGTGATGATCCGTTCTATCTTTAAGCAAAAAATTGAGCAGTTTAGCCAAACTATGCCGTTAATTTCAGTATTAGCGATTGTATTGATTGTGACCGCTGTTGTTTCAGTAAGTAAAGATCGCATTATTGAATCAGGGCTATTGATTTTCTTAGTAGTGGCGGTGCATAACGGGTTAGGCTATTTGACTGGTTACTTAATCGGACGTGTATTTAAATTACCTATTGCCGATAGTAAAGCGATTGCGATTGAGGTTGGGATGCAAAATTCAGGCTTGGGCGCAGCGCTCGCCGCATTGCATTTTAAAGCCAATCCATTGATTGCCGTACCAAGTGCCGTATTTAGCTTTTGGCATAATATTTCTGGACCGATCTTGGCGATGATTTTTGCTGCAATCAAAAATCAGCCGGATAGCAAGGGATAGGCTAGCGTTTGAGAGAATGGAAAGCGGTCGGAATTTGTAAAAAGATGCATTTGATCTGCCCCCAAAAAGTTAGACTGTTTAATTTAAGGACCGA
>NZ_GL831080.1:862424-875291 GCF_000188255.1 Actinobacillus ureae ATCC 25976
GGGGTGCAGATCATTTTCATCAAAGGCTGATTTATTATGCTTTAGCGTGTTTTTCTTGATTTTTACGCATTTTAATATTGAGTAATTATACCACTACGGAGAAACCCATCGCAGTATAAACTGCAGATTTTGGAATATGGATATTAAAGCCTTCGCCGACTAATACCACACCGATTAAAATTAAGAATGCTAATGCAAGGTTTTTAATGGTTGGGTTATTATCTACGAAATCACCGATTGATTTTGCTGCAAGCATCATCACGGCTACCGCAATAATGATTGCGATAACCATCACTGGAATATCATCTGCCATTGCTACTGCGGTGATTACCAAGTCAAGCGAGAAAACGACGTCAAAAATAGCAATTTGAACTAAAATCATTAAAAAGCTAGCTTTCTTCGCCGAATCTTCTTTCTCTTCGTGAGATTCGCCAGCAATAGATTATTTTAATTCCATCGCACTTTTCACAATTAGGAAGATACCACCGACTAAAAGAATTAAATCACGACCGGAAATCGGCATACCGGCAATAGAGAAAAGCGGATCAACTAACTTCATCATCCAAGCGAGGGAAAGCAATAATAGGATACGTGTTCCCATTGCTAATGCTAAACCAATAATACGAGCTGATTGGCGTTGGTGAATCGGGAGGCGTGAAACTAAAATACTGATAACAATAATGTTATCAATACCTAATACAATTTCAAGCCCAGTAAGGGTTAAGAGTGCGACCCACGCTTCGGGATTTGCAATCCAATCAACATAAAATATCCTTTTAAAAGAAAACGATTTAATAGGTTATTACCTATAATTTAAAAGGCGCTAATCATAGCGAGAGTCGCATAAAAATTAAAGAGGAGAACGTAAAAAATTCTGTAAAATTTCGGCGGTAAATTGTTTACGTAAATAAAAGCCTAACGGTAAAGATTGGACTCGTTCACCTTGCTGATTAATTGCCGTTGTGAGTGAACGACTGTTTCGACCTTTAGGACGTAATTGCATGACTTCACCAAGCGTGGCATTAATCTCATTTAAACGCCCAAAAATAATGTATTCCATTAATTCTTCCCAGTCATTTTTCAACTGTTGTTCCTGTTCAAATGAAGGTGTCCATAAAATAGGTTGTCCGATATGGCGTGCTGCAACCGGAATTTGTCTTTCTCCTTGCACCGGAATCCATAACACTTTTTGTAATTTATGGCGAACATGCGAGGTCTGCCAAGTAATACCGGTATTTTGCGTCAGCGGCGCTAAACTGACAAAGGTCGTTTCTAGAGGAAAACCTTTATGATTAATAGGAATAGTTTTGAGTTCAATCCCTAAATGTGCAAAATCTTGTTCTGGCTTGCTGCCGGCTTTGGCGCCTAAAGCTGTTTCGATTAATTGTCCGACCCAACCTTTGTCTCGGCGAAGATCCGGCGGAACAGCAACATTTAATTGTTGTGCGATTTCTCCTAGCATAAAACCAGCGAGCCAGTTTGCTTTTTCAAGTAATTCTGCTTCGGAATGTGAAAAGGTGGAAAGTTGCATAAGCGTATGATAATGATTTAGGAGAACAGCTTATCGCATATTCTCCTAATATTGAGATTACATCCAAGCGTTATTACGAATCACACCAACGGCAATCCCTTCAATTTCGATATATTCAATACGAGGATCAACAATAATTGGCTCTAATTCATCATTTTCAGGATGAAGATAAATGAGATCACCTTTTTTCTCTAAACGTTTTACGGTAACTTCATCATCAACACGTGCGACAACAACCTGACCGTTACGGGCAAAGTTTGTTTTATGTACGGTAAGTAAATCACCGTCTAAAATGCCAATTTTTTCCATTGAATTACCATTTACCTTAAGTAAGTAATCTGCATTCGGATTAAACATAGCACCGTTTACCGGATAATGGCTCTCAACGTGTTCAATCGCCATAATCGGTGTTCCGGCCGCTACTTTTCCAATTAGAGGTAAGTCGTCATCATTGGCTGCTTCTTCAGTTTCGTTATTTACTAAGATACGGATACCGCGCGAAGTACCGGAAAGCATTTCAATATAACCTTTACGAGCCAGTGCTTTTAAATGTTCTTCTGCCGCATTAGGTGATTTAAAACCGATTTCTCTGGCAATTTCTACTCGTGTTGGCGGCATACCAGTGGTTTCAATATGGTGTTTGACAAAATCAAAGATTTCTTGCTGACGAGCAGTTAAGTGTTTACGTGACATTTTTTCCTCACTGTCTTTATATACAGAAATTTGTGTCATTATATACAGTAATTTTTTATTTGTAACTAGATAAATTCAGAAAATTCTGACAAATTTATGATAGACTATATTTCGTATACATATAGATGGCATAAACCATAACAATTAAGGATATTAAAATGTCTAGCCTCTTAAATTTTTATCGGAAAGTGTTGAATGTTCCGCTTTCGTTGTTAGTTAAGTCTCGTTCTATTCCTACCGATCCGGTGAACGAACTATCATTAAATCTATCACAACCTATTATTTACGTATTACCTTATACGTCCCAAACGGATTTATTAATTCTACAAAAGAATTGCCAAGTACGGAATTTACCTGATCCATTACAAACTAATGAGATTAACGGTCAGTCCTTACCTCGTTATGTCTTTTTAGATGAAGGTCGTCGTTTTTTTAAATCGAAAGGAGCTAAAAGCGAGACTGAATCTCTCTTCTATCGTTATCTGGATTTGCATCGAACGGATGAAAATTTAGATGTGCAGCTAGTACCGGTATCTGTGTTATGGGGGCGCTCACCGGGTAAAGAAAAAGCACCATCTCTGCGTTTTATGAGTACTTTTCAACGCATCATTGCCATGATCTGGTTTGGACGAGATAATTTTGTGCGTTTTTCTCAAGCATTATCTTTGCGTTATATGGTGACTGAACATGGTGCGGAAGAAGGATTGGCACAAAAGCTGGCTCGAGTGGCAAAAATGCACTTTGCTAAGCAACGTTATTCGGCAACTGGGCCACGTTTGCCTGATCGCCAAGCGATGTTTAATAAACTGATCCAATTGTCAGCCATTGTGCAGGCGATTGAAGACGAAGCAAAATCGAAAAAGATTTCCAAAGAAAAAGCGCAGCAAGAAGCGGAGAAAATCTTGGATGAGATTGCAGCCGATGTGAGCCACGAGACGTTACGTATGGCGGATCGTGTGCTAAGTTGGTTATGGAATAAGTTGTATCAAGGTATCAGTGTGCAGAATGCGGAACGTGTACGTAAGCTTGCTTTAGAAGGGCATGAGATTGTTTATGTACCGTGCCACCGTAGTCATATGGACTACTTATTACTATCATACATTTTGTACCATCAAGGCTTAGTTCCACCGCATATTGCTGCAGGTATTAACCTAAATTTCTGGCCGGCAGGGGCGTTTTTCCGCCGTGGTGGGGCATTCTTTATTCGCCGTACATTTAAAGGCAACCGCTTATATTCAACGATTTTCCGTGAGTATTTGGCAGAGCTATTTTATCGAGGATATTCGGTGGAATATTTTATTGAGGGTGGCCGTTCTCGTACCGGACGCTTACTTGAGCCGAAAACCGGTATGATGTCGATGACATTACAAGCATTACAACGTGGTTTAACTCGCCCGATTAGTATTGTACCGGTTTATATCGGTTATGAACACGTGCTTGAAGTAGATACTTATGCAAAAGAATTGCGAGGTGCGGAGAAAGAAAAAGAAAATGCTGGCTTAGTGTTACGTGTGATTAAAAAATTACGTAATTTAGGACAAGGCTATGTGAATTTTGGTGAACCTATTCAAGTAAACAATTATTTGAATCAACATTTCCCTGAATGGAAAGAACCTCCTTCTGAAGATGTACGTCCGAAATGGCTAAATGAGGCGGTGGATTCTGTGGCTCAGCAAGTGATGGTGAATATTAATAATGCAGCGGCAGTGACCGCGAAAAACTTGATCGGCTCGGTATTGTTAGCTTCTCGTCAGCGAGCATTAGCAAGCGAACAATTAATTGAACAAGTAGATAGCTACCTACAATTATTTAAAAACGTACCTTATTCGGCGGATATCACTATTCCGAAAGAACCTGCGGAAGAAATGTTACAGCATGTGCTTACGTTACCTCGTTCCGGCGTGGTGAGTGAGAAAGATAATTTTGGTGAAATGATTCGCTTAGATCGTGAATCTGCGGTATTGATGACTTATTACCGTAATAATATTCAGCATCTGTTTGTGTTGCCATCATTGGTTGCAAGTATCGTCTTACACCACGAATCGGTATCCAAAGATCTGATTATGAAAACGGTAAGTCATATTTACCCGTTCTTAAAAGCTGAATTATTCCTTCACTTCGATGAAAGCGAAGTTCGTCAGCAAGTTGAACTGATTTTAACCGAGTTTACTCGTCAGCAAATTATTAAATACGAAAGTGATGTATTAAAAATTAATCGTTCTCGTGTACGTGCATTACAGCTTCATGCGGCAGGTGTGCGTGAAATTTTACAACGTTACTACATCAGCTTAAGTGTCTTGTTGGAGCAACCGGAAATAAGTCGTAATGCGTTAGAAAAAGAAAGCCGTTCTATCGCACAACGTCTTTCGATTTTACACGGTATCAATGCACCGGAGTTTTTTGATAAGGCGATTTTCTCAACCTTTAGTGCAAGCTTAAAAGCGCAAGGTTATTTTGATGAACAAGGCAATGCGGTTATTGCGAAAGTCATGGAAGCGGAGGAAATGCTCAGAACGTTGACTTCGGTGGAAATCCAGCTCACTATTCAAGGTGCAATGGAAAAAGCGGAAGAGCTAGAGAAAGCGGATGATAAATCGGCATAATCACTCGACTAGTACTTAACAAGCGGTAAGATTTAGCAAATTTTTTACAAAATCTTACCGCTTTTATTATATAATTCACGCAAACGTTTGCTTTAAATTAAAGAGGATCAAAAATGACCACAATTGGCACGCCATTAAGACCGAATGCTACGAAAGTGATGATGCTTGGCTCAGGTGAGTTAGGTAAAGAAGTTGTAATTGAACTACAACGCTTAGGAGTAGAAGTGATTGCGGTGGATCGCTATGAAAATCCGCCGGCACAACAAGTAGCACATCGTTCTTATACGATCTCCATGTTAGATGGCGCAGCGTTACGTGCATTAGTGGAACAAGAGAAGCCGGATTTTATCGTGCCGGAAGTTGAAGCGATTGCGACAGCAACGTTGGTAGAGTTAGAGCAAGAAGGCTACAATGTGGTGCCGACTGCAAAGGCAACCCAATTAACAATGAACCGTGAAGGTATTCGCCGTTTAGCAGCGGAAGAACTTGGCTTAAAAACATCACCTTATTTCTTCGTTGATAACTTTGATGATTTTCAGAAAGCCGTAGTTGAAATTGGTCTTCCATGTGTAGTTAAACCGATTATGTCATCATCCGGTCACGGACAATCAGTGATTAAATCTGAGGATCAAATTCAACAAGCATGGGATTACTCGCAAGAAGGCGGACGTGCTGGCAGCGGACGAGTGATCGTAGAAGGCTTTATCAAATTCGATTATGAAATCACGCAATTAACCGTGCGTCATGTAAATGGTACATCTTTCTTAGCACCAATCGGACATCGCCAAGAAGATGGCGATTATCGTGAATCTTGGCAGCCGCAAGCGATGTCTGAACTTGCATTAAAACGTGCGCAAGAAACCGCAGAGCGAATTACAACGGCATTAGGCGGACGCGGTATTTTTGGTGTGGAATTGTTTGTTTGTGGTGATGAAATTATCTTTAATGAAGTTTCGCCTCGCCCGCATGATACGGGAATGGTCACCATGGCTTCGCAAGAGCTGTCTCAGTTTGCCTTACACGCTCGTGCGATTTTAGGTTTACCGATTCCAGAAATTTATCAAATTAGCCCAGCAGCTTCCAAGGCGATTGTAGTTGAAGGCAAATCAAATAATGTGAGATTCGGTAATCTTGATAAAGTGTTAGAAGAAATCGGCACCAATATTCGTTTATTTGGTAAAGGTGAGGTTAACGGTCACCGTCGTTTAGGTGTCATCTTGGCCCGTGACGAGAATACCGAAAAAGCCTTGGCAAAAGCCGAACGAGCCTATGCAAAATTAGCGGTACAGCTTTAATGGTTTAATAGACAAAAGTTACATATTTTCCATTTCACCAAATAACAAGCGGTCAAATTTGTAAAAAATCTGCAAATTCAACCGCTTGTTTTGTCTACTATGCCTTTGTTACTCGAACTCCAGTTCTACGGCATTTTCGCCGAGTAGGGTTTTGAGTTGGTCGAGCATTTCATCTTTCGGGGTAATTCGCCATTCTACACCGCTTCGCAATAAGGCTCTGCCTTCAGGACTTTGGTAGTAGAAATGTAGCGGTAACGTCCCTTCCTTATTCGGTTCAATGATTTCTCGTAATTCTTTTACAAATTGCGGAGTAAGCTGTTCTTGACTAACCGCTAAAGCAAGGCTTTTCGCATAGCGGCTGCGAGCTTCATCTAAAGTGGCGATTTCTCGTACTGACATTTTTAACCCGCCGCTAAAATCATCGAATTGTACCGAACCGGTTGCGATCACAATACGATCTTTCTCTAAAAGATGGCCGTAAGTTTCGAGAGCTTCCGAAAATAGTGTCATATCTAATTTACCGGAACGATCTTCAATAGTTGCAATCCCAAGACGGCTACCTCGTTTAGTTATGGCGATACGCGACCCCATAATAATACCGGCAACTGTGACCACTTGCCCACGGCGTGTTGGTTGTAGTTCATTTAGACGTACTGGTGCATAGTGTGATAACTCTTTTAAGAATCGTCCGATTGGGTGACCGCTTAAATATAAACCGAGTGTGGTACGTTCGCCTTCTAAAATGGTTTGTTCCGACCATTTCGGCGTATTCGCATAGGCGTTTTGCACTTCTTCCGGCGTTTCAGTTAGCACACCGAACATATCACTTTGTCCGAGTGCTTCCATTTTGCTATGTTGGTCAGAAGCTTTTAGTGCGTCTTCTAAATTTTTCATCAATGCAGCACGATGCGGACCTAATTTATCGAAAGCGCCTGACATAATTAAGCTTTCAAAGGTACGGCGATTGATTTTTTTCAGATCGACACGAGCAGTCAAATAAAATAAATCTTTGAAGATACCGTCTTTTTCACGCGCTTCTAAAATTGCTTCAACCGGGCCTTCACCCACACCTTTAATTGCACCTAAACCGTACACGATTTCGCCTTTTTCATTCACTGAAAAACGGTGTTTACCACTGTTTACATCAGGCGGAACAACGGTTAAGCCCATATTGATACATTCGTCATAAAAGCCAACGATTTTATCGGTATTATCCATCTCTGAAGTCATTACCGCTGCCATAAATTCGGCAGGGTAGTGTGCTTTCAGCCATAATGTTTGGTAAGAAACCAACGCATAAGCGGCAGAGTGCGATTTGTTAAAACCATAACCGGCGAATTTTTCCACCAAGTCAAAGATTTTCATCGCAAGATCGCCATCAACACCTTGTTTGATCGCTCCTTTTTCGAAGATTTCACGCTGTGCCGCCATTTCTTCCGGCTTTTTCTTACCCATTGCACGGCGTAATAAGTCTGCGCCGCCTAAGGTATAACCGGCAAGTACCTGTGCGATTTGCATTACCTGCTCTTGGTAAACAATAACGCCATAGGTCGGAGCCAAAATCGGTTTAAGCGATTCGTGCTGATATTGTGCATCAGGGTAAGAAACTTCTTCGTTGCCGTGTTTACGGTCGATAAAGTTTTGTACCATGCCGGATTCAAGCGGGCCGGGACGGAATAATGCTACTAACGCGATAATATCTTCAAAACAGTCGGGCTTCAGACGTGAAATCAGATCTTTCATTCCGCGTGACTCTAGCTGGAATACCGCCGTTGTTTTCGATGCGAGTAAAAGATCAAAAGATTTCTTATCATCTAACGGAATACTCTCGATACGCACCGGTTCTTTGCCTTCTCGGGCTAAACGCTGGTTGATCATTTCCAACGCCCATTTAATAATGGTGAGCGTGCGTAAGCCTAAGAAGTCAAATTTTACTAAACCGGCATATTCCACATCGTTTTTATCGAAGTGAGTCACCGGATGGAGCCCTTCCGAATCACAATAAAGCGGTGAGAAATCGGTAATTGCCGTTGGTGCGATAACCACACCACCGGCGTGTTTACCGGCATTTCGGGTTACGCCTTCCAATTTACGAGCCATATCGATTAAGTCTTTCACTTCTTCATCGGCTTCGTAAAGTTCTGGCAATTTCGGCTCGGCATCAAACGCTTTAGCCAAGGTCATACCCGGATCCGGTGGAATCAGTTTAGAAATACGATCGACAAAATTATACGGATGACCAAGCACACGGCCTACATCTCGGATTACCGCTTTTGCTGCCATCGTACCGAAAGTAATGATCTGTGAAACCGCTTGGCGACCGTAAGTGTCGGCAACGTGTTCAATAACACGATCTCGCCCATCCATACAGAAATCGACGTCGAAATCGGGCATTGAAACACGCTCCGGATTTAAGAAACGCTCAAAGAGCAAGTCGAAGGCAAGCGGATCTAAATCGGTAATTTTTAACGCATACGCTACTAAAGAACCCGCACCGGAACCACGCCCTGGGCCAACCGGAATATCGTTGTCTTTCGACCACTGAATAAATTCCATTACGATCAGGAAGTAGCCGGGGAAGCCCATTTGGTTAATTACGTCCAGCTCGACTTGCAAACGTTCATCATAAACAGACCTCTTGTTTTTACGTTCTTCCGGATCAGGGAACAGAAATTCCAAACGTTCTTCCAAACCTTCCCGTGATTTTTTCACTAAAAAATCTTCGGTAGAAAGATCGCCGGTTGGGAAATTCGGTAAGAAATATTCGCCTAAACGTACGGTCACATTGCATCGCATTGCAATTTGTAGCGTATTTTCAACCGCTTGCGGTAAATCGGCAAACAAGGTACACATTTCTTGTTCGCTACGGAAATGTTGTTGCGGTGAATATTTTTTCGGACGCTTCGGATCATCTAAGGTATAGCTGTCGTGGATTGCCACCCGAATTTCGTGTGCATCAAAATCATCCTCTTTCAAGAACACCACATCATTAACCGCCACTAACGGTAATTGGTGTTTTTGTGAAAAAGGTACGGCTTGTTGAATGTAGCGTTCTTCATCCATACGACCGGTACGACAAAGAGAAAGATAGTAATGATTCGGAAAATATTGCTGGTAAAAGCTAATTAATTCGTCTGCTTCCGCTTCATTTTCTTTGAGTAATGCTTTCCCTACATCGCCGTTTCGCCCGCCGGAAAGCACAATGATGCCTTCATTTAACTCGGCAAGCCACGCTTTTTCAACTACTGGGAATTCGACATAACCTTGTTGATAAGCTTTTGAAAGTAAAAGAGTAATATTGTGATAACCGGTGTTGTTTTTTGCCAATAAAGTTAATTCAAAGAAGTCTTCGCTATCCGGTTCGGGACGCACGAAAATATCCGCACCGATAATCGGTTTTAATCCGGAACCTAACGCTTCGCCATAAAATTTCACCAATCCGCAAAAGTTACTGAAATCGGTTAATGCCATTGCTACCATATTGTTGGCAACTGCCGTTTTGACTAACGGTTTTACTTTAGCCAAACCGTTAATCATAGAGAAATCACTATGGACTTTAAGATGAACGAAACGTTGTTGAGTCATTACGATATTTAAATTCAGATAAGAAAAAATTGAGGGGATTTTAACACAAATAAGCGGTTAATTTTTTGCAAAATTTTCGCAATTATGCCGTAAATGAATAATTAATGGTTGTACATTGGCAACACTTTATTCAATCTATACATTATTTAGAGTATAAATATGAGGAGATTTATCAGCTTTTTAATAAACAAAAAAGTGCGGTAAATTTTACCGCACTTTTACTTAATATTAATGATTTGCTGCTTGTGCTAATTTTTTCTTTTCTAAACGTAACACACCTAAGTGAGTCATATAACAGCAGAAAATACAACCACATACTGCGAATAATAAGAGGTAGAAACCTGCATCCCAACCAAAGCGTTCAGCTAAGATTCCGAATAATGCAGTACCTGAGAAACTCCCTAAAATGTAACTGAGTAAACCACGTAAACCTGTTGCAGAACCAGCCGCAAATGAGGGAACTAATTCAATAGTTTGTAATGATGATAAGAACATTGGTACATAGATTAAACAACCAATGATGCCTGCACCAATGGTTACCGTTAATAAATCTTGTCCACCCCAGTAAGCAAACATTGCTGCACCTACACCGACTAATGTGATGATCGCAAGCGGCATACGGCACCCTTTGAAGTAGGTATCGGTTAACCATCCCGCTAATAATTTTGAGGGAATTGCAGCCCATTCAAAGATAGCAAATGCGGTTGCCATTTGACCTTTTGAGAAACCTTTAGTTTCTAATAAGTAAAGTGGTAACCAAGTTAATACGCCGAAACGGATCATATAAGTAAATACATCGATAAATGATACGAACCAAACATTAATATCTTTTACAATATAATCACGGAAAATTTCCCATGTAGTTAAATTCACATTTTCTTCTTTGGTAACAATTAGCTCTTCTTGTTCTGTACCTAAGATTTTGCTTGTTGGTGCTAAACCTTCATTATAAGTACGTCCTTTACCGAAAATATACACAATAATTGCAATAATAGTTGCTAACACTATTGGAACAGTAAAGTGTGCTGCTTGCCAATGTTCAGTACCAAGCCATGCGATACTTGCGCCTGCAATTGGTGCGACTAGTCCGCCACCTACGTTATGTGAAATATTGAACATTGCAGTGGTAACTCCTCGAGATTTACGCAGGAACCAGCTTGCTAATACCACATAAGCAGGGCCAGCACCCATACCTTGGAAGATGCCATTGAGAATACAAAGGAATAAAAAGACCCAGAATGATGCACTAAAGCCCATCATAAGGTTAACCGCTGCAGACATCATTAAACCGAAAATCATAAAATGTTTTGGGTTGGATTTATCGGCAAAAGCAGACATAAAGCCTTTACTTAAGCCATATACAACCAACATTGTTCCGGAAATAAAACCAATGTCTTTTTTAGTGAAACCGAACTCACTGATAAGTTCAGGCGAAGAAAGTAAGAAGTTATTACGTAAAATATAGTATGCAGCATAGCCAATAAATATGCCGAAAAGTACATGCCATCTTAAACGGTTATAACGTGCTAATTGTTCTGCTTCTGGTACGGGTTTACCAGGTTTTGAGGCTAAGAATGAAATCATAATGTAATACCTGTAAGACTAAAAAATAAGGAATTTTTTATTTCTTGTTAAAGAAATTTGGCGCTATGCTAATATGTCTAAAACAAAAGGCAATACATTGAAATTTAAGTCAAAATTGACATTTTTAATAGATTTTATGTGTCAAAATCAACCCAAAATAACGGTCACTGCTTATATATGGATATGATGGGTGAAAATTGAGATAAAAATTGCCTATTTGGCAAAATGTGAATGAAAAAATTTTTTAATTTTGTGATCTAAATCACAGAAATGGATGTAACAATGAGAAAATTTATCAGCTATTTCGGTAGTTTATTGGCGCTATTGCTAACACTGCAGGTTCAGGCAAAAAGTTTAGCCGTCGCAACTTCTTTCTCTCCGGAAACAATGAATTATATTCAAAATGAATGGGAAGAAATTTATCCGGAGCAACATATCCGTTTAATTAACCGCACTGTGAATTCATTAGAGCGTTTGTTAACCCAGCCAAATATAGAGAATGTAGATTTAGTGTTGAGTTCATCGCCATTTTTATTTCAACAGCTGCAACAGTAACAGGTACTACTTTCTCTACCAGATCATTTACAGCAGCATGACAAATGGGTGCCGCTTCAATTGAGACAAACAATTACCGCTGTAGCATTCTCTGGTTATGGTATTTTTTACAATAAAAAGTTACTTAAGGAACGTAATTTATCTATCCCAACAGATTGGAATAGCTTATTACACCCTGATTATTTTAATAGTGTGTTAATGAGTTCGCCTTCACGTTCGGGGTCAAATCATATTATGTTGAAAATGTTGCTACAGCAACGAGGTTGGAATGAAGGATGGACTGACTTTTTGACGTTATCTCGCAATTTCTCTTTGATTTCATCCCGTAGTTTTAATGTGGCTGATAAAGTAAAAGCAGGTTTAGCCGTAGCCGGTATGAGCATTGATACTTACGCACTTAACCAGTCCGCACATTCTGATGTGGGATTTGTCTATTTTCCTCATTCTATTGCTTCTCCCACGTTTGTAGCAATTCATCGTAGTAGTGAGCATGTAGAAGATGCTATGGCATTTATTACCTTTTTATTATCTGAACGAGGGCAGAAAATGGTCGCTGCCCGTAACTTTGCCAAATATCCACTTAATTCATTAGACGCTCAGGATTCACTATATGTGGGACAGCAAAAGTTATTGAATGAGTCTCTGTTAGATTACGATCGTCTACTTGCGAGGGAGTATTTGGTGAAAAAGTTATTTGATGTAGCAATTACCTTTCGTTTGGCACAACTCAAAGAAGCTTGGCATGCGCTAAATGAAAAAGAGAAGAAAATAGGTAAAAAATTGACCGCTCTTAACCAGAATATGAAGCAGCAAACAAAAGTTAGTGGCTTCATTATTGTGGCAACTCTACTTATCTCATTGATTTTTATTTGGGCTTTCAATCGTTTCTATTTACAAGGACATTTGACTAAGCGATTTGAAAATTTGATCGAGTCAGTGAAATTGCTCAATAAAGGTAAAGAAGAATTGCCAATTCAAGTTTTCGGTAATGATGAAATTGCGGAAATTAATCAATTAGGGG
>NZ_GL831080.1:876885-882415 GCF_000188255.1 Actinobacillus ureae ATCC 25976
GTTTTGCAAAACACCAACCTTTTTGTCTACTATGCCTGATCTTACAAGCGGTTAAAAATCGCTAAAATTTTGCAAATTAGCTTTCACGTTTCACAATAAAATCGGCAAGTTCTTTCAGTGCAGTCGTATCAAACGGCAATTTGGCCAATGAATCTAAGGCAAGCTGATAAAGATCTTGCGCTTTTTGTTTTGCGCCTTCTAAACCAAGCAGTTTTGGATAAGTACTTTTATGCAAGTTTTCATCCGAACCTACGGTTTTACCGATTTTATCGGTTTCACCAATTACATCTAAAATATCGTCTTGCACTTGGAAAGCCAGTCCAATTGCTTGTGCATAGCGTTCAAGCGGTTGTTTTACCGCTAAATTTTGCGAATGAGCGGATGAATTAAAGCCCATTAATACGGAAGCAACGATCAATGCACCGGTTTTATTACGATGAATTAATTCTAATTCAGCTAAATTGACCGCTTTATCTTCAGCGAGCAAATCGAGGCTTTGCCCTAAACACATTCCTCTAGCACCGGCAGCTTGAGCAAGTGCTTGAATTTGCCAAACTTTTTGCGAATCAGTTAATGATTCGTCTTGGGCGATCAGTTCAAAGGCAAAACTTTGTAACGCATCGCCGGCAAGAATTGCGGTTGTTTCATCAAAAGCGATATGACAAGTCGGTTTACCTCGGCGAAGTTTATCGTCATCCATTGCCGGTAAATCATCATGTACTAATGAATAAGCGTGGATCGCTTCCATTGCAGCGGCACTGTGATCAAGCTGTTCAAGTGACACACCAAGCATTCTGCCGGTAGCATAAATCAGGAACGGACGAACACGTTTTCCGCCCAGTAATACAGCGTAAGACATAGCATCAATCAGTGGTGAACCATAAGCCTGATGGGCTTGTAGCTTTGTAGCTAAGAAGTCATTGATACGTTGTTGAATAGCGGTAAGATCAGTTGAGAGAGAGTAGCTCATTGTTATTTTTATTCGTAATCGGAAAGTTCGGCTTGTTCGTTTTTATTGAGTAAGATTTGAATGCGTTGTTCCGCTTTTTGTAAGCGTTCTTGTCCTTGCTGTACAAGTTTTACCGCAGTTTCAAATTCATTGAGTGCTTCTTCTAAAGGCAACTTGCCCGTTTCTAAGTGGCTGACAATTGCTTCTAATTCCTTGAGAGTTGATTCAATATTTTGAGTGGGTTTTTTAGCCATTTTAATTACCTAATTGAGGGCGATAAATGGCGTAAGTTTATCGCCTCCCTTTTTTATTTGCAAATTCCTTTTACTTTTTCAGTGCATTTGGGTATGGTGCGAACGTATTTACGCAAGCGGTTAAATTTACAGGGATTTTTACCAATGAAAGTGACACAACTCAACCTTTATCCGATTAAGTCAACGGCAGCTTATCGTGTCGAACAAGCCTTTGTGGAGGCTAAAGGGCTAAACTTTGACCGAGAATTTATGATTACCGAAACAGACGGCAAGTTTATAACCGCTCGTAAAGATGCGGAATTATACAATTTATCCGTATTTCCGATTGCGACGGGGATCGTCATTTGTCATACAAGCGGTCAAAAATGCGTGGTGCTTTACCAAGATTTTCAGCACATTCAGACGAGTGAAGTTTGGGGGACCCATTTTGATTCTTTAGTAGCAAAAACAGAAGTAAATCAATGGTTAAGTGAAATTTTCGGACGAGCGGTGCAATTACGTTGGTTAGGAGGAAAAAGCCAACGTGAAGTCGCCGACTTTGCACAACATCCGTTAAGTTTTGCTGATAGCAATCCTGTTTCACTGATGTCGGAAAAATCACTTGAGCAAGTTAAACAGTGGTCGCCGATTGAGATTTCGATGGATCGTTTTCGTCCGAATATTGTAGTGGATGGAAACCAAGCGTTTGAAGAGGAACAATGGGAACAAGTACAAATTGGCGAGGTCATATTCACGAAGTCAGCGTTATGTACACGTTGTGTAATGATTACCCGTGATTTAACCACACTTGAACTCGACCCGAATGTTGAGCCTTTCCGAACACTTAAACAAATGCATACCAATGAAAAAGGTAAGCCGGTTTTTGGTATTCATTTAGTGCCTCAAAATAGCGGTGTAATTCGCTTAGGTGATCAAGTCTTAATAAAATCTTAATAATCATTCTATATCATTGGCGCAATCTATTATCGGTATGCGCTTTATTTTAAATTTAAAAGGAGAAATTATGGAACAACGCCGTTCTGTGTTGTTCCCAATACTGTTTTTTGTTGGGATCAATCTACTCATACTGTCTTTATCTCGCCTAGGACTTAGCCTATGGCAATCTGAACGAGTTTCCGCCGTTGATGGCTGGTTACCGCTTTTCTTACAAGGTATTCGCATTGATATTTCCGCTCTTTGTTGGCTGTTTGGCGTATCTGCACTATTTACCGTACTTTTCTTAAATAACAATACGTTAGGCAACGTATGGCGTATCATTTTACGTATCTGGTTCACCGCCGGTTCAGTCTTTATTCTGTTTATGGAAGCGGCGACGCCAAACTTTATTGAAACTTTCGATTTACGTCCGAACCGACTGTTTATTGAATATTTAGTACATCCGAAAGAAGTGTTTACTATGCTGATTAACGGGCATTTAACCACAGTTATTATTAGCTCGTTATTAGCAGTGGTTTCGTTAGTGGTGTATTGGAAACTTTCCGGTTGGGCGACTAACCATCTTCGTTTCCCGAATTGGAAATTCCGACCGTTAATTGGCTTATTGGTTGCGGCTTTAGTGTTTGTCGGTGGGCGTTCATCCTTCGCTCATCGTGGTATTAATCCGGCGATGGTCGCATTCTCTAGTGATCCGTTAGTAAATTCACTGGTATTAAATTCTGGCTATTCGGTACTGTATGCGTTGCAACAATTAAAAGATGAAGATAAATCTTCCGAGCAGTATGGCAAAATGTCAGCCGAGGAAATGCTTTCCTTAATCAAACAATCACGCAGCAGAGCGGATAGCGATTATATTTCGAGTGAAATTCCGACGTTGACGTATAACCAAGCGACTTATCAAGGTAAACCGAAAAATATCGTGATTGTTTTAGAGGAAAGTTTAGGTGCACAGTTTGTCGGTACGCTTGGCGGCAAACCGCTTACCCCGAATTTTGATCGTTTAGCGAAAGAGGGGTGGTTGTTTGAGAATTTATATGCTACCGGAACTCGTTCGGTACGAGGTATTGAAGCGGTAACTACTGGCTTTACCCCTACTCCGGCACGTGCAGTGGTAAAATTAACTAAGAGCCAAAATAACTTCTTCAGTATCGCCGAATTATTACGCCGTCAAGGCTATGATACTAGTTTTATCTATGGCGGAGAAAAACATTTCGACAATATGGCGAGTTTTTTCTATGGCAATGGCTTTACTCGTATCATTGATGAAAAAGATTATAAAAATCCGAAGTTTAAAGCGACTTGGGGGATGAGTGACGAAGATTTGTTTGATAAAGCGAATGAAACTTTCACTCAGCTATACAAAGAAGGTAAACCGTTTTTCAGTTTAGTGTTTAGCTCAAGTAATCACGACCCGTTTGAATTTCCGGACGGTAAAATTGAACTATATGAACAGCCGAAACAAACCCGAAATAATGCCGCTAAATATGCCGATTTTGCGATAGGACATTTTTTTGAGTTGGCGAAAAAATCAGAATATTGGAAGGATACGATTTTCCTTGTAATTGCGGATCACGATTCTCGTGCGGTTGGCGAACATTTAGTACCGATTCAACATTTCCATATTCCGGCACTATTTATTGGCGAAGGCATTGAAGCAAAACGTGATAGCCGTTTAGTTAGCCAAATTGATATGCCGGCAACTTTACTTTCACTTGCCGGTGTAAGCGGAGAATATCCAATGCTAGGTTATGACCTCACTAAAGACGTGAATCCAAATCGTGCCTTTATGCAATATGATGCAACACAAGCGATGATGAAAGGTGATGGCTCGGTAGTGGTGATGCGCCCAAATACACCGATTCAAGGTTTTATTTACAATAAAGCGGATCAGAGTTTGAAAGAGCAGGAACAGCCGGAAGCAATGAAGAAAGAAGCGTTAGCGCATGCGTTGCTCGGCAGCTATTTATATAAAAATCAGCTATATAAATTACCGAAGCTAGAAAAATAATAGTTTTACTTCAGTAACAAGCGGTTAAATTTTACAATAAATTTGCACAAGGTAAATTTTAAGTGGAATTTAACCGCTTGTTATTTTGCATAGAGTGAAAATGTAACAGAGAAATAAGAATGATTTTGGGGAGGATAGAAAAGGGTGGGGCATTACCAGCAACCCTCGGCACACAGAAATTTCAACCCAAGCTGCTTTCTTCCGAACCTGACTAAGTAAGCTGAACACCGTTGCGAGGAACCAATAACGCCCCATCGGATTACATATCTTTTCTAGCGATATGCAAGGCTTCCTATTATAGGTAATTTTTATGTTAAGGCAAGCGATTATTCCCGCCTTACACACAAGCGGTCATATTTTGAAAGTTTTTTGCAAATTTTGAGCAGATTTAACCGCTTGTGTTTAAAACCGTATAAAAGTGTTATGGAACACTTTTCTGCTCATCTTCTACCACTGTTTGCACAGTCGTTTCTTGATTTTCATGAACGGCATTCGTTTGTTCTTCATCACTAAAGGCCGCTTGATATTCTTGCACCGCCTCTTCATTAAATGGCACAAGGTCTTCATTGCTTTCTAACATATCTTCAACCGCACTTGCTGTCGCAATAGGTGTGGTTAATTGCATATCCACATGTTCTGCTTTTGGAATCGGTTTGGTTTTAAGTGCGCAGAGCAGGAGAATCACCAAGAAGATGCCAAAGAACGCATAAAAACCATATTGGGATGATAAGCCCATTGCGAAACCGAGGAACGGCGGAGCAATTAATGCACCCATGCCATAGCAAAAGAGCAAACCACGGCTGACTTCTACCGTATTCATATTGCTTGGTAATTCATCATTGGCACGGGCAATGCTCAATGCATAAAGACTGAACAGACTACAGCCCAAAATGAATGCGATGATATATTGTAACCAAGCGGTCGAATTTGTTTGAAAAATTGCAAATATTCCCGAACTGGTAGTTAAGCTAGCAATTACTGCACAAATTAAAATTGTATTACGTCTACCAATGCGAACCGATAAACCTGCTACCGGCAACTGGCTGATAAAGCCCCCAATCATCGATGCCATCAGATATAGAGATATTTCGCCTAATGAAAAATCTAGCTTTAAGAGAAACACCGAAACCATAGTAAAAAAGTCATTTACCAACATCCCGCTGATAAAACTTGTTGCTAACGCAAGGGGAGAAATAGCTAATAAACGAGGTACGCTGATTCGTTCTCGAGCGGGAATCTCCGGTTGGGTTATTTTCGTTAAGGCAATCGGAATCATTGACATCACTACTAAAATCGTGGCGAGCGTAAAAATATTGTTACTGGTTAATTCCAAACTGAGTAAGCTCACCCCTAAAATAAAGGCGAGATAGAAAATAATAGGGG
>NZ_GL831080.1:882465-893184 GCF_000188255.1 Actinobacillus ureae ATCC 25976
AGCTCCACGACCACGTTTTCCTTTGCGATGACCGCCAAAATAGCTTTCATCTAACTCAATTTTACCCTCAAAAATCGCATCGGCTTCAAGGGATAAATGGTAGTCAATGACTTGACGGATTTTATGGTAAAACAGAGCAGCTGTATTGGCTTGAATGCCTAATAAATCTGCAGCTGTTCTGGCTGTCACTTCTGCAACAAAAAATTCAAGCAATCTTCTTTGTATAGATTTCTTTAATTTACAATGGGTTATCTTCATTTTTGTAGTATAGCATTCTTGATAATCTACTACAGCCCCAAATAATATTATAGGTTGCCAATGCTTTGCCTCGGGTATCCACATTGGTTTTCTCGCTTAACCAACTTTCTACTAATAACAATAAACTGTAATTGCAGAAGCCTAAAATAATTCGCAGTATGCCCCACACCCACAGGTTATCAATCATCATATGGCTAAGTGCAGCAATAGCAAAGATTGCACCAAATACACTAAACGAACGGATATGACCCACACTGGATACAATACGATGGGCAAGAATAGCGCTAAGTGTTGCACCTACAAAAAATGCTGCGTTAAGTAAACCGATCACGACATCGCTAACGCCCATATCAGCAAGTTTTACACCAGCGGAGTTTAAGAATAACCCATAGCAGAAAAAGAGAAAAAAGATACCGGAAAAGAGCGAATAAAATTTGGTTGTTTGCAAAATAGCTCCTAAATTTTTGTTAGACATTTTAATCTAGAGGCGGGTACGAGACCCGCCCTACAAATAATTATTCTGTCTTCTCTTCCTCATTCAATGCAGTTTCAGTCATATTTTCTACATCAGCCGTCATCAAGGCGTGGCTTTCGTCCATATTTGGGACGTTGCTGTCTTCCACCACTAAATCTGACAACTCGCGAGATTGACACTCGATACCGTATAAGAAATTACGTAAGTTTTCTTTTACCACTTCAAATTCAATTTTAGGATTTTTACCATCAATAAAGCGCATTTGTGCGGTTAAACCGTGACCTTCAAATTCTTCGACTAATTCTTTAAACGCAGGACGTGCGGTTTTTAATAGGAATTGACGAATATCTTTGCGATTGGTTGGGTTAACGATTTTTTCTAAACGTTCTTTCCAATTTTCGCCCGTCCAGTTGCCACTGCCTTGGCTGAATTTTTTGCTGGAATATTGGCTATCCACCATTAAACCTTTCCATAAACCGAAACATAGCACAATTATAATTGCCATAAACGGTAAGGCGATAATTAAGGTCATCGTTTGTAACGAGCCTAAACCACCGGAATATAACAGCGACAAACCAAGCACGGCGAGTAATACACCCCAAAATACACTTTGCCATTTTGGCGAGTCTTCAGTGCCTTGTGAGGCGATATTATTTAGAACAAAAATGCCTGAATCGGCAGAAGTTACAAAGAAAATTGAAATGACAATGACCGCAGCGGTTGATGCAATCATGCCAAATGGTAATTGATCAAAGAAACCGAATAATAAGGCTTCCGTACTGTCACTGATAGCAGTTAATGCGCCGCCTGTTTGTTGATCAATCCAAATTGCAGCACTTCCGAAACTGGTCATCCATAAAATATTGAACAGCGAAGGCACAAAAAGTACACCTAAAATAAATTCACGGATGGTACGTCCTTTCGAAATTTTAGCTATAAACGTCCCAACAAAAGGTGCCCAAGATGCCCACCATGCCCAATACACAACAGTCCAATTACTTAACCAATCTTGTTTTTCAGATTCATAAGCAAAAGTGCGGAAACTAAGCTCTAAAAGTGAACTAAAGTAATAGCCTAGGTTTTCGGTAAGTCCTGAAAAGAGTAATAAAGTAGGGTCTGCAACAATGACGAAAACTAATAATAAGCCTGCAATCACTAATTTGGTTTCACTTAGAATTTTCACGCCTTTGCCCACACCAGAAATCGCAGAGATTACAGCAAGAGTCATTGCAATAATGACGGTAATGGCTAATACCCCAAAACTGCTGCTATCTAACACACCAAGGAATTTAAAACCTGCATTCACCTGCATTGCACCATAGCCTAAGGTGGTGGTTAAACCAAAGATCGTGCTACACAATGCTACGACATCAATTAAATTTCCCCAAAAACCAGCAATGCGATTTTTCAGTAATAGATAAAAGCCTGAACGTACAGTAAGAGGTAATTTATAACGAAAACCGAAATAAGCTAATGCTAATGCAATGACTGCATAAATTGCCCAAGCGTGAATCCCCCAGTGATAGAACGTAGTCATCATCGCTTCTTTCACACGTTCAGATTCACTTAACCCCTCTTGCACAGGTTTTAAGTAATGTGAGAAAGGTTCCGCAACACCGAAGTACATTAGACCGATCCCCATACCGGCAGCAAAGAGCATCGCCATCCAAGACATAAAGGAATACTCCGGTTCATCAGTGTCTGCACCAAGACGAATACTACCTAGTGAACTGACACATAAAAACATCAAAAACAGGAAGAAAATAGATCCTGCTAGAATGTAGAACCAACTAAAGTTGGTAAATACCGCCTGTTTTACAGCATTTAAAGTGGTTTGTGCCTGCTCAGGAAAAACCGAACAAAAAAGTGCCACTAAAGCGACAAAAAACACCGTCGGCACAAAAATCGGGGCTTTTAGTGTGCTTGATGCACGAAGTTCTTGAATGAAACTCATCTTATGCTCCATTCTTAGCTAAAATAAGACCACACTTTTCTCTATTTCTGAAGTTTAAAATAACAAAAAAGTACAATATAAAAAGAAATTGATTTATTGATACCCTACAAGATAGGGGATTTTGAAAATTCTCCTTCTAGATAAGGATAATATAAGATAGTGAGAGTTCACTAAATTGAAATGTAGCATAACTGCCAAGATGAATTAAATGTTATGCTACCATATTGATGGTTTTTTGTCAATAAGAAACTTAAGTTATATTTATTCTAGACTATTTTAATATAAGGCTATCAACAAAAAAACTCAGGGCTTTTTATTGATTACAAAGTGTTGTTATACAAAATCCTGCATCAAATCTTCCACCACGTTTTTGACAGAACGGATTGATTTAATATAAGTAATACCGTTACCTACCGAAATATAGCCTTTCTCAAAATCGCCAAGTAACATACCTTGACGCATTCCATAGCCACCGGTTTGTGCTTTGGCAAGCTCATCTCGCGTTGCACCATTTTCATCCATTTCCACCAATTTATGTGCTAACTGAGTGGGTAGCGAGCGGTAATACGCCGGTTGGGTGCGGAATAACAATAAATCTTGAGCCGTGCTATCGACAACGAGTTGCTTAACGCTTTCATGCATACGGTTTTCCTCAGTTGCTAACAACACAGAACCGACAAATACGCCTTCCGCACCGAGTGCAAAACTTGCTCGTACACCTCGTACATCAGCAATACCGCCAGCTGCCATCACCGGAATACTTACTGCATCGACCATTTGCGGCACGATAGAGAATGTTCCGATCACTTGGTTTGGCACTGTACCACCTTCATCAAAACCGGTTACGACGAAAATATCCGCGCCGATTTCTTCCGCATAGCGTGCATTTTCTACTGTCGGTGTATGAGGACGGAAAATGTTTTTTGTGCCTGCTGCTTTAAATTTTTTTATCATCAGCTTGTAGTCATAGCCATCAATACCGTTGATTAACGCAACCGGCACTTGTTCTTCAATTAATAAATCTACTAACAAATCAATCGTACTGAAATCGTAGGATAAAATCACTGATGCACCGAATGGCTTATCGGTTAATGCTTTGGTTTTACGGATTTCTTCACGGAAAATACGGAGCAAATCTTCCGTTGTTTTCGGTGCTTTCTGCAAGCCGGCATTCGGGCCTAAAATCCCTAAACCTCCGGCATTGCTTACAGCAGCAACAAATTTTGCGTCCGTCAGCCAGCTCATCGGGCCTTGTACAAGGGGAAATTTAATCCCTAGAATGTCAGTAATACGGCTACAAGCGGTCATTTTTTTGTCCTTTTTTGCAAATTGAATTAGTTACGGTATCAGACATTAATCAGACTGATATAAACTCATTGTTCTTCATCATTTATTTTTTTGCACGTTGGCTAATCCAACGCACAATATCATCTACAACAATATCGCCTTTGGGTTCTAACCCATGATATAAACGTAAGCTTTTATTGATGGAATTGGTTTCTTGGTAAAAATCAATAGCATCCTTGGGAACAACATATAAATCCGCATCGCCGCTAACTAACAATACAGGATCAATAAATTTGTTATCATTGTCTTTCAAGTACTGCACACCTTCTTTAAAACTATTAGCGAACGACACAGAAAAATTTTCCAACATCAACGGATCATTCGGCAACGACAAACCCTAGTCATTGGCTTTCGGCATCGGTAAATTCAACGTGGTTAAAGCCACCATTCCGCTGACAAAGCTGTCTTTAGGTTCAGGGCGTGGCAGATAGCCGAAATTCATTTGATGATAACGCAACACGCCTGCCGCCAAAATCACACCGTTGGTTTCATTCGGATATTTGGTCGCATACAACGCCGTGATGTGTCCGCCCATGCTGTGTCCCATCACAAATAAAGGCACATTAGGGTTTTCTTGCTTAGCTTTTTGTACGATTTGACGTAAATCTTCTACCATTTCAAAGTAGCTGTTGATATGAATTTTATCGCGCCCGTCCGATTTACCATGCCCACGAGCATCAAAGCGATAAATTGCAATATCGTTATTGGTCATCTGTTCTGCAAAATTACCAAATACCCCTGAATGACTTGCTAAGCCATGTGAAATCACCAATACCGCCTTAGACGGATTATCTGGATAATCTTTGGTTAACTGTAATGTTAGTCCATCTTGGGTTTTAACTGTTTGCGTAGTATGTGTCTCAGCCCAAGCTACAGGCATTGTTAATGCGAAGCTAGCAGCTAATAAACTGATATTAAGAAATTTTTTCATATGGAAACCTGCTTAGGATTGACTAAGAATATGGCTATTATATTTTTTCAAATTTGGTTTTGAAGATGTTAAAATAAGAATAAGATTTTCAGAAATGAGAAGATGAAATGGATTTAAATAATCTAAGACTGTTTGTGGCAGTTTATCAAGCGGAGAGTTTTTCTAAAGCGGCGGAACAGCTTGCAATGCCAGTTGCGACGGTTAGTCGCCGTATTGCGGAATTTGAAAAATCGCTTTCCACCCAACTTTTCGACCGCTACAAAACAGGGGTGAAACCGACCCCACTTGGCTTGCAACTGTATGAAAAGGTTTATTTGAGCTTAGACAATTTAACGCAAGCAACACAAGATTTTATTGGTGAACAGCAGGAGTTGAGCGGTTATCTGCGTATTTCCACCGTTTCTGCTTGTGAGCCAATTTGGGCGGCAATTGCTGCATTTCAGACAGAATATCCGCAGGTTAAAGTGCATTGTCAGGCGACCGATCGTATATTGGATTTGGTTGAAGACGGCATTGATATCGCGTTTCGAATGGGCGATTTGCATACGGAAAACGTAATTGCTCGCAAAATGATGGATTTAAACGCAGTGCTGGTAGCTCACCCTGATTTTCTTGCTCGGCACGGCACACCGAAAACTCCGCAAGATTTGACCGTACTACCATTTGCCTGCTGGGCAAGAGCAGGGCGGAAAAGTGCAATATTACAACTGGGCGAACAAGCGGTCAAAATTGAACCGATTTTTACCTCTAATGATGTGTATGCTATCGCTCACCAAGCCAAAAGTGCGCATGCTATTTGCCAATTACCAGACTATATGGCACAAGAACTTACAGAGAAATTCGGCTTAGTCGAACTGATGTCCGACTATTCGGCACCAACCTATCCCATCCACGCCATCTATCCCGCCCACTGCCACCCATCTGCAATCATGAAAACCTTTTTGGGGTTTTGTGAGAGGTTTTTAACAGAAAGATAAGACTGCGGTAAAAATTAACTATTCCTTCGCTCTCTCAAAAGCTAGTGGTAAACGTAGTTATCTAGTGCAGTAGATTTTTAATATTTTTTAATTTTTCATTTGGAAAAGTGTGTTATTAACATTTTTTCGTTGGAAAAAATGTGTTTATAACACAAATTTTACTTTGAAAAAATGTAAGATTGGCTTTAAAATAGTTTCTAAAGAATAGAAAACAAACAAATTATGCAAAGAACAATTATTCAATCCTTAGAAAAATGGAAACAGAAGCCTACTCGCAAGCCTTTAATGATTCAAGGTGCAAGACAAGTAGGTAAAACCTGGGCGATGAAGCGTTTTGGTGAGCAATCTTTTGAAAAGGTAGCGTACATTAACTTCGATAATAACCCTCAAATGCAAACATTATTTTCAGGCGATTATGATATCAATCGCTTGATTCTTGGTTTAAAAATTGAAAGCGGTGTAGATATTCAAGCTGAAAATACGCTGATTATTTTTGATGAAGTACAAGAAGTACCACAGGCTTTATCTTCGCTCAAATATTTTTATGAAAATGCACCGCAATTTTATATTGTGGCGGCAGGATCGTTACTTGGTGTGTCATTACAGCATCGGGTTTCTTTTCCTGTGGGCAAGGTGGATTTTTTACCGCTTTATCCGATGGATTTTCACGAGTTTTTGACCGCACTTGGCAAGCAAGATTTAGTGCAGTTACTGGAACTCAAAGATTGGTCGCTTATTTCTGCGATGAAAACAAGTTATATTGATTTGCTACGCCAATATTATTTTGTGGGTGGAATGCCTGAAGCAGTAAAAGTCTTTGTAGAAACGCAAAACTTTGATGAAGTCCGCCAAGTGCAACGCAATTTATTGATGGCGTACGAACAGGATTTTTCTAAATATATCAAAGATGGCCAGACAGTACAAAAAGTGCGGTCAATTTGGGCTTCAATTCCTGAACAACTTGCCAAAGAAAACAAAAAGTTCATCTACTCGCACCTGCAAAAAGGGGCGAGAAGTAAAGATTACGAAATTGCCTTGCAATGGTTGAGAGATAGCGGTTTGGTACATTCCGTGCCACGTGTGAAAAAGCCGTATTTGCCGCTTTCTGCCTATCAAGACGGAGCATTTAAACTTTATGTATTAGATGTAGGATTGCTTGCCGCTCAAAGCCATTTAGATGTCAGCGTTCTGCTTGAAGGCAGCCGTATTTTTACCGAATTTAAAGGCGCTTTAACCGAGCAATATGTGCTACAACAGCTTATTGCCACTCAAGAAAACCCCGTGTTTTACTGGGCAACCGAAAAAGGCACCGCGGAAGTGGATTTTGTCTTGCAACGCAAACAAGCGGTGATTCCGATTGAAGTCAAAGCTGAAGAAAACCTAAAAGCGAAAAGTTTAAAAGTGTATGTGGAACAGTTCCAACCAGAACAAGCGGTCAGATTTTCAATGGCAGATTTTAGGGAACAGGATTGGATGGTGAATGTGCCGTTGTATAGGATGAATTTTATTTATCTTAATCTTAAGCATCCTATCCAGTAACGGTTACTAGATATTTTTGTTATACTAGCAAACAAATTTTTCAAATCGATTTTTATGTTATGAACATTATTAACGCCATTATCAATTTAGTCTGCAATCCAATAACTGAATTAGTCACTCATTACCAAAGTCGTAACCGAGCCAATCAGGCTGGTGATGCATTGGAAGAATATATAAAAGAACTTTTTGCAGGTACTTTTGGCTTATCTGAAGCCGAACGATTAGAAAAAATCTCCGAAGTTTTTTCATATTTGGGCAACAATAGCAATCCACCCGATGCAATGTTGCAAAATGGAGATGCGATTGAAGTGAAGAAAATTGAAAATAACAATTCTGCTTTAGCCTTAAATAGTAGCTATCCAAAATCTAAACTTCTTGCAAATAATCCGATGATTTCGACCGCTTGTAAAAATGCCGAAGATTGGGTTGAAAAAGATTTGATTTATGCTGTTGGTGTGGTTGATGGTGTGAATTTAAAACATTTAGCGTTTGTTTATGGCGAAGATTATTGTGCAGATGAAGATTGTTATTTAAAAATTAAATCAACAATAAAATTAGGAGTAGAAAGTATAGCAGGTGTTGAATTTGCTGAAACCAAAGAACTAGGGAGAGTGAATAAAGTTGATCCATTAGGTATTACTTATTTGCGAGTGCGTGGAATGTGGGGAATTGAAAATCCGTGGACAGTATTTCATTATATTTATCAACGTAATTTCGATTACAATTTTAATTTTATGGCAATTATCAATGAAGAAAAATGGAATAGTTTTCCAAATACAAAAACATTGATTGATTTACAAAATGATCATTTAAAAATCACGGATGTAAAAATTAAAGATCCCAATAATCCTGCGAAATTGAAAAACGCAAAACTTATCACTTATTTTATTTAAAAGAGAGTAATGAAAGTAATTAGTTTATTTTGTGGCTGTGGTGGCTTAGATTTAGGTTTTGAAAAAGCAGGTTTTGAAGTGCCTGTTGCTAATGAATACGATAAAACCATTTGGGCAACCTTTAAAGCTAACCATCCAAAAACTCGCTTGATAGAAGGCGATATTCGTAATATTAAAGAAGAAGATTTCCCTGATGAAATTGACGGCATTATTGGTGGACCACCTTGTCAGTCTTGGTCAGAAGCTGGGGCTTTGCGTGGCATTGATGATGCTCGAGGACAACTTTTCTTTGACTATATCCGTATTTTAAAAAGCAAACAACCAAAATTCTTTTTAGCAGAAAATGTGAGTGGAATGCTAGCTAATCGCCATTCAGAAGCAGTGCAAAATTTACTGAAAATGTTTGATGAGTGTGGCTATGACGTAACACTCACAATGGTCAATGCTAAGGATTACGGCGTGGCACAAGAGCGTAAACGGGTGTTTTATATTGGCTATCGTAAAGATTTGGGAATTGATTTTGAGTTTCCTGTCGGTTCAACGATTGATGATGACAAAAAAATCTCATTAAAAGATATTATTTGGGATTTAAAAGATACTGCTGTTCCAGCGTTAGAGCGTAATCAAACTAATCCGCAAGCGGTCAATAATAACGAATATTTTACAGGCAGTTTTTCGCCAATTTTTATGAGTCGAAACCGTGTGAAGGCATGGCATGAGCAGGGATTTACAGTGCAAGCTTCAGGTAGGCAATGCCAGTTGCACCCGCAAGCCCCCAAAATGGAAAAGCATGGCACAAACGACTATCGTTTTGTTGCAGGCAAGGAAAATCTTTACCGCCGAATGACAATCCGTGAAGTCGCCCGTATACAAGGTTTTCCTGATGATTTTAAGTTCATTTATAAAAATACTAATGATGCCTATAAAATGATAGGTAATGCTGTGCCAGTAAATTTAGCGTATGAAATTGCGGTCGGTATTAAAAAAGCATTAGAAATGTCAAAATCTAAAAAACAAATTGTACGAGTAGTTCAAACTCATCAACCAATACAGCCTACTCAGCAATTATCAATGTTTTAAGTCATAGTTGATTATATTTTAAAATCTTTTATGGTTATACCCATAAAAGATTTTAAAATAATCTATCGTTTAGGTTATGCCCATAAACTCAAAAGTAATGCCTGCACTTTAAAATGTAAAACGCCGTCTGAAACCAGGCGGCATTTCTTTCTTACAACTTCACCAAAATCTTCCCAATCTGTGCATTGCTTTCCATATAACGGTGGGCTTCCGCCATTTCGTCAAAAGCAAACACTTTGTCAATTTCAGGTTTTAATTGACCGCTTGCTAAGCCGTCAAACACAAAATTTTCGCCTGAGTGAGTTTTTTCTTGGAATAGTTAGGATAAAATAACTGATATAAACTTTATAAGAGTAAAAGGAAAATTTTATGGTTACTCATACCGTTATTATTAGTGATAGAGCAAAAGACAATATCACGGTTTATACAAAAGAACCGGTGTTCTTAGCGATTGCGGATCGTGAAGATTTAAAAGCATTAAAACATTTAGAGGAGGCGAATAGAGCAGGGATTTATATCTTATTAGGTGAGAATCAGCGCTATGTTGGGCAAGCTAGTGGGAAAATTTATGATCGCCTAATCACTCATAATGATAATAAAGATTGGTGGAGCAAGATTATTTTCTTTGGGCGAGAGGACGGGCATTTAGATAAATCACAAACGGATTATCTTGAGAAGAAATTAATTGAGGCTTTTCAGAAAACCGATTTAACATTAGATAATGCTACTTCGGGGAATACGTCTTTTATTGAAAAAACCAGTAAGATCAAGGCAGATAATGTTTGGAATATCGCTCAAGAAATCTTAGATGAAGTTGCGCATATTAATATATTTGAAAGCTATGCGACAGAGGAAGAAGAAAACCAAATTGCTCAGATCTATATTGAACTGGATAAACATAAAATCTCAGGCAAAAGTTACCGAGACAATCAGAAAAATTTCTTTTTATTTTTATTGAAACAGCCTAAATATCGTTCTTTAGTGGAAGAGTTTTGTTTAAATGGAAAGCCAACACCGATGCATTGTATTGGAAGCGAACCAAGTCTTAGACCAAATGGGATGAAATATACAACTCAACTTGAAGAAGGTCTTTATCTGTATATAAATTTATCAGTAAAAGGACTACGTAAAGCCATTCAAAATTTTGCAGATGCAACAGGTTTAAAAGTGGTGTTTCACTGGGATTAAAAAATATCGTCTAAAAGTGATATGCAAGAGCTATTTATATGACAAGCGGTCGAATTTCCGCAAAATTTTTGGGATAG
>NZ_GL831080.1:893234-911846 GCF_000188255.1 Actinobacillus ureae ATCC 25976
TTAAAGCCTTATAGTACAAGGTTTTAACCCACTTTGTAGACTCAATTTTGTCCACTATCCCAAATTTTGCAAGCCTTGCACGCTAAATTCTTTAACCTAAATAAAAAAACGGAAGTAAGGCTTCCGTTTTTTATTTGTAAATATTCGATGAAAATTAACCGCTTGTGTTTAGAACGGAATATCGTCGTCGAAGTTATCCATTGGTGGTTCTGCTTGAGCTGGTTTTGCAGCTTGCGGAGCAGGACGGCTTGCTGTTTGATCGTAGCCGTAACCGCTGTTACCTTGGTTGTAACTTTGTTGTGGTGCCGGTGCTGAATTTCCCCAACCGCCTTGATTGCCGCCGAAATCGCCACCTTGGTTACGTCCACCTAACATTTGTAATACATCACCTTGAATTTCGGTGGTGTAACGATCTTGACCGTTTTGATCTTGCCATTTACGTGTTTTTAAACGGCCTTCAACATAGACTTGTGAGCCTTTACGTAAGTATTGACCGGCAACTTCCGCTTGGCGACGGTAGAAGACAATACGGTGCCATTCGGTTACTTCACGGCGTTCGCCCGTATTTTTATCTGTCCAACTTTCACTGGTTGCTACGCTAATATTTGCAACCGCTTCGCCATTTGGCATGGTGCGCATTTCAGGATCGTTACCTAAATTGCCCACGATGATAACTTTATTAATACCTGCCATAAAATCCTCTGTGAATTGATTAAGTGCTGTAAAATTTTGTGCGATATTCTACCCGAAATTCAAAAAAATGCACGCACTAAAACTGATATTTTGTACAGTTACTTAAAATATGCGATAATAAAAAACATTTTTTAGTGAGAGCAATCGATTATGCAGTACATTGATGTTCGTGGTGCGAGAACCCACAACCTTAAAAATATCAACTTAATTCTCCCCCGAGATAAATTTATTGTAATTACCGGCTTATCCGGTTCGGGTAAGTCTTCCTTAGCTTTCGATACGCTATATGCGGAAGGGCAACGTCGCTATGTCGAATCTCTTTCCGCCTATGCGCGCCAATTCCTTTCATTGATGGAAAAACCGGATGTTGACCATATTGAAGGGCTTTCACCGGCAATTTCTATTGAGCAAAAATCCACTTCGCATAACCCTCGTTCCACGGTTGGGACGGTAACCGAAATCCACGACTACTTACGTCTATTGTTTGCTCGTGTCGGTGAGCCTCGTTGTCCTGATCACGATTTACCGCTGGCGGCACAAACCATTTCACAAATGGTGGATAGAGTAATGGAAGAGCCGGAAGGCAAGCGTTTGATGTTACTTGCACCGGTGGTTAAAGATCGTAAAGGCGAACACGTAAAATTATTGGAAAATTTGACCGCTTCTGGCTATATCCGAGCCAGAATTGACGGCGAAATTTGTGATTTATCTGATCCGCCGGCATTGGAATTACAGAAAAAGCACACGATTGAAGTGGTAGTCGACCGCTTTAAAGTGAGAAGTGATATTGCAACACGTTTAGCGGAGTCTTTTGAAACGGCATTGGATTTATCCGGTTCGACTGCAATTATTGCCGATATGGATGATCCGAGTGCGGAAGGAATCGTGTTTTCGTCCAGTTTCGCTTGTCCGCATTGCGGCTATTCGTTGCACGAATTAGAGCCTCGTTTGTTCTCATTTAATAATCCTGCCGGTGCTTGCCCAACCTGTGATGGTTTAGGGGTAGAGCAGTATTTTGATCCGAATAAAGTGGTTCAAAACCCGGATGTATCATTAGCAAGCGGTGCGATTAAAGGATGGGATCGCCGGAGCTTTTACTATTTCGGTTTGCTGAAATCGGTAGCGGATCATTATGATTTTTCACTGGATACGCCATTTAAAGAGCTGACTAAAAAACAACGTGAAATTATTCTGAACGGTTCAAAAGACGAAATTGAATTTGTTTATGTCAATGATCGTGGCGATAAAGTAAAACGCAAACATACCTTTGAAGGCGTGTTAAATAATATGGCTCGCCGTTATAAAGAAACCGAGTCAAATTCGGTGCGCGAAGAGTTAGCGAAATATATCAATAATCGCCCGTGTTTGGAGTGTGAAGGTTCTCGCTTACGTCGTGAAGCACGCTATGTATTTTTAGATAAAACTAATTTGCCGATGGTATCGGAGAAATCGATCGGCGAAGCGTTAGAGTTTTTTGAACAGTTAGATCTTGCAGGACAAAAAGCGAAGATTGCGGAGAAAATTTTAAAAGAAATTTGTGAACGTTTGCAGTTCTTGGTCAATGTCGGCTTGAATTACCTATCACTTTCTCGTTCGGCGGAAACTTTATCCGGTGGTGAAGCACAGCGTATCCGTTTAGCTAGCCAAATCGGTGCGGGTTTAGTGGGAGTGATGTATGTGCTTGATGAGCCGTCTATCGGTTTGCACCAACGTGATAACGAACGTTTATTAAATACCTTAATTCATCTGCGTAATTTGGGTAATACCGTGATTGTAGTGGAGCATGATGAAGATGCGATCCGTGCTGCGGATCATATTGTCGATATCGGCCCAGGAGCGGGTGTACACGGCGGACAAGTGATCGCGCAAGGTACAGCGGAAGAAATTATGCAGGTGGAAGATTCGATTACTGGACAATTCCTTTCAGGTAAGCAGAAGATTGAAATCCCAGCAAAACGAGTGGCTTATGACACTAGCAAATTGCTGACGCTAAAAGGTGCAAGCGGTAATAACTTAAAACAAGTACAGTTGGATATTCCGGTTGGCTTATTTACTTGTATTACCGGTGTGTCGGGTTCGGGTAAATCGACCTTAATCAATGATACCTTGTTCCCGTTAACACAAAATGCGTTAAATCGTGCGGAACGTACTGATGTTGCACCTTATGAATCGATTGACGGCTTATCGCATTTCGACAAAGTGATTGATATCGACCAAAGCCCGATTGGACGTACACCTCGTTCAAATCCGGCAACTTATACCGGTTTATTTACGCCGATTCGTGAATTATTTGCCGGCACACAAGAAGCAAGAGCGAGAGGCTATAATGTCGGACGCTTTAGTTTTAACGTGCGAGGCGGACGTTGTGAAGCCTGTCAAGGTGATGGCGTGATTAAAGTGGAAATGCACTTCCTACCGGATGTGTATGTGCCGTGTGATCACTGTAAAGGTAAACGTTATAACCGAGAAACCTTGGAAATCCGTTACAAAGGCAAAACGATTCATCAAGTACTGGATATGACGGTGGAAGAGGCGAGAGAATTTTTTGCACCGGTACCGGCGATTGCCCGTAAATTACAGACGTTAATGGATGTTGGTTTATCGTATATTCGTTTAGGACAGTCTTCGACTACGCTTTCCGGTGGTGAAGCACAGCGAGTTAAATTGGCGACCGAGCTTTCCAAACGTGATACCGGCAAAACGCTGTATATCTTAGACGAACCGACCACCGGTTTGCATTTTGCCGATATTAAACAGTTACTTTCGGTGTTACACAAATTGCGTGACCAAGGCAATACAATTGTGGTGATCGAGCATAATTTAGATGTGATTAAAACTGCCGACTGGATTGTGGATTTAGGCCCTGAAGGCGGCTCAGGCGGCGGACAAATTATTGCAACCGGCACACCGGAAGAAGTAGCGAAAGACAAGCGCTCGCACACGGCAAGATTCTTAAAAGAGATTTTAGCCAAAGGCTAAAGCTAATTATTAAACAAGCGGTTAAATTTCCAGAAAATTTTGCAAAATTTAAAGGGGATTTAACCGCTTGTTGTTCTATATATTACACTCATTAAAAATTAGCTTTATTTTTGTGGTAAACAAAATGGATGCCTTTGACCCAGAAGCTGGAGAAAATGTAGAAGCTGCTCTTGGACGAGTAACTGAATACCTGAAAAATAATGGTATTGAAAACCCACTGATTTATTCTGTTTCAGCAAATCTTACTCGTTTATTACGTAAACGTGCGGAAACCCCAGATTTACTTACTCATAAAGAACGTGGTGATTTAGCCGCAATGGAAGATCTCTTCAATGGAGAACCAACAATGGACTTAGTGCAATATATGCCATTAACGTCTTCCACTCGCCGTAATTTAGAAGCGAAAGCATTACCTGAGGTTTTAGCACATTCAGGCTTACCAGCGATTGAGTCAATGATTGATGAATATATTGATAAATATAATCTTCCTAACCGTGTGAATCGTGCTTATCAAGCATTAAGTGAAGCAATTCGTATCAGTAGCGATGAAAATAATTTGGCGATTGAATTAGAAAAACATTCAAAGGATGCAGAAGCAATAGAAATGCAACTTAAAAAACTAGTGGCAAATAAAGATCACTTTGCAAAAGCACAAGCGAAAATGGATACGGTGATTAAAGACAAAAAATCACTTTATCCAAGCAAAGCAATTAGCAAAATTGATGAAGCAGAGGGCGAAATTCGCCAAAAAATCTTCCGTTTCCAAGATGAGTTTATTGGTTCAGGTGATGAGCTAACACCAAAACAAGCAGAAAGAAAAATTAAGATGTTAACCGAAAACATCAATTTTGAATCTAGCCGCTTAATCAATAGTCTAGAGAATGTGATTTTAGAAGCACAAGAAATCACACAAGATAAATTAGGCAAAGTCTTCAATGACTATGTCAAAGATTTATTTGAAGGATTAGATGGTATTCCATTGCCAGTATTGGATAGCTTAAAAACTCAAGTTGGTAATATCGCAACGATAACAGGGTTAGGTCTAGATTCAGGAGAAATCCAAGAAAGAGTTACAACTGAGAGGGTAAAAACAGGAACTACTTGGAAATCAGTTAAGGTAGGTACAAGAGAGGTTAGTACATCCAAATGGTGGAATCCCTTCTCTTGGGGGGCTAAAACGGTGAATTTTTATGAAGATCGTGAAGTTGATGTGTATGAAGATGTAGAAAAACGAACTGAATATGTTGATGCAGATGCACTTTGGGAAAATCGTGAATTCGAAATTAGCCACTATTTCAATCAATTAACGCAAGCAGCAGCTCAAAAAGAGCAAGATGATACCGAAGCATACGCACTTGCATTCAAGAATTTTATGGAAAAAGAATTTGATGTGAAATTCAAAGCAATTATTGCCGACTTGCAAGCGAAAACAGCGGATAAAGCCCAAATTGAGAAATTGGCAACAGAAGCAAAAGAAAAACTTGCTCGTATTAATGTATTTAAAGCGGAATTAGACGAAGTATTAGCTTTATAAGGGATAAATAATGAAACAAACTTTTATTCAAAATTTAAAAAACGGGCAAGTCCCGTTTTTAGAAAACGAAAAAGCATTCGCTGAATTACCGCAAGATTTATTTGAACCATTAAACACAATGGTAACTATTGATGAACACGAACATCGTTGGAACGAAGGATATTTTAATAATAAAGCAAGAGATTTAGAGTGGAATTTTTCCAAAGAATTAGTATTGCATCTCATTGCCGTAAAAAATTCCTGCAAGCGAAAAATCCTGTTTCTAGTGTAGAAAGTGCGGTTGAAAATTCTGCTGTTTCAGTGGCTAATGTTAAACCTGAAACCAAAATAGAGACGGTACAAGTGGTGGAAAAACAAGAAAATTTTGCAAAACCTGATTTAGCAGGTTTCAAACCAAATGAAAAACTTTCGCAATTTTTAAGTGAAGGAGATTTAAGCAAAATTCGTAGTTATTTAATGTCGATGTTAAATAATCGTCGCTTAAATTTGGAAGAGTTGTTTAAATCAATTTGGTATGTTCATCATCATAGAATTGAGGTGTTTGAGGCAGAAGAAAATGCCTTTGTTCAAGCAATGGACAATAATAATGAAGCGAATTGGAACAGTGATTATTTCAATTTACAACAGGTTTATCTGAATAAAAACTTCTCGTTAGCTCGCTTGTTGTATTTGGCTAATGTGCGTGAAACGTTAATGAAACGTGGCGATAGCCAATTTCAGCAAATTAAAGTGGAAAAGGCGACTACTACGGCTTCAAGTACGCAACAAGCTTCACATATGGAAGCAAGTGCAACACAGCAAACTTCATCACAAACACAACAATCATCTTCGCAACAGCAATCGCAAGTACGTTCAACTTACCAAGAAGGTCAATCTAAACCGGAAACATTATACTCACCGGAAGAAAACAGCTTTGTGAAAACGGTAATGATGGTTGGTGGTGCGGTGCTTGCCGTCGCTGCAGTTTTATTTGCGGTTTTTAAATAGGATGTAAAAATGACTACCCAATTAGTGTCTCAACCCCCTAACCAAATTCGTCAAACTGCTTTAGCTTCTCTTATTAGCGGTCAGCATTTATTAAATAAAAGCTATTTAGCAACTTTAGCTCAAAATGTACCAATGATGCTTACTCAGTCTGAGTAAATCAGTTACGGCACAGATGTTCGTATCTGCAAGGTTGAGCGAATTGTTTTAGAAAATAAACAATCTGCCTTGGAGAGTTTAACCGCTGCTTATACCGCATTAGGTTCGGCAGGTTATGCTGTATTCTTGCTGTTAAAAAGCAGCGGAAAGGAAACTGATGTCTTTTTAGGTGTGCGTGGACAGCCAAAACAAACAGCTGGTCATGAAGCAGGAAAATTATTGGAACAAGTGTTTAAGGGGCATTTTTCGGGTAGTCAGTTAAGTTCTATTAACGGTAATGAAATTGAAGTTTAATGTTCGGACTTCGCCAAACAGAAAACCAACTAACACCGTCGGGTAACAGCAGTATCGGGCGTGCCGTCATTGTCAGTAGATGATCGTGAACATTTTATGCTGGTTTGGAGCATTTTATTGATGCTGCGGAAGGTAAACCATATCAAGCCTTAATTTTGGCAGAACCGATTTCCGCCCAACAATTACAACTTATTCAACGCGGCTATGAAGGCGTAGCCACTCAACTTTCTCCACTCTTAAAGCAAACACTTTCCTTTGGAGAAAATGAAAGTGAAAGTATTGGATTGAGTATTGGAGAAAGTATCAGTAAGTCTTTCGGTAAAAGCTTAAGTTTGACGGAAACAAAAGGAACGAATGAAAGTACAACCAATACTTCTACGTTTGGTACCAATGAAAGTAAAACGGAATCAAACTCTTTTAGTTCTTCATCGCCTACCACGATGAGTAAGATCGGTATGATTGGTTCTACTTTGATTGGGGCGGGAATCGGTTCGTCAATGGGATCGCTGTGAATGGCTTTAGGTACTCAATTCGGTGGACTTATTGGTAGTGCATTTAATGAGAGTCAAAGTAGTACAAGTAGTCATTCAAATACGGTAGGGAAAGCCTATTCGGAATCGATAGGTAAAACAACAGGAAGTTCTTATTCTGAAAGTAAAAGTGCAAGCAGAACGGATTCATATAGTACAAACCAAAATCAATCGGTAAATAATAGCATTGGTTCAAATCGTCAAATTATGCTTGAAATGCTTAATAAAAGTGTTGAGCAGCTCATTAAACGAGTGGATCATCAACTTGAACGTGTAGAAGAAGCACAACGTTATGGGGGGTGGCAAACTGCAGCCTATTTTATGAGTGAAGGTTCTGCTTCTTCTCGTGCATTAGCAAGTATTTTTTTAGGGCTAATGCGTGGAAATAATTCCAATAGTGAAGATTTTGCCCTAACGACTTGGCAAGCTGATAAAAGCAAAATTTTATTGCCTTGGTTAGCTAATTTAACGCATCCACGTTTAATGGATGAAAATGCTAGAAATATGGGCATTAATTATCTTACGCCAGCCACACTTGTTTCAGGCAAAGAAATGGCTATTCAGTTGAGTTTACCTCGTCGTTCGACCTCAACGGTGTCAGTAGTGGAAACAGAATCTTTTGGTCGCCGTATTCAGTCAGTTAATGGAGTGATTGAAGCATCAGATAGTACGGTAAAACTAGGCAAAATTCGTCATTTATGGCAAAAAACTGCTCAAGATGTGGTGTTGGATCTACAACAATTGGCTGGACATATTTTTGTTACTGGTTCGACCGGTTCTGGTAAAAGTAATGCGATTTATCAGTTGTTGAATGAGCTAAATCGTAATGATATAAAATTTATGGTGATTGAGCCAGCCAAAGGTGAATATAAAAATGTGTTTGGGCATCGTGATGATGTAAAAGTTTTCGGTACAAATCCGAAGAAAACAAAACTATTACGCATTAATCCATTTAAGTTTCCTGAAGATGTTCACGTTTTAGAACATATCGACCGCTTGGTCGAAATTTTTAACGTCTGTTGGCCTATGTATGCAGCAATGCCTACGGTATTAAAAGAAGCAATGTTGGATGCCTATCAAGAAAGCGGTTGGGATTTAACGACTTCAGAAAATAAATATCCCAAATTATTCCCAACCTTTGCAGACTTATTTCAACAACTTGAAACCGTGCTTGATCGTTCGACATTTTCTTAAGAAGTGAAAAGTAATTACCAAGGTTCATTAGTTATGCGTGTTAAATCGCTAACGAATGGTTTGCATGGGCAGATTTTTACTAGCGATGAAATCGATAATAGCTTACTCTTTGATGAAAATGTGGTCGTAGATTTAAGTCGTGTAAGTTCGCAAGAAACTAAATCCTTAATTATGGGTATTTTGGTAATGCGTTTGAGTGAATATCGTATGAGTTCAGATAATGGAATGAATCAAGTGCTTAAACACGTTACTGTATTGGAAGAAGCTCATAATATTTTAAAACGCACGTCAACCGAACAAAGCTCGGAAGGTTCAAATGTGGCAGGTAAAGCCGTAGAAATGCTTTCTAATGCGATTGCTGAAATGCGGACTTATGGCGAGGGCTTTATTATTGCGGATCAGTCACCAGGTGCGGTAGATATTTCAGCGATCCGTAATACAAATACTAAGATTATTATGGGTTTACCTGATGAAGAAGATCGCCGTTTAGCCGGAAAGTCTGCTGGTGTAACGGACGAACAGTTAGCCGAGATTGCAAAATTGCCAAAAGGTGTTGCGGTAGTTTATCAAAATGACTGGTTAGAGCCAATTTTGTGCCAAGTTGCACATTTCCTAGCTGATGAAAAATTGTTTGTAGAGCCAGAACAGGTTAAGTCTAATGTTGATTCTCAATTTAAAAAGCATTTAACTGATTTATTGTTTAAGGAAAAATTAGCTGAACGTAGGCGGTTGGATTATACAGAAATTTTGCAAAGTATTGAGAAATCTCATTTGCCAACAGATTACAAACGCTATTTAAATGAAGTGTGCGATTTGTTGAAAGAAGCTGTTCCAGCATTATTAGCTCAAGACGAGTCTTACTTAATTGACCTTTATGAGCGAATTATTCAACAGCAGTGTAAAGAGGCATTACCTGAATTATCCGTTGAACTACAACAACATTTTTCTCATCTTGCATAGGGGTAGTTATGTTGGAAAAATTTTCATCGTCTGAGCATTTTTCTCAGGCAGATAAATTAACAAAAAATGATTCGCTTGAGATATTAAAAAAAGATTTTCCTCTTGAGTCAAATAGCGATTGGGAAGTTAAACCTTTACCTAAGGTACAAGAGTTACCGCCATTATATGCTGTTGAAAATAGACAGAACTTGGCATTAGTAGAAAAAGGAAATTCAGAAATTGAATCTACAAGTTTTGATTTGGATTTAGATGAGTCAGTAGAGCTGAATGATGAGAATTTAGAAAATGAAATAAAGAAAACCATTATTGATGTCAAAACGTTGCCAATAGAGCAAGCTAAAGATGTAATTAATGGTGAGTTAGCTCCCAATACTATTTATAGTATGGGAAATGGGAATCTTTATGAATCTGATGATAAAGGGCGTGTAGTAAAAAAGGAATTTATCCCTTTCATTGTTGAAGATAAACGTTCTTTCAAAGATAGCAAGAATACATCTGAGGTTGGTAAACTAGGAAAAGAGGGAGATCATGGCGGACATATTCAAGCCCATTCTTTGGGGGAACCTCTGATAAAATCAATTTGTTCCCTCAAAATGGTAACTTTAATATGGAGGAATATAAAACCATAGAAAATGGTATAAGAGATGACTTAAGAAAAGGAAACGCTGTTAATGTTACAGTGGAGCTGATTTATAACAATGCCTCATCTCGTCCTGATCAAGTAAGAGTAACCAAAGTTGTTGTTGATGTTAATGGAAATACAAATATTACAGCAATTACTAGAAAAAATGCACCTAGAGAGGCTCAATATGCTTAATAAGAACGAAATTTTAAATTCTATTTCAAAGTATTTACATCAATCAGCACCTACAAATTATGATTCTGCAGAATTGATTTATAAATTAATTATTACTGATGAAGAATGGTCGTCATTTAGTGCAGGCTTTGATATTCAAGGTAAGAAGGCTCCTCCTACAAATTTTGCTCAGTTGCAAAATAAAGTTGAACCATTATTAGATGAGCTTCATATATTAATGAAAAATGAAGAGAATAAAGATTGGAGAAAACTTACTTTAACGATTAAAGATAGAAAAGTTAATGTGGAATTTGATTATTCTGAACAATCTCTATAGAAAAAGTAGGCAACTGTCTGCTTTTTTGTACTATTAAATTTAGATGGTCTTCACGTAACTTAGATATATATTTAATTAGGAAAAGAAAATGTCGGTACTTTTTAAATTAGAAATTGATTATAAAAACTGTCGAGATAAATATAACGATAATTTCCGTTTGCGTATTCATCGTTCGCTTAGTTGGCTGAAAAAAGCGAGTGTAGCGGAAGATTTAGATACGCAATTTATCGCTTTATGGATCGCATTTAATGCGGCGTATGCTCGAGATTTAGATGATATTGCGAGAGATAGAGCAACCTTTAATGAATTTCTTTTACGTATCTGTCTGTATGATGATGAGAAAGTTATTTATAACATTATCTGGAAGAAGTTTTCTAATTCAATTCGTATGCTAACGGATAATCAATATATTTTTCAGACGTTTTGGGATTTTCATAACCAAAAAATCACGGAAAAAGAGTATCGTGTTGAAGAGATGAAGGAACGAGAAAAATTACTTTCTTCTTTAGAAAAGCAGAATACCGAACGATTGTTAGATGTATTGTTCCGTCGTTTATATACGTTGCGAAATCAGATTTTACACGGCGGTTCAACGTTTAACAGTAAGGCAAATCGGAAACAGTTACGAGATGGCTGCGATATTTTGATTGCTTTTATTCCGGCTATGTTAGAGATTATGATGCAACATCATAATGATTTGGATTGGGGAAAGCCTTTCTATCCTTATATTCAGGCATAAAGTTTTTTCTATGACAAGCGGTTAAATTTCCAGAAAATTTTGCAAAATTTAAGGGGGGGTAACCGCTTGTGTTTAGGCTGCGTTATGCAATTTGGCTAGATCTTCTTGAATTTTTTCATTAGCTAACATTCGTTTTTCAGATTCAACAAAACGAGTTAGGATTTGTTTGATTAGAGGTTGATAGCCTAGCCCGTGAAGTTGGGCGATATCTTTTAGATCTTGAATTAAACCTTTAGATAAGCGAATTGAGATTGGCTGTAAAGCAAGTAATTCGTCTAGCATTTCTGGTGTTGTATGAGTTGAACGCTGTACAAATTTTTCATCTTGCCCAAGTTCTCTGTTTTCCCATTATTCAATATTTTTCATACTTACCTCTATTTATATTTCTCGTAAATTCGAATTTCTTCCGCATTAGGGCAATAAGCTGTTCGAATATAAATGTCGTTATTTTTTCGCATAAAACAGACTTTGAGTTTTATTCCCCTATTGGTCTCCGCAATAAACCATTCTGTTGGCGGATCACTCAAATGTTCTTCACAAGTATCAATTAAAAATTGTCCGTTTATATTTGAAAATGCTTCGAAAATTTCCGTTTCCGGATCAGAAAGTCCATGCTTCTGAATCAGTTTTAAATAAATTTGATGTGAGATTATCAGCATTTTTCACCTCTGTATATACAAATTTAAATCTTTAAATCAGGTAAATTGAGAATAAGTTTTTCCTTTTATTCTTCAATCGGCAAAAGTGATTTTTTCGATATAACTCGAAAAGTTATCGATTTCTTCAGATTTAAGTAGAAGAATCCGCTATAATTACAATAATTTTCACTTCTAAAATAAAGGTTAAAATGACTACAATTGCTCAAAATCCTCTCGTTCTTGTGGACGGTTCTTCTTATCTTTATCGTGCGTTTCATGCGTTTCCGCCGCTGACTAATAAAAATGGTGAGCCGACGGGAGCAATGTATGGCGTGTTAAATATGCTGAAAAGTTTGATTGCTCAGGTTGAGCCGAGCCATATTGCGGTGGTTTTTGATGCTAAGGGTAAAACTTTCCGTGATGAGTTATTTGAGCAATATAAATCGCACCGTCCGCCGATGCCGGATAACTTGCGTGCGCAAGTGCAGCCATTACATACGATTATTAAAGCGTTAGGCATCCCGTTAATTTCGATTGAGGGGGTGGAAGCGGATGACGTGATAGGTACGCTCGCGGTGCAGGCGGCGAATGATGGCAAAAATGTGTTAATCAGTACCGGCGATAAAGATATGGCACAACTGGTGAACGATCACATCATGCTGATTAACACGATGAACAATACCTTGCTTGATCGTGAAGGCGTGATTGAGAAATACGGCATTCCGCCGGAGCTGATCATTGATTATTTAGCATTGCAAGGCGACGTTTCGGATAATATTCCTGGAGTAAAAGGTGTCGGTGGGAAAACCGCATTAGGCTTATTGCAAGGAATCGGCTCATTAAAAGAGATTTATGCGAATTTGGATCAAGTGGCTACGCTTTCATTCCGTGGTGCTAAAACACTGGTACCGAAATTAGAAGCGGAGAAAGAAGCTGCGGATCTCTCTTATTTGCTTGCCACGATTAAGACCGATGTTGAACTGGAAGTCACCCATGAACAATTAGTTGTACAACCGCAAAAGCGTGACGAATTAGTTGAGCTGTTCGGGCGTTATGAATTTAAGCGTTGGCTGAATGAAGTGATGAATGACTCTAACCCCGTCACGCAGAATTCAGCAGAAAAAATCCCTAACAATTATCAAGCGACTTCTTCGGTATCACAAGCGGTCGAAACCGAGCAAACTTTTGCAAAAGTAGATATTGATCGCAGTCGATATGAAACGGTGACCACAATGGAGCAATTGCAGAGTTGGATTGAAAAGATCAACCAAGCAAAATTAGTCGCGGTGGATACTGAAACTGATAGTTTGGACTCTATGTCGGCAAATTTAGTTGGGATTTCATTCGGTTTGGCTAACGGCGAAGCCTGCTATATTCCATTAACGCACAAAGAACAAGTAACACTTGAGCCTCAGCAAAGCGATCTGTTTGCCGAGCCGACAGAAGCGGAAACTATAACAAGTTTTGAACTTGCAAAAAATCAGTTAAATTTGACCGCTTGTGTAACCGAACTTAAGCCGTTATTAGAAAATGCGGACGTGAAAAAGATCGGGCAAAACATTAAATACGATCTGACCATTTTTGCGAATCATGGAGTGCAAGTAGAGGGTGTTGCATTCGACACGATGCTGGAGTCTTATACGCTAAATAGCACAGGTCGTCATAATATGGACGAATTGGCGGAGCGTTATTTAGGGCATAAAACGATTGAGTTTGAAGAAATTGCCGGTAAAGGCAAAAACCAGCTGACATTCGATAAAATTGCGATTGATGTCGCTTCACAATATGCGGCGGAAGATGCGGATGTGACGATGAAACTACATCAAGTGCTTGCGCCGGAATTAGATAAAGCGCCGACACTGGTTAAGTTGTTTAATGAAATTGAAATGCCGTTGGTTGAAGTGCTTTCTCGCATTGAGCGTAACGGTGTATTGATTGAACCGGAAAAATTACTGGCGCAATCGGCAGAAATTGAACAGCGTTTAGCTGAGTTGGAACAGTTAGTGCATAGTGAAGCCGGTGAAGTCTTTAATCTTGCTTCTACCAAACAATTACAGGAAATTTTGTTTACTAAACTTGGTTTGCCTGTTCTGAAAAAAACACCGAAAGGTGCGCCTTCCACCAATGAAGAAGTTTTGGATGAACTAGCAGGGCGAGGGCATTTAGTACCGAAATTATTAATGGAACATCGTGGTTTAAGTAAGTTGAAATCGACGTATACCGATAAGTTACCGTTGATGATTAATCAAAAAACGGGTCGAGTACATACCTCTTATCATCAGGCGGTAACGGCGACCGGTCGTCTTTCATCAAGCGATCCGAATTTACAAAATATTCCGATCCGAAATGAGGAAGGCAGACGCATTCGCCAAGCGTTTATTACGAATAAAGGCTATAAAATTGTCGCAGCCGACTATTCGCAAATCGAATTGCGTATTATGGCGCATTTAGCAAATGATGAAGGTATGATTATCGCCTTCGCTGAAGGTAAAGATATTCACCGTGCAACAGCAGCGGAAATTTTCGGTTTAGCGTTGGATCAAGTAACAAGTGAGCAACGCCGTAGTGCTAAAGCGATTAACTTTGGTCTAATTTATGGCATGTCGGAATTCGGTTTATCGAACCAATTAGGTATTTCACGTGCCGATGCGAAAAAATATATGGAACGCTATTTCCAACGTTATCCGGCGGTGCAACAATTTATGACCGATATTCGTGAAAGTGCGAGTGAAAAAGGGTATGTGGAAACACTTTTCGGCAGACGTTTATATTTACCGGAAATTAAATCCAGTAATGCAATGCGCCGTAAAGCGGCGGAACGTGTGGCGATCAATGCGCCGATGCAAGGTACCGCAGCGGATATTATTAAAGTCGCAATGATTGGCATTGATAAAGCAATTCGAGGTGATGAAAATATCAAAATGATTATGCAAGTGCATGATGAATTGGTGTTTGAAGTGAAAGAAGAGCGAGTGGAACACTACAGCCAATTAATTAAAGCGGAAATGGAAAAAGCGATTCAGCTTAAAGTGCCTTTAATTGCTGAAGTCGGCGTGGGTGATAACTGGGACGAAGCGCATTAATTTTGTGAAAAATAATTAATCAATAAAATAAAAGCCAAATGCTTCTTGGTGTTTGGCTTATTTTATTGTATCGTTATGCTAGTACGAAGCTTTGTGAAACTTTTACAGAATAGGTTGTCAAAGAGGCACTTGATTCTCTTTGATAGAAGGAACAAAAAATGAAAAAATTAATTAAGCAATCATTATTAGGTTTTGCCTTAGTTTCTATGACTGGCGCAGCTTTTGCTGATGCGCAGTCAGTTGCCGAATTGCAACGACGTTTAGAGCAAGTTAGCCAATATAGTGCGGATTTTGATCAAACGGTACGTTCGAGCAAAGGTAAACAAATTCAATCGGGTAAAGGTAAATTCCAAGCGAAGCGCCCGAATCTGTTCCGTATGGATACTAAATCACCACAAGAAAATTTAATTGTTTCTGATGGTGCGAATTTATGGTTTTACGACCCGTTTGTGTCACAAGTGACGGTGAATACGGTGCAAGATGCAGTAAATAATACGCCGTTCGTGTTATTAACCAGCAGTGATAAAAGCCACTGGGATCAGTATGATGTGACGCAAAATGCGGATACTTTCGTATTAAAACCGAAATCGAAAAAAAGTAATTTAAAACAGTTTGATGTGCGTATCGATCAAAGCGGTATGTTAAAAGGTTTTAGTACTATTGAACGAGACGGGCAGAGTAATTTATACGTATTGCGTAACATTACCGGTGGCGGGGTATCGTCTGATTTGTTCAAATTTAGCGTACCGAAAGGTGCCGAGTTAGACGACCAACGTGGCGGTAAAAAATCTAAGAAATAATCTATATATTAGCGGTTTTATTTTCGCAAAATTTTGCCAAAATCAGACCGCTTTCCTTATTTTGGAGGTTCAATGAACATTCTTTATAGTCAACGAGATCCGCAAGAGTGGCAACAGTTTATGATTTTACTGCAGCAAGCGGTAGCGGAAGATAAATTGGAACAGTTTTTTTCCTCATTTTTAACTGCAGACGAACGCAACTCTTTAGGCTTACGTGTGCAAATTGTTGCAGAGTTATTAAAAGGTGAAGTGCCGCAAAGAGAAATTCAGCAAAACTTGAATACCAGTGCCGCAACCATTACGCGCGCTTCTAATATGCTGAAAACATTGGAGCCACAATTTATTGAGTGGTTAAATGAGAAACTTAATGGCAAAGCGTAAACGAAGACGCAAAAAAAAAGTCAGTCACAATGTTTAGTTTGCTCAAACGCTTATGCCGTAAACTTATCAAGTTTTTTATTCCGCAGGAGATTGGCTCGAAAGCCAGTTGGTTGTGGTTCAGCTCAAGCCGTTTAGGGGTGGGGCTTGGTGGTGTTTTCGTTACGTTTTTGATGATTTTTTCGGTATTACCCGTGCCATTCTCCGCTTATATGGCGCAGAAAAAAGTTGAGCATTTGATTGCCGGTGATAATTATAAAATCCAATATGATTGGGTCAGTTTAGATAAAATCGCTTGGCAAATGCAGATGGCGGTGATTGCTTCGGAAGATCAAAAATTCGAAAGTCATTTCGGTATTGATTTACAAGCAATTGAAATTGCATTACAGCGCAATGCTAAATCGAAAAAGGTGCGAGGTGCTTCCACTATTTCTCAGCAAACGGTCAAAAATATGTTTTTATGGCATGGACAAAGTTGGCTACGAAAAGGTATTGAATTGCCGCTAACTTTCGTGATGGAAAATACTTGGGGCAAACGCCGTATTTTGGAAGTGTACTTAAACATTGCTGAATTTGGCGACTGTATCTTTGGCGTAGAAGCAGCAGCAAAGCACTTCTTTAAAAAACGTGCAAAAGATCTGACTTTACAAGAATCGGCTTTATTAGCCGCTTCGTTACCTAATCCGTTAGTGTTTCGGGTGAATAAACCGGGGCCGACCATGCGTAAACGTCAGGCGTGGATTATGCGCCAAGTAACGGCATTAGGCGGTCGTCATTATTTGGAAAAGTTGTAGAACAAGCGGTGAAATTTGCAAAAAAATTTGTAATTTCGACCGCTTATTTTTTATCGGAGGCAATATGATTAGCAAACCAACCTTAGACACTATTCTTTCTCATCGTTCGATTCGTAAATTTACCGAACAATCTATCTCGGAAGAACTGTTTCAAAACTTAATCCAAGCAGGGCAGCAAGCCTCCACCTCCAATCATTTGCAATGCGTGAGTGTGATTCGTGTCAAAGATCAAACCATACGCCAAGCTCTGCGTGAGGTATCCGGTATGGCATATGTCACTGAATGTGCCGAGTTTTTGGTGTTTTGCATTGATTTTCATAAACATAAACAGCTTGTACCGGATTCGCAGTTAGATTGGGCGGAAGTGAGTGTTATCGGTGCGGTAGATACCGGCATTTTTGCTCAAAATGTGTTATTGGCAGCGGAATCAGTCGGATTAGGCGGTGTGTATATCGGGGCATTACGCAATGATGTAGCAAAAGTGGCTGAAGTGTTAGGATTGCCGCAATATTGTGTGCCGCTAGTCGGAATGTGTTTAGGTTATCCGGCGCAAGATCCTGCACTTAAACCTCGCTTACCGGCAGCATTAGTTTGCTATGAAGATCAATATCAACCGTTAGGCCAAGCAGAACTTGCAAAATATAACGAAATTTTGACCGCTTATTATCAGGAGAGAACCGGTGAAGGACAACAGTGGCAGGCTGCGATCGATAAAACCTTAAATAAAGCGGTGCGTCCGCATATGTTACCGTTTTTCCAACAACAAGGGCTATTAAAACGATGAGATTTTTGATGCTGTGCCGAGAGCCTCGTTTATACAGTTGCCAACGTTTGCAGCAAGCTTGCGAGCAGCGAGGAATCAGCTTGGATATTCTCGACCCGAATCGAATGTTGATAAAGTTAGCGGTGGAACAAGGTCAATCCGTCTTGCAGCTCTATTATCAAACAGGTGAAACTTACGATAAAAATCGAGCGCTTCCGCAATTATTACCCGATTATGATGCGGTATTACCTCGTTTCGGCACAACCAGTACGGAAATGGGCTGTCGGGTTTTACGCTATTTTGAAGCAAAGCAAGTAAAAGTATTAAATAATTCGACTGCTTTCGCTTTGGCAAGAGATAAATGGCTAAGTTTACAAGCCTTGGTTACCGCACAAATCGCTGTGCCGGCAAGTTCGTTAGCCGGTGAACTGTGTTCGGTAGAAGGGCATTTAACCCAACATCAGCTCCCGTTAGTAACGAAAACATTATCCGGTTCGAAAGGTGTGGGAGTAATGTTAGCGGAGAGCCAACAAACCGCCCAAAGTGTTTTGGCTGTTTTACAGCAAGCGAAATTAGCTTATTTGTTGCAAGATTTTGTAGCAGAGTCAAAAGGGCAGGACATTCGAGCGCTTGTAGTTGGAGATCGTGTCGTGGCGGCAATGCAGCGCTCCGGTAATGAGGGGGAATTTCGAGCCAATATTCATTTAGGTGGTAAAGCTCAAACGATAGCATTAACTGAAGCGGAACAACAACTTGCAGTGAAAGCAGCAAAAGCAATCGGACTTAGCGTGGCGGGTGTCGATCTGATTCGTTCTGATAGCGGATTGCTGGTATTAGAAGTGAATGCCAGCCCGGGGTTAGAAGGGATTGAACAGGCAAGCGGCATTGATATTGCCAGTTTGATGATCGACCATCTGATTCATTCACTTTAATGCGAAAGCCCCCAAATTGATCTGA
>NZ_GL831080.1:912140-914180 GCF_000188255.1 Actinobacillus ureae ATCC 25976
TCTGCACCTTAATCTGTTGGAGGTTTAGTCCAACTTTTGGGGGGCAGATCAAATGGGGGCTCTATTATTCTATTTAGCCGATAAGTTTTTCTTTCCAATAACCGATCCACTCTTTGAGAGCTATACTGCTGTTCTGTAGCGCTTGTGCTTGTGGGATAAACGGTAAAATTCCGATATCAAGCGCTTGATGAGCGGTGGTACTGGCCGCAAGCACGTTAAAGCCCTCTCGCTCAAACAGCATTTTGGCACGTTTCATATGCCATTGGTTAGTCACCAAAACAATATGTTGAATACCGGCGTGCATCAGAATCGGTTTGCTGAAGGTTGCATTTTCTTCGGTAACATTTGATTTTTCCTCAACCCACGTGACGGGAACATGGAAAAAATCGTTCAACTCTTGCGCCATAATTTTGGCTTCCGGCTCTCGCCCCTCAGGGCTACCGCCCGTCACTAAAATAGGTAAACCGGTCTGCTTATGTAAATAAGCCGCATAACGCATACGTTCTAACGGTGGGGCGGCAATCGCGTAATTGCCGAATAGCTCATTACTATCGCGTAATCCTCCTCCTAATACCACAATCGCTTGGGCTTTTTTGTAATCTTCAATGGTAAGTTTTTGGGTAAAAGTGACTGCTTGAATCAACTGATGTGAGAAATAAGGTGTGCTACAAATATAGAGAATCGTAATGCCTAGCAACGTACAAAAGTAGCTTGATTTTTTGAAGTGTAATTTATGGAGAAATAAAGAAAAAATCCATAAAATCAAAGCATTAAATGGCGGAAGAATGATGGCGGTAATCAGTTTGGTTAAAAATAGCATAAGTAAACAGGACAATTATTCAATATGAACATTGTCCGTTATTTGTACATTATTGTCTAGTGTTTATGGACGAACACCGAGCATATGGCAAATGGCGTAAGTAAGTTCGGAGCGATTTAAGGTATAAAAATGGAAATCTTTCACACCTTCTTTTGAGAGAATTTTGACCATATCCATCGCAATGCTTGCACCGACCAAATTACGGGTTGTTTGATCATCTTCCAGACCTTGATACATTTTTTGCATCCAACTTGGGATTCGAACATTGGTTACTTTTGCCATTTTTTCTAATTGCTTGAAATTGGAAACAGGTAGAATACCCGGTACAATTTCAACATCAATACCTACGGTGGCACAGCGGTCACGAAATCTAAGGTAGCTGTCGATATCAAAAAAGAATTGGGTAATGGCACGATTTGCTCCCGCCTCAATTTTTTGTTTTAAATAAATTAAATCGGCTTGTGTTGATTTTGCTTCCGGATGTACTTCGGGGTAAGCGGCAACTGAAATATCAAAATCAGCCACTTCTTTTAATAATCTCACTAAATCTGCCGCATAAAATGGTTTTTTCGCATAGCCAGCCGGCTCGTCTCCTCGGAGTGCAACAATATTGCGAATGCCGTTATCCCAATAATCTTTAGCAATCGTACGTAGTTCATCGGGGCTGGCATCAATACCGGTTAAATGCGGTGCAGCTAAAATGCCGGTTTCTTGCTGGATATTTTTTACAATGGAGTGAGTGCGTGTGCGTTCGCCGGAGTTTGAGCCGTAAGTGACAGAGACAAATTTAGGCTTTAATGCTTTTAAGCGATGAATGGAATCCCATAGCATGGTTTCTATTTTTTCATTTTTGGGTGGAAAAAATTCAAATGAAACGTTAATTTGACCGTTTAAGTCTGCAACACTTTGATTTAAATGATCAATTTCTTTGGCATAACTCATATTTTGTCCCTCTTACGAATTGTTATTGTTAGAATAATGTTGAATTTGCAATCACATTCTTATCTCATGTGATGAGAGACATTCTATTTTTAACCATTAATTAACGTCAATTTCATAATTTTCAGATTTAATATTAATTATTTTCATAAACAAAAGGGTTTAAATGATGTTGGTTGATCCATATCAACAATACCTCTTTCTAATTAGCAAAATTATGAGAATTCGTTAGAATGCATTCATTGCGGTAATATTTTTTTCTTAAAATAAGGGGCTGTAGT
>NZ_GL831080.1:914733-933220 GCF_000188255.1 Actinobacillus ureae ATCC 25976
CCCCTAATTTAAAGACGTGTTGTATTCAGCCGTCTTTCAATTGTTAATTGTTAAAACACACATCAATTTGTCGTATTATTAAGGATAGGCTATGAGCGATTTAAGATAACAAGCGTTAGATTTTCATGAATTCCCAGTACCGGGTAAAATCTCGGTTACTCCAACTAAATCACTTGCTACACAGCATGATTTAGCATTAGCTTATTCTCTGGGAGTGGCTGAACCTTGTTTAGAAATTGAAAAAGATCCGGCAGCAGCACGTCGTTATACCGCTCGTGGTAACTTAGTGGTAGTAATTTCAAATGGTACAGCCGTACTTGGTTTAGGTAATATTGGCGCATTAGCGTCTAAACCAGTAATGGAAGGTAAAGGTGTATTATTCAAAAAATTTGCCGGTGTTGATGTATTTGATATCGAAATTAATGAGCATGATCCGGATAAATTAGTTGATATTATCGCATCGTTAGAGCCAACTTTCGGAGGGATCAACTTAGAAGATATCAAAGCACCGGAATGTTTCTACATTGAGAAAAAATTACGTGAGCGTATGGGCATCCCAGTATTCCATGACGACCAACACGGTACGGCTATTATTGTAGGCGCAGCAGCGGTAAACGGTTTACAAATCGTAGGGAAAGATATTAGTGAAGTTCGTTTAGTTGTTAATGGCGCAGGCGCATCTGCGATTGCTTGTACAAACTTATTACGTTCATTAGGTTTCAAAAAAGAAAATATCACGATGTGTGACTCTAAAGGTGTAATTTACCAAAGTCGTGGTGACAATATGGATGAAACCAAACAATTCTATGCGATTGAAGATAACGGCTGGCGCACACTGGCGGATGCGGTTGCAGGTGCGGACGTATTCTTAGGCTGTTCTAAAGCGGGTGCATTAAGCCAAGATATGATCAAAACCATGGCAAAAGATCCGTTAATTCTTGCATTAGCAAACCCAGTGCCGGAAACTACGCCACATGAAGCGAAAGCAGTGCGTGCGGATGCAATCGTATGTACAGGTCGTTCTGACTATCCGAACCAAGTAAATAACGTGCTTTGCTTCCCATTCTTATTCCGTGGTGCATTAGATGTAGGTGCAACTACTATTAACGAAGAAATGAAAATGGCAGCGGCACACGCAATTGCGGATTTAGCGAAAGAGCCGGTTCCATTTGAAGTATTATCAACTTACGGTGAATTATCATTCGGCCCGGATTATGTGATTCCAACTCCATTTGACCCACGTTTAATTATGGCAGTTTCATCAGCAGTTGCAAAAGCAGCGATGGATTCAGGTGTTGCAACTCGCCCGATTACTGGTTGGGACGCATATGCAAAACAAGTGAAAGCACTTGTAGCTTAATTGTTTAAATAATGAAAAGAGGTGATATTATTCGCCTCTTTTTGTTTTGCATTTTGTCAAAAAAATGCGTAGAATACGCACTCGGCTTTTTAGCCGGAATTATTTTGTGAAATAGCTGGGTCGCCTACTATTTTTTATATTCACGGAACGTCATGTTCCTTTTTATTTTTACTTTAAGAGAATTAAACAATGTCATTCAAATTTGAAGCTGAAGTTCGTTCTGCGCAAGGTAAGGGTGCGAGCCGCCGCCTGCGTCACAATGGTCAAGTTCCTGCAATCATCTACGGTGGTAACGCAGAACCTGTATCAATCGTTTTAAACCACGATAACGTAAACAACGCACAAATCCACGATGCGTTCTATAGCGAAGTATTGACTATCGTTGTAGCGGGTAAAGAAGAGCACGTTAAAGTACAAGCGATTCAACGTCACCCAACTAAACCAAAATTAGTTCACTTAGACTTCAAACGCGTTTAATTGTAAATGTTCAAAGTAAGTGAAAAGAAAGGATTAAGTTTTTCGGAACTTAATCCTTTTTTATTTGCCAATAATTCACCGAACAAGCGGTTAAATATTGGCAAAACTTTGCAAATCCGTTATACTCGCTATTCTGAGTTGGTTAGACAATCGCTGGTTTATTGAAGCCCTTAATTGTTCGCAAGAACTAGTGGGACAAGTAAACGAGAGGAAAGTCCGAGCTACATAGGGCAGAGTGCCAGATAACGTCTGGGCGGTGTGAACCGACGACCAGTGCAACAGAGAGCAGACCGCCGATGTGCATTAGCGCAGGTAAGGGTGAAAGGGTGCGGTAAGAGCGCACCGCGAGGGTGGCAACATTCCACGGCACGGTAAACTCCACTCGTAGCAAGACCAAATAGGAACTCAATGGATGGCCCGTCCAGAGTTCGGGTAGGTTGCTTGAGCTTGCGTGCGAATGCAAGCCTAGAGGAATGATTGTCCACGACAGAACTCGGCTTATCGACCGACTCGGCCTAATTCTAAAAGAGCGAACAGGGTGACTTGTTCGCTTTTTGTTTTTCTAATAGGGAGACTCAATGAAATTAGTAAAATTATTCAGTATATTTTCAGCGGTATTGTTTAGTCCGGTATTACTCGCACATCCACACTCTTTTGTTGATTTAAAAAATAACGTCTTAGTAGAAGGGACAACGTTAAATGCGTTTGAAATGGAGTGGATGTTAGACGAAATTGCCTCAGCCGAGTTGATTTATGAAGTAAACAGTAGCGCGGATAAAGCGGCGACAGAAAAATCAATTACTGATGAAATGACACAGACTGCGATTGAAACGCATTATTTCAGCTATCTTTATGATGCGAAAGATCAACCTATCAAATTTAGTGCGAAGCCACTTAATACTCGTTTTAAAATTTACGATAATAGAGTCGTGTTTTATATCACGATTCCGTTAAGTAAACCGCATGATCTCAAAAATAACCCTGTCCGCTTTTATACCTATGAACCCAGCTATTATATGGGGATGGAATATAATAGTGCTAATACATTGTCTATTATGAACCCTCAATGTAAAGCGACATTAACCCAACCGAAAATCAGTAATTCGTTACGTCTATATGCTTCCAATTTAGATAAAAACCAATCGCCGGAAATGTCTGATAATGAAGATAATTCATTAGGCGCTCAATTTGCACAAAAGGTAACCGTTGTATGCGAATAGAAAGTAAATCTGCAATTTGGCTAGCGGCCATATTTCTCGTATTTTTTGCTATTTACCAAATCTATCCGGTGATACTTTATCAGGTAATGACATGGCAGAAAGCATTTAATCAACAATTATCTGGCTCACTAACGGCGCTAAGTATGCATTCGCAACAAGCCGGTATGACACTGATGCTTATTAGTTTTCTCTATGGCGTATTTCATGCATTGGGGCCGGGACACGGTAAATTTATTTTGACCAGCTACTTATCGCTTGAAAAGACTAAACTAAACCAAGCTATGAAGATCAGCCTATTATCTGCGTTAATGCAAGGTATTGTCGCGGTGAGTTTGGTGACGGTGATTGTAGTGGTCTTTACCCTGTCTCGTAGCTACTTTAATTTTACACTTAAATGGGTGGAACGAGGCAGTTTTGCTTTAATGATTTTGTTTGGTATCTATTGGTGCTATCAAGCATTAAAAAAGGTTTCACGGAAAGCAAAACCGTCTGTACAGCAAAAGCCTAATATTCGCAAAATCTCTGCAACTCCGAATTTGCAAAAAATGAGTCAAATTCGACCGATTGTTAACGCTAAACCGCACATTCATACAGAGAATTGCGGCTGCGGTCATCAACATTTGCCTTCATCAGATCAAATGCAGAAAGCAAAAGATTGGAAAGCTCAGCTAATGATTATTCTAAGTATTGGTGCCAGACCTTGTTCCGGTGCAATTTTAGTTTTATTTTTAGCCTATACGTTGGATTTATATATTTGGGGGGTTGCTTCAGCGTTGGTAATGGCGGTCGGCACCGGTTTAACCCTAAGTTTATTTGCTTGGCTGGTTTTAGTCGCTCGCAATAAAGCGATTCGTTTAAGTTCGTGGTATATCTCTGAACAGACCAGTAAAAAATTGGTACTCTTTTTGAAAATTGCTGCAGGGCTTGGTTTGATTTTTCTAGGTATCACCTTATTTCATAGCAGTTTTATTGAGATTACGACTGGTTCTAGATTACTAAGACGATAACTTTTGTTAATTGATTAGATTAAAAAATCTTTTCAAACGTTAAAAAATCATTACAATGCAATCGTTTCCCTTTTTCTATTTTTAACTTTTTATGAGGCTTTTTTAATGGATTTTATTGTTTCAGGCTTTGAAAACCTGCTAACGTGGATTGTCAACACTGTTGACGGGCCGCTTTGGGACGTAACTATTCTTCTACTTTTAGGTGTCGGAATGTTTTTTACCATTACTACCGGTTTGGTGCAATTACGTTTATTGCCGAGAAGTATCCAAGAAATGTGGGGCGGACGTTCAGCAGAAGGGAACTCTCTTACACCGTTTCAGGCATTTGCAACAGGTTTAGCAAGCCGTGTCGGTGTGGGTAACATCGGCGGTGTGGCAACTGCCATTGCATTAGGTGGACCAGGCGCAGTTTTTTGGATGTGGATTACTGCATTAATGGGAATGAGTTCTGCATTTGCGGAATCTTCGCTTGCACAGTTATATAAAACTCGTGACCCGAACGGTATGTTCCGTGGTGGTCCTGCTTATTATATTACACGTGGTCTAAAATTTAAGCCGATGGCGATTGCGTTTGCGGTGACACTAATTTTTACTTTCGGTTTTGCGTTTAATGCCGTGCAATCGAACTCTATTGTGGCGGCAACCAGTAAAGCTTGGGAATGGGACGGACAGTATGTCGGTGTTATTTTAGTCATCGTAACTGGTATTATCATTTCGGGTGGTGTTAAGTTTATCGGTCAAGTTTCCTCTAAAATTGTACCGATGATGGCATTATTTTATCTGATTATTGCCGTGATTATTCTTGGGATGAATATTGAGCGAGTTCCGTCGGTATTAGCGTTAATTATTGATAGTGCATTTGATTTCTCGGCAGCAGCCGGCGGTATGTTTGGTGCATTAGTATCAAAAACCATGCTAATGGGGATTAAACGTGGTTTATTCTCGAATGAAGCAGGTATGGGGTCAGCACCGAATTCAGCTGCAACTTCAGATGCAAAACATCCGGCAAGCCAAGGCTTAATCCAAATGTTAGGCGTATTTGTCGATACGATGGTGGTTTGTACTTGTACCGCAGTGATTATCTTAATGTCGGATAATTACGGTAGTGACACTTTGAAAGGCGTTGAACTTACTCAAACCGCATTACAATACCACTTAGGTGAATTCGGCTTACATTTCTTAGCGTTCATCTTGTTATTATTTTGCTATACCTCGATTATCGGTAACTATGCTTATGCGGAAACCAATATTCGTTATATTAAAAACAAGCCTTGGTTTGTTTGGGGCTTCAGAATTATTGTGCTATTTTTCGTTTATTTCGGAGCGGTGCGTGACGGCGGTATTGTATGGGCATTTGCCGATACAGTGATGGCGTCAATGGCGGTAATTAACTTAATTGCAATTTTAATTCTCGCACCAATCGTATGGCGTTTATTGAAAGACTATATTCGTCAAGTTAAAGTAGGGCAAGATCCGGTATTTAAGATTGAAGAACACCAAGACTTAATTCATCGTGGAGTGGATCCGTTGATTTGGAAGTCAAAAAATGACTAATTGCTAACAAGTCCAATCTGTTTTTTATTTGTAAGGCGATAACATTTATTTACATCATTTTGTAAATAAATGTTATCGCTTTATTATTTTTAGGAGAAAAACAGTGAAAATAAAAAAACATATTTAGCTTTATTTGCTTCAGCTTTAACCTCTGCGGCAATAGCGCAAGATGTTGTAGTGTTTGGAGACAGTTTAAGCGATGTGGGGCAAACAGGATGGTTAAATAAAGCGACCTATAATCAACCGAACGGTACGCCAAATGCCCTTTATAATGAACATGTAGCAAAAACATTGGGCAGTACTTTAACCGCTTCATCAAAAGGTGGATCTAACTATGCTTATAGCGGAGGGGTAGTTGTTCCAATTAATAGCCAATATACCAATGTGCAGCCTAATGTTGCAGTCGCACAACAAATTCAAAATTACTTGGCAAATGGCGTAAAAAATGATGCGTTACATGTTATGTGGGCAGGCGGTAATGATATGCCGGCAATTTTAACGAAAGCGATAGCAAGCCAAGATGCTTTACAGACTGTTCAAACCGAAAGTACCGTAGCAGCACAAAATAGTGCGCAGCAGTGGGCAGCATTAAAACAAGCCGGTGTGAGTTTACTTGTGGCACCGACAGTACCGAATGTAGCTTATACACCATCGTTATTCCAACAATTTGGTGCATCTGCGGCAAGTGGTTTCGCCGCTACCGTAGAAAAAGTCCAAACTGGTTATGGCGAAACGGCTAAGAAGAAGGCCTTTCAGGATGCATTTGATGCAAATTTAGCTGCATTGAATAATACTACCTAAACAAATCTGGCGGATTTTGAAAATGCACGTATGCAGGTATTGGCAAATACTGTCGGTGCGCTTTATCAGTCTCCTCTCGGTACAGCATTGGCTGCTGCTATCGATCAGAAAACTTTTACTGACACGCTTATTCAGCAATACCAACAGTTTGTCACACAAGCGGCAAGTGCAACAAGTTTCCTAAATAGCGCAACCACTCAAGCATTAAATTCAGTCGGTGGCAACATTGTGCGTATTGATACGGATGCTTTATTTAAAGATATGTTGAGTAATCCGGCGGATTTCGGTTTAACCAACACAACCGCAACAGTATGTGTATCGACTACTCAGGCGGTTTGTACTACAACTGATCAAGCGAGCGCAGATAGTAAATTATTTGCAGATGGTTTCCACCCAGGGGCTGTAGCACACAAAGTGATGGCGGATTACATTTTAAATGTATTACAAGCGCCAAGCGAAGTAAGCGTACTGCCACAATTAGCGTTACATTCAACGGAAAAAACTTTTGATTTTGCTCGCCAACAAAGTAATAGTAACCGCTTATTAAAGCAAGAAGCTAAGACCGTACAAGGGATTGTTGTGTACCAACGTTACAACGAAGGCGATGCGATTTATGCAGGTTTGAAAGCGCAATTTACCCCACAATGGCAATTTTCCGCATTATTTAGCCAAAGTGATTTAGAAGGCACAAAAGGTTCAACGAATGGTGAAATTAAGAGTAAAGCGATTAATACCGCAGTACGTTATGATGCGGATAAATGGTGGGTTGGTGCTGCATTACAGTTAAGCGACAATGACTATAAAACCAGTCGCCAAATTCAGCTAGGCAGTGCTAAACGTTCACAAAAAGGTGAAACGAGTGGAGCGGTAATCAGTGCCGGCGTATTTGGTGGTTATGAATGGCAATTTGATAATAACCAAGTCGCATTGTTAGCGGATCTTACCAATAGTCATGGCAAAGTGACTGATTTTGGCGAAACGGAAGCGAATGCAATGCGATTAAGCTTCGAAGAACAGCAAATTCGTAGCGTGCGTAGCGGCATTGGTGCGGAATATCGTTATCAATTTACCGATTGGCAGCCGTATGTGAATGCTCGTTGGGTAAAAGAGTGGCGTGATTCACCGGCAGAATTAGTGACTACTTTTAACAATAGCAAATTTAAAGTAGGCTTAGCGCAAGCAGATAAGAGTTGGGTAAATGTACAAGCAGGCCTTGATTGGAAAGCAAAATCAAGCCCGTGGCATTTCCAACTTGCGGTACAACGTGATTTAGGTCGCCGTGATAACTTCTCCGGCACATCATTCCATACAAATGTAGGCTATCAGTTCTAACTTTGAGACAAGCGGTTAAAAAATGTAAGTTTTTTGCAAAAAAGTTACATTTTTTAACCGCTTGTTTTTAAGTGTGATCTTGTTCACATATTCAAAATCAGCCGATTGGTTTTTATCGGTAATTTCTTTACACTATCAACAATTTTTTAGTCGGGGTGCCTCCAACGAGGCTGAGATGAAACCCGTGAACCTGATACAGTTAATACTGACGTAGGAAACTAATATGCCAATCTTTATTTCTCTTACCCTTTCCTTTTTCTTGTCATTTTTTTGTTGCCATTCATTTAAAACATCACAGCAAGCTTTGTAATGGTTATATCTGTGCTTGAGATAAACAATATGAATAGCTGCGTGCATTTATTTTTATGCATGATAAGAAATCTTATGCCTCCTTGAGTAAGGATAACTTATCTATTTGCGTCATTTTTTACACTTACCCATGGGGATAAATATGAAATCAAATTATTTAGAACAAATTCGCCAGCAAAATCCTCTTATATACAATATGACTAATGTGGTTGCCGCTCATTTTGCAGCTAACGGCTTACTCGCTATAGGTGCTTCACCATTAATGTCCACCGCTATTGAAGAAGCTGAAAGTTTGGCAAAAATTAGCAATGCGCTCCTTATCAATATTGGTACGGTAAGTTCAGCAGAAGTGGAAGCGATGTGTTTAGCTGGGAAAATTGCGAATCAAGCAGAAATCCCTGTTGTATTGGATCCGGTTGGAATTGCTGCAACGGATTACCGCTACCAGACAGTGATGAGACTGTTAGATGAAATTCATTTTTCGGTGATTCGGGGAAACTTAGGTGAAATAGCCACACTAGCCGAACTAAATTGGCAAACTAAAGGGGTCGATGCAGGTAATGGAACGGCAAATATTGCAGAGATAGCGCATTATGTAGCGAATAAATATCAATGTGTAGTTGCTGTTAGTGGAAGCGTTGATTATATCAGCGATGGCAAACGCTTAGCGAAAATTGCCAATGGTACACCATTATTTCCCAAGATTACGGCTTCGGGCTGTTTGCTTGGATCTGTATTGGCAGCATTTAGTGCCGTTGCGACAAGCGGTCAAATTTTTGAAGCAACTTGCGAGGGCGTAGCAGCATATGCTATTGCCGGTGAATTGGCTGTGAAAGGATTACCCACTAATGCATTTGGTTCATTCAATATTGCATTATTAGATCAGCTGGGCGTGCTTTCTGCCGATACAATCGAAAAATACGGGAGGGTCTCTTATGAGTAAGATTAGCCAGGCTTTAACCATCGCAGGTTCGGACAGCGGTGGTGGCGCAGGGATTCAGGCGGATCTGAAAACGTTCCAAATGCGAGGCGTTTTTGGCACTTCGGTTCTTACCGCAATTACCGCTCAAAATACGTTAGGCGTATTCGATATTCATTCTGTGCCGTTAAGTACGATTGAATCTCAGATCAAAGCAATTGCAGAAGATTTTCAAATTTCTGCCTTTAAAATCGGAATGTTAGGCACTGAGAAAGAGATTGAGTGTGTGGCAAATGCTTTATGTCAGTATAATTTTGGTAAATTAGTGCTTGATCCAGTCATGATCGCCAAAGGTGGCACGCCACTATTACAACAAGATGCGATTAGTGCATTACAAACGTATTTGTTACCGTTAGCGGATGTGATTACGCCGAATCTGCCCGAAGCAGAAGCCTTAACCGGTATAAAAATTATCGATGATTCGACCGCTTATCAGGCAGCAAAAAAATTGCAAGATTTAGGTGTGAATACTGTGGTGATTAAAGGCGAGCATTTGGCGGATTCGCAAAGTACGCATTGCCGGGATTGGATTTTTACTCCAACGACTCATTTTATTTTGGAATGTCCACGTTTTCCAACTCGTCATACACACGGTACCGGCTGCACGTTTTCTGCTTGCGTTACGGCGGAATTAGCCAAAGGACAAGCGGTCGAAACTGCAATAAAAATTGCAAAAGACTATATCAGTGCAGCAATTTCGCATCCGCTGAATATTGGCTATGGATATGGGCCGACTAATCATTGGGCTTATCAAGATTTACTCATAGAGGAATGATTATGCATGATATCCAACAAATGCTTACCCTTTATTTTATTGCCGGTACACAAGATTGCCCTAATCCGACTGAAGATCGAGCTAAGAATCTCTTTTTGATTTTAGAACAAGCATTGCAAGCGGGGATTACTTGCTTTCAGTTTCGTGATAAAGGCAATAATTCATTAGAAGCTCAACCACAAGCCCAAAAAGCATTGGCGATTCAATGCCGTGATTTATGTCACCGATACAAGGTTCCGTTTATTGTGGATGATAACGTTGCGTTAGCGATCGAGATTGATGCGGACGGTGTTCATGTCGGGCAAAAAGATATATCTCCAATCATGATTCGCCAGATGACCAATAAACCGTTGATTATCGGTTTATCGAATAATACCTTGGAAGATCTTTGGCATTCCGAGCAAATGATTGAAGTGGATTATTGTGGGCTAGGGCCTGTCTTCCCGACTAATTCCAAAGAAAAACATAATCCACCGATCGGTTTGGATTTTGTTAAGAAAGCCCGTGATGCAGGAATTCGTAAACCGATTGTTTCTATCGGTGGCGTTAAAGCTGAACACGTTGCAATACTTAAGCAAAATGGTGCAAATGGGATTGCAGTGATTAGTGCAATTAGCTTAGCGTCTAATGTTTCGCAAGCGGTTAAAGCATTACTTTACGGTTATCTGAACTAGCGGTCTTTTTTCCGGATTTTTTTGCAAAATTTCTCGAAAAAACGACCGCTTGCTTTTTTGTGCTTTTCCTTTCCAAAGCAACGGATTTAAAGTAGAATTGGTCGGTTAATTTCCCTTTTAAATAAATTTATTACAACACAGGACATTTATTGCCCGATGAATATGAAAAACATTCGTAACTTTTCAATTATTGCTCACATTGACCACGGTAAATCAACGTTATCCGACCGTTTAATTCAAACTTGTGGCGGTTTATCTGATCGTGAAATGGAAGCACAAGTTTTAGACTCAATGGATTTAGAGCGTGAACGTGGTATCACAATTAAAGCACAAAGCGTAACGCTCAATTATAAAGCGCAAGACGGTGAAACTTATCAATTAAACTTTATCGACACTCCGGGACACGTGGACTTCTCTTATGAAGTTTCACGTTCGTTAGCTGCGTGTGAAGGAGCATTATTAGTAGTGGATGCCGGTCAAGGGGTTGAAGCGCAAACATTGGCAAACTGCTATACCGCGATTGAAATGGATTTAGAAGTCGTGCCGATTTTAAATAAAATCGATTTACCGGCAGCGGATCCTGAGCGTGTTGCGGAAGAGATTGAAGACATAGTGGGTATTGATGCGATGGATGCAGTGCGTTGTTCGGCGAAAACCGGTTTAGGTATTGAAGACGTATTAGAAGACATCGTGAAAAAAATTCCGGCACCGGAAGGCGATCCTGAAGCACCGTTACAAGCTCTAATTATCGACTCATGGTTTGATAACTACTTAGGCGTTGTCTCTTTAGTACGTGTGAAAAACGGTTCGATCAAAAAAGGCGATAAAATTAAAGTAATGAGTACCGGTCAATCATATAACGTTGACCGTTTAGGTATTTTCACGCCGAAACAAGTTGATACTACAGAATTGAAAACTGGCGAAGTGGGCTGGGTAGTGTGTGCGATTAAAGATATTTTAGGCGCACCGGTGGGTGATACCTTAACTCATCACCACAATTCGGCAACCGAAGTGTTACCGGGCTTTAAAAAAGTTAAACCGCAGGTATATGCGGGTTTATTCCCGATTAGCTCGGACGATTATGAAGCATTCCGTGACGCATTAGGTAAATTAAGTCTGAATGATGCATCGCTTTTCTACGAACCGGAAAACTCAACCGCATTAGGTTTCGGTTTCCGTTGCGGCTTCTTAGGTTTATTACATATGGAGATCATTCAAGAGCGTTTAGAGCGTGAATATGATCTCGACTTAATTACTACCGCGCCAACCGTAGTTTACGAAGTGGTACAAACTAACGGCGAAACCATTTATGTCGATAGCCCGGCAAAATTACCGCCAATTAGCAATATTGCGGAAATTCGTGAGCCGATTTCGGAATGTAATATGCTTGTGCCGCAGGAGTATTTAGGCAACGTTATTACCCTTTGTGTGGAAAAACGTGGCGTACAAACCAATATGGTGTACCACGGTAACCAAATCGCATTAACCTACGAAATCCCGATGGGTGAAGTGGTGTTAGACTTCTTCGACCGCTTAAAATCGACTTCTCGCGGTTATGCGTCATTGGATTACGGTTTCAAACGTTTCCAAGCGGCGGATATGGTACGTGTTGATATTATGATCAACGGTGAACGTGTGGATGCGTTAGCATTGATCGTACATAAAGATAATGCGCAATACCGTGGTCGTGAGTTAGTGGAAAAAATGAAAGATTTAATTCCACGCCAACAGTTTGATATTGCAATTCAAGCGGCAATCGGTAACCACATTATTGCTCGTTCAACCGTAAAACAATTACGTAAAAACGTATTGGCGAAATGTTACGGTGGTGACGTGAGCCGTAAGAAGAAACTTCTACAAAAACAAAAAGAGGGTAAAAAACGTATGAAATCTCTTGGTAACGTAGAAGTGCCGCAAGAAGCATTCTTAGCAATTCTTCATGTAGGTAAAGACTAATTTACCGCTGAATACTTAGATATCACGGGATACAAACGGTCGATTTTCGCAAAAACTTTGCAAATTTTACCCGCTATATTCCGTGGTTTTTCAGTAGATGGCAGTAGATAAATAAGGGAGAACAGCATGGCACAAATTATGCCGATTATTTTTATCGCAATTTTATACGGTGTTTGGAAAACATTGGATTCAATGCAGTTACCAAACACAATTTCCATTTTATTGGTTTCATTAGTTGTAATTTGTGGCGGATTTTGGGCGTTTTATAAATTTAGTGCGGATCCTCGCCGTAAATTGGCAATTGCTCGTGAAGAAAAGCATTTAAATCGTCCGTTAACGGAAGAAGAGAAAGCTGAGATTCAACCACGTTCGGCAACCGGTGAATTTTTAGCCTCGTTATTTGGCGTGCTTTTTTTAGTGACGCTATTACGTTCGTTTATTTTTGAGCCGTTTCAAATTCCAAGCGGATCTATGGAGCCAACCTTACGTGTAGGGGATTTTTTAGTCGTAAACAAATTTAGTTATGGCATTAAAGATCCGATTTTGCAAAATACGTTAATCGAGACCGGCAAACCGCAACGTGGTGATGTGATTGTGTTTAAAGCACCGAAACAGCCGCATATCGACTATATCAAGCGTGTCGTTGGTGTGGGCGGTGATCGTGTTAAATATGATGTACATACTCAGCAGTTAACGGTGACCCACGCAGATGGTCAACAAGTTGTATTTGACTATAGCGTAGGCGTACCAAACCCAGAGTTTTTCTATCATGGTGAAATGCAAGTGGAGCGTACTGAGAAAGGTGATGTGACTCACCAAATCTTAAATAATCCACAGTCGTTTAATTATGAACCGTATTTCTTCACACAAGAAGGAATGCCAGCCGGAGAATGGATTGTGCCGGCAGGTCATTACTTCGTGATGGGTGATAACCGAGACAACAGTGAAGACAGCCGTTTTTGGGGCTTTGTACCGGAAAAAAATGTAGTAGGTAAGGCAACTTATATTTGGTTAAGCCTTGATAAGAAGCCAAATGAATTCCCAAGCGGTATTCGTTTTGGTCGAATGTTCAGTTCAATCCAATAACCAGAGAAAGGTGGGTGTAAGCCCACCCTTTAATTTTTTATGCATATCGAGCGATTACAAAAAAAATTAGACTATAAATTTATTAGCCTAGATTACCTTTTACAAGCATTAACCCACCGTAGTGCCGGAGCCAAAAATAATGAACGCCTAGAATTTCTTGGTGATTCGATTTTGAATTTTGCTATCGGTAAAGCGCTATTTGAGAAATTCCCTAAGGCAAATGAAGGTGAATTAAGCCGTATGCGAGCAACACTCGTGCGTGAACAAACGCTAGCGATTTTAGCTCGTCAATTTGATTTAGGCGAATATATGAAATTAGGTGCAGGAGAATTGAAAAGTGGTGGTTACCGCCGTGAGTCGATTCTTTCTGACTGTGTGGAAGCGATTATTGCTGCGATTTATCTGGATTCCGGTATGGATAATGCGATTGAGCGTGTATCCGTATGGTATCAAGACTTATTAGCCGAAATGAAACCGAGTGATGCGCAGAAAGATCCGAAAACACGCTTACAAGAGTTTTTACAAGGTCGTAAATTAAAGTTACCAGCCTATGAAGTGATTGATATTAAAGGCGAAGCACATAACCAAACCTTTAAAGTCACTTGTAAAATTGAAACATTCGATGAAACCTTTATCGGTGTTGGTACCAGCCGCCGTAAAGCGGAGCAAAATGCCGCCGAGCAAGTGCTGGTAAAATTAAATAAATAATCTATAGCAGCGACATAAAAGATAACAATAAAGTATTCCGCTGCATCAAGGAATAACAATGACAGAACAAAATCAACAACCTAAAACCTATTGTGGCTTTATTGCCATTGTTGGTCGCCCAAACGTTGGTAAATCAACATTATTGAATAAAATTTTAGGTCAAAAAATTTCGATTACCTCTCGCAAAGCGCAGACAACACGTCACCGTATTGTCGGTATTCATACCGAAGATCAATATCAAGCGATTTACGTCGATACGCCGGGACTTCATATTGAAGAAAAACGTGCGATCAACCGTTTAATGAACCGTGCGGCAAGCTCGGCAATCGGTGATGTTGATTTAATTATTTTCGTGGTTGAAGGTACAAAATGCACTGACGATGACGAAATGGTGTTAAATAAATTACGTGCGGCAAAAGCGCCGGTAGTGTTAGCGATTAATAAAGTCGACAATATCAAAGAAAAAGACGAGTTATTACCGCATATTACCGAGCTTTCACAAAAATTCGATTTTGCAGAAATTTTACCGATTTCGGCACAGAGTGGTAAAAACGTCCATATTCTGCAAAAAATTGTACGTAAATCATTACGTGAAGGGGTTCACCATTTCCCTGAAGAATATGTTACCGACCGTAGCCAACGCTTTATGGCATCGGAAATTATTCGTGAAAAATTAATGCGTTTTACCGGTGAAGAATTACCTTATTCGGTTACGGTTGAAATCGAACAATTTAAACTGAATGAGCGTGGTACTTATGAAATCAACGGCTTGATTTTAGTAGAACGTGAAGGTCAGAAGAAAATGGTGATCGGTGCGAAAGGTCAAAAAATTAAAACCATTGGTACCGAGGCGCGCGCCGATATGGAACGCTTATTTGATAACAAAGTTCACTTAGAATTATGGGTGAAAGTGAAAGCCGGCTGGGCGGATGATGAACGTGCATTGCGTAGCTTAGGTTATATGGACGAGTAGGTCATCTAAAATAATGATAGAAAATTGGCATCGAGGATTTGTGTTACATCGCCGTGAATATAGTGAAACAAGTTTATTGGTAGATTTCTTCACTGAAGATCACGGACGGATTACCTTACTTGCCAAAGGTGCAAGACGTCCTCGTTCGTCACTAAAAGCGGTGTTACAACCATTTACGCCGTTGCTATTACGTTGGAGCGGAAAAGGGGAGTTAAAAACTTTAACCAAAGCCGAACCGGCTTCGTTAACTTTACCAATGCAAACCTTGGCACTATACAGTGGCTTTTATGTAAATGAAGTACTTGCAAAAGTTTTGGAAAATCAGACCGCTTATCCGGCGCTTTTTCAGCACTATTTGCAGTGCGTAACGCACTTAGCAACTCAGCCCGATAATCTCGAAGCGATTCTAAGAACTTTTGAATTTCACACCTTAAAGGCATTAGGTTACGGCGTGAATTTCGGCGTATGTGCCGCAACCGGTGATCCGGTATCACCGTCAATGACTTATCAGTTTAAAGAAAATCAAGGCTTTATTGCCTCACTGTTGCAGAATAACGCTAGCTTTTTGGGCAAAGATTTATTGGCTTTCGAACAGTTAGATTTCTCCGATAAAGCCACTTTACAAGCGGCAAAACGCTTTACTCGTATTGCGCTCAAACCTTACTTAGGTTCGCAACCGCTTAAAAGCCGAGAACTGTTCCAAAGTATTCTGCCGAATAAACTAAAAAGTACTTAAGTTAACTATCTACCAAATACAAGCGATGTAATTTGCAAAACTTTTTACAAATTACACCGCTTGTTTTTTTGCCTTAACGTAGTCTTAGTTGATGCTATGACCTACATCATCAGAATGACCAATCGCTTGTTTAAATGAATTAAGTAGTGATTCTTTATCTTTAGCCGAGTAGTAGTTTCTATCACCGACGCAGTGTTTCCAAGCATCAGCAGATTTTGATTTATCCAAAGCTTAAAATGTAAGTTTAAAGAACTAACAGACACGATTGGCGGTGCTAACATCAAAGATGGTAGTTTCAATGGTAAATAATTACCAGCCCTAATATATATATAAATATCCTCTAATATAAATATGAAAAAACTTCTACAGTTTTCTCGCCTGCAACAAGGTGTTACCACCATTGAATACGGCTTAATCGCTGTCGCAATGGCGGTTTTTGTTGTGGCAATTTTATATAGTGAGGCAAGTTTCACGGATGAAACCTTAACAAAATATAACCAGCTTTCCGAGTTGGTCAGAACGGCGCTTTTGAGTACGTCTTAAAGGCGCCGGTAAAGGGCATAAACGATAAGGATATCACTTATGACACTCTTTATAACCTCCCTTCTTGCCATAATCATTTGTTTACTGATAACCCTTTGCTGGACAGACTTACGTTATCGGCTTATCAGTAATCGAATCATTATGGCATTATTGTTGGTCACTATTCCCTTTAGCTATTTAGTGCATGGCACACTGTTTTGGCTACCTACTTTGCTCTGTTTAGCCATCGGTTTCATACTCTTTCTGTTCAACATTATCGGCGCCGGCGATGTGAAGTTGCTTGCGGTGTTGATGTTGGCAATTCCATCACATTTTGCAGTTTTTTTTCCTTTTTTTAACCGCTTGTGCGGGTTTGTTGCTCATTATTATCGGCTGGTTGTTTTATCGACAGTCCATTCGGGAACAAGGATTACCTTATGGTATCGCAATCAGTGTTGGCTTTCTTACCACCTTACTACTTTTTAACTATTAGAATTTAAACCTAAGGAAATAACTAATGAACTATAGAGTGCTATTTATCATCTCGACCTTCATTCTCGTTATCGGCTTTGGTGGATTATTTATGCTGCCGAATGCAGAAGATAACATTCCTCAAAACGAAACGGCTGCAGCAAGTACGGAAACAACCACGCAGCCTGAAGTGGCAACTAAAGTGATTACTACCGCCACCCTCAATCGAGACTTAACCAAAGGGGCGTTAATTCAAGCGGAAGATTATACCCTTTCGGAATTAACCGTACCGGAAACCAGTCCGTTATTCAGTAACGATTTAAAAAGCTTACTTGAAGCAGCAACCGTACCAACGCTACAAGGGTTTGTTACTACTGAAAATATTAAAGCCGGTTCTTTACTGCAACCGGAATTACTGATTACACCGGACGATCCTCGTTTTATTCTGTTTAGCATTAATCCGCAACAAGAAGTTGCCTATCGAGTGTATATCCAAAGTACCGAACAATATATTTAGATTCGGTACGTAGCGGCGATAGCGTTTCGGTATTTAGCCAACAAACCGATCTTGCTCACCGAGAAAGAGACCAAGGCTCTTTAGTAAAACTTGCCGATAACCTTACCGTGTTACAGGTAAAAACTTTCACAGCGGAAGAAAACAAAAATTCAAGTGAACAGAAAAAAGATTTCTTAGGCTACATCAGCTTAAAAGTAAATGCTGCGATGCTGAAATCATTTTATTCACTTGATAAGCAAGCCAAATAATGCGAACTAATTTCTTTCCGAAAACATTAATCTGTTCTGTGCTGCTGGGCTTATTTGCATTTTCACATACTGCAGTGGCAAAAACCTTCGCTCTTGAACAAGGGCAAAGCCAGTTAATTAAAACCGATGCCAAAATTGATACGGTATTTGTTTCTTCACCGGATGTTGCCGATTATGAAATTTTAGATGACAACACCTTTATGTTATACACCAAAGCGGAAGGTCGTGCCGAAATCGTGGCGTTTGATGTGGACGGTACGCCGTTAACCGAAGATTTCGTTAATGTAAATAACGCTATCAATAATATTGCAGCTGCCAATGCACAAATTCAAACCCGCTTCCCGAACAGTAATCTTTCGATTAAAAAAATCGGGAAAGCTTATGTGATTGAGGGAAAAGCAAAAAACGCCGCCGAGAGCGAAGAGATCAACCGAATTGTCGGTGAATCGCTCGGAGCTGGTAGAAAAGTCGTTGAAGCGAAAGTCTAAGGTTCAGAGGATGCCATTCCTTTCTTAGATAAGTACTAATACGAAGGCATTATTAATAACGCTAACGAAGAAAACGCAACGCAGATCAATGTGAAACTAACCGTTGCGGAAGTGAATAAAACCTTCTCAGACAAAATTGGGATTAACTGGAACAATCTAAGCGGTAACTTTTTCCGCAATTTAGGTAGTGCGACAATTAGTGGCGGTTTTGGTAAAAGCGGCGGTCAATTAGCATTGGTAAATTCGAATAATTTAAATGTGTTATTAAGCGCCTTAGTGATCTGCCCCCAAAAA
>NZ_GL831080.1:933270-938238 GCF_000188255.1 Actinobacillus ureae ATCC 25976
TCTGCACCTTAATCCGTTGGATGGTTAGTCCAACTTTTGGGGGGCAGATCAAGTATGTGCTTTTGGGTTTTAATTTAAACTGGTCTAATCAGTTTTGTGTAAAAAATAAAATGGTTTGATTGTTTAAAAATTGATCTTTGCTGTGTGTTTTATTTCCAAAAGTAAATTTAATAATTGAGAAATTTGATTTTATGTAATTAAATGTAAATTAATATTAAGAGGTGCTAGGCTGATTTGTGAGCAGCTAATTAGGGGGAGGGAGGAGCAACGAAATCTGACTGGCGAAATAATCACCTTCTACTCAATATTTCGCTTCTGTGATATGCTTATAGCCTATGCTACGGCTTTAAATTGAACCATCAAAAGGAGATTTGCGATGTCCAAACATCTCACCGAACAGCGTTTTATTGATTTTCCGATTCATGAAAATGTAATTGCGGCACTCGACAGTAAAGGATTTGAATTTTGTACGCCGATTCAAGCGAAAACGTTGCCGATTACTTTAGCCGGCAATGATATTGCCGGACAGGCGCAAACCGGTACGGGTAAAACCATGGCGTTTTTGGTTGCAACTTTCCACCATTTATTAACCAATGATATTCAAACGGCAAATAAGCAGCCGCGTGCGTTAATTCTAGCGCCGACTCGTGAGCTTGCGGTGCAAATCGCTTCGGATGCAGAGCTGCTGGTTAAGCATTCGGACTTAAAATTAGCGCTCGCTTATGGCGGTGACGGCTATGAAAAGCAATTGCAGGCGATTGAACAAGGTGTAGATATTTTAGTCGGTACGACCGGACGTGTAATTGATTATGTTAAACAAGGCGTAATTAATTTAGATAAAGTGCAAGTTGTGGTGTTAGATGAAGCGGATCGTATGTTTGATCTCGGCTTTATTAAAGGTATTCGTTATTTAATGCGTAAATGCTCGAAACCTGATCAGCGCTTAACCATGCTCTTTTCTGCGACCCTTTCGCCACGAGTGCGAGAATTGGCTTATGAAGATATGAATAATGCGCAATATATTGAAATTGAGCCGTTGCAACGTACAGGACATCGTATTAAAGAAGAGCTGTTTTATCCTTCAAATGAAGACAAAATGGCGCTGTTGCTGACTTTATTAGAAGAAGAGTGGCCGGAACGTTGTATGATTTTTGCCAATACAAAGCATAAGTGTGAAGAAATTTGGAGCTATTTAGTGGCGGACGGTCACCGTGCCGGATTGTTAACCGGCGATATCGCCCAAAAAAAACGCTTGGCGTTATTAGATAGTTTTACCAAAGGTCAATTAGATATTTTAGTTGCAACGGACGTTGCGGCACGTGGTTTACATATTCCGGAAGTGACTCATGTATTTAACTATGATTTGCCGGACGATCGTGAAGATTATGTGCATCGAATCGGGCGCACGGGGCGTGCCGGTGAGAGCGGCCATTCGATTAGCTTTGCGTGTGAACGTTATGCGGTTAATTTACCGGCAATTGAAGAGTATATCGGTCATCCGATTCCGGTCAGTCAATATGACGCTAGCGCATTATTAGCTTTACCTAAGCCGGCAAGAACGGCTCGTGCGCCAAGACACGTACACGCTAAACGCCGCTAAAATTGTTATTTCTTGAAATCAGCCTCCGCCGGTTGCGTACTGCGGAGGCTTTCTTTTTGCAAAAAATCAGCAAATTTAACCGCTTGTGATACCCAAAAATTACTTTTACAAATCTCAGAATTTATTGTAAATTTGTGCGCTTTTTATTGAGGTCATACCACTTTTGTCGTGTTTAAGAGGGCTATCAAATGCTTGATAGACGTTTTGGAGTAGAAATGAAAAAACTAAAATTAACATTATTTACCACTATTCCTTTTTTACTAAGCGCTTGCGGTTCTATGGATACTGAAACGGTACTGGAAGATCTAAGTAATTTAGGCAAGCTGTTTGAAGCAGAAAAACGTCAGGGTGTACAAGTGACAAAAGGCTATCCGAAGCCGAAAGCGCTAACCTATGCTCAACGGCCAAAGCAGCCAAAAAATTTGGAAAAACAAACGGTTACGCATGGAAGAATTAATACAACACAGTGCAAGGGTGCAGATGATTGGTATTTGGACGGCTATCGTGTCGGCTATTCATTTACCACCTAAAAAGAGGTGATGTATCAGCAACGTGTGAATTATTGTAAAGGAACGCTATCCAACGCCAATCAGTTCCAACAAAATTGGGAAAAAGGTTTTAAAGTTGGGGTGAAAAAAGCATAAAATGGCGCGGTTCAACTTATGATAAACGTCATTATTTAAGAGTATTCAATATGGCACAATACGCACTCGCCCAAGCGGAAACAGGGCAAATTATTTCATTAAATTCAAAAATGGCAAACCGTCACGGTTTAATCGCTGGCGCAACCGGTACGGGTAAAACGGTGACATTACGTAAATTCGCAGAAGCCTTCAGTGATGACGGTGTACCGGTTTTCTTGGTTGATGTAAAAGGTGATCTTTCAGGGCTTGCACATGCGGGCAGTTTATCCGGAAAAATTGCAGAACGTGTCGAGCAATTCCAGTTAGGCGGGGAAAGCTATTTAAGCGGTTATCCGGTTTCTTATTGGGATGTATTCGGTGAATCAGGGATTCCGCTTCGCACCACCATTTCGGAAATGGGTCCAATGTTGCTTTCTCGTTTATTAAATTTAAACGAAACGCAAGAAGGCTTATTAAACTTGGTTTTCCGAGTAGTGGACAATCGCGGTTTATTACTTATCGACTTAAAAGATTTACGTGCGCTACTTAAATTTGTGGCGGAAAATGCTAAAGAATTTCAAGTGGAATACGGTAATGTTTCGGCGGCGAGTGTCGGTGCGATTCAACGTGCATTATTAGCGCTGGAAAATGAAGGGGCGACTAACTTATTCGGTGAGCCGGCGTTAAATTTACAAGATTGGATGCAAACCCGTGACGGCAAAGGCGTAATTAACGTACTCAATTGAGAGAAGTTAATTAATTCGCCTCGTATGTACGGCGCATTTTTATTGTGGTTTATGGCGGAATTGTTCGAAACCCTACCGGAAGTCGGCGATCCGGAAAAACCGAAATTTGTGCTGTTCTTTGATGAAGCGCATTTATTGTTTGATGGTGCGCCAAAAGTATTTGTGGACAAAATCGAACAAGTGGTGCGTTTAATTCGTTCGTAAGGGGTTGGCGTGTATTTTGTGATGCAGAACCCGTTAGATTTACCGGACTCGGTATTAGGTCAGCTAGGTAACCGTGTACAGCACGCTTTACGTACCTTTACCCCACGTGATCAAAAAGCGGTAAAATCAGCGGCAGAAACCTTCCGTGCTAATAAAGGCGTGGACGTGGTTGAAGCGATTACCCAACTAGGTGTGGGTGAAGCGCTGATTTCGGTGTTAGATGAAAAAGGTATGCCGACTCCGGTGGAAGTGGCGTATATCTACCCGCCGAAAAGCCAATTAACCCCGTTAGCCACAGCAGAGCGTGATGCGTTAGTGAAGCAGTATGATCTGTATGCTTATTACAGTGAATATGTTGATAACGAATCCGCATATGAATTACTAAATGCTCAGGTTGCGCAGGCACAGGCGGCTCAGCAACAAGCCGAAGCGGAAAAGGCGGAAGAAGAAAACGATTTCTTCGGTGGTATGATTGCTTCGATTTTCGGCACGAAAAAGAAAAAAGATCAAACCATTGCCGAGCAAGTGGTGAGTGAAGTGACTAAATCGGTAGCGAAAAAGCTGACTAACCAAGTTTCTAAACAAATCATGCGTGGCATCTTAGGGGCAATTACTAAGTAATTGTTGGTTTACAGCGATTTTGCTTCTTACAAGCGGTTGAATTTGTAAAAATTTCCGGTATTATGTAGCAGTTGCACAAAGATTTAACCGATTAAAAACCTTAAAATCCCTATTGAAATTTTAACTCGATAGGGATTTTTATTATGGCACAAAAGTTGCTGAAGCACGAGTTAGTGGAACGCCTATTAAAGCTAAAAGAAAAGCAAGATGAGCTGACGGTGCAAATGCAGTGTTTGTCACAAGAGATTAACGCGCCACGCACCGAAACCGTATGCTTCGGACGAACGATAGGGTCTTGTCCGTCTTTTATTAAGACAATCTCAGTGATTTCATTAACCGTGAAATAATAGTCGGGTTGAGCTTTGAGTACCGCTAAAACCATTGGTCTTAATTTCCCACGGAATCTATGTTTGTAGGTTCGATATGAATAAACCTCAGTATCGTATTCATCGGTTAAGGTTTCATCTTCCATCACTTTAAGGGCATCGTTGAGCTTTTGGATTTTTCTTTCGACTAATTCGAGATGTTCTAGCACCTGTGTTCGTTCACGTTGCAAGCGGTCGATTTTAGCCTGAATTTGGCTAAAGTAGATTTTATTTCCCATTACATTATTAACCTTTCTGCTTGTCTATGATTACCCTGCCAATAGCCTTGCCAGTCTGTTGTATTGTCGGTAGCAAGACATTGCTCAAGCGTGCTGTTAAATAGGCTTAAATTATCCACGCGGCGATTATCTTCCCGATAAGCACATTCGTTGGCATAATTATCGAGATATTTATTACTGATTTTGTGTTGCGTACCGATAATCATACGTTTAAAACGGCTGAAATAGCTTTCTGCAAGATTGTTAGTGATACCTTCATCACTGCGATACTCTTTTTGATGGTTCACACGATGCAAATCGTAGTGAATCATCAATTCGTCATAAGCGGAGTTTTCGTCCGCATGAATGCGACTGCCTGCCTTAATATAGCTTGTTGCCAATTTATTCACGACTTGGCTATTTTCCGATAAAATCGGGAAAGTTAAGGTTTTCTTTGCGCCCACTAAATACGGATTTTCTGCGGTTTCTTCTTCAGTGTAACGGCTTCGCATCACCAAAATTGACCGTTTATTCGGATTAACATTTTCTTTCAGTCGTCTATCCACACGTTCACTTTTCTTATTTTTAGGG
>NZ_GL831080.1:938480-943455 GCF_000188255.1 Actinobacillus ureae ATCC 25976
CAGACTTCGCAGAACAAACAGGAATAGCCTATCGCACAATGCAAGGTTATATTGGTGGTGAACGTGAACCCAATGCAGAAGGAATGTCGGGCATAGCTAAAGCAGGAGTGAATTTGAATTGGCTCGTGAGTGGGGAAGGGGAAATGTTTCAGATTGCAACGCAAGAAATTGCGATGTCAGAGCAAGAAGAAAAATTACTCAACAACTATCGCACGATGCCTGAAAATTTAAAAGATGCCTTTGCTATTTCTTTTAAAGAAATATCAGAAAAACAATAAATACTAATTTTACACTAACTCAATAAGGAACAAAAATGTCACTACAAGCCCACAAGCCCACAAGCCCACAAGCCTACAATATTAAATTGTAATTCATTAATATCTCTTAGTGTATTTTAGGAGATATTATGAATATTACTATTGATAATATCTGTAGCAATTTTAAGTCTATTTTTGGAAGTTTAATATCAGAAGATGATGTAAAAATACAATTTTATTCAAAAATAGTGGCACCTTTATTTGACTTAACTGGTTCTAATTTATCTAATACATTTAAAAGTGAAGCAACCTTATTACAAGGAGGAAGACCTGATGCATTATATCAGAATGTAGCTTTTGAATATAAAAAACCATTATATTTTGAAAAAACAAAAGGCATTGATGAAGCATTATATGGTAGAAACGATAAAGATCATGGATTGCATGATTATTTAATTTCAATTTCAGATATATCTCCAAATGACTCAAGTGATATTCTCGTAAAGAAATTGACATCTCAAATAGGGGTAGGCTTTGACGGCTCTAATTTCCTATTTGCCAGATTTTCAAAAGCAAAAAATACAAATAATATTAATTTAAAAAAAACAAAATTAAATAATCTATTCTCAAAAGAATTAAATCTTCCTTTAGAATTTAAGTTTGAAAAGTTTGACTTAAACTCAGGAGTAAATAGATTGTCTTTATTATTTAGACAATCTGAGAAAATGTCATTATCAAAAGAAAATTTATTAAAGGTTATAAATCCAAATAATAAATTAATTAGAGATAATGTATCTTATTTATATCACATATTAATAGATGATATGGGAAGTAAAAATCCTAATAATAGGATCATTACTTTGTACTCTGAGTGGGATCGTATATTTGGTATAATCTATGGAAATGAATCTGATGAAACGAATTTCACTAAGTATTCAGACTCAATTAGAGAGAAATATGGAATAGTAGATGAAAATATAGATGTAAAGAAGTACCTTTTTGCATTGCAAACTTACTATTATATTCTTATAAAATTATTGATTCACTCTTTTATAAAAGATGCGGTAAATCCTCAATTTAATATATATTTATTATCTGATATTCGTTATGTAGTAGATTTGTTTGAAGGTAAAGAACAAAATGATATTATATCTAACTTTTTTGAAATTCATTTCTATGAATGGTTTACTTATTCAGAAAAATTTGATATTGGAATAATAAATTCAACATTACAAGAAATTATCTTGAAATATGAATTAGCAAGTTTTGTATTAAATCCAGAGTCTATGCAAGATGTTTTACAAGAAATCTATATGGGATTAATTCCAGATAATTTAAGACATCTTATGGGTGAATATTTTACACCTGATTGGGCTGTAGAATTTGTTTTAGATAAAATAGGGTTTACTGGAGATATAGATAAACGTTTATGCGATCCTACTTGCGGTAGTGGTGCGTTTCTTCTTCAAGCTATAAAAAGAATAAAAAACAATAAAACGGTTGAAATATCTGATATTCAAAAGATAACTAATAACATTGTGGGTTTTGATATCAATCCTATATCAGCTGTTTCAGCTAAAGCAAATTATATACTTGCATTATTATCATATTCTTATGAGAAAATAGATGAAATAAATGAGAAAATACATATACCTGTATATATATCAGATTCAGTTCTTACACCTGTTGTTTACTCTGAGCAAAATAAATCTACGTTAAAAATCAAAACCCATCTTTGCGACTTTGTTCTTCCGAAATATAAAGATCAAAAATCTGCAAATAGATTTTTAGATGAGTTATCTGATTCAATTGATAAAAATGAAACCTTACAGGTTTTTCTAGGAAAGTTAAAATATCTTAATTTAATATCAGACAATATAGAAATTATAGTCTATGAGAGTTTATTCAATGAGCTTTATAGACAACATAGAGCTGGTAAAAACTCATTCTGGGGGAAAATATTCAAAAATAGTTTTGCCCCAATAATGATGAATGATAAGTTTGATTTTGTCGTTGGAAATCCCCCATGGATAACTTGGAAAGCAATGAGTAGCACCTATCGAGAAGGAACATTAGAAGTCTGGCAAAGCTACGGTATTTTTGAGAAAAATGCTTATGATAAAAAAACGACTCATGATGACTTTGGAATGGCTGTAACTTACGTAGCTATAGATTATTACTTAAAAGAGTCTGGTAAATTAGGATTTTTATTACCAGCCTCTTTCTTAAAATCAACAAAAGGTGGTGAGGGCTTTAGAAAGTTTTCTATTACAAGAAATAATCAAAATGTTCCTTTTTCCGTTGAAAGAGTCGATGACTTTTCTAACATAAATCTATTTACGATTAATAGTATGGCAATTTTTGTAAAAAAAGGAACCCCAATGATCTATCCTATGAACTCTTATTATCAATGGGAATATTTAGGAAAAACAGTACAATTTGATTCACATGCTAAATGGTCTGATGTTGAACAAAGTATAACCTTCAAAGAGCTTCAAGCCAAACCTGTATCACCCAATGATATTCAATCAGCTTGGCTTACGTTGGAAAATTCATCAGAATTAGATATTCTTGCTGAACACATACTTAATCACGAAAAGCCTTTTTATCAAGGAAGAAAAGGAATTGAGCCAGCTGGAGCTAAAGGGGTTTATATTTTAAAAGAACCCAAAATAAATACTAATGGAACTTTAACTATTGAAAATGATATGTCTAGGCAAAGAAGGAAAGACATTCTTGATAAAGGAGTTAATATTGGTATAGTTGAAGCTGAATATGTATATCCTATGCTTGGTGGGCGAAATATTGCACGCTGGAAAGTAAAAAGCAATGAATACATGTTAGTTCCGCATACTAGTGAATTTAAGTATGGAGTTCCCGAATCAGAATTAGCCGAAAATCATTTCTTAACGTATAAATGGTTATCTTTTTATAGAAAAGAGCTTTTTGATAGTAGAGTTCAGAATGGAAAATTCTTTGATCCAGAGAAAAACCCATTTTATAGGTTAGATAATGTTGGAGAATATACTTATTCAACTTATAAGGTATTATGGAAAGAGCAAACAGGTAGTATGTCAGCGGTTGTTGTCAGTAACGCCAAAGAAAGCATTCCTAATTTCAGAAATACCTTGTTAGAGAATAAAACTATTGTTGTAGATTCAAAAGTATTATTTCTTTCGCTAGAGAATCATTTAGAAGCGCATTATGTGTGTGGAATAATTAACTCTCCAATAGCAAGAAAAATTATTGATGGTTATGCTGTTTCAACAAATAGAGGGATTGATGTATTAAAGTATATTAAAATAGAAAAATTTGATAAAGAAAATGTGAAACATTTAGAGATTGCTAATTTATCTATAAAATTACATGACTTGCATAAAGATAAAGTTCCTAGTGCTGATAATATTTTAGAGCTAGAAATCCTATTAGATCAAGCAGTAAAAAATTTATATCTTAATCAATAACACTTAAAAATAGCGAGCATCGACTCGCTATTTTTCTTGCAAATCGATCAAACTTTGATCTAAAATCCTCCCGTTTTTGAGTAAATCTTCTCGTTTGTTTTTTTATATTTAATTCGTTCAACCAATTTAGCAAGAGAAACATGACTTATTGGCTACAAAACAATAAGTTGAAAGTTGATTATGCACGTTGAACGAAAAAAATGAAAAACAACAAGAAAACATCACCACTTTTACTTTCTGCACTTCGCAATCTCTCTGCGTTCGCTATTTACGATTTATCTGATACCGAAATACTCATTCTGTTTAAAAACGCCCGTTGGGGAAATTCTTATTGTTTTTACACGATTGAATGTCCGCGTTGTCAGATTGAGCATAAAGCCTATTTTCTCTCTTCTCGTAAACAATGGCAGTGCAAGCATTGCCAGCATCGTTTTTCTGTAACAAGCGGCACGATTTTCCAACACACTAAACTTTCCCTAAAAAAGCTACTGTTATCGGTTTATTATTTTACTATCAATAGTAAAGGGATTTCTGCTCTTAACTTATCTCGTCATATTGGCGTGCAATATAAAACGTCATGGGCATTACTACATAAATTTCGTGAAGCAGTCGAAAAAACGCAAGATTTCACACCACTCAAGGGCATTGTGCATATTGATGGTTGTTATGTGAATAACTACCTTTGCCCAAAGAATTTTAAACACCGCCGAATTGATAGACGCAAGAAATGCCATCAACGTAAAGATAAATCCTGCGTTGTGTTTTTCCTCCAACAAGCCGCAAATCAGGAAATAATAAAAGGAGCCGACCGCACTCTCGTTGCATTAGTTAAAGAGGAAAATGCTGATGATATGCTTGCTTTAACACATCGCTTAGTTACACCAAACTCGACAATTTGTGCTGATGAAAACCCTGCTTATGATGGTTTGGCGTTTCACTATGACTTATGGCGCGTAAATCATTCCCAAGAATATTGTTCGATTGACGGCATCACCAATAACCTAGCTGAATCCTTCTTTGCCCGATTTAGAAGAATGATTATGGGTGTTTATCATAAGATGGGAAATCACTATATGATGCACTACGCCAATGAAGCTGCGTGGCGTGAGGATTTTCGTTACCAGTCAGATAAAGACAAATTCGACAACGTACTAAAACGCTGTTTGAAAGCCAGACCTTCACGAGATTTAACTGGCTACTGGCAGGGAAATAAGAAACCTACGGCAAAATTCGGATTGGAAAGTTTGTGTTTGG
>NZ_GL831080.1:943505-988261 GCF_000188255.1 Actinobacillus ureae ATCC 25976
CCGAAAAGCGAGTAATGGAAAAATGAGCAGAATTCTGTAAAATACAATTATAGTAAAAACAATGCCCTTATCGAAATAAGGGCATTTTTGTACGGTTTTGTTTAAATTTTGGTCTTTGTGCAACTGCTACATAATACCGAAATTTCTTGCAAAAACAACCGCTTGCTATTTTATTAGCATTATTTGTAAATCTGACTCTGTTAAAATATTAATTTCTGATTATTTGAATCATACCTGTTTGTCTTGAAAATGACGCACAGTTTTCTGTAAATAAAAAGGATAAGCATAATGAAAGTAAAACTAAAAACGTTGGCTCTAATCGCAAGTACAACATCGGCATTAATTAAGTGCGAACACAGCTCAGGCGGAGGGGCGTTTAACCGTTTATTGTACGGTGCAAAATGAGGTGTGTGAAAACTTAACTCAAAAGTTTGCGAAGCAATATCAGGTTTAAACGCAGTTTATCCACGGCGGTACCGGTACGATTTTCGGCAAAATTAAGGCGGAAAAAGACAATCCACAGGCGGATATTTGGGGCGGCGGTACGATTGAACCGCATTTCCAAGCCGGAAAACGTAGCTTATTAGAAAGTTATCGTCCGCCAAAACAAGCGGAGATTCTGCCGCAATTTAAATCACTAATGGAAAAATGTGGCGATAAAACCTCGATTATCTATATGTTAGTGTTGGGTTCTGGGGTAAATAGTGAGAAGCTACAGAAATTGGGCGTGAAAGCGCCGCAAAGCTGGGATGATTTGTTGAATCCGGCATTTAAAGGTGAGATTCAGCTGCCGGATCCCAGATCTTCAGGGACGACTTACACGATTATGGCAACGCTTATTCAAAAATTGGGGAAAGAAAAGGCGTTCGAGTATCTTAAGAAATTAAATGAAAACGTATCGCAATATGTAAAAAGTAACTTGGTGACGGCAAATCTTTCTCGAGGCGAAAGTAGCGCAAGTATCGGCTTTGTACACGCTTATGCTACGGAAAAGGAAAAAGGTGCGCCAGTTGAAACAGTGATTCCGGCAGGTAAAGTCGGTTATGCGTTGGGCGGAGCGAGTATTATTAAAAACGCACGTAATTTAGAAAATGCTAAATTATTTATGGATTACGTGTTAAGTGCCGAAGCACCGAAGCACCGAAGCACCGAAGCACAAGAATTACCGTGGCGAGAACATGGTGTATATCAGATTCCGACCAATGTGAATGCGAAGGCTTCGCCAAGTTCGGTAGATCCGAAAAAATTCGACTTATTGGATTTCGATTTTGATAAATTCGGTTCGAGTGAAGAAGGTAAGCGTTTAATTGATAAATGGCTTACTGAAATTAAATTAGCGAAATAATTTTCTCTTTGATGACAAGCGGTTGAATTTCTCCCAAATTTTACAGGCAATTTTTGCAAAATTTCAGCTAAATTTAACCGCTTATAAACCACGCTATGTCGTGGTTTATTTTTTTGAATAGCACAAATCTTTTATGTTACAACGTTTTTCTCATTCTTATTTTTGGATCTTATTAGCATTGCTTGCCTTTGCTTGTTTGCCATCGAAGGCGTTAGATTACGGCTTATTCAGTGCTACCAAAAGCGAATTTGTTGCGGCAATGGGCTGGAGTGACGTTAATATCAGTTGACTTTAGTTTGGCGGTTTACTGATTTTTCCGGCGTTTCGTTTCATAAAAGATCGCATCTTACGCAGCCGAATTGAATTGAGTTTGGTGTTGTTACTTACCTGCTTTCTATTATCTTCCGCCTCTTATCCTAACTATCGTTTCGGCTATGCAATTATTTTTCTTGCTTTAGCATTATTGGCAATCAGCAGCAATGTGTTGGCGAATTTAAAAGTGTTACAAGCGGAGCGCTTTATGATTGTGAGCTTGTTAGTGGTGGTATTAACGATAGCGCTTTTTATTTTATATCCGATCACCACAATTTTTAGCACGATGTTCAGCGAAGGTAATTCGTTTGCGATTCTTGAGCAAAGCTATATTTTACTCATTGTTTGGAACTCATTAAGCGTATCGGCAACCGTGGACAAGGCTTAGCTCAGGGCGGTTTCCCGTAATTGATTCAAACCCTGTTGTTTTCACTGATTGCCGCCCCAATCAGTGCAGTATTGGGATTATTGATTGCTTATTTGCTGACTCGCCGTACGTTTGTCGGCAAGCAAAGTTTGGAGTTTGTAACCTTACTTTGTTTTGTCGTACCAGGGACAGTTGCCGGCGTGTCTTATGTGGTGGCGTTTAATCATTCGCCGATTTACCTTACCGATACGGCGGCGATTATTGTCTTATCAATGGTAACTCGCAATATGCCGATTGGTATGCGAGCCTGTATGGCAGCATTGCAGCAATTGGATAAATTACTCGATGAAGCCTCGTTTTCATTAAGAGTAAGTTCGTTGAAAACTTTACTATTTGTAACCTTGCCACTGTTAAAGCCAGCATTTTTATCGGCATTGGTGACGAGTTTTGTCCGTTCCATGACGATGATTAGTGCAATCGTGTTTTTAGTTTCGCCAAGTACCCGAGTGGCGACATCTTATATTCTGAATAGAGTCGAAGACGGGGCGTACGGTCTGGCAGTGGCATACGGCTCAACGTTGATTATGGTGATGGTGTTAATTATCGGTTTATTCGGCTGGTTAATGAAGGATAAACAGCGTTTTTAAATTGTTAGTAGATTAACCACAAGCGGTTGTTTTTACTCAAACTTTTGCAAAATTTGAGCTAAAAATGACCGCTTGTTGTTTGCTTGGTAATTACTTTGTAAATAAAAGTAAATAATAAGGTACTCAGGGTGATTTCTATTGGAAAGATAGGTATGTTCTCAAATTTTGATTGAGAATTATTTTCAATAATTAAAACCTATTTATTGAGGTATTTTTTATTGATTATTTTATGGAAGTATTGGTATGAAATTCAAATATAGTGTGATTTATAGCGCATTATTTACGTTACCACAATCGCAAGCGGCAATGCTTGAACAAGTCAACGTGAGTGCGCAATTTGAAAAAGCAAAAGCGGCAGGCGATAAACAAAAAGAAATTGTGAATTTAAGCCTGCTTGGTAGACAGACTGCTTTTACTTCGCCGATTTCCGTAGTTAATTATGATGAGAAAGCGTTTGAAGATAAAGCACCTCGTAATGTAGTGGATGCGATTGCGAAAACTGATGCTTCGGTAATGAATTTCGGTGGTGAAACCAATACGTTATCCGGTGTGTATGTACGTAACTTGCAATTAGATATGCGCCAAGTAAGTGTAAACGGTTTGGCAGGTTTATATTCGACTTATAATTCGCCGACTGCAGCCGTGGCTTCGGCACAATTAATTAAAGGTGCTTCCACTGCAGCTACCGGTATGGATCCGGAAGGTTCTACCGGTGCCTCAATGAATATCGAAACCAAACGTGCAACTAATGAAGAGATTAATAAAATCGGTTTCGGCTGGTATAGCAATAATCGTTTACAAGAATCGTTCGATTTTGGTCGCCGTTTCGGTGCGAATAACGAATGGGGCGTACGTGTAAGCGGTAAATACCGTGACGGCGATACTGCACGTAACGATTACGATGAAATGAATAAAGAATTGGCGATCGGTACGGATTATCGTGGTGATAAATTACGTGTTGGCTTGGATTATATGTATAGCAAACGTGATATCGATGGCGGACGTGCTCGTTTACAGGAACTGCAAAATCTTGCTTATACTGTTCCTGTTGCGCCAAACGGTAAAACTAACTTAAATCCGCATTGGTTAGGACAGACTACCGAAGATGAAACCGTGATGGGGACTTTCGAATACGATTTAGCTTACGGAATGATGTTATCCGGCGGCTTAGGTCATATGGAATCTCGTTATTCGGGCGCATTCGGGCAAATTACTGCGCCTAAGCAGAACGGTGAATTTGAAGTAAACGGTATTCGTGGTATTGATTTCCGTTCTCGTAATACCAGCGGTAATTTGAAATTACAGGGCGACTTTGAAACGGGAGCGATTTCGCATAATTGGAATTTAGCTTTTGATTCGGTGGTACGCCAGCGAGATCATGACCAAAGCAGTAAAACCAATGGAAAAATTAAAGGTGGTACAATCTATGCACCAAGCTTTGCGCCGTTAAAAAACTTTGATTTAACTGCAAATACTCAAGGAGTGGATTCAAAGCTGAGTGCTAATAGCCTTGCCTTTGCCGATACCTTAGGTTTTACTGAAAATAGCGTTCGTCTAACTTTGGGCGGCCGCTTCCAGTGGATTAAGCAACAGGATAAAAAAGCCGGTACGGAAGTGAAAGCGGATCGCTTTAGTCCGATGGTAACCCTTGCTTATGTGCCAAATCCGGATTTGGTACTTTACGGTAACTATTTGGAAGATTTAGAGCCGGGTAATATTGATGCGGAAACCGGTGAGATGAATAGCCCGCGTGTTAGCAAGCAAATCGAAATTGGTGTGCGTAAAAACTGGGATAACTGGCTAACGACCACGCTAAGTGCGTATGAAATTCGCCGCCCGGGGATTATTCGTGGTAATAAAGCCGCACTGAAAGCACTTGCGGGTAAAGAGCATGGCAAAGAACGTAACCGTGGGATTGAATTTAATACTTATGCGAGTTTGTTCGATAATACGTTACGTCCATCATTAGGTTTGACTTATAACCAAGCGAAATTATTTGATTTCCCAACCTATAAGGATACTTTTGTTGACGGCGTACAAGTCACCAGCCCTCGTTGGATGGCGAAAGCTAATGTAGAATGGGATACGCCGTTTGTGGCTAACTTAACGCTGAATGCCGCATTACAATACTATGGAAAATCTTACCAAGATAGCGCAGCGAATTATCGCTTGCCGTCTTATACCACAGTAGATTTCGGTGCGAAATATGTAGTGAAAGTGGCTGACAAACAAACGCTGACTTTACGTGGTGGAGTGGAAAATGCCTTTAACAAACGTTACTGGCAGGTACAACGTGGTCAATATGACCGCAGTTTTGCCGTGTTAGGTATGCCTCGTACTTACTGGGCAAATATGGAATATTCATTCTAAATAGGCTTTGGCAAGCGGTCGGATTTTGCAAAAAATTTGCCAATTCCGACCGCTTGTTTTTTTGTGCGGAAACGCGATTTGTTATTTTTCAGACAGTGTTTAAATGAACTGGCAAACAGAATTAAATAATAGTTTTTTGTGGTTGATAAGTGCGCTTTGTTGTGTGTCTGCCGGACTTTTGCTGGCGGGCGGGTTACTCAAACAAACCGAATTTGGGCAGCGCTTTTGGCATATCACTCACCCTTGTTGGCAGAAAAGCCATAAAGGGAAAACGCTCGGCTTACTTTTATTGTTGATCTTTTTGATCCTACTGGAAGTACGTATCAGCGTACTCAATACCTTCTTCTACAACGGTTTATATAAATCGTTGCAAAACAAGGCGGTCGAGGCGTTTTGGTTTTTTGCCGGTATTAATGCGTTATTGGTGATCGTGAAGATTATTCACTCGATCATCAATTATTTTCTTACCCAATCGTTTGAAATTAAGTGGTTGGAAAAGCTCAACAGTGAGATGCTAAATCGTTGGTTGCAAAATAAAAATTACTATCTGCTACAGTATGAGAAAACGTTGCCGGATAATATCGATCAGCGTATTGAGCAGGACGCAACCGCTTTTGTTTCAGGAACGGTTGAAGTCACTCGAGGCGTGATTAATTCGATTGTCGCAACCATCGAGTTTACCATTATTTTATGGGGGCTTTCGGGACTGCTGACGCTATTTGGTGTAGATATTCCGAAAGGCGTTGTGTTCTTTATTTATCTGTTCATCATTTTTGCAACCGCTTTATCGGTTTGGATTGGACGACCGCTGATGCGTTTGAATTTTAATAAAGAAAAGTTGCAAGGGGATTACCGTTATTCATTGATTCGTGTGCGAGATAATGCCGAAAGTATCGCTTTCTATTCGGGTGAATTACGAGAACAGCATAATTTAACCGCTAAATTCGATTATGTCATTGCAAACCGCTGGAAGATTGTGCGCAAAATGTTAGGGCTGGACGGCTTTAATACCGGCGTAACACAAGTTGCGATGATTTTACCCTTGATGTTACAAGCGCCCCGTTTCTTCGCAGGGCAAGCAACATTAGGCGATATGCACCAAACGGTACAATCGTTTAATCGCTTAATGCGAGCTTTGTCTTTTTTTCGCTTGTTTTATGAAGAATTTACCCTATATCAAGCCCGCTTAAATCGTCTATACGGCTTTTTCACTACCTTGGATAAGCTCGACCAAATGCAGGTAAATGCGCCTTACCCGTGTTCAAGAGGTTTTGTGCTGAAAGATTTTGGGGTCAAAGACGCAAGCGGTCAAATTTTGCTGAAAAATATAAATATTGAATTACAAGCCGGCGATTCATTGTTGATTCAAGGCGCTTCCGGCAGTGGAAAAACCACTTTATTGAAAGCTTTGGCGGGGATTTATCCATTTGAAACGTTCGGAGTAGCAGAACGTGCTTGTTTAGAACAACCGCTATTTTTACCGCAACGTCCGTATGTACCGCAAGGTAGTTTACGTGAAGCGATTTGTTATCTGAATTTAGCTGTGACGAACGAACAATTAAAAGCAGCAATGCAACAGTGTTGTTTGAGCAAGTATGTGGATTCTCTGGATTTTGATACCGATTGGCAAGCAACTCTTTCACCGGGCGAATTACAACGAGTGGCTTTTGTGCGTATTTTATTAGCGAAACCGGAGTTGATCTTCCTCGATGAAACGACATCGGCATTAGATGAACCGACCGAAGCAATTTTGTATCGGACGATTCGAGAGCGATTACCGAATAGTATTATCATTAGCGTAGGGCATCGTTGTACTTTGCAGCAGTTCCACAATAAGCAGATCAATTTAACCGATCGTGAGCGCTGTGAGTGCATTAATTGCAGTTAATACAAGCGGTTAAATTTGCCGGTATTTTTGCAAAAAATCGCTGGTAATTTTATCCGTTTTTTGGCATAATTCGCCCCGTTTTTTGTCTGAAGAATTTTAGGCGAGAAACATTCATATTTATTTTTTAACACTAAAACACACACATATCGCAAGCTAATGATCGGGGTGCTACGTAAGTGGTTGATTTATTAGGATATGTGGAGGCTAAACCCCGCTTTGTCTTTCATAAGTGACAAAGCAAACAACATTTAAGGAAAATTCTTATGGCACAAGTTTCTATGCGCGATATGCTTAACGCGGGCGTTCATTATGGTCACCAAACTCGTTACTGGAACCCAAAAATGAAACCATTCATTTTCGGTGCGCGTAACGGTGTTCACGTAATCAACTTAGAAAAAACTTTACCTTTATTCAACGAAGCTTTAGCGGGATTAACTCGCATTTCAAGCAACAACGGTAAAATTTTATTCGTTGGTACAAAACGTGCAGCGTCTGAAGCAGTTAAAGCAGCAGCAGTAGATTGCCAACAATTCTACGTAAACCACCGTTGGTTAGGTGGTATGTTGACTAACTGGAAAACAGTACGTCAATCAATCAAACGTTTAAAAGATTTAGAAGCTCAAACTCAAGACGGTACTTTTGACAAAATCACTAAAAAAGAAGCGTTAATGCGTACTCGTGAGTTAGAAAAATTAGAGTTAAGCTTAGGCGGTATCAAAGATATGGCTGGTCTTCCGGATGCAATTTTCGTAATCGGTGCTGACCACGAACATATCGCAATCAAAGAAGCGAACAACTTAGGTATTCCGGTATTTGCTATCGTTGATACAAACTCTACGCCAGACGGTGTAAACTACATCATCCCTGGTAACGATGACGCAACACGTGCAATCCAACTTTACTTAGACGCAGCATCAGCAGCAGTTAAAGAAGGTCGTGGTTCAAACGTTGAAGCTGAGTTAGAAGCGACAGCTGAATAATCGTTATTAAGGCATAGCCCTTAAATCACTTTGGAGCAGGGGCGATTTTTTATCCCCCTGCTTTTCTTATCTAATTCAACCTTAGAGGAATACAAAATGGCTGAAATCACAGCATCACTCGTAAAAGAACTTCGTGAACGTACTGGCGCAGGTATGATGGAATGTAAAAAAGCGTTAGTTGAAGCAAACGGTGATATCGAATTAGCAATCGACAACATGCGTAAATCAGGCCAAGCTAAAGCGGCTAAAAAAGCAGGTAACGTGGCAGCTGAAGGTGTTATCTTAGCTCGCGTTGCTAACGGTTTCGGTGTGTTAGTTGAAATGAATTGCCAAACTGACTTCGTAGCAAAAGATGCTGGTTTCTTAGAATTAGCAAACGAAGTTGTCGATTACGCAGCAGCAAACAAAGGCATCACAATTGAAGCATTAGCGGCACAATTCGAAGAGAAACGTGTTACATTAGTTGCTAAAATCGGTGAGAACATGAACATCCGTCGTGTTCAATACTTAGACGGTAACGTAATTGCACAATACTTACACGGTGCGAAAATCGGTGTATTAGTTGCTGGTGAAGGTTCAGAAGAAGAATTGAAGAAAGTTGCAATGCACGTTGCAGCATCTAAACCAGAATTCGTAAACCCAGAAGACGTTTCTGCAGACGTAGTTGCTAAAGAACGTGAAATCCAAATCGAAATCGCGATGAACTCTGGTAAACCAAAAGAAATCGCTGAGAAAATGGTTGAAGGTCGTATGGCTAAATTCACTGGTGAAGTTTCATTAACTGGTCAAGCATTCGTAATGGATCCTTCACAAACAGTTGGTGCATACTTAAAATCAGTAAACACTTCTGTATCTAACTTCATCCGTTTAGAAGTTGGTGAAGGTATCGAGAAAGTTGAAACTGACTTCGCTGCAGAAGTTGCTGCAATGCAAAAAGTTTAATTTTCGGTATGAAAATAGAAAAAGCAGGCTTTGGCCTGCTTTTTTATTTCTATCTACCAATTGGTTAAGCGGTCATATTTGCTGAAATTTTTGCAAATTTTTTGCTAAAAATGACCGCTTGTTATCAGCTAACTATTTGGTTGGAATTACAATCGCCGGATCGGCTTTTTCTGGGATTTTTTCAATTACTTGCTTCAGTCCGTAATCGTCTTTATCGCTTTGACTACTAAATAAATCCGCTTGTGGATTTAATTTCTCATTAGTAATGCCAATCCATTTACCGATACCGTCAGTAAAGTTTAAACCGGATTTAAACACTTTATAAACGTGGCGTTCGGTATCATCGCTTGAAATTTTAAATAACGGTACGTCAAAGTGCAGCTTGCCTTGTGCGGTATTTAAAATATGGATGCCTTTATTGTCTTCACTATGGATTAAACCGTGGTCGGAAAAGTAAACCATGGAGAAGCTTCTGCCGCTTTTCGCTTTATTTTGATTTAACTCGTTATACAGTTTTTCCAATAATTCATCGGTTTTCTTCATCAAAGAAAGGTAACAGTTCACGTTGTGATATTTTTGCGCAATTTTGGCATCATCAAAGATTTTTGGGTAATCGGTTAGGCAATCGCAGGTAATCGAATGTGAACCATATAAATGTACCGCAATAAAGCGCTTTGCCTTGTGCCGCTTGTGAAATCACTTGGCTGAATTTCGGCAGTAATGCGAAATCACTGATATTTTGGCTAAATGAATTACCTGATTTGAGAAAGATCTTCTCATCGCTTTTGTTTGCCAATGAAGAAATAGGCGTATCAAAACGCCCTAAATAACCTTGATTGGAAATCCAGTAAGTTTTAATACCGGCGGATTTGACCAGCTCGACTAAATTTAAGCGGTAATTGCCTTCCCAAGGTTGAGTATTCGGCTTGGTGAGTAATAATTTGAGTGACGAAATGGTATTGGTTCCGTCAGCGGTGAATCCGTCAATTAGCGTACCTTTCGCGTTGCTCATAAACGGCGTATTTTCAACCGGATAGCCGTAAGCATGATGATAATCTTTACGGGCGCTTTTACCGATAACTAACACGTAATCATCATATTTTGAATCGCTAGAAAGTGTGGAATTGCCCCATTCGGAAGGAATCGCAGTACTGTTATTTAGCGCTTCTAATTCCTGTTTTACCTTCATACTTTCACTAAAAAATTCGTGAAAGAATTTGAAGGGAGCAAGGCTGAAAAGTGAAACCACTAATGAGCTAATAATAAATGCACGATTGTTCAAGAAATTAATCTGATGCTGTTTGGTAATTTTTCTGAAAAAAATGACCGCTAGTAAGATTCCGATAGTAATCAAATAGTTGCTAATCGGTAACTGAGTGAGAAACTCTCGTCCTTCCAGTAAATCGGTTGCAAATAATGAAGCAATATATTGATAAGACGGCGCACCGAAAGATAAGCCGATTGGCGTATATAGCATATAGCCGATAGTAATCGGTAATAATAATGCGTAGTACGAAATCTTAGAACTTCCGAGCGCAATAATTAAAATGATGGCGCATAGTATTTCAATAAGAATTAGGTGTAGGGAAGAAATCGGAACCTTTTAGCATAAAGTAGCCGGCGAAAATTGCTAAAAGCAGCGCAATAAAAGTATAGATGACTTGTTGTTTTGTTAATTTCTGTGTCATTTGCTATTCCAAGAAGTAAATATAATCGGTTGCTATTTCCTGATTAAACAGGATAGTCTATAATGGCGTAATTTTGTTTTTAGTCCATACAGCATAAGAGGCAATTAAAATGAGTAAACCAATCTACAACCGTATTTTATTAAAGTTAAGTGGCGAAGCGCTACAAGGTGATGAAGGCTTCGGCATCGATCCGTCAATTTTGGATCGTATGGCGTTAGAAATAAAAGAATTAGTAGAAATGGGCGTAGAAGTTGGCGTTGTGCTTGGTGGCGGTAACTTGTTCCGTGGTGCGAAATTAGCAAAAGCGGGTATGAACCGTGTTGTGGGTGACCATATGGGTATGCTTGCAACTGTAATGAACGGTTTAGCAATGCGTGATGCGTTACACCGTGCGGATGTAAACGCAAAATTAATGTCTGCATTCCAATTAAACGGTATTTGTGACACTTATAACTGGTCCGAAGCAATTAAAATGTTACGTGAAAAACGTGTGGTGATTTTTTCTGCTGGTACAGGTAGCCCGTTCTTTACTACGGATTCCGCAGCCTGTTTACGCGGGATTGAAATCGAAGCGGATATCGTATTAAAAGCAACGAAAGTCGATGGCGTATATGATAAAGATCCGGCTAAATTTGCCGATGCGAAACTTTATAATCAATTAACTTATGCGGAAGTGATTGATCAAGAATTACAAGTTATGGACTTAGCGGCATTTACGTTAGCACGTGACCACGGTATGCCGATTCGTGTATTTAATATGGTAAAACTGGGTGCATTAAAACAAGTAGTAACCGGTACAACCGAAGGTACGATTATTTCTTAATTATCTGAATACAGTAAAAGCGGGTCGTTTTTTATTGCTTATTATTCGCTGCGTTAATTTAACCAAATGAGAAATTTAGCGTTAGGACTATGAAAATGAAAGGGATTTAGGTAAACTTGAACAGTTTATTGACTCAAATATTGAAAGGAACAACAAATGATCAACGAAATTAAAAAAGATACTCAAGACCGTATGGAAAAGAGCCTGGAAGCGTTAAAAAGCCATATTTCTAAAATTCGCACCGGACGTGCGCAACCGAGCCTTTTAGACGGTATCCAAGTAGAATACTACGGTTCTGCAACACCGCTTCGTCAATTAGCGAACGTGGTGGCGGAAGATGCGCGTACTTTAGCGGTAAACGTATTTGACCGTTCTTTAATTAGCGCGGTAGAAAAAGCGATTTTAACTTCCGATTTAGGTTTAAACCCATCGTCAGCCGGTGCAACCATCCGTGTTCCGCTTCCGCCATTAACGGAAGAACGTCGTCGTGATTTAATCAAAATCGTAAAAGGCGAAGGCGAGCAAGGTAAAATTGCCATCCGTAACGTACGTCGTGATGCAAATGATCAAATCAAAGCGTTATTAAAAGACAAAGAAATCAGTGAAGACGAAGAGCGTAAAGCACAAGATGAAATCCAAAAAATCACTGACGGCTATGTGAAAAAAGTTGATGAAGTATTAGCGGCAAAAGAAAAAGAATTATTGGATTTCTAATCTTTGCGAAATAAAGAAAAAGGTACGTATTGCGTGCCTTTATTTTTGCCAAAAAATTGACAAATTTGACCGCTTGTTAGCAAGCAATATCCCAACAATGCAACAACTTATCTAATCCTTCCCGAAGCTGTTCTTCCGATAAATGGCCGAAGCCTAAACTAAATAATCTACGTTGTTGTTGATGAATCGGATAGACCTTAATTTTCTGTGCATTTGCCAATGTAACTAATTGATTTAATGATCTTGTTTCATCTAATAATTCGATCAGCAAATAGAAGCCGGAATGTTCGCCGTAATATTTAATCCGTTTGCTATAAGGGACTAACAGCTCACACAATAATTCCATTTTTTTGCGATATACCTTGCGCATGCGGTTGATATGTTTTTCGAATTCACCGGATTGAATAAATTTAGCTAACCTTTGCTGTTCCAATCGTGAAACAGACGCATTAAAAAATTCACAATATCGCTGATATTCGCGCAATAAATTGCGAGGTAACACCAAAAACGTAATCCGTAGCGAGGGCATCAGTAATTTGGAAAATGAGCCTAAATAGATCACTTTATCTTGCCTGTCTAAACTTTGAAGCGAGGGAATCGGTTTGCCGGTGTAGCGGAACTCGCTGTCGTAGTCGTCTTCAATAATGTAACGACCGTCTTGTGCTACTGCCCATTCGAGTAATTGTTGGCGTTGTCCGATCGTTAAAATATGACCGAACGGATATAAATGTGAGGGAGTTAAATAAGCGACGTTAATTCGGTTTTGTTCCAAGAAAGGAATGTCCAGCTGATAATTTTCCGAACTAAACGGCATTTTAACAATCGGCTTTTGGTAGAGATGCAGTAATTTTTCTACCGTAGGATAACCGTATGATTCCATCGCCCAATTCATAGTAGGGTTGAGTTGCTGAAATAATAAGATCAATTGCTGTAAGCAACTTTCTAAGCCCGCCCCGATCACGATTTGCTCCGGCTCGCAATTCACCCCGCGTGAAGCCAATAAATATTGAGAGATTTGCTGACGTAAATTGAGGTCACCTTGTTTATCGCCCATATTCAAAAAATCTTTATTTGCCCAATTCGCACATTTTTTCCAACGATTAAACGGAAAAGATTGGCTATCGATTTTATTCGGGTTGAAATCAATTTCATATTCGCTACAAGCGGTCGGATTTACAAAACTTTTTACGACATTAGTATGCGGATAAGCTAACTCTGCCTGAAAACAGACAAAGAAACCACTGCGAGGTTTGGATTCGATATAACCTTCGGCTAACAGCTGTGCATAGGCACTTTCCACCGTATTTTGGCTAATTTGCAAGTGTTCGCAGAGCTGACGTTTAGACGGTAATTTATCGCCAAGTTGCAATTCTTGGCTGTAAATAGACCGCTTGATTTGCTGATAAAGTTGTAAATAAAGCGGTGTAGCTTGTTGCTTATTGAGTAGATAGCTTAATTTTTTCACTTCTGACCTCATTAATATTTATTAAATTGATGCTTTTAATTATATCTGTTCGAGCTAAAAATAGCCATCGTTTTTCATATCAATAATAAGGAAATTAAAATGACTAAAATGTTAGGTTCAGATCTAGTTAAACGCGGAATGGCTCAAATGCAAAAAGGCGGGGTCATTATGGATGTAGTGAATGCGGAACAAGCTCGTATCGCAGAAGCTGCCGGTGCGGTTGCCGTGATGGCGTTGGAACGTGTACCTTCCGATATTCGTGCGGCGGGCGGGGTAGCAAGAATGGCGAATCCGACGATTGTGAATGAAGTGATGGAAGCTGTATCCATTCCGGTAATGGCAAAAGTCCGCATCGGACACATTGTCGAAGCGAGAGTGTTGGAAGCAATGGGCGTAGATTATATCGACGAAAGTGAGGTATTAACCCCGGCGGATGAAGAGTTTCACTTATTAAAAAGTGACTATACCGTGCCTTTTGTGTGTGGGTGTCGAGATTTAGGCGAAGCTCTGCGCCGTATTGGTGAAGGGGCTTCAATGCTACGTACTAAAGGAGAGCCGGGAACGGGCAATGTAGTAGAAGCGGTACGCCATTTACGTAAGGTCAATGCGCAGTTACGTAAAGTGATTAATATGAGTCATGACGAGCTGATGACTGAGGCAAAACAGTTAGGCGCACCATTTGAACTATTGTTGCAAATTAAAACGTTAGGCAAATTACCAGTGGTGAATTTTGCGGCGGGCGGAATTGCCACACCGGCAGATGCCGCCTTGATGATGGAACTCGGTGCAGACGGTGTTTTTGTCGGCTCAGGAATTTTCAAATCCGAAAATCCGGAAAAGTTTGCAAAAGCGATTGTAGAAGCTACCGCTCATTATCAAGATTATGACTTGATTGCTCGTCTTTCGGAGGATTTAGGCGAACCGATGAGAGGCTTGGAGATCAGCAAATTAGCGGCACAAGATCGTATGCAAGAGCGTGGTTGGTGATGAACGATTACACAAAATATACCGTAGGCGTATTGGCATTACAGGGGGCTGTTTCGGAACATATCGCTCAAATAGAAACTTTGGGTGCAAAAGCCATTGCGGTAAAGACGTTAGTCGAATTGCAGCAAGTTGATGCGCTTGTATTGCCCGGTGGCGAAAGTACCGCAATTGGACGATTACTTCATTCAAGCGGTTTATTTCAGGCGCTACAATCATTTAATAAACCTATCTTAGGCACTTGCGCCGGATTGATTTTATTAGCGAATAAACTTGAAGACGATGAGCAACCTCATTTGGCGAAAATGGATATCCAAGTTCAACGTAATGCGTTTGGGCGACAGGTTGATAGCTTCCAAGCGGAATTAATGGTTAAAGGATTTACTGAACCTTTTCCGGCGGTGTTTATTCGTGCACCTTATATTAGTGCTGCTGGATATGAGGTAGAGGTATTGGCGAAATGGCAAGGAAATGTTGTATTTGCCAAGCAAGGTAATTTACTGGCTTGTGCATTTCATCCGGAATTAACTTCAGATAACCGTATTATGGCATTGCTGTTAGAACAGATTAAAAGATAGGGTGTTTGTTGACACACTAGGGACACCGTATAGGTGTCCTTATCCAAGGAGTTTGCAAAAAATGCAGAAAATTAGACCGCTTGTTTTTGTTGCTTATGTTCTTTTCGTCGGCGTTGAAAGAATCGGCTGATTTTTTGACTACAGTCTTCCGCTAATACTCCTCCTCGAATTTCAAGAAAATGGTTCATTTTGTAATCTTCAAACAGATGAAATCTCGAACCGATAGCACCGGTTTTATAGTCACTCGCACCAAAAACTAAGCGATGTAAGCGACTATGTAAAATAGCTCCGGCACACATAGTGCAAGGTTCTAAAGTGACATATAGAGTACAACCTAATAAGCGATAGTTATTTTGTACTTTACCTGCTTGACGTATTGCAAGCATTTCTGCATGCGCACTAGGATCGGCAAGTTGAATCACTTGGTTCCAGCCTTCACCAATAATGTTTCCATCGCTATCGATCAGAACTGCGCCAACAGGAATTTCATCTATTGCTTCCGCACGATCCGCTAATGCTAAAGCATATTGCATAAAGTGAATATCTTGTGCTGAGATGGCTAGTGAACATTGGGTCGTTTGAGGTTTGATAAACATAATCGTAAAAATTAGAAAAAATTTAACCGCTTGATTGGATAGCAAAATGCCCCAAAACTGGGGCATTTAGTTAACAACGTGAATTAGTCACGACGACCACGACCTCTGTCATTGAAACGTTTTTCTTTAAAACCGCCTTTTTTACGGTCGTTAAGGCCACCACGATCTCCACGGCGGTCATTTCTATCGCTACGACGACCACCACCACGGCGTTCTTCAAACGGTTGGCTGTTTACACCACCGGTAGGGCCTAACAAAGACATTTGCATCTGTTTGTTTAATACACGTGCTTTCTGCGCAAAGTGTTGCACAATGTGGTTCGGCATACCTTGTGGTAACTCAATCGTAGAGTAAGTATCGTGTAATTTAATGTGACCGATATAACGGCTGCTAATATCACCTTCGTTAGCAATAGCGCCTACGATATGACGTACTTCCACACCGTCTTCACGACCTAATTCGATACGATATAGATCCATTGCCACACCGTTCTCACGGTGTTCACGACCGCCACGGCGCTCATCACGTCCTCCACGGCGCTCGTCACGGTCTCTGCGACCACGTTCGCCACGTGCTGCACGAATTTCCGGATCCGGCGGAAGAATTAATTTTTGTTTCTCTTGAAGCATCATCATCATTGCAGCTGCCAATTCCTCGTGGTCTTGGTCGGCTGTGAATAAATCTTCAAGTAATTCACGGTATTTCTCTAAATCGTGATGTTCTAATTGTGCTGAAACACGTGCTTTAAATTTCTCACGGCGTTTTTCCATTAAAATTTCGTGATTTGGAATTGCAACTTCATCGATCGGTTTTTTCATTAAATGTTCGATATTACGAAGTAAACGACGCTCACGAGGTTCTACAAATAATAATGCACGACCAGAACGACCTGCACGGCCGGTACGACCGATACGGTGAACATAAGATTCCGCATCTAATGGAATATCAAAGTTCACTACAAGGCTGATACGTTCGATATCGATACCACGAGCTGCTACGTCGGTTGCTACTAAGATATCTAAACGACCTGATTTTAATTTTGCTAACGTTTGCTCACGTGCTTGCTGGGTCATATCACCGTTTAATGCCGCCGCACGGTATCCGTTGCGTTCACATAATTCAGTAATATCAATTGTGCCGGTTTTGGTACGAGTAAAGATAATTGCTGCATCAAATTCTTCTACTTCTAAGAAACGTAGTAACGCATCATTTTTACGGAAGCCATTTACTAACCAGTAGCTTTGTGTGATATCTGGTGCAGAACGTTGAGTCGCTTGAATTTTAACTTCTTGCGGATCTTTCATAAAGCGACGAGTAATACGACGAATCGGCTCAGGCATCGTTGCAGAGAATAATGCTGTTTGGTGATTTTCCGGTAATTCTGCCATCACGGTTTCAACGTCGTCAATAAAGCCCATACGAAGCATTTCATCCGCTTCATCTAATACGATAGATTGGAGTGCAGATAGATCTAATGTACCACGACGAATATGATCAAGAATACGACCTGGAGTACCAACAACAACTTGTGAACCTTGTTTTAATGCGCGCAGTTGAATGTCATAACGTTGACCACCGTAAACGGTTACAACACGCACGCCTTTCATATTCTTAGTAAATTGCTCGCACGCATCTGCTACTTGGATTGCTAATTCACGGGTTGGTGCCATCACTAACATTTGTGGATGGTGTTGTGTCGGATCAATTTGTGCAAGTAACGGTAAAGAGAATGCTGCTGTTTTACCACTACCGGTTTGTGCCATACCAAGTACGTCACGACCAGCTAATAAGTGTGGGATTGTTTCTTGTTGAATTGGCGATGGGTTTACAAAGCCGATTTCATTTACTGCGTCAAGAATTGATTGTGGAAGACCTAAGTCTGCGAAAGTTAAAGAATTAGTTGTCATAAAAAACCATAAGTAATAAATAATGGAGTGATAAAGATAATTAGGTTATGCATTGCAATACATAACAAATTATCTCAGTTATCCATTATCAATTGATAATAAATTGTTGAGTTTAGGAAAGAAAAAATAAAGTAATGAAGCAAATCAGATGCTTTTAACAATTTGTCCCAAAGAGTACAAGCGATCTGTTTTTACAAAAAATTTGCAAAATTAGACCGCTTAAATCGTCCTAATTATTCCCAACAACGGGAGTAATTCGAGCTGCTGCGCTATTACTACGTAGCTGAGAAAGCTCAAATAAGGCAAAACGATACTCAACAAAGTTATACACTTGATTTGCAAGAGAGAGACGGAAAAGCGTGGTGGCTTCATCCGTTTTATTTAGTTTGAGTTGTTGTTTTGCTAGATAAAAATACGTTTCGGTTAGAATTTCCGCATAAGAAGCAGTATTTGGTTGCGCTTCTTTTTCTATTCTATCACGAAGTTGTCCAAGAGTTAACTCCCCTAAGAAATAATGTACCACATTTGTTCCCCAAAAATCTAGAGATAATGATTTGGATCGAGCAATTAGATTTGCTTTTGCTTCATTAGGTTTGAGTTCTAACTCATTGAAATATAACCATAATGCACGATATGGATCTTGCTTTTCTTCTTCATAAAAACGCAATAAATCACGTTCTGCTTCCGAATAACGACCACTATAATAAAAAGCTAAACCACGATTTAAGTAGGTATAATTATAGCTTGGGTCAAGTTCTAATACGGCATTGAAGGCATCAATAGCACTGTCGTAATCATCTTCAAGTAACAGATATAAACCCATATAGTTATAGGCAGCAGTCATTTTTTGGCTAAGACCGATAGCTTGGGTAAAATCATAACGAGCAAGGGACCATAAACCTAAGCTGTCATAGAGTACACCTCGTTTAAAATGAAGATCTGCACGTTCGGCAGGGCTTAATTTTGCTTCTTGTAATACCTGTGTTAAACGGACAACCATCACTTCTTGTTCAAAGCGTAATTGCGGGTTCAATTCGGCTAATGCTAAATGATTTGACGAAACCATTTGTGAAATATTGCGATTGACGCAACCGGTCATAAATAAGAATGTGAAAAGATTGAACATTAAGAAGCGAATATAAAACATTTTAAATATCAGTGAAAACATTAGATAAGCAGCCTTTGAGAAAATATCTACCCTCTGCTAAAGAGGGTAGATTATGTGAGTGGTATTAGATCTCAGCTTGTTACTCTTGAGGTTGAGCTTCAGTTTCTTCAGCTGGTGTCGCCGCATCATTGTTGATGTCTTTCATCGTTAAACGAATACGGTTTTGACGATCAATTTCAACAACTTTTACAGCCACTTCTTGACCTACGTTTAAGTAGTCCGCAACACGTTCAACACGTTCGTTAGTGATTTGTGAAATATGTACTAAACCCTCTTTGCCACCTAAGATAGAAACAAACGCACCAAAGTCTACAACACGGATAACTTTACCTTTGTAGATAGCGTTTACTTCAACTTCTGCAACGATATCTTCGATACGAGCCATTACCGTTTTTGCTGCATTATTATCAGTTGCCGCAATTTTCACAGTACCGTCATCATCAATATCAATTGAAGTACCGGTTTCTTCTGTTAATGCACGAATTACTGCACCACCTTTACCAATAACATCTTTGATTTTCTTCGGATCAATTTTCATTGTGTGGATACGAGGCGCAAAATCAGAGATATCTGCAGGTGCCGGAATCGCTTGTCCCATTACGCCAAGAATGTGCATACGAGCACCTTTCGCTTGGTTTAATGCAATACGCATAATTTCCGGTGTAATACCTTCGATTTTAATGTCCATTTGAAGTGCAGTTACACCTTCACGTGTACCGGCTACTTTAAAGTCCATATCACCTAAGTGGTCTTCATCGCCTAAGATATCTGAAAGTACGACAAATTTTTCTTCTTCTTTTACTAAGCCCATTGCGATACCCGCAACTGCTGCTTTAATTGGCACGCCGGCATCCATTAACGCTAAAGATGCACCACATACAGAAGCCATTGAAGAAGAACCGTTAGACTCGGTGATTTCAGAAACGACACGTACTACATATGGGAATTCTTCCGCAGTTGGCATTACCGCTAACACCCCACGTTTTGCTAAACGACCGTGACCGATTTCACGACGTTTTGGCGAACCGATCATACCTGTTTCACCTACAGAATATGGGGGGAAGTTATAGTGGAATAAGAAACGATCAGATTTCTCGCCGGTTAATTCGTCAATAATTTGTGCATCGCGCTCAGTACCTAAAGTTGCAACCGCTAATGCTTGCGTTTCACCACGGGTGAAGATCGCAGAACCGTGAGTACGAGCTAAAACGCCGGTGCAAATATCTAATGCACGAACGGTGTCTACGGTACGACCGTCAATACGAGGTTCACCCGCAAGGATACGACCACGAACGACAGAACTTTCTAAAGCAGTGATAATATCAACGATTGCACCTTCCGAAATTGTTTCGTCTTGTGCGGTTAATTGTGCGATAACGTCCGCTTTAATTACATCAATTTGTTCGTAACGTGCTTGTTTTTCGGTAATACGATATGCGTCACCGATACGAGCTTCCGCTAATGCTTTAACTTGATTGATTAATGCCGTATTTGGCTCCGGAGCAACCCAGTCCCAACGCGGTTTACCTGCTTCTTTTACGAATTCTTTGATGTTTTCGATCACAACTTGTTGTTGCTGGTGACCAAATACTACTGCCGATAACATTTGTTCTTCAGAAAGAATATCCGCTTCAGATTCAACCATTAATACAGCTTTGTCCGTACCTGCAACCACTAAATCTAAACGGCTTTGTTTTTGTTCTGAAATAGTTGGGTTAAGTACGAATTGGTCATTAATAAAACCAATACGTGCTGCACCGATAGGGCCGTTGAATGGTACGCCTGATAATGAAAGTGCTGCTGATGCACCGATCATTGCAACTAAATCTGGGCTAATTTGCGGGTTTACAGAGACAACAGTTGCAACAACTTGGATTTCGTTGAAAAAGCCTTCTGGGAAGAGTGGACGGATAGGACGGTCAATTAAACGCGCGATTAACGTTTCGCCTTCAGACGGACGACCTTCACGTTTGAAGAAACCGCCCGGAATACGACCAACCGCATAAGTACGCTCTTGGTAGTTAACGGTTAATGGGAAGAAATCTTGGCCTTCTTTTACATCTTTTTTAGCCACTACGGTAACGAATACGGTTGTATCGTCCATACTAGCCATAACTGCCGCCGTTGCTTGGCGAGCGATAGCACCTGTTTCTAATGTTACGGTATGTTGACCGTATTTAAATTGCTTAACAATTGGATTCATTTTTGAAATTCCTTAATTTACTTTTAATCGTTTCGTTTTATTTCTTTAAATTGCGACTAGCAAAAACTCTCTGGGTGCCAACAAACAGTTTTTGATAGCCGCCTCTCTAAAACTAAGAAATAAAACGAACCCATTATACAGAAAAATTTACAGAAAATCGTTAATTATTTTAGCAGTGGTTAGATTTTTGCAAAATCTTGGTGCTTGTCATTTTTGAGGTGGACAGATATCCATAAATCATAGAAAATAAGCGGTCTTTTTTACTAAATTATTTGCAAAAATGAGTACAGAAATTAATTACGAAGGCGTTGAACAGATGCCGATTAAGCGCTTTACCGAAGACGCTTACCTCAACTATTCAATGTACGTTATTATGGACCGTGCATTGCCGTTTATCGGTGATGGGTTAAAACCGGTACAACGCCGTATTATTTATGCAATGTCCGAATTGGGCTTAAATGCCTCGGCGAAATACAAAAAATCTGCACGTACCGTCGGGGACGTGTTAGGTAAATTCCATCCGCACGGCGATAGTGCTTGTTATGAAGCAATGGTACTCATGGCACAGCCCTTCTCTTATCGCTATCCACTGATTGACGGGCAAGGGAACTGGGGGGCGCCTGACGATCCGAAATCTTTCGCTGCGATGCGTTATACCGAATCAAAACTGTCAAAAATGGCAGAGGTATTATTGGGCGAATTAGGGCAAGGTACGGTCGATTATCAGCCGAATTTTGATGGTTCGCTTGAAGAGCCAAAATATTTACCGGCACGCTTACCGCATATTTTGCTAAATGGCACAATGGGAATTGCTGTCGGTATGGCAACCGATATTCCTCCGCACAATATCAATGAATTAGTCGAAGCAAGTGTGATGTTATTGGAAAATCCGAGAGCAAGTCTTGCGGAGTTAATGACGGTGGTACAAGGTCCGGATTACCCGACCGAAGCGGAAATTATTACCCCTAAGGCCGATATTGCCAAAATGTATGAGCAAGGCAAAGGCTCAATCAAAATGCGTGCGGTATGGAAAAAAGAAGACGGAGAAATTGTGATTTCGGCATTGCCACATCAAGCCTCGCCTTCAAAAATCATTGAGCAAATCGCAACGCAAATGCGGAATAAAAAATTGCCGATGGTGGATGATATTCGTGATGAATCGGATCACGAAAATTCAATTCGCATCGTGATTGTGCCTCGTTCAAATCGTATTGATTTTGAAGCGTTAATGGATCATTTATTTGCCACGACTGACCTAGAGAAAAGCTATCGAGTCAATATGAATATGATTGGGCTAGACGGCAAACCGGCGGTGAAAAATCTGCACACGATTTTAACCGAATGGCTAGCGTTCCGCCGTACTACGGTAAGGCGCCGTTTAAATTACCGTTTAGATAAAATTTTAAACCGCTTGCATATTTTAGACGGCTTGATAATCGCCTTCCTCAATATTGATGAAGTGATCGAAATTATCCGTAATGAAGATGAACCGAAAACGGCATTAATGGCTCGCTTTAATTTGAGCGAAGCACAAGCCGAAGCGATTTTAAATTTACGTTTACGTCATTTAGCAAAATTAGAAGAACACGAATTGCAAGCAGAAAAATCACAGCTTGAAAAAGAGCGTGATGAATTGCAATTAACGCTTGGCTCGGAGCGCCGTTTAAATACGCTGATCAAAAAAGAAATTCAAGCGGATGCAAAAGTGTTTGCTAGCCCACGCCGTTCACCGCTTGTTGAGCGTGCTGAAGCAAAAGCAATTTCTGAAAGTGACTTAACCCCAACCGAAGATGTGACGGTAATTCTATCGGAAAAAGGCTGGGTACGCTGTGCGAAAGGGCATGATATTGACGTGCAAGGCTTAAGTTATCGTGCCGGTGACGGCTATCTTGCCCATGCGCATGGCAGAAGTAATCAGCCGGTCGTGTTCCTAGATAGTACTGGGCGAGCTTATGCGCTTGATCCGACTTCATTGCCATCGGCTCGTTCACAAGGTGAGCCACTTACCGGTAAAATCACTTTACCGGACGGGGCAACTGTGCAACAAGTGTTAATGGCGAACTCGGACACTAAAGTCCTGATGGCGTCGGATTCCGGTTATGGTTTCATTTGTAGCTTTGAAGATTTGGTTTCTCGCAATAAGGCGGGTAAAGCGGTTATTTCTTTAACCGAAAATGCCAAAGTGCTGCCGCCGCAATTAATTGATAACGAAGCTGAACTTTCGCTTGTCGCAATGAGTAGTGTCGGACGAATGTTAGTATTCCCGATCACCGAATTGCCACAGCTTTCGAAAGGTAAAGGGAATAAGATTATCAATATTTCCGCACCGGCGGCAAAAGAAGGTAATGAATTGCTTGCCCGTTTATTACTGGTTAAACCGACACAATCGTTAGTGTTTGTTTCCGGCAAGCGCAAAATCACCCTTAAGCCGAGCGATATTGATAATTATCGTGGCGAACGAGCAAGAAAAGGATCTCAACTTGTACGAGGCCTAAGTGCGACTTCGACTGTGGAAATTGTAGACTAATTATTTCCTCATCAGACAAGCGGTCAAATTTCGTAAAAACTTTGCGGAATTTGACCGCTTCTTTTTTTGATTTCATTCCTATTTGATTCACATTCCTGTACAATAAAAGCCATTTTTCATCAACAAACGACAAATCTGTATGCAAAACGAATTGGCACAGACAATCCCAGAACTGATCAACTGGACGAAAGAGCGAGAATTCTCTCTTTCGCTTTCTTCTGATCGCATAGCCTTTCTCTTGGCGATTTCCATTTACAATAACGAACAAACGGACGGAGAACTTTTAGAAAGCGATCTTGTTGATCTTTTCCATTATGTTTCGGAAGCATTCGACCAATCGGAAGCCACCCTTACACAACGTGCCAATAATGCGATTAACGATTTAGTTAAACAACGTTTTCTTAACCGTTTCTCCAGCGAATTTACCGAAGGTCTAGCCATTTATCGTATCACTCCGTTGGGTGTTGGCGTGGCGGATTATTATGTGCGTCAGCGAGAATTTTCCACTTTACGTTTATCCATTCAGCTTTCGATTGTGGCGGACGAAATTCAACGTGCTTCATCGGCGGCGGAAGAAGGTGGTGACGAGCGTTTTTGGCGTAATAACGTGTTTGCACCGCTTAAATATTCGGTCGCGGAAATTTTCGACAGTATCGATCTTTCCCAACGTATGATGGATGAAAACCAACATCAAATTCGTGAGCGAATTGCCGAATTGTTGAGCCAAAATTGGCATGAAGCGATTCTTAGTTGTGAACAGTTGTTGGATGAAACCTCAGGTAATTTAAGAGAGTTACAAGATACGCTTAATGCGGCAGGCGATAAACTACAAGCACAATTACTGCGTATTCAAAGCTGCTTGATCGGGCGTGATGATTTGGATTTTGTCGATCAACTGATTGTCAATCTGCAAAACAAATTAGACCGCATTATTAACTGGGGACAAAAAGCGATTGACCTGTGGATCGGTTATGATCGTCATGTACACAAGTTTATTCGTACAGCGATTGATATGGATAAAAACCGTGTGTTCGGTCAGCGTTTACGCCAATCTATTCAAGATTATTTCAATGCGCCTTGGCTACTTTATACTGCGAAAGCGGAATCTCTATTAGATCAGCGCGACGATGAAACGATGCTGAATGAGGCGGAAGCAGTTGGTGAATTACCGAGTGAGTTGGAATATGAATCGCTTTCTGATGTTCAAGAGCAAATTATCAGCGTAATGCAAGCGCATTTAGCGCTGTTTAGAGCAGAAGGTAAACCAATCGATCTCGGTGCGGTATTGCGAGAGCAACTTGCGCTTTATCCGCAGTCTAGTCATTTTGATGTGGCAAGAATTATTGTGGATCAAGCGGTAAAACTCGGTATGGCAAGCCTTGATAGCCAAGCGGTTTATCCTGAATGGCAAACAATTAATGATAATGGTGCCGAAGTTCAGGCGAACGTGATCGACCAATACAATAAATAGTAGGGTGGGGAAACCCCCACCATTGGAAAAACAGAAAGTTTAATGGTAGGCAACATGCCTGCCCTACGAGAGTAAAATATGACAGAGCAAATCCAAGACGTTATTTCTCCAAAATTAGCAGTGGCAATTGCCAACCCGATTTTCCCAGAGCTAGACAGCCAACTACGTGCTGGCCGCCATATTAATACGGAACAGCTGGATGAACATGCATTCTTAATGGACTTCCAAGCCGAGTTAGAAAGCTTTTACCGCCGTTATCACGTGGAATTAATTCGTGCGCCGGAAGGCTTTTTCTACTTACGTCCGAAAGCATCAACCTTGATCGCCCGTTCGGCAATGTCGGAAATGGAAATGTTAGTGGGTAAAGTGCTTTGCTATCTTTACCTCAGTCCGGAACGTTTAGCGCAACAAGGCATTTTTAGCCAAGATGATGTGTATGAAGAGCTAATGAATCTTGCTGATGAAAGCAAATTACTTAAGGCTGTGAACCCACGTTCGACCGGTTCTGACTTAGATAAAGCAAAATTGGCCGAGAAAGTTGGTGGTGCGTTACGCCGTTTGGCACGTATCGGTATTATTACCCGTATTGGTGAGCAAAACAGCAAGAAATTTGTCATCTCGGAATCAGTATTCCGCTTCGGAGCGGATGTCCGAGTGGGGGATGATCCACGAGAAGCGCAATTACGCTTAATTCGTGATGGTGAAGCGACAACACCGGCAGTTTTGGCAGAACAAGCGGTCGAATTTGCAGAAAATTCTGCAACTGACGAATTAGAAGATGAAACAGAATAACGGCTAACGAGATAAAGCAAATGACAGATACAAACGAATTATTTGAAGATCAAACCACTGCGTTGCAAAATTCTGCACCAATCGCACCGCTTGCTAATCCTCAACATACAGTGAGCCGTGGTAAATTCCGTTCACTGACATTAATTAACTGGAACGGTTTTTTTGCGCGTACCTTCGATTTAGACGAGTTGGTGACCACGCTTTCAGGTGGGAATGGTGCAGGTAAATCCACCACAATGGCGGGTTTTGTGACTGCTCTGATTCCCGATCTAACCCTTTTAAATTTCCGTAATACGACAGAAGCCGGTTCAACTTCCAGCTCTCGTGATAAAGGTTTATACGGTAAATTGAAAGCCGGTGTGTGTTATGCGGTGTTAGAGTCATTGAACTCACGTGGACAGCGTGTGATTACCGGTGTGCGTTTACAACAAGTAGCAGGGCGTGACAAAAAAGTGGATATTCGCTCGTTATCGTTACAAAACGTGCCGATGAGCGATTCAATTATCAGCGTATTAACCGAACAAGTCGGTGAAAAAGCACGTGTATTACCGTTAGCGGATCTAAAAGATAAATTTGATGGTTCGGAAGTGGTATTTAAACAATATCATTCAATAACCGATTACCATAGCTTTATGTTCGATTTAGGTGTGATTCCTAAACGTTTACGTTCTTCGGCGGATCGCAGCAAATTCTATAAATTAATCGAAGCATCGCTTTACGGTGGTATTTCAAGCGTAATTACCAAATCATTGCGTGATTATTTATTACCGGAAAACACCGGCGTTCGCCAAGCGTTCCAAGATATGGAATCGGCATTACGTGAAAACCGTATGACGTTAGAAGCGATTAAGGTCACACAATCTGATCGTGATATGTTTAAACACCTGATCACCGAATCAACTAACTACGTGTCGGCTGATTATATGCGCAATGCAAATGAGCGCCGTGGTAACGTACAAATTGCTCTAGAGCAACGCCGAGCGTGGTATGAATCGAAATCTAAACTTGAGTTAGAACAGCAACGTTTAATCAAATTTAGCCGTGAAGTAGCGGATATTTCAGAAAACGAAAGTGGCTTAGAAGCGGAATACAATTCGGCGAACGATCACTTAAATTTAGTGATGAATGCGCTTCGTCACCAAGAAAAAATCGAACGTTATCAAGATGAAGTTGCGGAACTCAATGAAAAGCTGGAAGAGCAACAAATTGCGTTAGAAGAAGTTTCCGAGCAAGTGGAAACTGCGCAAGTAAGAGCGGATGATGCTGATGATCAAGTGGAAGAATTACGCTCACAAATGGCGGATTACCAGCAAGCGTTGGATGCGCAGCAAACACGTGCGTTGCAATATCAGCAAGCGATTGCCGCATTAGAAAAAGCGAAACAACTTTGTGGCTTACCGCATTTAGATCTCCATAATGTGGAAGATTATCATGCCGAATTTGCCGCACAGGCAGACGATTTAACTGATCAAGTTTTCGAACTGGAACAACGTTTATCCGTTTCGGATATGGCGAAAACTCAGTTCGAAAAAGCTTATGAATTAGTTTGTAAAATTTCTGGTGAAATTGACCGCTCTGAAGCGTGGAATGAAGCGAGAAGTTTGCTAACAGCGTTTACCGATCAAAAAATACAGGCAACACAAGCGGTCGCTTTACGCCAAAAACTTGCAGATTTGGAACAGCGTTTACATCAACAACAAAATGCGGAACGTCTATTAGCTGAATTTAATCAAAAAGCACAAACGCAATTTGAGACGGCGGAAGAATTAGAAAGCTATTTCGAACAGCAACAAGCTCGCCTTGAAGATGTGGAAGCGGAATTAGCGGAATTTGTTGAAGTGCGTTCGATGCAACGTCAGCAACGTGAACAGCTTAATCAGCAATATAATCAACTGGCGAAAACCGCACCAGCATGGCACACAGCGCAATCCGCATTAGCTCGTTTAGAAGAGCAATGTGGTGAAAAATTTGAAGCCAGCCAGTCTGTGATGCAGTTTATGCAAAATATGCTGACCAAAGAGCGTGAAACCACTTTAGCACGTGATGAATTAGCACGCCGAGAAGCCGCGTTAGTCGCCCAGATTACTCGTTTAAGCCAGCCGGACGGTTCAGACGATGTTCGTTTAAATCAATTGGCGGAACGTTTTGGCGGCGTGCTGCTTTCTGAATTATATGATGATGTATCGATTGATGATGCACCGTATTTCTCTGCTCTTTACGGTGAAGCTCGTCACGCTATCGTGGTACGTGATTTAGAAAGCGTTAAAGCACAATTAGAAAAATTAGACGATTGCCCGACCGATCTTTATTTGATCGAAGGTGACCCGTCAGCATTTGATGATGCGGTATTTACCGCAGAAGAATTGGCTGAAGGTGTAGTGGTCAAAGTATCTGATCGCCAATGGCGTTATTCTAAATTTCCGGAAGTGCCGTTATTTGGACGTGCAGCACGTGAGAAACATTTAGAAACGTTAAAAGCGGAACGTGATGAAGTCAGCGAACAACACGCGGAACGTGCATTTGACGTACAAAAATGCCAGCGTTTACATCAGCATTTAAGTCAGTTTGTCGGTACGCATTTAAATTTAGCCTTCCAGCCGAATCCGGAAGAGCAAATGCAAGAAATTGCGGCGGAACGTACTGAAATCGAACGTGAACTTAACCAAGCGGCAGGCAACGAACAGCAATTACGCACCCAATTAGATTCGGCAAAAGCAAAATTGCAAATGTTGAATAAAATTCTACCGCTTGTTAGCTTGTTAGAAGACGAAACCTTAGCGGATCGAGCGGAAGAATGCCGTGCGCAATTAGATGAAGCGGAAGAAGATGAACAGTTTGTTCGCCAATTCGGTAATTATTTAACTCAATTAGAACCGATTGCGGCGAGTTTGAAGAGCGATCCGGCGAAGTTCGAACAGTTGGAGCAAGATTACCAACAAGCTAAAGCGGAACAAAAACAAGTCCAACAAAAAGTTTTTGCACTGTCTGATGTGATTCAACGCCGAGTGCATTTCAGCTACGAAGAAGCGATTGGTTCGGAAGGATCAGCATTAACCGGGCAATTACGAGCTCGTTTAGAGAGCGCACAACGTGAACGTGAGCAAGCTCGTGATCAATTACGTCAAGCACAAGCGAAATTTACTCAATACAATCAAGTGTTAACCGGTTTACGCAGTTCGTGTGATGCGAAAACACAGATGTTGCAAGAGCTGATTCGTGAAATCGATGACCTAGGTGTACGTGGTGATATCGGTGCGGAAGAACGTGCAAGATCACGCCGTGACGAATTACAACAACGTTTAAGCCAACAGCGTTCACGCAAAGGTTATTTAGATAAACAACTAGGTACGATTGAAGCGGAAATTGATAATTTAACCCGTACGTTACGTAAAGCGGAACGTGATTACCACACGCAACGTGAGTTAGTAGTACAAGCGAAAGTCAGCTGGTGTTTAGTACTTAAACTTTCACGTAACAGTGATGTGGAAAAACGTCTGAATCGTCGTGAGTTAGCTTATCAATCGGCGGAAGAGTTACGTTCGATTTCCGATAAGGCGTTAGGTGCTTTACGTACGGCAGTGGCAGATAACGAATATCTGCGTGACAGTTTACGTGCCTCGGAAGACAGTCGTAAGCCGGAAAATAAAGTGGCGTTCTTTATTGCGGTTTATCAGCACTTGCGTGAGCGTATTCGCCAAGACATTATCAAAACCGATGATCCGATTGATGCGATTGAACAAATGGAAATTGAGTTATCTCGTTTAACCAACGAATTAACCAGCCGTGAGAAAAAATTAGCAATCAGTGTGGAATCTGTGGCAAATATCTTACGTAAAACGATTCAACGTGAGCAAAACCGTATCTTACAGCTTAACCAAGGGTTACAAAATATTGCCTTCGGTCAGGTGAAAGGGGTGCGTTTAGTGGTGAATATTTGTGATACGCACGCAATCTTACTGAACGCATTGAGTAATGGCAGAGAGGAGCATAAAGATTTATTCGACAGCCAAAAGCTCAGTTTCTCAGAAGCGTTGGCAATGTTGTATAAACGTGTGAATCCACATATCGATATGGGACAACGTACGCCACAAACGATCGGTGAAGAGTTATTGGATTACCGTAACTATTTAGATCTTGAAGTGGAAACCTTCCGTGGAGCAGACGGTTGGATGCATGCGGAAAGTAGTGCGTTATCTACCGGTGAGGCGATCGGTACCGGTATGTCAATCCTGTTAATGGTGGTACAAAGCTGGGAAGAAGAGTCTCGCCGTATGCGTGCGAAAGATATTTTACCGAGCCGCTTATTATTCCTTGATGAAGCGGCACGTTTGGATGCAACTTCAATCAATACCTTGTTTGAATTGTGCGAACGTTTAGATATGCAGTTATTGATTGCCGCACCGGAAAATATTAGCCCGGAACGTGGTACGACTTATAAATTGGTGCGTAAAATTACCAATAACCAAGAGTATGTACACGTGGTCGGATTGAAAGGGTTTGGGCAACACTAAAGCGTAAACTTACAAGCGGTCAGAAATTGCAAAAAAATTGCAAAATCTGACCGCTTAATTTTTTAGGAAGATAAAATGATAACCAGAAAAGAACAGCGCAGACTCTCGTTTTTACGAGTGTTTGCATTTTCACTGTCCGCATTTATTTTTAATACCACGGAATTTATTCCAGTTGCCTTACTTTCGGACATTGCAGCGAGTTTTGATATGGAAACGGCAACGACAGGGTTAATGATTACCGCCTATGCGTGGGTAGTGTTTCTCGCATCTTTACCTTTTATGCTACTTACTGCAAAAGTAGAACGAAAGCGTTTGTTGCTCGTATTGTTTGCGGTATTTATTGTGTGCCATGCGGTTTCTTATTTTGCCACCAGCTTTGCTATGTTGTTGGTGTTTCGAATTGGGATCGCACTTACTCACGCTATTTTTTGGTCAATCACCGCTTCGCTGGTGATTCGAGTTGCACCGAAAGATAAGAAACAACAGGCGCTAGGGCTATTAGCGTTAGGTAGTTCATTGGCGATGATTCTCGGTTTGCCGTTAGGACGAATGATCGGACAAGCGTTCGGTTGGCGTGAAACCTTTGCGCTGATCGGCATTATTGCACTTGGTATTATGTTGATTATGTGGAAGTTACTACCACATTTACCAAGCAAAAATTCGGGATCGTTAGCCAGCTTGCCGATTTTAATCAAGCGTCCGATGCTAATCGGTATCTATTTACTCACGATGATCGTGATTTCTGGACACTTTACCGGCTATAGTTATATTGAACCGTTTATAGTGAAGATCAGCCAAATGAGTGAACAAACTAGTACGGCAATTTTATTAGTATTTGGTTTGGCAGGTGTGGCAGCAAGTTTCTTATTCGGGCGTTTATATCCGAAAGCACCGAAGAAATTTATTATCAGCAATATGGCATTAATTATGCTAATGCAGATGTGCTTATTACCATTTAGTAATCATATTGCGGCGATGTTCGGCATAGTGTTTATTTGGGGAATTGGCATTACCGCAATGAGTATCGCATTGAAAATGCAAGTGTTGGATCTTGCACCGGATGCGACCGATGTAGCAACAGCAATTTATTCAGGTATTTATAATGTCGGGATTGGTGGTGGTGCATTAATCGGTAGTCAAGTGATTCAGCATGTCGGCTTACCTTATATCGGATTAATTGGTAGCGGATTAGCAGGAATTGCAATCTTGTGGTTTGCATTTATTTCGCTACGCTATCGAGTGGTGAATTAACCCTTTAAAAGGCAAATAAAAAGTGGGCTAATTGCCCACTTTTTTGTTTTCGCTTAGAGTGCGGTTTGGAAAATTACACTTTCCACTTTTTGCACATAATTTGGTAGCTGATCAAAATTGAGGTAGCGATAAACTTCATTATGTTGTTCATCAAGTGTTGCAACAGCTTCCAAATATTCTTGTGGTGATGGTAAACGTCCTAAGATTGCTGCGACAGAAGCCAGTTCCACAGACGCAAGATAAACATTTGCACCTTGTCCTAAACGGTTAGGGAAGTTACGGGTTGAAGTTGAAACCACCGAAGAATTTGGACGTACATGAGCTTGGTTACCCATACAGAGCGAACAACCAGGCATTTCGGTACGAGCGCCGGAACGCCCGTAGATATTGTAGTAACCTTCTTCAGATAAGCGAGCTGCATCCATTTTTGTTGGCGGAGCAAGCCATAAACGGGTGTTGATTTCTCCATTCACTTGGCTGAGTAATTTACCAGCTGCACGGAAGTGACCGATATTGGTCATACAAGAACCGATAAACACTTCATCGATCTTATTACCTTGTACTTCAGATAATAAGCGTGCGTCATCAGGATCGTTCGGTGCACATAAAATCGGTTCTTTGATTTCATCTAAATTGATTTCGATGATTTCCGCATATTCTGCATCGCTATCCGCTTCTAACATTTCAGGATTTGCTAACCACGCTTCCATCGCTTTAATACGATTTTCAAGTGCTTGCGCATCACTATAGCCGTCAGCAATCATTGTTTTCAGTAATACTACGTTTGAACGTAAATATTCTTCAATAGATGCTTGGCTTAACTTAATTGTACAAGCTGCTGCTGAACGCTCTGCAGTTGCATCAGAAAGCTCAAACGCTTGCTCTGCCGTGAGGTGTTCTAAACCTTCGATTTCAAGAATTCGACCAGAGAAAACGTTTTTCTTATTCGCTTTTTCCACGGTGAGTAAGCCTTTTTGGATCGCATAATAAGGAATTGCATGAACTAAATCACGTAAGGTAATCCCTTTTGGTATCTTGCCAGTAAAGCGAACTAACACGGATTCCGGCATATCAAGCGGCATCATACCTGTTGCAGCTGCAAAAGCCACTAAACCTGAGCCAGCAGGGAAAGAGATCCCGATTGGGAAACGAGTATGCGAGTCACTACCGGTACCGACTGTAAACGGCATTAACATACGGTTTAACTAATAGTGGATAACACCGTCCCCCGGACGTAATGTGATACCACCACGGCTGGTAATAAATTCCGGTAATGTTTGGTGAGTAACAACATCACTTGGTTTCGGATATGGTGCTGTGTGACAGAATGATTGCATGACTAGCGGTGCAGAGAATCTTAAGCACGCAAGATCCTTTAATTCATCACGTGTCATTGTACCGGTTGTATCTTGCGAACCCACAGAAGTCATTGCCGGCTCACAATATTGTCCTGCTCGGACCCCTTTTACGCCACAAGCTTTACCTACCATTTTTTGTGCGAGCGTATAACCTTTGCCAGAGTCAGCGACTTCAGCTAGTTTGGCAAATACATCGCTTTCCGGTAAACCAAGTTCCGCGCGTGCTTTAGTCGTTAAACTACGACCGATAATTAACGGAATTCGACCGCCTGCACGTACTTCATCCAATAACACATTAGTTTTGTATGAGAAAGTAGTAATCACTTCATCTGAATTATGCTTGCATACTTTACCAGCGTATGGGTAAAAGTAGATAACATCGCCCATATTCAGTTTAGTAACATCTAATTCAATGGGTAATGCACCGGAGTCTTCCGCTGTATTAAAGAAAATTGGTGCAATTTTACCGCCGAGGACAAAACCACCGGTACGTTTATTCGGGATATATGGGATATCCGTTCCCATATGCCATAACACTGAGTTTGCTGCAGATTTACGTGATGAACCAGTACCAACGACATCACCAACATACACTAATGGAAAACCTTTTTCTTTTAATGCGGCTAATTGTTTTAATGGACCGACAACACCTTCCTGATCCGGCTCGATGCCTTCACGTTTCATTTTTAGCATCGCATTAGCATGCAGTGGGATATCGGAACGACACCAAGCATCTTGTGCAGGAGAAAGGTCGTCTGTGTTGGTTTCATCAAGAACTTTAAATACTGTCAGCGTGATTTTTTCTGCAAGTGTTGGGCGAGAAGTAAACCACTCGGCATCAGCCCAAGATTGGAGTACTTGTTGAGCGTGAGGATTACCTTGTTTAGCTTTAGCCGTAATGTCTTTGAAACTATCGAAAATAAGCAGGGTATGAGAAAGGACTTTAGCAGCAAGCGGTGCCAATTGAGCATGGTCTAATAAATCAACAAGAGGTGTGACGTTATAGCCACCACTCATTGTGCCCAATAATTTTACTGCATGTTCAGGAGAAATTAATGGACTAGTTATGCTACCATTAGCAAGGCCTGTCAGAAATTCGGCTTTAACTTTAGCTGTATCATCTACACCGGCAGGAATGCGTGTTTCAAATAATTCAAGAAGCTCGCTTTCTTTACTAGCAATAGGCGATTGTAACAATTCAATTAACTGTACCGTTTGTTGAGCATCTAATGCTTTTGGTACAATCCCAATTGCTGCACGCTCGGCAACGTGTTCATAATATGTTTGAAGAAAATTAGACATGGTTGTCACCCCCACAAGAAAAAATTAGAATGTATGAAAACCTATAAACATATAGATGGCTATATGTCGAAACACTACTTATTTTTTGGTAGTGAGTCAATTTATTTTGAGAGAAAATATAAATGTTTAACTATGATCAAAAATATGTCGAATTAAATAAGATTCCTCGTTATCTACAAATTAAATATGAATTACAAAAATTTTTAGCAGAAAATAACTGGAGCTTCGAGAAGGCAATTCCGAGTGAACAAGAACTGGCAGCAACGTATGATGTGTCTATCGGAACAGTGCGTAAAGCAGTTGAAGGGTTAGTTGAAGAAGGGGTATTAATTAAGCATCAAGGTAAAGGGACTTTTTTAAAACATCCTGCATTTGTTGAATCATCGATTGTACGATTTTATTTGCGTAATGCTAAAGAAGGAAAACCAGAAACGCCTATTGGTGAAGTTAAATGTGTTAAAAGTGTGCAAGCAAATCCAAAGATTAATCAATTGCTCGGTGAGCCGGCAGAGCGAGAGCTGATCTATCTTGAGCGTATTCGCTCAGTAGATGATAAAGTGATTGTGAGTGATAAGATTTGGCTTTCTCCGGAAAAGTTTGGTGAGCTGAGAAATCTGAAACCGGAGCAGTTTGAGAATTTGCTCTATCCGTTTTATTTTAAACAATGTGGACAATTAGTCGTCTCGGCAAAGGAGCAAATGACGATTTTATTAAGCCATAACGATACTTATCTAACGGATGGGCAAGAGAAAACCGTGATTAAAGTGTGCCGTGCGGCAAAAGGGCTAGACGGCAGCATTATTGAGTATCGAGAGTCTTATGGCTTAGCGGAAGATTTCTACTACGAGACGATTATTACCTAAGAAAGACTTTAAACAAGCGGTCAAATTTTGCAAAAAAAGTGCAAATAATAGTAAACAATGGGCAAGGAGTAATCTTTGCCCTTTTTTATGATTTATCTCAAATTTTTGCACGATCAGTGCTTGCAAGTATAAATATAACTAATTATATAATATATGACTATATAAGTTTATACTTGCAATGAGGTATTTCTTATGAACTTGAAAAAACTTCTGCATTATGCAATTATTCTTGCATGCCCTATTGCAACCTATATTTTCCCTACGCCTGAAGGTTTATCTGTCCTCGGTTGGCACATTTTAGGTGTCTATATCGGCACTATCCTTGCTCTCATTCTCAAACCTTTCCCTGCTCCCCCTCTTCTGCTAGCTGCCGTTGCGATTTCCGCTATTATTGGTAATACGCCCGCTGAAGTGTTGGCTGACGGTACAAAAGTCGCAGTAAAACAAGGTTCAGTCTTAGATGGTTATAAATCAGGTACAACTTGGTTAGTTTTTGCTGCTTAATACTTATATGGTGGTTAAAACCACAGGCTTTATTTTCTTAACTGCAATGGCACCAAATGCAGTAGCACTTGAGTTGATGCGTCCGATTTTAAATATTGATGTAAGTTGGACGCAATGGTTCTTAGCCGCATCAGTACCGGGTTTACTCACTTTATTAGGTATTGCAGCTGTACTTACACAAGCAAAATTTTTTGTTTGGCTATCAAGTACAATGAGCAATTTAGTACCGGCTGATTTAGGTAGTCCAATGGTAATTACTATTTTACTACTTACGCTGAGTGTGCTTGTTCGGTATGTATTTGCTTCAGGGGCTGCTTATGTTGCATCAATGGTGCCAGTATTTTGTGCAGTAGGTATGGCAGCGGGAGCTGATCCGGTATTTTTAGAGTTCGGTTTATTATTCTCTAATAGCTATGGCAGCATGGTAACGCACTATGCATCGGCATCGGCTGCAGTTATCTACGGCTTAGGCTATCACGATGTGAAGTCATTTTGGATTGCCGGTGGAGTATGTGCGTTGGTGACATTATTTATCCAAGTAACAGTTGGTTTTGGTTGGTGGTCAATGCTCCAAAGTATGGGTATTTTAGGTTAGTAAAATAATTTAAGAATTTGACCGCTTCTTATACTTAGCAAGCGGTCAAGTTTCATAACTTTTTTGCAAAGGTGGAAAAAATGAAAAAAGTTCCTTGTATGATTATTCGTGGCGGTACATCAAAAGGCGTGTATTTCTTAAAAGATGATTTGCCAGCAGATATTGCTGAACGTGATAAATTCTTAATGGCAATTATGGAATCGGGCGATCAGACTCAAATTAACGGTTTGGGCGGTGCGACAAGTGTAACCAGTAAAGTGGCGATCGTTTCAAAATCGGAGAAAGAGGGGGTTGATTTAGATTACTTATTTGCACAGGTGGGTATCGGTCAAAAAGTGGTAGATACGGCACCTTCATGCGGTAATATTTTATCTGGTATCATCTGTTTTGCGAGTGAAAAAGGCTTGATTGAATTACAAATTACAAGACGGTATCACAAGTGTCGTAGTAAATAACGTTAATACCAACAGTATTATTGAAGTTTCTGCCGAGTCACCAAATAAGCAATTAAAATATACGGGTAATGCGGAAGTTTCCGGTGCTCCGGGAACGGGATCGCCGGTAAATCTCAATTTTAGTCAGATTGAAGGGGCCAAAACCGGTAAAGTTTTCCCGACCGGAAATAAACAAGATAATATCAATGGCTATAATGTGACTTGTATTGATGTAGCGATGCCGATGGTGCTGTTTAATGCACAAGATCTTGGTTTAACCGGTAAAAAAACAAAGCGGAACTAGATGAGAATCGTGCGTTATTCGAAGTCATTGAGCAAATTCGTCGTAAAGCAGGTGAAATGATGGGATTAGGCGATGTATCTGAAAAAGTGATTCCGAAAATGGGGATTTTATCGGCACCGGCCGGCAAAGGTAATATTACTTCGCGTTATTTTGTACCGGATAAATGCCATGCAAGTCATGCGGTAACCGGTTCAGTTTGCGTATCTGCAGCATGTAATATCGAAGGTATGGTTGCGCATCCGCTTTATAAAGATACCGGTAGCGTAGTAACGATTGAACATCCTTCCGGTTTTATCAGCGTTGACATGGTTTGCGAGAACGTAGATGGTGATTATAAATTCACTCGAGCAGCGCTAGTACGTACTGCTAAACCGCTAATGATGGGTGAAGTATATTATGATGAAACGGCAGAATAGTACGTTAAGTTTTTATATGCTTAACACATAAATGCTTATAGAGAATACAAGCGGTTAAATTTAGTAAAAAATTCGCTAAATTTGACCGCTTGTTATATTTCCAATCCTTATTTCTCGACAAATTGATTACTTTGCTGAATCATTTGTAAGAAGAGCGCTAAAGGCGGACGATCGCTTTTCTCTTTTTCGCCTTGAGCATTAAATTTCTCAAAATTACCTTTACGATCAATATGGTATTGTTCACCATTCGGCATAATTGCGACATTCCAGTTATGGTTAGAAGCTAAAACCCATAAACGATTATTTTGGGCGGTTAAATTGATCCCTTGAGAATAGTCACTAAGAGGATTCCTTACCCCAAAGAACTGGGTTAACAGTGTCGGCATAATATCTAAATGGCTTGAGAGCGAATCGTATTCTTTTACTTCACCTTGCCAATAGATAATTAACGGCACTTGCATATCCTGCTGAGTAAAGCTCATTTCATCAGTTGGATTAGCTTGATCAGAGGTAATAATTACCATGGTATTTGCTAATAAAGCGTTCTTTTCTAATTGTGACCAAATCTCACTAAATTGCCAATCGAGCAATCGGGTTTGCTGATCGTAAGAGTTTGCCTGCGGTAAACTTAAATCTAAATAACTGAAAAACGGCTCATTTAAAGATCGCTCTGTTAGCCATTGTTTCCATTGTGAGATTGCGTCTAGGTTATTTTTGGATTCAGGCAATAAAATACCGGCAAAAGCTGCTTGGTGATATACCGGATCCGCAAAGCCATTATGCGAGAATAAGCCGAGCTGATAACCGGATTGGCGAAAAGCTAGCATCAACGGAGAGGCTTCTTTATTACCTAATACCGGATCCAAATATTTACCACTTAAGCTATAAAAGATGCCTAATACACCGGCAGAGTGAGAGTCACCACTGCTGTAATGCTGTATAAAACGTAATGATTTACGACTAATATCAGCAAGTGTTGGCGTGTTTTCGCTATTGATTGCGTCATTACGTAATCCTGATAAATTGATTAGTAAAATATTTGAATGAGGCTTTTTAGTAAAGGTTAGTTGGTGTTTCGGGTAATTTAAATAGAAACTGTCTAAACGACCGTTTTCTTCAATTTCTTGCTGTAACTCAGCACGATCAATCAGCCCATGCTTTTGTAAGAAGGTACGAGCGGTCATCGGATGCGATAACGGATAGTTTGCCTTTTGTGCGGTAATCGGACGGTATAACATCATATCCGCCCAAGCGTAAATTAAATGTGTCGCAGTAAAACAGGCTAAGAAAAAATAAGCAACATATTTACCCCATTTCTGGCGGTTAAAGCTACGTAGCTTTTGCCAACACCAACGTGAATAAAGCATTTCCGCTAACAAAATAAGTGGCATTGGTACAAAGAGTAATTGCCATTGACGAGTAAGCTCACCTTGTTCGGGATTAACTAATAAGTCCCAAACAAGCGGTGATAAATGCAGATAGAATCGCTTAAATACTTCCGTATCAACTAAAAGAAAGGTTTGTCCGATCGTAGCCAAAATGACGGAAATACCTCGGAAAGTACGATCATTTTTAATGATGAAACTTAACGGAAAGATTAATAATAAGTAGCAAGCAAAAACAATAAAACTGAAATGCCCGAACAGACTGGTAAAAAAGTAAAGTTTACCTGACAGTGTATTAGGCCAATCGGCATTAAAAGCGTAGCGGGAAGAAATAAGTAACGCCAACACTACATTAAAAAGGGTAAACCAATGACTCCACGTAATGCGTTGCGAGGTTTCTTCTCGATATTGACGAGAATTGGTCGGTAATAATGAGCGAAGGTGTGTAAACATACTATTTGGTTTTTAAAGAGTTTTTTAATGCATTTGAGAAAGCATCTGCTAAAGCATGACGTTGTGCTTCTGTTTGAACGTTTTCACGTAAGATATTGGTAATTAAATTACCTAATGCCATTAATGAAAGATCAACGGGAGCTTTATACTTTTCCAGTGTTGCAATTAAATCACTGGATAATGCATCGAATTGTTTACTTTGATATTTTGATTGAGTTGCCATATTAAAAAGATAGGTTAAAAATATTTGGCAAATATTAGCATAAAATTAGTCGGAATGAGAGTAATAAGTGGTGGGATTTTCCATATTTTTGCAAATTAGAGTAAAAAAATCACTATACAAAGGAGTTAGTGATAAAGTGTTCAGTTAATTTTTCTCGGCTTTTTATCGGACGAGATATTTTTCTTTTAAATTATAATGAATAAATATAAAATGAACGACTGTTCATTGGATTTAAATATGGGAGGTTTTATGTCCAGACGAACTGATCCGAATGATATGATCAACCATATCTTATCGGCAACAGAGTTACTTGTAGCAAAGGAAGGCTTACAGAATTTATCAATGCGCAAGATAGCAAAAGAAATTGGCGTGGCAGCCGGTACACTTTATTTATATTTTAGTACAAAAGATCAACTTTTAAGTCAGCTAGCCAATCATATTTATGAACGCTATAGCTGCTATATCAACATTGATTTTGATCCGAACGAATCTCTCTTCAAGCAATATCGTCAAATGTGGGTTAGAAAGTGGCAATTCTTGTCTGACAACCCCATGATTGCTATTCACCTGTCCCAATACCAAGCGATGCTTGGTTTCAGCGAAATTGTTTATAGAACAATTAATGATCCAGAATTTATTTGGAACCGATTTGTTGACGAAGGTAAAAAGCAAGGTGTAATTGTCGATTTACCTAACGAGGTGTTGTATTACCTGAGTATGGGAACGGCAACAGACATTGCGTATTTACAACAGGTCAAGAAAGACGTTGTTCCGGAAGAATATTTTGAGGAAATTATTTCACGTACTTGGAAAGCTATTACTTTCTAAATTTAGTTAATTTGTCTATGGAGAATATATGACAGTAGAAAACCAAAAGCCCTCTCGTGGCAGAAAATTTTTAATTGTGACAACCTTAGCAGTGGTGCTGGTTGCCTTTGGTGGCGTTGCTGGAATGCAAAAATTTATTGCGGGGAAAAAAGCTGAAGCGGTAGCGAATATGCAGGAAACCGTAAGTGAAATTACTGCGATGAAAGTAGAGCCACAAGAGTGGACACCGAGCATTGCTGCTGTGGGATACATTCGTCCAAATCAAGGTGCTATGCTAAGTGCAGAAGCAACTGGTACAGTAACTCGAGTACATGTGCGCTCGGGTCAGCGTGTAAATAAAGGTGATTTATTGGTAGAGTTTGATAGTGCCGTTGAAGAGGCGACTTTACGCGCATCGCAAGCGCAATTACCAAATGCAAAAGCAAATTACGATCGTTTCCGTAATTTAGTCGCATCAAATAGTGCATCGAAAGCTGAATTAGATAATGCGCAATCAACTTATAACCAATTACTTGCGAATATTGAGTCACTTAAAGCCTCTATCGGTCGCCGTAAAATTTACGCACCATTTAGCGGTATTGCCGGTATCGTTAATGTAAACGTAGGGCAATACATTCCAGCGGGTACAGAGATCGTGCGTGTTGAAGATCAAAGTGTCATGAAAGTTCGCTTTACTTTACCTCAAACTGATGTGCAAAAAATTAGTGTAGGCCAAAAAGTAACGGCAGTCATTGATGCGTTACCGGGTCAAACATTCCCAGCAAATATCGCAGCAATCGATCCTGCAGTGGATCATACAACCGGCTTAATTAATGTAGAAGCGGTGATTACAGAGAACCAAAATCTTCTTTTATCAGGTATGTTTGCTCGTCTGAATGTGGCATTACCGACCGAGAAACAGCAAATTGTTGTACCACAAATTGCAGTGACATACACAATGTATGGTGAAACACTTTATGTGTTACAACCGCTTTCTGACGAAGATAAGCAATTAGTTGCAAAAATGGCAGAGCAAAATCCGAAATTAGATGTGAATAGAATGTATCACGCAAAACAAGTTGAAGTAAAAACATTAGACCGTAGCGGTATTTATGCACAATTAGCTAAAGGAGCGAAAGCCGGCGATTTAATTGTGACCGGAGGGTTCCAACGTTTAAGTAATAACGCACTTGTGATTGTTTCTGAACAAGAGGCGGTAGGTGTTACTCAACCTGCTAAAGAAAGTAGACTTTAATTGAGGTAATCAATGAAATTTACTGATATTTTTATTAAACGTCCGGTACTTGCTGTTTGTATTAGTTTGCTGATTACTATTTTAGGTTTGCAATCTATCAATAAACTTCAAGTTCGCGAATATCCTGAAATGACGATTTCGATCGTAACTGTTAACGTTAACTACTCAGGTGCAGATGCAAGCTTGATGCAAGCGTTGGTAACTTCTCAAATCGAAGAGGCGGTAGCGCAAGCGGATAATATCGACTATGTAACTTCTTCAAGTAGTCCGAGTACATCTACTACCACGATTAAGATGAAGTTAAATACTAATCCACAAATGGCGTTAGCGGATATTTCTGCGAAGGTGAATGCAATTCGTGCAAATTTACCAAGTGGGATCGATGACCCGTCTATCAGCGTATCATCAGGTTCAAATGATGCGTTAATGTATATTCGTTTTGTGTCGGATGAATTAAATCCTTCACAAATTACCGACTATATTAACCGTGTGGTAAAACCACAATTCTTTACAGTAAACGGTGTTTCAAGCGTAGATATTTTTGGTGCGGCAACTTTCGGTTTACGCATTTGGTTAGATCCGGAAAAAATGGCGGGTAATAACCTTTCCGGTGCGGCTGTATTATCAGCACTAAGAGCAAATAACTTAAATACTGCGGCAGGTAATGCGAACGGTTACTATACTGTTTATAAAAACAAAGTGGAATCAAGTACGCCGTCGGTTGAAGAGTTAGAAAACGTTACGATTTCAACAACATCAGATGGTCGTATTGTTAAACTTAAAGATATTGCAAAGGTTGAGTTAGATAAATACCAAGATGCATCTCGAGTAGTTGCAGATGGCAAAGAAGCAGTTGTATTAGCAGTGAGTGCTGCAACGACAGCAAACTCATTGACCGTAGCGAAAGACATTTATCCCGTATTTGAATTAATTACTAAAAACTTACCGTCATCAATGAGCGGTCAGATTTTATATGACAAAACTATTGCAATTAATAGCTCTATTAATGAAGTAATTAAGACTATTGGTGAAGCCACTGTCATCGTATTAGTGGTAATTATCCTATTCTTAGGTTCATTACGTGCGATGATTGTGCCAATTATCACCATTCCGATCTCATTGATCGGGGTATTATTTTTACTTCAGATGTTTGGTTTCTCAATCAATCTATTGACTCTATTAGCATTAGTACTTGCAATCGGGTTAGTGGTGGATGATGCGATCGTTGTTCTTGAAAACGTAGAACGTCATGTTAAAGAAGGCAAATCGCCGTTTGATGCGGCTATTATTGGTACGCGAGAGATTGCTATTCCAGTTATTTCGATGACGATTACACTTGGGGCAGTATATTCTCCAATGGCGTTAATGGATGGTGTAACCGGCTCTTTATTTAAAGAGTTCGCATTAACCTTAGCTGGTGCGGTATTTATTTCAGGTATCGCTGCATTGACGTTATCACCGATGATGTCTAGCCGAGTATTAAAAGAGCACAATGAAGATCACGAAAGTCGTTTCTCAAAATGTATCAATGCGATGTTAGACAAAATGACCAGCTGCTACACCAATATGCTGAGAGGTGTGATGGCGATGCGTTGGTTTGTATTGATTTTTGCATTGGGAATTTTTGCTGTATTACCGACATTATTAACATCACTTTCAAGTGAAGTCGCACCGACAGAAGACCGTGGCTTCGTGGTTGGTATCGGTAATGGTCCGTCAAACACTAACTTAGATTATACGCAAGCTGCGACAGAGAAGTTTAATGAAGAGGTAGGTAAAATACCGGAAGTAGCATCAATGATGACTGTATCCGGGTTTAATGGTGCAAATAGTGCATTATCAATTATCTCATTAAAGGATTGGAATGATCGTGAACGTGAACGAGCACCAATTTCAGCAGACGTTTCTGCAATTGCTAAAAATGTTGTCGGGATGGATATTAATGCGATTTCATTCCCAGAAATTTCAACCGGTGAAAACGGTTTACCGTTCTCATTAGTGATTACTACCGCAGATAACTATACTAAGTTAGCCGATGTGGCAACTCAGTTCCTGAAAAAAGCGCAAGCTTCAGGTCAATTCTTTTTCTCGAGTCTTGATTTGAAATTTGATACGGTAACGATGAAATGGAAATTTGATCGTGAGAAAATGGGAACTTATGGCGTAACGATGCAACAAGTGAGTGGTACGTTAGGTGCGTACTTATCTGGTGCGATTATTACACGTGTGGATATTGATTCTCGTGCGTATCCGATTGTATCGCAAGCTATCCGTAAAGATCGTTTAAATCCACAAGATTTAGTAAATTACTATGTTACAACGGCAAGTGGTGAATCGGTTCCATTAAGCTCATTTGTGACACTTGAACTTTCGACAGAACCATCAGCATTACCTCGTATGAACCAATTAAATTCAGCAACCATTTCGGGCGTAGTATCAAGCTCGATTGGTGATGCGGTAAATTGGGCGAAAGATGAGTTGGATCGCAGCTTACCTAAAGGATATCAATACGACTTTAAATCTGAAGCTCGTCAGTATGTTCAAGAAGGTAATGCAATGGCGATGACCTTTGCCTTAGCGGTAATTATTATTTACCTCGTACTTGCGATTCAGTTTGAATCTTGGCGTGATCCTATGGTAATTCTAGTTTCTGTACCATTAGCATTAAGTGGTGCATTGCTAGTACTTAATTTGCTTGGCATTGCAGGTGTTGCCGGCGCAACTTTGAATATTTATTCACAAGTTGGCTTAGTGACATTAGTCGGTTTAATTACGAAGCATGGTATCTTAATGTGTGAAGTTGCAAAAGAAGAGCAGTTAAACAATGGTTTATCTCGCTTTGATGCAATTGTTCACTCAGCGACGATTCGTTTACGTCCTATTATGATGACAACCGCAGCAATGGTTGCAGGTTTGATTCCATTATTATTTGCGGTAGGAGCAGGTGCGATTGCTCGTTTTAGTATGGGTATGGTAATTGTTGCTGGTTTGAGTATCGGTACATTATTTACCTTATTCGTTCTGCCGGTAATTTATACATTCTTAGGCGAATCACACAAACCGCTACGCGAGTTTGATGAAGAAAAGTATACTAAAGAAGTAGAAAAAATTGAACACGCAAATGCGTAATTAATTAGGAGCGCCGTCCATTGTGATCTGCACCCCAAAAGTTGGACTAACCATCCAACGGATTAAGGTGCAGATTTTTTATGACTAAATATAACTCGCTATTCAAACAACAAGTCATCGAGTTTTATCATTCAAAATGACAAAAACCGTTTATTCACTCAACGACATTTTCAATTATTCAAGAAAACCTTAATTCGGT
>NZ_GL831080.1:988707-1025015 GCF_000188255.1 Actinobacillus ureae ATCC 25976
CAGTCTAACTTTTTGGGGTCAGATCAAAGGTGCTTTTTTTAAGAAAATTGGTAGTAAAACTGTTATTATAAGCTTTCTGTGAAAGTACGAGTAATTACATCACGTTGTTGTTCTGGTGTTAATGAGTTGAAACGCACTGCATAACCAGAAACACGGATAGTTAGTTGTGGATATTTCTCTGGGTTTTTAACCGCATCTTCTAATGTTTCACGGCGTAAAACGTTAACGTTTAAGTGTTGGCCACCTTCAACTTTGATTGTCGGAGCAACGTTTACCGGTACTTCACGGTATGAAATTTGACCTAATTCGCTGATTGCAACGATTTGGTCTTCTTTGTAAGCATCACCTTTTGCAGCGATACAGCGAGCTTCGTTTTTCTCTTCATCTAATAACCAGAAAGAGTTTACTAAGTTGCTGTTTGAAGATTCTGTAATTTGTACGCCTTTGATCATTTTGATACTCCTAAGTATTGGCTAGATAATTATAAAATTTTTTGATAAATTCAAATTTTGTTTACGTGGTGAATTTTATCATTTTTTTTGAAGAATTCTACTAAAAGTTGAAAAATGTAATCAAAAAATTATCAGTTGACTAAAAAACAATCTGAAATGTAGAAAAACTTAAAATTGTTTAACACTTTTTAACAGGACAAGCTATGAATAATTGGACGGAAGCGCTAGGCGAAGAAAAGCAACAAGCTTATTTTCAACAAATTTTACAGCAAGTACATCAAGAAAGAATGGATGGTGTAACGGTTTTTCCACCGCAAAAAGAAGTATTTAGTGCCTTTACTTTAACGGAGTTTAAAGATGTGAAAGTGGTGATCTTGGGGCAAGATCCTTACCATGGTCCAAACCAAGCGCACGGTTTAGCATTTTCGGTAAAACCACCGGTCGCGCCGCCACCTTCTTTAGTTAATATGTATAAAGAACTGGCGCAGGATATTGAGGGTTTTCAAATTCCAAATCACGGATATTTGGTTGATTGGGCAAAGCAAGGCGTGTTGTTGTTAAACACCGTACTCACGGTGCGTCAAGGGCAAGCGCATTCACATGCGAATTTCGGTTGGGAAATTTTCACCGATAAAGTGATTGCTCAACTTAACCAACACCGTGAAAATTTAGTCTTTTTATTATGGGGCAGCCATGCGCAGAAAAAAGGGCAGTTTATTGACCGCTCTCGCCATTGCGTACTGACTGCACCGCATCCGTCACCGTTATCCGCCCATCGAGGATTTTTAGGTTGCCGCCATTTTTCCAAAGCGAATGCTTACTTAAAAGAAAAAGGCATTCAAGAAATTAACTGGCAGTTACCGATGAATGTATAACAAATCACAAGCGGTTAAATTTGCGGATTTTTTTGCAATTATATAATAGTTATACAGCGTCATATTTTACCTTGCACGAGCCGTGCAAGGCTGATTAAGCCTAGCCCTGTTAGGGCTATAAAGCCACAGCGTGGCTCGGATTAATTAACGCCATACGGCGCGTATGACGTTAAAACGAAAAAGGGCTTATCAAGCCGAATGCACTTGTGCGTATTCTTTGTCAGTGACTGGTGATAGCCAAGTAACTTTTTTTCCCCTCTCTATAATTTGTGATAGCTAAATACACTAAATCACTGTCGGCACTTGCGCCGTACCAATGTTCAATATTCTCAGGGATATTAATCACATCGCCGGTTTGAATCGCTTGTGCCGATACCAGCTTTTACCACTCGTTACAATCAATACTTGCCCTTTCGGGTGCGTATGCCAATTGGTTCTTGCCCCTTTTTCAAAGGTTACGCTACCGATAGAAAATTCATTATTGTGATCCGCATCCAATACCTCGGTTAAAAAGGTGCTGCCGGTAAAAAATTCAGGGGAACGAGGTTCGCCTTTCGGAAAAAGTGTTTGCATAGAGTAATCTCCTGTGTGGATTTATCATTGTTATATATGGTTTTAGTAAGTTACAAGCGGTTGAATTTGTAAAAAATCTTGCAAATTTAACCGCTTGTTACCCTCGCCCCTTGTGGGAGAGGGGGATTCGGTGGATAGAACTAGCCACCCTACACACTATTTTATCTCCCCAATCGCATTCAAAATACGTTTATCTGAAATCGGGTATTTGGTGCCGAGTTGTTGGGCAAACAGGCTGACACGTAACTCTTCAATCATATAACGAATTTCTAACACTTCATCAGGGATTGCTTTAGATTTCGGCAGTTTGGTGAGTAATTGCTTATAAGCATTTTCCACTTGTTCCACCCGTAACATCTTCGCTCGGTCGGTGTTGGTATCCGTGCCGAGTTTATCTAATCGCTTGTCGATAGCAGTTAAATAGCGATGTAAATCAGCAAGACGTTGGTAGCCGGTTTTGGTCACAAAATCCGGATAAACCAAACCGCTTAATTGTGCTTTAATATCCGACAGGGCAAAAGCCATTGTGAAGTCCATTTTGCCTTTCATTCGTTTGTTGAGTTCAAAGGCAAGAGTGAGGATTTTCTCCACTTGTAGCGCAATTTCTGCGGTGGTGTCGTTTAAGTTGCCTCGTACAAATTCATGCAATTCATTGAATTTTTCTTCGGTCCAAACAAAGCCGCCGAATTCATCCACCAATTTATCCACCGCACAAGCGATACAGTCATCTATCAATTCCAACACTTTACCGAACGGGGCAAAGTAAAGTCCGAGCTTTGCCTTGTTCGGCAATTTTTCGTGTAAGTATTTGATTGGCGAAGGCACGTTGAGCAATAGCAAACGGCGTAAACCGGCTAGCATTGCACGGGCTTGCTCGAATTCGGTTTCGAATAATTTTACGCCCACTGCGGTTTGCTCATCGACAATTGCCGGATAAGCTTTTACGCTGAAATTAGCTTTTTTCTGCTCGTAGAATTGCGGTAAGTTAGCGAAATTCCACAAATGTACACCGCTTTGCTCGATACCGTCATCGGCAATTGTCGAAAGGCTTTCTTGCACCTGATCTTTCAGCGCAAATTTTAGTTCGTCCAAGTTTTCGCTTTCTTGTAGTTTTTTACCTTTTTCATCCACAACACGGAATGTCATACGCAAATGCGGCGCAAGTTGCGACAGATCCCACAGCTCCGGATCAATAGTTACACCGGTCATACGGCGAAGCTGGTAAGCCAGACTTTCTAGCAATGGTTTTTGATACGGCTCGGCTCTGCCTAAGAACGCATCTGCATAGTTCGGTGCTGGTACAAAATTACGGCGAGTGGCTTTCGGTAATGATTTAATTAACGCCACCACTAGCTCATGGCGAAGCCCCGGAATTTGCCAATCAAAGCCTTCCGGTTCCACTTGGTTGAGCAACGGCAATGGAATATGTACGGTTACGCCGTCGTGATCTTTACCGATTTCAAATTGGTAACTCAATTTTAGTTTAAGCTGACCTTGATACCAGAAATTCGGGAAATCCAAATCGCTGACCGTATTGGCGTTTTCATTCATCAAGAATGATTTTTCAAAGTTGAGCAATTCAGGATCTTTCTGACTTGCTTTTTTCCACCATGTATCAAAATGGCGGCTGGAAACTACTTCCGTACCGATACGTTGATCGTAGAATTCGAACAGGGTTTGTTCGTCCACTAAAATATCTCGGCGGCGAGATTTGTGTTCGAGGTCTTCCACTTCTTTGATCAAGCGGTTATTTTCTTTGAAAAATTTGTAATTATTGTGCCAATCACCCTCAACCATTGCCGAGCGAATAAAGATTTCACGGCTGGCAGTCGGATCAATTGAACCGTAATTGACAAGGCGATTTGCTACCACCGGAATACCGTAGAGAGAGACTTTTTCATACGCCATCACTGCGCCTTTGGATTTCGACCAATGTGGTTCGCTGTAACTACGTTTTATTAAATGTCCGGCGAGTGGCTCAATCCATTCCGGTTCGATTTTTGCCACGGTTCTTGCCCACAATTTGGTGGTTTCCACCAATTCGGATGCTGCAAGCCACTTCGGTTGCTTTTTGACAAGCACCGAAGTTGGGAACACATAAAAATGCGCATTTCTCGCCCCAAGATAGTGCATTTTTTCGCTGTCTTTCATCCCGATATGCGATAGCAAACCGGTTAGTAAAGCGGTATGAATTTGTTGATAATTTGCATCTTCGCTATTAATCGGCAAGCCCATTTCTCGTACAGGAAGACGTAGTTGATGATAAATATCCTGCCATTCACGCACACGCAAATAGTTGAGAAAATCTTTCTGACATTGCTTGCGGAACTGGTTTTTAGTTAGCTCTTTTTGCTGAGTTTGAATGTAATGCCACAAATTCACAAACGCCAAGAAATCGGAATCTTTATCGGCAAAACGGCGATGTTTTTCATCTGCAGCCTGTTGGCGTTCTTGCGGGCGCTCACGCGGATCTTGAATCGAAAGTGCGGAAACAATCATCATCACTTCATGCAATGCGCCATTTTGTGCTGCAGCAACCACCATACGCCCTAAACGAGGATCGATGGGGAGTTGGGCAAGTTGACGACCGATTGCGGTTAATTTATTGCCATTAATCGCCCCTAATTCTTCTAGTAAACGAACGCCGTCCTGCACCTGTCTAGTATTTGGACGATCAACAAATGGAAACGCCTCAATATCCGACAGCCCAAGCGAGGTCATTTGTAAAATCACCGAAGCGAGATTCGTACGCAGAATTTCCGGATCGGTAAATTCTGGACGAGCGTTAAAATCCTCCTCTGAATAGAGGCGGATACAAATCCCTTCGCTGGTTCGTCCACAGCGGCCTTTCCGCTGGTTGGCAGAGGCTTGTGAAATCGGCTCAATCGGCAAACGTTGTACTTTAGTGCGGTAACTATAGCGAGAAATACGTGCTGTACCGGTATCAATCACATATTTGATATTCGGAATGGTGAGTGAGGTCTCTGCCACGTTGGTGGCTAAAATCACACGATTTAGACCGCTTGGCTGGAAAATGCGTTGCTGTTCGGCTGCCGAGAGGCGTGCGTAAAGCGGTAGAATTTCAGTGAATCTTAGCTCTTGTTTTTGTAGCGCTTCGGCAGTATCACGAATTTCTCGTTCACCGCTCATAAAAATCAAAATATCGCCACGACCTTCGGCTTGAAGTTCATCAACAGCATTGAGAATATCTTGTAATTGGTCTTGATCATTTTCTTCTACAATTGGACGATAACGCACTTCCACCGGAAAGGTGCGTCCTGAAACTTCAATAATCGGTGCATTGTTGAAATGGCGAGAAAAACGTTCCACATCAATGGTTGCCGAAGTAATGATCACTCTTAGATCAGGGCGTTTATGCAGAATTTGTTTCAGATAGCCGAGAATAAAATCGTTATTGAGCGAGCGTTCGTGCGCTTCATCAATAATTAATGTATCGTATTGATTGAGATAGCGGTCGTTTTGGATTTCGGCAAGCAAAATACCGTCCGTCATTAATTTCACAAGAGTGTTTTCGCCCACTTGATCGTTAAAACGCACTTTATAACCAACAGCTGCGCCCAGTTCGCTTTTTAATTCTTCGGCAATACGGTTTGCCACTGAACGTGCCGCCAAACGGCGAGGCTGAGTATGTCCAATCAAGCCTTTTACGCCACGTCCGAGTTCCAAGCACATTTTCGGGAGCTGAGTAGTTTTACCCGAACCGGTTTCACCGGCAATCACCACCACCTGATTTTCCGCAATTAGTTTTAAGATTTCTTCACGGCGAGCAGAAACCGGTAAATCGGGATAAGTGATTGCAAGGCTGGAATGTTGTGCTTTTCTGGCTTGAAAAGTTGCCTGTGCCGAGAGAATTTCACGTTCAATTCCCGCAATCACATTGTTTTTGGCTTCTTGTTTTTTGATGGCAAAAATGCCGTGAATACGAGAACGTAAACGGCGGTAATCAGTATTGGTGAGTTCTTTTAAGTTGGCGATTAATGCTTTTTGGCTCTCATCAAGCGGTCTATTTTTGAAATTTTTTTGCGAAGGTTTCATTGTCTTGTCTTAACTATGTCTTGTCTTAACTATGTATTGCCTTAACGATATTTGGCATTATGCGAGATATTTTAAGACAAATTATAGCCTAAATTGAGGGGAAACAGTAGGTAGAAGAAACCGCTTGCAGCGCTCACTTAATCGGGGAGGGGAACAAGCGGTCTAATTTTGAATAAATTTTACTAATTAACCTTTGCCGATCAGTAACGAAAGGATACCGGCAGCGATTAGTGGACCAACCGGCACGCCGCCAAGTAATGCCACGCCGATAATGGTACCGACCAGTAATCCTGTGACTAACAACGGTTGATTTCCCATTAAACTTACCCCTCTGCCACCTAACCAAGCCACCGTAATTCCTGCAACCACGGCAAGCAACATCTTCCAATTTAAAAATTCAGAGAAGGAGGGGAGGGAAATTTTGCCGGACACAATCGGGCTTAATACACCGATAGTCAGAATGATAATCCCAATGTTTAAACCGTGCTTATCTAAAAAGGGCAGATATTTGCTGAGGAAAGTTTGTTGCACCAGTAATAACACTGCTGCAGCAATGGTAATTGAATTGTTGTTTCCGACCACACCAAGAAAAATCAGTGCGACTAGGAAAAGTGAGATAGGGTTGAATTGTAGGGACATAGCTTGATATGAATGAGATTAAAATATTATCCTTATTTCTCTCAAAAATGAGTAAATGAAGGAGCCGAAAATCAGTGATTTTCAGATAGAGAGGGATTTGCTGATTTTTATGCAATTTAGACCGCTATCCCTCTCTCTGCCGGTTCGCTGAACGCTTCACCGGCGGTCTCTCTCCCACAAGCGAGAGAGAGTAAAATTTAGCCGGCAACCATTACCATTGCAGGGCGAAGTACGCGACCTTGTAGGGTATAACCTTTTTGTAAAACCACGCTGATATGATTTGCTTCGATACCTTCCGCCGGTTGCATTGAAATCGCTTGGTGAAGTTCCGGATTGAAAACTTCTCCAACAACACCAACCGCTTCTACACCAAATTTAGCCAGAGTCGAGATAAATTCTTTATGAGTCATTTCCACACCGTCAACCAATGCTTGTGTTTTTTCATCGGTGACAGCCGTATCAAGTGCATTTAAGCCACGCTCAAGGTTATCTACTACGGTTAATAATTCTTTTGAGAATTTTTCGAGTGCGAATTTATGTGCTTTTTCCATATCTTGTTCGGCACGGCGGCGGACATTTTGGATTTCCGCTTGCGCACGTAATTGAATATCTTTTTCACGGTTGTCCGCTTCCGCAATATAAGTTTCTAACTCATTAATACGTGTATAAGCCGCTGCTAATTCAGCTTCGATAGGTTGTTCTTGTTGTTCTTCGGTTGCTTGCTCTAACTGCGCTTCGTTTGCAACTTCAACTTCTTCTGTTTGAGCTTGTGCATTTTCGTTTTGAGTTGTCATTTTAAATCCTCTTTGTTTCAAATATATCAATGAAAAAAACGTTACTAATATAACGCTAAATTTGCTGATTTCAAGGTAAAAGCGACAATGTGGATTAATTATTATTAAAGATAATTTGCAAAAAATTATCATTTTGATTAGAAAATCCTTGCAAAATCTAGTGAGATACTTAGAATTATTACTGCCTTTCAATTCTTGAGGCTAGTAATATTTTTACTCATCTAACGGAGAAAATTAAATGAAAAAATTAGCGGGTTTATTTGCAGCAGGTTTAGCAACAGTTGCATTAACAGCGTGTAATGAAGAAAAGCCAAAAGCAGCTGAAACAGCGGCTCAACCGGCAGCAGCGGGAACAGTTCACCTTTATACTTGGACTGAATATGTGCCTGAAGGCTTGTTAGATGAATTCACAAAGCAAACTGGTATCAAAGTAGAGGTTTCAAGCCTTGAATCTAACGAGACCATGTATGCGAAATTAAAATTACAAGGTAAAGACGGCGGTTACGATGTTATCGCACCTTCTAACTACTTCGTTTCAAAAATGGCGAAAGAAGGTATGTTAGCGGAATTAGATCACGCACAACTTCCGGTAATCAAAGAGTTAAACCAAGATTGGTTAAACAAACCTTATGATCAAGGTAACAAATACTCTTTACCACAATTATTAGGTGCGCCGGGTATCGCATTTAACACGGCTGATTACCAAGGTGATGTGTTCACGTCTTGGGGTGACCTATGGAAACCTGAGTTTGCCAATAAAGTACAATTATTAGATGACGCACGTGAAGTATTTAACATTGCGTTATTAAAATTAGGTAAAAACCCTAATACAACCAATCCGGAAGAGATCAAAGCGGCTTACGAAGAATTGAAAAAATTACGTTCGAACGTACTCTCTTTCACTTCTGATAACCCAGCGAACTCATTTATTGCAGGTGAAGTATCTGTAGGTCAATTATGGAACGGTTCTGTACGTATTGCGAAAAAAGAACAAGCACCGGTAAATATGGTATTCCCGAAAGAAGGTCCTGTGCTTTGGGTTGATACGTTAGCAATTCCAGCGAATGCGAAAAACAAAGAAAATGCGCATAAGTTAATCAACTACTTATTAAGCGCACCGGTTGCGGAAAAATTAACCTTAGAAATCGGTTACCCGACTTCAAACGTAGAAGCGTTAAAAACATTACCGAAGGAGATTACCGAAGATCCGGCAATCTATCCGACAGCTGAAGTGTTAAAAGCTGCACAATGGCAAGACGATGTAGGTGATGCAATCGAACTTTACGAAAAATATTACCAAGAGTTAAAAGCGGCGAAATAATTCGTTAGCTGAATAGATAAGTCCCTCGAGAAGTGATTTTCGAGGGCTTTTTCATTTTTACAAGCGGTCTTATTTTACAAAATTTTTGCGAAAAACGACCGCTTGTTGCCGTATAATAGCCTCCGTATTTTGAAAGAGGTAATTATGAATCTGCAATGGCAAAAATATCCGGAAAACACACGTAAACTATTTAAACTCACGCTGCCAATTTTTATTTCTCAACTTTCTGTTGCGGGCATGGGACTGGCTGATATTGTGATGGCGGGGCTGGTGAGTGATGATGATGTGTCGGCGATTGCGGTGAGTAATTCCATCTATTTCCCTCTCTTTTTATTTGTATTAAGTTTGCTTAATGCAATCACACCAACCGTTTCTTATTTAAACGGTTCGAATCAGCGTCATTTGATTGCCCACCAAATTCGTCAAGGTTTTTGGTTGGTTTGGGCGTGTGCAACTCCTTTGATTTTCGTGTTCCTAAACAGTCATTGGATTTTAGACTATATGAATACACCGCAAGCTTTTTCGATTAAATCGCAACAATATTTAGCGATTATGGCAATCGGTGTGGTTCCGGCGCTATTGGCGGTCAATTTGCGTTGTATGAATGAGGGTTTATCGAATCCGAAGCCTGCAATGCGTATCACTTTCTTAGGATTATTGCTGAATATTCCGCTTAATTATATTTTTATTTTTGGTAAGTTTGGATTGCCGGAAATGGGGGCAGTCGGTTGTGGCGTAGCGACAGCGATCGTGAACTGGGTCATGTTCTTGTTGTTATTCCATTACAGCTACACTAATAAACCTCAGAAAGATATCGGCTTATTTAACCGTTGGTTTGAAATGCCAAGCGGTCAAACTTTGTTAAAAATTTGCAAGTTGGGTTTGCCGATCGGCTTTGCGACTTTTACTGAAGTGATGTTGTTTTCAGCGTCCGCTTTACTGCTTTCGCCGCTCGGTTCACAAGTGGTGGCAAGCCATCAGGCGGCATTGCAAACCAGTTCTTTATTATTTATGATCCCGATGTCTTTCAGCATTGCGACCACGATTGTGGTAGGAAAAACCTTAGGGCAGAAACAAGTTGAAGAGGCAAAAATTATTAGCTATCACGCGCTGATTACCGGAGCGCTATTTGCGTTAGCGGCAGCGGTCGTGATTGTTATTTTAGATGAAGTTATTCCACTGGCATTTACCAGTGATCCGGTTTCGATTGCAATTGCGGCGCATTTATTGTTGTTTGCAGCGGTATATCAAATTCCGGATTCGTTACAAGCGGTGGCAAACGGTATTCTGCGTGGCTATAAACATACCAAACCGATTTTATATGTCACGATGTTCTGTTATTGGGTGATTGGTATGCCGTTCGGCTATATTTTAGCGAGAACGGATTGGATTGTTGAACCGATGGCGGCGGCAGGATTTTGGTTTATTTTCTGTGTCAGTTTAAGTATCGCTGCCGGTTTGTTAATTTACCAAATGCACAAAATTCAACAGGTTCCAGCGGATCAACTGTTAGCAAAATTAGAACGCATTAAATAATGATTGAATATTGAGTGAAATAATGAAACCCCTTTCTCCGATTGAACTGCCGCTAAATTGTACCGCATTAATTGAAGCGTCCGCCGGTACCGGCAAAACATTTACCATGGCGAATTTATATTTGCGTTTGCTACTAGGAATTGGTTGTGCACCTTTAACGGTTGAACAAATCTTGGTGGTAACTTTTACTAAAGCGGCAACCGAAGAATTACGTGATCGTATTCGTAAAAACATCAAAGCTTGTTGTACTTTTTTACAAGAGTACGATGCGGAAAAATCCTATGATGCCAATGATTTCTTCTTCCAATTAGGTCAGCAGATTGAAAGTGTGGAAGAGGCGATTCTACGTTTACGTATTGCCGAACGCGAGATCGATTTAGCCAGCATTTTTACCATTCACAGTTTTTGTCAAAAGATGCTGTTTCAATTTGCGTTTGATTCGGGGATGCGTTTTGACAGCGATTTGCAGCCGGATGAAAGCGATTTATTACTCCGTTTAAGTGAAGAAGTGTGGCGTGAAATGTTCTATCCGATGACGCTGACCGAAACGGCAGCGGTGGCGGAATATCTCTGCACGCCGGACAATGCTTTTGTGGCAATTCGTGCCTTTGTGTCTGCCGAATTACCGTCATTGTCGGATGAACAACATTGGTTGAATGGCGATCTCGCTGCTCATTTGGCTGCCTTACAGCATTTTTTAGCGGATGCTAAACAACATTGGTTAGCGCACGGAGAAGAAATCAGTCGCTTAATTGAAAGCGAATTAGCGAAAAAATATAAAACCGGTGAGAAAAAAGCACTTAATCGCCGTTCTTACCAAACTCGTTACTTAGAAAAATGGCGTGCTTTTGTAGATGAATGGGCGGCAAGCTCGCTTTCCTATTTGCCGGAAGAACAGTTTGAACGCTTCTGTCAGGATTTTCTAAACGAAAAAGCGGAAGAGGGCGTAGAACCGTTAGTTCATCCGCATTTTGCAAAAAATCAGCAAATTTTGACCGCTTATCAACAGCAATTTGCGAATAAACAGAAGCCGTTATTGCTCTATCAATTCTTACTCGCAGTGAGAACAAAGCTCGCAGATTATAAAGCGACGCATAGTGAGAAAAGTTTTAACGATATGCTCACTTTACTCAATCAGGCTTTAAAAGGTGAAAGGGGGGCAGCGTTAGCTGCTCAAATTCGCGCGCAATTCCCGTTTGCAATGATCGATGAGTTTCAAGATACCGATAAAGAGCAATATGAAATCTTCCACAAGATTTTTATGCAAGAAGCGCATACGAATCACGGATTTATTATGATCGGTGACCCAAAACAATCGATCTATAAATTCCGAGGTGCGGATATTTTCACTTATTTGACCGCTTCTCAACAGGCGCAACAAAAACGCACGTTAGCTAAAAACTGGCGCTCGTTGCCACCAATTGTGAGCGCAACTAATCGCTTATTTGAATTTCCGGAAGCTGCTGAAAACAGTCCTTTCTTGTATCAAAGTATTCAGTTTCACTCGGTGGAAGCGAAAGCGAGCGAAGCTGAATTAATCGGCTCCGACTATGTAAATTGTTATCTACAAGCAAAATTTGATGAAAAATTAGCGGCAAAGCAATGTGCTTACCAAATTCAGCAGCAGCTTAAGCAAATGGAAGCGGGTGAATTTGGCTTAAAATTTGCCAATACTACGGAAGAGATTAATGCGTTTCAGGCAAAAGATATTGCAATTTTGGTGCGTAGCCACTCGCAAGCTACATTGATAAAAAGTGCATTAGCCGAACTGGGCATTCGTTCGGTATTTTTGTCGGAAAAAGAAAGCGTCTATCAATCGGAAACCGGTAAAGAATTATTGTGGGTGTTGTATGCCTGTTTAAATCCGTATCATCAACGCCATTTACTCAGTGCGTTAGGCACAACCCTTTGGGGGCTGTCAGCAACGGAGATTCATCAGCTCAAAAATAGCGAATTACAGTGGGATCAACAGGTAGAGCGCTTTATTGCATATCAGCAAATTTGGCAACAACAAGGTATTTTACCGATGTTGCATAAGTTATTTATGCAAGAGGGAATTATTGAGCGCTTACGAGCTAACCCGCACGACAGTGATCGCCGCCTAACGGATTTATTGCATTTAACGGAATTACTACAAAATGCTATGCCGAGCTTAGAAAATGAATCGGCGTTAGTGCGTTGGTATGAACGTCAATTGGCAAAAATAGATAGCACGGAAGAGCATATTTTACGCTTAGAAAGTGAAGAAGAATTGATTAAAATCGTGACCATTCATGGTTCAAAAGGTTTGCAATATCCGATCGTTTGGTTGCCGTTTATCGGTAAAAAAAATCAGGGTTATAAAGCAAGCAATTTGGCTATTTACCGTGATGAACAAGGGCAAGCACATTGGTATTTCGGTAAACCGTCAGAAGAAATTCAAGTATTGATGGATCGGGAAGAATTAGCTGAAGATCTGCGTTTGCTTTATGTAGCGGTTACGCGAGCAGAATCACAGCTTAACTTGATTTTGCCGCAACGATTTGAAGACGGTTGGAATGCAGTGCATTATTTGCTGAGCAATGGTGAAATCGGTTTAGATAAAAGCTACAAAGCCGAAACCAGCACGCCGGATTATTTGCAACGAAAAGGGATTGGTTGCCAAGCGGTCGAATTAGACGAAAAAATTGTAAATGATGAATGGCGACCGGCTCCGTTTGTGTCAGAGGCTTTATCCGCTTGTCATTTTTCCGGGCAGATTCAGCAGACGGGGTTAGTGACCAGTTTCAGTGCATTGCATCAACAACATGAATGGGCGATGCAACATCACACGGAATATAGTATGCTGAAAGCATTTGAGAATGCCGGACAAGATTATGACCAGCAACAAGTGCTCGCGCCCGAAACTGATAATCTTTTTGCTTTGGATAATGAAGAAACAAATGCCTATTCGTCTTATCAATTTCCTCACAGCACAAAGGTTGGCAATATTTTACATAGTTTCTTTGAATACAATGATTTCCAACAAGCGGTCGATTTTGAGCAAATTCTTACCATTTGCGAGCAGTTAGGTTTAGATGAAAACTGGCATGAACCATTACAAAAATGGTTCGAAAAGGTGCTTACAACGCCGTTTAGTGAGGCGGAATTTGCGCTAAAAGATGTTCCGATGACAAAACGTTTGAACGAATGGCAGTTTTATTTACGTTTAAAAAATTCGGACGGATTACGCAAGCTAAATCAATTGTTAAAGCAATATAGTGCGGTTTCGGCAAAATTACCTGAATTGAATTTACCTCAGCTGGAAGGCTATATCCGTGGTTTTGTTGATTGTATCGTACAAATGCATGGTAAATTTTATCTGATCGATTATAAGTCCAATTTCTTAGGTTATTTAGCACAAGACTATAGCCGACAAAATTTGGAAAAAACGATCGGGCAATATCGCTATGATCTGCAATATCTGCTTTATACACTGGCGCTACATCGCTATTTACGAGTACGTTTGGGTGATCAGTATGAGTATGAGCGTGATTTTGGCGGCGTGGCATATTTATTCTTACGAGGAATGAACGGCACACCGAATAGCGGTGTATTTTTCGAAAAGCCTTGCAAGCAGTTAATCGAAGGTATGGATGAAATATTTGGTTAATGACACAGAGAAAAGGGCTACCGGTTGGTAGCCCTTATTTTTGTAAAAAAGAAAAGAAATTCGACCGCTTGTTTAGCTTAACGCTACACCGCTTAATTAAATAAAGAAGCCAGTGATGGTTGCGCTCATTAAGTTTGCTAATGTACCGGCAATCACTGATTTTAAGCCAAGGCGAGCGATGTCTGAGCGGCGGTTTGGCGCCATACTACCGATACCACCGATAAGAATGGCGATTGCACTGAAGTTTGAGAAACCACATAAGGCAAAGGTAATAATCGCTTTGGTTTTGTCAGTTAACACCACCGCCGCATCCGGTTGTAGGTATTTGGCAAATTCTAAATAGCCGACAAATTCGTTCACTGCTAATTTCATACCGATCATTTGACCTGCAATACCTGCTTCTTCCCATGGTACACCGATTAAGTAAGCAACCGGTTTAAATAAGTAACCAAGTAAGACTTGTAAGGTTAAACATTCAATACCGAATGTATTACCTAAACCGCCAATTAAGCCGTTTAACAATGCAATCACCGCAATAAAGGCAATTAACATTGCACCAACGTTAAGTGCTAACATCATACCTGAACTTGCACCGTTTGCGAGTGCTTCCACCACATTGTGCGGTTGTTCAAGGTCAACACCTTCATCAATCGTATCTTTAAATTGCTCGGTTTGCGGATACATTAATTTCGCAAATAATAAACCTGCTGGAGCCGCCATAAATGACGCAGCGATGAGGTAAGTAAGTGGCACGCCCATACCTGCATAACCCGCCATTACAGAACCTGCGATTGACGCTGTACCACCACATATAATCGCGAATAATTCCGAATCGGTCATTTTGTTGATAAACGGTTTAACCACTAACGGTGCTTCTGTTTGACCAACAAAGATATTTGCCGCTGTAGACATGGATTCCGCTTTAGATGTGCCAAGCGCTTTTTGTAAGCCTCCACCTAAAATTTTGATCACCCATTGCATTACACCGATGTAATACAACACAGAAATTAATGCAGAGAAGGAAATGATTACCGGTAATACTTTTACTGCAAAAATAAAGCCTAAATTACTCGGATCGGCTAAGTTACCAAAAACGAAAGCAATACCGTCATTACCGTAATTGATAACGTTACTGATACAGTTTACCGCAGCTAATAATGCATTGCGACCTGCTGGCACGTATAGAATAAGCGCAGCAAAACAGATTTGAATAGCTAACGCCTCAAATACGGTACGGAAGTTGATGGCTCGCCGGTTATTGGAAAAGAGTAAGCCTATTGCCAGTAACACGAAGATACCGATAACACTCATTAATGTACTCATACTAAGCACCTCATAAAAAAATAAAAAGTTAAATTAATAAATCGTGACAATTTTTGTAATGCCGCATGATTTAGCAAATGCAGCTAATTCATCTGTTTGTTCAATTGTAGGAACAAACGGTTTAAGCCCTTCTTCATCCCGTACGCCTTTGGTATGTACTCGAATAATTTTTAGCAGCACATCAGGATAATCAGCGAGCAGTACAGCAACTTTTTTAATTAATGCTTTAGCATCAAAAAAGTCATTTACATAAACCAATCTGATTTCTTCCACTTTACCAAGCGGTAATAATTTGGCTAAATTTTGCAAATTACGTTGTAGGTTTTCCGGTTTGATATGATTAATCGTTGGAATGATTTGTTCCAGCACTTTTCCTTGCTGATTTTTGCGATCAAAGCTGAGTGTCTGTAAGCCTTCGCCATCACCTTTTAGATCAAATAAAAATTTATCGGTAACCTGAATTAACGGCTCAATTGTTTCATAATCAAAAAAGCCGCTACTATCTAAATAACAAGTCAGCCCTTGCTGTTTAAGCGTTTCGAATAACAGTACTAACTTTTTGTGATGGATGGTTGGCTCGCCGCCGGAAACCGTTACGCCTCAAATAAACAGCACAGCATCCATCACTTGCTCGTACAAGTATTGCAAACTGACTTGTTTTGCTTCCGGCGTATGACGGGGAATAGTTTCCGGATTATGGCAATACAGGCAATTTAGTTTGCAACCTTGTAGGAAAATACTGGTGCGATTACCCTGCCCTTCTACATTCGAGAACGGAATAATGCGGTGTAACGGCACCAGAATATCGGATAACGCCGGCATCTTATTCATTTGCGCTAACGTTTTCTTTATCTCGTAATTGGCGGTCAAAGACTTTGGCACAATCATCCGTGCCTACGCCGTACCAAGTGGTATCACGTAGAACCGTTTCACCTTTGCGATAACGTTCTACTTCACTTTTCTTAACTAAGTAACCGGTAACACGAATTAAATCAGTATTTTTGAGATAAGTCGTGATATAGTGATAACCGTTGGCAAACGAACCGTCAATAATATCGACTACCGCATCCAAATGGTCGGTATAAGTCTAGTCGAACGCAAATAAGTCACCTGTTCCGGACGGGAAATATTTGTGGAATGGCGCCGATTGTTTTAAATGCGCCAATAAGGTTGGCTCTTCACCGACACGAATACGGTGTGCCGGTGTATTCATTTTATCTTCGGCGTGATTACTTGCCCCAACTTGTGCGTGTAATAAGTATTGGTTATTGGTGCGTTCTACATATAAGCCTTGATGTGCATCGTTGATTTCTTTCAACTTATCCATAATTAAGGTCGCAATTTCATCGCCTCGTTTACTTTGGCCGAAGGTTTCGTTTAAGCCTTCTTTTTGTAAGAGGTGATTTGTCGCATCGGCTAAGCCGACAATCGCAATCATACTGGTGAAATTCGTGCGTTTAATAAAGCCTTCTTTCACAAGGAAATCAGTTTCAAAGAAATTACTTTCTTCTACAAGGAACTTATGACGTTTATCCATCGTTGAAAGAGCGAGTTTGGCTACTTTCGGTAATAACTCATTAACCATTTCATCTACACTGTTACAGGCACGGCCGATAGTCCCTAAACGTAAGCGGGTTAGGGGATAAGCACCGCCGCACTCTGGTAAGGCGTTGTAACAGCTTGCGATACCGTAATCCTCGCCTAAGTCGGAAATATAATAAGCATCGTTAGCGAAAGACGGTTTAGAAACCAGTAAGCAAGCTTTTGCCGCAAGCTCGGTAAATTCACGAAAGGTTTTGGTTTTGTCGTAACGAATACTCATATTTGGGGTCGGATTCTCCAGCTCAATCACCGCTTTAAGGATCAAACGACCGGCTTTGGTGTCATAAGGACCAACATTCGCATGACAGAAAGAATCAGGTACGGTTTTATCAATATGATTTAAGAAACGTTTGATTTTGATATAGTCTTGTTCTTCATCGGTAATGAACGGATCGAGTAATACGTCTAAGCGACCGATATAAACCGGGTAGGTGGTAATAGACGGCACGTGAGAATAGATAATGAGTAAACCGTCTAATGCTTCATCAAGGGTGGCTGGCGGCGGTAAATCTAAAAATTTACAGCCTTTTTGGATATAAACATTATAATCCAGCAAAATGTAACGAGGACGATAAATGGCATAGCCTTCATTAAGATCGCAGATCATTTGGTTTTCGATATATTGCCATTCTTCTTCGGTGTGACCCAATAATTCGGTAGGATTAAATAGGCGCTCGGCAATGTTTCCGAAGATCATTAATTTTTGATGATAGGTGAGCGAATTTGATTTAACCGTATCTAAAATATCTTATAATGAAGATTGCATATTATAGTCTCAAGTGAATCAGGAGATTTAGGCTATATTGTACGGATTTGCTCAAAAAAATACTGTGAAATAGATCTCAATTTTCGATTTCGAAAAAAACAAAAGCACCAAAAATGACTGGTTTTTGGTGCTTTCTTCAACAAACAAGCGGTCTATTTCTTTCTAAATTTTGCAAAAGACAAGATCAGACAAAATAAGCTTAGTGCATAAATCAGCCAGCTACCTGTTTTAGTGAATAGGGTTTCGCCTTTGGTCGGCTGAATTTGTGCGGTTAGTACATTCGCTTCAAATTGTGGAATTTGTTCGATAATCTCGCCTTTAGCGCCGATAACCGCTGTAATCCCAGTGTTTGCCGCACGGAGTAACGGCTTGCCTAACTCGAGCGCGCGCATTCTTGCCATTTGGAAATGCTGCCAAGGGCCGATAGAGGCACCAAACCAGGCATCATTGGTAATGGTTAATAAATAATCCGATTGCTGTGCTTGTTGGTTTTGCTGCATTTGGTGACCGAAAATTACCTCATAGCAAATCGCCATATTAAATTTACGCTTTTTAGAGAAAAGCGGCTGTTGCACAAATTCGCCTTGCGATAAATTAATCGGCAGAATAAACACATCACGCATCCAATCCAATACCGATCCGAAAGGTACATATTCGCCAAACGGCACTAAATGGTGTTTGTTATAACGCATGGTATTGTGCAAGTTATAGGGTTGCGATGGCTTACCTAACACCACCGCGCTATTAAATAATTGCTCGCTTTCGTCTTGGTAGAGTGTACCAATAATTACTTCACTGCCTTTTTCTGCAGCAACTTGTTGAAGTTGACTAAGTAACGGATAAATTTGCGTTTCTAACGCCGGAATGGCTGATTCGGGTAATACAATTACATCACTCTTACCTAATAACGGACTAATTAAACGCTGATAGGTTTGTAACGTATAATCGAAATGTGCCGGATCCCATTTCATCTTTTGCTCAATATTACCTTGTACAAGACTTACGTTAAGTGGTTGTTTTTGCTTATCAATTTGCACAAACGGAATAAATTTAGTTGCAAATGCTAATCCGCATAGTACTGCTAAGGTGGCAAGAGAAGCGGTCGTTTTTGCAGATTTTTTTACTAATAACACAAGGCAACCGCTTACAACCATCACAAAGAAAGTGAGTCCTTCAACACCTAACAGCGGTGCAATGCCGGCAAACGGGCTGTCAATTTGCGTATAACCGAACTGTAGCCAAGGAAAGCCGGTAAAGACTACGCCACGCAGATATTCGGTAAAGGTAAAAATGGCCGCAAGTGCAAAAGGGGTGCGGATTTGGAATTGTTGGGCAATGTAGCTGAACAGCAAATTATAAATGGCAAGATAGCAAGCCAATAAAAACACTGCGATATAGCTCACCACAAGCGGTACGCCACCAAATTGAGTCATACTGACGTGTACCCAATTTACCCCGACACAAAAACAGCCGAGTGACCAAGCAAAAGTTGCCCAAAGTGCGGTTTTTCGCTGCGGAAGTGTTGCCGCCCAAATTAAGCCGGCAGCGGAAAGGTAGATGAGTCCCCAAAGATCAAAAGGGGAATAGGCGAGTGTGCCTATGCCGCCGAGGACAGCAGTAAGCAAACAAGCGGTTAAAATTGATGGATTTTTTACAAATTTCATTTGAGGTAGTTAGTTAAGTAATTAAGAAATATGCTTAAGAGAAACAATACAAACAAAAGGTGAGGATAAAACCTCACCTATATATTATGCTTTGTTTATTATTCTTCGTTGGTGACCAGCTGTTCCATTTTTTCCAGCTGTTCATCCGGTACGGTAACACGTAATTGAATCAGACGACGGCTATCGGCAGAAGTGACTTTAAAATCAATACCTTCTAATTGAATTTGTTCGCCTCGCTGTGAGAGATGTCCAAATGCCTGCATCACTAAACCGCCCACCGTATCCACTTCTTCATCGGTAAATTCAGTCGCAAAGGTTTCGTTGAATTTTTCAATATCAGTCAGTGCTGATACTGCATAAGTATGGCGAGAAAGCTGACGAATCGGCTCGATTTCCTCTTCATCAAATTCGTCTTCAATATCGCCGACAATTTGTTCGAGAATATCTTCAATCGTAACTAATCCGGATACCGCACCAAACTCGTCCACCACAATTGCCATATGGAAGCGTTCCGAACGGAATTCTTTTAACATTCGGTCAACGCGCTTACTTTCCGGCACAATAACCGCTGGGCGCAAGATAGCTTGCATATTAAACGGTTCGGAATCAGACCGTAGGTATTTCAGCAAATCTTTTGCCAATAAAATACCTTGTACAGTATCTTTTCCATCATCTAGTATTACGGGAAAACGTGAGTGAGCCGATTCAATAATCAAATCCACGCAGGCTTCGAGCGGTAAACTGGCATTAATATAAACAATTTGTGGGCGAGGAATCATAATATCACGTACACGAAGTTCGGAGATTTCCATTACCCCTTCAATCATTTCTTTGGTATCGCTATCAATCAATTCATTTTCAACCGAATCGCGAATAACTTCGACTAAATCTTCACGATTTTTAGGCTCGGATTGAAATAAACCACTAAAAATAGAATGTAAAAACGATTTCTTATCTTGCGAATTCACGCTTTTCTGTTCATCACTCATTGTATATTCTCTTGAAAAACGAAAGTTCTCTACCTTTGATTAAAGGTGAGAGCAAGGCTAAAAATTATCATAAATTGAGGTGTTTGATAATAAAATTATTTCTATTTTACTTAAATTAGCATAGCATAAGACGAGAAATTCTCATATTGATTCAATTTTAAGGAGCTTCTTAATGAAATTAGCGAAGATTGCAGTTGCGGTTGCAACACTGGCGGTCAGTTCATTTTCTGTTGCCGGTACTTTAACTACATCGGATAGCGTAGAGTTATTAGCGTTTGATGGTCAGAAAGTAGCGAAAGGCACGGCAGGATTATCAATTGATAGTAAGGTACATCAGGTGGTTGTGAGTGTAGCTGATATTGTTGACGGCAGTTATTTCTCAATTGATCCGGTGATTCTAACATTCAACGGTACAGATGAAGATGCAAAAATTGTTACACCAAAATTCACCTCACATTTTGCCGTAGATAAGTTTAGAAAAGAGCTAAATTTCAAAATAGAAACTGCATCAGGTAAAGAAATTGCTTACAAACGTGATTTATTGAAAGGTGAAGGCTTTGCACCAAACTCTCGAGTTGAAGATAATCTTGCGAAATACAACGCAAGTAAAGCGGTTGCTTCAGTATCGAGTTTTGCTAATGCTGCTTTAGAATCAAAAGGTCAAATGGTGATTGAAACCGCCAACGTGAAAGAAGAACAACTACAAATTTTATTCAAAAAAGCGGATAAAGAAACACAAAAACGTTTCTTGGAATGGGCTAAAAAACAACAATAGTTTTTATGAACAAAGCTCAAGCCTCAGCAGAAATACTGAGGCTTTCTTTTTGGGTAAAAATTTGAAGTGCATCACATTCTTATAACAAAAATGTGCTTAATATCACAAATTTACACTTTCCCATTTGCGAAAAAGTTCGTTTTTATATAGTGCGCTACGAAAACGTTTGCGTTTTTAAATATTTTATATGCTTATCTCGTTATTCCGTTTAATGTGTACATAAGGGGGACGATATGGAAAGATCGTTAAAAGGCACCTGTATTGCTGAATTTATTGGAACGGGGCTGATTATCTTTTTCGGTGTGGGGTGTGTTGCTGCAGCGCAATTAGCCGGTGCAACATTTGGTTTATGGGAAATTGCGATTATGTGGGGTGTTGGGGTGGCACTTGCCGTTTATACGACAGCCGGTGTGTCCGGAGCTCATCTTAATCCGGCAGTAACTGTTGCACTTTGGAAGTTTGCGTGTTTTGACGGTAAAAAGTGCTTCCTTATATCGTTTCTCAATTTTTAGGCGCATTTACAGCGGCTGCATTAGTCTATTTCTTATATAAAGATCTCTTTTCTGCTGCAGAAGCCGCAAAGAATATCGTGCGCGGTGAAAGCGTAGGTTTTGCCGGTGTTTTTTCTACTTATCCTCATGAACATATCAGTGTGGTGCAAGCATTTTGTGTGGAAGCTGTAATTACTATGGCATTGGTTGCGTTAATTTTAGCTTTAACTGATGATGGCAACGGTGTACCAAAAGGTCCTATGGCGCCATTATTAATCGGTTTATTAATTGCCGCAATTGGTGGTGCGTTTGGTCCGCTTACCGGTTTTGCGATGAATCCGGCTCGTGATTTCGGCCCGAAAGTGTTTGCATTCTTGGCGGGGTGGGGTGACGTAGCATTTACCGGTGCTCGTGATATTCCTTATTTCCTTGTTCCTCTGATTGCACCATTTGTCGGTGGGTTGATTGGTGCGTGGGGTTATCGCCGCTTTATTGGTAAGAACTTACCGTGTAACTGCGAAAAATAAATTCACATCTTTATTAAAAAGCTATTAAGGTGATTACTATGACTAAAGAATACATTATTGCATTGGACCAAGGTACTACAAGTTCTCGTGCCGTGTTATTAGATAAAAATGCGAACATTGTTGAAGTGGCACAACGTGAATTTACTCAGACTTATTCTCAGCCGGGTTGGGTAGAGCATAATCCTATGGAAATTTGGGCAACGCAAAGTTCTACGTTAAATGAAGTGGTAGCAAAAGCAGGGATTACGTCTGATAAAATTGCAGCAATCGATATCACAAACCAACGTGAAACCACAATTGAATGGGAAAAAGAAACCGGTAAACCGGTCTATAATGCGATTGTGTGGCAATGTCGTCGTACAGCGGATACTTGCGCGAAATTAAAAGCGGACGGGCATGAGGCTTATATTCGTAAAACAACAGGTTTAGCGATTGACCCATATTTTTCAGGGACTAAAGTAAAATGGATTTTAGATAATGTTGAAGGTGCGAGAGAGAAAGCCGAACGAGGCGAATTGTTATTCGGTACAGTGGACACTTGGTTAGTTTGGAAATTAACCCAAGGTCGTACGCATGTTACCGATTATACCAATGCTTCTCGTACCATGTTATTTAATATCCACACTAAGCAATGGGACGATAAGATGTTGGAATTACTTGATATTCCTCATTCTATGTTACCTGAAGTGAAAAATTCATCAGAAATTTACGGTGAAACCAATATCGGTGGTAAAGGTGGTGTGCGTATTCCGGTAGCCGGTATGGCGGGTGACCAACAGGCGGCGCTTTATGGTCATTTATGTGTGGAAGCAGAACAAGCGAAAAACACTTATGGTACCGGCTGTTTTATGTTGATGAATACTGGAGATGAAGCAGTTGAGTCTAAAAACGGTTTAGTCACTACCATTGCGTGTAATGCAAAAGGTGAACCATGCTATGCGCTGGAAGGTTCTATTTTTATGGGTGGTGCATCAATTCAATAGTTACGTGATGAGTGAAAAATTATTCATGACAGTAAAGACTCGGAATATTTCGCAACTAAAGTGGAAAGTACGAATGGGGTTTATGTCGTACCGGCATTTACCGGATTAGGTGCGCCATATTGGGACCCGTATGCTCGAGGTGCGATATTAGGGCTTTCTCGTGGTGCGAATCGTAACCATATCGTGCGTGCTACATTAGAATCGATTGCATATCAAACTTGAGACGTACTCGATGCGATGCAGTCCGATAGTGGTAAACATTTGGCGACATTAAGAGTAGATGGTGGCGCAGTTGCCAATAATTTCTTAATGCAATTCCAAGCAGATATTCTGAATGCGAATGTTGAACGTCCGGTTGTGCGTGAGGTGACTGCACTTGGTGCGGCATATCTAGCAGGGCTTGTGGTAGGCTTTTGGAAAGATTTACAGGAATTACGAGGTAAAGCTTCAATTGAACGTACTTTTATTCCTGATTCCGATGAAGCTAAATGTACTCGACGTTATGCAGGATGGAAAAAAGCTGTGAAGCGTGCGCTTGAATGGGAAGAAGAAGTGTAAAAGAGTATGAGTTAAGCGGTCTGATTTGCAAAAAATTTTGTAAATTGGACCGCTTGTTTATTTATAGGTATATCATCTAGGCACATAAAAAAACTAGCTTGATCAAGATCGTTTTTTGTTATCACATTATCATTTGATCGCTTAGCGAATAATGCCTCGCGTAGAGCGTTTGAAGAATTCAAGGAATAATTTTACTGAAGGTTCATTTTCGGCAAATTGTTCGATTTCTGGAATGGCTTCTTCAATCGTTTTACCGCTACGGTAAATTAATTTATAAACGTTACGGATTGCGTGCATTGCAGGTTTATCAAAGCCACGGCGTTTTAAACCTTCTAAGTTAACACCAAACGGTTGTGCGTGGTTACCTTGCGCCATCACATATGGTGGAACATCTTGACTTACCATTGAACCGCCACCTAGCATAACGTGTGAACCGACAACAACAAATTGGTGAATAGCAGACATACCACCAACAATAACAAAATGATCTAATGTTACATGACCGGCAAGCGTACCATTATTTGCGATAATACAACGATTACCAATTGTACAGTCATGAGCAATATGAGTATTGATCATAAATAAGTTTTCATCACCGATTCGAGTGATTCCTCCACCTTGCACTGTGCCTCGATGAATTGTTACGCTTTCGCGAATACGGTTGCGGTCCCCGATAATTACTTTAGTTGGTTCACCTTGATATTTTAAATCTTGGTTACTCTCACCGATACTTGCAAATTGGAAAATTTGGTTTTGTTCGCCAATTTCAGTGTGTCCATTAATCACAACATGTGAATGAATAATGGTTTTGGCACCGATTTTTACATTTTTACCGATAACACAAAATGGGCCAATTTCAACGTGAGCACCAATTTGAGCACCTTCTTCAATAACTGCTAATGGGCTGATTTTTGCAGTAGAATCGATTAATCGCATAGCGTCTCCTTTGCTACTGGGAGGAAATTATTTACGAGCACACATTAAATCAGCTTCACAAGCAAGCTTGCCATCAACGTAAGCTTTGCCGGTGAATTTGGTAATACCGCGCATTTCTTTTAAAAATTCAACTTCAAGTACAAGTTGGTCACCTGGCACGACCGGACGTTTAAAACGTGCATTATCGATCGCCGCAAAGTAATAAAGTTCATCCGGATTCATCTTGCCATGTGTCGTAACCGCTAATACGCCGGTTGCTTGTGCCATTGCTTCAAGAATAAGTACGCCTGGAAAAATAGGGTTAGCAGGGAAGTGACCGGTAAAGCAAGGTTCATTTACCGTAACATTTTTAACTGCTTTTAACCATTTACCTTCTTCATAATCTGTTACACGATCAACTAATAGGAATGGGTAACGGTGTGGTAACATATTCATGATCTCGGTAACTTCAATTACTTTAGGTTCTCTATTTTCTTGTACTTCAATTGTCATTTACTTGACCTCATAATAAGGAAATTAAAAATTTAACTAAGACTTCAAAAGAGTGATGGACGCTAAAAAACGCCCACAACTCTTGAAAGTCAATTATTCACTATTGTGCGAAATGCTTTTCAAGCGTTTTCAAACGTTTATTGATTTCATCAATGTTCATTGTCAGAGCGGCAGTTTTACGCCATTCTTTATTGGTTTGTGCTGGTATACCTGATGAGTAAATACCTTTTTCGGTAATTGGTTTCATCACCATACTCATACCGGTAATAATCGCACCGTCACAGATTTCCATATGGCCGTTAATTACGCTTGCCCCACCAATTTGACAGAAGCGACCAACTTTTAAACTGCCCGCCATAATTACGCCACCAGCTACAGCTGTACCAAAACCAATATGTACATTATGCGCAATTTGGCATAAGTTGTCGATAATCACGTTATCTTCAATAACGGTAGGATCTAATGCGCCTCGGTCAATACAGGTACATGCACCGATGTCAACATGGTTACCGATAATCACACCACCGGTTTGTGGAATTTTAATCCATTGACCTTTATCGTTTGCATAACCGAAGCCGTCGGAACCGATAACTGCAGAAGACTGGATTAAACAGTCTGTACCAATTTGAACATTATGGTACACCGATACGTTTGCCCATAATTGAGTACGTGCACCGATTTTAGTGTTTTTACCGACAAAACAACCTACACCGATAATCACATCGTTGCCTAATTCTACACCACTTTCGATAACCGCATTTGCACCAATCGAAACATTATTACCTAATTTTGCATCCGGTGAAATAACTGCATGGGATGATATTTGACTTGCGGCTTTCGGCGTTGAATCCATATATTGTGCAAGTAATGCATAAGCAAGGTAAGGATTCTTAACAATAATTAAATTTTGAGATTCAGCACAAAATTCAACATCTGCTTCGCTGACAATAATCGCACCCGCTTGAGATTGTGCTAATTGAGGACGATATTTTGCATTTGAAATAAATGTAATTTGTGATGAATTCGCTTTATCTAATGCGGAGATGCTAGAAATAGCCAAATCGGCGTTACCCTTTAGAGTACCGCCGATTTGTTCCGCCAATTCAATTAAACGGAAATTAGCCATTATTTTTTCGCTTCTTCTGGTTTAGCTTCGGTAGCAGGTTTAGCTTCGTTTGCTTTTGCTGCCGGTTGTTCGATTTTGATTTCTGGATGTTTTGCTTTTAATGCGTCCAATACTTTTTCAGTAATATCTTTGCTTTCGTCTTCAGCATACAGTGCAACTGAAGGTGGGAAAACTAAAGTATAACCTTTAGATTTTGCAACTTCTTTAATCGTTGCATTAATTTCTTCCACTACTTGTTTCTGCACGGTTTGAGGATCCATACCACCTGCTTCTTGCTGGGCTTTATTTAATTTTTCTTGGAAAGCATCTGCTTTTTTCTGGAATGCTTCCGCTTTTTTACCGAATTCTGCTTCACGTTTTTGGATTGCAGCAACTTTATTTTGGAATTTTTTGTATTCTGCCTCGATTGCATTTTGACGTGCTTGAATCTCTCTTGAACGTAAACGCGGTGCATCTTTTTCTAATGCGGCAGATTTTTTCTTAAGAGATGCTTCTACTTTAGCTTGCTCTGCTTGTAATTTTTTAGCATCGCTTTCTAATTTATCTCTTTCAGCTGTTAATGCTTTGTTTTCTTCAGCTAATTTTTTATCTTCATCAGCAAATTTGTCTCTGCCTTCTTTCATGAATTTGTCGAATTTTTGTGCTGCATCAATAGCGACCGGGTGATTTTGTAATAAGTAGCTTGGGTCAACAAAACCGATAGTATCGCTTGCTTGAGCAATACCTGCTGTTGTTAATGCTGCAGTAATTGCTGCGATTTTGAATAATTTCTTCATTTAAATATCCTTTATGTTTTAATTAATCATGACTGTTTAAATAGTGTAAGCGGTAGGATTTGTCGCAAAATTTGCAAAAAAGTTACAAAATCCGACCGTTTATTTTATATATTAAAACGAGCTACCAATGCTAAATTGGAATTGCTCGATTTCATCACCTGAATATTTCTTGATTGGTTTAGCATAAGAGAATGATAAAGGACCAATCGGTGACTGCCATTGGAACGCAATACCAGCTGAAGCACGTACACGTTTATAATCTTTATAATCAGGCAACGTAGGGTATGCTGATTTCTTCCATTTCGTATTCCATACACTTGCCGCATCTACGAATAATGAAGTGCGTACATTGTGTTGGTATTTTTCGCTGACAAATGGAGTTGGAGTGATTAACTCTAAACTTGCCGTAGCCATTGCATTACCGCCAACTACGTCGTCACTTTCAGGTGTAGGTGTAAACGCATTGTTTTGTGCAGAGTAGTAAATCGCTTTAGGGCCAACCGCACCGTATGCAAAGCCACGTAACGAACCGATACCACCGGCAGAGTATAATTGGTAGAACGGTACTTTCTTGCCGCCAAAACCATTCGTGAATGCAGCGCCTACTTTAGTTGAAATTACCCATTTATGTTCACGGTTAAGCGGATAGTAATTTCTAAAGTCTGCATTTAAACGATAGTATTTATTATCCGAACCTGGAATAGTTACTTTACCGCCTAAATTTGCAACTGTACCTTGTGTTGGGAAATAACCGCGGTTAAGGCTGTTATAGTTCCAACCGAATGAGAAATCGAAGTCATCCGCTTTAATACGTGGATATAAATTATTTCCTTGCACAATTGGGAAGTTCATTGACTTCACGTATTTTTCACGGGTAAATTCACGTTCAACGTTACTTAATTTATCGTGTGTATAACCTAGACCTAAGTAGTATGAATTGTTTTCATCTACAGGGAAACCTAATGTACCGTTAATACCGTAAGTTTTACGTTTATATGATGCAGAAGTATCATTATCTGAGTTATCGTAATCTTCATAGAAGATATTACCGCCTAAACTTACACCGTCTTTTGTAAAGTATGGTTCTGTATAGCCTAAGTTCACGCTAGTGCCGTAGTCGTTACGTGTACCGCTTAAACTTACGGTTGAACCCATACCTAAGAAGTTATCTTGTTTGATACCTGCTTGGTAGCTAATACCACTTTCCGTACCATAACCGATACCGAAGTTAATCGAACCTGTGTTACGTTCTTTAATTTTATAAACAACATCCACTTGGTCATCGGTATTTTGAACGTTTGGCATCGTCATATCGACCGTTTCATAGAAACCGGTACGCTCTAAACGAGATTTACCCAATGCCACCGCACTGGTTGATAACCAAGCACCTTCTTGCTGACGCATTTCACGACGTAAAGTTGAGTCTGCCGTTACGTCATTGCCCTCGAAACGGATTTTACGCACATAAATACGGCGACCTGCATCAACGACAAAGTTAATTTGTACAGTGTGATCTTGTTCGTGGAATTTAGGATATAAATCTACTTTAGCCGAACCGTAACCGTGATCGCCTAAAACTTGTTTAATACCTTCTTCAATAGTCGCTAATTCGCTCTTACGGAATAATTGACCTGGTGTAAAATCTTTTAATAATGCGTTAAGTTCATTATCTAATTTAGCTGTGTCACCGATGATGCGAATTTCGCTGATATTGTATTGAGCACCTTCACGAAGTGTATAAACTAAATCAACTTCCGTTTTTTTATCGTTGAAGTTTACCGCTGTATCTTGTAGTGCGAATTGCGCATAACCGCGATCCATATAGAAATCACGTAGCATTTCTAAATCTTTATTGTACGCTTGTTGCTCGAATTTACTGCTCTCAAAAATATTCCACCATGAAACATCAGGTTGAATATCTAAGCGTTTTGTTAACTCTTTTGAGCTAAATGCTTGGTTGCCTTCAAATTTGATATTTTTTACGTAAGCAACATCACCTTCAGTGATGTTTAATTTTACATTTACACCACCGTTTTCGGCACGAGTCGTCGTTGTGTCGATTTTCGCTTCATAACGGCCGATAGAATGATAATGTTCTAATAAACTTTGTTTGAAACCTTCTAATTTCGCCGCATCAAAAACTTCACCTTTACTGATAAGGTTAGCTTTTAGATTGTCTTGTAGCGGATCTTTAGGAATTGCACTATTACCTTCAATATCTACACTGTTAATTAAAGGACGTTCCGCAACTTTAATCACTAAGGTATTACCTTCGCGAGTTGCACGCACGTCTTCGAAGCGGTTTTGTACGAAAAGCTGTCTTACCACATTTGCTACATCGTTATCGGTTGCGGTTTGGCCTACTTTAACGGGAAGACTAAAAATAATAGCTTGTCCAGTTTCAGGCTGAACGCCATCTACACGAATATCTTTTACAACGAAGGGTGCCGCTACAACACCGTTCGCAAGTAAAAGCGAAGAAAGTAATAATTTTTTCATTGAAATTATCCTATAAATGTTTGCAAAATTATGAGCGGAAACGACCGCTTATAACCTATGAATTAAAAATGAATGAGATCATTTATAAAGGCAAAAGCCATTAACCCGAGAACAAATACGACGCCTAATTGTTGGAATAGCATTTGAATCACTGATGGCATCGGCTTGCCTCTTACCGCTTCACCCGCAAGTAAAATGAGTTGTCCACCATCAAGCGGCAGAATTGGGAAAAGATTCATTACGCCCAAATTGACACTAATCAATGCCATAAAACTTACATAATAGATCCAACCAATTTCAGCAGTGGCCCCAGCACCTTTTGCTATAGAAATAGGACCACCCATATTTTTTAAAGAAAGCTCGCCGGTGAGTAAATTACCGATAAATTGCAAGATAGTTTTCACTAAACCCGCGACTTTCTCCAAACTTTTCCAGAAAGCACTAAGAATATCATACTTTAATTCTGTTCGATACTTATCCGCAAGTGGCTCGTAGCTTGGTACGATACCGATTAAATAGCGCTCGTCTTTCTTCTCAGGTTGTAACACCAGTTGCTTGACATTACCATTTTGTTCAACGGTTAACACAAGCGTATTTCCGGTTTGAACTTGTTTTACTAAATCCAACCAATCAAAAGGTTGTTGGTTAACCTGTAAGATTTTATCTCTGGCACTTAATCCAGCTTTTTGTGCAGGAGAGTTTTCCGCCACTTGTTTAATTTCCGGTTTTACGATACTACTTTTGGTACGAACGCCTAGAGTAGTTAACGGATTCTCTTTCGTACCATCGACATCCCAGTTTGAAAGGTCTAATTGGAAGCGTTGCAATCTATCTTCATCAATTAGCGAACCTTCAATTTCAACCGATTCTTTACCAACTGAACCAATGAGCGCCAGTGTTGCCTCTTCCCAATCTTGGACATTTTGTCCGGCAACTCGTTTTAATTCAAATTCTGTTGGCAGTTTAGCTTGAGCGGCAATCGTGTCCGGCAAAACTTGCCCGATAACCGGTTTTAGTGTCGGCATACCGTAGCTAAACACTAACCAGTAAGCCATGATCGCAAAGACAAAATTCGCCATAGGTCCGGCAACGATAATAAACGCACGTTGTAAAACAGATTTATTCTCTAACATCTGTTCTTTAGGCGCTTGGTATTCGCTTTCACCGTTATACATTTGCACATAGCCACCGAGTGGAATCAGTGAAAAGACGAATTCCGTTCCTTGTTTATCGGTTTTTTTAAATAATACTTTGCCAAAGCCGATAGAAAAACGGATCACTTTTACGCCACATTTACGTGCCGCCCAAAAGTGACCGTATTCATGTACAAAAACCAGTACGCAAATTAAGAGAAAAAATGCAATAACAGAGGTCATAACATCCTATAGTACAAAGAAAAAGAAAGTAGCAAAGAACGGAATTGCAGCAGTTAAGCTATCAATACGATCTAAAATACCACCGTGCCCCGGAATCAAATTACTGCTGTCTTTAATATTCGCTTGGCGTTTAAACATACTTTCAGCGAGATCTCCTAATACGGAAATAGCAACGGTAGCCACAGAAACTAAAATAAACGGTAGTGTTGCTAATTCACGACCAAATACGTTATGCGGTGCAAGTTCTAAGAATAGGAAAGCAATGACACATGAGGTAATTAAACCGCCGATTGCACCTTCCCAAGATTTCCCCGGTGAAACTTTAGGTGCCAATTTACGTTTTCCAAATGCACGACCAAAGAAGTAAGCCCCCGAGTCCGCACCCCAAACTAATAAGCAAACATAAAGTAATAAGTACGTTCCTTGGAACTCATTTACCGCATAGTTATTAAAACGTAGCGCAAGAGCGGCAATAAAGAACGGAACTAAAGTGCAAAAGCCAAAGCTAAATTTTGCAATAACCGATTTCGCCCATAAGTTTGCCGATTTAGGATAGCTCACAACTAAAAGGAAAGCGATAAACCACCAGATGCAAGAAATAAAAAGTAGAGGTGTGGTTTCATCCGTTAAGATACGAGCGGCTCGGATATAATCGGTATTTGCAAAAATTAATAGAATAAACAAACAAACGGTTACAAAAGCAACGACCGCACGCGGTAATGAACGTTTTAAACCGGCAAATTGAGCCCATTCCCACATTGCTGCAGCAATTACGGCTGCAAGCACAAGTGTTAGCGGAAGTGGTGAAAGAAGAAAAATAGCTGCTAATGCCGCAATGATCATAACGATAGCAGAAAGTACACGTTCCTTAAGCATTTATAAAATCCCTATAATTATTAGCAACCGCCGAAACGACGATCACGTTGTTGATAAGCGATAATGGCTTCACTGAAAGATTCATCATTAAAATCAGGCCATAAAACAGGGCTGAAGAAAAGTTCGGCATAGGCAATTTGCCATAACAAGAAGTTACTAATGCGCTGTTCCCCACTGGTTCGGATCAATAGATCAACTTGAGGCTGTTCTCCGGTTACTAACGCATTCTGAAAACGTTCAGCCGTAATATCGGAAATACTGATTTCACCTAATTTGACTTTTACAGCAAGTTGCTGAGCTGCTTGGGTTATATCCCAATATCCACCGTAATTTGCCGCAATATTTAAGATTAAACCGGTATTCTCTGCAGTTAATGCTTCAGATTCCGCAATTCGTTTTTGTAAACTTTCACTAAAACCTTTTTTATCACCAATAATTTTTAAACGAATATTATTTTTATGTAGTTTTTTAACTTCGGAATCCAATGCTCGCATAAAGAGCGACATTAACGCTGAAACTTCTGCTTCAGGTCTGCTCCAGTTCTCGCTACTGAAGGCATAAAGTGTTAGGACTTTAATCCCGTGTTTGGCTGCAAAACTTACCGCAGAACGTACCGTTTTTACACCATTTTGATGACCAAAAACGCGTAATTTTCCTTGTTGCTTTGCCCAACGCCCGTTGCCGTCCATAATAATTGCAACGTGCTGAGGCATTTTTTGAGGATCAAAATTCACAGAAGTTCTCGCTTTTAGAAAGTTAATTGATAGGTTACATAAATGAAGATAACTATATCATAGGATAGGGTTCTAAGATAGACGCCAGAGGAATTGACAGTATAAAAATTAAAAAGTTTGCAGGATAAATAAAATAGATAGACAGGAAGTAAGTACTTCCTGCATAAAATAGGTTAGAAGTTATCTTTTTTCTGACGTAATGCAATAAATTGATCTAAATCGACCGCTTGTAAGAAAGGATTGATTAGTAATTCTGTTTCTAAAGTAGTCGGTAAAGTTGGTTGGTTGCGAGAACGGAGAATTTCTGCTCGTTCTTGAATCTCAAACAGTCCGCAACTTGGCGGCAAGACCGCTTCCGCAAATTTTAGATTGCTTAACGTGTATTCATGTGCAGGGAATATTTCAATAAATTCAGGCAATGCTTTAAAGCGTTGTAGCGCGTCAAATTGCGCTTGATAATTACCGGTAAAGACTCGTCCGCAACCGGCGGAGAATAACGCATCACCACAGAACAAATATTTATTCCCGAATAAATAGCTGACGTGCTGAGCGGTATGACCGGCACTTTCAATCACTCGGACATCATAATCAAATAAAGTAAGGTGATCCTCTGGTCGAACAATTTGATTAGCGAACTGAGCAACTTCTTGTGGACCATAAACTGGTATTTGAGGGTAATGAATGAGCAAATCCGGCATACCATTAGTATGATCGTGATGATTGTGCGTTAATAAAATAGCGGTCAAATTTAGTTGATTTTTTGCAAGAAATGCTAATACAGGAGTGGCATCTGACGGATCGACAATAATCACGTCATTATCTTTTTGAATTGCCCAAATATAGTTATCGGAGAGTGCTGGAATGGGAGTAATGTTTAACATAATACTTTCCTATAAAACATAAAAAAAGAATACATGGGAAGCCCATGTATTCATCAAAAACGAATTATTTTAAGAAGAGTGCCGCTGCACCACGTGTACCGCCTGAGTCACCGTGAATCGCTTTTTTGAAGACCGGTACTTTCGCACTACGCATTAAATGAGGCGGAAGCGCTTTTGGTAAAGCGTCATAAATATGATCAAAATTAGATAAACCGCCACCGAATACGATCATATCCGGATCAAGAATCGTAATGAGATTACTGATACTGATTGCCATTAATTCGATGTATTTATCCACAAATTCGACAATTTTCGACTCTTTTTGATAGAAACGTTCGATAATTTCTTTTGCCGATACATTTTCGCCAACCAGATCTCTAAATAGCATCTCAAAGCCACGGCCAGAAATATAAGTATCTAAGCAAGCGCGGTTACCACAGCCGCACTCATAAATCGGTGCATTATCCCAACCTAATAGTTTTAAAGCGTGATAATTCAGTTGCATATGGCCGACTTCACCCGCCATACCGATTCTGCCGGAATGAATTTTACCGTCAAACACAAAACCGCCGCCAAAACCGGTACCAATAATTAAACCGAGTACGGTTGAGAATTGTTGGTTATTTGGATCCCAAGCTTCCGAAAGGGCGAAGCAGTTAGCATCATTTTCTGCTCGTACTTCACGGCCTAAACGTTCGCTTAAATCTTTTAAAATCGCTTTGCCATCAGCCACTCGAATATTGGTAATTTCCGCAATACTGGTTTCACGATTTACAAAGCCGGGTAAGCCTAAACCGACAGAACCTTTTTCGCCGAATTTGTGATCGGCGTTACGCACTAAGGTTTCAACCGTATTTAACCAATCTTCATAATTAGTTTGCGGTGTCGGCACTCGTTCGCTATACAACTTTTCAAGCTGTTCATTAAATGCCGCCAACTCAATTTTTGTCCCACCGATATCTAAACCGTAATAAATAGCCATAATTAGCCTCGCTTTTGAAAGATTTTGAAAGTTTCTAAGAAAGGAATCACCCAAACAAACACGATAATGTAGAATACCCAAGAAATTAACGTGCTAACAAATAAATCGATAGGGTAGTGCATACCTAAACGTAAACGGCTGATGAGCATTAGACCTGCCCATAAAATTGCAAAAATTTGGGCAAAAATGACCGTTTTTCCGCTTAAACCGAATAGCAACCCGCCGAATACCAATAACCAAGAAACGGCAAAAATGGTATGACCTGAAGGGAATGAATAACCTAATTCACCCGCTTGATGCTCCGCTACGAAATCAGCATCAGCCGGATGCGTTTTTTCTGCAAGTGTTAACACTGCTTGGGCCTGTTCTTCTTCCGGTAGCGCATAAAATTGTTCTGTTTGTGCTTGGAACATTTCCGTCACAAATGGACGAGGCTCTTTGAACACTGCTTTTGCACCTTCTTTGATGATTTGCGTGCCTACGACGGAGCTTGTGCAAATAAAACCGACTAAAAACCACGCATGACGTTTGCGAGTGAGCCACATTAACCAAAGCATAAAGAGCACACAGGTAATTAATGCGTAAGGAGTTGAACCCGTTTCGGTTAAGAAAAATAACCAGAAATCAAGATCGTAAAGACGGTAATCCATTCCTCTAAATGTCCATTTCCAACCTGTTGCCCAAGTGAATAACGGCACAAGTAACATCAAAAAAGTGAAAATCGAGAGTTTTTTAATCACGGAAAGTTCCTTATAAAAAAGACCGCTTGCAAGCGGTCAGATTTGGCTAATAAATTACGAAATTGCTTTCGTTGCTTTTGGTAAGCTGATTTTCTTCTCTTCGCTTTGGCGATAAAGAACAAGAACGTGGCCGATAGTTTGCACGTTAGTTGCTTTTGTTTCACGCACGATCGCATCAATGATTAATTGTTTGGTTTCACGTTCCGCACCTGAAATTTTTACTTTGATTAATTCGTGGTGATCTAATGCGTTTTCGATTTCAGCTAACACGCCTTCCGTTAAGCCGTTACCGCCAAGCATGACAACCGGACTTAAGTGGTGTGCTAAACCTTTTAAAAATTGTTTTTGTTTCGTTGTTAATGTAATAGACATTGTTTTTTAAACCTGTGGTTTGTTGAGAATAAAATTTGGCGTAGAAAATAGCACAAAAGGGGCGAATTTTAAAGTAAAATACAGAGAACAACAAACAAAATAAACTAGAAAAGGACTGATTATGCCAACGTTAAGTGTTGCGATGATTGTAAAAAACGAGGCTCAGGATTTAGCGAAATGCCTTGAAACCGTACAAGGTTGGGTGAATGAAATTATTGTGCTGGATAGCGGTAGTAGCGATGAAACGGTACAAATCGCCGAAAGTTTCGGTGCGAAAGTGTATGTGAATTCCGACTGGCAAGGCTTTGGCAAACAGCGCCAGTTAGCCCAGCAATATATCACAAGCGATTATATTTTATGGCTGGATGCGGATGAGCGTGTAACGCCTGAGTTAAAACAGAGCATTTTACAAGCGGTCGAAAAAGATGAAAAAAATACCGTCTATCAAGTAAGCCGTTTAAGCAAAGTATTCGGCAAACAAATTCGCCATTCGGGGTGGTATCCTGATTATGTGGTGCGTTTGTATCGTACTGATTTTGCTCAATACGGTGAAGAATTGGTACATGAAAAAGTACATTATCCAAAACATGCAACGGTGAAAAAATTAACCGGTGATTTACTGCATTTTACTTATAAAGATATTCATCACTATTTAGTGAAATCGGCAAGTTATGCCAAAGCATGGGCAATTCAACGTGCGAATGTGGGCAAAAAGGCGAGTTTATTAGACGGCGTAACACACGCTTTAGGTTGCTTTGTGAAAATGTATTTGTTAAAAGCGGGCTTTTTAGACGGCAAACAAGGTTTTCTGTTAGCGGTGCTTTCAGCGCATTCAACCTTTGTGAAATATGCGGATCTTTGGAACAGAACACGTAACTAATTGCAAAAAATTGTGAAAAAAAGACCGCTTGTTGAGTGTAGCAACAATGATCTGCCCCCCAAAAGTTGGACTAACCTCTAATG
>NZ_GL831080.1:1025815-1031375 GCF_000188255.1 Actinobacillus ureae ATCC 25976
GCTTTTTTTTTACCTAAAAGCTATACATAAAAATAACCACGAAATACATAGCATTCACAGAATAAATTTTCCGTGTATTCAGTGTAGTTCGTGGTTTTACAAAATAGTGATTAAAGCACTTTTACAATCGCTTCGCAAAGGGCATCAATGTTTTGGTCGGTGATACCTGCAACATTGATACGACCAGAACGTACCACATAGATTGCGAACTCTTCACGTAGGCGATCCACTTGTTCCGGTGTTAAACCGCTAAATGAGAACATACCGTTTTGTTGTGCGATAAAGTCGAAATCTTGTTTTGCGCCTTTCTCTTTTAATAATTGTACCATACGGTTACGCATATCTTTAATGCGATCACGCATTTCATCTAATTCAGCTACCCATTCTGCACGTAACGCTTCATCAGCTAATACACGAGCAACTGTGCTTGCACCGTGTGATGCCGGGTTAGAGTAAAGCACACGAATAATTGATTTAATTTGCGTGAATGCTTTATTGGCTACTTCGGCATTTTCTGCAACTAAGGTAAATGCACCAACACGCTCGCTATATAAACCGAAGTTTTTCGAATATGAACTTGCGATTAATAATTCTTTGTGGTTTTTCACAAACGCACGTAAGCCGTATGCGTCTTGGTCTAAACCGTTACCAAAGCCTTGGTAAGCAAAGTCAAACAATGGTAACCAGCCTTTTTCCGCAGAGAGTCTCGCTAATGCGTCCCATTGTTCAGGGGTTGGGTCGATACCGGTCGGGTTATGACAGCAACCGTGTAATAACACTACATCGCCGGCTTCCGCTTGGCTTAAATCGGCAAGCAAGTTATCCCAATCTAAACCATGCGTATCTTTATTGTAATAACGATAGCCTTTCACATTTAAACCGACCGCTTCGGCAATTGCATTGTGGTTTGGCCAAGTTGGGTTTGAAATCCAAATGTTTTTTGCTGATGTTTGGCGTTTGATAAATTCCGCTGCGATACGTAATGCACCCGTACCACCTAAACTTTGTGCGTTTTTTGCACGACCTGAAGCGATAATTTCCGCTCCTTTACCAAATAAAAGTTCTTGCGTGTAAGCATTAAAAGCTTGTACGCCGTCAATCGTGAGGTAGTTTTTATTCGTTTCTTGTTCTAACAATAACGCTTCGGCTTTTTTAACCGCTTTCACGATAGGCGTTTTACCTTCCGCATTCATATAAACACCGATACCGAGATTGATTTTCCCTGCACGTTGTTCCGCTTTAAATGCTTCGCCTAAACCTAAGATTGGATCTGCCGGAGCAGCCTGAATATGGTTGAACATTGACATGTGTTGTCCTTTAAAAAGTTGTGTTTGAAATTAGAAATATTTATACAATTCATTAGCTATTTTAGCAATAGAAAAGCGGTCTGTTTTTCAAAATTTTTTGCAAATTTCAGAAGAAAACAGACCGCTTGTACTTATTTGAGTTTATTAATTGCCCAATCTAGCCCTGAATGAAAATCATCGGTTAAATGCGGACGAAGCTGTTCGAGTAATTGGATCAACTGAGCTTGTTCCGGATGACATAAATTAATATGTCCGACTTTACGACCTGCACGTACTTCTTTGCCGTACCAATGTAATTGTGAGAACGGTACTTCTAGCCATGCGTTATTGTGTTCAATACCAATCAGATTCACCATCACGCTAGGTGCAATTTGTTTAAGTTGTGGTGTCGGCAAGTCAAGTAATGCACGTAAATGCAATTCAAACTGACTGATTGAACAGCCTAATTGGGTCCAATGTCCGCTGTTATGTACACGCGGGGCGAGTTCATTAATTAATAACGTATCGCCCACCACAAAACATTCCATTGCCATTACGCCGATATAGTCTAAGTCTTGCATAATGGTGCCAAGCATTTGCTCCGCTTGGGTTTGGTAAGTTTGCTGATTCGGTAAATTCACATCACAAACGGAGTAACGTAAGATACCGTTTTGCTGCAAGTTATGACTAATCGGATAGAAACGGGTAGAGCCGTCACGGAAACGGGCGCCAACAATTGAAATTTCTCCATCAAACGGAATAAATTTTTCTGCAATCACTTCACCGAAAAGATCCGGCGTGATTTGGTCAATGCTGTCTTGTGTCACAATCCATTGACCTCTGCCATCATAACCGCCGGTACGGCGTTTTACCACCACTCTTTCACCGACATTGCTGAATACGTTTTGCCATTGTTCGGCAGACTCCAATAATTGCCATGGTGAAGTAGAAAGTTGGAGTTTATCTAATAGTGATTTTTGGGTGAAACGATCTGCAATTGTACCGAATACGTTTAAATTAACAAAGTTTTTATGATTACCGAGTAATTGGGTGAGTGGCGTTTCTGCCCAACGCTCGATTTCTGCGGTAATGATACTGTTTTCTTCAAGGTCAAAAACCGGTGCATCAAAAGCAAGCGGTTTTACTTCAATATCAAGCGGTGCGCCGGCATAGCGTAACATTCTGCCGAGCTGACCGTTACCAAGCACATAAATTGGAGGATAAATAGCACTTTTTTGCATTTTTTATGATTCCGTTTGCGGAAAGTTCGAGACTCCGATTTGCAATTTTTTTGGTAAATTTGACCGCTTGTACGGCTCGGAAACCTCAAACTTTCTGTGTTTATCAGAGATTAAAAATATTCGGCGAGCGGTTTACTCAAGTTTTGGTTTAGCAAGACTAACAATTTGATACGTGCTTTTTGACTGCTTAAACCGGTAGTGAAAATGACGTTTTGTTGTTTAAGTTGTTTACCGCCGCCTAAATAGTCGTACATATCTTGAGTGACACCGTTAAAGGCTCGAGAAACTAACACAACAGGAATATTAGCTCGTAATAGCGCGTCTAAACCGGCTAAACAGCTTGGCGGTAAATTTCCTGCGCCGAGTGCTTCAATCACGACACCGTCACAACCGTGGTGAGCTAATTGTTCTAATAAGAAACTATCCATTCCGGCGTAACTTTTAACGAGCTGCACGTTGGTACGGGTAATTGTTTGAGCTGGGAAGCGTTCATATTCGATTAATTGTTGGAAATATAGCACGCGGTTTTTAGCAATTAATCCGCAAGGACCGAATGTTGGCGTTTGGAATGTCGCTACGTTGGTCGTATGCGTTTTAGTCACAAATTTAGCGTTATGAATCTCATCATTCATGACCACCAATACACCCTTGCCTTGGCTTTCCGGACAAAGTGCAACCAAAATCGCACTTTGTAAGTTAATTAAACCGTCTGAACCTAATTCGTTGCTTGAACGCATAGCACCGGTAATTGCAACCGGCACGTTTACATCAAGGGCTAAATCAAGAAAATAGGCGGTTTCTTCTAACGCATCCGTACCGTGGGTAATCACCATACCATCATAGTTTTCTTCGTTAACCGCTTTTTCAATGAGCGTTTTCAATAGCAACCAATGCTGTAAAGTAATATGCGGTGAAGGCACATTCAGTACAGATTCTTGACTGAGTTGAGCAGGGTGGTTTAAACGTTCTAACGCGGCAAGTAGCGGATTTTTCTCAGAAGGCGAAACCTTACCGTCTTCGCCTTCACTCATTGAAATAGTACCGCCTGTATGTAGGATTAAAAGTTTCTTTGTCATGAAAAATAGATTAATTACGTGGATCTGGATTATCTAAGACAGATTGCGTTTGTTCATTGCGGAATGCGTGTAATTTTTTCGCTAATTCAGGATCAAAAGCCGCTAAAATTTGTGCAGCTAATAAACCGGCATTAGCTGCACCTGCAGGGCCAATCGCAAGTGTACCAACTGGAATGCCTTTCGGCATTTGAACGATAGAGTATAAGCTATCTACGCCGCTTAGCATCGAACTTTTTACCGGCACGCCTAGCACAGGTACAATCGTTTTTGCCGCAATCATACCCGGTAAATGTGCCGCACCGCCTGCACCTGCGATAATTACTTTATAACCGTTTTGTTCGGCACTTTCCGCAAATGAGAAAAGTTTATCCGGTGTGCGGTGTGCTGAAACCACTTCAACGTGATAAGCAAGCTTAAACTGATCTAAAATTTGTGTTGCTTCCGACATAGTCGCCCAGTCGCTTTTTGAACCCATAACAATCGTAATTTCAGGTTTTTGTGACATAGTTGTTCCTTGATAAATGAAATAGAGGAAAGTATTCGAATTGTAGCATAATAGGCAAACGATTGCTTTAGAAATTATGCTAACTGAAAACAATCTGAACAATGTAAAGAATTATCCACAAAGCACAATTTAAAGCTATTAAAAGCTATTAAAGGGATGACGAAATGTGTTACTATATGCGACCATTTTTTCAAATTCATGTAGTTGCAATCAGAATCGGAGATAGAATATATATGACGAGTAGTGCGAATAAACGTTCAGTAATGACCCTTTTTTCAGATAAAAATGATGTGTATAGCCATCAAGTACGAATCGTATTAGCGGAAAAAGGCGTTCCTTACGAAATTGAAAATATTAGCCCTGATACGATTTCTGAAGATTTAATGGAAGTAAATCCTTACGGTAATGTGCCCACATTAGTTGATCGTGATTTAGTGTTATTCAATTCACGTATCATTATGGAGTATCTGGACGAGCGTTTTCCTCATCCACCATTAATGCCTGTATATCCGGTGTTACGTGGTAAATGCCGTTTAACTATGCACCGCATTGAGCAAGATTGGTACTCGCTGATTGATATCGTAAATAAAGATCCTGAATCAAAAGAAGCGAAAAAAGCTTTACTTCAATTACGTGATGAAATGTTAGCTTTAGGCCCAGTATTTGCAGCAACACCTTATTTTATGAACGAAGAGTTTATCCTAGTGGATTGCTACGTAGCGCCGTTATTGTGGAAAATGCATAACTTAGGCGTGGAATTTACCGGTGCTGGTAGCAAAGCGATTAAAGCATATATGACTCGAGTTTTCCAACGTGAAAGTTTTGTGCAATCAATTGGTGGGGCCGCGCCTAAACACTTAATGGATGAAAAAGACTAATGAAACCTTTACGCCCTTATCTTTATCATGCTTATTACAGCTGGATTATCGATAATGACAATACGCCATACTTGCTAGTCAATACAGATTATCCGGATGTGGATGTGCCAACAGAATTTATACGTGACGGTAAGATTATTTTAAATATTGCACCTCGTTCTATTGGACAATATATTGTAACCGATGAAGCAATTCGTTTTAATGCGCGTTTCCGAGGAATGTTACGAGACGTATATATTCCACTTGGTGCATTAGAAGCCATCTATGCACAAGAAACGGGGGACGGTATTATGTTTCAAGATGAGCCTTATTACAGCGAGCAAGCTTACCATGAGCGTAATGTTATTTCTCACGAGGAAACGGCTAAATCTAAAGTTGTGAAGAAAAAGGCAACTCATTTGAAACTGGTTAAATAATTCATTGATTGTTAAGCGGTTAAATTTTACCGAACTTTTGCAAGTTTTGAGACAAATTTAACAGCTTATTTATATGCGAAATAAGCCCTATTTACTGAATATAAGAAAAAAGCCACCATAAATGATCTGCACCCCAAAAGTTGGACTAACCTCTAATG
>NZ_GL831080.1:1032148-1035873 GCF_000188255.1 Actinobacillus ureae ATCC 25976
TTGGCTTGAATGCCTAATAAATCTGCAGCTGTTCTGGCTGTCACTTCTGCAACAAAAAATTCGAGCAATCTTCTTTGTATAGATTTCTTTAATTTACAATGGGTTATCTTCATTTTTGTAGTATAGCATTCTTGCTAATCTACTACAGCCCCTAAAATTTTTATAAGAAGGTTTTATAACCCGACCGCTTGAAAACATCTCCGTTTTCAAGCGGTCTTTTTGATGCATTATATTAAAAATAAATTAAAAAGTTTTTTACTTGCCAATTAGCAAAGAAAAGAAAAACGTGTAGAATAGTAAGGCTTACAACTAACATTATTATTTGTTATACATTTTTAGAGTACTATTTAAATGAAAACAACTTCAGAAATTAGACAATCCTTCTTGGATTTCTTCCATAGTAAAGGACATACCGTTGTACCAAGCAGTTCTTTGGTACCAGAAAATGACCCTACCTTATTATTTACTAATGCAGGGATGAACCAATTTAAAGATGTTTTTCTCGGCTTAGAAAAACGACCTTATACTCGAGCAACTACCGCGCAACGCTGCGTTCGTGCCGGTGGTAAACATAATGACTTAGAAAATGTAGGCTATACGGCACGCCATCATACTTTCTTTGAAATGATGGGTAACTTCAGTTTTGGTGATTACTTTAAACAAGATGCAATTCAATTCGGCTGGGAATATTTAACTTCTCTGCAATGGCTTGGGCTTCCGAAAGAAAAATTATATGTAACGGTTTATGAAACGGATGATGAAGCTTATGACATTTGGAATAAAATTGTAGGTGTACCAACTGATCACATTATTCGTATCGGTGATAACAAAGGCGCACCTTATGCTTCGGATAACTTTTGGGCAATGGGCGATACTGGTCCGTGTGGTCCTTGTACAGAAATCTTTTATGATCACGGAGATACTTTCTGGGGTGGTTTACCAGGAACGCCAGAAGAAGATGGCGACCGTTATATCGAAGTATGGAATATCGTATTCATGCAATTTAACCGTCAAGCAGACGGTACCATGGAAAAACTACCGAAACCATCTGTAGATACGGGTATGGGTTTAGAGCGTATGACGGCAGTAATGCAGCACGTAAACTCAAATTATGAAACAGATATTTTCCAAACATTGATTAAAGAAGTTGCAGGTTTATTAAATGTAACCGATTTAGACAATAAGTCTTTGCGTGTTGTGGCAGACCATATTCGTGCTTGTTCATACTTAATTGCGGATGGAGTTATTCCGTCAAATGAAGGACGTGGTTATGTATTACGTCGTATTATTCGTCGAGCAGTACGTCATGGTAACTTGTTAGGTGCAAAAGAAGCTTTCTTCTACAAATTAGTACCTACACTTGCAACCGTAATGGGACATGCAGGCGAGATTTTAACCCAGAAACAAGCGCATATTCAAAAAACACTAAAAGCGGAAGAAGAGCAGTTTGCTCGTACACTTGAGCGTGGCTTAGCATTATTAGAAGATGCTTTGACTAAAGTAGAAAATAATACGCTTTCAGGTGAAGTTGCATTTAAACTTTATGATACTTACGGCTTTCCATTAGATTTAACTGCCGATGTATGTCGTGAACGTAATATCACGATTGATGAAGCAGGTTTTGAAGCAGAAATGAGCGCTCAGCGTGAGCGTGCTAAAGCAAGCAGTAACTTTGGTACTGACTATAGCAATGTGATCAAAGTAGATGGTCAAACAGACTTTATCGGCTACGATAACTTAGAAGCTCAAGCGACAATTGTTGGTTTATTTAGTAATGGTAAGGCAGTTGATACAATCCACTCAGGCGAGTCAGCAGTTATTATTCTTGATCAAACTCCATTCTATGCAGAAATGGGGGGGCAAGTTGGTGATAACGGTTTAATTTCTACAGAAATTTGTGAATTTACTGTAAGTGATACTCAAAAATATGGTCAAGTTTTTGGACATGTCGGCCAATTAACATCAGGTAGTTTGGCTATTGGTGATAAAGTTACTGCACATGTGGAAATAAACCGTCGTCAGGCAATCACAGCAAATCATAGTGCAACACACTTATTACATTCAGCATTGCGTGAAGTATTAGGTGATCATGTAGCACAAAAAGGTTCATTGGTGTCTGAAGATGCATTGCGTTTCGATTTCTCTCAACCAGAAGCCATTACCAAAGCGCAGTTAGAAGAAATTGAACGTATCGTAAACCGTAATATTCGCGAGAATATTCAAGTAGTTATCGAAACAATGGATATTGAGTCTGCGAAGCAAAAAGGTGCGATGGCATTATTCGGTGAGAAATATGGTGATGTTGTCCGAGTTGTTGGCATGACTGAGTTCTCAATTGAACTTTGTGGAGGTACCCACGTCCAACACACAGGCGAGATTGGTTTATTCAAACTAGTTTCTGAAGGTGCTGTTGCGGCAGGCGTAAGACGTGTAGAAGCCGTAACAGGCGAAAAAGCAATGGATTGGTTACATAATCAGCAAAGAGTCATTCAGCAAAGTGCTGAATTATTAAAAGCGGATAGTAACTCATTAGTTGAAAAAATTCAGCAGCTTCAAGATAAGGCTAAGCGTACAGAAAAAGAGCTTCAGCAGCTTAAAGATAAATTTGCTGCACAAGCCGGTTCTGAATTAGCAAAACAAGCTAGTCAAATTAACGGTGTAAATGTCATTGTTCAGAAACTTGAAGGTGTAGAAACTAAATCGTTACGTACGATGGTTGATGATCTTAAAAATCAATTTGAAAATGCCATTGTCGTTTTTGGTAGCGTAGCAGATGATAAAGTAAACTTAATTGTTGGTGTTACAAAGGATCTTTCAAGCAAAGTTAATGCTGGTGAACTGGTAGGTGCTATGGCACAACAGGTTGGTGGTAAAGGTGGTGGGCGAGCTGATATGGCGATGGCTGGCGGTTCAGAACCACAACATCTTGATTCAGCACTCAAATTTGCGCAAGAATGGATTCAAGCGAAACTTTAATAATTTAAAAGAGGCAAGGCTGAGAGATAAAGCCTTGCCATAAAAGTTCTATATGAGTGTAATAGAGCTTTTAACCTAGGAGATTAACTATGCTTATACTAACTCGTAAAATCGGGGAAAGTTTACTAATAGGGGATAACGTTGAGATAACTGTACTCAGTGTTCGAGGTAATCAGGTAAAATTGGGTGTAAACGCACCAAAAGAAATCTCAGTTCACCGTGAAGAGATTTATCACAGAATTAAAGCATTGGCAGATGATACTGCTGATGAGAAGCAAGAATAAATATTTCTCCAATTAGTAGAGATAAGGATTCAAGCCATGAGTAAACTTACTTGTTCTAAAGCTTGTGATATTCGTGAGCAACTCGGTATTGAATTAAATACGGATATTGCCCAGCGAATCGGAAGTGCTTTGGACCAATTTCTGAATCCGAAAAGTATTACTATTGGTGATGATGTACACATTAACGAGTAATGAACTTAAAAGTATAACTCACCATTAATTACTAAATTCAGGTGTAAATGTTATTGATTTGGAATTAACAGATACGGAAGATGTTTACTTTAAACTTCATTTTTGAAAATGATAGATGGCGGTATTCAAGTAACTGCTAGCTATATCCGAAGGACTACAATAGGGATGAAATTGGGGCGGATTGATGCCCAATTAGTGCTGATACAGGTTTAGCGGAAAATAATTTCCCAGTAGCAATAATGTGGTGTATATGCACAGAAAAGATATGTAGGC
>NZ_GL831080.1:1036237-1045251 GCF_000188255.1 Actinobacillus ureae ATCC 25976
TTTTTGTCTACTATGCCTTTAAGGGAAAAGGGCGTGTTAAACGCCCTTTGCTTTATCTGAATTATTGCACTTTAAATTGGCTAAACTTAGCCATTACTTTGCCCAATTCAGCTACTCTCCGTTCAATCTTAGCCATATCCGGTTTTTCAGCGGTAATCGCAATCCGCATTAATCCGAGTGAACGTTCAAATTTACCATAGTGAGTTAAACTCATTTCACGGATCGTTTTTTCGTATTTCGCCCAATTTTTACCGAAATAACGTGCCGCCACTCTGATTTGCTTAAGCTCTTTGGTTTGTGCCGCACGTTGTAACTTGTGATAAAGTGGGGTCATTTGTTTAACGAAAGTTTGGTGTTTAGCTGCATAGTCCACCGGATTTTGTTCTTTTTCAAAACGGTATAGATGCTTAGCGACATTTTCTACGTTGGCTAGATCCGTAGTTTTAATTGCTTGGCTTAAAGCATCCGCTACGTTTTACCCGCTTCCGAATGATGCGCCTCAAACTGCTTAAAGGCCTATTGTAAAGCGGTCAAATTTTGCTGAGATTTTGCAACTTCACCTTTTTTAAGCTCTGCCATTGCTTCAGAAAGCTGTACGAATAACGGGCTAACGTCTACTTTCGCTAATGTGATTGAACTAGCAAAGAGCAGAGGAATGATGATTAATTTTTTTAATGTCATTTGCTATTCCTTAGAGTAAATCGAATAAGGCTTTGCCAAGATAATCGTTTTCGTCTTTTACACCGGCAAAGCAGGCAAATAAGCCGCTGCCGATATGGGTAATATATTCGTTCATTTTGTCGATATTTCCTAAAGCGTTTTGTACTTTGATAAATTGCTCGGGGTTTTGTTGGAACGAAATAAACAGTAAGCCCGAGTCAAATTGCCCTTTATCGTCAATACCGCTGGCGTAGGAGAACGAACGTCTGAGCATTTTTACTCCCGTTTTATGGGCAAGGTGTGTATGCGAGATTTCCGGCATCACTGGATTACCTTTATCATCTTTTTTCGCTAGATCGAATTTTTCAAATTCGTGTTTATAACCAAGTGCCGCCCCTGAATCACGATAACGCCCGAAGGTTTCTTCCTGCGATCTTAAATGTGTACGATCTCAAGTTTCTAAGAACATTTTGATACGGCGAACCACTAAATAAGAACCGCCTTGTAGCCAACCGTTTTGTACCCAAACCACATTATCCTGATCTTTTAAACTCTCGGCATTTGCGGTACCGTCTTTAAATGCAAATAAGTTACGTGGCGTTTCATTATTTAAAAATGAGTTAAAGCCCATTTGCGACCATTTCATTTTGACTTCACCACGAACAGCCCGCACTAAATTACGCACCGCATGGAAGGTAACTTGAGGATCGTCGGCACAGGCTTGAATACAAATATCGCCGCCGCTAAATTCAGCTTGCAATTGATCACGAGGAAAGTGTAGCAAATCTTGTAATTCGGTCGGCTTATGTTTTTCAATACTTAATTTTTTAAAGAAAGCAGCACTGATGCCAAAAGTGAGTGTGAGATGTTGCGGATCTAAGCTATCCGCTTCACCGGTATCAGCCGGCGTAACATAGGCATTATTGCTATAGGGTTTTACATTTTACCTTGTGTCAAATTACGGCTATAATTTGTCCAAGTCTGAAAAATTGCTTTCACTTTTACAATATAAGTAGTATCTAAATCCAAGACGAGAAAATAGATATGTTTTTGTGCAGGGGTGACGATACCGGCTTGATGTTGACCGTAAAAAGGATATTGATTCTGTACGTGTGAGCTAAGTTGTCGTGATTCTAAAGCAAAAGTAGGAGCGGATAATAAGCCTGCTCCTACCAATGCGGTGTTTTTTAGAAAATCACGGCGAGAATGTGTGTCTGCCATAATTTATTCCTACCTTATTTCTCTAATAGAACACCTAATTGGGCTAACGGTTCGCCAAGTTGATTTACCGCTTCGGCTAGTGCTTTCACATCCGCTTTTGACAGAGTGTTATAAGCTACGTAATCGTAACCGTCTTTCGATTTATTGTGTTTTGCCAGTAAGGTATTGACTGCAGCAAAGCGAGTGGCAATTTCCGCCGAAAGTTTCGCATCTGTTTTGTCTAATTGCGGTTTAAAGATTTCATAGATTTTTTCTGCCCCTTCAATGTTGGCTTTAAAATCGTAAAGGTCGGTTTTAGAGAAAATTTCCTCTTCGCCGGTTACTTTAGTGGTGGACACCTCACTTAATAAATCGACTGCACCGGTGATCATTAATTCAGGCGTAACTTCCGCCGTCGGAATTTTCGCACGTAATTCTTTAACGTCTTTCAGTAACTGTTCCGCAATAGCTTTTGTACCTTTGGTCGTATTTTTTTCCCATAAGACTTTTTCGATTTTATGGAAACCTGACCAATCTTTTTCCGTTTTACTTTCTTCGGTTAAATCGGCAAGACGTGCATCAATGCGAGGATCTAAATCACCAAAACTTTCGGCAATCGGTTCTGAACGTTCAAAATACATTCGTGCAAGCGAGTAAATTTGCTTCGCTTTTTGCACATCGCCTTGGTTTAAATAATCAACAAACTTTTCCGTATCCGTCACTAATTGATCAATCTGTTCAACCACAAATTGCTTATATACTTCGGTTTCTTTCGTTAAATCTAAAGCAAAAGATTGAGTTGTGAGTAGTAAACCCGAAAGCAAAGCTGCTAATTTTGTTAACTACATAAAAATGTCCTTTTAGCTAAATATAGTGTTGCAACTATATTCTTATTAATAATCATTATCAAATTAATGCTGGTAATTTTGTGATCTAATTCATATTTTTATTTGCAAATTTTCTTAAAAAATTCACCGCTTGCTTATGTTAAAATAACGATAAATTTTCTCGGATAGGATGTTATATGAGCAAGCAAGGCAAACCTTTTATTTTACACAGCCCGTTTAAACCCTCTGGTGACCAGCCGTCAGCGATTGCCAAATTGACCGAAGGGCTAAATGACGGATTGGCACATCAAACGTTACTTGGGGTAACCGGTTCGGGTAAAACCTTTACCATTGCCAATGTGATCGCTCAACTCAATCGCCCTGCTATGTTGCTTGCGCCGAATAAAACCCTTGCCGCCCAGCTATATGCTGAGATGAAAGCCTTCTTCCCTGAAAATGCGGTGGAATATTTCGTTTCCTACTATGACTATTACCAACCGGAAGCCTATGTGCCGAGTAGTGATACTTTTATCGAAAAAGATGCGTCGATTAATGAACAAATCGAACAAATGCGACTGTCGGCAACCAAATCATTCCTTGAACGCCGAGATACCATCGTAGTTGCCTCGGTTTCTGCCATTTACGGTTTAGGGGACGTGGACGCCTATATGCAAATGATGTTGCATTTGCAGGTTGGGGCAATTATCGACCAACGAGAGATCCTCGCTCGTCTTGCCGAATTGCAATATACTCGCAACGATCAAGCATTCCAGCGTTCGACTTTCCGTGTGCGTGGCGAAGTGATTGATATTTTCCCGGCTGAATCGGATGAAATGGCGTTACGTGTCGAATTATTTGATGATGAAATCGAAAGCCTCTCGTTATTCGATCCGCTTACTGGACATAGCTTGGGCAAAGTACCTCGCTACACCATTTATCCGAAAACTCACTATGTTACCCCTCGTGAACGTATTTTGAATGCAATTGAAGAAATCAAACAAGAACTGGTGGAACGCTGCGAATATTTCATCAAAGAAAATAAATTGTTGGAAGAACAACGCATTACCCAACGTACGCAATTCGATATTGAAATGATGAATGAGTTGGGCTATTGCTCGGGTATTGAAAACTATTCACGCTATCTGTCAGGCAGAAAAGAGGGCGAACCGCCTCCGACATTATTCGATTATATGCCGGCGGACGGTTTGCTGATTATTGACGAAAGTCACGTTACCGTACCACAAATCGGCGGTATGTATCGAGGCGACCGAGCTAGAAAAGAAACACTAGTGCAATACGGTTTCCGTTTACCGTCTGCGTTGGACAACCGTCCACTTCGTTTTGAAGAATTTGAACGCCTTGCACCGCAGACGATTTATGTCTCGGCAACACCGGGTAATTATGAATTAGAAAAATCGAATGGCGATGTAGTGGATCAGGTGGTTCGTCCAACGGGATTATTAGACCCGATCATTGAAGTGCGTCCGGTTGCGACGCAGGTTGATGATGTACTGTCCGAAATTCACAAACGAGTAGCGGTAGATGAACGTGTACTAATTACTACGCTAACCAAAAAAATGGCAGAAGATTTAACCGATTATCTCGATGAACACGGTGTGCGTGTGCGTTATTTGCATAGCGATATTGACACGGTAGAACGGGTGGAAATTATCCACGATTTACGAATGGGGATGTTTGACGTATTGGTCGGTATCAACTTATTGCGTGAGGGCTTGGATATGCCGGAAGTGTCGCTCGTGGCGATTTTAGATGCGGATAAAGAAGGCTTTTTACGTTCCGAACGATCATTAATTCAGACTATCGGACGTGCTGCTCGAAATCTTAACGGCAAAGCGATTCTCTACGGCGACCGCATTACCAATTCTATGCAAAAAGCGATCACCGAAACCGAACGTCGCCGAGAAAAACAACAAAAATACAACGAAGAACACGGTATTATCCCGCAAGCCCTTAACAAAAAAGTAGGAGAATTGCTCGACATCGGACAAACCGACAAGCCGAAACGTGGCAAACAAGCGGTCAAAATTGAAGAAAAATCTGCAAATACCTACAAACCAAAATCCCGCAAAGAGCTGGAAAAAGAGCTCAAACAATTAGAACAACAAATGCGAGATTTCGCTAAGGAGCTTGAGTTTGAAAAAGCCGCTGCAGTAAGGGATAAAATTGGGCAGTTAAAGGCGGTGTTGTTGGAGGTTTAGTAAACAGCGGTCAAATTTATTGAAAATTTTGGGATAGTGGACAAAATTTTGTAAATTTCAAAAAATCAAGCGAATTTAACCGCTTGCTTTGACATTGGTATCGTATAGTCATATATTAAAGCATATGCCAAACCTCTCATCAAAAGGAGCAATAAAATGGAAAAAGTCGCACGTTTATTTAGAAATGGGCGTAATCAAGCCGTACGATTACCTGTTGAATTTGAGTTTAATGCGAAGCAAGTTTATGTGTTTAAAGAAGCAAACGGCGATATTACGCTTTCGATACGTTCTCGCAATCAGCAAAATTGGCAGAAAGTCTTTGAGTTATTACCAATGCTTGAATGTGATGAGCAGTTTTTATCAGAACAAGATCGCAAGCAAGAAATGGCAACTCGAGATCCGTTCGAGGGCTTTTAAATGTATATGCTAGATACTAATACGGTGAGTTATTTCTTTAGGCAAGAGCCTACTGTGGTTAAGAAACTACAACAACTTAATCCGAAATTGATTTGTATTTCATCGGTCACGGCTGCAGAGTTGTTTTATGGTGTAAAAAAACGTAATAATCAGAAACTTACTGCATTTTTAAATACTTTTTTATCTGCAATTACGGTGATGGATTGGGATTATCAAGTGGCGGAAGTGTATGGTCAGCTGCGAGCAGAGATGGAACGAGAAGGCAAAATCATGGGCATTCAAGATCAAATGATTGGAGCTCATGCCCTAGTAACAGAATGTATTCTTGTTTCCAGCGATAAAGCCTTTCAATTTATCCCTAATCTCGTATTAGAAAATTGGTGGAAGTAATTTCTGCCCTAGCTCAATATCCAAAAGTTAGTTTAATTTACGATTACATCTTAAATTAAACTAACTTTTTCTTTACTTGTACTGTATTTTCTAGTTTAATTTACGATATTATCTTAAATTAAACTGATTTTTAGCTATGAAACTTTACTCACGCCAAATGAAGCCGTTGATTGAGGCTTTAATCAAACAATTTCCTGCGGTGTTGGTGACAGGACCAAGACAAGTGGGGAAATCCACGCTGTTACAGCATATTAGTGAAGATTATCAATATGTGACCTTTGATGATCCGATGGTGCTATCAATGGCAAAAAACGATCCTAGCTTATTTATGCTTAACTATTCAGGTAAGTTGATTTTAGACGAAGTGCAATATGTACCGGAGTTATTTTCTAGCTTGAAATTGGTGATTGATAAGCAAAAAACGTCAGAGTTGTATTTGCTTTCTGGTTCGCAAGCCTTTCACTTAATGCAAAATGTGACGGAAAGCCTAGCGGGGAGAGTAGCGGTGTTGAAATTACAAGGTTTCTCGTTGCGAGAAATTCAACAGCTAGATTTTTCGTTACCTTTTATTCCTACGCAAGATTATATTTTTGCTCGAGAGAAAGTGGTACAACCTATTGAAAACATTTGGAAAATTATTCATCAAGGTTATATGCCACGCTTGTATGAGCAAGAAACAAATTGGGAAATTTACTATGCTTCCTACGTTTCCACCTATATTGAACGAGATGTTCGCTCACTCACGAATGTGAGTAGTATCACGGATTTCACTCGTTTTATGGTAGCGATTGCCGCTCGTAGTGGCGAGTTGCTAAATTACAGCAATGTGGCACAAGAAGTGGGCGTGTCGATGGATACTATCAAACGTTGGATGGCGATTTTGGAAACCTCGGGAATCATTTATTTGCTCAAGCCATACAGCAATAATCATCTCAAACGAGCGATTAAAACCCCAAAAGTGTATATGTTGGATACGGGGTTAATGGCGTGGCTAACCAAATGGATCACGCCCGAAACTATTTCAAAAGGGGCTAAAAGCGGTCAATTTTTGGAAACTTTTGCCGTGAGCGAAATTATTAAATCTTTCTACAACAAAGGGATAGAGCCGCCGATTTATTTTTATCGAGATACCAATCAAAAAGAAATTGATTTACTGATTGAATATGACCGCACTTTATACCCAGTGGAAATCAAAACATCGGCAAGCCCTGATAAAAAAATGGTCAAGGCTTTTAGCATTTTGAAGGATAATTTTCCTGAATCCGAAATTAAAATCGGCATAGGCGTGATTATTAACCAATATCCACAACGTTTGTGGTTGGCGGAAGATTTAGTTGCTTTGCCTGTTTGGTATATTTAAGTTTAATTTTACAGCTTCCCCTCTCTCTGATTTTTCGCAAAGCCGTTGCTTTGCTCAAGTCTGTCTCTCTCCCGCAAGGGGGAGAGAGTTGTTTATGACAAGCGGTTGAATTTATTGAAAACTTTGCAAATTGCAAAAAATTCAGCGGATTTGACCGCTTGTATATGATTTAAATTTAGGCGGATTGTGCTAGAAAATGTTGTAGGACATTACACTCTCTCCTCTTGCGGGAGAGAGACAGCTTGTTGAAGCGTGTAGCGAAACAAGCAGAGAGAGGGGGAAAAATATCCCCAAAGTCAGTTTGATTTACGATGTTATCTTAGATTAAACTGACTTTTTCTTTTTTTATGCGGTTTCTTTGTAAAATTTGCGAGAAATCAGACCGCTTGCTTGTGTTAGAATAAACAAATATTTGAAGAGGAGAATAGTATGGATCTTGCCTATCTAGCTGAATTGCCGAGAGAAGAGTTTGTTGAGCGTAGAAATAGTGTGTTTGAGCAAATGCAGGATAATTCTGCGTTGGTGGTGTTTACTGAAACTGAGAAACGCCGTAATAGTGATTGCGATTATTTATTCCGTCCAGATAGTTATTTCTGGTATTTAACCGGTTTTGCCGAGCCGAAATCTGCGTTGTTGCTGATTAAAAAAAACGGTAAAAGCGAGAGTGTGATTTTTGTGCGTAAAAAAGCTCCGCTAATGGAAACGTGGAATGGTCGCCGTTTGGGGATTGAAAAAGCCCCTGAAACCTTGAACGTGGATTTGGCGTTTGATATTGAGGATGTTTCTCGTGTTTTTGCAGAAAAAATGCAAAATTTGACCGCTTGTTATTATGCGAAAGGCTTACAGGAATGGGGCGATAGCATAGTGGCGGAACAGTTTGCAGAGGTTATTGATTGGCAGCCGATATTGTCGGAAATGCGTTTGATTAAATCGACAGCGGAGATCGCTTTGATTCAGCAAGCCTGTCATATCTCGGGATTGGCACATATTCGTGCGATGAAACAAACTCGCCCAAATCGTTATGAATTGGAAATTGAGGGCGAAATTCAGCACGAATTTACCCGCTTTGGGGCGAGATTCCCTGCTTATAATTCGATTGTAGCAAGCGGTGAAAATGCCTGTATTTTGCACTATAACGAAAATGATCAAGTGCTAAAAAACGGCGATTTATTGCTGATTGATGCTGGGGCGGAATTTTCTCACTATGCTGGCGATATTACCCGTACCTTCCCGATTAACGGTAAGTTCTCTGAACCACAACGAGAGATTTATCAGCTCGTATTGGACGCAATGAAAGAAGCAGCTAAATGGCTTGTTCCGCAAAGTTCGATCAAAATTGCTAATGAAAAGGCAGCACAAGTGCTAACCGAAGGTTTAGTCCGCTTAGGTATTTTAAAAGGCGAAGTGGAGCAGTTAATTGCTGAGAAAGCCTATCGTCAATTTTATATGCACGGCTTGGGACATTGGCTTGGTTTAGACGTTCACGATGTGGGCAATTATGGCACGGAAAAAGATCGTCCGCTTGAAATCGGTATGGTGTTAACGCTTGAACCAGGTTTATACATTTCGAGTGATGCAGATGTGCCGGAGCAATACAAAGGCATTGGCGTACGAATTGAGGATAATTTATTGATTACCAAATATGGTAATAAAAATCTGACAAGCGGCTGCCCGAGAGAAATTGCTGATATTGAAGCAATTATGAATGTTCAGTAGATAGGAAAAGTAAATAACCACAGAACGCACGGAATACACGGGAAAGTTGTTTGTATGACGTGAAAACTGTGGTTTTTTTAGGCATAGTAGACAAAAAGGTTGGTGTTTTGCAAAACTATGCCTCTATTGGACAAAAGGGTTGGTAATGATTATTTTTAGATCATCATTATGATCTGCCCCCCAAAGTTGGACTAAACCTCCAACAGGTTAAGGTGCAGATTTTTC
>NZ_GL831080.1:1046417-1049475 GCF_000188255.1 Actinobacillus ureae ATCC 25976
CCCCAAAAATAATGCTGAATTATTTAACGACTATTTCTGCCCCTTCACTTTTATATTAGGAGTTTTACATGAAAAAATTGACTGTTCTCTCAACATTAGCGGCAGCAACATTATTAGCAGCCTGTTCTCAACCGATTTCTCAAAATCAAACATTTGGCGCTAATACAACCAGTATCGTTACTGTTGCACAAGCGAAATCATCACTCGATGACAGCCGTGTAACATTAGAAGGTAAAATTCTTCGTCAAGTAGATAACGACGAATATATCTTTGCGGATGCAACTGGTGATATCAAAATTGAAATTGATGATCATGTATGGAACGGTTTAAACGTTACCCCAAACGACAAAATCCGTATTCAAGGAATATTAGATAAGGAAACTTTCCATTCATCAATTGATGTTTATACGGTTGAGAAAGCTCAGTAATAGCTAACTCATTTTGGAAGTATTGTGTGTGATGTTGTTGTTTAGTTTTAAATAATTGGTAAAATTTTGCTCATATTAGGCGGAATTACCAAGCAAAGCTGAACAATAGCTTTTACTCTAACAAGCGGTTAAATTCTGCAAATTTTTTGCAAAATTCAACCGCTTGTTTATTTAAAGGATACGAAATGCGTATATTACTTATTGAAGACGATAAACTTATTGGCGACGGCCTAAAGCTTGGATTGACCAAACAGAATTTTGTCGTCGATTGGTTTCAAGATGGAAAACTCGGTTTTGATGCCCTTTTCTCTACACAATATGATGCGGTGGTTCTTGATTTGAGTCTACCTAAAATGGATGGTTTAGATATTCTGAAGCGTTGGAGAAAAGAACATCAAGATATACCGGTGCTAATTCTTACCGCTCGAGATACGCTCGACGATCGTATTCTTGGTTTTAATTCAGGTGCCGATGATTACCTTTGTAAACCCTTTGCATTAATGGAAGTGGTTGTTCGCTTACAAGCACTGGTTCGCCGCCGTTATCAACAAAGCTCAAGTGAAATTGTGATTGGTAGTTTACGCATTGATAATAATACTCACAGCGCTACATTAGCGGATAATCCTATTATTTTAACTTCCAAAGAATTCCAGTTATTGCAGCTTTTTGTAAGTAATAAGGATAAGGTATTAACACGTTCTTCCATCGAGGAGAAATTGTATAGCTGGGATAACGACGTCGGCAGTAACACGCTTGAGGTCTATATTCACAATCTTCGTAAAAAATTAGGTAAGAGTTGGATAAAAACAGTACACGGAGTAGGCTATCGTTTGGGGTCTGAACATGGCTAATGCACTCAAAACGCGTAGTTTAAAATACCGACTACTTGTCGCACTTTCAGGTATCTCACTACTGATTTGGCTTATTTCTGCGATGATTGAATGGCGCGTGCTGCATAAGGAAATTAACGAATTGTTCGACTCGCAGCAAATTTTCTTTGCCGAACGTTTAGCCTCATCAAATATTGCCGAAGGCTTTCATACCGTCCAGAATAAAGGCGGTTTTTATCAAGCGGATGTAGATGATGATGCGCTGGCTTTCGCTATCTTTACCGATAAAGGCGAGCAAATTATTAACGATGGGCGTGACGGACAATTTTTTACCTTTACACCGCTAGAAGGTTTTCAGAATATTCAGCTGACAGAAGCAGATGATGAGATTGATGATGAACAAGATATTGATATTTGGCGTATTTATTGGCTAAAGGATAATGATGTTTATATTGCGGTCGGACAGGAAATCGATTATCGAAACGATTTAATTAATAAGACGATTATCTCTCAATCTTGGAGCTGGTTATTCGGTTTTCCGATGACAATCTTAGCGATTTTATGGATTATTCATCGTGAATTTATCAGTTTAAAACGGCTGGAAAATGATGTTGCGCAGCGCAAACCGGATGAGCTCAAAGCAATTAGTACGGCACAATTACCTAGTGAAATTATTCCGTTAGTCAATAATCTCAACCATTATTTTGAGCGTACACAAACAATGTTTAATCGGGAAAGACGTTTCACTTCGGATGCAGCACATGAATTACGTAGCCCGCTTGCCGGCTTACGAATTCAAACCGAAATTGCACAAATGACGTTAGATGCCCCTGTTGAACATAGTAAAGCGCTACAAAATATGACAAATAGCATAGACCGAATTGCACAATTGATTGAGCAGTTACTCACACTTTCTCGCTTGGAAAATTTAACCGAACTAGAACAATTAGAGCCTATTAATTGGCGAAAATTGATAGAAAATAATGTTAGTCAGCTTTATCAGCAAGCAGAAAACAAGCGGTCGGAAATCATTGTTGATTTGCAAGCTGAACCTCAAGCGCAGTTAGGTAAGATATTATTGCTTAATTTAGTGCTGAGAAATCTGATTGATAATGCGATTAACTATACGCCGGAACAAAGTCTCATCAAGATCACGCTATCAACGAATAGTCTCGTCGTAGAAGATAACGGCAATGGGGTGAGTGATGAAGATTTGGCTAAACTGGGTCAGCCGTTTTACCGTCCGGTCGATCGTCCAATTCAATCCAGTCAAGATGAAAAAGGTAGCGGCTTAGGTATTTCAATCATTAAACGCATTGTCGAATTACATCGTTTTGGATTGAAATTGAGTCGTAGTGAAATGGGTGGGTTAAAGGCTGAAATTTTCTTCTAAGCAAATTCAGTCATTCCCAAGTAACAAGCGGTCTAGTTTCAGCAAGAATTTGCAAATTCTTCGCGAAATTAGACCGCTTTCTTATATGACTAACTATATTACATAGCTACAATTAGAACATGAATGAGTTAGCATATTCTGGATAAGTGATCGGTGAGATTTCCGCAATTGGAATCATGAGATCGTTATAACCAGTTACTTCAATAACAAAGTTAGGTTCTGGATTTTCCGCTTCTAATACAGGTACTTCCGGTAAACCGAACATATCGTAAACCCACTCAATATAACTGCGACGAAAAAAGCGAGATAATTTCATCTCGCTTTCTTTTCATATATTGAAACTGAATTACAGTTTTCTAAAATTTGAATACCATATTATCCTCATATTTTCCTGAATAGCTTGTTGC
>NZ_GL831080.1:1050411-1054832 GCF_000188255.1 Actinobacillus ureae ATCC 25976
GCTACCGTCTGTGTCCGATTTGTACAGCAATTCGCCTTTGCCTCGCTCTAAGAACATTTTTGGTACAGCAAGAGTTATCGTTTTATCGACGATAGGCTTCATCAACAACGGCATTTTTTGAATATTGACTCGCATTTCGGCGAGGTCTGATTTATAACACACCACGCCTTCTGGTACTTTATCCATATCAATTTCTTGATTTTGGTAAATCATCGGTTGATTGCCGCCTTTAGGTTCAGGTAGCATTCCCAGCCTAAAGCCATCAATCTTTGAGAATTGATTAAACTGGCGAATCCCTAACGCAAGGGCATTAAAGGTAAGTCCTGCAACATTAGAGCCCGATGAAATCACCACTTTAGCGAAACGAGCTTGATTCGGTTTTGTGTGAAAGTTAATGTTTTGTGAGTTGCCTTGCATGAAACTAAAACCTTCGCTGTCGCTCCAGTAAAAGCTACCACTAAAAATCTCGCCTACCTCTGCCTTGTTCGTTAAGCGTTGTTCTTGTGCGTTGAAATAATACACACTCATTCGGAAATGCGGTTCGGAAGAGCGAAACCACACAATCGGCGACTGAGTAAGGTCAATCAGTGGTGACTCGTAAATCACAGAGTGATTATTGGCGATTTCATATTTCCCATTCGGCAAACGCTTGAGGTTGCGCACTCCTGCCATATTACCCAAGCCCACTACACCGCCTGCCCCTGTGCCAGCCATGGCAATATCAGCTTGTGAGGTCAGCGAAAAGAGCGGTACATCTTGGCTATTTTTGGCTGCAATGTGATTAACAGTATTACCCAAACCCTCGTCATTGACGGTAATAAGATGTGTGCCGTAAGGGTTGTTGGTGTAGCCTTTTGACGATTGCCAACTGGCTTCAATGTGGTTATTCCAAGATGACTCGGTAAAGGTAATCTTGAGCGTTTCTGTTGCAACAGAGGGTCGGCGTTCGAAGCGAAAACCGACAAACTGATTGCTAGAGCCATTGCAATAAATCTCCCCTTGACTTTCCATGCAGCCACGATTAAAGAGATTATGATTGTGTAAATAGTCACCATCTAGCACAATCTTAGAACAACGATTCAGATTAAAAGTATTTTCGTTAATCCAGCCACCGCTTTCACCAAAAAGCTCAATGGTGTTTACAAATTTGAAATTAAAGGTGGAATAAGCGCTAGAATAATTGTTGTTATGTTGACTGCCTGCGGTGGCATTAGCATAAATCTGCACGTAATCAGCTCGGTTGATGTCGACGTATTGTCCCTTTTCCCCAATAACTTGTACCAAGGGAGTAAGGCGAGTGCTTGGAGGCATCCCAACGGCACGAATCACCTCATCAATCTGTTGCGTTGGGTTGTTGGCATTATTGCCTGAGCCACCCAAAATCAGACCAATCCCGTTATGCCCTACGACAAACCTTGCCCGAGTCGCCTCAACTTTACAATGACGAAAGCTCACTGTTGAGCCGAGATAAAATTCCCCACAAAGTGACAACATTTTGCCCCATTGTTTTTGGCAATGATTCGCCGCACGATTAAGGGCTTGAGCATCATCAGCCATACCATCACCCACCGCACCAAAATCAAAGGCGGAAATCTCACTGTCTAATACTCGCTTCCAACGCCCTGCATTGCCAACCTCAACCACAAAACATGTCCCACCATCATCAGGTGTCACCAAATCTTGCAAATCTGCCACAAACTCCCCACCGCCAGTTGTACCACCTGCGTAGTACGACTTAACGAAAATCCGTTGCCCATGTTCTGTTGGGCGAATTGTGCGGAGTTGTTCGATACTTTCGGCTTGACCGATAAAACGGAAGCCATCGGCTTTAGCAAGTTTTCTGAAAGCATTTTCATTTTGCTCGCCAACCTTCTCCATTTCGCTTTTTAAGAATAGCGTGCGGTTTGCTAAATGTTTTAAGGGTAAATTATCAACACCTATTGGACCACCAAGTACAGGGTCGGTTTCTTTCAGCATATAAACGCCATCTTCCCAAACTGGTTGTTCTGGTAAAAAATCATCTTTTGTTAAAGTCGTCATTTTATCCTCTCTTATGCCGCACCACGGCTATAAGTACCGTTGCGAGTTAATCTGTTGTTATGTAAAAAAGCGAATTTGCGGTAGTCCAATGCCACCAACTCGCTTCGTGCAGGAGCAAATCGTTCAATTGCTTTTCGAGCAATCTTGGCTTCACTATTGGTAATCACACTATTTAAAAGAATACGGTATTGAGCCCAGCGGTTATCATCACCACGGTAGTAGATACCATTGCGTATAATTGCACCGTCGTAGTATTGCTTGGCGAGGCGCTCTATAATTTCAACTTCACCTAAGCCCAATTTTTTGCAAATCTGCTTCACCGCCAACGGCGTGCCTTTGTATTTGTGCAATTCAACTGCGGAGCTAATTAAGCTGCGTTTTGACTTAATATCATTAGCTAACAAATAGCCGCCATAACCTGTCACACTCCATTTCTCGGCCACCAACTCAATGTATTTTTCATCGAGCAAATCAATCAGCGAGGTCATAATCTGCGACTTATCAAGGGTATCAAGTCGGTTGGTTAAATCGGCAAGCGTAGTAAATTTCACATCTTGGCGGATAATGTCCGCATAAATCAGCTTAGCCATGAGATTCTCCCACCACGTTTAAGGTAATGCTTTCACACACCGCCCATTCGTTTTCCAACACTTCAGTCAAATGTAGCTCCATAATTTCTACGTTATACACGCCTGAAATTTTCAAGGTTGCTGCAATAGTTAGTGGCACAATATCCACGCCTAGAGTAAATGGCTCTTTCGCTAATAAATCTTGCACAGCTTTCAATGCTCGACTTTTAGTTTCTGCGGCATTTGCTGAACTATAAAGCTCAAGATTTGCCACAATGTTGTAGCTTACTTTTTTCGCCGGTGAGACAATTACAGTGTCATTGAGCGGTCGGCGTTTATCGCCACTTAAATAGGCTTTGGTTTTGTCAATTAAGAGCGGTTGAGGTACGCCACGTTTGGTTAACACTGTCATTCCTGCTGTGCCGGCTTTTGGGCGTTGTACGGCAACATCATTGATAAATGGCGTCACGCTACGCGTGTGGTAGTTGTAGGCTTCAAAGGTGCCACAAACGGTAAAGGCTTCAGGCGCAAGTAAGATACGTTTGCGGTAATCTTCATCGCTTTCTTCTGCCACCCCACCATCGGTTTCATCAATGTTGCTGACCGTGAGTGTGCCTTGATAAGCTATCTGGCTTTCAAGCGTTTTTACTCGTCCAGCCTCCCATCCATTACCTGCTTCGCCAGTGAGATTTGCCACCGCAACCACATCAACAAAGCTGGCGAATTTTGAAATCACCGTTTCCGTCTTCGTTGAAAAATAAAGTGACTCTGTGGCACGCACCATCGTGCCTGCCGGAATCACAATCTCCTCGTGTTCGGTTTCTTCCACGCGAAAACATAAGGTGGTTTCAGCCGGTTGCGCGGCAAGGCGAATGCAGCCCATTTGTTCACCGCATAAATCTAACGCCTGCCCCGTTGCCGTCTGCGGGAAGGTTTGCCGAAAGGCTTCGTTAATCCCTTTGCGCATCAATAATTCACGATATGCATATAGGTTAATAATTAGCCGCTCAATATGGGCAGGTTGTAAGGTTTTGCCTGTGCGCTCTTCATATTGCGCAATGCAGTCAGCAAGGATTTTTGCCACATCTTCTTCAACAATTTGAATTTCTTCACGGTTTGCAATCATAGTTGATACTCCGTTGCATAAATTTGACGTGCAACATCTTCAGCCACGCACCATTTCACCGTAAAGTGAAATTCAGGGGCTTCACCGGTAATAATGACTTCTTGCACCACGACACGCTTTTCCCATTTATCAATGGCAGTAAAAACTTCGCGCACGATATTCGGAATCGCAATATCTTCAGGTTGGTCGATATAATCGAAATGCTCGGAACCAAAATCAGGATGAAGTACGTCGCTGCCTTTTCGGGTGGACAGAATATTCAGAATGCACTGATGTAAATCATCTTCGCCTTGAATGGTAGCGACATCAGTAGGGGCTAATTGCCAGTGAGTGTGTTGGATAGCAGTTTTCATAGCCGTGAGTGTAACGGCTATGAAATGAGAGGAATTTTAAACTAATTTAAAGAATTACTGGGGTTTATCGGAAGTGTCTCGACCACCTTGGACGCCACTATGGACGTGAGAACCAAGTGAAACAGAACCTTGTTTAACGCTTGGCGCAGACACTTCTTTGCCCGAGGTAATGTTGCCACTAGCATGTAATTTGCCATTGATGGTGGTGTTGCCATTGATTTCGGTTTCGGCATTCACCACCGCCTTGCCTGCAGTAACCGTTACCGTATCTGATGTTTTTACCACAACATCACCTGTTTTACGGTTGTGAGAAATTTCAGTCCCGTTACTGAA
>NZ_GL831080.1:1057422-1063770 GCF_000188255.1 Actinobacillus ureae ATCC 25976
CCCCTTATTTAATATTCCTTTAGGCATATTCTTTAATCCAATTAAACCCATCTAACATAACCAACACATATAAACTAAGATAAATGTGGGAAGAAACCTGACTATTTGGTAAGATATAAAGTTCAAATGTAACGAAGTTTCAATATATGAAAAAATAAACCTAGCCTATTTTTAGTAAGCTGGGTTTATTATTAAGGTAGGATTTCTACTCTTAATTCAGAAATTTTTTGTAAGATTTGGAATTTTTGATACTCAATCTGACCAAGTTGTTGATAAAGTTGAGCTAGCGATTGGTTCGGTTCTGAGGCATTATCAACATCAATTTGAGTAGCTAATTAAAATGAACCGCTTTTCCCCACAAAGCCATCTAAATCTTTCAATTTTTTGGCGTATCTATGAATACCAGATTTAGACGTTTTATCAATCCACTGGCGAAGGTGTTTTACATTATATTTGCCCACATTGCTACGATAATGAAGGTAAATCAATAACGTTACAGCAACGTAGAAGACATTTGGGAGCAACAATAGTTTCTTCTAGTTATCAAGATGAATTTTATTGTGCCACTTGCAAGTCAGAATATCCTATCGCAAAGTTTTTGAAAACTTCAGAAGGCATAGTAAAGAAACAAAGTTATTAGCTTTTATTTAGAATACTGAAAAATAATGCAAGAAAGGTCAAAAAGTTTGAAGTGTAGCTTAGCCAGTCGCCACCACAGCCAAGATCCTTTTTTGCATTTTTCCATTTTTTTGACAATAAAATTGCTACATTTCACGGTTAAACCACGTTCAATAATGTAACAACAAATAACTCGTTTAAAATTAGCCATAATGGGTTCTCCAAGTTGTTTAATTTGTCGTTATTATTTCAATAAAGCCCATTCAAAGGTTATAAAGTAGTTTAAAATCCCTTTCCATAAGCATTAACTAAACTCCAGTTATCAACCAATCCTTGATAACTGGAGTTTTTTTATGCACACCTCACCCATCACCAAAATCGTGATCCATTGCTCAGCCACCCAAAACGGCAAGCAACTCCGCACCACCACTCAAACCGCCGCACAACGCATTGATGACTGGCACAAACAGCGTGTCTTTCGGTGTTTAGCGGACAACTACAAGCAATTCAATCCGCACTTACAACATATTGGCTACCACTTTGTGATTGACACCGACGGCACCGTTGAAACAGGTAGCAAAGAGGGAGAAACAGGCGCACACGTCAAAGGACATAATTTAAACAGCCTTGGCATCTGCTTAGTCGGCGGTATTACCAAAGACAAACGCAATCACAGCGAATATACGGAAGCCCAATCGCTTGCTTCACCAATTAGAAGCCAAATATCCCAGTGCTCGTATTTGTGGACATCGTGATTTAAGCCCAGACCTAAACGGCGACCGCACAATCACACCTAATGAATGGATTAAAGACTGCCCGTGCTTTGATGTGTGGAGTTGGCTGGATAGCGAGCAAGTTATCAATTACGAACATTTGTTTAAATAAATCTCCCCTAACCCCTCTTTACAAAAGAGAGGGACGGATAAGATCGATTTTGCCGAGCCAATCCCCAAAAGCGTAATTGAAACCATTGGCGAACAGTTGGAAGTGGAAGGCAAAGCCGTTGTTGAAACTTGGCTACAGGATATTCGCGACCGCTTAGGGCAAGCCGAAAGTTTGGAAGACTTCCGCAACCAGCTCGATAGCCTTATTCCCGAATTGAGCTATGCCGAATATGGTGAACTGCTAGCTTGGGGTTCAACTGCGGCACAGTTTGCAGGGCAACAATCTGTAGAAGATGAGCGTGCCAAGTCTCCCTCTTCAGTGAAGAGGGACTAGGGGAGATTTGTCAATGAAATTCACCTTTGAAAATCAAGTCAAATACTTTGAGAAAAAGCTCAATCTACCGACCAACAGCTATTTAGACGTATTGGGCGATGAACATGACTACTTTTTTACGGTGGCAGGCGCAAACCGCAATGAAGTGATGCTTGCCTTTCGTGAAGCAGTGGACGAAGCCATCAACAACGGCGAAACGCTGGAGAGTTTTCGCAAGCGGTTTGACGAAATTGTCGCTAGCACAGGTTGGGATTACAAGGGCGGTAGAAATTGGCGAACTCGTATTATTTACGACACCAACGTTTATGCAGCTTACAATCGCGGATGGCTGCAACAGCATTTAGACCTTGCTAATGTAATGCCTTATTGGGAATATCATCACCGCGACAACGCTCACCCACGTCAAGAGCATATTGATTTGGACGGCACAATTTTACCGGCAAATGATCCATTTTGGCGTTATTACTACCCCATTAAAGCCTACGGCTGCCATTGCACTGTCACCGCTCACGATGAGGATGATTTGAAAGAGATGGGTAAAACCGTCAGTCCATCGCCGGAAATTGAATGGCAGGAAAAACTAGTAGGCACACGTTCCGGCAATCCACGAATGGTACGCGTGCCGAAAGGCTATGATGTAGGATTTCAACCGCATAATTTTGAACGTTTGACTGCAGGGCGGAATGCGGACGTAGATCAGCTGTTGTTCAATAAATTTGTCAATGCCGAGCCAAAACTTGCCAGCCTGCTGGTTGAAAACGTGTTACAAAATCCCCGAGCGGTGATGATGTTAAACGGCGCAATGAAGTCGATGGTAGCTACCGTTGCCACCGAAAAAATGGCACGTGGACAAATGAAAAACGTAGGCGTTATTCCTGCGAAAGTCATTGATAAATTGACCGCACTTGAAAAGTGCTCCACAATCTGCCGTGATTGCCGTGCGTGATAAAGATATATTGCACGCCCTGCGTGATACCAAGCAAGCCAAAGGTATTAACCTGCCGATTGAGTTTTGGGAGCAGTTGCCAGAGAAGTTGAGAAATCCAAAGGCGATTTTGTTACAGGCAAAAGAACAGCAACGCAACAAGAACGCTGGCGATGTGCTGCTATTTATCTATGAAACTGAGAAAGGTAAGGTTGCTATCAAAATGGATTACGAAGTCAAAATCAAAGATGAATTAAGCGGCAAGAAACTCGCTCAAAAATTAAATGTAGTGAGAACAGCAAGTGCGGTTGAAGATTTTACTCAATTAGGAGCATTTGAAGTGTTATGGGGTTCATTGCAGTAGTTTGCCTGATTCGAACAGGATAATCAGCCGTCTTTCGACCCTGGCCCCTTTCCAGTTGGTAACCCCTACTGCAATGGTTTTACTATACGTCCAACTTATTTTTTAATCAATAGGAGAATAACAATGAACTTCTGGGAAGACGCTAAAAGTCAAGGCATGTACCCTGACTATTTAACAAAACAAGAAAAAGCCGACATTAAATCGGCTTTGCTAAGAAAATTTGAAAATAGCACTATGTCTTTATCAAATTATTTAGCAAGCGTTAAGATGCTGAATGATTACCCTGAAAAAGAGCAAGATTAACATCGCTGTAATTGTTTTGTAATTCCAAAGAGAGCTTTTTAGCGAACTCAACAAAATCAATGGCGAGGCTTTCGTGAGCTGCACTTTCTGGCATAGTGGGTAATTTATTTACTAAGATTTCTTTAGAACTCATTAACGCGATAGTATCTGCAATGTCTTTTTGCATAATAAATTCCTTAAATAAAGCGTGGCAACATTACCACGCTTTTATTCTACGAGATCAAGGTTATGATTAAAATCACCCTCAACGACACCCAAGCGGTCGCAAAACTGCACCATATTGCCAACCAACTGCAACACCCCCACAAGCTTTATGGCGTGCTGGGGGAAACCTTGAAGAAAATCCACGCGGAACGGTTTAAGCAGGAAGTTGATCCTGATGGTAACAAATGGAAGCCTCTTTCACCGCTCACCCAAGAGATAAAAGGCAACGACAAAATCTTAAAACATCAAGGCTATTTATCTGAGAGAACGGCTTACAACTACGATAACAACGGCGTTGAATTTGGTTCAGATGCCAAGTATGCCAGATTGCACCAATTCGGTGGTGTCATTAAACCGAAGAAAGGCAAGCGATTAAAATTTGGTAAAGGCGACAATGCCGTCTTCGCTAAACAGTCAAAAATTCCTGCTCGTCCGTGGTTAGGTCTCAATTCACAAAATGAGCAAAAATTATTAGAGAAAGCAAAGGCTGTTTTACAACGTCAAATCGACCAAAATCTATAGTATCGCCCAATTTTCAAAAATAACGCATAAAACGCCCATTGTGGCGTTTTAAATCCCATTTGATAAATTATCGCTTGAATAACCTTGAGCGTGTTTATAAACACCCGTAAACACGCAAAAACACGCCTTTTCTCCTTCTTCCCATTTCAAATTCCCTTTTTCAATCCTTAAACCAGTTTAAAAGCCCCAAGCGGTCATTTTTTCTATGATGTGTGCAAACAAGGAGAACGAAATGACCTTTATCGAAATTTTTAAAGCAGGCAAACGCCCAGATGCACACGGCACGGTGGTAGAAATCACGTCTGCCGATTTGCAACAAGCTGTTGATGCCTACGATGTCGCCTATCACGAAGCCCCAGCGGTAATCGGACACCCCACAATGGAAGCACCAGCCTATGCATGGGTAAAAGGCTTGCAGTTAGAGGGCGATGTGTTGAAAGCGGAGCTTGACCAAATCCACCCCGAATTTGCCGAAATGGTTGCTGATGTGCGATTTAAGAAAGCCTCTGCCTTTTTCTACCTTGCCAACAGCCCCGACAACCCAAAACAAGGCTCGCTTTATTTGCGCCACGTTGGCTTTTTAGGGGCTATGCCACCTGCGGTGAAAGGCTTGCGCAATCCTGAATTTTCAGAAAGTGAGCAAGGTATTGTGGATTTTTGCGAAGCAATGCCAAATGAACCCAATCAAACTGAACCAACTCAAGGAGAACCTGAAAAGAGTGCAGAAGAGAAAGCGGAATTAGACCGTTTGCGTGCTGAAAATCAGCAACTCAAAGATGAAAACGCCAAAGCGAAAGCGGAAAAGGCAGAAGCGGAACTCAACCAAGCCAAAGCCGAAAATGCCGACTTTGCGGAAGGCTTAGTGAAAGCAGGCAAACTCGCCCCGATTGCTAAACAACAAGCGGTCGATTTGTTGAATTATGCTTCCACCACAATGCAAGGTGGTGTGGTCGAGTTTGGTGAGGGAGATAGCCTATACAGCAAACTCAAAGCCTTTTTGGATGCGCAACCTCAAGCCGTAAATTTCTCTGAGGTAGCAACCAAAGAAAAAGCGACAACCGCACAAAATGACACGTTGGAATATGCCGAAGGCACGTCAGCTGACGCCATCGACATGGACAAAAAAGTCTGGGCTTACATGAAAGAACACAATGTAGATTACACAACCGCATTTAACGCAATCACTCAATAAAGGAGCAAATCAATGACTGATTTATCAAAACAAGGCGTCGTTGACCCGGTATTAACCGAACTCGCGCAAGGTTATTACAACGGCAACATGATTTCTGAAGTGTTGTTCCCTATCGCAGAAACCCAAAAAGAAGGCGGCAAAATCCCGACATTCGGTCGCTTAGCGTTCCGTTTACAAACCACAAAATGTGAGCTTCGTGCTGCATCAAATCGTTTAACGCCGGAAGATATTGGTTCATTGACCGTTGTTTTAGAAGAAAACGACATCGAATATCCGATTGACATCCGCGAAGTAAACGAAACTGAAGGTGTGTATCCGTTGCGCCAATACGCCACCGGTGTCACTCAAGACGTAATTGCTCTGGGTCGTGAGAAAGCTTGTGCAGACTTAGCCTTAAACGAAGCTAACTACGAAACAACAAACAAAGTGACTTTAAGCGGCACGTCTCAATTTACCGACCCTAATTCAGACCCGATTGGTGTGATTAAAACCGGTATTCGCGCAATTAAGCACACCACTGGTCGCAAACCAAACGTCTGCGCAATTTCCGGTGATGTGCTGGAAGTGTTAAGCGAACACCCGAAAGTATTAGAAAAAATCAAATACGTGGCTACCGCAGTTTTAACACCGGAAGACTTTGCAAAATTAATCAAAGTAGATCGTATTGTTGTGGGTGAAGCTGTGCATGAACAAGCTGGCGAATTAAAAGATATTTGGTCGAAAGCGATTGTGTTGGCTTATGTTGCGCCGCCATCAAAAGAGCAAAAACAAAATATCTACGAGCCATCATTTAGTTATACCGTACGCTGTAAAAACGGCTTGTATGTGGATACTTACACCGAAGTAGGTGGTAAAGTTGAAATCGTTCGTACTACCGATATCAATAAACCGTACATTGTGGGTAAAGCCGCCGGTTACTTAATCAAAGGCTGTATTTAAACCCGATTCAAACCACATTTAAACCCGTTTTAAGTGCGGTTGATTTTGACTTTATTTTTGGGG
>NZ_GL831080.1:1063820-1078152 GCF_000188255.1 Actinobacillus ureae ATCC 25976
ACTACAGCCCCTTAAATAAAATTAGAGAATAAATAGATTTGGTGCCTAGGGTCGGACTCGAACCGACACGTTTACTCAACGGCGGATTTTGAATCCGCTGCGTCTACCAATTTCGCCACCCAGGCAAGAATGAGTTTAGTGAATTTCTCAGAACTGAGAATGAGTAGAATTATAGGGAAATTAGTCCGCTTGTGCAAGGGATAAAAACGCATAAAACATTGTTTGCATTAAAAAGCAACACTTATTTTAACTTGAAAAACGAAGTTATTCACACAACTTGTGGATAACTTCGTGAACAACAATGCACAAAAGCAAATAACATCTTGATTTGGCAAAGAAAATATTAATTAGAATAATGCAGGTTATATTTTAATCAATTAATTTTGACGATTTCACTCACGATTTCGCCTTGTGAAAGTTTAGTGGTGATTTGTGTACCCACCTCAAGATTTTTAGTTGAACGAAGAATCTCTCCTTGCGAGGTTTGTGTTACAGAGTAGCCTCTCGCTAGAATTTTTAGCGGACTTAAACCGTCTATTTTCGTGCAAAGTTCCTGAAATGCTTGCTGTTCTTTGGTTAATTTCTTTTCAATCGCAAACTGAAGTCGTTGTGCTAATTGTGCATATTGTTGATTTTTCTTTTCTACATAGTATGGCAATGGATTATGTTTCACTTGTTCGGCAATATGTTTCCACTGGTTTTGTTTGCGGATTAAGGTTTGTTCTATTACTTGCACCAAACGATATTCGGCTTGCTTTAATTGCATTTGTTGCTGTTGTAATTGATGCTGCGGGTGCTGATTGGTTAAACGCAGCAACAATTGTTCGAGTTTCTGTTTTTCGGTTAAATAAGTTTTGTGTATCGCATTTTCTAAGCGATAGTTGAACTGAGCTAATCGTTGCTGCTGCATTTGAACCTGACGAGCAGGATGTTGCGCATTTAAACGTAGTTTTAAACGTTCGAAAGATGCTTGTTTCTCCGCCCACAAGCGGTCAAAAGCAAGGCTTAATTTGTCAAATTGATGTTGTAACTGACGTACTAACTCTTGTTGATCTCGGCTAACCAATTCTGCTGCAGCAGAGGGGGTTGGTGCTCTTAAATCTGCAACAAAATCGGCAATGGTCACATCGGTTTCGTGTCCTACTGCGCTGATAATCGGAATATCCGAACGGAAAATGGCATGAGCAACAGATTCTTCATTAAAACACCACAAGTCTTCAAACGAACCGCCACCTCGACCGACAATTAACACATCGCATTCACAGCGGCGATTGGCTAAATCAATCGTATTTACAATATCTTGTGTTGCTTCTTTACCTTGTACTAAGGTCGGATAAATAATGATCGCCAAACTCGGATCACGGCGCTTTAGAATATTCAGAATATCCTGTAATGCCGCACCGCTTGAAGAGGTAATAATGCCGACTCGCTTAGCAAAAGGCGGAATAGCTTTTTTCTTTTCTTGTGCAAAAAGCCCTTCGGCAGCCAGTTTCATTTTTAATTGTTCAAATTGCTGTTGTAACAAACCGTCACCGGCAGGCTGCATACTTTCAATAATAATTTGATAGTCGCCACGCGGCTCATATAAACTGACACTCGCACGCACCAACACTTGCATACCATTTTGCGGGCGGAAAGTGACTCGTTGGTTTTTCATTCTGAACATCGCACCACGCACTTGGGCATTTTCGTCTTTAAGGGTGAGATACCAATGTCCGGAAACGGGTTGGCTAAAATTGGAAATTTCACCGGTAAGCCAAACTTGCCCTAATTCCATTTCAAGTAAATTGCGTACCGAATAGTTAAGTTGCGTGATAGTAAGAATATTGTTCATATCTAGAAAGCTGTCGAGGTTCTTTGGGAAAGTTTACTGGTAAAAGAAGATAAGGTGCAAGCGGTAAATTTTCATTTATTTTTTGCAGATACGAAAAAGCCCTCGATATTATCGAGGGCTAGGAATTCTGGTTGCGGGGACCGGATTTGAACCGACGACCTTCGGGTTATGAGCCCGACGAGCTACCAAGCTGCTCCACCCCGCGTCTGTATGCGGTGCATAATACTCGTTTTTAGCATCATTGCAAGCATAATTTATCGAAATTAGTTTGTTTGACTGAATTTGAAACAGAAATAGCATAAAATATCGTAAATTAAGGCTATGTAAAGGATAAAAATTTAGTATCGTTTTAACAGGAATTTTGATACGCTGGCCTCTTTTCTATCAATCATTACTTAAGGTCTTTTATGAATTGGAAAGCATATAAAAAATGGGCAAAGGTTATTGCTATTGCGCTTTTAGTTGCAAGTTGTTCTTCAGATAATGCAAACAAAGGGCAGCGTGATTACCAAGCCGAACACGCAAAGTTTGGTGCGGTATATAAAGGTCGTCAGTATATTCCGCATAATTTTGTCAGCACACCGAGAGTGGCGGCAAATGGATCTATTGTTAATTTCCAAGATTTCTTAAAACAGTTAAATAATGTACGTACGTATGCCGGCGGTATTACCGGCCGTTATGCTGGCACTTACGGTAAAGTTTCCTCATGGATCGCTTCAGGTGGTAAGGTATCAGATTTAGCTCGTTACAATATTCATGCGTTACAAATGCGTGGTGAAGACGGCTTTCAAAACGTGTTAATGACCGGCTACTATTCTCCGGTAATTCACGCACGTCGTACACCGCAAGGTAAATATCAGCATCCGATTTATGCGATGCCAAGCCAAAAACGTTTTACCCGTTCACAAATTTATGATGGTGCGTTAGAAGGTAAAGGTTTAGAACTGGCTTACAGTGATTCAATGTTAGATAAATTCTTACTTGGCGTGCAGGGGAGCGGTTATGTTGATTTCGGTGACGGTCGTTTAAATTATTTTGCTTATGCCGGTCAAAACGGCTTTAAATATGTGAGTGTTGGTCGTTTGTTAGTTGAAGACGGTGAAATTCCAAAAGAGAAGATGTCTATTCAAGCGATCCGTGAATGGGGCGAACGTAATCCGCATCGTGTACAAGGTTTATTAGAACGTAATCCGTCTTACGTTTTCTTTAAAAATGATCCGACCGGTCAAGTAAAAGGTTCGGCAGGTGTACCGTTAGTTGCATTGGCATCGGTTGCTTCAGATAAAAGCCTTGTGCCGTCAGGCAGTGTATTATTGGTCGAAACGCCGTTAATCGATCGTGCCGGTAACTGGACGGGCAAACATGAATTACGTTTAATGGTGGCATTAGATGTCGGTGGTGCAGTAAAAGGCCATCACTTTGACTTATACCAAGGTATTGGTGGTGAAGCAGGCCATAAAGCCGGTTTAATGAAGCACTACGGACGTGTTTGGGTATTAAACTAATCATCCATCGTAGCAAGCGGTCGATTTTTGCAAAAAACTTGCAAATTATAACCGCTTGTTAGCTTCTAGATACAGCCTCCACAACTGCCACAACGCCAGTCTTCTTTATTTACTGCTTGGTAGAAATAGCGAATAATCTCTTCTTCTAACGGAATCTCTTGTTCGATAAGCCAATCGCTTAGCCATTCAATATTTTCCACAATCCAATCATCTTCATCCAATCCTTCTAAGTAAAGCTCATCATCCGGATCCATATAGTTATAAATCCCTTTTGTGCCCATATCTTTATCTTGACAGTCTTTAGGCAGGGTAAGTTCTCGACCATTGTAATGAATAATCCAATGACCTAAACACATAACTTGTTGTTTACGACTCCAAGCGACAGTAAAAGGGCTCGACATAATTTATACTCCATTCGTTTTTTAAAATTTTAAAACTGACGAAAATAGGGGGATATACAAAAAATGGGGTAAATTGGGACGAGTTTGATTTAGTTCAAAAGAATAAGCCTCAGCAATGTGAGGCTTTAGCAGATAGGTATATGTGTTAGGCGTTGGCTAAAATTACTGCACGTTTCGGCGCAGGATAGCCTTCAATGGTTTTACTATGATCATTTGGATCGAGGAAATCGACCAAACTTTCATTTTCAAGCCAATCGGTTTTGCGTTGTTCTTCCAGTGTAGTAACAGCTTGATCAACACAACGGACATTTTTAAAACCAACCTTTTCCAACCAGTTAATTAAGCAAGCCACTGACGGAATAAAATAAACGTTTTTCATTTTGGCATAGCGATCGGCTGGTACAAGACAAGTGTTTACATCGCCATCGATCACTAATGTTTCCAATACCAATTCACCGTCTTTCACCAGTTGTGCCTTAAGTTGTGAAAGATGATCTAACGGTGATTTACGGTGATAAAGCACGCCCATTGAAAACACAGTATCAAAAGCGGCTAACGCTTGCATTTGCTCAATACCAAGCGGAATTAAATTTGCACGGCGGTCATTGCCAAGTAATTTACGCACCACTTCAAATTGGCAGAGGAATAATTCAGTTGGGTCAATACCTACCACCATTTTTGCACCTTCACCGGCCATACGCCACATATGGTAACCACTACCACAGCCGACATCTAAAATAGTACGGTCTTTCAGCGGTGCAAGATGTGGAAGAACACGATCCCATTTGAAATCGGAACGCCACTCGGTATCAATATGAATTCCATGCAAATGATAAGGGCCTTTACGCCAAGGCATCAGCTGTTTTAAATGATGCGTAAGCTGTTTGGTTTCACCAACGGAAAGCGGAGTGTGCGGAATAGATTCCACCTTATCTTTCAAATTAATACAAGCGGTCGAATTTGGCATAAAATCGACAATTTTTGCCCATTTGGCATAATCACCGTGCGTAGTTTTTTCCCACTGTTTTAATTGTAAAGGCAAGGTTTCCAGCCAAGCGGACAGATTCGTTGTTGCGATTTGTTGATAAAAAGGACGAAAGTCAATCATAGAAATTTTTGTGTCATTAAAATAAAGCCGACATTCTAGCAAAATTTGCAAAAAAATCTAAAAATTTAACCGCTTACTCTTTGTTTAAAATGATAAGATTTGTAGAATAAGCCCCTTGAATTTTTTCAAAGGGACATCATAATGCCTAACAGCACAGCACAGCACAGCACAGCACAGCACAGCACAGCACAGCACAGCACAGCACAGCACAGCACAGCACAGCACAGCACAGCACAGCACAGCACAGCACAGCACAGCACAGCACAGCACAGCACAGCACAGCACAGCACAGCACAGCACAGCACAGCACAGCACAGCACAGCACAGCCAACTTTTCGCTTAAAGATCAACAACTTTTTCAATTAAAAGTACTCTTGCCTGAAATTTTTAGCGAGGGCAAAATTGATTTTGATAAGTTCCAACAGCTTTTCTCTGACAAGATTTCTACTGAACCTGACCGCTATCATCTCAACTGGGCGGGCAAATCGCAGGCGTATCAGCAATTACAAATTCCTACGCAAAAAACGCTTACACCTTGTGTAGAAGAGAGTGTAGATTTCGAGCAAACGCAAAATATCTTGATCGAGGGAGAAAATCTTGATGTATTGAAAGCGTTGCAAAAATCCTATTTCAATTCGATCAAAATGATCTACATTGACCCACCTTATAACACGGGAAATGACTTCGTTTATAACGACAATTTCGCCCAAAGCCAAACAGATTATCAGGCTCAAACTGGCGAAATAGGCGAAGATGGCTTTCTCAAAAAAGCCTTCCGCAAAAACGCCAAAGAGAACGGGCATTTCCATAGTAACTGGCTGAATATGATGTTGCCTCGCCTCCACCTCGCTCGTAATTTACTCAAAGATGACGGAGTGATATTTATCTCCATTGACGATAACGAACAGGCACAGCTTAAATTATTGTGCGGTGAAGTGTTTGGGGAGGAGAATTTTGTAGCGAATGTGATTTGGAAGCATACAGAACAAAATAAAAACGATGAAAAATATTTTTCTCGTCAATTTAATTATCTATTGGTGTATAAAAAGAGTAATGCACTGAATAAATTTAGATTTCCTAGAACAGAGCAAGACAATGTTAATTACTCAAATCCAGATAACGACCCTAAAGGCAAATGGCGTTCAGGTGATGTAAGAAGTCCTAATTTCAGGAAAACACTTTGTTTTAATATAACAACTCCGTCAGGAAAAATTATTTCCCCTCCTGATAATGGCTGGCGTTGGAATGAAGAAAGTATTAAAGAAAAGATTGCCACAGGAGAAATAATCTTTATCGCTGATGAAACCAAAATAGTTAGAAAAATTTATTTATCAGAACAAGAAGGAAGGGTTCCAGAGAATTTATGGCAGGGAGAATTATCAGGGACAACAAGAATTTCAAATGCTGAAATTAAAGATATTTTTGAGAATGCAATTTTTGATACGCCTAAACCAACAAGATTTCTCAAAAGAATTATGGAACTCTTCCATTTTGATAAAGATTACTTAGTTTTAGATTTTTTCGCAGGTAGCTCAACAACCGCCCATGCTGTAATGCAACTTAATGCTGAAGACAACGGCAATCGCCGTTTTATTTGCGTGCAACTGCCTGAAGAAACCGATGAAAAATCCGAAGCCTACAAAGCAGGCTTTAAGAATATTGCCGAAATTTCAAAAGAGCGTATCCGCAGAGCAGGTTCGCAAATTTTGCAAAAAAATGAGGAAAATCGACCGCTTGATGTGGGCTTTAAGGTGTTTAAATTAACTGATAGTCATTTCAAACAGTGGCAATCGCCAACAGCAGAAAACCTTGCGCAACAGTTAGAAATGTTTATCGACAACGTGAAAGAAAACGCCGAACCGCAAGCAATGCTATATGAAATTCTGTTACGTTTGGGGCTGAAACTAACCTGTAATGTGCGTTATGAAAACAACATATTTTGGATTGAAGATGAAAAATCACAGCACTATGCCATTTTATTGGAGCATATCGATGAGAATTTGCTTAATAGTGTTATCAATGTACAACCGCAAAAAGTAGTGGCATTAGATCGTTTGTTTGCTGGCAATTACGCATTGAAAAAAAATGCTGAATTACAGATGAAAGATGCGAATATTGCATTTTTTGTGATTTAAATTAAAACCCCTCTTTAGCAAAGAGGGGAAGGGGAGATTTGGCAGAAGTGATTTATGCTCATACGAAATGAGACATCGTTATTAAATCTCCCCCAGCCCCTCTTTTATAAAGAGGGGAGTAGATCGAGAAGAATTTAAAATGAAACTCCAATTTGAAACGTTAGATTATCAACAACAAGCGGTACGTTCGGTATTAAATTTATTTGTTGGGCAGCCGAATCAACAGACAAATGATTTACAACTGGCTCATCATTCTCAATTTTGCCCAAATGCAGAGTTGGTTGCAGACTTGCCTCTTACTGAGAATTTGGCAAATCAGCAAAACGCTCAAAACATTAAGTACAAAACGACACTTTCTGATCACGGTTTAAATTTCACCGTAGAAATGGAAACAGGGACAGGGAAAACCTATGTTTATCTTCGCACGATTTTTGAGCTAAATCGTGAATACGGTTGGCAAAAATTTGTAATCGTTGTGCCGAGCGTGGCGATTCGTGAGGGCGTATTGCATACGTTAGAAACTACACGTCAGCATTTCGCCACATTATTCGATAATGTGAGTGTAAACCAAAAATTTGAGTATAAAAGTAACCAACTTTCACGTTTGAAACAGTTTGCAGAAAATGCAGATTCGCCGCACGATTGAAGAGCATTTGCAAAAAGAAAAGAAATTTCGACCGCTTGGCGTGAAGGTTTTATCGTTGTTTTTTATTGATAAGGTGGATAACTATCGCAATGGTGGGAAATTCTACCAGTGGTTTGAAGAAATTTATCAAGAATTGGTAAATGAGTCCCCCGAAGGTGTGCATGATGGCTATTTTTCGAAAGATAAAAAAGGTGTAGTAAAAGATACCAGTGGCACAACGCAGGCAGATAATGATACTTACCAACTTATAATGAAAAATAAAGAAGGCTTGTTATCATTAGATAATCCATTGCGTTTTATTTTCTCCCATTCAGCGTTGAGAGAGGGCTGGGATAATCCTAATGTATTTCAAATTTGTACCCTTAACGATACAGTAAGTGAGCTAAAAAAACGCCAAGAAATCGGACGCGGTTTGCGTTTACCAGTGGATCAAAAAGGTGAGCGTTTGCGAAATAAAAGTAAAAATATTTTGACTGTGATAGCCAATGAAAGCTACGAGGAATTTGCTTCGAAATTACAACGTGAAATTGAAGAAGATTGTGGCGTTACATTTGAAAAAAGCCAAATCAAAAATAAAGCAGAACGTAAGGTTGTGCGTTATCGGAAAGATTTTAGCCAACACCCTGAATTTCAAACCTTATGGGAGCGAATCAAATATAAAACCACTTATCGAGTGGCGTTTGCACAAGCTGATTTAATTGAAAATGCCATAGCGAAAATTGCCAAAATGCAGAGAGTGGAAGCGGTTAAAATTCAGCATACGAAAGTTAAATTACGTTTTGATGAAACAGGGGTACAGACAGATTTACGAGGTGAAGGAAGTGATATAACAAAAGTGGAATGGGCAATTCCTGATGTATTGAATATGCTCCAAAAGAAAACGGGACTAACCCGTGAAACGCTTTGTAATATTTTGCAAAAATCTGACCGCTTACAGGAGATCTTTGCTAATCCACAGCGTTTTATTGACTTAGTTGCAGAGAAAATTAACTTTGCTTTGCAAGAAATTATGGCGGAAGGTGTACAGTATCGACGTATTGCGGGTAAAACCTATGAGATGACTTTATTCGAAGATTTTGAGTTTTATCCAAATCAATTCACTTTTAAAGTGAATGAGCAAGAAAAAACAATTCACGAAGAATATATTTCCCTAGATTCAAATACGGAAACTTCGTTTGCAAGAGATTGTGAAAATAGTGAACAAGTTGAGTTTTATTTCAAATTACCGAAAAAGTTTAAAATTCCAACACCATTAGGTAATTATAACCCCGATTGGGCGGTAGTGTTTAAAGGACAGAATAAAATTTATTTTGTGGCAGAAACCAAAAATACGGGTAAAGGCATTCAGGCTGGTGTAGATGAAAGTTTGTTGGATCAATCAGAGCAGATGAAAATTGCTTATGCACGTAAAAATTTCAACTATCTTCAGCAAGATTTTAATGATTTGAAATATGAAGTAGTGGAAAGTGTGCGAGAGATTTCAGGAAGATATAGTAGATAATAAGGTGGGCTTTCGCCCACCATTTGAAAAGCTTAACTAGCAATTGGATTTACTTTCGCCACCTGTAATTTACGGTAAGCATCAAGTAATTTCTGATGTGCGGTCATATTTTCGAGTGATTCATCCGATGCGGTTAAACCGTGGAACGGGTTACCGCCTTGGATTGCGCCCCAAGCAGATTCAACCGCTTGTTTACCATACATTTTCTCAAATACCATACGATATTGTTCCGCATCACGTTCTTCATCTAAGAACAATTCAATCGATTGAATTAAGCAGCGGTAATAATTGTTACGTTCTGCTGAGAATACGCTCGCATTCATATTTGCTGTCCAGTTTGCCCAATCTAACGCTTGCTCTAAGTTGCCTAAAGCTAAATGCAGCATTGATTTTAGCTCACCGATACGTAAGGTTTGCATTGCGGAACCTTTTTCTGCCACTAAACCGATAAACTCACGCACACGGGTTAAATCATCAATACCTTGTTCATCTAATTCATCAAGAAGTTCTTGATAAGTTTCACGATCGTGATGGAAATGCGGCAGATCTAACAAGATTTCACGCCAATCCATGCCCATATTGTTATTCGCATAAACTAAATCGTCACTTGGATAGATGTTTGACATACCCGGCGCAAGAATACGGCAAGCGTACACACCTAAATGTTCATAATCCATAATATAAACAGGTTGCTCGCATTTATTAAAGATTGCCATCATATTGGCAAACTCTTGCTCGGTCGTACCTGAGAAATCCCAGTGAACGAATTCATAATCGGCATCTTTCTTGAAAAGATCCCACGAAATCAGACCGCTTGAATCAATAAAGTGCGTTTCAAGGTTAGCGTGATCCGCCACATCTTCATTATTAAATGAAGGCGGAGCAAACACATCTAAATCTTTTAAGCTACGACCTTGTAATAACTCGGTTACTGTACGCTCAAATGCGACTTGGAAATTCGGGTGTGCGCCGAATGAAGCGAAACAGGTACCGTTATTCGGATTTAACAAGATCACACAAATAACCGGGAATTCACCGCCTAATGATGCGTCATAACATAAAATCGGGAAGCCTTCTTGCTCGAGTTTTTCGATAGATGCTTTGATTGTCGGATAGCCGTCAATCACGCTTTGCGGAATTTCTGGTAAGCTGATTGCTTCTGTGATAATACGGTTTTTGACAAAACGCTCGAACACTTCCGACAAACCTTGTACACGCGCTTCGTTTTTCGTATTACCAGCCGACATACCGTTTGAAACAAATAAGTTGCCGATAATGCTTTGCGGAATATACACGGTTTGGTTATCCGATTGACGAGTATAAGGCAACGCAACGATACCACGATCGTAGTTACCTGATTGCAAATCGATTAATAAATTTGGAGTTAATTCGCCATTCGGATCGAAGTAATCAAATAAGAAATCATCCAAAATACCTTCCGGTAATTGCTCATCATCTTCGATTGGGAACCATTTCTCAGTCGGATAATGCATAAATTTACTATTAGCAATTTCTTGACCTAAATAAAAATCTGCCCAGAAATAGTTGGTTGATAAACGCTCGAAATATTCACCTAATGCCGAAGCTAAAGCCGCTTTTTTGCTTGCACCTTTACCATTTGAGAAACACTGCGGACAATCCGCATCACGAATATGCACCGACCACACATTCGGCACCGGATTTAACCAAGACGCTTCTTCAATGTTAAACCCTAAAGTTTTTAATTTATGTTGAAAGGTAGAAATACTGTCCTCAAGCGCAGCATCTTTACCGGTAATAAAAGTTTGTTCTGACATTGTAATACCTTTGACTTGTCGTAAAAAAATCGCAACATTCTAGCAAAAATCCCCACAGATAAGTAAATTTTTTGTGAAATTTCTCCCCCCACTAGCTACCTAGCTATTAGTTAGATTGAATATGTAATGTAAGTGAAAGCATTCAATTGAAGTGAATGTCAATATCCACCACTTATTTGATCTTGTTTTTTGTTTTCTTACTTCGTCAATGTTAAACTTTAATGAATATGATTTAACGACTTAGAGAAAAACAACAATGAGCGGTGCAGAATTATTAGTAAACGTGACGCCGAGTGAGACTCGGGTAGCGTTAGTTGAGAACGGATTGCTAAAAGAGCTTCATATTGAACGTGAGGCGAAACGAGGGATTGTCAGTAATATTTATAAAGGGCGTGTGACACGAGTGTTGCCGGGAATGCAGTCGGCATTTGTGGATATCGGCTTGGAAAAAGCGGCATTTTTACACGCTTCCGATATTGTTTCGCATACGGAATGTGTCGATGAAAACGAGAAGAAACAGTTTGTCGTGAAAGATATTGCAGAGCTGGTACGTGAAGGGCAGGACATTATCGTACAAGTGGTGAAAGACCCGATTAGTACTAAAGGTGCACGTTTAACCACCGATATTACTTTGCCTTCTCGTTATTTGGTGTTTATGCCGGAAAATAGCCACGTGGGCGTTTCGCAACGTATCGAAAGCGAGGAAGAACGTAATCGCTTAAAAGAGTTGGTTGAGCCTTATTGCGATGAACTTGGCGGCTTTATTGTACGCACAGCAGCGGAAGAAGTTTCGGAAGAAAGTTTGCAACAAGATACGATTTTCTTGAAACGTTTATGGCGTAAAATTTTAGAGAGAAAAGCAAAATATCCGGTTAAATCAATGTTATATGGTGAGTTGGCTCTAGCTCAACGTGTCTTGCGTGATTTTGTCGGCACGTATATTAGTTCGATTCGCATTGACTCAAAAATGACCTATGAACAGGTTAAAGAGTTTTTAGCGGAGTTTATGCCGGAATTGACTGAAAACGTGAGTTTATATAGCGGTAGCCAAACGTTATTTGATGCTTACGGTGTGGAAGATGCGATCCAAAAAGCGTTAGATAAACGAGTGGATTTAAAATCGGGCGGTTATTTAATTATTGAGCAAACCGAAGCGATGACCACGATTGATATTAATACTGGTGCGTTTGTCGGTCATCGTAATTTAGCGCATACGATTTTTAATACCAATATTGAGGCGACACAAGCGATTGCGCATCAGTTACAGTTGCGTAATTTAGGTGGCATTATCATTATTGATTTTATTGATATGCAAGAAGAAGAGCATCGTGAGCGTGTGTTGCAGTCATTACAAGAAGCGTTAAAAGGCGACCGAGTTAAAACCAATGTGAACGGCTTTACCCAGCTTGGCTTGGTCGAAATGACCCGTAAACGTACTCGTGAAAGTTTAGAGCGAGTGCTTTGCTGTGATTGTCCAGCGTGTAAAGGCCGTGGCACGATTAAAACGGTTGAAACCGTTTGTTATGAAATTCTGCGTGAGATTGTGCGTGTTCATCACTGGTTTAAAACCGAAAAAGTACGAGTCTATGCTTCAAAAGAAGTGGCGGAATATTTAATTAATGAAGAAACGCACGCTTCGATTGCTGAATTAGAAGCCTTTATCGGCAAGAAAGTCGAAATCAAATTAGAACCTTACTATCATCAAGATCAATTTGATGTTGTTGTCATGTAATCGACAAGCGGTCGGATTTTGTGAAAGTTTTGCAAATTTTTCCTAAAATCCGACCGCTTGTTTCCTACCCAAAATCTGTAAAATCGCTTATAATTGCTTTCATTTTTAGAATTTATCAAGCAAAAGGTTAAAAAATGTCCGAAGTTGAAAACCAAGAATTAGATCTTAATGGTGAAATGTTAGCTCGCCGTGAGAAATTAGCAAAATTACGTGAACAAGGTAATCCGTTCCCAAATACTTTCCGTCGCGATGCTTACGCAGAAAAATTACACGCACAATACGATGAAGTAGAGGGTGAAGCGTTAAAAGAACAAGATATTCAAGTGAAAGTAGCCGGCCGCATTATGCTTAAACGTGTAATGGGTAAAGCGTCTTTCTTTACCATTCAAGATGTAAGCGGTCAAATCCAGCTTTATGTTGCACGCGATAATCTTGCGGAAGGCGTGTATGCGGATAAAGTGAGTATGTGGGATTTGGGCGATATCGTTGGTGTTGCCGGTACGCTTTTCAAAACGAAAACAGGTGAATTAACTGTTCGTTGTTCGGAAGTGGAGTTATTAACTAAATCATTACGTCCGTTACCAAACAAAGTACAAGGTTTAACCGACCAAGAAACACGTTATCGTCAACGTTATTTAGACTTAATTTCTAATGAAGAATCTCGCCGTACGTTTATGATTCGTTCAAAAGTGGTTTCAGGCATTCGTCAATTCTTCTTAGAGAAAGACTTTATTGAAGTTGAAACGCCAATGTTACAAGTGATTCCGGGCGGAGCTGCAGCAAAACCGTTTATCACTCACCACAATGTGTTAGACGTAGATATGTATTTACGTATTGCGCCTGAGCTTTACTTAAAACGTTTAGTAGTTGGTGGTTTTGAGCGTGTATTCGAATTAAACCGTAACTTCCGTAACGAAGGTGTTTCAGTGCGTCATAACCCTGAATTCACTATGATCGAATACTATCAAGCGTATGCGGATTACCACGATTTAATGGATAACACCGAAGAATTATTACGTAAATTAGCGATTGATATTCTTGGCACGACAACCGTTCCTTACGGTGAATACGTGTTCGATTTCGGTAAACCGTTTGAACGTATCACAATGCACGATGCAATCGTGAAATACGGTAACGGCATTACACGTGAAGATTTAGATAGCTTTGAAAAATCAGTGGAAATTGCGAAAGGTTTAGGCATTGAAATCCAAAAACCTTGGGGCTTAGGCTCAGTAGTAAATGCAATTTTCGAAGAAGTAGCGGAACATCAATTAATTCAACCAACTTTCTTAATGGCACACCCAGCGGAAATTTCACCGCTTGCGCGCCGTAATGATGAAAACCCTGAAGTAACTGATCGTTTCGAATTATTTATCGGTGGTCGTGAAATCGGTAACGGTTTCTCAGAATTAAACGATGCGGAAGACCAAGCAGAGCGTTTTGATGCACAAGTGGCAGCAAAAGATGCGGGTGATGATGAAGCGATGTTTAAAGACGAAGACTTCGTTGTTGCGTTAGAACACGGTTTACCACCGACAGCCGGAGAAGGTTTAGGTATCGACCGTTTAGCAATGATTTTTGCAAATGCGCCGTCAATCCGTGATGTGATCTTATTCCCTGCGATGCGTCAGAAATAATTTAAATTGATACGAAAAAAGCACACTTTTGATCTGA
>NZ_GL831080.1:1078515-1087551 GCF_000188255.1 Actinobacillus ureae ATCC 25976
TGTTGGAGGTTTAGTCCAACTTTTGGGGTGCAGATCATTGTAAGCAGTCTTTTCTAATCAAATTAATCTTGTTTCTTTTTACGGCCTTTATGCCATTTCCAACCCACATAGATTGCAATCAAGCCTAAGCCTGCAAAAATAATATGTTGGCCATTTTTAATCTGTTCGTGTAGCCAATCAAGATTTTGGGCGCCGTAATCACCTAAGTAAACCCAAATCGGCACTGAAATAATTGCCGCACAGAAGTCAACCAGCACAAAACGAGTAAAATTCACACGACGAGTAATACCTGATGCCAGATAAACTACCGCACGTAACCCCGGTAAGAAACGAGCAAGAAACAACAGGCGATTGCCTTGTTTTTCAAAACGTTCCTGTACCATTTGATAACGTTCTTCGGTGACAATATTACGAATTAATGGAAATTGACGAATTTTTTCACCGTAAATACGTCCGAGCCAATACATCGTACTATCACCAACCAGTACACCCAGCATACTGACGACTAGCATCCAATGTACATTGGTATAACCTAAACCTGAAATAACGCCGCCGGAGACTAAGGTTATATCTTCCGGAATCGGCACACCAAATCCGCACGCAAGGAGAACTAAAAATACAGCCCAGTAACCGTAGCTACTGAAAAAGCTAATTAAAAATTCCATGCATACAACTCCTTTTTAATTGATTTTATTTATTTAAATTACGAACAGAACGACGTAAAACTAATTCCGGATGGAATTCGATAGTTTGTGGCTGATATTGTGATTTATCTGCTTTAATTCGTTCCAACAATAAGTTTAATGCTTTTACGCCTAAACGAGATTTTGATTGGTGAATCGTTGTCAGCGGCGGCGAATAGAAACGTGACGAATGAATATTATCATAGCCGATAATAGACATATCATGTGGCACGGTGAGACCTTTTTCACTTAACGCAGAGATTGCACCAAGTGCAATTGTATCACTAAAGCAGAAAACTGCGGTTGGCAATTTATCTAAACGAAGCAAGTTATTCATTTGCTCAAAGCCGCCTTCAGGTTCGAAATCACCTTCAAGTACCCATTCTTGGCGAATCGGTAAGTTTGCTTCTTGCATTGCTTTTACAAAACCGTCATAACGCTCTTTAGCGGTAGTTTTGGTGAGTTGACCAGCAATCACACCAATCTCGGTATGACCGTTTTCAATTAAATGACGAGTCGCAAGGTAACCGCCTTCAAAGCTGTTATCTAAAATAACATCACTTTTCTCATCGGTTTTACCCCAATCCATAACTACCATTGGAATATTTGTGCCGTTAAATAGCTCAAGTGAGTCACGGGTATATTCCGAACACATAACTAATACGCCATCCACACGTTTTTTGATTAACATATCCAAATGGTTTTGGATTTTTTCCGGCTCATTTTGTGTATTACATAAGAACAGCGAATAGCCTTGTTGATAGCAGTAATCTTCTACCGCTAGCACAATTTCAGCAAAATAAGGCGCTTCACTGGTGGTGATAATCATCCCGATGGATTTAGTGGTATTCACTTTTAAGCTGCGGGCAACTGCACTTGGAGAATAGTTTAACTGTTGAACAGCATCCCAAACTGCTTTACTGGTATCTTCTGCTACAAAACGGGTTTTATTAATTACGTGAGAGACAGTCGTTGTCGATACACCCGCTAATTTAGCAACATCTTTAATGGTAGCCATAATCGTTTCTCTTAGAATAAAAATAGTGGCTATTATAGCTAAATTTATACGTAAATAACTAAAAATCGGCAACTAAATATGTAAAAAATCAGCATATTTAGTTAAAGCAATGTAGAGGCAGAGACTGAAGTAGTGATATGAAATTAAAGAGGGATAGAGAAATCCCTCTATAAGATAGGATAATGAAAGGCGTTTGAATTATTTTTTGCCGGCTAATCCTTTTTTGAGCATCGGTTCAAAGAACGCATAATCCACTAAAAAAGCATCATGCCCAAAGTTCGAGTGGAATTCGTAATAATTCACTTGTACGCCGGCATTCTCAAGACGTTGTTTACTTTTATGCAGATCAATCTGCTTAAACAGTTGATCGCTGGTAACACCGACTAACGTATATTTCGCTTTAATGCGTTGCAGTGCTTCCTGTTCATTCGCATAACCAAGGGCAGGATCATATAAATCAAGCGCACGTAATAATCGTAAATAGCTATTGGCATCAAATCGATCTAAAAATTTTACCCCTTGATAGCTCAAATAGGATTCCACTTGGAAGTAGTCTCCCAAAATTTCGCTTTGTTGCTTGGTTTCTCGCCCAAATGCTCGGGCAAGCTGTACATCGGTACGATAGGTTAACATTCCAAGCATTCGAGCAATTTTTAAACCGTTATCCGGCGGCAAACCCTCATAGTAATCTCCATTATTAAAGTTGGGGTCATTAATGATCGCTTGGCGCATCACATGATTAAAGCCAATTGCTTTTGCACTGAAAGTCAGTGAAGAACAAAGATTAATAATATTATCGACTGAGTCCGGATATGTAATGCCCCATTGTGTTGCTTGCATACCGCCGAATGAGCCGCCGACAACCGCATGCAAATGGGAAATACCTAACGCATCTAACAAAGCTTTTTGTACTTGAACGATATCTTGTACCGTAATTACCGGGAATAGGCTACCGTAAGGCTTATTGGTTTGCTGGTTGATCGAGGAAGGCCCGGTTGTTCCTTTACAGCCACCTAATACGTTTGAACAGATAAAGAAATAACGATCTGTATCAAAGGCTAAACCGGCACCGATAAAATCTTGCCACCAACCTTGTTCCGGTACATTTTTATAAGGCTCCGCATCACCGGTTAAGGCATGACAAAGCAATACGGCATTGCTTTTGTCCGCATTCAGCTTTCCATAAGTCTGATAAGCGACCTCGATAGGTGATAATTCACCGCCAAGTGCAAGAGTTAAGGGCGAATCTTGAAAGAGAGTAATGCTATGAGCCATTGATATTCCTAAGGTTTGCAAATTACGGTAGAAATTAGACCGCTTGTCGTTATTGTATTTAGACGTCTAAACGTCTCTAATATGCGTAAGGTAGCGATAGGCAAGCTATTTGTCAAGGAATTTTAGACGTCTAAACGTCTAGAATTCTGGGTGAGGTTATACTTGCAATTTTAACTCGCTAGGTTATGCTAGATACTTGAACATTTGTTTGAAATATTTGTCTGCTTTCAGACGAATATATTAATTAGCTTTAGCATTGAATAGACAGAAAATGGAATTAACCCAGCAACATACAGCAAAAGAGATCGTAAAAACGCCTTTCTGTAAAAGGTGTGGGCGCTTTTTTGCAAAGAGTATGGTATGTGCAGCTTGGGTCAGTGTGATTTTGACATTATTCGTATTGGTAATTGATGGTGCCACTGGCATTTATGTAAAAGATCGCATTTATACCGATATTGATAAATTACCTAAATACAATGATGCGGTCGTGTTAGGCACATCAAAATATTATGCTAAAGGTTCACCTAATTTATACTATAAATATCGCTTAGAAGCGGCGATATCATTACTAAAACATGGCAAAGTAAGCCATTTGTTGGTGAGCGGCGATAATAAAACACCTTACTATAATGAACCTAAAGTGATGCAAAATGATTTACGTCGAATGGGAGCACGGAAGGAACAAATTAAGCAAGATTTTGCTGGTTATCGAACGTTAGATTCCATTGTAAGAGCGCGCGAAGTGTATAAGCTAGAACCGTTTGTTATTGTCACTCAACAATTCCATTGTGAAAGGGCGTTATTTATTGCGAAATATCACCATATTAATGCGGTGTGCTTTGCGGCTAAATATCCGGAAGGACATATAAAAGTACGGATTAGAGAATTTTTTGCGCGTTTAGGCATGCTTTGGGATTTTCTTATGGATACCAAACCCGAAACGCTCGAGCAAGTTGCTTCTCGAGAAATTAAGTCTTAGTATGACAAGAACTAAAAAATAAGCGGTCTAATTTTGCAAAAAAATTGCAGAAATAGACCGCTTGTTTATTTATGCTAAGTCATCAATGACCACATAGATTTTTGACACAGGGCCGTGAACCCCCACTACTTTGATTAACTCAATATCAGCGGTTGCACTTGGACCTGAAATAATATTCACGCAAGAAGGCATACGTTCGCCGGCTTGCGCTTTTTGATTTAGCAGTTGCGCCAGTTGTGCTACACGTGGTAACACGGCACTTTTACGTACCACCACGATAGAGGTTGTAGGTAAAAGACTGGTTGAACGGCCGTTATCTTTGCTGGCAAATAGCACAATACCTCCGGATTCCGCTAAGCCGTATTCGCCATGTACGATACCGATATTCGCTTTTTCTGCGTGAGAAATATTTGCTTCACGGTTGGTGAAATTCCACACATAGCTATCAAATTTAGCTTTCACCGCTTCGGTAATGCCTAAGCTTTCTAAGCGAGTATCATTATTTAACACGATGCTTCCGCTACCGTATTTTTCACAAACGTCTAATACTGCTTGTGCTACGTCCGCTTCTTTCGTTTCAACCACATCCACTAATAACACCTTAGCGAAATTCATAAACTCATCACAAAGCTCTTGTTGAGAAAGATGGGTTAAACGGGTTGTAGGGTGATCGTTTACTGGCGTATCCATTTGATCCGGAACGAGTTTACGTTCTCTGCCCATACGCTGCGCCAATCTATTTAAAAAGTTTTCACGATTTTGTAAGTCCATTGCTCTGTCCTGTGTTGACCACGTTAGCTATTATAGGAAGAACAAGCGGTGTAATTTTGCTAATTTTTTACAAATTTTTGGTTGAAAATGACCGCTTGTTTACCTAGTTACATGCTATTTTATGTGGTGTAATTTAAATTATTTACGATTTGCAAGCCATTCACGGAAACTTTCGCCTTCAGCACTCGGTAAATCACGTGCTTTGGTCCATTCCGCTAACGCGCCAAAATTGACCGGTGCTTTACCGTTTCGGATAAATTTACCAGCAACTTTAGCACCGATTTTCACGCCCATATTCCAAATGCCTGGATTTGAGTTGGCAAAAGTGAAACCTTTAATTGAAAGACGCTCTGTAAGTGGTGTTAAGCCGGCATCGGCAATTTTCTCACGATGTTTGAGAATTAATTGTGCTAAAGGAATTTTCACCGGACATACACTGTTACACGCAGTACATAATGAACAAGCGTAAGGTAATTCTTTAAACTCATCGTATCCGCCTAAAAGTGGTGAAATAACCGCACCGATTGGACCTGGATAGATAGAACCGTAGCCGTGACCACCGATTTGGCGGTAAGCCGGACAAGTATTTAAACACGCACCACAACGGATACAGCGTAAAACTTCTTGGAATTCGCTTTCTAAGATTTTTGAACGACCGTTATCTACAATAACAAGGTGGAAATCTTCCGGGCCATCCGTTTCACCCTCAAGACGAGGACCGGTTAACCACGTGTTATATGCGGTCAATTTTGCGCCTACCGCACTGCGGCAAAGCATTGTCATCAGCACATCTACTTCTTTGAAGGTTGGTGCTAAACGTTCCATCCCCATTACCGCAATATGCGTTTTGGGTAAGGTTGTCGCTAAACGTAAGTTACCTTCATTGGTGACTAAACAAACAGAGCCGGTTTCCGGTACAGCAAAGTTACAACCCGAAATACCGATGTCAGCTTCTAAGAAGTCTTTACGTAACGTTTTACGCACGAAAGCATTCATTTCTTCCGGTTGTTCAGTACCTTCATAACCTAATACTTCATGTAATTCTTTACGGATACGATGACGATCTTTGTGGATCGCAGGTACAACGATATGTGAAGGTTTGTCACCTACGATTTGTAATAAATATTCACCTAAATCGGTTTCAGCCACTTTCATGCCTTCCGCTTCTAACACGTGGTTTAAGCCGATTTCTTCGGTTACCATTGATTTTGATTTAACGATAGTTTTCGCTTTTTTCTCAAGTGCAACTTTACGGATATACTCACTTGCTTCTTCCGCCGTTTCTGCGAAGAATACTTTACCGCCGTTTTGTGTTACTTTTTCACTTAATTGATATAAATAAGCGTCTAGGTTCGCAAGCACGTGATTACGGAATTGTTTTGAAAGATCACGCCATTCTTCCCAATGACCTAATTCATCCACCATTTTTTGGCGGTTTGCGCCGATTGTTTCTTGTGCTTTCACAACCGCTTTACGCATTACTTCATTATGTACTTGTTGTTCAACACGTTGTTTAAACGGGAGTGTACTTGTTTGTAAATGTGACATTGGTAATTCCCCTTTTATTCTTGCATTAATACTTCTGCAATATGCATAACTTTTACGTTTTTACCTTCACGGCTTAAACGGCCAGCAATATTCATTAAGCAGCTAACATCCGCACCCACTAAATATTCAGGTTCTACTTCGGTAATATTTACAACTTTTTCAGTCACCATTTCGCCTGAGATTTCAGCCATTTTTACTGAGAATGTTCCGCCGAAACCGCAACAGGTTTGTTGGTTATGAATAGGTAAAAGCTCTAAACCTTTGACATTTTGGAGAAGCGTAAGTGGTTCATTCACAACACCGAGTTTGCGAGTTAAACTGCAAGAAGGGTGATAAACTGCTTTACCGGTAAGACGAGCGCCAACATTTTCCACTTTTAAAACGTTCACGATAAAATCGGTTAGATCATAGAAACGTGCTGCAACTTTTTCAGCGCGTTTTGCCCATTCGGTTTCACCAAAACGATTGAAATACTCTGGGTAATTCTTAATTGCGTAAACACAAGAGCCTGCCGGCGCCACGATAGGGTAGTCATTGACTTCAAATGTCTCTACCAGCGTTTTCATACCGTCAATCGCTTCTTTTGCATAACCGCTGTTAATCGCCGGTTGCCCACAGCAGCCTTGTTTTTCTAAGAAAATGACATTACAGCCAAGTTTTTCAAGTAATAATACACTGTTTTTTGCCACACCTGCTTTGACGATATCTGCAATACAGGTGACATAGAAATTTACGTTCATAAAGAACTCCCACTTAAATAAAAATAAGAAATAATCGTATTTAGAAAGCTATAAATGACAAAAGGAAGTCGTTGGACTTCCTTTTGATTAATAATTTGTAAAAAAGGGGTTAAATTTAACCGCTTGAACAAGGCGTAGTGTAACACGCCTTGCTATCTTTTTACTCTACTACTTTAATGTTAAACGTTAAAGAAGAGTGGAATAATTGTTAATGCAACAACGGCTGCAATAACACCGTAGATAAACATTGGTACTACAGTTTTCTTAAGGATAGCACCTTCTTGATTTTGAATATTCAATACGGAGTTAACCGCAACGATGTTATTAATACATACCATGTTACCCATCGCACCACCTACAGATTGTAGCGCAAGTACTAATGAAGCTGATAAACCGGTAATTTCTGCGGTTGATAACTGTACGCTACCGAAAGTTAAGTTAGATACAGTGTTAGAACCAGAGAAGAATGCACCTACCGCACCTAAGTACGAAGCAAAGATTGTCCAATATTCACCGGTTGCCGCAGCAAAGCTTTTACCGATAATTTTTACCATTGAACCGTCATTACCGACTAACATTAAGTTAACCATGATTAATGCACCGATTAATGCGATAAATGGATTTTTGGTTTGTTTAAAGCTACCAGCAAATACTTCTTTTATTTTTGAACCGTTTAGTGCAAACAGAGGAACGCAGATTAATACGGTTACGACAAACGGAATCAGTGCAGGCACATAAAGTAGTTTATAGCTTGCGTTTACTGTTGTGCCAAAAATGTTTTTTAAGCTGAAGACCAAACCTTGGCTGATTTCAAATTGACCTAATGAGCCTAACTGTGTGCCGATCCAAGTTGTTGTGTTGTTCATCATTGCTTTGAACGGTAACTGTTGGATACGAGTTACGATTAAGAAACTAATTAATAAACCGGTTGGAAGTAGAGCTTTTGCTACTTCTTTCATTGACACTGCGCTATCTAGTGTATTTTCAACCTTAGCTAAGCCGATACCTTTATTAGCAAGGAAGATAGAAATAAACATACCGATCGCACCGCCAACTAATGATGGGAATTCATAGTTTATTTGAGCAAGTAAGAAGTAAGGTACTACACAAGCAAATACGCTTAAGTAAATAAAGACGATATTTTGACGGATTTCTTTCCAGCTTACGATAAAACTTAATGCAATCACCGGAATAACTAATGCGGCAAAGGCATGGATAAGCGCTGACATTGAACCGATTTCAAGAATTTGTGCTTCAGCTAAATTGAGAGAGCCGAAACCAAACCAAGTTGGTGTACCTACTGCACCGAATGATACCGGCACAGAGTTCATAATTAATGCCAATATTGCGACTTTAATTGGATTAAAGCCTAAGCCTACAAGGATTGGTGCTGCAATCGCTGCTGGTGTACCGAAACCACTCGCACCTTCAATCATAAATGCAAATGCCCAACCGATAATCATAAGTTGTGCAACCGGATTTGGGTTAATCGTACCTAACCATTTACGTAACGTATTTGTTACACCTGATGCTTCAGAGAAACGATTAAATAAAATCGCACCAAAAATAACAGTAATAGGGGTTAATACTGACATTATCGCTGAGGCGATATTTGCACTGATAACAGTAATATCTGTCGCGAAGAATAAAAGATGAATAATTAAAACCACCACGGCAACCCAAGGGAGAGCAACATATGATGGTAATGCATTACGTTTTACCATTAAGTAAATAAGTAAAACAATCGGGAATATACTAAGGAAAAGAGCCATAAAAACCTCTCAGAGCGATAATGATGTTATAAGTTAAAAAAATGTTAACTTTTTGGGTGTATGCATTTTATGTGAGTTTTTGTAAAAGAATAGTAGGTTTGTTTCAAATTATGACGAGGATCACACTTTTGTTGCTTAATTGCTTAAAAATAAATCAACAAAAAATAACAAAATTTAACATTATTTTTAAATATAACCTAAAAGAGTTAACTTTGCAGCGTATGAGAGAGCGGTTTGGTGGCTAAAGGGA
>NZ_GL831080.1:1087601-1100031 GCF_000188255.1 Actinobacillus ureae ATCC 25976
TATAAATTATTATAAGCTTTCGAAATATATTTCAAAACGAAACTTTTTGAGCAAAAATACTTATTTTGAGGTAAAAAATAGGGGGCTAAATAGCCCCTAATAACGAGATAGTGATTAGATTGCAAAATCTTCTAACGATTTACCCGCATCTAATGCTTTTTGTATTGGGCTAGGTGTACGACCTTGACCTGTCCAAGTTTTTTCATTACCGTTTTCATCAACGAATTTATATTTTGCAGGACGAGGTGGACGTGGTTCGCGTTTTTTACGCTCAGGCACGCTACCAAGTAAAACTGCAAGCTCTTCAGCAGAAATACCGTCTTTTTCAAGTAATTCTTTATACTTGTTCAGACCTTCCATAAATTTAGCTTGTTCAAGTTCTTGCGCTTGTACTGCTTGACGTTTTTCTTCAACAACAATAGTAACTTTTTCAAGTAAAGCTTCTAATTGTTCTAATGAAGTTTCACGTGCGATTACACGCAAGCTGCGAATATTTGATAACGTTTTTAAGATATCAGACATTTTCATCTCCAAATAAAGACCATATTTAAAATATAATAATTTAGTTATTGTGTGAATTCTGGAAAGAAGAAATACTCCAGAATTTAATATATATTAGCGGAATATATTTTTAAGGTAAACAAATAATTGATTAAATATAATCTAATTGCTTGAGATAAGACCTCTATTTGAATGATTCGACTATTAATCTTGCTTAAATAGTTGAATTTAGCTATTGGCAAGCATTCGATATTAAGGTAATCTTACGGAGTCCTACAAATTGTAGAGGTGCAAATCCGATAAGTATTTTTTCTGAGTGGAAAACGATGAGGAAGAAGGAAAGGCGTATTTGCCGAAATCAATTAAGCGTCATCTTAATTGGTTGGGGTCGTTGCCGAAAGGGACGACACTGTCGTAACATCAATTGTTACGGAGTGCTACTGTTAGGGTTGGTTCATATTTTTCTTATTCATATTGCCCACCTTTATATTATTATGCAGTTCGCATAAATCATTTCAGTAGATCCTCTTCTTTGTTTGACTTGCAATTTCATTACAAAGTTATATTTTTAGAGGTTTTATGAATTTAGTTGATTATTCAAGTTCTATATGGTCAATTGCACCTGCAGCACTTGCGCTAATTTTAGCTATCGCTACTCGTAAAGTTTTATTTTCTTTAGGAGTCGGAATTTTAGTCGGCGCATTTATGCTCGCACCGGAATTTATGGGCGGCTTCGCTTATTTAAAGAATATAACAGTCGGTTTAGTTTATTCAGAGGGTAAATGGTCATTAGGTAAATTACAAATTATTATTTTCTTACTATTATTAGGTATATTTACTTCATTATTAACTTATTCGGGAAGCAACCAAGCTTTTGCTAATTGGGCGAGAAAGCATATTAAGAATAGACGTGGGGCAAAATTACTGACGGCTTGTTTAGTGTTCGTTACGTTTATTGATGATTATTTCCATAGTTTAGCGGTTGGTGCAATTGCTCGTCCTGTTACTGATAAATTTAAAGTATCACGAGCTAAACTTGCTTATATTTTAGATTCTACCGCAGCACCGATGTGTGTATTAATGCCGGTATCAAGTTGGGGGGCATCTATTATTGCAACCATTGGCGGTTTATTAGTTACTTATAATATTACTGAATATACGGCAATGAGTGCATTTATCTCAATGAGTGCGATGAACCTTTATGCGATTTTTGCATTACTGCTAGTATTTTTCGTTTCTTATAGTTCATTTGATATTGGCTCAATGGCTCGTTTTGAGCGTTCAGCTCAAACTTCGGAACATCATACGCAAGATGAAGTTGTTGAAAGTAAAGGTCGAGTTTATGCATTAATTGTCCCTATTTTAGTATTGATGGTAACGACCGTTTCATCAATGATTTATACTGGTGCGCAAGCATTAGACACATTTAGTTTACTGGGGGCATTTGAAAACACTAATGTTAATCTTTCATTAGTGATCGGTGGTTCAGCAGGTGTAGTAGCAGTAATACTATGTACATTGGGTTTAATTGATTTGGCGAATTATCCAAAAGCTATTTGGAGCGGTTGTAAATCTATGTTCGGTGCAATCGCAATTTTAGCACTTGCATGGTTGATTAGTAGCGTTGTAAAAGATATGCACACCGGTGATTACCTTTCTACATTAGTAGCAGGCAATATTGATCCGGCATTTTTACCAGCGATTTTATTTGTATTAGCCACAGTAATGGCATTCGCAACAGGAACCAGTTGGGGAACATTCGGTATTATGCTACCGATTGCGGCAGGTATGGCAATCAATGTGGATACCGGTTTACTAATTCCATGTATGTCAGCGGTGATGGCTGGTGCGGTTTGTGGTGATCACTGCTCGCCAATTTCAGATACGACAATCTTATCTTCAACCGGTGCGCAGTGTAATCATATTGACCATGTAACTTCACAGTTACCTTACGCATTATTAGTTGCGACGGCGGCAATTGTCGGTTATTTAGTGGTTGGTTTTACTGAATCAGCATTATTCGGGTTTATAGCAACTGGTATGATGATGTTAGTTCTGATTTTATTATCAAGAAAGTCAGTAAAATAGTTTAAACAATCAGAATTAAGCGGTGTAATTTACAAAATTTTTTGTAAATTACACCGCTTTTTTTATTGTTATTTTCTTGAAATTTTGTACAGCGCAAACGATTAAATTCTACATTTTGTGAACTAGCTCACATTATTTCTAGGATAATCGGTGTAGTATCAAATTACGTTTTAAACGGCATAAAAAGTCGTAGTTGTAAAATACGGGGAGCATATTATGAAAAATGTAATGGTTTATCAGCCCTGTGCCGTAAAACTCCGTTCTTCAGGGCGGAGATATAAGGCACAAACGGCGTAGCCGTTTCAAAGCTAACTAATCGGGTGTTTGTTGTCGCTCGATGTATTGGCGAATAATTGAAATGGGTGCACCACCGCAACTACCGGCAAAATAAGAGGGCGACCAAAGCTGATTGCCCCAAAGTTTTTTTCGGATACTTGGGTAATTTTTCTTTCTAATCATTCGACTTGATACACCTTTTAGGCTGTTTACTAGCGTAGAAACTGCCACTTTCGGCGGATATTCAATGAGTAAATGAACGTGATCGTCTTCGCCGTCAAACTCGACTAATTTTGCTTCAAAATCATTGCAGACGCTTTCGAAAATCAAATTGAGATCATCTAAAATCGCTTTCGTAAAAACATCACGGCGGTATTTTGTAACAAAGACTAAGTGAACGTGCATATTAAAAACACAATGCCTGCCGTGTCTGATTTCAGTTTCTTTTTTCATAGACCAAGTGTAGAATGTGGGAAAATCATATTCTAAACCTTGCCAATGCAACTACGCAAAGCCTTTAAGTTCGAAATAATGCCAAACGGTGAACAAATCCGCAGAATTAAGCAGTTCTGTGGTTGCTCTCGTTTTGTCTTCAATCGGGCGTTGGCTTGGCAGAATGAGCAATATGAGCAAGATCGCAGCGTCAAATTCAGTTATACGAAAATAGCCAATCTGCTTCCGCAATGGAAAAAAGAACTGATTTGGCTCAAAGACTGCCACAGTCAAGTTTTACAGCAAAGTCTGAAAGATCTTGAAAGTGCGTTCAAAAACTTCTTTCAAAAGCGTGCTGACTTCCCGAAGTTCAAGAAAAAAGGCTTGAAAGAGAGCTTTCGTTTTCCGCAAGGTTGCAAACTGGAACAACAAAACAACCGTTTGTATCTGCCTAAAATCGGTTGGGTTCGTTATCGCAACAGCCGTGCTGTCGTCGGCGAAATTAAAAACGTCACGGTTAGCCAAAAGTGCGGTCGTTTTTTTGTCAGTATTCAAACGGAATTTGAATATGAAATCCCAACACATCAAGGTGGAGAAATTGGGATAGATATGGGCGTTGCACGGTTTGCAACGCTTTCAAGCGGCGAATATTTTGAGCCGTTGAATGCCTTTAAAACCCATAAAGGAAAATTGGCAAAACTGCAAAAACAGCTAAAAAATAAAGTGAAGTTCAGTAAAAACTGGCAAAAACTGAAAGATAAAATCGGCAAGTTACATCACAAAATCGCCAACTGCCGAAAAGATTTCCTGCATAAAATCTCAACGCAAATCAGCAAAAACCACGCGGTTGTGTACGTTGAAGATTTACAGGTGTTGAATATGTCCAAATCAGCCAAAGGCACAGCGGAAGAACACGGCAAAAATGTGAAACAGAAATCAGGTTTGAACCGGGCGATACTAGACCAATCTTGGTTCGAGTTCCGCCGTCAATTGGACTATAAAACGCAATGGCTAGGCGGTTTTTTAGTGGCTGTTCCGCCGCAGAACACCAGTCGAACTTGCCCTTGTTGCGGTTATACCGCAAAGGAAAATCGCCAAACGCAGGCTGATTTTGAATGCGTAGAATGTGGCTATACAGAAAATGCGGATGTGATTGGAGCGTTAAACGTTTTGGAGCGTGGGCGAGCTATCGTCCAAGCATAAACATATCAGGCTGGGACACAGCCGTCGAGCTTGTGAAGTGAATCTCAATAGAGGTCAGCAGCAAGAACCCACCAAGAGTAGCCCACGCAAAGCGAGGGAGCTAGTAGGAATCCTCGTCCTTTAGGGTGGGGAGGATGTCAAGAATAATTGTATTGCTAGTATTTCAATCTTTAATTGCAAGTTTAGGTATCGGTTTAATAAATACCGGTATGGCGCAAGATAAAATTGGGGTAACACTTTATCGCTATGACTATAATTTTATCCAGCTAATGTGTAGTGAATTAGAAAGAAATGCTGCTAAACACCAACTTTCCGTATTAATGAACAATGCACAAAATTCACAGCTTGTACAAAATAATCAGGTTGAAACTTTACTCGAGCAGAAAGTGAAAGTTTTAGCGGTAAATTTAGTGGATCAAAATGCTTGGCGAACTGTTATCGGTAAGGCGATAGATCGTAATGTACCGATTATTTTATTCAATAAAGCTCCGGGACGTCAGGCATTGGAGAGCTATGACCATGCCTACTATATTGGTTCAGATCCGAGTGAAATTGCAAAATTACAAGCGGAAATGGTTGCTAAACAGTGGAAAGTCAACCCTCAATTTGATTTGAATAAAGACGGAAAAATTCAATATGCATTACTAAAAGGGGAAAATGGGCATCCCGATGCAGAATTACGAACCAGAGTGGTATCGCAACAATTAGAGCAACTCATTCCCGGTTCGCAAATGCTAGCGTTAGAGTCGGCACAATGGCAAACCGGTATAGCAAAAGAAAAAGTGAGTGCATGGTTTGCGACACCGCATAAAGAAAAAATTGAGGTAATTATTGCGAATAATGATGCAATGGCTATCGGTGCATTGGAAGCTGCCGCAACACAGGGAAAACTTGGACCTATCTATGGTGTTGACGGAATCCCTGCCGCATTAAATTTAATTAAAATGGGAGCGTTAGCCGGTACAATTCAAAATGACTGGGTGAGTCAGAGCAAGGCGATCCTTACTTTTAGTGAGAATTTAGCGAAAGGGAAAAAAGTAGATGAAGGAACGGCATGGCAGCTAAAAGATCGGGTGTTAAGAGTACCTTATAAAATGATTGAGAAAAATGATCTTAAGTAACATAATGATATTCAACTCAAGCGGTTTGTAAAAAAATAGTGAAATTTGACCGCTTTTAGTAAGAGAAAAGGCGTTCATTTGAACGCCTTTTTAAGTATGGAAATTAAGCTGCTTTTACCATCTCGAATTCAATTAACATCATTAAAATATGAATAACTTTAATATGGATTTCTTGAGTACGGTCAGCATAACGGAAGTGCGGCACACGAATTTCTACATCCGCTAAACCCGCCATTTGACCACCGTCTTTACCGGTCATCGCAATTACTTTCATACCTTTTTCTTTTGCAACTTTGATCGCATTAAGTACGTTTTTAGAATTGCCTGAAGTTGATAAGCCAAATAATACATCGCCTTTTTGACCTACCGCTTCTAAATAACGAGAAAATACATATTCATAACCAAAATCGTTACTTACACAGCTTAAGTGGCTTACGTCCGAAATCGCAATAGCCGGATAACCCGGACGGTTTTCACGGTAGCGACCGGTTAGCTCTTCTGCAAAATGCATTGCATCACAGTGTGAACCGCCATTACCGCAAGACAACACTTTACCACCTTGCTTAAAGCTATTTGAGATTAAAAGTGCTGCTTCTTGAATGAGCTTAATATTATTTTCATCATTCATAAATTTATCGAGTACGTCAGCCGCTTCTTGTAGCTCTGCTTTAATTTGTTCTAAGTACATAAAAGGTTCCTTATTAAAAATTTGTAAACTAAATCACTCATTTTTGGTGTTTACCATGGAGTGAAGTTCATAAAAGTGTAGGGGATGGTTGATATAAAGTAAATAAAAATGCACTGAATTTTTCCGAAACGATTTGTAAACAAAAGTTTCCAAAAAAGCTTTTTCAGAGTATGATTACGCACAATTATTTGTTAACCCTAGTGGATACAAGGCGAGTTTCTTATGCAATTATTGATTGAATGTACAGAAAAACTAACGGTTGCCGAATCTTTGATGCATTTATCGGCTAAACAGAATCAATCGATTCAAAATATCACATTCACTGAACCAGGAATGCAAGCCAAGTTTGATTTGTTATCAGATCAGCAACAGGCGCAAATTTTAGCTGAAATTAGACCGCTTGCAGGGGTGACTAAGGCTGAATTTAACGAAAATACGGCAGGTTTTTCTCATTTGATTGCGGAAAGTGAAAATATAAAAGCCGTGATTGCTCAGGCAAAGAAATTTGCATTGTTAGATGCGCCTTTATTGATTCAAGGTGAAACCGGTACCGGCAAAGATGTGTTTGCCAAAGCTTGTCATGAGCTTAGTGCTCGCAGAGCGCATAAGTTTATTGCGGTCAACTGTGCAGGGCTGCCGGCAGATGAAGCGGAAACTGAAATGTTCGGTCATCGTGGCAACGGCAAAGAAAACATAGGCTTTTTTGAGTATGCTAATGGTGGAACGGTTTTGCTTGATTCAATAGCAGAACTTTCACTTGAAATGCAGGCAAAATTGTTGCGTTTTTTAAATGACGGCTCGTTTCGCCGTGTAGGTGAAGATAAAGAGGTTCATGTTGATATTCGTGTGATTTGTACTTCGCAAAAAGCACTTTCGTTGTTAGTGGCGGAAGGCAAAGTGCGAGAAGACCTATATCATCGTTTAAATGTACTGACATTAGATTTACCGCCGTTACGTGAGCGTCATGCGGATATCTCGCTTTTAGTGGATCGTTTTATTACCCAAGTCAGTGAGCAACTAGGCATTAGCAAATTAGAATATGATAATGATTTTTTACAAGCGCTCAAAGACTACCATTGGCCGGGCAATTTACGTGAGTTATACAACGCCATTTATCGAGCTTGTACCCTTGCGCATAGCTATCGTTTAGTGGTGAAGGATCTCAATTTACCGCATCATCAACCGAAATCAGACGATATTCAAATTGCGGATAATGGTGAGACATTAGAAGAATTGGTTAACCGCTTTGAAACAACATTATTACGCAAGTTTTATGCGCAATATCCAAGTACGCGAAAGCTTGCACAACGTTTGGGAATTTCGCATACGGCGGTAGCGAATAAATTGCGAGCCTACGGTATCAGTAAGTAACAAGGTGTAAATATTATGAAAGCTTTTATCGGTAAAGCGGTAAAATTAGGGATGATTTTTGCAATTTTCGGATTAAATTCGGCCGCTTCTGCAGCCCCGAGAGTGCCTAAAGAATTGCGTAATGAAAGCCTTGTTTATTGTACTGGTGTGTTGGGATTTTCATTTAATCCGCAAAAAGCGGATGTCGGTACCAATATGAATGTCGTTACCGAACAAATTTACGACAAGTTATTTGAATTTGATGCGAAATCGAATTCCCTCAAACCGGCATTGGCAGAGCGTTTTAGTATTAGCGATGATGGGAAGGTGATTACATTACATTTACGCCGTAAAGTTGCGTTTCATACCACATCATGGTTTACGCCGACACGTAATTTTAATGCGGAAGATGTGGTTTTCTCTCTTAACCGTATTATTGGCTATGTTGAAGAGTTACCGGCGTTGGATTTTACTGAAGGGGGAAGAGCAGAGTTTCAGCAAAATCAACACTATGCCTATCAATTTAAAGCGAACTTAGCGCATTATCCTTATTTTGAAAGCGTAGCATTAAGAAATAAGATTAAAAAAATTACTGCACCTAATGATTACACGGTTAAGATCCATTTAGTGGAAGCGGACAATTCGGTTTTGGCCCATTTAGCTAGTCAATATGCGGTGATTTTGTCTAAAGAATATGCCTTGCAATTAAATGCCGACGAGAATTTAGCGCAACTTGATTTATTGCCGGTTGGGACAGGGGTATATCAACTGAATGATTACGTTGCAAATGAATATGTTCGCCTAAAACCGCATAATAAATATTGGGGTAAAAAAGCGCATATACCGAATATGGTGGTCGATGTTTCGACCAATAGTGCGGGGCGAATTGCTAAATACCTTAATCGTGAATGTGATGTGGTGGCATTGCCTGAACCTAGTCAACTTTCTGTTGTAGCTAAAGAGGAAATTGTTGAAACTTCAGGGGCTAATTTAGCGTTTTTAGCGTTCAATACGCAGAAACCTCGTATGCAAGATATTCAATTTCGCCGTAAGATCGCACAAGCGATTAATCGAGAGCGGATTGCCGATGTTCTTTTTTATGGCTCAGCTCAAGTTGCACAAAATACTTTACCGCCGCTTTTGTACCCAGCGAAAAATCATGACGGTTACCCTTATCAACAGCCTGAAATAACGGGTGAAAATAGCGAGAAATTTGACCGCTTGCAGCTTTGGGTGCTGGATGAAAGCCGAGTTTATAATTTACACCCGCAAAAAATGGCGGAATTGATCAGTGCGGATTTAGCCAAGATTGGCATTGAGGTGGAGATAAAACCGGTTAGTCGAGCGTATGTTGCACAATTTGCTGAAGTAGGAAAGGCAGACTACGATATGATTTTAACCGGTTGGTTAGCGAATAATCTTGACCCGAATGCTTTTCTTACGCCAATCTTGGCGTGTCGTTCACAAAATGAACTGACAAACTTAGCCAACTGGTGTAATCCGGAATTTGACCGTTGGCTAGAAATGGCAAAAGGAAACGAGCTGCCTTATGTACGTCATTTATTGTATCGCTTAGCACAAAATATTCTAGAACAGCAATTACCTGTCTTACCGCTAGTAAACGGTAACCGTGTTTTACTGGTGAATTCTCGTGTTGAGAATGCACAAATTACACCGTTTGGTCAGGTTCGTTTGGCAGATTTAAAATTAAAACATGAAGAGAAATAGCCGTGTTATTAGCGTTAATTCGTCGTTTATTTTTAACCTTGATTACCTTGTTTATCTTAACACTAATCAGTTATAACATTTTGTTAAGAGATCCGCTTAATCACTTTATGGATTTACAAGGCATTAATGCTTATATGAGCTATGTGGAAGGGCTTGCGCAAGGTGATCTCGGTATCAGTTATAGTAATGGTGAAGCAATTGCCAACCAAATTTTGAACGTATTTCCTGCAACAATATCTTTATGTATCACAGCACTATTGGTTTCGCTAATTATTGGCTTGCCACTGGGTTTATTTTCTGCGGCTTTTCGTAATCATTTATCCGGAAAAGTACTTGCAACACTCGGTTCGCTCAGTTTGGCGTTACCAATGTATTGGTTGGCGATAGTGGTTCTTTATTATGCCTCAAGCAACCAGTGGGCAATTTCGGCAGTGGGAGAATTGCATCCTATTTATGAAATTTCACCGGTTACCGGCTTCCGGTTATTGGATATTTTTCTTGCTGATTCGCCGTATAAATTAAAAATGATGCAAAGTGTATTACATCATTTGGCATTACCGGCTTTAATTTTATCCGTGCCTGCGACGTTGGAGGTAATTCGTTTTACCCGTCAACGTGCTGAATATGTGATGAAGCAAAACTATATTAAAGTGGCTCAAACTCGGGGATGGTCGCCTTTCAAAATTTGGCGTGCACATATTCTGCATAATACGTTGCCAGCGCTTATTCCGATGAGTGCGAGAAATTTCACCTTAATTTTTGCGTTTTCTATGTTAATTGAAAATATTTTCAGCTGGGGTGGCATTGGGTTATGGCTGATTAATGCGCTTTCGGCACAAGATTATAATGCAATTTCAGCAGGTGTAATGGCAATCGGATTGTTTGTGCTTGTTATGGATCTATTGGTTGGCGTGATTACAACCGTGTTAGACCCTTCACAGAAAAAGGATTGGTATGTTAAATAGAGAAGAGCCGGAACAATTCAGAGAATCGGATTACTTTAGACAGTTTCTATTTCAGCTACGCAAAGATAAATTAGCTTTAACCAGTGTATATCTTTTTATAGCACTATTGTTGTTAGTTTTTTTTGGTCATGCAGTATCACCTTATCAGGCTGACACGCAATTTGTTGGTTTTGAATTAATGCCGCCATCTTGGGATGATAGAGGACAAATTAGCCATTTTTTCGGCACAGACGATTTGGGGCGTGATATTTTTAGCCGTATGTTATATGGCTTTTATTATACGGTTGGTTCCGCATTGGTTATTAGTATCGTAATCGGTGTTATTGGTGGGATTATCGGTGTTGTTGCCGGTACAAGTCGCAAGTCATTTTCCTTTATTGGACACTTATTTGATACTTTCTTATTTATCCCGATTTTGATCATTGCGATTATTATCGCCACCTTAATGGAAGCGAGTTTAATCAATGCGATGTTGGCGATTTCATTAGCTATGCTTCCGCACTTTATCCATAAAATTTATCAAGCGACGGAACAAGAACTGAAACGAGAGTATGTCACCACATTACGTTTAGATGGTGCAACACGTTGGGATTTAATTAAACAAGTGGTGTTGCCGAATTTAACTTCTGTTGCAGTAAAAGAGTCGGCACATATTTTTATGATTGCAGTATTAGATATCAGTTCGCTGAGTTTTATTGGGTTGGGGGCGCAAAGCCCGACTCCAGAATGGGGTGCAATGATCAGAGATTCTTTGGAATTAATTTATTTAGCGCCTTGGACGGTGATTCTACCGGGGATGGCAACGATATTGGTGATTTTAATTATTAGCATGTTGGGTAACGGTATCAGCCGCGTGTTAGAGAAATATCGTTATTAGTGAATTGGAATAAATTATGGCTTTATTAGATATTCGTCATTTAAGTATTGAGATTGATACGCCGAATGGACGAGTAAAAATGGTAGATAATGTAAATCTTACTCTGGATGAAGGCGAAATATGCGGCTTAGTAGGGGAATCCGGCTCAGGTAAAAGCTTGATTGCTAAAGTCATTTGCGGAGTAATGAAGGACGAATGGATTGTCACTGCAGATCGTTTTCGTTTTAATGATGTTGAATTATTGAAGCTTTCATCAACTCAACGTAGAAAGGTTGTAGGTGAACAAATTTCTATGATCTTCCAAGACCCGTTTTCTAGTCTGGATCCAAGCCGAAGAGTAGGGGAGCAATTAATTCAAACGATTAACTTTAAAGGCAAATGGTGGCAATGGTTTGGCTGGAAAAAGAAAAAGGCGATTGAATTGCTGCATCGAGTAGGGATTCGAGATCATAAAACCATTATGCGAAGTTATCCGTTTGATATTACGGAAGGGGAAGCGCAGAAAGTTATTATTGCTATGGCGGTTGCTAATCGGCCTCGTTTATTGGTAGCGGATGAGCCGACTCATATGCTAGAACCGACTACACAATTGCAAATTTATCGTTTACTCTCTAGTATGAATAAAAACCTCGGTACCTCAATTTTGTTGGTAGCAAACGATATTGGTAGTATTGAGAAATGGGTGGATTCGTTTAATGTACTGTACTGTGGGCAAACGGTTGAAATCGGTAGCAAAGAAACAATTATGGAATCACCTTATCACCCTTATACTTCCGTTTTATTAAATGGTATTCCGGATTTTTCTCAGCCTCTCTCCTTTAAAAGCCACTTAAATACTTTAAAAGGCACAGTACCGATGTTGCAAAATATGCCAATAGGCTGTCGATTAGGACCTCGTTGTCCGTTTGCACAGAAGAAATGTATTCAAAAACCGCCATTGCGTAAATTTAAACAACATGAATTCGCTTGTCATTTCCCGATTAACTTTAGAGAACAAAACTTTCTTAAAAAAGCGGAATTTGAGCCGGTGATTGTGTCTGAAAAGAATGAATAACTAAACAAGCGGTAAGATTTTGAGATTTTTTTGCAAATGCAAAAAGTTGATAAAATCTTACCGCTTGTCTTTTTTGAATAAGAAGGGATACGTATGCAAAATAAAAAACTAAATTTTCGGGACGAGGTACTATTATATGTTTTACGG
>NZ_GL831080.1:1100081-1106727 GCF_000188255.1 Actinobacillus ureae ATCC 25976
GTGCTACAGCTTTTGTGTCGGCTTGTTTGGTTTTCTGAATACTGGTGTTTTTCGGCACTCTCGACCACAATCTTGCGTATTCGTGATGCGGACTGATACCGCCTTTCATTCGGGTATAAACTTTGTCATTTCCTACTAAAACCAAGCCGATATTTGCCTCTTCTTGCATAATTCGCAGTTCTTCGAGTGCTTCATACGGTAAGTGATCAGCTTCATCAATAATCAACAAACCTTCTGTGCTGTTAATTTTGCGCGCAATTAATCGAGAAAGCGTGCCTTTACGGCGTGGTGCGTCTGAAATGCCTAACTCAAGGGCAATCTCGTACAAAATTTCGCTTAGACTTGAACGGCTCGGACTTGCGGTAACTAGCCACACATTTGCACGACCTTTTTTAAACTCTTGAATCGCTTTCGTTTTACCCACACCCGACATTCCGTAAACTGTCGCCATACAGTTAGCGATTTGAGCAAACTCAAGCGTTTTAAAGATTTGGCGAGCGGTTGATGTTTCAATAAACGCAGGCGCTTCCACAAATTCACGAACCTTCACTTCTTTTTTCTTAAAGTAAGCGGTCAATTTTGCTTCTACTTTTACAATATCGCCTTGATAGTTACCGTTCAAGTAAGCGGATAATGCGCCTGCGTTAACCCCTGCTTCTTTTGCCAACTTTGCTTGGCTTGTATTGGTATCAGCAAGGTGCTGTTTGATTTTGTTAATTAATTCCATGTTTAAACTCCGTTTAAATGTTTAAATACTGTTTAAAGCTTTGTGATTACTTGCTTTTCATCGAAATCGCATTCATAAACGCTTGCTCAAATTCGCTAATATCTTCTTCCTCTTCTTCAACCACTTGTACTTTTCGTACCGTGTTGAAATCCACGATAAATTCTTCTTTAACTAGTACCTCTTTCACACGCTCTTCAATCGGCTCTGGCACTTCAACTTGCGGTTGCAAGCTCGCTAGTTCGTGAGCATTAAGAATATCCAGCGCTTTTGCTTGAGCTTATGCATTTTTAACAATTTGCTTATAAAGTCGGCTTTGTTCACGTGCTGCTTCTGTGTCACCGTAACCTTTTGCATCTCGACAAATCGCTTCTGCTAAGAAATTGCCGTTAATGTCATACACGTATGTGTTGCCGTGTAAGTTATCGGGATCAAATCGCACCACAACTTTCTTATCAGTAATGCCGATAAGTTGTTGCGCCCAGTAAACATTGGTTAAGCCATAGAGCTTGCCCGCCGCTTTTAATGTAAACTCGCCATTTTGTTTAATGCTGACGGTTTCCGCTTGTAAGAACAGTAAGCGCAGCTGTTCTGGACTTGCCTGTCTGATGTTTGTTGGGTGGTAATCTCGTTCCCAAACTTGGTCAAAACTCAATTCCCCACGACACATTTCAGTTTCACGTTTAAGCTGGCTGTTGTATTCTTCAATACCTGCTGCTAATGCTTGTAAGAACACGTCATGACCTACGCCAGCTTTACCGCCGTTATAGTTATCAGGTTTTTCCAATACGTTTTTACCCATATAAAACCCAGCTAATTCAGGGCGTTTATCTACTTTTTCTCCGATTCCCCCTTTACCAAAAGCACGTTCAATCGGTTTTGCTTGCCCGTGTCCTTCACCGTAGAGAATCGAGGTAAAATGCACGTCTATGCCTAAAATCGGCATAATCCCTTTCGGGTCGAGTTCATCGTGTTTAAAGCGGTAACGGTTAGCGATACCGCTTGTCATGGCTTTATTTGCTGCTGCCCGAGTGTTATCGAGCGTAATAGTATTCGGTATGCCGTAATTAAAAATTACGTCCATTAATGCGTGGTGAATGCTGTCGGTGTTTTCCGAAATACTAGTGCGGTAGCCCAAGATTTCTCGGGTTCGCACGTCTTGCCAAAACCATGTTTTGGGGCGGACGATTTCGCACGTATGCCATTTCACAAATACATTGTGTTGATAGCCGTCACCGTTAATCCATTCACCTGCTAGCAGGTCTTTAACTGTTCGTCTTAATGCCGGAACTAACTTCGCTACAGCATTTGCGCCTTTGCGTTTCAGAAGGATTACTTCATAAGGAATTTCTTCTACAACACGGCGTTGGAAGGTTTGGAAACTTGCAATTTTCCAGCCATAATGTTTCGCCATTGTTTCCGTTCTGCGGTAACAGGCTCGCATATCAGGTTCTTCTGGGCGGAGATAGTCCGCCAAGAACACATCCCACGCTTCTTGCTCAATAAAGGCTTTGCGGGTCGGCTTTTTCGCTTTGCCTGATTCCACAATGAGAACCGTTTGCCATTCGTGGATTAGATGCGCTTGCACTTTGTAATACTAATTTTTTAAAGAGCCAGCAGACACATTTTTAGCTTTCGCTGCTCCCTCAATAGCCTGCATTAAAGGGAATCCTTGGTCTAAAAAGGCTTTTAGTTGTAAACACGCTTCGGTTTTTGCTTTTGCCTTTTCTCTCGCTTTGTCGCTTGCTTCGTTAAACTTGCGAACAAGGTCTAAATTCAGTTTTGGTTGTGCCATTTCTGGCGGTTTTACTTCTGCCAATGCTGCCTGAAGGCGGAGGGCTCGTTGGGTTTCTAGAGAGAGGCTTGAAATATGATATTCAAGTCCCCCTCCCTTAACACCTTTTGCAGCACGAGCTTCCCAATTTTGTTTTTTTGCCTGTCGAGTTACGTTAGTAGCATGATTTGGTAATCCACCAATACCAACTAACTCTTTAGCTAAAAACCATTCTTTCATAGTTGCCTCGCTTAATATCTTGAAGGACAGATGTCTGCTGGTTTTAACCCCAAAGCATTAGCGATAATTTGTTCACCTTTGGGATAGGGCTTATCTAAAGCATTACGAACAGTTGTTTTTGCTAGCCGATTTTCCACGCCGAGCTGTGCAAAAGTTTTCCCTCGTTTCATCAATTCACCACGAATTTCATGGTTACTCATATCAATTCTTTTATTTCTCGCCATTTTGTGAGATCCTTAAAAATTAGTTTTTGAATCTAGCTAAATGATGTAAATCACTTAACTATGAATAAATATAATGCGTATTCTTTATGAAATCAATAAGTGATTAAGAAAGGATTTATAACTTTCTTTCTATTTTGGGATAATCATTTGATTTTATTAGGTATTTATTTTTAATCTTTTTTAAATCATTTTGATTAAGAAGGTGGATTTTATGAAATCAATTAAAGAGTGGTATTCCTCAAAGGATTTAGAAGGCTTAGAAGGACTTCCAACTAGAGCGACCAATATCACAAGAAAGGCTATAAAAGAAGGTTGGGAAAAAAGAGAGGCTCAAGGAATAAAAGGTGGTGGATTTGAATATCACTACACATCATTACCCAAAAGCGTGCAGTTGGCACTGGGTTTTGAACCAAGTATGAATTCATTAAAACAATCAAAGCCAATGCCTGTATTAGCCGTTGCACAAAGTGCAGATAGCTTAGAGCGTGTACCGTTTTATAATATTACAGCTTCAGTGGGCTTTACTGCGATTAGCGAGGGGACGTATGTGCCTGATGACTACATAGGGCTAAGCAAGCGCTGGCTTAACCTGAGAGGGTTTTATTTAAATCAGTTAGCATTTATTACGGCTTCAGGCGATTCAATGTATCCAACCATATCTGATGGGGATATGCTCTTAGTAAATCTTGGCGCAAAGCAACCAAAGGACGGAAAGATCTATGTATTACGTTCAGGCGAACAAATATGGGTCAAGCGAGTGCAAGGGATTATTAACGGTATTAGGCTGATTAGTGATAACAAAGAGATTTATAGCCCCATGGATGCGATTTTTAATGATTCACTGGATTTCGAAGTTATCGGGCAGGTTGTCTATATCGGGCATGATTTAATTTAAACGTTATTTAAAGCCTTTTAAATCTATAAGGCTTGTTTCGTTGTTTTAATGATTTATTTTGCTATTTCAGAAAAATTTTTCGCAATTCATTTTTTCTTCTTTTCTTTAGGAAAAAGAAAGGGGCTTTCATCACGAAGCCCCTATTTTCAATGGTTCACATCCCACTTGTTCCCGTTTTTTCGCCAATTCCCTATATTTCTTTATTTCTTTGTTTTATTGATTCTATACAACGGCAGTATGTTGAATTGGCTTGTTATTCAACATACTATTTCTTGTCTCTTTTATCTTCATTATATTACTTAGCGTTATTCAGTGATGACTATCTTAGAAAGCGTTTTATTTAACTTTTTAGCGAGTTCATATTGTTCTGTAACCGCATTTCAGATAGCATCTTGAGAAAGTACACTGTAATTTCCATGAGTTTCAAGGCGGATATTGTCTGCATTATCGTAGAGCTCTAGCCATAAGGAGCTATGATAAAACTGATTGAGTTGCTGCATGATCTGATAGGCTTCTTCCCACCGGCTGAGGCTTTTTTCTAATTCCGGTAAGAGTTTAACTAACTTACCATAGTTATCTTGCATTTGTTGAATATTCTGCTGCATACCTAGATTAATTTCCTACTATAGAATGAATGTTATGAAAGTAAAAAAGCTAAGCATATCGCTTAGCTTTTTTGTTAGACGTTTACTTAAAGATGATATCTTCTTTAGGATCAAATTTACTTGCGTCAATCACTTTATTTTCTTCAAAGTATTTTTTCAACATTTCTGCATCAATAAAACCGGTATTTACGTAGCTAGGATGTTTTTTCATTACTGGGTAACCATCACCACCAGCAGTTAGATAATCTGGAATAGATACTTTATATGTTTTATTCAGGTCAAACGGTTTTCCTGCAATTTTAATATTTGAGATCGCTTTCGCTGCACGATCTACCGTCATAGAAATGCCAGCAAATTGAGGATATGCGCCTGTATCAACTTCTTTTAATGCAACATTTGTTAAGAAATCTAATAACTCTGGGCCCTTAAGATCAATAGTAGAAATCATATTACCAAAAGGTTGAACTGTTAATAAAGTTTTATAAGTTACCTTACCTTCTTCAATAGAAGCACGTACACCTCCAGAGTTCACGATACCGATATCTGCTTTTACACGCTCTTTTTGTGATTGAGAAATTAAGCGTCCTAAGTTTGTTTGAACGAAGCGTACGTGTTCACGTTTACCGTCTAATAAGCCCTTCACTTCACCAACTTCAACGTTTAATAATTTATCACCTTCATCTTGATATTTTTTTAAGTGATCAAATAGCGCTTGATCCGGTTTGATTTCAGCTTGGTAAAGTTGGTATTCCTTTTTGCTATCTTCTTTTTTGATAGTTTTTTTCAGGTTAATTGGAATAAGTTCATATTTAACCAATGTGGTTTTGCCGTTTTTAAATTCAAAATCAGCACGCCCTACATATTTGCCCCATTCTCCGGCTTGCATAATCCAAGTACCATTTTGGAAATCAGGTTTACAGCTATCGCCTGGGGTATATTTCACTCTAAATTGCCCTTTTTCGTCAAAACATACGGTATCATGAGTATGGCCTCCGATAATGATATCAAATGCACCTTTATCTAGAGTTCTTGCCATAGTTACATCACCAGGTGCATTGCTGCCATGTTTACCATCTAAGTACCATCCCATATGGGTTAACGCAATGCGTACATCCGGTTTTTCGATTTTATTAATTTCAGTTAACGTCTTTTTAGCTGTGCTAATTGGGTCTTTAAAGATAACATTTTCTGTTACATCGGGATTACCTAATTTACCGGTATCTTCTGTGGTTAACCCGACAACAGCAACTTTTAATCCTTGCTTGTCTAGCATTACATAAGGTTTAGTCAGTTCTTTTTGAGTGCGTTTATTGATTACATTTGCAGATATAAGTGGGAAATTAGCCCATTTCTCTTGCATACTTAGTACCTGAAGCGGGAAATCAAATTCATGGTTACCTAATACCATCGCTTCATAACCAATTGCATTTAAACCTTCGTAATCAGGACGAGCATTTTGCATATCGGATTCAGGTACGCCGGTATTAATATCACCGGCATTTAAGATAATGGTTGAGCCACCTTTTGCCTCTACTTCCTTTTTAATGTTATCAATCAAAGCTTTTTGAGCAGCAAGGCCATATTCGCCTTTGTCATTGTGCCAGAAATGGCCGTGGATATCATTTGTATGTAGGAGGGTAAATGTGTAGGTTTTGTCTGCTTGGTATGCCATTGCAGAAGTTGCTGAAAGTAGTGCAACAGAGAGAAGAGTTTTGTTAAATTTCATAAGAACCTCAAATTTAGATTGATATGCAAAAAAATGGGCATTAGATAGATAGGAGAACCTATAAATCTATTGCCCATATGATTAAAAAATAAGAATAAGTAGCCACGTTATCGCAAATAGAACCATTGCCATAAATACGGCTGCGGAACCGATGTCTTTCGCTCGTCCTGATAATTCATGGAAGTCAGAACCGAAACTATCTACGACAGCTTCAACTGCGCTATTTAATAATTCGGTAATCAGCACTAAAAACACAGTACTTAGCAGTAAAAGTTTTTCAATGATATCATTGCCAAGTAGTAATGCAAGAGGGATTAAAATCGTTGCACACCAAATTTCTTGTCGAAATGCGGGTTCATTAATGTAGGCTGCTTTAAGCCCTTTCATTGAATAACCGGCAGCACGAATAATACGTTGAAAGTCTGCTTTATTTTCAGGTTTCATTTTATTTCTCAAAA
>NZ_GL831080.1:1106777-1115258 GCF_000188255.1 Actinobacillus ureae ATCC 25976
AATCGGTTGCGAAAAGCATTTTTCTTGGTTCAAGCCTATCTATATTTGTTTGATATAGAGAAATAACAAATTTTAATCGCTAATATATAAAAATCTAATAAAAATGCATAAGTAACTATTCCCAAAAAGGGTAATTTCCGCTAATCTCAAACTTTCATATTTATCTAGGTGGATAAACGGCTAGCCGTTTATTCTGTTTTAGTCTTTAATAGCGAAATATTATGAGTAATTCATCTTTATCTTCAAAAATTTTCGGGGGCAACTTAGTCTTACGTATTGCCATCGGTTTAGTGCTTGGCTTGTGTTTAGCATCTGTTAATCCTGAGTGGGCAAAAAGCGTTGGCGTATTAGGTCAATTTTTTGTGAAATCACTTCGAGCAATTGCACCGATTCTTGTATTTGTATTAGTGCTTTCTGCAATTGCAAATAAAGAAGTAGGTTCAGACAGTAAATTAAAACCGATTCTAGTAATGTATATTTTAGGTACATTTGTTGCTGCATTGACAGCAGTGATATTTAGTTTCCTTTTCCCAACAACATTAGAACTTGTTTCAAATCCAGATAATTTAAATCCTCCGCAAGGTATTGGGGAAATTATCAAAACAGTTGTGTTCAATTTAGTTGATAACCCGTTACAAGCATTAGCAAATGCTAACTTTATCGGTATTTTAGCTTGGGCGATCGGCTTAGGTATTGCGTTACGTCATGCTGCACCAAGTACTAAAACATTTTTAAACGATTTTGCGGAAGCAGTATCTTATGTTGTTAAAGTTGTAATCGCTTTTGCACCTATCGGTGTATTTGGTTTAGTTGCTGAAACAATAGCAACGAATGGTATTGATGCATTTGCCGGCTATGCGCGTTTATTAGGCGTATTACTTGGTTCAATGGCATTTGTGGCATTTGTGCTAAATCCATTAATTGTATATTGGAAAATCCGCCGTAATCCGTATCCATTGACATTAATCTGTTTACGCGAAAGCGGAGTAACAGCTTTCTTTACTCGTAGCTCAGCGGCAAATATTCCGGTGAATATGAACCTTGCTAAACGTTTAGGTGTACGAGATGAAATCGCTTCTGTTGCAATTCCACTTGGTGCGAATATCAACATGGCGGGTGCTGCAATTACAGTAACTGTATTAACATTAGCTGCTGCTTATACCCAAGAGATTCATCCTGATTTTGCAACAGCGTTATTATTAAGTATTGTTGCTGCAATTTGTGCGTGTGGCGCATCAGGTGTTGCAGGCGGATCGTTATTACTTATCCCATTAGCATGTAGTTTATTTAATATTCCAAATGATATCGCCGCACAAATAATCGGTGTTGGCTTTATCATCGGCGTGATTCAAGATTCAGCTGAGACCGCATTAAACTCATCAACAGACGTGCTATTTACTACAGCAGTAAGCATGGCAGAAGACAATAAATAATTTATATAGATATTCTATAAAATTTATTGTGGTTATTGGAATCTCCGAGATTAACTTTTGCGATCTGGATCGCAAACTTTAGCTTCACTTTTCACAAGCGGTCGAAAATTTAGCATACTTTACAAAAAGGTAATTTGCTATGAATTTTGACCGCTTTATTCTTGTCCTTTCGTTATTTTTTCTTCCATTACTTTTCTTACCCCAAGAATGGCTTACTTATGGCTGCTATGTGGCAGTTTTGATAATTATTCTAGGAATATTCCGTAAACAAGCATTAACTATTTTATTAGGCGCTTTAATACTAGTAAGCTATTGGCAAATTATCAATATATCAGAAAGCGCAGATAAGTATGCAATACCTTCTCAGCAATTGTACCAATTTCAAGTTCAGAAAATTATTAAGCAAGATGAGTTTCAAACAGCATTAGCGAGGTTAGAAAATGGCGATCTGATTTATTTAAACTGGCAGTCGGATGAACCGTTAGAATTAGAACAACATTATCAAGCGAATCTTAAGATACGACCTATTGCTGCTCGCTTAAATATTGGAAATTTTGATCGGCAGCGTTGGTTCTTCGCACATCATTTAAAGGGGAGTGCAACAGTCAAAAAAGCGAATAAGCTGGTCTCACAATACGTGAGATCTTTACGCGTTCAATGGCTGGAATATGTCAGAAAACAATTAGAACCATTTCCTTCTCAAGGATTATTACTGGCATTAGCTTTTGGTGAACGTGCTTGGCTAGCCAATTCAGATTGGCAGCTGTTTCAACAAACTTCTACCGCACATTTAATTGCTATTTCCGGCTTACATATTGGGCTAGCGATGGGAATTGGATTCTGGTTGGCAAAGTGTATTCAGTGGTTTTTTTTACGGGTAGGAGCCTTATCTGCTGGAAGCATTTCTATCTTTTTCCCGAGATGTGTAGGGCTAGTTTTTGCTATTCTCTATAGTTATCTATCCGGTTTTGCGATTCCTACTTTACGGGCATTACTTGCGATTTCTCTTGTCTTATTATGTCAATGGCTACGCCGCTATTACACTGCTTGGCAATTATGGTGGCGTATTGTTGCATTATTACTTGTGCTTGATCCTCTCACAATTCTATCGGATAGTTTTTGGTTATCGGTTTTAGCTGTACTAAGTTTAATCATTTGGTATCAGTATTTTCCGCTCGCCAAGCTTTTCCCCTTTTGCAAAAAATGGCAGAAATTTAACCGCTTGTGGCTGTCACTAGTACATTTGCAATTGGGGATTTTTCTTGTGTTTTCTCCGGTACAATTCTTCTTTTTTGAGGGGATTTCACCTTGGGCATTTCTTACTAATTTTCTGATTGTTCCTTTATATAGTCTGCTATTAGTACCGTTAGTCATTTTTTCATTGTTAACGAATAATATATTAAATAGCTGGGCTTGGGCTGATTGGCTTGTACAAGGTAGTTTGAAAATACTTTCTTTTCTCTCCTCCGATTGGATAGTATTAAGTCAAAGTGAGCAATGTTATTTGTTGGTTTTTAATGTGTTGTATTTGTTGTTGCTGTACCTCTTACAAGAAAAATTATTTATAAGATATTGGAAACAGTCGGGATTAGTTGTCGTAAGCAGCAGTTTTGTGATTTTCTTTGTTGAGCTTCCGATTTTACCGGAATGGGTAACATTTGATGTCGGACAAGGACTTGCACAGGCACTTGTTTATCAAGATAGCGGTAAAAAACGTGCCATTCTTTACGATACAGGTGCAAGCTGGAAAGATAAATCGGGGCGAACAGGTTCGATGGCTCAATTAGAAATTTTGCCTTATTTGAAGCGTAATGGAATTCAAGTAGAAGCCGTTTTTTTAAGCCATGACGATAATGATCACTCCGGTGGAGCGGAAGATATTCTTGCTGAATATCCCCACACACGTTTAATTTCGGCAAGTACTCGCCGTTATGCAAAGCATGATCCTGAAGCCTGTATTGCCGGTCAAACGTGGCAATTTGGACAATTTGAATTAAAAGCCATTTATCCGATATCAAGAGTAAAACGCGCGAAGAATGAAGATTCTTGCATTATTTTGGTAAAAATAGACCGCTTCTCCTTGCTGTTTACCGGCGATACTACCTCGGCAAAAGAAGGTTTATTCGCTCATCAAATCGGGCAAGTTGATTTCTTACAGATTCCTCATCATGGTAGTAAAACGAGTTCCAGCTATACTCTATTAGCTCAGACAAAACCGCAAATTGCTATTATTTCTGCAGGACGATGGAATCCTTGGAAAATGCCTCATCAACATGTATTAACACGCTTATCACAACAAAATATTAAAACCTTTAGCACTGCAGGGGTAGGGATGGTAAAAGTGAGTTTTGAGAAGGGGGGTTGGAAGCTAGAGACGGCGAGAAATAGCAGAAGCCCATGGTATCGAGAGACTTATGGGCTTCCAAATCAATAATTGCCTTTCTTAATTAAGGAACATCATTTAATGCATTCGGATTTTTTGAAATAAACATTGCATCACCATAACTAAAGAAACGATATTTCGCTTCTACTGCATGTTTATAAGCATTCATTGTGTTGCGGTAACCGGCAAACGCAGAAACTAACATAATTAACGTTGATTCAGGCAAATGGAAGTTTGTGACTAACGCATCGACAATACGGAATGTTTTGCCCGGATACAGGAAAATACTGGTATCTGAGAAAAACGGTGCAATCAATTTACCCTCTTGTTCGGCAGCTTGAGCGGCACTTTCGATCGAACGCACAGAAGTAGTGCCAACCGCAATAACACGTTTGCCGGCTGCTTTAGTTGCTAAAATTTGATCAACAACGTCTTGGCTTACTTCAGCATATTCAGCGTGCATTTTATGATCCAAAATATTATCTACGCGTACCGGTTGGAATGTGCCAGCGCCGACATGTAATGTTACAAAGGCGATATTAACCCCCTTTGCTTTAAGCTTTTCAAGCGTTGGTGTGTCAAAATGCAAACCGGCAGTTGGTGCAGCCACAGCGCCTAGAACTTTACTATAAACGGTTTGATAGCGTTCTTGGTCAGCATCTTCGTCCGGACGATCAATATATGGCGGTAATGGTATATGACCGGCTTGTTGAAGTAAATCAAACAGAGGTTGTTCTTCGTTGAAATGTAATTCAAACAATGCCTCATGGCGTGTAGCCATAATTGCTTTAAAACCGTTACCTTCGCCGAGTTTATCTTCACCAAGTACAAGTTCCGCACCTTCTTTCGGTGCTTTTGAAGCACGCACATGAGCTAAACAGCGCTGTTCATCTAAAACTCGCTCAACTAAAACTTCTAATTTCCCGCCACTGGCCTTACGTCCGTACAAACGTGCAGGAATTACACGTGTATTATTGAATATCAGCAAATCGCCCTCTTCAATGTGAGTGAGCAAATCAGAGAATTGTTTATCGGCAAATTCACCTGTTTCACCGTTTAAATGTAATAAACGGCTAGCAGTACGTTCCGAGGTTGGATAACGAGCGGTAAGCTCGTCAGGTAAATTAAAATGGAAATCAGAAACTAACATGGAAAACCTCTATAAAAACAGACTGCCCCTTAAAAGGGGCAGATATTTATGAATTTAGTAATTCTACTATATCATTGATGGCTTTGCTGAGCTTATTTCGAACATGGCGATAAGCAACATCGTCATCAGATAAAACTTGCTTTAACACTTTAATATTCGCGGGTAGATTACTATAGGTGGTTGGGACGGTAATAATACCATCTAGGCGGTTTTTACCAATCTGAGTTTCCAACCATTCTACACGATCCGCAAGTGAAAGAGAGCCGGCTGGCCCTGATTCTTGCTGAATATTATCAATAAAAATAACCTTTGCTTTACTATGCTGAATCGCATTTGATATTTCATCAATCAATAATGATGGCATGATGCTAGTTAAAAAACTGCCGGGGCCAAGTACGATTAATTCTGCATTTTTTACGATATCAATTGCTTCCGGTGTCGCATTTACCTTAGGAATTAGCAATAAATTTCTCGGAATTTCTTCAAGTGCATCCACTGAAACTTCGCCAACAATCGTTACGCCCGATTTTAATTGTGCCGCTAAGTGTACCGGAGATTCCGATATTGGAATAAGACCGGCTCGAACATGCAATAACTCTCTCACTAGGTTAATACCTTCAAGCGGTCGAATTTTCATATTTTCTAACGCTTTTAGAATTAAGTTACCTAAGTTATGTCCTGCAAGTTCGCCCGCACCGCTGAAACGATATTCAAATAATGCGGAAGCAACAGTTGGTTTGATGATGATCTGGGTTAAACAATTGCGCAGATCACCCCAAGCAATACCACAGTGCTGGGAACGAATACGGCCGGTAGAACCGCCATCATCTGTGGTGGTAACAATTCCGGTAAGTCGTTTTCCAAGGAATGATAGTGATGATAATACTCGACCTAAACTGTGTCCGCCGCCAATGGCAACCACCTGGCTTATACTATTTAAATAAGGATGACGAGAAGATAGTTTTTGTTCAGGCATTTATTTTCCTTTTTATTTGAACAGAGACTATAGTTGTGTTTGCATTATGCCATCGAACGGAATATGTTTATTGATTTCTCGTGATGATAGATCTATACGCAATCTTCTTCATTTGAAGGTAACGCATTAACAACGGCTTTAACCAATGTTGCAAGAGGAATTGCAAAAAACACGCCCCAAAATCCCCACAAGCCGCCAAAAATTAACACCGCTACAATAATAGTTAATGGATGTAAATTTACAGTTTCGGAAAATAAAAATGGCACAACTAAATTTCCGTCTAGTAGTTGGCTGATCACGAAAGTAAGCAGTAAGTAATAGAATTCAGGTGACAATCCAAATTGAAATAAAGCAACTAAAGCAACCGGTATCGTAACTAATACTGCACCGATATAAGGCACTAACACTGATAATCCTACCGCTACGGAAAGTAGTAACGGATAACGTAAATCAAAGAATAAGAAGAGGGCATAAGTTGCAATACCAACAATTAGAATTTCTAGGAATTTACCACGGATATAATTTGCAATTTGTTGTTGCATTTCAAACCACACGTTTGCTGCTAAACGACGATTCTTCGGCAACATACGCACAAAAGAACGCACAAAAATGTGTTTATCTTTTAACAAGAAAAACACCATTAACGGCACTAGAAATGCGTAAATACCTAATCCTACTAGACTGATAATAGAGTGGACAGACAAAGTTAATAAAGATTCCCCGAAACCTAAAATTTTTGTCTTTAAATTGCCCATTAAAGTGTCTAGCATGGCGTAATCAATTAATTCAGGATAATGTTCCGGTAATGCTTCCAGCCAAGCATTCAATAAGTTGAACATAGAGGGAAGATCCCGAATAAATGTGACCGCTTGGTTCCACAGGCTTGGCAACATCACCATAAATAGAAAAATAAGTAGCGAGATAAATCCACCTAATACAACCACCAAGCTCAGAAAGCGAGGGAATTTAAAATGGCGCATAAGAAAACGAATCGGCCATTCAAGTAGGTAAGCAAAAACAATCGCCACTAACAACGGCATAATCAGATCGCTGAAGAAATAAATGATGCCGAATCCAATCAATAAAATACCGAGTAACGCGACTGTTTGCGGGTCATTAAATTTCTGTTTATACCAAGCTTGGAACATTTCAAGCATTCTATTTCCCTCTAATAAATTTGAAAAATCCTTCTACGTAATGTAGAAGGATTTACATTATTTTTGGCTACAAACAGCAATAAAGCCCAGTTTATTTTCCGGATCATTAAAGGTTTGGAACATTTTTTTGAACGTATCGCGATTTTCAGGTTTTAGTGCATTACCTACAATTTTCATTGCGCCTAAAACACCTTCATCATGAATTAAACCTTTCGGAGAAAGCAAAGTCATTTCGCCCGAATAAGCATCTACATTACGGAAGCCACATTCATGGAATAAGGTTTTCCAACCTTCTTTGGTTAATGGTGTTACTGTAAGATTAATTGCTTCTCTTAGTGACTGAATCACGGCATCCGCATCCTCGGTATTTAGCATGACGTCATGAGTTAACAAGAAACCACCCGGTTTTAATACACGAATATATTCACGAATCGCTTTTTCTTTTGCTTCAATGGGCAACATGGTCAACATTGCTTCATTGATCACAATATCAAATGAATTGTCTTCGAACGGCAATTTTGTCGCATTGGCACGCTGAACTTTTACAAGATCTTCAACTTCATGCTCTTTAATATTCGCACGTGCTTTATCAAGCGCTTCTTCATCTAAATCAATACCAGTGATATGACAACCATATTGTTTAGCGATTTGAATAGCAGTCGTACACATATTGCATGCGACTTCTAATACTTTTTTATCTTTGTTAAAATCGCCATTCGCAATGAGCCAATCAGTTGCTAATTTACCGCCCGGACGTAAACGCGTTTTGCCAAGACGGGCTAAAAAATTATGCCCTACTTCTTCTTTTTTCATAGAAACCTCTCTGCATTTATCTGCAAAATTTTGAGAAAATTTAACCGCTTGTATGACGGCTATCTAAAGGATTATACCGAAGTTTTTATGATTCTTATATACACGAATCGTAAAATTTGGCATCATATTGTGTGTAATTGATACATTAATTACGCAATCAAACAAAAAGGAAACAAAATGAAAAAATCATTAAAAACAATAGTCTATAATCATAGTCGAGGTGAAATTCACGAGAGTGCGATAAAAGCATTAGTTACCGACCCATTATTTAAAACCCGCATTGAGCGTAATCGAAAAGGAAAGGGGAGTTATCAACGAAATGCAAAACATCGAAAAGCAGGTTATGAGAGAGGTGAAAGCCCATTTAAAAATGTTCTGATGAGCAATTTTAAATGGGATTTTTTATCAGTATTTGACAATTATTGCGCATAAAAAATCCCTCATCTCTCGACAAGGGATTGGGAAACGGTGCACTAGCTGTCCCCGGTCTTACTTCTAACTGATTGATTTTATTGATTAAAATTAATGATGTTTTTGTGTGTGTTACAAAGCGTATTATATAAATTCTT
>NZ_GL831080.1:1115308-1124892 GCF_000188255.1 Actinobacillus ureae ATCC 25976
CGTATTATATAAATTCTTAGCCTAGGTATTCGTTATCCTATATAACTGTTATATAGTTTTTTTATAAAATAGTCTTCACCTCTTCACCTCTTCACCCTTCTAAAAAAATAAAGGGGCTGTAGTAGTATAGCATTCTTGCTAATCTACTACAGCCCCTTTCGAAGTTACCGGGAAAGGCGGTAGCGGTAAATCTGTTTTTGCGAATATTGCAACATTACTCGCTGGCGAAAGAAATACTATATCCGCCAAGTTAGAAGATTTTGACAATGCGAAGGATTTAGAAGGCTTTGAGGATAAAACGCTTATTCTTTGCCCTGAACAATCAAAATACGGTGGAAATGGTGGCGGATTAAAAACAATTAGCGGCGGTGATTTATTGCGAGTCAATCCGAAACATAAGAAGCCATTTTTTACCAAGATTACCGCTTTAATTATACTTATCAATAATGAGCCTTGTAGGTTTACTGAACGAGCCGGAGGGGTAGATCGTAGGCGAGTAATTTTTGATTTTAAAAAGGTAGTTCCAGAAAGTGAGCGTGATCCTACCTTTACAGAGAAAATAATGCTTGAGGTTGGCGGCATTATTCGAAAAGTGCTGGATACATTTCCTGATTCGTTAGAGGCAAAAAAAGCCTTAAATACACAAATGAATAGCCAAGAAGCCTTAGAAGTCAAAAAACTGTCAGATCCGCTTACGGATTTCTTCGAACATTTCTACACTACCGAGCAAATAGACGGGCTTTTTGTTGGTGTGGCTAATATGGGAGTAGATAAAATCAGAACGCATATTTACCCGGCATATTTGGCTTATACAAGGGCGATGAATATCAGCGAATTAGGTTTAGGTAACTTTGTGATTGGCATTGAGCAAGCCTTAAAGCAACATGGGAATCAACATGATTTTATGAAGAAACATACTAAAACAGGACGGCGAACGAATATCCATTTTAAGGATTTTGACAGCTTTAAAAATGAGGTATTGAACTGAAGAAAGCGGGTGATAAGCCCGCTTTTTTATAAGAGTTCACCAAAAGGTTAAGCCAAAGTGAAGTCTTAAATCTAAGTGTTAACCGCTTAACCTATTGATTTATAAAAGAAAATTGTGAAAGCGAACAGGTGAACACCAAAACATATAAAAAAGTTTTTCATAGGCATTATTAGAAACTTAAATCCATTCCGCAAGATTCGCAATAATCTCCCCAAAGCTGCATTAATGGCCGTCTTAGTTCGATATATTCCGCACGGTTGTATGCTTGGCTCGTTTCATTTCCTATTCTATGAGCGAGGCAACTTTCTGCCGCCCTAAAATCTACGGCTTGATCTTCTAAATATGTTCTAGCGATAGAGCGTAAACCGTGGGAATCTTGGATACCTTGATAACCAGTTTTTCTTAGTGCGTTGGTTATCGTTTCTTTACTCATTGATTTATTCGGTTGGCTATAATGTGGAAATACAAATTTATTTACGCCGGTGATAGGGCGTAGGCTTTCCAAAATTTTAAGCATTTGCGTTGATAGCGGCACTGTATGAGGAAATTGCCCCTTACGTGTTTTCTTCATTTTTTCAGCCGGTATAAACCAAAGATTTTTATCAAAATCAATTTCAGACCATTCTATACTTACTGCTTCCGCCGGTCGAACCATAGAAAGTAATTGCCATTTGAAAAGCACTTTCGTCAGAAAATCCCTATTTGAGTTTTGGAAGTCCGCTATTAATTTTGGTAATTCACTTGGCTTGATTGCCGGGTGGTGCGTTTGTGTTTCTTTATGGTATGCGTCACTTACGTTTTGGCAGACGTTAAAAGGCAATACGCCTACAGTAACGCCATAATTTAGAATCTGATTCGCCAAGTTTAGGATACGGTGTAACGTATCGTTGATTCCCTTATCATTTAGAGGTTTAACCGCTTTTATAAGTATTGGCGGCGTGATTTTATCTATGGCGTAATGTCCTAATACTGGGAATAAATGATTTTTCAGTCTAGCTCAATTCTTTGCCATAGTAAGCGGTTCAACCTCTTTACTTCTTTTCTCTTTCCAAAACTGGGCCAGTTTTAAAAATGTATTATCGTTTTGTTCTGCCTGTTGCCTTTCTTGTTCTTCTTTATGAGCTTTAGGATCGATTCCTTTTGCTAGTAACGCACGGTATTCTTCACGAATAGTACGGGCTCCCGCAATGGAAATCACCGGATAATATCCGATAGTGAGATTAGTTCTTCTTTTGGTAATCGGTTCTTGATAGTTAAATATCCACGTTTTTACCTTAGAGGGCTTAACTCTTAAATACAGTCCATAACCATCAGATAGGGAATATTCCGCCGGTTTGATTTTGGCTTTTTCTACTTCGGTATTATTGAGAGGTTTAACGATTTTAGGCATAGATTCCACCTTGCTTTTTAGGTTTTTTGTAACACGCTATTTTTCATTTTATCAGTGTGTTACAAAACGTGTTACATAAAAAGGCGTTTTAATATGATTTAATGTGAGGGGGTGCGATAAGTAAAAGGTACTAAAAAAGCCCATATAACAAGGCTCTAACGTTATTCTTGAGCGGTTATGATGGGCTTTAATGGGGTAAAGTGGTGCGACTAGCTGGACTCGAACCAGTGACCCCCACCATGTCAAGGTGGTGCTCTAACCAACTGAGCTATAGTCGCATAACTGAGACAAATTCTAATGGAAAATATGAAGGATAGCAAGGCTTCACATTTCGTTTGATTTTATTTTAAGCGTTCTTGGGTGAAACATTGTTTATCTTCCCAGCGAATCATCGTGAGGTGGTTACCCCATGCGCAACCGGTGTCTAAGGCGTAGATATTCGGTTTATCTGCTTTGCCCATTAAACTTGCCCAGTGACCGAAAATAATTTCTTGTTGATTAAATAACAGATTATCTAATTCAAACCAAGGTTTTAATTCGTTTGGTGCATCTTCAACCGGCAATTTACAAGCAAAATCCAACCGCTTATCGGCATAGCAAAAACGCATACGAGTAAAGACATTTACAATATAGCGCCAACGTTCGATGCCTTGCCATTCGGCAGACCAATGATCTGGTGTGTTTTCATACATTCGGGCGATATAGTCGGCATAATCATCACTTTGTAAAACGGCTTCCGCTTCTCTGGCACAAGCGATAGTTTCCGCTAAATTCCATTCAGGACTGATACCAGCGTGAGCCAGTAAGAATCCATGAGCCGGATGCTGAATAAGAAGCGGTTGATTTCTCAGCCAATTTTGTAAATCAGCACGATCTTCTGCTTCAAAAATCGCATCCACCTGATCGCGGGGTTTCACTTTTTTGATACCGAGTAACGTGGCAAGCAAGTGCAGGTCGTGATTACCTAAAATGGTTTTTGCATTATTTTTCGGATCTTTCACAAAGCGCAAACACTCCAACGATTTTGCACCGCGGGCAACTAAATCGCCGGTCAGCCACAATTCATCGTGTGTCGGATTGTAATTAACTTGTTTGAGTAGCAGTTGTAACTCATCAAAACAGCCGTGTAAATCGCCAACAATATAAGTTGCCATCATATCCTCTTAAGTTATAAATGAAAAACTACATTAACCATTTTACTGCTAAATGGAAAATCGGTGGTGCGATAAATGAAGAAAGTAAGCCGCAGATCACTAAAGCTAATGAACTATAACTCGCTGATTTGGTATTGAGTTCCATACAACGAGCCGTACCAAGTGCGTGAGACGCAATACCTAAACTCATACCGATTGCTTGCGGATTAGTAATACGAACAAGTTTTAGTACAGGCACTCCTAATACCGCACCCAATAAGCCCGCCACCATTACCCCTACTGCGCTTAAAGCAAATTCGCCGCCGATTTCACCGGTAATCACTAATGCAAGCGGCATGGTTACCGATTTCGGCATCAGTGCGGCAACTATATCTTGTGTACCGCCAAATAATAGTGCTAATAACATACCGCTACACATTGAAACGAGCGTACCAAGTAATAAAATAAAGCTGATTGTCTTCCAGCGTTGGAGAATTTGTGGAAATTGTTCATAAAGCGGAATTGCAAGAGCAACAATCGCTAAACCTAGAAAATAGCTGAGCGGAGAAGTACCTTGCTGATAGTCTTTATACGGGATTTGAAAAATCACTAAGATTGCGACCAGCAATAATAACGTTAATAAAAAAGGATTCAGTAACGAAATCGCTAATTTCTTACTGAGCTTCACACTGAGGAAAAAGACAACGATAGTCAGTAAGGCATAAAGATAAATCATTGGTCATCCTCCGAATGCTTGAATAAGCGTTGTGCTACCCAACCGACTACAACAATGGTAATTATTGTACTAAGGATATTGGAAATAATTAGCGAGAAAAAATAATGAACTAAAATCTCGCCGTATTCAATCATACCCACACAAATCGGTAGAAAAACGAGCGGCATATAACGGTTTAGGAAACGTCCTGTCGGTAGTACCCATTCCAATTTGATTAAACCTGTAATAAGCGTAACAAATAAGACAAGTAAACCCCAAATACTATCCGGAATACCGATAGGAATGAGCGTATTTAACCCTTTGCCGAGATAAAGCATTGCCCATAAAATCGCTAAAGAAAGGGCAAAGCCGATAATGTTCTTTTGCATAAAGCCTCATGTGATAAGCGGTCAAATTTGTAGAAAATTTTGCAAAAAATTCTCGAAATTTGACCGCTTGCTGATTAGATGATATGCCCCACAATTGAACGTGTTTCTAAACGTACTTCGGTGAGTTTGACTTTAACCGCCTGTCCGATTTGGTAAGCTTTTTCGCCTTTAATGTAAAGTGCGATTTCTTCCGGACGGAATTCCATTTCTTCTTTTTTATCGTGAATGGTTGAGAACGGTACGAAAATTTGTGCGCCGTTTGCGATCACTTTCGCTCGTACACCGCCACGAGAAACATCTGCAATTTCACAGTCAAATTCGACCGCTTGTTCCACCATTGGAAAAAGGTAACGCGCATAGAGCCAATCAGCGATATCACGTTCCACTAAACGGTTTTGACGGCGAGCTTCTTGTAAACGAACTAAGATGCTTTCTTCTACCGTTTTCGCCTGCTTGCCAAGTAATACTTGCTTGATTAAGCGATGGTTGACCATATCACCGTATTTACGAATTGGTGATGTCCAAGTTGCATAATGGCTGATCCCCAAACCGAGATGTGGTGCAACTTCCGATTTAAACTCTGCAAAAGTGAGATAACGGCGTAAACGAAGCTCTAAGAATTTCTCCGGAAACTCGTCAATCGAACGACGCATTTCGCAATAGCCTTCAAGTGTTGCTAGTTTTTCCGGCGCATATAATGCCGTAAGCGCATCGCGGTTTTCGTCAGTAGCTAACGTATCCAATAAGAATTTTTGTGCTAATTCTAAATTTTTCGGATCAAAGCCGGCGTGGGTATTAAATACGCCAGTTTTGGCATTGTCGGCTAAGAATTTCGCACAGCAAATATTGGCAATGATCATCGACTCTTCGATCATTTGATTTGCAATACGGCGGTATTCTACGTGGATATCACGTACCGAACCGTCTGCATTCAATTCAAATGAGTAATCGCCGGATTCTTTAAATAACAGAGCATTGCTACGACGCCATTCAATGCGAGCAAGAGTAAATTGGTGTAACCAATCGATTTGTTGTTTAGTTTCCGAACTTTCCGGCTGCCACGCATTTTCAACCTGTTCGAGATAATCCGATACGTTGTCGTAAGCTAATTTCGCTTTGCTTTCCACCCATGCCGAAACAAAACGTGTATCGCCAATAATATTACCGGCTAAATCGGTTTCGATATAACCAACTAACGCCGGACGTTTCTCATTTGGTACGAGAGAACAAAGATCGTCTGACAGCTCACGAGGTAACATCGGAATATTGAAGCCCGGTAAATAGTTGGTAAAACAACGTTGACGAGCGGCTTTTTCAATATTTGAATTTTCCGGAATATAGGCGGTTGGATCAGCAATCGCCACCACTAAACGCCAACCAGTTTGTTCTTCACCTTGTTCGATGGGCTCGATGTATAGCGCATCGTCCATATCTTGCGTGCTAGGACTGTCGATCGTAGTGAAATAGAGTGAAGTGAGATCTTCACGATCTAATTCATCGTGCAATTCATAGTTTTTCTCATTCGCAACCGGTTCACGAGGCTGTTCGTGACTAGCTAAGGTCACCCACCACGGTGCGAAATTATCGTCCGCTTTACAGATAAATTGCGTGACTTGAGCAAATAAGAAACGATCGTCACGTAATGGGTGAGTTTTAAGCTGCGCCACTACCCAGTCACCACTTTCCAATGTTTCAGTGACTTTTTTATGCGTATTTGCCGGAATGATATTTTTAATGCTTGGGTGATCGACAATAAGTTGTAATTTATTGTCTTTGTTAAAACGTACTTGTGCAATAAAGCGATCAAGCATCGGTTCAAGTAAACTGTCGATTTCTACCTGTCCTTTATCACCTTCACGTTTTACTACCGCTTTTACTTTATCGCCGTGCATTACTTTTTTCATTTCCATTGGCGGAATGAAATAACTTTTCTTGTCACATTCTAAAAAACCGAATGCCTTATCTGAGGCTTTAACCGTGCCTTCTACATATTCTTTATTTGCCTCAATTTGTTGTTTTAATTGGGCAAGTAACGGATTATTTTGAAACATAAATTCTCTCTACAAAAATAAAAAAGGTGCAGCGTAGTTGCACCATGAAATCTAGTAAGGATTATAACGGAAAGCGGTTAGATTTGCTGAATTTTTTGTAAAAAATGACAAAAATCGACCGTTTATTACAAAATTTTAACTTTACTTCTCTTTTCGCTCTTGAATAGCGCCAAATTGCCCTTATTATGGTAAACTAGATTTTTTAAAAGGCAGGAAAGAGATTTATTTTAATGGGCAGAAAAAGAAGTGCGAGTTCATCGCGTTGGCTGGCAGAACATTTTAAAGATCAGTTCGTACAAAAAGCACATAAACAAAAATTACGCTCACGAGCTTATTTTAAACTAGATGAAATTCAACAAACCGATCGCTTATTCAAACCGGGGATGATCGTAGTGGATTTAGGGGCGGCACCGGGCGGTTGGTCTCAATATGCGGTAACGCAAATTGGCAGTAAAGGTCGTATTATTGCCTGTGATATTTTAGATATGAATCCGATTGTCGGCGTAGACTTTTTACAAGGCGATTTCCGAGAAGAATCAGTACTGAATGCACTGTTAGAGCGTGTCGGCGATGATATGGTGGATGTAGTAATGTCGGATATGGCGCCGAATTTCAGCGGTATGCCGTCAGTTGATATTCCACGAGCAATGTATTTAGTGGAACTGGCTTTGGATATGTGTCGTCAGGTACTTGCTCCTAAAGGTAGTTTTGTTGTTAAAGTGTTCCAAGGCGAAGGCTTTGATGATTATTTAAGAGATATTCGTGCAATGTTTAGCACCGTGAAAGTGCGTAAACCTGAAGCTTCTCGTGATCGTTCAAGAGAAGTTTATATTGTAGCAACGGGTTATAAAGGCTAATAAGCGGTTAAAAATTGCAAAAAATTTGCAAAATCAGACCGCTTGTTATCTAGCGACATAACAAGTTTTTTTATTCTAAAAGAGGAAATTAGCCTTGAGCGATATGGTTAAAAATATTGTCCTTTGGGTAGTTGTGGCGATTGTGCTCATGACGGCTTTTGAAGGCTTTAACTCAAACTTTGGTAACAATAATACGGTTGCTTATTCAACGTTCTTAAACGATATCAAATCGAATAATCTGAAAGAAGTGGATTTCAAACGTAACGATGAAACCATCTCTGTTACTAAAAATGATGGTACGCAATATCAAACCGTGATGCCAATGTATGATGAATACTTATTGGCGGATCTAGCAAAAACAAACGCAACGGTTACCGGTCAACCGGAAGAACGCCGTGGTTTGTTATCGCAGATTTTTATTTCATGGTTCCCGATGCTAATGCTAATTGGCTTTTGGGTATTCTATATGCGCCAAATGCAAGGCGGTGGCGGTCGTGGCGCAATGAGCTTTGGTAAAAGCAAAGCAAAAATGCTGACTGCCGAGCAAGTTAAAACACGTTTTACCGATGTCGCAGGCTGTGATGAAGCTAAAGAAGAAGTCGGTGAAGTGGTGGACTTCTTAAAAGATCCGAGCAAATTCCAAAAACTGGGTGGACGTATTCCAAAAGGTATCCTTATGGTTGGTCCTCCGGGTACGGGTAAAACATTATTGGCAAAAGCAATTGCCGGCGAAGCGGGTGTGCCGTTTTTTACTATGGCGGGTTCTGATTTCGTTGAAATGTTTGTCGGTGTTGGTGCTTCTCGTGTGCGTGATCTTTTTGAACAAGCGAAGAAAAATGCACCTTGTATCATTTTCATCGATGAAATTGATGCAGTCGGTCGTAAACGTGGCGGTGCTGGTTTTAGCGGTGGTCATGATGAGCGTGAACAAACTCTTAACCAGATGTTAGTTGAGATGGACGGTTTTGAAGGCTCGGAAGGCGTTATTATTATCGCTGCAACGAACCGTGCGGATGTGCTTGATGATGCGTTAACTCGTCCGGGACGTTTTGACCGTCAAGTCACGGTAGATTTACCGAATGTGAAAGGTCGTGAGCAAATCTTAAAAGTGCATATGAAAAAAGTGCCACTTGCACCGGATGTTGATCCAATGGTGGTTGCACGTGGTACACCGGGTTATTCAGGCGCACAATTAGCAAACTTAGTTAATGAAGCTGCATTATTTGCCGCACGTAAAAACCAACGTGTCGTAACTATGGACGATTTTGAAAAAGCACGCGATAAAATCAATATGGGACCGGAACGTCGTTCAAATACGATGACCGAAAAAGAATTGATGAATACCGCTTATCACGAAGCCGGTCACGTTATTGTCGGTTATTTAATGCCTGAGCATGATCCGCTCAATAAAGTAACCATTGTGCCTCGTGGTCAAGCGCTTGGCTTTGCACAATTCTTACCGGAAGGTGACCGCGTAAGTGAAACCTTTACCAAATTGGAAAGCCAGCTTTCAACCTTATTTGCAGGACGAATTGCCGAAGGACTTATTTTTGGTGAAGATAAAATTACTACCGGTGCGTCTTCAGATATTCACCGTGCAACGCAAATTACTCGTGCAATGGTAACCCAATGGGGCTTCTCTAAAGAGTTAGGTCCGTTGTTCTATCAAAATGAAGACGGTATGGGGGCAATCAAAGGCGTATCGGAAGAGTCACAAAAATTGATTGACCAAGAGATGCGTAAAATCATTGATCGTAACTACGAGCGTGCGAAGAAAACGTTAGAAGACAATATGGATATTTTACATGCGATGAAAGACGCATTGTTAAAATATGAAACGTTAGATCGCAAACAAATTGATGATTTAATGAATCGCCGTCCGGTTGGCGAGCCGGCAGGTTGGAATGATAAGAACGATCATAGTTCATCAAATGATTCCAGCACGGCATCGAAGTCTGATGAACAGCAGCCGACAGATGCGCCGAATACGGATGCAGAAGTTGCAGATAAACAAGCAGACGCTTAATTATTAGCTATCAATACAAGCCAAGAAGCAAATGT
>NZ_GL831080.1:1125507-1128360 GCF_000188255.1 Actinobacillus ureae ATCC 25976
GGACTCAGCCCTGTACAATACAGAACGGAGTCCTTAAATTAAACAGTCTAACTTCTTGGGGCAGATTAAGTTTCTCGGCTTTTTTATTACAATAATTTGTTGATTTTACAAGCGGTTGAATTTTTTTTGAAACTCACAAGCCCCAAAATGGAGCTAACTCATTGATTTTTAATGGTGTAAAATCTGGTTTACAGTGAAAGTTTTTCGTTACATTTGTTTTTTGTTCTTGTAGAATAGCCCACCTAATAACAATTTTAGAGGTTAGATATGCAAAACAAAACTTTTGGCAGTACATTAATTGTTGCGGGGACGACAATTGGTGCAGGAATGCTGGCAATGCCTCTCACTTCAGCAGGAATCGGTTTCGGCTGGACGGTTGCATTGCTTATCGCACTTTGGCTATTACTTTCTTTTGGTGCTTTACTGTTTGTTGAACTTTATCAAAACGTGGAAAGTGATGCAGGTATTGGCACTTTAGCTGAAAAATATTATGGAAATTTCGGCCGTATCGTTTCTACTGCTGTATTAGTGATTTTTTTATATGCGATTCTTTCCGCTTATGTTTCCGGTGGTAGCTCATTATTGGCAAGTATTATGCCGACTATTAATGATGCTGAAACAACCAAAAGAATTGTGGGTGTTATTTTTACCCTTGTATTTGGTGCTTTTGTTGTTATTGGCACTACAAGTGTAGATGTGATTAACCGTATTTTATTCTTAACTAAAATCGGTGCATTTTTATTAGTATTAGCGCTGTTATTACCGAATATCTCTGTAAGCAATTTGCTTGAAATGCCGATTGATAATGCATTATTAATTTCTGCAACCCCAGTTTTCTTTACAGCTTTCGGTTTTCACGGTTCAATTCCTAGCTTAAATAAATATTTAGGCGGTAATGTGAAAGCGTTACGTATTTCGATTTTAGTCGGTACGGCGATTCCGTTAATTGCTTATGTGTTATGGCAACTTGCGACACACGGTTTATTAAATCAAACCGCATTTTTACAGTTAATTGAGAAAGATCCGACTTTAAACGGCTTAGCGGAAGCGATTCAGCAAATTACCGGTAGCTCGGTAATTGGCGGCGCAGTGAAATTATTCTCAGCATTAGCTTTAATTACATCATTCTTAGGTGTGGCATTGGGTTTATTTGAGTGTTTAGAGGATTTATTTAAACGAGTACATATCAACACGCCTCGCATTTCTCTTGGCGCATTAACCTTTATTCCACCAATGCTATTCGCCTTTTTCTATCCGGAAGGTTTTATTGCCGCACTGGGGTACGCAGGACAAATGTTTGCTTTCTATGCGTTAGTTTTACCGATTGCGATGGTGTGGAAATTCCGCAAATTATATCCAGATGCTAAATACAAAGTATTTGGCGGCAATGTGGCATTATTGATTGCATTATTATTAGCAATATTTATCATTAATGTGCCATTTATTATTGAAGCCGGTTATTTACCGAGAGTAATTGGCTAATGATGAGTGAAAGCCGTCGAATTTGGCTAAAAATTACAAATTTTGAACGCTTGTTTTAAGTTAACTGTAAATACAATCTAATTGGTTATTATATAAATGAAAAATAAAATTTTAGGCAGTGCCTTGATGATTGCCGGCACAACAATTGGTGCAGGAATGCTAGCGATGCCGCTTACTTCAGCGGGAATGGGATTTGGTGCAACAGTTGCGTTACTCATTTGCTTATGGGCGTTATTAGCTTATACCGGTTTGCTGTTTATGGAGGTCTACCAAACCGCACCGAAACAAGATATTGGTGTGGCAAGTTTAGCGGAACAATATTTTGGTATCACGGGGAGAGTATTAGCGACAGCAAGTTTACTGATTTTGTTATATGCGCTATTAGCGGCTTATATTACTGGCGGTGGTTCGTTACTTTCTGGTTTATTACCTGAAATCGGTGATGCGCAAACCACAACTCAAGTGGGGATCTTATTATTCACTGTTTTACTTAGTTCGTTCGTGGTAATTGGTATTAAAGGCGTGGATGGTTTAACTCGCTTATTATTTATCGGGAAAATCGTTGCGTTTGTCTTTGTATTACTAATGATGCTACCAAAAGCAAAATTGGAGAATTTAACTGCCGTTCCGCTTGATAACTTATTTGTAGTATCAGCCATTCCGATTTTCTTTACCTCATTCGGTTTCCACGTAATTATGGCGAGTATCAATACTTATTTAGATGCGGATATTCGCAAAATCCGTATTGCGATTTATATCGGTACAGCGATTCCGTTAGTGGCTTATTTATTGTGGCAACTTGCAACGCACGGTGTGTTAACCCAAGCGGAATTTGTGGAGATTTTAAAACAAGATCCAACGCTAAATGGTTTAGTTAAAGCAACCAGCCAAATTACCGGTAGCACAATTTTAGGTGAAATGGTGCGTTTATTCTCAGCACTTGCATTGATTACCTCATTCTTAGGTGTGGCAATGGGCATTTTCGAGTGCGTTGGCGATCTATTAAAACGTGTGAATTTACCGGCAAATCGTTTATGGTTGACCTTAGCAACCTTTATTCCGCCGGTATTGTTTGCGCTGTTCTATCCAAACGGATTTATTGCCGCATTAGGTTATGCAGGTTTGCTATTTGCATTCTACGGAATGTTATTACCAATCGGTTTAGCATGGAAAGCTCGTAAGCTATATCCTAATTTAGCTTATCGAGTAATTGGTGGTAATACAGCGCTTGTGATTGCGTTAATCGCAGGCATCATTATTATGATTATTCCATTCTTTATTCAGTTAGGTTACTTACCACAAGTTGCCGGCTAGTTAGAAAAAAATAAGCGGTTAGAAAGTGCAAAAAATTTGCAGATTTGATCTGACCCC
>NZ_GL831080.1:1128932-1143373 GCF_000188255.1 Actinobacillus ureae ATCC 25976
TGTTGGAGGTTTAGTCCAACTTTTGGGGGGCAGATCAATTCTAACCGCTTTTTTATTTATCTTTAATCTTGCTGATGTTATTTTGTTTGTGCTAACTGCTAGTGATGCATAGCGTATTTTAGAGCTAAAAAGATGACAAACACGATCTTAAAAACACAACTTTCAGAATTTAATTTGCAGCAAAAAAATGATTTTGCTACAACAGAAGTCGTTACATTGTTGCGCCAACGTAGCGATTTTTATGATCAGTTATTACTGAATTTATGGCAACAATTCGGCTTTGCAGCACGCCAAGATTTAACGCTTATCGCTGTCGGGAGCTACGGTAGGCGAGAGGTGTTTCCGTTGTCCGATTTAGATATTTTGGTGATTGCAACGCAAACATTAGATGATGAAACGCATTCAAGGCTGAATGAACTATTTAATTTGCTATGGGACAGTAAATTACAAGTTGGCGCGAGTATTCGTACGATCGAAGAATGTATCGAAATTGGCAAAAGTGAATTATCAGTAGCGACCAATATGTATGAAGGGCGTTATTTAATCGGTAATAAAGCACTGTGGCAGGCACTATTTGAAAGCTTATATACGGAAGATTTTTGGCCGATTGATCGCTTCTTTAGCGCTAAAATGCAAGAGCGAAATGAGCGATATGCGCGTTATCATAATACCAGTTATAACCTTGAGCCTGATTTAAAACACAGCCCGGGCGGGTTGCGAGATCTACATTTGATTGCTTGGATCTCATTAAGACACTTTGGTACTTATGCGTTTGAAAGTTTATTGAATAAAGGGATTCTTTTCCCTGAGGAATTTAGTGAACTGAATGAAGCGCAAGCGGTGCTTTTCCGGATGCGTTTTGCATTGCACTTGCAGCTTAAGCGTTATGATAATCGCCTGCGCTTTGATCGTCAGCTACAGTTAAGCGCGCAATTAGGCTACCGAGGTGAGGGAAATCAGCCGGTTGAAGCAATGATGAAAGCGTTTTTCCAAGCAACCCAATCTATTTCTCAACTTAGCCAATTGCTATTGGATAACTTTGAGCAAATTATTCTCGGTCAGCAAAATATTGCGGAAAAACGACCACTTGATCAGAACTACTATTTACAAGGAACAGAGATTATTTGCCGTCATCGCCGATGTTTTACGCAAGATCCGGTGTCAATTTTAGATCTTTTTTTCTATTTAACTCAGTATCCCGAAGCTAAAGCTAATGCTATCACACTACGTAATTTACGGTTGGCATTAAAAAAACAGCAACAGCCGTTATCTATGGATGCTGAGGCTAGAGCCCGTTTTATCTCCTTATTTTCTCAGCCGAAGGTGGTGGAACGTGCGATTATACCAATGCATCAACTAGGCGTGTTATCCGCCTATCTGCCACAGTGGGATGGCATTAAAGGACTGATGCAATTTGATTTGTTCCATATCTATACAGTCGATGAGCATATCATTCGAGTTATGCAGAAATTGGAAAGCTTTTTAACCAATGAAGCTGAAGAGTTACATCCTTTGTGCTGTAAATATTTCCAAGCTTGTATGCATAAGCCAATTTTATATTTTGCAGCGTTATTTCATGATATTGGGAAAGGGCGGGAAGGCGATCATGCTCAAGTAGGGGCTGTTGATGCTTATCAGTTTGCTGTATTACACGGTTTTTCCGAAGCGGAAGCACAACAAATCACATGGTTGGTGCGAGAACATTTAACCATGTCATTAACTGCACAACGGCGTGATATTCATGATCCTGCCGTGGTAAAAAGTTTTGCAAAAATAGTGGGAAATTCGACCGCTTTAACCGATTTGATGTGCCTAACCATTTCGGATATTTGCGCAACTAATGAAAGTTTATGGAATGATTGGAAGCGTTCTCTGTTTACGCAACTTTATCAATTTACTATCGAGGAATTGGAAAAACGTCTGGATTATCAACGTGTTAGTCAGCAAAATCGTTTGGAGGCGTTAGATCTAATAAAGTTTGCCTTATCGCCTCTAGAACGAACACGCTTGCAAGACTTTTGGGCGCCTTGTCCCGATAGTTATTTTTTACGTAATACACCAAAGCAGCTGGTTTGGCACGCATTGGGCTATCTGAAACATAAAACGTTACCAATGATCTTGGTTAGTAATGAATATGCACGAGGGGCGACTGAAATTTTTGTACATTGTCATGACCAGCCGCAATTATTTGCGCGCATTGCCCAAGCATTGAGCCAGAAAAAGATCAGTATTCACGATGCACAAATTATTACTTGTGAGAATGGTTTAGTGTTCGATAGCTTTATTGTCACGGAATTAAGCGGAGCAGAACTGGATTCAATGCGTTGTGAACAAGTCTGTCAATCTTTGCAGCGAGTATTAAGCGATGCAGAAAGCGTCAGCTTTAAATTATTGAAAAAGCCGGTAAAACACCAGTCTTTTAAACGTGCAACCAAAGTCAAATTTCTCTCGGATGAACATCCAAACCAAACTTCATTCGAGTTATTTACTTTAGACAGAGAAGGATTGCTTGCCCAAGTCAGCCACATTTTTGGACAGTTAGAGTTGGTATTAGTCAATGCCAAAATTACGACTATCGGCGAACGAGTAGAGGATTTCTTTGTGGTTTGTACCGCTCAAAATCAGGCGTTAAGTAAAGAGCAACAAAAACAGCTGAAAGCCAGTTTGTTGGAAGAATTGAATGCCTAGCTGAAAAAGACCGCTTATCAGGAAATATTCAAATAAGCGGTCTTTTTTCAATAAAATTTTACGATTTTAATAAACCAGAAGAACCTTCCGAATAATCTCTCGGTTGGTCTTCACTATTTTCATGTTTGGGCGGAAGCTGCGATTGTTTGAAAAAATCCAACTGTTCGGCCTCAGGTAATAGTTTTTCTGAGCCTTTTGCTAAGTGCTGATACAATTTTTTGTAATCTTCAGCAAGTGTTGAGAATAAAGCTGCGGATTGTTCAAAATGTTGCTCAAGTTGCTGCTTTTGTTCTTCCACTTTCGTTTTGGTTTCTTTAAGTTCATTTTCTAATTGGATATGTTGCTGCACATTGCCTTTGAATGCTCGTACAATCACGCATCCTACAATGATGCCAATCACAAAGGCAACGCCAATTGCAGACCAAACATCTGGTGTCCATTGTCCCATCATAATAGATTCCTCTCGGTAGTGAAAACTTAGCTTTTTGTATCATGTTCCGTTAGGCAAGAGAAAGGATTTAAGCGATTAAATTCTGAAAATTTGAGCTTTTCAACATTTCTTAGATTTAATGCAAAAAAACTTAGCTTTTTAGGGAAAATATCTGTATAATCATCGCACCCTGTTTTGTTTGGACTTTCCCACCGAACAAGTTTGGTCAGATTTTGACTCGAAGGGGTCGGATTCTACCGTCATATAGGTAATCCACTTGTTTATAAGTGGATTGGGTTATAACTAAAATTATTGGTATTTAATTAATGAAAACTTTTGTAGCAAAACCAGAAACAGTAAAACGTGACTGGTATGTAGTAGATGCGACAGGTAAAACTTTAGGTCGTTTAGCTACTGAATTAGCACGCCGTTTACGCGGTAAACATAAAGCTGAATATACTCCACACGTAGATACAGGTGATTACATCATCGTTATCAACGCAGAGAAAGTAGCAGTAACTGGCAAAAAAGAAACTGATAAAATTTACTACTGGCACACTGGCTACGTAGGTGGCATCAAAGATGCAACTTTCAAAGAAATGATTGCACGTCGTCCAGAAGCAGTGATCGAGATCGCAGTTAAAGGTATGTTACCAAAAGGTCCTTTAGGCCGTGAAATGTTCCGTAAATTAAAAGTTTACGCAGGTAACGAACACAACCACGCTGCACAACAACCACAAGTTTTAGACATCTAATCACGGAGCATCGAAAATGACAGCAGCAAATCAAAACTACGGCACAGGTCGCCGCAAAAGCTCTTCAGCTCGTGTATTTATCAAACCGGGCAGTGGTAATATTACCATCAACCAACGTTCTTTAGACGTTTACTTCGGTCGTGAAACTTCACGCATGGTAGTTCGTCAACCATTAGAATTAGTTGAGTTATTAGATAAATTAGATTTATACATCACTGTTAAAGGTGGTGGTATTTCTGGTCAAGCAGGTGCGATCCGTCACGGTATCACACGTGCATTAATGGAATACGACGAAACTTTACGCCCTGCATTACGTGCAGCTGGCTTCGTTACTCGTGACGCACGTCGCGTTGAACGTAAAAAAGTGGGTTTACACAAAGCACGTCGTCGTCCACAATACTCAAAACGTTAATTTCGAGTATTACCGATATACGAAAGTATTATCAGCAGAAGGCAGGATTATTCCTGCCTTTTCTGTTTTTATCGCCTGACAAGTGCTAAAATAAGTCAAATTTTTAACCAAGGATTTTTTATGTTAGCCATTATTTCTCCTGCCAAAACATTAGATTTTGAAACGCCCGCACCTAATTTCCCATTTGCAAATTCTCAACCGAAATTAACCGCTTATAGCCAACAACTTGTCGATATCTGTAAACAATTTGCACCGGCTGAATTAGGCTCATTAATGTCGATCAGCGATAAACTCGCTAGTCTGAATGTAGCTCGTTTTGCAGAATGGCAACTGGAACATAACGAACAAAATGCTAAAGTGGCTTTATTTGCATTTAAAGGTGATGTTTATACCGGACTGGATGCAGAAACGCTTACTCAGGCGCAAGTAGAATACACACAGACGCATTTACGTATGCTATCCGGCTTATACGGTTTATTAAAACCGCTGGATTTAATGCAGCCGTACCGCTTAGAAATGGGAACGAAGTTAGTGAATCCGCAGGGCAAAGATCTTTATGCGTTTTGGGGCGATATTATTACTCAACATTTACAGACAGCGATTGATGAACAAGGCGATAACATCTTAGTGAACCTTGCTTCGGACGAATATTATGGTGCAGTAAAAGCAAAACAGTTACAAGCGACCGTTATTAAACCGGTATTCTTAGATGAAAAGAACGGCAAGTTTAAGCAAATCAGTTTCTATGCGAAAAAAGCGCGCGGTATGATGGTACGTTTTATTTTAGAACATCAACCGACTAACATGGATCAGTTAAAAGCGTTTAATTACGGTGGCTATTGGTTTGATGAAGAGTCTTCCAGTACAACAGAGCTTGTCTTTAAACGTGAGGAGCAGGCGTAATGCGTTGGCTTTTTCTTGCAGGATTTTCACTGTTTTTAACCGCTTGTAGCCTCACCCAAAAGCAATTTGATTTACCGGGAAAAGTGGATTTCCAAGGTAAATCTTATGTAAAGGTAACGGATAATCGTATTGATGAAATGCGTCAATTACTTTATTTACCTGCGGATAGTCAGCAAGATCCGGAAAATTGGCATAATGGGATTTTGTTCTTTTTAGATCAAAATTCTCAAGGGAAAACTTTGCAACAGCGAGTAGCACTTCGCCAAGCGGCATTTGCGCAACAAAATAATACGCAATCTAAGGTAAGTATTGAACAACAAGAATTGCGTAGCGAAGTGATTTATCCGCCGACAGAACGTTTTAATGACATATTACTTGAGGTCTCTCGAGGCAAAGATTTACAGTGTGGCTATGGGCAAATTCAATATTCGGACAAACGTGCTGTGATTGCAAAAAAATGGCAAAATTCGACCGCTTATCAAACTTCGTTAATTCAATTGGCACAGCAGTTAGCAGCAATGCCGTGGTTAATTACGTGCAAGTAAGGATAAAGAGTACATACTTGGGGGGAGTATGGAACAGCAATATATTAAGTTAGTGAAAAGAGCGGCAAATCTTGCGATTTTAGTGGCTTGCTCGCTGATTGTTATCAAGACGTTTGCATGGTGGAAAACCGGCTCGATTTCGATTTTAGCGGCAGTAACCGATTCGGTTGTGGACTTATTGGCCTCGATCACCAATATCTTAATGCTACGTTTTGCACTGTTACCGGCAGATGAAAATCATACATTCGGGCATGGCAAAGCAGAATCGCTTGCTGCGATTGCTCAAAGTGCGTTTATCGGTGGCTCGGCGGTGTTCTTAGTACTACAAGGCATTCATAAATTGATGCACCCGCATATTATTGAAGGATCGGAAATAGGGATAGCTGTCAGCCTGATTTCGATTATCGTGACCGGCGCTTTAGTGTGGTATCAAAAACGCACTGTGGCTTTAACTAAAAGTCCGGCAATTGCGGCAGATTCTCTGCATTATCAAACGGATTTGTTGATGAATACCGCGATTCTAGTCGCTATGTTACTAAGCCTGTACGGTTTTGTTTATGTCGATGCGATTTTTGCAATTGGGATTGCACTATATATCGGTATTAATGCTTTTAAAATGTTTTGGGAAGCGGTACAAGTACTACTAGATCAGGCATTACCAAAAGAAGAAATCGATCAAATTTTAGAGCTTGCCGCCAAACACGAACGTATTATTGGTATTCATGATTTACTGACACGCCAAGTTGGGGCTGTACGTTTTATTCAGCTCCATTTGGAACTAGAAGATAACTTAACGTTATTGGAAGCGCATGATATTACTGATTTGTTAGAGCAGAAAATTCTAGCGATTTTTCCTCGTTCGGAAATTATTATTCACCAAGAGCCGACTTCAATTGTTCAGCAAGAACTTAAATTAGGACAAGTAAAAGATTATGTACCAAGTTATCGCTAATTTTAGTTATCAAAATTTTGAAAGCGATCCTGTCACGCTTATTAATCAAATTGTTAATCAGTGGCGTTTTAACGGACAGATTATCGGGCGAGAATTTGCGGTAACTTATCACCAAAATCCACAACCCCATTTCCAAGTAAGAGTGTCAACTCCGGAGCAAACTAGCTTAATGCCAGAATGGAATAGTGCAGAAGTTAATGAGGCATTATTACAGGCAGAGGAAAATGGCGTAGAGTTCGATTCGTTTGAGATTGTCGGCAGAGATTATCAAGCGGAACAAACTAGCGAAATTGAGCAACAAGTATTCCAAATTCTTTATACTACCCATTTAGACAGTTGCTCGCCGGTTTATGGTGGTGAGGATTTTTGTGCGATTCCGCTCTATCAGGCTACAAAACAGCAGCAACAGCTTGGTGAACATCTGATTAAATGGCAAGAAAGCTGGCAAGCTTGCGATCAGTTGCAAATGAATGGCGGAGCGCTGGAGCAACAGGCTTTAGCACAAATTAGTGAAGTCGATAGCGAACTTTCACAAATGGGAATAGATCTTTGCCATCAGCTTGAAACGTTAAGTGGTGTGCCAACTTTCTATTATTTATATCGTTTAGGTAATGATTTAACTGCAGAACATCAGCGCAAATGCCCTAAATGCCAAGGAGAATGGAAATTGGCACAACCGTTGCATCAAGTGTTCCACTTTAAGTGCGATAAATGTCGTTTAATCTCTAATTTAAGCTGGGAAGTACAATAATATAACTTTTAGTGCTATAAAATGAGAAAGTTATATTGAAAATATAGGGCGAGAGTTATATTCTCGCTTTTATTTTTATTGTGCTGGAGATTTAGATGATTATCCTTAATTTCGCTGTGTTTACAGCGTTACTATTCCTACTGTTTTTACTGTATAAAAATACGCAAAAATTAGGACAAACTGTTTTTGTTGGCTTATTACTTGGGGGGGTAAGCGGTGCGATTTTGCAAAATTTTTACCAAAAGTCAGAAATTGACGCAACGTTAGAGTGGGTGAATTTAGTCGGTAACGGTTATGTGCGTTTATTACAAATGATCGTGATGCCGTTAGTATTTGTTTCGATTTTATCGGCGATTGCTCGTTTAAAACAGGCAGGATCACTCGGTAAAATCAGCTTTAGTGTGTTATCGGTTTTATTAGTGACCACTGCAATTGCGGCTGCAATCGGTATTGCAATGGTGTATTTATTTGATTTATCAGCGGAAGGATTAGTAGCTGGTGAGAGAGAATTAGCTGCGCAAGGCAAAGTGGCGGGGGGTGTAGAGCAAGTGTCAAATTTATCTATACCGGCAATGTTAGTCTCTTTTATTCCAAAAAATCCATTCTTAGAATTAACCGGTGCAAATCCAACCTCAATTATTAGTACAGTCATTTTCTCTGCATTTTTAGGTGTAGCGGCATTAAGCCTAGCTAAAGAAGATGCAGCATTGGGCGAGCGTATTGCAACTGGCGTTGATACCTTAAATAAACTGATTATGCGTTTAGTTCGTTTCGTGATTCGCTTAACCCCTTACGGCGTATTTGCACTCATGCTAAAAATGGCAGCTACTTCAAAATGGGAAGATATTGTTAATTTGGGTAGCTTTATCGTTGCTTCCTACTTAGCAATCGGCTTAATGTTTTTAGTGCATGGTATTTTGCTTTTCGTGGCAAAAGTGAATCCGTTTGATTATTATAAAAAAGTGTTACCAACGCTGAGTTTTGCTTTTACTTCTCGTTCAAGTGCAGCGACTTTACCGTTAAATATCGAAACGCAAACCGATAAATTGGGTAATAATAATGTTATTGCTAATTTCTCGGCGACGTTTGGTGCAACTATTGGGCAAAACGGTTGTGCGGGGATTTATCCTGCAATGTTAGCAGTGATGGTAGCGCCAACGGTAGGTATAGATCCGTTTAGTCTCAGCTACGTTGTCACGTTAATTTTGGTGGTAGCGATTTCTTCATTCGGTATTGCCGGTGTAGGCGGCGGAGCAACTTTTGCAGCGATTGTAGTACTTTCCACCTTAAATTTACCGATTGAATTGGTTGGCTTATTAATTTCAGTTGAGCCGTTAATTGATATGGGACGCACCGCATTAAATGTAAACGGTTCAATGGTGGCAGGAACATTAAGTAACAAGTGGCTTAATCGAGCATAACAAGCGGTGATTTTTGGTAAAATTTTTATGAAATTTGACCGCTTGTTATCGAAAATAGAAAAAGGGGCTTAAGCCCCTTTGTTATTGGTATGAATAATAAGATTTATTCCACCCAACTGATCACATCTTCAGCCGGCTTACGGTATTTTTTGGTAATCGGTTTCGCACGATAACCGAAGGTCACCATACAAGAAACACCGTATTCGTTAGTGTCAAATAAGCCTTCTTTCGCTAAAATTTCGTTTACCGCATCATAGTTAAAGCCTTCAATCGGGCAAGAGTCAATCCCAATCATTGCTGCGCCGGTCATCATATTTGCGAGTGCAATATAAGTTTGTTTCGAGCACCAGTCGAATAAAGTACGATCACTTTCTAACACTTTAATATCATCGGTTTGGAACGATTTATAACGAGCAATAGTGGCTTCCATTTGTTCCGGTGTTAAGCCACGTTTTGATAAGCCTTGGTGGAAGAAATCCGAATCGTATCTCGCATTTTTCTTAGCTAAGATCACGACTAAATGGCTCATTTCGTGCATTGGATGCTTGATTCCCCAAGAAACCGGCACAATTTTTTCACGGATAACTGCATTTTGCAGCACAATGAATTTCCAAGGTTCGGAACCTACAGAACTTGGTGATAATCTACCGAGCTCTAAAATATATTCCATATCTTCACGGCTGATTTTTTTAGCCGGGTCATAGCTACGACAAGCAGCACGGAAGCTAAATGCGTCTAGAACGTCTTGTTTGGCAATATGTGACATAATTTCCTCATTCATAGTGGTAGTAAACTCTGTGATAATACGCTTTTCTCAACTATTAAGCTAATGCTTCATAAAAGCAAATCACCAAACTTTGTTTTATTTCTAATTTTTGCAAAAAAACTCCAAAAATAAACCGCTTGTATAGATAAATCATTCAAATTAATTGTTTTTGTGAAACCTTAAAAATCAACACTTTAGCCTAACTTTACATTTACTTTCTTCAGGCAAAGTATTATCATCGCAATAATTTTTCATCAATATATTTAGAGGATAGGTAATGCAACACCTAAAAGAATTAACAGAGAAAGCGAGAAATGCTTTAGATGCCTTAGATCAAGGTTTAGATGCGTTAGAAGAGTTCCGTGTTGAATATTTCGGTAAGAAAGGTCATTTTACTGCGTTAATGCAAGAATTACGCAATGTTTCGGCGGAAGAGCGTCCGGCAATCGGTGCGAAAATCAATGAAGCGAAGCAAACAATTCTTGATATTTTAAATGCGAAAAAAGAAGCATGGGAACAAGAAGCATTAAATGCAAAATTAGCGGCAGAACGTATCGACGTATCATTACCGGGTCGTAAAACCGAATTAGGCGGTTTACACCCAATCTCAATCACAATTGAACGAGTCGTAAAATTCTTCTCTGAATTAGGTTTTACCGTGGCAAGCGGTCCGGAAATCGAAACGGATTACTATAACTTTGATGCGTTAAATATTCCTGCTCATCACCCGGCACGAGCGGATCACGATACGTTTTGGTTTGATGCGCAACGTTTATTACGTACACAAACATCAGGTGTACAAATTCGTACGATGGAAAATATGCAGCCACCAATCCGTATTGTGGCACCGGGTCGTGTATATCGTAACGACTACGACCAAACACACACACCGATGTTCCATCAAATCGAATTGCTTTATGTGGACAAAAAGGCCAACTTTACCGAGTTAAAAGGTTTGATTCACGATTTCTTAAAAGCGTTTTTCGAAGAAGATTTACAAGTGCGTTTCCGTCCGTCATTTTTCCCATTCACAGAGCCTTCGGCTGAGGTGGACGTAATGCGTCAAAACGGTAAATGGTTAGAAGTATTAGGTTGTGGTATGGTGCATCCAAATGTATTACGTAACGTAGGTATCGATCCGGAAGAATATAGTGGTTTTGCGGTAGGCATGGGCGTTGAGCGTTTAACAATGTTACGATACAACGTAACGGATTTACGTTCGTTCTTTGAAAATGACTTACGTTTCTTAAAACAATTTAAATAATAGTTAGCTACGGAAATTCACTGAATACACGGGAATGACAAGCGGTCAAAATTAAGTGAAATTTTGCAAATTCCGTGTAAGAAAATAGAGGATATAAAATGAAATTTAATGAATCTTGGTTGCGTGAGTGGGTAAATCCTGCAGTATCAACAGAGCAATTATGCGACCAAATCACCATGTTAGGTTTAGAAGTCGATGCTGTTGAACTGGTTGCCGGCGCATTTACCGGTGTAGTTGTGGGTGAAGTGGTTGAATGTGCTCAACACCCGGATGCGGATAAATTACGTGTAACTAAAGTAAATGTAGGCGGTGATCGCTTATTAGATATCGTATGTGGTGCACTGAACTGCCGTCAGGGCTTAAAAGTGGCATGTGCAACGGAAGGCGCTGTATTACCGGGCGATTTTAAAATTAAGAAAACCAAATTACGCGGTCAGCCGTCTGAAGGTATGCTTTGTTCATATTCCGAATTAGGCATCAAAGAAGATCATAGCGGTATTATCGAATTACCGGCAGATGCGCCAATTGGTAAAGATTTCCGTGAATATTTAGATTTAAATGATGTGGCAATTGAAATCAGTTTAACCCCAAACCGTGCGGACTGCTTAAGCATTGCCGGTATCGCACGTGAAGTGGGCGTAATTAACCGAGTGGAAGTAAAATCGCCGGTGATTTCAGCTGTACCTGCAACGATTGCGGATAAAGTGGCTATAGAATTACAAGCGCCGGAAGCTTGCCCGCGTTACCTTGCTCGTATTGTGAAAAATGTAAACGTAAAAGCAGCTTCACCATTATGGTTGCAAGAGAAATTACGCCGTTGTGGTATTCGTTCAATCGATCCGATTGTCGATATTACTAACTTAAGCCTGTTAGAACTTGGCCAACCGATGCACGCTTTTGATGCGTCTAAAATTGAAGGTGCTATCCAAGTACGTATGGCAAAAGAAGGTGAAGAATTAGTTTTATTAGACGGTACAACCGCAAAATTACAGCCAAATACTTTAGTCATTGCCGATAGCAAAGCGGCATTAGCGATGGCAGGTATCTTTGGTGGTGAAGCAAGCGGCGTAAATGAAAATACGACTGACGTAGTATTAGAATCTGCATTCTTTGCACCATTAGCGATTACCGGTCGCGCACGTCAATATGGCTTACACACTGATGCATCACACCGTTTCGAACGTGGTGTTGACCCACAATTAGCACGTGATGCGATGGAACGTGCAACCGCATTATTACTTGAAATTTGTGGCGGTGAAGCGGGTGAAATCGTTGAAGCAGTAAGCGAACAGCACTTACCTGTACGCAATACGGTTACCTTACGTCGTAGCAAATTAGATGCGGTTATCGGTCACCATATTGAAAATGAAACGGTAACTGATATTTTAACTCGCTTAGGTCTAAACGTAACCTTTACAAATGATAGTTGGACAGCGGTAGCTCCAAGCTGGCGTTTCGACATTGAGATCGAAGAAGATCTTATCGAAGAAGTTGCTCGTATCTATGGCTATAACAGTATTCCAAATAATTCTCCGCTTGCACACTTAACAATGAAAGGCACACCGGAGAAATTATTAGAAGCAAGCCGTATTCGTACTGCATTAGTGGATAGTGATTACCAAGAAGTGGTGACATATAGCTTCGTTGATCCGAAAAAACAATCATTATTGCATCCGAATCAAGAAGCGTTAATTCTACCTAACCCGATTTCAAGCGAAATGTCAGCAATGCGTTTATCGCTTTTAACCGGTTTATTAGATACGATTGTTTACAACCAAAGCCGTCAGCAAACACGCGTTCGTATTTTTGAAGGCGGTTTACGCTTTATTCCAGATGCAACAGCAGAATCAGGAGTTCGTCAAGAATTCGTATTCGGTGCAGCAATTGTCGGTGATAAACGTCCGGTACATTGGGAAAGTAAAGACGAAGTGGTAGATTTCTTCGACTTGAAAGGCGATATGGAGCGTGTATTATCACTAACTTCAGCTCGTCATGATTTAAAATTTGTGGCAAAACAATTCCCTGCATTACATCCGGGACAATCTGCGGCAATTATGTTAGATGGTAAAGAAATCGGCTTCATTGGTTCTGTGCATCCGTCTATCGTGCAAAAACTTGGTATTAAAGGTAAACCAGTGGTATTTGAGATTCTCGGGGAAGCGATTGCAAACCGTCCAATTCCTGCGGCAAAAGAAATTTCTAAATTCCCTGCGAATAATCGTGATATTGCAGTTGTGGTAGATGAGAATGTAGCAGCTGGTGATGTATTAGATGCATGTCGCAATGCAGGTGGCTCAAAATTAGTTGCAGTAAACTTATTTGACGTTTACCATGGCACAAATTTAGAAGCTGGTAAGAAAAGTTTAGCAATTAGCTTAACGGTTCAAGACACTGAAAAAACGCTTGAAGAAGAAGAAATTTCAGCTGTAACTCAAGCAGTCTTAGCTGAATTAGCACAACGTTTCCAAGCATATCTAAGAGATTAGATTTAAGGATTATTTTTATGGCACTCACTAAAATTGAACTCGCAGAAAGCCTCGTTGAAAAATGTGGCTTTGATAAACGTATCGCTAAGCTCTTTGTAGAGCAATTTTTCGAAGAAATTCGTAGTTCTCTAGAGAAAGGCGAAGAGGTTAAACTATCTGGCTTTGGTAATTTCTCGTTACGTGAGAAGAATGCTCGCCCAGGGCGAAATCCTAAAACCGGAGAAACTGTTGCCGTGACAGCTCGCCGAGTAGTGGTATTCAAGCCCGGTCAGAAGCTTAGAGACAGAGTCGAAAATGTAAAAGTGAAGGCATAAAAAAATTATAGCATTCTACAGGCGAAATAAAGCCTGTAGGATGTTTTTTTATAGGCAGTGAATATATGACTAAATTCAACAAAAAACGATTTTCTTCGTTTGCTATTTTAGCTTGTGCAGCGCTATTAACAGCATGTTCAAGTAGTGATAACACATCAGGACCAATTAAGGCAAGAGCAGGAATTTTCCGTACTCACCACAGCACTTTATCTGACCCGATTATGGCAATTAGCAGCTTGAGCGAACAACAACATGAGTGGAAAGGTACTCGTTATCGTTTAGGTGGGAATAGCAAAGCAGGTATTGATTGTTCTGGCTTTATGCAAGTGACATTCCGTGATTTATTTGGAATTGACTTACCGAGAACGACTTCAGAGCAAGCCAAAGAAGGGACGAGAATCGATCGTGATGAGCTTAGAACTGGTGATTTAGTATTCTTTAAAACAGGACGAGGCCCTAACGGTAAACATGTTGGCGTATATGTAAAAAACGGGCAGTTCTTACATGCTTCAACCAAGGGAGGAGTTATTTATTCAGATATGAAATCACCATATTGGTCGAGAACCTTCTGGCAAGCTCGTCGTTTATAATTTAAAAATATGACAGAGATCACATTTTTAGAAAAAAGTCTCAAATTTAGGTATAGTAGACAAAAAAGGTTGGTAAAAAGTGGGTTAAAGCCTTATATTACAAGGCTTTAACCCACTTTTTTAAAATATGAATAAAAACTTATCCTTTTTGCCAATCTTTAAAC
>NZ_GL831080.1:1143423-1147316 GCF_000188255.1 Actinobacillus ureae ATCC 25976
TTTTTGTCTACTATGCCAATATGTAGAGCATCTGTTTTATATATTGACGTACATAAACTTACCTCAAAAAAATGGTGGGAATAGTGCTGCAGGACATTGTATGTTGCTGCTATTAAGCACAATTCAAGGCAAAAATGTACCGGTTGAATTTGTTAAGGTTCATAACAATCCGAATGGGTCTTTCCAAAATGGTATTCCTAATCCGATTCTTCATGAAAATCAAGCAGATTCTATTCAAGCTGAGTGATCAAATAAGGCAGATATCGGCTGCATTTGATGGTGGTTTTGGCTGGTGCTTCTTTTTTGATGAAAAAGCCGGATTTTTAAAGTTACAATGTAGCAAGCTTATTATCTCTAATTTACGTAGTTCAAATACAGAACTCGTAGCCAGTTTAAATTTAGAGATGAGGGGCGGAGAGCAATTAAGGTAAGAAAAAAATAGGTGAAACTCTTGCTTTACTTCTTCGGTAATTGTTAGAATTTAGAAAAAATTAGATCGCTTGCATAAATTGCTAGCGGTTTTTTATCAATGCGCATAAAAGCGTATATTTATTGATGCAATCGCATCTATTTATAAGGATTATATAATGAAAGTGATTATTCCTGTAGCGGGTCTTGGTACTCGTATGCTTCCGGCGACTAAAGCAATTCCAAAGGAAATGTTAACAATTGCAGATAAGCCGTTAATTCAATATATTGTTAATGAGTGTGTAGCCGCAGGCATTAAAGAAATTGTGTTAGTAACACATTCATCAAAAAATGCTATCGAAAACCATTTTGATACGTCTTTTGAGCTTGAAACAATGCTTGAAAAACGTGTAAAACGTCAATTATTAGATGAAGTACGTTCAATTATACCGAAAGATGTAACATTAATGCATGTACGCCAAGGGCAAGCAAAAGGTTTAGGCCACGCAGTATTATGTGGTAGAACAGTGGTTGGTAACGAACCGTTTGCCGTTGTTCTTCCTGACGTAATTTTAGCGGATTTCACAGCAAATCAAAAAACTGAAAACCTTGCAGCAATGATCAAACGTTTCAATGAAACTAAGCATAGCCAAATCATGGTGGCTCCGGTACCAAAAGAAGATGTTAGCAGCTATGGTGTTGCGGATTGTGCAGATGTGGATATTCCGGTGGGTGAAACTGCGAAAATCGTAAAAATGGTGGAAAAACCAAGTGTTGAAGAAGCACCGTCTAACTTAGCAGTTGTTGGCCGTTATGTATTCTCTGAAAATATTTGGGATCTACTTGAAAAAACACCAGTAGGCTTAGGCGATGAAATTCAATTAACCGATGCAATTGATATGTTAATTGAACAAGAAACTGTGGAAGCATTCCATATGACAGGCCGTACTTTCGACTGTGGTGACAAGTTAGGTTATATGCAAGCATTTACTGAGTATAGCTTGCGTCATGATAAGTTTGGTAATGAGTTTAAAGATTTTATTAAACAGTTAGCTAAAACATTATAATTCATAAATAAAGGCGCTCTTATAGCGCCTTTTCCTTTCTTATTACCCTCTCACAATTATTTAAATTGTGTTTGCTCTTCAAGATCCTCAATTGCCTTTAAGCACTTCATTTTACGGTATTCTGTTTCTTGAATTTGCCTTTCTAACAAGACTTTGTCAGCTTCTGAAGCATTATAACGCTTTTCAACTAACCAGCTAATTTTCTCATTTAATGCTCTTAACGCTTTCCGGTATTCATTTAAACGGCGGGTAGGCGCAAGCGAATGAATATTTTTAGGGAATTGAAAGGATGACTGAAAGAGTAGAGTTTCATTATTGCCGTTCGTTAATTTTAAGATTTTAACAGCTTGCGTTAATGCTTCATATTGTTGAAAAAGTTTAGCAGCATACGCATTAGCATAATCTTCAGAATATTGTTTATTTAATTCATTTGCTGTTTGCATTATTTCTTGAACAAAGAGTGATACTTTTTGTTTGGATATAGAGAATATATTTTCAGAAATAATCACCTCATAATCATAAAAAGGTAAAAAATATCTAATTGTTTTTGTACTAAAATTGGAAAGTTTCTAATCATATCGGTGTAGTTAAGAGTGATTTTAACTATTATAAATTGATTTTTAATGATTGTAACCGTTTGCGTTTGTGTAAAAACTCTACTAAAAAATAAGAATTTTCTAAATTTGTGAGCTTTATCACAAAAAAAATAACTTTTTTTGTAAGTTTAATAAATATCAAAGTTATACAAAAAATAACTTTTATATCAATAACTTAGATAATGCTTAAATTTGGAGTGTTTTATCTTTTTTTAAGCAAGTTTCATTTTGATTTGTAAATGTTTTTGTAACCCGTTGTTTTTTAAATGGTTTTTATACATTTGTGTTTGGGGTGTAGCACTGTAGCACTAACTGTAGCACTATTGACAGGTTATGTTGATTTTGCCATTATTCGCTTGCAGTCACATTTACTGAAGAATTCTTACACGGTAAATGTTAGTTTTGGAAAATTACTCTTACACCTTATTGAGAGTAATTTTAAATAAACTTAAAATTAAAAATTAAGGTGAACATTATGAAAAAAACTCTAGTTGCATTAGCAGTAACGGCATTCGCAGCATCAGCTTCCGCTGTAACAGTGTATGACGCAGAAGGTACTAAAGTACAGGTTGATGGTTCTTTACGTTTAGTGCTTGAACAAGCAAGTTCAAAAGATAAATACCATGCAGATGTTTTAGATGACAAAGGTAAAAAACTATACTCAAAAGGTCAGACAGTAAAAAATCAAAATGCGCATTCACAATTACGTAATGCTGGATCACGTTTTGGTGTACGTGTAAATCATGACTTAGGTAATGATTTCTATGCATTAGGTCGTTTAGAAATTCGTTTTGATAAAAACAATTCAGATGACCAATTTGGTGATTTATATGCTAAACGTGCATATGTTGGTTTAGGTAGCAAACAGTATGGTGAAGTAACATTTGGTCATCAAGTAACAATTGCTGATGATTACTTTCAAACAGATGATTACAGATACGGTATCGTACCATCATATATCGCAACTTCAGGTACCCAAGTGATCTGTTATGACTATAAAGGTATTGAAGGTTTACAAATTGGTGCAAACTATAATTTCGCTGAAAAACGTGATGTGAGAGGTAAAGTTTTAGTAAATGAACTCAAAAATGCATATGGTTTAGGTGCGGTATATGAAACGCAATTAGGTGGTAACACATTTAATGTTCAAGGTGGTATCGGTCGTTCTAACTATGCAACAGGTACAAACCACAAACATTACCAAGATGGTTATCAAATCGCATTAGGCTATACTATTGGTGATTTAAAATTAGTTGGTGACTTTGGTTATGAATATGAAAAAGAAAATGGTAGCAAACGTACGAAAGCATTCTTCGTAGCACCAGGCTTCCAATACCAAGTGGTTCCAGCTTCACGTATCTATGGTAACTACTTATATGAGCGTGCAGAAAAAACTGTAGCTAAAGCTGAAGTAGCTAAAGCTGATTCTACAACAACTGTAGCTAAAGCTGAAAAAGAGAAAACTCACGGTTTCTTATTAGGTGTTGACTATAAATTCCACAAACAAGTTGTAGCATTTGTTGAAGGTAAATATGTTCAAACTAAAGAATACAAAGGTTATGATTACCAAGTTAAGAGAACCGATAAAGCTATCGGTGTAGGTATGCGTGTTTACTGGTAATATTCTTGCCAACGCTTAACTAAATAAGCTTGAAACCCCAATGGTAAAAACTGTTGGGGTTTTGTTTTTTTATGAAATATTAACTATGGAATACACAGAGTACACGGAAGGAGTGGGGGCATGTTTGTTGATGTAAGATAATAAACCAAACTATATATATTTCGGCAATAATCTAAAGGATTAAGCTTTCTATGTAATCCG
>NZ_GL831080.1:1147366-1155082 GCF_000188255.1 Actinobacillus ureae ATCC 25976
TATATAAAATAATTTTCTATTTAACATAATCTACATTATGCGAAGTAAAATGATTGTAACTTTGATAGCATATCTGGCGTTATTCTTTTTAATTTTAATGCTATCTATAAGCTATAAGCGGTACAAATTTGTACAGAAATTTGCAACTAAGATTACTAAGTAAATTTTGCAACTAAGATTACTAAGTAAATTTTGCAACTAAGATTACTAAGTAAATTTTGCAACTAAGATTACTAAGTAAATTTTGCAACTAAGATTACTAAGTAAATTTTGCAACTAAGATTACTAAGTAAATATTGGTTAATATATATTACAGATTTGTCATTGTTTGTTGCATATGATAGACTTTATTTTAGTTTAAAATAGATTAAGGTAGTATTATGTGTAGTTTATTAAACAAATATCAAAGATCGAGTGCAATGCCATCCTTATTATGCGACTTTTATAAGACCTCCCATCGGATACAATATCCTGAAAATACGCAAATCTTGTATAGTACTTTTACCCCTCGTAGCAATAAGCAAGCACCTTATTTAGACCGAGTTGTTTCATTCGGATTTCAGGCATTTATTAGTAAATATCTAATTCATTATTTTAATGATAACTTTTTTAATCGTCCAGAATCCGATGTGGTATCAGAATATTCGCAATTTATTGCTCAAACACTACAGATTAAGGATTCCGGTGAACATATTGCGCAATTGCATCAATTAGGCTATTTACCTATTCGTATCAAGGCGATTCCGGAAGGAAAATCGGTTGCAATTAAAGTGCCGGTAATGACGATTGAAAATACACATCCGGATTTCTTTTGGGTAACCAACTATTTAGAAACGCTGATTAATGTCTGTTTATGGCAGCCTATGACGTCTGCATCAATTGCATTTGCTTATCGCTCTGCTCTGGCTAAATTTGCAGAGAAAACCTGTGATAATAAAGCTCATATTCCATTTCAATCGCATGACTTTTCAATGCGAGGAATGAGTTCGTTAGAATCCGCTGAGATGTCCGGAGCCGGTCATTTAACCAGTTTTTTAGGTACGGACACTATCCCAGCGATTTCATTTATCAGCAGTTATTATGGATCACAGAACTTAATTGGCACTTCTATACCCGCTTCTGAACATTCGGTTATGAGTGCGCATGGTGTGGATGAGCTACCTACTTTCCGCTATTTAATGCAGAAATTTCCAGATAGTATGTTATCAATCGTGGCGGATACGACCGATTTTTGGCATAACATTAGTGTTAACTTGCCATTGCTAAAAGATGAAATTATGGCTCGCTCTGCGCATGCTAAGGTCGTTATTCGTCCTGATAGCGGTGATTTTTTTGCAATTCTTTGCGGAAATTCGACCGCTTGTAATGAGCATGAACGTAAAGGTTTAATTGAATGCTTATGGGATATTTTTAGTGGAACAATTAATACCAAGGGCTATAAAGTTTTAGACCCTCATATTGGCGCTATTTACGGTGATGGTGTGACTTACGATAAAATGCTATCCGTGTTGGAAGGGCTTGAGCAAAAAGGCTTTGCTTCAAGTAATATTGTGTTTGGTGTTGGGGCACAGACTTATCAGCGCAATACGCGAGATACGCTTGGTTTTGCGGTAAAAGCAACTTCAATTACAATTAATGGTACTGAGAAAGCGATTTTTAAAAATCCAAAAACGGATGATGGTTTGAAGAAATCGCAAAAAGGTCGGGTGAAGGTACTCTCATTTGAACATTATATTGATGGATTAACGGCAACGGATGATTTTGCTGATGATATGTTAGAACTGGTTTTTGAGAATGGCAAATTAGTGAAACACATTAGTTTTGATCAAATTAGAGATAATATTAACGCTCAGCTATAAATAAAAACACGGAATACACAAATTACGCTCAAGAAATTTTTGTGTAATTCGTATATTCCGTGCGGGTTCAAGAATAACTAAAATTATTTAGTTAAATCCACTTGATATACTGCAAAACCTACGTCATCAGTACCTACCAATGTCATTGGATATTGCGCTTTTTCTTTAATAAATGCTGCTGCTTTTTCGGTTGGAGAAGTTTCAAAACGAACATCTAATTTAGCTTTTGCATTAATTGGTGCAATGCGCCAGTTCTTGTCTGCCGTTGGTACAACATGACCGTTTGCTTTACTTTCTGCCGAAATGTAATTTGCTAAAATCTGACGATTCTCATCAGGTGCAGCAAAGACAATATGGCTATCACCAGTACCTGGGAATTTACCGCCGTATGCACGGTAATTGTTGGTCGCAATTAAGAACTCTTGCTTCGGATCAACCGGTTTACCTTTGAAGGTTAAGTTAACCACACGGTGCGAATTTTCATTGATTAATTTGCATTCACCATCGTAACGCGCCGATTGAGTAATATCAAATTGGTACTCTACTCCATCAATTACGTCAAAGTTATAAGTACGGAAACCGGTCCAATCTAATAAACTTTGAGGTTGTGAGCTAGCCGGATCAATTTGTTTGAACATACCGGCACTACATTCTAACCATTCTTTTAATTCTGCCCCTGTCGCTTTTACTACCACTAAAGTATTTGGATAGAGATATAAATCCGCCGCATTACGGAAAGTTAATTGACCTTTATCCACTTCGGTAAAGCCTGTTGGGTCATTTTTACGACCGCCTGCTTTAAATGGCGCGCCAGCACTTAATACAGGTAATCCGGCAAGCTCCGGTAAGCTTTTAACAACCACATTTTCAACATAAGCTTTTTGCGCTTGATTTACAATTTGGATCGTTGGATCATCTTGCACTAACGCTAAGTAACTATACATATTATCTGTGGCCTTACCGATTGGTTGTGATACAAATTTACGGGTTGCTTCGTGCGCTTCTTTAAGTAATGCTGTAATTTCCGGATGATTTTCAATCGTTGCTTTTTTCTTTTCAGCGTCATAGATCGGGCGCAGTGCCGCTTTTCCATCTACAACTGCCCATTTACCGTTCTGCTCCACTAAACTTAAATCAACCACGCTGAGGTTATTACCCCAATAGCCGGCCATACTTTCAGGAACACCTTTCATTGTACCTTTTGCAATATCGGCATTCGGTGATTTTTCAAATTCTTTATTTGGGAATAAGCGGTGCGAGTGACCAAAAATAACCGCATCAATGCCTTTCACATCAGCAAGGTAGAATGCACAGTTTTCTGCCCCTTCTTTATATGGTTCATCAGAAGGGCCTGTGTGTGCTAATGCGATAATCACATCAGCACCCTTCGCTTTAACAATTGGTACATATTTTTCGGCAGTTTTGACAATATCACGTGCTTCAACTTTGCCTTCAAGATTTGCTTTATCCCAAACCATAACTTGTGGTGGAACAAAGCCGATATAACCGATTTTTAATGTTTGAGGTTTGCCGTTTGCATCAACGATAGCTTTTTCTTGAATAAAGTAAGGCTGGAAGAAGGGTTCGTCTGTACCTGGTTTTACAATATTAGCATTCACGATCGGGAACTGCGCTTGTTTAATCACGTTATCTAAGTAGCTTAAACCATAGTTAAATTCGTGGTTACCGAGCGTACCGACTTCATATTTCATTGCATTAAGTGCCTTAATAGCCGGATCTGCTTTTCCTTCTTTTGAACCCACCGCTGCTTGGTAATCGGCGATTGGGTTACCTTGGATTAAGTCACCGTTATCCACCAACACACTATTTTTCACTTCTTTACGAGCTTGTTCAATTAAACTTGCCGTACGAGTAAAACCGAATTTTTCGGTTGGTGCGTCTTTATAATAGTCAAAGTCGGTTAAAAAACTATGAATATCAGTTGTTGCAATAATACGTAAATCCGCACTATTACTTGCCCCACCAGCTGCAAATGCAAAACGTTGTGTGCCTAACACAAGCATTGCGCTTGCACCTAATTGAATAAAACGTCTTCTATTTAGCATAAGAAACACTCCTCCTTGTTTGACATAAAAAATTGCAAATTATTGTAAGAAAATAACCGCTTATGCTCTAGCGCTTTTTTCCTATTTCGTGATCGAGTGCAAATAAAAATTGGTCCTTTATTCAGAATTTGTACTTTAATTTGAAATAAAACGCTGGCTCGAATCAAATTTTAAGCAGTTTTTCACTATTATTTTGGAATAGGAATTTATTTTATGTGCCGAAAAGTGTATTCTTATAAAGACGTACACACGCCACTGTGTGTCAATTTATCAATCCTTTCATAAACAAAGAAAAAAAGGTGTTTGACATGTCTAAAAACTTAATCCTTATCCTTAACTGTGGTAGCTCTTCTCTAAAATTTGCTATCTTAGATCCTAAAACAGGTGATGAAAAATTATCTGGTTTAGCAGAAGCATTTCATTTAGAAGACGCCCGTATCAAATGGAAATTAAACGGCGAAAAAGGCAATGTAGATTTAGGTGCGGGTGCCGCACATAGCGAAGCATTAACATTCATTGCAAATGAATTATTATCGGAAGAATTAAAAGCAAGCATTGGTGCTATCGGTCATCGTATCGTTCACGGTGGTGAGCAATTTACTTCATCTGTAGTTATAAATGACGATGTAGTTAAAGGCATCGAAAACGCAATTCAATTCGCACCACTTCACAATCCGGCTCACTTAATCGGTATTCAAGAAGCGTTCCGTATTTTCCCTGAATTAAAAGAGAAAAATGTTGCCGTATTCGACACGGCTTTCCACCAAACAATGCCGGAAGAAGCATTCTTATACGCACTTCCATACAAACTATATAAAGAAAATGCTATTCGTCGTTATGGTGCGCACGGTACTAGCCACCTATTCATCACATCACAAGTTGCTGAATTAGCAGGTAAACCGCTAGATCAAACAAACGCGATTATTTGTCACTTAGGTAACGGTGGTTCTGTATCTGTTGTTCGTAACGGTAAATGTATCGATACTTCAATGGGCTTAACACCATTAGAAGGTTTAGTGATGGGTACTCGTTCAGGTGATATCGATCCTGCAATCATTTTCTACCTATACAAAAACTTAGGTATGTCAATGGAGCAAATCGAAGATACATTAGTGAAAAAATCAGGTCTTTTAGGTTTAACAGAAGTAACTAGCGACTGTCGTTATGCAGAAGATAACTATGACGATGCATCAAAACCGGAAGCAAAACGTGCATTAGGCGTATACAGCTACCGTTTAGCAAAATATATCGGTGCATATATGGCAATCTTAGGTGATTCTCACTTAGACGCTATCGCATTTACTGGCGGTATCGGTGAAAACTCAGGTCACGTACGTGAATTAACCTTAAATCACTTAAAATTATTCGGTATCAAATTAGATAACGAACGTAACTTAGCGGCACGCTTCGGTAAATCAGGTACAATTACTGCTGATGACTCAGCATTCAAAGCAGTAGTAATCCCTACAAACGAAGAATTAGTGATTGCACAAGATACAGCTAAATTAGCATTATAATTCCAAGGGGCAGACAATTCTGCCCTTTTCCTACTTCACATAAACGGATTAAATATGTCTAGAACGATTATTCTTATTCCAACCACAACCGGCGTGGGTTTAACAAGTGTTAGCCTTGGTTTAGTTCATGCATTAGAGCAAAAAGGCACAAAAGTTGGCTTTTTAAAACCTATCGCACAACCGATTACCGGTGAAGATACTTTAGACCGCTCTACTTCTATCATTAAAGCTGCACAAACCACAGAAGTGGGCGAACCATTTATGCTAAGCGAAGCGGAAGCGTTAATTGGTCAAAACCAAAGTGATGTTTTATTAGAAAAAGTGGTTGAGCGTCACCAACAGTTATCAAAAAATAATGAAGTTATCGTTGTTGAAGGTCTAATTCCAACACGTAAAAACTCATACGCAAACAGCGTAAACTATGATATTGCTCAAGCGTTAGATGCGGAAATCATCTTAGTTGCGGCACCAGGTTCAGATAAACCGGCACAATTAAAAGAACGCATTGAAGCGGCTGCTTCAGAATTCGGTGGTCGTCACAACCCTAACTTATTAGGTGTGATCATCAATAAATTTAATGCACCGGTTGATGAATCTGGCCGTACTCGCTCGGACTTAACGGAAATTTTCGATTCATTCCAACATAGCACACAAAATGTTGCTGAAGTGGAAGCATTATTTGCGAAAAGTCCAATCAAATTACTTGCTTGCGTTGAATGGAAATCGGATTTAATTGCGACTCGTGCGATTGATTTAGCGAAACACTTACACGCTGCAATTATCAATGAAGGTGACATCCAATCTCGTCGTATCCGTGGCGTAACGTTCTGTGCTCGTAGCCTTCCACATATGGTTGATCATTTCAAAGCAGGTAGCTTATTAGTAACTTCTGCGGATCGTCCAGAAGTTTTAGTAGCAGCTTCTTTAGCGGTAATGAATGGTGTTGAAATCGGTGCAATCTTATTAACCGGTGGTTATAAAATTGAAACACCAATCGCAAAACTTTGCCAACAAGCATTTGAATCTGGTGTACCGGTATTCCGTGTAGAAGGTAACACATGGCAAACAGCGCTTAGCTTACAAAGCTTTAGCTTAGAAGTGCCAGTAGATGATAAAGAACGTATTACTTCAATCAAAGAATATGTTGCAAGCCAATTCAAGGCTGGTTTCGTTGATGAAGTATCTAAAGCGGCAACTCGTGCTCGTCGTTTATCTCCAGCAGCGTTCCGTTATCAATTAACTGAATATGCGCGTCAAGCGAAAAAACGCATCGTATTACCTGAAGGTGATGAACCTCGTACCGTGAAAGCGGCGGCATTATGTGCTGAACGTGGTATCGCAGAATGTGTACTTTTAGCAAATCCTACTGATGTTCGACGTGTAGCGGAATCTCAAGGTGTGGTATTAGGTAAAGGTATCACAATCATCAATCCTGAAGAAGTACGCGAAAACTATGTTGCTCGTTTAGTTGAGTTACGTAAAAACAAAGGTATGACAGAAGTTGTTGCGCGTGAGCAATTAACAGATACCGTAGTACTTGGTACGATGATGTTAGAAGCCGGTGAAGTTGACGGTTTAGTATCTGGTGCGGTACATACCACAGCAAATACAATTCGTCCGCCGATGCAAATCATCAAAACTGCACCGGGTAGTTCAATTGTTTCTTCAATCTTCTTCATGTTATTACCAGACCAAGTGCTTGTGTACGGTGACTGTGCGGTAAACCCAGATCCGACAGCTGAACAATTAGCTGAAATTGCGATTCAATCTGCAGAATCAGCGAAAGCATTCGGTATTGACCCACGTGTTGCAATGATTTCTTACTCAACAGGTACATCAGGTTCTGGTGCAGACGTAGAGAAAGTGAAAGAAGCGACTCGTATCGCACAAGAAAAACGTCCTGATTTAATTATCGATGGTCCGTTACAATATGATGCGGCGGTAATGGAAGATGTAGCTCGTTCTAAAGCGCCTAACTCTCCGGTAGCCGGTAAAGCAACGGTATTCGTATTCCCAGACTTAAATACCGGTAATACGACATATAAAGCGGTACAACGTTCTGCAGATTTAGTGTCTATCGGCCCAATGCTTCAAGGTATGCGTAAACCGGTTAATGACCTTTCTCGTGGTGCGTTAGTTGACGATATCGTATATACAATCGCATTAACTGCGATTCAAGCAACTCAAGGTTAATTAATCCTTTTAAAGCAAAATGCCCTCGTTTGAGGGCATTTTTTATATATAAAGAAAAAAGCGCTGAATGATCTGCCCCCC
>NZ_GL831080.1:1155237-1185624 GCF_000188255.1 Actinobacillus ureae ATCC 25976
GAGGTCAGATCAAATCTCAGCGCTTTACTTATTGCATAGAGGTTATGCTTATTCTTTGGTTAAGTCTTTAACTTCAGTTTCCGCAGTAATTTTTTTCACCGCTTCAATACCCTTCTGGCAGCTCTGCTTAGTTGCATAGCCTTCCCCACCTGTTGCGACAGTTTGGTGATTGCCAGATTTTAAACGCCAACGGAATTCACCTTTCGCATCTTTATAAATTTCAAAATACATATTTATTTCCTCATTTAAAACCAAACATCGTGTTTGGTAGCGACAAGATTACTTATTTAATGAAAAATTGCAAATTTTTCGCAAAAAATGACCGCTTATTTACGTAAATTTGCTCAACAAATAGATATTTTATCTGTTATGATGTTGTTAATTCTTATTACAAGAGGATAACAAAATGTCTGCACAACAACTTATTGCACAACTTACTCAAATTGTAGGTAATCAACATATTATTACCGATCCGGCTAAAACAGAATCATATCGAAGCGGTTATCGCTTTGGTTCCGGTGCAGCGCTTGCAGTTGTTAGACCTGCCAATTTATTGGAGTTTTGGCAGATTTTAAAAGCTTGTGTTGCGCATGATGTGATTGTGATTAACCAAGCGGCTAATACGGGCTTAACCGGCGGCTCTACCCCAAGTGGCAATGATTACGATCGTGATATTGTGATTATTAATGCGATGCGGATTAACGGTATTCAATTGATTAATCATGCAGCGCAAGTAGTTTGTTTACCCGGTTCGACACTGAATGAACTTGAAAATCAGTTAAAACCATATGGGCGAGAACCTCATTCGGTCATCGGTTCATCTTGCATTGGTGCTTCTGTAATCGGTGGAATTTGCAATAATTCGGGCGGTGCATTGGTGCAACGAGGGCCTGCTTATACGGAAATGGCACTGTATGCGCAATTGAATGAGCAAGGCGAACTGGAATTGCATAACCACCTTGGCATTGAGTTAGGTTCGACACCGGAAGAAATACTAACGAATTTGCAAACGCAACGTTACCAACAAAAAGATATTCAGCAAGATTGCGGAAAAGGACATGATCACAGTTATTGCAATCATGTTCGCCAAGTAGATGAAAACTCACCTGCTCGTTTCAATGCTGATCCAGCTCGCCATTTTGAAGCTTCTGGTAGCGCCGGAAAACTCGCTATCTTCGCTGTTCGTTTAGATACTTTCCCTCTCGAAAAAGATACCGCCGTATTTTATATTGGTACCAATCAAACCAATGTTCTTAATGATTTACGTCGCCATATGCTGAGTCAATTTGAACAACTACCAATTTCTGGTGAATACATTCATCGTGATGCCTTTGATGTGGCTGCTCGTTATGGTAAGGATACATTCTGGGTTATTAAAAAATTTGGTACTCAATGGCTACCGAAGTTGTTTGCTCTAAAGGCAAATGTCGATCGTCTCAGTAAAAAGATACCGTTCTTACCACATCATCTGAGTGATAAGGTAATGCAATTGATCTCAAAGGGATTGCCGGAACATTTGCCACAAAGTTTATGGCAATTCCGTGATCGTTATGAACACCATTTAATTATCAAAATGGGGGGGAAAGGTGTTGATGAAGCTCGTAACTACCTTAAACACTATTTTACTCAACATGAAAAAGGCGATTTTTTTGAATGTAATGCGTTAGAAACGCAAGCAGCGATGCTACACCGGTTTGCGGTTGCCAGTGCGGCTATTCGTTATCGTGCAATCCATGAACAAGAAGTGGAAGACATTGTCGCACTGGATGTTGCTCTGCGCCGTAACGATCCAGATTGGTTTGAACAATTGCCGGCAGAAATTGATGCACAAATTAGTCATAAACTCTATTATGGCCATTTTATGTGTCATGTTTTCCACCAAGACTATATTGTCAAGAAAGGCTGTGATTGTGTGAAGTTAGAACACGAAATGCTGAAGTTGTTAGATAAACGTGGCGCGCAATATCCGGCGGAACATAATGTCGGTCATCTCTATGAAGCAAAACCGGAATTACGTAAGTTCTATAGGGTTCTCGATCCGACCAATAGCTTTAATCCGGGGATTGGGCAAACCAGTAAGAAAAAATATTGGCAAGAATAGTATTTCCTGCGCTTAAATAAACAACAAGCGGTTAAATTTGCGAAATTTCTTACAAATTCACCGCTTGTTTTAGTTATTATTGCCCAATCGAGGCGTTTATACGATCAGCAAACTTGCCGATGCTTATACCGAAATTGTTTGACCTGTTCCAGTCCATTAAGGTACGGAAATTGCTGGTTACCAAGAATGCTCTGCCGACCTCTTTATCCGGACGAACCAACCATAATTTTTTACCACTTAGTGCGCTTAATTTTGCGCTATCTTGTGCAGTTGGGTAAGCGAGATAGACTCCCCAAGATTGCCACTCGCCTAAGCTTTTTGCTTGGTTCTCCGCAAGTCCTGAAAATGACATATCAATTGGGCTAGATAACCTAACTTCAATTCCCCAAGGCAAGCTGTCGTCCCATCCGACTGTAGAAAGATAAGAAGCAATTGAAGCAAACGCGTCCGCTTCATTGTTCCAAATATCTTTTTTACCATCACCGTCACCATCGGCATCATAGCTTAAATAAACAGTCGGCATGAATTGTGTTTGCCCCATAGCGCCCGCCCAAGAACCTTGCATTTCATAACGATTGATCGTGCCATCATCTAGCATTTTCATCGCATTGACAAATTCTTGCGTGAAGAGCTTTTCACGGCGACCGTCAAAAGCGAGTGTTGCTAAAACGGATAACACATCAAAATCACCTTGGTAACGACCAAAGCTACTTTCCATGCCCCAAAGTGCCATAATATATTCTTTTTGAACACCGTATTTCTGGCTTGCTTTGGTTAGTGGTGAACTAAATTCATACCACTTCTCAACCGCCGTATTCACTTTAGCCTGTGTTAGCACTTTGTTGAGATAATTCGTTACGCCATTCGGATTCGGTTGTGGGACCGGCGCATTCGGATCTCTTTTACGCCCTGCTTGCTGTTGATCTAGCTGTACTGCTCGTGCGTTGTAATGAATGAAACACTGCGTATTGAGCGTTTTATCCGAAACACCGGCAGCCGCTGCTTTTTGTTTTAGAAAATGTACGTAATCATTAAAGTTATTGAGCGTACGAGCTTTATTATATTGCGCATCAAGCGGTAATTCTTGAAATGAATTTTTATTTGAACAGCCTGCAATTACCAAGGTAATCACGGTAAAAGGAATGGCTAAAAATTTGAATTTCATATTGTTCTTTGCATTAAAGCGGTCTGCTCCTACTTTTGCAGAAACAAACCGTAAAAACTAAAGGTTTACCATTCGACTCGGGCGAATCACATTATCATTGGTGATTTCCGCTACTCCGAGGAATTGACCATGTTCTGAAAATAAACGCACTTGACCGTAAGTTTGATCGATATTTTCAAATTTGACTCTTTGACCGAAACCGACCGCTTTGGTTTGCTCTGCTGTTAGATTTATTCTAGGCAGACTTTCTACTGCGGTATCTAAAGGTAAAAGATATTGATCCAACGCTTCAAGCGGTTGATTTTCACTTAAATTTTGCAAATCTGCATAGCTCATCATCGCTTCAATCGGATAATTTGCAACCACCAAGCGGCGTAAAACCGTAACATGTGCGCCACAACCTAATACTTCACCTAAATCATCCACCAAAGTACGGATATAAGTGCCTTTTGAGCAATGTACTTCTAACGTAAGATAAGGCGCAGAATATTCGATAAAACGCAGCTCAAAAATCGTAATCGGGCGCGCTTCTCGTTCCACCGTAATGCCTTGACGAGCATATTCATAAAGTGGTTTGCCATTATGTTTCAATGCGGAAAACATTGTCGGAACTTGTAAAATATCGCCGCGAAATTGATCTAACGCTGCAATAATTTCCGCTTCACCTACATTCACCTCACGGGTTTCAACGACTTGCCCTTCCGCATCCGACGTATCGGTGCGTTCGCCTAATTTTGCGGTAACTTGATAACGTTTATCCGAATCAAGTAAAAACTGTGAGAATTTAGTTGCTTCACCTAAACAAATCGGTAACATACCGGTTGCTAGCGGATCTAATGCACCGGTATGCCCTGCCTTATTTGCTTGAAATAAGCGTTTTACCTTTTGCAAGATATCATTTGATGACATTCCTTGCGGTTTATCTAATAAAAATACGCCGTGAACATCACGGCCTTTTTTACGAGGTCTTGACACCTATTCGTCCTCTTTATGTTTAGCTTCATCGTTTTTAATCACATTCGATACAAGGTTAGACATACGCATCCCTTCTACCAACGATTGATCGTAAATAAAACGAAGCTCAGGCACGATACGTAAACGCATTGCTTTACCGACTAACGAACGAATATACGGGCTTGCTTTTTCTAAACCTTTCATACCCTGCTCAATTGCGCTTTGATCATTATCGAATAAGAAAGTTACAAAGATTTTGGCATAAGCCAAATCACGGCTCACTTCCACATCAGATACCGTTACCATCCCGATACGAGGATCTTTCACCTCTCGTTGTAAAATCACAGCAATCTCTTTTTGTAGCTCTTGCGCTACACGATCACTGCGTTTAAATTCTCTGCTCATGTTTTCTCCAAAATGCAAACGAGGCACCACAAAAGCGCCTTAAAATTTTGTTAGGATTATACCCTAATTTGTGATTATTAGCGATGTTCAACCAAAAACAAGCGGTCAGTTTCCACTAAATTTTTGCAAATTTATGCAGAACTCTGACCGCTTTCACTAATGAAACGAAATTAGATAGTACGTTTCACTTCAACCACTTCGAATACCTCGATTTGGTCGCCAACTTTTACATCGTTATAGTTTTTAACGCCGATACCACATTCCATACCGTTACGTACTTCTGAAACGTCGTCTTTGAAGCGGCGGAGAGATTCTAATTCACCTTCAAAGATTACTACGTTGTCACGTAATACACGGATTGGGTTGTTACGTTTCACCACACCTTCGGTTACCATACAACCTGCGATTGCACCGAATTTCGGATGGCGGAATACGTCACGTACTTCTGCTAAGCCGATGATTTCTTGCTTGAATTCAGGCTGTAACATACCGCTCATTGCCGCTTTGATTTCGTTGAGCAATTCGTAGATGATTGAGTAGTAACGTAAGTCGATGTTTTCCGCTTCAATTACACAACGAGCCGATGCGTCCGCACGAACGTTGAAACCAACCATGATCGCATTTGAAGCTGCAGCTAAAGTTGCATCCGTTTCAGTGATACCACCTACACCAGAACCCACTACTTTCACTTTTACTTCGTCTGTTGAAAGCTCTGCTAATGCTTGGCAAATTGCTTCTACCGAACCTTGTACGTCCGCTTTAACAATCACATTAAGTTCTGCAACATCACCTGCTGTCATATTGCTAAACATATTTTCAAGTTTCGCTTTTTGCTGACGAGCAAGTTTCACTTCACGGAATTTACCTTGACGGAATAATGCTACTTCACGTGCTTTTTTCTCGTCACGTACAACGGTTGCTTCATCACCGGCTGCCGGTACGCCTGAAAGACCTAATACCTCAACAGGAATTGACGGGCCTGCGGAATTGATATCTTTACCGTTTTCATCACGCATCGCACGCACACGACCGTATTCTAAACCACAAAGTACGATATCGCCTTTGTTTAATGTACCTGATTGCACAAGAATCGTTGCTACCGAGCCACGACCTTTATCAAGATAAGACTCGATTACGACACCGCTTGCCATACCTTCTTTAACTGCCGTAAGTTCTAATACTTCAGATTGAAGAAGAATCGCTTCTAGTAATTCGTCAATACCTAAACCTTTTTTCGCTGATACAGGTACGAACTGGACGTCACCACCGAATTTCTCTGAAATCACTTCGTGTTGGAGTAATTCTTGCTCTACACGATCAGGGTTTGCTTCCGGTTTATCAATTTTGTTTACCGCAACTACAATCGGTGCGCCTGCCGCTTTCGCGTGCTGGATCGCTTCGATAGTTTGTGGCATTACACCGTCATCCGCCGCTACTACAAGAACAACGATATCTGTTGCTTTCGCACCACGTGCACGCATAGAAGTAAACGCTGCGTGTCCCGGTGTATCTAAGAAGGTAATCATCTTACCGTCATCGGTTTCAACGTGGTAAGCACCGATGTGCTGAGTAATACCACCCGCTTCACCTGCTGCAACTTTCGCTTTACGGATATAGTCAAGTAATGACGTTTTACCGTGGTCAACGTGACCCATGATGGTTACTACCGGCGCACGTGTTACTTTTTCCGCATCAATGTCACGATCTTCCATTACTGCGTCTTCAAGTTCATTTTCGTTACGTAAAATAACTTTATGACCCATTTCTTCCGCAACAAGTTGAGCAGTTTCTTGGTCGATAACTTGGTTAATCGTTACCATCTCACCCATTTTCATCATCGTTTTGATGATTTCGGTTGCTTTTACCGCCATTTTATTAGCAAGTTCAGCAACAGTGATGGTTTCACCGATAACGACATCAGCTTTATTTACTTGAACAGGTTTAGTGAAGACTTGTTGTAATGCAGAACCTTTCTTCGCATTTTTACCCTTACCTTTCACATCTTTTTGGCTACGACGGTCTGCGCTACGCTCGTTTTTGTCTTCACGATCGCCTTTTTTCGCTTTATTTACACCACCTTTACCACGGCTGCGATTTGTTTCGCTACGGCGGTCATTATCACGATCCGCTTCACGCGCATAGCTTGAAGTAAAACGATCATCTTCGAATTCTTCACCGCTTTCAGACGCTTCTTCACGTGCAATTTCCGCTAAACGACGCGCATTTTCTGCTGCACGTTTCGCTTCCATTTCCGCTTTTTGACGCGCTAATTCTTCTTGTTTACGGCGGAGTTCTGCTTCTTCTTTTTTCTTCGCTTCTTTTTCCGGATCAAGCGCTTTTTCTTGTTTTGGTTGTTCTACTTTTGGTGTTGCCGCTTTTGGCTTGCTGTTAGGCATTACCGGTACAGCGTGCTTTTTCGCTTCAGCCGCTTTTGCTTCTTCCGCTTTTTTAGCCGCCTCTGCTTCTGCCTTCGCTTTCTCCGCTGCTTGTTTCGCTTTTAAAGCGGCTTCTTCTTGTGCTTTTTTAACCGCTTCCGTATCAATTTTACGTGACTTACGCACTTCAACTTGAACTTTACCGTCAGCCACAGTAGTTTTTGTGCGACGTTGTAAGCTAAATTTCTTAGGTGCTTCGTTTTTAATTTCGTTATCACTCATTGTTTTATCTCCTTACAACGATTAGCTAAACCAGCAAATTTGACGTGCAGCCATAATTAATTCGCTTGCTTTGTCTGCTGATAATTCTTCAATATCTGAAAGGTCATCAGTTGCTTGTTCCGCTAATTCTTCAAGCGTAGTGATACCTTTTTCAGCCAGTTTAAATGCAATATGACGATCTAAACCTTCTAAGTTTAATAAACGATCTTCAATATGCGCTTGTTGTAATGCTTCTTCTTCCGCTAATGCTTTTGCAGTAATTACATTTTTTGCACGAGTTTGTAATTCTTCGACTAAATCTTCATCTTCAAGACCATCAATTGCAGTTAATTCACTTACCGGAATAAACGCAAGTTCTTCTAAGCTAGAGAAACCTTCATCTACTAAGATTTGTGCAAATTCTTGGTCGATTTCTAATGAAGTTACGAATAAATCGATAACTTTATTATCTTCCGCTTGATGCTTCTTATCTAAATCTTCCGTAGTCATTACGTTTAATGTCCAACCGGTTAATTGGGTTGCTAAACGTACGTTTTGACCGTTACGACCGATTGCTTGCGCAAGGTTTTTGCTTTCAACCGCAATATCCATTGCATGTTTATCTTCATCAACCACGATAGAACTTACATCTGCCGGTGCCATTGCGTTAATGACGAATTGTGCCGGATTATCGTCCCAAAGTACGATATCTACACGCTCACCGCCTAATTCATTGCTAATTGCTTGAACTCGCGCACCACGCATACCCACACAAGCTCCTACCGGATCGATACGTTTATCGTGTGATTTCACTGCAATTTTTGCACGAGAACCCGGATCACGAGATGCACCTTTAATTTCGATGACATCTTCACCGATTTCCGGTACTTCAAGTTTAAATAACTCTTCTAACATAATCGGTTTTGCACGTGTTACGAAAAGTTGCGGGCCTTTTGACTCAGGTTTAATCGCATATAATACGCCACGTACACGGTCACCCAGACGGAAGTTTTCACGTGGAAGCATATCTTCACGTACGATTACTGCTTCCGCTTGGTTACCTAAATCTAAAATGATTTGATCACGGTTTACTTTCTTAACGGTTGCAGTAATGATGGTATTTAATTGTGAACGGAATTGATCGATAACTTTGTTACGTTCCGCTTCACGAATTTTGGTACTGATCACTTGACGTGCAGTTTGCATCGTAATACGGTTGAATGGAATTGAATCCACTTCATCTTCAACGATATCGCCTAATTGCACGCTAGGGTTTTCGTATTGCGCCGCTTCTAAGCTGATCTCGCGTGTCATATTGTGTACTTGTTCAACCACAATCCAACGACGGAAAGTTTGGAAATCACCGGTTTTGCGGTCAATTACTACACGCACATCGATATCCATCTCTTTTTTCTTTTTAGTCGAAATGGCTAATGCCGTTTCAAGCGCTTCAAAGATAGCTTCTTTTGGCAGTAACTTCTCGTTAGATACCGCTTCTGCGGCTAATAAAATTTCTTTACTCATTTTCTGGGTTAACCTTCTAGAAATTAAAAACTGGAACTAAGTTTGCTTTTTGAATATTACCGAATGCAAATTGACGAGCTTCGTTATCTACCGTCAGTGTAATTAAATCGCCTTCTACGCTCTCTAATTTACCTTGCCATTTACGGCGATCGAACATCGGAATACATAAGTGAATCACGACTTCTTGCCCGATAAAACGTTGGTAATGTACAAGGGTAAAGAGCGGACGATCCAAACCTGGTGATGAAACCTCTAAGTTGTATTTATCCGCAATCGGATCTTCAACATCTAGAATTGCGCTCACTTGACGGCTAACATCACTACAATCATCAATGGTTACACCGCCTTCTTTATCAATATATAAACGTACTGTTAAAAAACGCCCTGCTCGTTGACACTCAATACCGACTAATTCGCAGCCCATTGATTCAATGGTGTCAGAAACGAGTTCTTCTAATTTTTGTTCTAAAGTTGCCAAGGAGGCCTCCTAAATGACAGATATAAAAAAAGAGCCTTAACCAGCTCTTTTGATACGATTATTATGTACCAGCCGTAAAAAAACCCCAGACGGAAAACCGTGGGGCTTTAAGCGGTTTGTTTTATACAAAATTTTGCGACTTATGCTCGTTATCGAAAATTAACAAAGGCTGTATAAGACAAAATTCACAGTTTTAATCAAAACTGTGAGCCTTAAAACTGGTTGCGGGGGCTGGATTTGAACCAACGACCTTCGGGTTATGAGCCCAACGAGCTACCAAGCTGCTCCACCCCGCGTCTGATGTGGCTCATTATAGAGATTTCCAAAACCAATGCAAGCACTTTTTTCAAATTTGTTTTTGTTTGGTTAACAAAACAACAAATCACTTCCCAATCCAAACTAAAAAATCGCTCACGGTGTGGAATGAGCCGAAAATCAGGATAATATCGGTTTTGCTCGCTTTGGCGAATAATGATTCAGCTGCTTCGGGAACGGTTTGGTAATAACAAGCGGTCGAATTTGGTAAAACTTTTGCAAGTTTTTGATAGACCACTTCACCTGACTGTCCTCGATATCCGGCTAAACCGGTACAATGCCATTCATCAATAACATTTGCCAATGGCTCTACGATGCCGCTTAAGTCTTTATCAACTAATGCACTAAATACGGCAAAAATCTTTTGGTTCGGCTGTTTTAGTGAATTTAATCGTCCTGCCAAATATTTTGCTGCATGCGGATTGTGTCCGACATCAATGCTCACTTGAGCAAACGGTCGTTTTCCTGAAAAGTTTGCAAAATCTTGTTCGTTTAGCGTTTGGAAACGACCAGTCATTTGAGCTTCTTGTAATGCGGTTCTAGCCACTTGTTCATTGATTTCAAATGGAAGTTGAGCCAAAGCGGCTAAAGCGGTACCGGCATTCGGAATCGGAATTTGTGGCATTGGTAAATCTTGCCAATCAATAAATTCCGATTGCCAGTGGAAGCGGTCATTTTCTACGGAAAATTTCCAATTTACATTACGTCTTATTACTTGGCAATTAAGTGCTTTCGCTTGCTGTAAGATACTTCTCGGGCAATCCGGTTCACCGATAATCACTGGTATATTTTCACGGAAAATACCTGCTTTCTCTCGCCCAATATCTTCTCGGTTATCGCCGAGAAAATCCACGTGGTCGATATCGATTGAGGTAATTATCGCTAAATGCGGATCAACAATATTGGTTGCATCTAAACGCCCACCAAGCCCAACTTCTAAAATCACAATATCCAAATTTGCTTCTTTAAAAAGCTGCAATGCCGAAAGTGTACTAAACTCAAAATAGGTTAAAGAAGCAGTCTTTTTTTGTTGGATTTTTGCAAATGACTGCACATGAGCTTCATCATTGAGTAATTCACCTTGAATTCTCACTCGTTCGTTATAACGAATCAAATGCGGTGATGAATAAACACCGACACGATAACCCACTTTTAGTAAAGCCACTTCCAATAAACGGCAAGTTGAACCTTTACCATTAGTGCCGGCAACGGTAATGACGAAAGGTGCTGGCTGAAGTAATTCGAGCGCTTCCGCTACGCTTTTAATACGTTCTAAGCCCATATCAATTGGCTTAAAGTGTGATTTTTCTAAATAGTCGAGCCACGTAGAGAGACTGTCGTTAATACTTGGAGCTGTTAAAGTACTCATTATTGCTTCTCCAAAAAGAAAGCCACGTATAACGTGGCTTAAGTCATGCTTAAATAAAATTAGGCTTCTTCAACAATTAATTCTGCTGTTTTAAAAGGCGTTGGTTTATTGGTCATTTTGGCACATAAACGAGCAAGCGTATCACGCATATCTTTACGTTGCACAATCATATCAATTGCGCCGTGTTCTAATAAGAACTCTGCACGTTGGAAGCCTTCCGGCAATTTTTCACGTACAGTTTGTTCGATAACACGTGGACCGGCAAAACCGATTAATGCTTTAGGTTCTGCGATATTGATATCACCTAACATTGCTAAACTTGCTGAAACACCGCCTAGTGTCGGATCCGTTAAAACAGAAATAAACGGCACACATTTTTCACGCATTTTCGCTAAGATCGCACTGGTTTTCGCCATCTGCATTAAAGAGAACAATGCTTCTTGCATACGAGCACCGCCAGATGCAGAGAAACAGATAAACGGAATATTTTCCGCTAATGCACGCTCCGCAGCACGTACGAATTTTGCGCCGACAACCGAGCCCATTGAGCCGCCCATAAATTCAAAGTTAAATGACGCAACCACAACCGGCATATTATGCAATGTACCGTACATTGTAATAAAAGAGTCTTTCTCACCGGTTTGTTTTTGTGCTGCGGTTAAACGATCTTTATATTTTTTCAAATCTTTAAATTTTAAGATATCTTGCGGTTCTAGCTCGGCTGCAATTTCTTGTGCGCTATATTGGTCTAATAACGATAATAAACGAGTACGTGCATCAAAACGCATATGGTGATTACACTTCGGGCAAACATGCATATTACGTTTAAGTTCTTCGCTGTATAGAACCTGTTCACAGCTTTTACATTTTGTCCAAACGCCTTCAGGCACTTTAGATTTGCTACTGCTTGATGATGAAGAGGTTCTTCCTAAAATTCTTTCAATCCAGCTCATTTTTTAACCTTGTTATTTTGACAAAAAATTATCGATATTAAAGCATAATTTCAGTCTTTTGGATATGCTTTAATAATACAATCTGCTCTGATCAGCTGAAATATCAGCTATATGTATAAGTACGATAAAGAAAAGCTCCAATTAAGATACATAGCATTACTACAATTTGGATAAGTCTTTTATTGGTGAGTTTTTCCGCTGCCATACGCTCTCCTTAACTAATCATTAACATAATGCCATAAAATTGATCGGGGTTGTGAGTATTTTATGATTTTTAGTTGAATCTCAGGGAGATAAAGTGCCAAAATAGCTTAATGTTTTGACATTGGAGAGGTAAAAATGACTAAAATTGACCAATTTCTTGATGTTGTAGCTCAACTTCACGATCCTCGAACAGGATGTCCTTGGGATATTAAACAGGATTTTGACTCGATGCTGCCTTGTTTGTTAGAAGAAACTTATGAAGTTGCCGAAGCAATTCATACGAAAGATCGCTCTGCTCTTCGCGAAGAATTAGGCGATTTATTACTACAGGTTGTATTTCTTAGTCAGTTGGCTAAGGAGGAAGGAACTTTTACTTTTTACGATGTACTAAACGATATTCATGAAAAATTGATTTATAGGCATCCTCACGTTTTTGGTGATAGCTCAGCCGAGAATAGTGAAGAAGCATTAAGAAATTGGGAAGAACGTAAAGCAGCGGAAGCCAAACGCCAACGACATGAATCAATTTTAGATGATGTTCCTTTTGCTTTGCCGGCGCTAACCCGAGCGAATAAACTTCAAAAACGTTGCGCAAAAGTCGGTTTTGATTGGACCGACCCTCAAGATGTGCTCGCAAAAGTAGAAGAAGAGTTGCAAGAAGTCAAAGATGAAATTGCTCAATATCCTCAAAGTACAGGAAAACTAGAGGAAGAATTAGGGGATTTTCTCTTTGCAACGGTAAATTTATGCCGCCATTATCATATCGATGCTGAATCTTGTTTGCGCATGGCAAACGTCAAATTTGAAAGTCGATTTAAAAAAGTAGAAAAGCTTATTAAGCAACGAGGCAAAACTGTGGCAAAATGTTCTTTATCTGAGCTAGATTCAATTTGGGAACAAATAAAATCTCAGGAATAATTGACAAACTTTGATAAAGCTGTAAATTGTAGCTGTTATGTCAAGTAATTACAGCAATAAATATAATTGAATAAAAATAGGAATTAGTTATGCCTAGAATTTTACTAGTTGATGATGTTGAATTGACTGAACTTTTAGCAGAGTTACTTTCACTAGAAGGTTTTGATATTCACTGTGTACACAATGGTCAAGATGCTCTCACTGAATTAGAATTACAAGCTTATGATCTTATTTTATTAGATGTAATGATGCCTGTATTAAATGGTATTGAGACCTTGAAACAATTACGTCAGAAATACTCTACTCCGGTATTGATGCTAAGTGCACGTGATGATGAAATCGACCGTGTTTTAGGTTTAGAGCTTGGTGCAGACGACTATTTACCAAAACCGTTTAATGATCGTGAGCTTGTTGCACGTATCAAAGCGATTTTACGTCGTACCGTCTCAACAAGTTTAAATAGTGCAGATGTGATTACTTCGGCAAATCAATCACCGGAAGAAAACAGCAAACAACTTTCTTTTGGTGGTGTGGAATTACATCCAGGACGTCAACAAGCTATTTTTGAAGGTTGTGATTTAGATTTAACCGGTACAGAATTCGCATTATTACAAATGTTAATGCGTAACCCAGGACAAATTCTTTCTCGTGAACTACTTAGCCTTGAAATTTTAGGTAAGCGTTTAACACCTTACGATCGTGCAATTGATATGCACATTTCAAATCTCCGTAAAAAATTACCGGAACGTAATGATAACCTACCATGGTTTAAAACCTTACGTGGACGTGGTTATTTACTCGTGACGGAAAAATAATTATCTTGTTTGATATAAAAACAATCCCTCGTTTTTCGAGGGATTTTTTCTATATTGATTGATAGGTACTTTTAATGCTTAAATTTATTTCTCATTTTCTTAGCAAGGCTATGTCGGTAAGAAATTATCTTGCCTATCAGCTTTTTGCCTATTTTGGTCTTACTTTTGCTACACTGCTAGCAATTACCCTTGCATTACCTAATTTTGATGCCCGCTCTTTTTCTCCTATTGAAACAGAAGAACGCTTTTTCTTTGAACAAGAAACTAAAAATACCGAATTGCAATATAACTTGGATGAAAGTTTTGAACGTAAGCTTTTTGTTTCAACTGCTAATGGTTTTGATATGATTCTTTTGGATCGCAAATCCGGTATTTTTGTAGGTGCAGATCCGAATAAAGTCACTTCATTCCAAGTATTCTTATATCGAGCCGAAAACATTACTGAACCGTTACAACGTCGCTTTGGTAATCTAGAAATTTATGGCCCATTTTTAGTCAAAACGAATAAGCGCGAATACTATCAATATTTTGCTAAAATGGTTGACCCTCAAGAAGAATTTTTTAACCAAATCTTTGACTCGCCTTGGCTGATGTTATTGATTGTATTAGGCGTTAGTGTACCGATTTTATTATGGTTATCATGGAAAATCGCTCGCCCGGTAAAAGCATTACGACTTTCAGCCAATGCTGTAGCAACTGGTAATTTTTCAATTAATCCGGCATTGGAGACTGAAGGCATCAATGAATTGCGAGAAGTAGGCAAAAGCTTTAACCAAATGATCACTTCATTACAAGATTTGACATTGCATCAACAGCGTTTGCTTTCGGATATTTCGCATGAATTAAAAACACCGTTGGCTCGTTTACATCTAGCCACCGCATTAATTCGTCGTCGTAATGGCGAATCACCGGAATTAACTCGTATTGATAATCAGGTACTTAAATTAGATACAATGGTACATGACTTATTAGCACTCTCTCGTCAGCAAGTGAATCAGCATCTAACTCGAGAAATTTTCTCAGTCAATCATATTTGGGACGATATTCTTGAAGATGCTAAATTTGAGGCGGAACAGAATAATATTGATTTATTTATTAGCCAACGTGTTGCTAATCCTGAACGTTTTTATATTAACGGTAATCAAAATATTTTGGCTAGTGCATTGGAGAATGTGATTCGTAATGCGCAAAAATATGCGAATAAAAGTATTAAAGTATTGATGTATATTGATAATACTGAATTAGTTATCTCTATTGATGATGATGGTGAAGGAGTACCGGAAAGTGAATATAAACAAATATTCCTGCCTTTCTATCGCGTAGATGAGGCTCGAGCCAGACAAACCGGAGGGACTGGTCTAGGCCTTGCTATTGTGGCGAATGCAATGCAACAGCATAAAGGTTCTGTTGAGGCAATGAAAAGCACATTGGGCGGTCTACGAGTAGAAATTCGTTTACCGCTTTGGATTGAATAACCTCTCTGAATACAAGCGGTCATTTTTTGCAAAAACTTTGCAAAGTTCAACCGCTTTCATTTGTATAAACATTGTGAGTTTTACCGCTTATACTCGGAATATTAGGAATAATGAAGTTAATTGAAATTGAAAATCTGAATAAGTATTTTGGTTCAGGTGAGAACAAAGCACATATTCTAAAAAATGTTAATTTAACCATTGAACAAGGTGACTTTGTCGCAATTATCGGTGCATCCGGTTCTGGTAAATCAACGTTGATGAATATTATCGGCTGTTTAGATACTGCCAGTTCCGGTATTTGCTGTATTGATGGTAAAGAAACACTGCAAATGAATAGTGATGAACTTTCGGATCTTCGCCAAAGAAAATTTGGCTTTATTTTCCAACGTTACAATCTCCTTTCCGCATTAACGGCAAATGAAAACGTGGCATTGCCGGCTATTTATGCCGGTATGGATAGTCACTCTCGGAAAGCACGAGCCGATCAATTGCTGGATAAGTTAGGACTGTCGGATAAAACACTTAATCGTCCAAATCAGCTATCGGGCGGGCAACAGCAACGGGTCAGTATTGCTCGTGCGTTGATGAACGGTGGTGAAATTATTCTTGCCGATGAGCCGACCGGTGCCTTGGATTCCAAAAGTGGTGAAACCGTACTGCAAATCTTACAAGACCTACATAAAGAGGGTCATACCATTATCATGGTTACCCATGACCCGAATATTGCGGCAACGGCTAGTCGCGTGATTGAAATTAAAGATGGTCAAATTATTCGTGATGAACGCCAACAACCGTATTCGGAAGAATTAAAGTTAGCTAAACGAGAACATAAATCACCTCGCTTCTTTGATCAATTGATCGAATCGTTCAAAATGGCAACTAGTGCAATTATGGCACCTAAACTTCGGGCGCTTCTCACTATGCTTGGCATAGTGATTGGGATCACTTCGGTTATTTCGGTTGTGGCGCTCGGACAAGGTTCGCAAGAACGCATTCTATCTAACATTAATAGCCTTGGTACGAATACCATGACGATTATGAACGGAACGGGCTTTGGTGATAGACGAGCAAATTTGACTAAAAATCTTACTATCAGTGATGCAACTATGCTTAATAAACAGGCTTATATTGACAGCACAACGCCCTCAGGATCTTGGCTTAGCCGAGCCGCTTGAAGGTAAAGTGATTCTTGTTGGTAAAAACCATTAAAAATCATTGGGTTAGCTGATGAATCCAACAATATGAATCAAACCAGTTTAAAAATGTGGATGCCTTATACGACACTGATGCAACGTATTTCCGGTGAAAAACATATTGATTCATTAACCGTAAAAGTCAAAGATAATATTGAAAGCCAAACGGCAGAAAAAAGTATTACCAAACTATTAATGGCTAAGCACGGCAAAAAAGACTTTTTTGTGATGAATAGCGATACCATTAAGCAAACCAGTACCACAAATACGATGAAATTATTAATCTCGTCTATTGCGATGATTTCGTTGATTGTTGGTGGTATCGGCGTAATGAATATTATGCTCGTATCTGTTACAGAACGAACCAAAGAAATTGGTGTACGCATGGCAATCGGTGCAAAACAACGTAACATTTTGCAGCAATTTCTCATTGAAGCGATTCTCATCTGCTTACTTGGTGGGATTATCGGTATCTTATTTGCGATTACCATTATTGTGACATTCAATACGCTAGGCTCCAATTTCCAAATGGTGCTTTCTCCTGCATCGGTTGTATTGGCAGTATTCTTCTCTACCTTAATCGGCGTGGTATTTGGTTATATGCCGGCAAAAAATGCTTCGAAACTCAACCCGATTACCGCCTTCACAAGAGTAAATGAACTTACTGTAAGCGGTTAAATTTATCGATGAATTTGCAAATTTTTCAGATAATTTAACCGCTTGTTTTATCTTAAAAAGGAAGAATAAATGAGACTATCTAATCTCGAACTTGAACAAATTATTGATGAAAAGTTAAACAGCAAAGCCATTAGTGATTACGTACCAAACGGTTTACAAGTAGAAGGTAAAGCACACATTCAGCGTATTGTGACTGGCGTGACCGCAACTCTACCGCTAATTGAAAAAGCGATTGAAAAAAATGCCGATGCGATTTTGGTTCATCACGGTTATTTTTGGAAAAGCGAATCGCCTTGCATTCGTGGTATGAAAGGTAAACGCATCAAACAATTACTCGTAAATGACATTAATTTGTTTGGCTATCATTTGCCGTTGGATATTCATTCAGAATTAGGCAATAACGCACAATTAGCCACAAAATTAGGCGTGATAAACCTACAAGGTTTAGAAGACCGTCCGAATTCAATTCCGGTATATGGAGAATTTGAAACGCCGATTTCTGCAAAAGAGTTAGCGGAACGTATTGAACAAGCACTTAACCGTAAACCAATTTTATGTGATGAATTTATTGCTGACTATCCGCATAAGTTAATTCGCAACGTCGGTATTTGTACCGGTGGTGGACAAGGTTATATCGATTTAGCGGCAAGTAAAGGTTGTGATGCATTTATTTCCGGTGAAATCTCAGAACAAACCACTCATTCCGCCCGTGAGCAAGGTATTTATTACTTTGCTTGCGGACACCACGCTACAGAGCGAGATGGAGTGAAAGCACTTGGTGAATGGCTAGCAAAAGAATACGGCCTAGATGTAGAATTTATTGATATTGATAACCCTGCTTAATTTGAAATGCAGATAAAATTTAGAGCTAGCCGATGTTTTCGCTCTAAAAATAAAAAGTCGTATCTATTCCGATACGACTTTTTTGTAACTAACTCTTAGTCTTCAGATAAACGAGAGATATCGTGATAAGAAGCCAACTTACGAATTGTACGAGAACGACCTCGAATTAATAACGTTTCAGTAAACATCATACTGCCCTTACGTTGTACGCCTTTTAATAAATCACCGGTGGTAATTCCGGTTGCCGCAAATAGCACATTATCATTACGTACCAAGTCTTCCAATTTTAATACTTTATTAACCGGCACGTTCATTTGCGCACAGCGTGAAAGCTCTTTTTCTGCAGCAGCAAGATTTTTCGGCGAATTACCTTTTACTTGGTTACGAGGAATAAGGCAACCTTGAATATCTCCGCCTAAAGCTCGAACCGCGGCTGCCGCAACAACACCTTTAGAGGCGCCCCACCAATACCATAAACTAAATCTAAATCGCTATCCGGCAAACAGCACTGTACCACCGCTGCAACATCACCATCGGGAATGGCCATCACTCTTACACCTAAGTTCTGTACCGCTTTAATGATTTCATCATGACGAGGTTTAGCTAAAATGGTAACGGTCATTTGCGTGAGTAATTTTCCCTTTTTAGACGCAACTCGGCGAATATTTTGCTCAAGCGAAAGATCTAAATCGATCATCCCTTTTGCTTCGCTATCAACCACTAGCTTTTCCATATACATATCCTGTGCTTTAAGAAAAGTATCTTTGCCCCCTGCGGCTAACACAGCTAATGCACCTGCCTGCCCCATTGCGGTCATTCGAGTCCCATCAATCGGATCAACCGCAATCGCAACTTCATCATCTTCCGGTTGAGAACGTCCGACTTTCTCACCAATATAAAACATTGGCGCTTCATCAATTTCGCCTTCACCAATCACGATTTCACCACGAATTTCCATTTCATTCATGATCAAACGCATTGCTTTTACTGCGACGTCATCTGCCGCATTTTTATCACCTCGTCCAATCCAGTCATAAGCTGCAAGTGCGGCGGTTTCCGTTACACGAGAAAACTCGAAAGAAATAGCACGTTTCATTTAATATTCTTTACATAAAATAACCAATATTTGTCATATTTTATCAGCTAGCAATCGATTTCGTTACTAAAAAATCAGCAAATGAAGAAAAATTCCAAAATGCATGAACTTTTCAATGAAATCAACGCCTAACTGAGGTATAATTCTTACAATTACATATCTGTTTTTAAGAGGGAACCCAATTATGTCATTATCAATTCTTGACCAACTTGAAGAAAAAATTAAACAAGCAGTAGAAACAATTCAATTACTTCAATTAGAAGTGGAAGAATTAAAAGAAAAAACAATACTGTAGAGCAAGAAAAAGAAACATTACGCCAAGAATTTGAACAATTAAAATCTGAGCAACAAAGCTTCCAAGATCGTTTACGTTCACTTTTAGGTCAAATCGACAACGTATAATTTTCCTTTTTTGTAGAACGGCTAATGCGTATTAGCCGTTTTTTATTTGTGTAAGATTATGGCAAAACTCTATTTTTATTACTCTTCAATGAATGCGGGAAAATCAACCACCCTGCTTCAATCCTCTTATAACTACCAAGAACGAGGCATGAATACTTTGGTTTATACCGCTGCGATTGATGATCGTTATGGTGTTGGCAAAGTAAGCTCTCGTATTGGCATTTCACAAGAAGCGCAATTATTTCAATCGGAATCAAATTTATTCGATGAAATTCAACGTGCCAACCAAGAAAAAACGTTACACTGTATCTTAATTGATGAAGCTCAATTTCTTACGAAAACGCAGGTATATCAATTAACTGATGTAGTAGATAAACTAAGAATTCCAGTGCTATGTTATGGTTTACGTACAGATTTCCAAGGAGAGCTCTTTGAGGGAAGCCAGTATTTATTAGCTTGGGCAGATGAATTGCAAGAGCTAAAAACTATTTGTGATTGCGGCAAAAAAGCCCATTTTGTCATTCGCATGAACGAGAAAGGCGAAGCTGTCGCTGATGGTGACCAAATTCAGATTGGAGGAAATGACAAATATCTTTCAGTATGTCGTTACCACTATAAACAAAAACTCAATAAACTCTAGTCTTACTTATAAACGGTTGTTTTTACGAATTTTTTTACAAAAATAACCGCTTGCTGTTATTCTTTCCCTCCCTTAATTTCTATTTTCCAAATTTCGTTCTTTATACTCATTTGCTCAATATATAAGCTCATTGTTCAATTTACATACCTGTTTTGAAGGATATACGGGAGGAGGAATGATAAAAAATAGATTCTTGTAGAATCCTACAAAAAAGGAAAGGCACATCATTATGACGCGCCTTCTGTAATTTCTTTGTATTTTTCTACAAAAGCAAGAATTGTTTGTGATCTAAGTCCTAACGCTTATGCAGTAACTTTTCCCAAGTCACTTCATTACGCAAATAAACCGGTTCAATTTGTAGTGCCAATTGCGTATTCCCTTGAGCAAATTCGGATTCTGCAAGTGTAAGCATTGATTTTGCTGAAGGTAAGGTAATGTCACTCACTAAAAACGGTAATTGTGCATCAGGAAATTGCGAATATGCCGCCCAACCGGTACCTACAACCACAGTATTATCCTTCGGCTGTATTTGGCTGATAGCACGCTCTGGTGAGCATACTTGCTCAGCAACAATTGTTTGCCAGCACTGTCCTACTCTCTCATATTGCGCAAAATAAACTTCATTCATACGGGCATCAATCAGTGCAACAACATTTGTTGCTCCTATTTTCTCATAAGCTGCTTGTGCCATTGCTAAGAGATTTGAGACCGGTACAACCGGTAAATTTGCTCCCATTGCCAGCCCCTGAGCAACACCAACACCTACTCGAACACCGGTAAAGCTTCCTGGCCCTCGACCAAATGCTAGCGCATCAACTTGTTTAAGAGAAATATTAGCTTTTGCTAATAATTCATCTATCATTGGTAGAATTCGCTGTGTATGTGTTCTTGGACTTAGTTCATCAAATGCAGAAATTTGTCTATTATGTAATAACGCCACAGAGCACGCCTCAGTAGCTGTATCAATAGCAAGAATTGTTTTGTTCATTTTTATTATCCTAAAACGACAGAAAACACGGAAACAAGCGGTTAATTTCACAAAAAAATTTGCAAAAACCTATTATTTCCGTGTTTCTGATATAAATTTTTAGTGATTAAGCACGCTTAGCACGACGCTGTTCAACTGCTGCCGCTAATGCAAATAACGCTTTTTCACTATCTTCCCAGCCAATACATGTGTCTGTCACACTTTGGCCATATACTAAATTCTCTAAATTACCATCGCCTAATTCTTGGCGACCTTCAACTAAATGACTCTCAATCATTACACCTGAAATAAATTCCGAACCATTCGCAATTTGTTGGCATACGTCAGCACAAACATCCATTTGGCGTTTAAATTGCTTTTGGCTATTTGCGTGGCTAAAGTCAATCATTACGTGCGGGCGGCGACCTGTTTTCTCAATATCCGCACAAACTTTTGCAACAGATTCCGCATCATAGTTTGTACCATTATCACCACCACGTAAAATAATATGGCAGTCCGGATTCCCCGCCGTCGATACAATTGCAGAATGGCCAAATTTAGTAACCGATAAGAAATGGTGCGGAGCTTCTGCTGCACCAATCGCATCTAAGGCAATTTTTACACCGCCATTTGTTGCATTTTTAAAACCTACCGCACAAGATAAACCAGAAGCTAATTCACGGTGTACTTGAGATTCGGTTGTACGCGCGCCAATTGCTCCCCAGCTCATAAAGTCCGCCATATATTGCGGCGTAATCATATCTAAAAATTCACCTGCTGCCGGAACCATTAAATCATTAATGTCCGATAACACTTTACGCGCAATACGCAAACCATCATTTAGTGCATAAGTTTCATTTAAATACGGATCATTGATTAACCCTTTCCAACCTACAGTGGTGCGAGGCTTCTCAAAATACACACGCATAACAACTTCAAGATTTTGGTTAATTTTAGAATCAGCGCGAAGTACCTTAATACGTTGTGCATACTCTAATGCCGCTTTAGGATCATGGATTGAGCAAGGGCCAATCACTACTAATAAACGATCATCCGCACCGTGAATAATTTTATGGATAGCTTGGCGAGCATTTTCCACCGTTTCAGCAGCGACTTCACTTGCCGGAAAACGTTCTAATAACGCAACCGGTGGCAAAAGTTCTTCAATTTTAGTAATACGTAGGTCATCATTCTTGTAAGACATTGTGTGCTCTCTTATTGTTTGTTTTAAACAGTTATTAGAAAAGGTGTAGACCTAACTTAATAAAATTATAAAATGATGTCAAATGGTTTTTGAACTATTTGACTAGTACAAAAATATTTTACTGTTTTAACGAACAGAAAATGTATCGCAAACAGCTGGATTACCGGATTGTAATCCCCTACGGAACCAAGCCAAACGCTCAGCAGAAGAGCCGTGTGTAAAGCTATCCGGCACAACATAACCTTGAGCTTGTTTTTGCAAACGGTCATCACCAACAGCCTGTGAAGCAATAAATGCCTCTTCTACATCACCGGCTTCTAATTTTCCTTCTTTTTGAATTTGGTAACCCCAAACACCGGCAAAACAGTCTGCTTGAAGCTCTACGTTTACTGATATTTTATTCGCTGTCGCTTGGTTACGAGCGTTACGTTGTGCTCTTTTAGTCTGCTCACTGATGCCTAATAAGTTTTGAACATGATGACCAACTTCGTGTGCAATGACATAAGCAAAAGCAAAATCACCTGATGCTCTGAGCTGTGACTTCATATCATCATAGAACGATAAATCGAGATAAACTTTTTGATCTACCGGACAATAAAATGGTCCCATCGCAGATTGCCCCGTGCCGCAAGCGGTATGCGTAACGCCTCGGTAAAGCACTAATTTGGGTTCACGATAAATCAAACCGTTTTGTTTAAAATAATTACCCCATATACGTTCCGTAGTGTACAGTACTTTGCGAGCAATCGTATTAAGTTCCGCTTCTTCTGCAGAAAGAATCGGTGCTGTTTGTTGCTGTTGATAAGAAGATTGTGAATCGTTATATTCCATCAAACCGGTTAAATCCACGCCATAATAAGCCCCGATTAATACGATGATAAAGCCTAAAATCCCACCTTTAGCTCGTCCACCGGAAGAACGACGACCATAACCGGGGTGTCCGCGTCTATCTTCTACGTTTGAACTCTCTCTTTCATTCTCTAAACGCACTTTGCTTTCCTTGAAACTAAAATAATAAATCAACCCTAATTTTATACGAATATCCAGAGATATCCTACAAGTAATTCCTATGCTAAATCCAAATAACAAAAAGCGATTAAATTCAAAGCCAAACTTGCAAAGTTTTGCCAAAATTTAACCGCTTGTTTAAAATACAAGACGTTACATTGTCGCTTTTATCTTGCTAAAATTTCACGTTTTCCGTTTTTTCCTTGCTCTGAAAGAATCCCTTGTGCTTCCATTTGATCAACAATGCGTGCTGCACGGTTGAAACCTAATGAGAAGCGGCGTTGGAGACCACTTATTGAAGTCACTCCACTTTCAATCACAAATTCAACAATTTCATCAAACAGTGGATCTAAATCACTTGCACCACTAACTCGCTCTGAGCCTTCAGATTCGCCAATGGAAGCGACTATACTTTCTAAATATTGCGGCTTTCCTCGTGCACGCCAGTTATCTGCCACACGTTGCACATCTTCATCGCTCATAAACGCACCGTGGATACGAATAATATCCGGACTGCCTGCACCAGAATACAGCATATCACCACGCCCTAATAATGCTTCCGCCCCACCCGCATCTAAAATAGTACGAGAGTCAATTTGACTTGCTACGGTAAACGCAATACGGCTTGGGATATTTGCTTTAATTACACCGGTAATTACATCGGTTGAAGGACGCTGCGTTGCAAGAATTAAGTGGATACCAACTGCTCGAGCCTTTTGCGCAATGCGCATAATATATTCTTCAACCTCTTTACCGGCAGACATCATTAAATCTGCAAATTCATCCACAATCAGTACAATATAGCTGAGTTTCTCTAGAGCCGGCGGTAATTGATCCATTGAATCGCTCGGACGCCAAGTTGGATCAGGAATCGGGTAATTCATCGCGGCTGCCTGATCAATTTTATCGTTATAGCCTTCAATATTACGCACACTTAAGTGGCTTACTAATAAATAACGGCGTTCCATTTCTTCCACCGCCCAACGTAAAGCATTTGCCGCTTTCTTCATATCGGTCACGACCGGTATTAACAAATGCGGAATATCGTTATAGATGGATAGTTCAACCACTTTTGGGTCAATCATAATAAAGCGTACTTGTTCCGGTGAAAGCTTAAACAATAAGCTCAAAATCATCGTGTTAACACCAACCGATTTACCACCGCCGGTTTGCCCTGCTACCAGTAAGTGCGGCATTTTCGCCATATCAACCACAATCGGTTCGCCACTAATATCTTTACCTAGCGCCATTGGTAAGGTTGCTTTGCTGTGTTTAAAGGCATCACTATTTAACACATCACGAAGCCAAACCGTTTCACGCTGTTTGTTAGGCGTCTCAATCCCCATATAAGGCTTACCCGGCACCACTTCGGTGATACGAATTGCTTTAAACATTAATTCGCGGGATAAATCGCTCGCTAAACCGACTACTTTTGCGGCTTTAACACCGGCAGCCGGTTTGATTTCATAGCGAGTAACAACCGGACCAACCAATACGTCTTCAACCGTTGCTTTCACACCATAATTTGCTAATGCACTTTCTAAACGATGAGAAGTTTCAACAATCTCTTGCTCGGTAATTTGCTGTGTTTGACGTGGCGACTCATCTAACAAATCAATCGTTGGTAATGGCGTTGTCGGTTTTTCCGTTGTATGGTTACGTTGTAGCAATGGGTGTATTAATGTATCGCCATAACTTTTTAGATAATTAGGCGTTGATACTGATTCTACTTCCGACGACATATTAGCAACTTTCACACTTGGCATAACGATGGGCTCCGGCTCACTCTTGATAATTTCTTCAAATGTTTGCTCTAAACCTTGCGCTTTAGCACGTTGTTCCATTTGCGCTAAACGAGCCTGCTCCGCTTGTTCAAATTCTTTTGCTAACAATACTTCATAATCCTCTTCAAGCTCTTCTTTCTGTGTTGATTCTTCAAGCACCGGTTGTAAACGTACCACCGGTTTCGCTTCTTGAACAAATGCCGGCATAGGCGGATTCATATCTTGATATTCAACCGTTGCATCTGCCTCATCATTATTCTCTACTACTTCAAATTCATCTTGCTGTTCAAGCGCTTGCTTGAATTCATCAGTTGGCGAAATCACTTCAGACTGAGGTACTGCCGCTTCCACTAACGGATTTAAACGAATTTTTGGTAATTCAATTTCTGCATTAGGCTCAACAAATTCTTGGGTGACAGGCGATTGACTAGCAAGTTCCATTCCTTGAATATTAATTTTTGGTAACTCAAGTTCAGTTTCTACGTTAAACATATTTTGATCTGCTAATTCAGAATCCATCTCATTGTCTACAAATTCAGGTTGTACTTTCAAACCGGTAATATTTGGACGGCTAAATACTGAAACATCCGTCAGCTGCTGAGTCTCGGAATCACCTTGAGCCTCTTCTGCAGTATTCTCATCAATAACAAGCGGTTGAATTTCTTCTGAATTTTGCAAATGGGTTTCATTTACTTCCGTATCTGCTGCTACCGCCGTCTCTTTAGGTTGATCTTTTGCCACAATCCAATCATAGAATTGGGCAAATAGTAGTAGGAGCGATTGACCTGAACAAAAATAGAAACCAATACCGGTAAAAATCATTGCAATAAACAATGCACCGAATTGACCGATTGTTGTTGCAAGTAGTGATTGGAACATACCGCCGACAAAACCACCGGATAAATAATAGGCATTATTTGACAACACCACGCTAGCAAGCCCAGCCAAACCAATCAGTAATAAAATAAAACTACTGAAACGCAAGCAAAAATGTTTCCAAGTCCACTCATTCGCTAAACGGAAAACCAAGGAATATACCGATACGCCGCATAAGGTAAACGGCACAATAAATGCAACTTTACCTAAAAAAGCATACAGTAAATCCATCATCCAAGCGCCGAATACACCCGTTTTATTCAATACTCTATGCTCCGTAACACTACTTGCCGTACTCCAAGCATTATCTAGCGGACTATAACTTGCCCATGCCACGAGCAAATAAAAGCCAAATAGCCCCATCAAAATTAATGCGAAATTAATCACATTTTCTTTACCTTTTAAGCGTGGTTTGAATCGTTCGATCACACTCACTCCTTATTCTAATAAGAGATAATTAGTTTGTTTTACTTCTTCCATTACCACGTAAGTACGAGTGTCATTCACACCGGGTAAACGAAGTAAAGTCGTGCCTAATAATTTACGATAAGCCGCCATATCCGCCACACGTGTTTTTAGCAAATAGTCAAAATCACCAGAAACTAAATGGCACTCTTGAATTTCATCCAGTTGTTGCACAGCACGGTTAAATTCCTCAAACACATCCGGTTTTCCACGCACTAAGGTGATTTCTACAATCACCAGTAACGGTGCTTCGAGTAATTCAGGATTAAGCAACGCTCTATATCCCATAATCACATTTTGCTTCTCTAAACGTTTTACACGCTCTAAACAAGGCGTCGGTGATAAACCAACACGTTTAGAAAGTTCGATATTGGAAATTTTACCGTTACGTTGTAGCTCGTTCAGTATTTTTAAATCGATGGCATCTAATGCTTTAGGTAGTTTTTTATGTTCCATTTTTTACCCTTTATAGTTTTTTGTGCTGATGATCCATTGTACAGGGTTTAAGCGCATTGGTCTAATTGAGTTTGCAAAAAATAAGGGAAATTTTACCGCTTGTTTGCAGTAAGCTTTCCCTTCGATAGATCAGATTTAATTTTAGAGAACTTGCACTAATTGAGTCCCAAACTCTTTACGCCACCCTTTAAGTAACTCCGGCAAGTTCTCCGGATTTTGCCCTCGAATAAACCAACTAAATAATTGATTTAATTGACGCTTACTTGCTAATAATTCAGGGGCAAGATCAAGCGGTCGAATTTCGGCTAATTTTTGCTGTAATAATTTTAAGCTGTGTTTATAACCCGGTTCATCGACAAGACGGGATATTGTCGGCGGATAATCTTCTTTCGTAACCGCCTTCCCTTGCTCAACTAATAGTAATAACTTTTTACCATGTATACGAACTTCGTTCGGATGCATAAATTCTAATAATTGAGAAGTATGTTTAGGCTGTAGTTTGGCTATTTCAAATAAATTCTGTCCTTTTACAACAAAGTTAAGCGCTAAATCGCGTTTTTCCGCTTCTTCCATACGCCATTTGGCTAAAACTTGTAACACAGCTAATTGTGCTGAGGTCAAACGCCATACATTAGAAATATCTTTGTATGCTTTTGAACTATTCGGTAAGTTTTGGCGTTTTTCCAAGAGGGTTTGGCACTCTTCTTCCACTGCATTCTGCCAACGGGTAACATCAAGATCTACGACTAAGCGTTGATAAACCGGTAATAAATACCATACATCCGCTGCTGCATATTGTAATTGCTCTTCACTTAAAGGACGGGCTAACCAATCTGTACGAGATGCACCTTTATCCAGTTCAATCTGTAAATAATGCGCTACTAATTTAGCAAATCCCATTGAAACCCCAATTCCGGCAAAGTCTGCCATAATTTGTGTATCCACCAGAGGTGTTGGTAATTGTTTGAAACGATGTTGAAAGACTTCAAGATCTTCACCGCAAGCATGTAAAACTTTTACTACTTGTTGATTCGCCAATAGCTCAATAAAAGGCGCAAAGTCATCTATTTTAGTTGGATCGATAAGACTCACTTGTTCGCCGTCAAATAGCTGAATCAGACCTAATTTAGGATAATAAGTACGAATACGAATAAATTCCGTATCCAATGTAACTGCCGGCTTTTGACTTGCATTTTGGCAAACCTCGGCTAGTTTTTGATTGGTATCAACCCAAATATAGTGAATGTTCTGATTCATTTTTATGCTCTTTTTAGTTAATTTTTTCAATAAATAAATTAATTATGTGAGTTAGTTCACAGAATTACAATAAAGTGGTTGTACTTCAAAAGCATTGAAGCAAAAATAATTATCTTATGGAGTGTTTGATTTTGTAGATTTTAATAGCAGTGCTTCTTTTTATAAGCATGAAGTACGCTTTAACTTAAGGATTATACTATGATTTCTGATAATAAAACCCAACATCTTGGTACAATTTATCGACTAGTGGAACAATTTGAACTTATTTCGCGTACAGATCTTGCTAAACTCTCGGGCTTAGCGCCAGCTTCAATTACGAATCTCACCAAATCATTAATTGATAATAAATTCATCTTGGAACGTACGGTACAAAATAACACCTCACGTGGCAGACCTGCTGTAGGCTTAGCCGTATCTAATTTTTTCTGGCAATTACTCTGTTTTACGCTTTCTCCAGATAACGTAGAAATTTCATTGTGCGAATTAAATGGCAAACCAATTCAAACCAAGCATTACCCTCTTTCTTCCAAAGACTATCCGCAACTTGATAACTACTTACAAACTTGTCTAAATGATCTTTTCTGGCATTCGCCGATGGAGGCTAATCGAATATTAGCCGTATCAATTAGTGTTGTTGGGCAAATTAATGCTGAACATAGTAAGATTACACGTTTAGGTGATACATCTATCGAATGCGCATTTGTGGAAACATTAAAAGCACAATTCGATTGTCCTATTTTATTAAACGAGCATTTTCAATTATGGCTTTTAACGGAATCAACTTTAGGTAGCTTAATTAATAATGATAACGTGATTTTCTTGCAGCTAGATGAAGCAGCCAATCTAAGTGTCTTATTACGTGGAAATTTACTTCACCAACAATCAAAAATGAATGTTGATAAAATGCTAATGCCAAAATTCAGTTCGTTGAGTGATGTTGCCGCACCAAGTGATTGTGACGAAATTCAGCGCTATCAGCTTAACCATCAGGTTACCTTCCCTGCCATTATCCGTTTAGTTGATCGTTATCTACCGAATACATTTACTCAGCACAATGAAAAAATTCAGTATTTATGTGAGCAAATCGAACAGCAAAATGAAACTGCACTGATGATTCTGGAGCATATTAGTGATAATTTGGCTTATGTATTAATGAATCTGATTAATATTTTTTCAACTGAAAAAATTATGTTTAACTCGCCGCTTTTACGTATTAAACATATTCTATTCGAACAAATTCAGCAAAAATTACAAAATGAACTACTTATCGGTAACCACCAAGTAGACTTAGTAACCAGTCAATTTGAATGGAATAGTCCACTTATTGCTTGTTCCGCAATAAAACAAGGGATTTATGAGGGAAATTTGATCAAGGACATCATTCAGCTTTAAAACTTGAGCTAAAATATAGGCAATTTTGTAACTTTTTTGTTATTTTTAGATAATAGAGAAATAAATATGCCTTCATTATTTATTACCGGCACAGATACCAATGTGGGAAAAACCATTGTTACCCGTGCTATTTTACAAACATTAGCTGCAAATCAATTTGTGGCGGTTGGTTATAAACCGATTGCTTGTGGCGGCGATGATTCTCTTCCGACAGAACTTAATCAAGCAGACTATGCTAGCGAAGATAATCCGGATGTATTGACGATTCTGGATAGTTGTCCTACACCCGTTGCTTATCGAGAAATTAACAGTTATACCTTTATTCACTCTAGTACGCCGGTATTTGCTGCATTAGACGCCGTTCACCATATCCAAGAAGAAAAATTAAACCAAGATTTAACCCGTTTACAGCAAAATTATCCGAATGTTGTGGTTGAAGGTACTTATGGCTGGCTAACTCCGATCAATAAAGATTTAAGTTTTGCTGACTGGGTGAAGAATAATCAAATGCCTGTCGTATTAGTGGTGGGAATTAAAGAGGGTTGCGTTAATCATGCGCTACTAACCGCACAGGCGATTAAGCAGAAAGGTGTTCAGTTAGTTGGGTGGATCGCAAACCGTATTAACCCAGGTTTACGCCACTATGCGGAATTAATCGAATTATTGAGTCAAGAAATTGAAGCGCCGTTACTTGGTCAAATTCCTTATATCGCTTATCCGAATAAGAAAGATTTAACTTCGTATATTCAAAATCCTGAACCTCTCTTACAATATTTTAAAAAGTAAAATGAAAATAGCCTTAGTCTGATCTGCA